>JADJKL010000005.1 GCA_016706055.1 Chitinophagaceae bacterium | reverse complement strand
GCACATACATTTATCTCACCATTCATTTATTCTTGAAATGCATACTTTAAAGAATTACTTATGAGCTCGTTTATAATTAGACCAATAGGAATAATTTGCATTAGAATGGAATCTGATTGCTTCATACTTCAGTATATATCTAAAGTGCTATTCTTTATTTTCTCCATTGTATTATAGATTGTATTTGTAGATTATCCAGTAAGCATTTCCGAATGTATTGCTGAATGTCAATAGTACTGGATCTTCTTGGTAAAGATTTTGGTGCACAAAAGCCATGCTTTGCACCTCTTGACTCTCCTTTCCTGAATTTTCTGCCGTCTTTTCATCATCAGTAGTTGCTGATTGTAGATCAAGTGCAATCTAAATAATTTGCAGATTATTCTTTTACCTGTGATGCATTTCTGATTTAGTATTACTAAACCATCCTGTTGCTTATTGATGATCTTTATTTTTAGACAATTGCCTTCTATACTGATATAAAATAATAAGACTATAATTAATAACCCTGCCAGATAACAAAAGTTTTCTTCCTTGTTTTTATCATCACCAAAGTTTTCTTTAACGTATTCATTAACTAATGAAACACTAAGTTGCTTTCTTTTTCCAGCTCTCTGAATTGTAAATCTTTTCCCTTCTGTCAATAATATTAGCTTCATTCTGTTGTGTGATGCGGTAGCATCCATTTTGCAAATTTTCTGTTCAAGTGTTTGCTAAACATCTACCTATTAAGTAATCTGACTGCAGAAAGTTGGTTCCATGAATCCAATAACTCAATTTCCTTCTTTCCTTTTGCAGTTTCTAAGTATTTTTCAAGTTCAAAAGCAAGTTCTTTATTGGAATGATCTTATGCTTAGCAATAAGGCCGAGAATTGATTCGCAGTAAGGCATCCGCTGTCTTCCGGTTTTTACCTCAAGTTCATATTGTATATTAAGTTGAGAGCCTTAGACACTGCACTTTGTTCTATAGAAAGAAATTTCTATTTTCGTATAAGTATTTCGTCCTTCTTCCGGCTGATCGTTTTCCTCATGAATAGATGCAATCTGATAGTTTGCCAAAGCTGCGGCAGAATATAGCCGTTTTTTAATGCACAGTTTTTTGCACTTTCCAACAGTATTACTTTTTCCTTCAATGTCTTATTTCCCCAATTAATAAAAAAAAAAAAGTAGGCTATGTGTGTAGCATCTTGTTGAAAACCCTTTGTTGTTTTTGTAAACTGTTGAAACTCTGTTAATATTTGAACAAATTTTTCTGCATTATTCAACTTTGAATGAAGATTTCCCAATCAGGTTTTATTATTAGACCATGATCCATTCTAACGACCGCCAGCTTTCCTGTAAGATTATATGCTTTGAGTGTATTCTTCTGCTTTTTCATAATCTTCACTTCGCCAGGAAACAATTCCAGCTATTCCATCATATATAAACCATCTTCCATAAGGCCAGATAGGAATTGCCAATTTTTTTGCTTCATGATAATAAAACAGGCAGAATCGTACTTCAGCAATAAACGAAAATAAGTGGCGGTAAGAGGGCTATGTGGTTTGCAATACCTTTAGATGTGTATTACCATCAATAAATAATTGGCTTCATTAGTTGCAGAGAGAGCTCCTTGAGGATCTCGCTGGCCATCTGCCCTACTCTACTTAGGCTGTGCAAGAGTATAATCGTACAATTCTATCACTATTATTTTTCGTTTGCTTAGCTAATTTCAAGCCTTCTTTATAATACTTGGACTATCCGCATCGCTTTTCATGTGATACTTTCTTCAAAATCATGAAGTATCCATTTTCTGATTTACAGATGTAAGCGAGGACAATATTTTTTCGATGGGCTGAGCTTGTACAAACTGACAATAGCCTAATAATGAGCAGTAAACACCTCTTTTAGAAACATTATCGTAAAGAAGTTGGCATTATTTTTGAGAAAGAATAAAGGGTTGTTTCAAAATATGAGAGTCTTCCTCTTTCTATACAACACTTAAGAGATTCCTTTTTTGACAATTTCTCTTATTTAAATTTATGTTTGATAATGAGCAACTTTCCAAGATACTTTAAAGCAAACAAGGAACTTTGGAATCAACGAACCAGGATTCAAAAGATTCGACTTATAACCTTGCAGGAATTTTGGGAAGGTAAGGAAATGCTTTGACCTCAATTGAGCTAAATGAGCTGGGCGATGTGGATGGAAAAACGATTCTGCATTTGCAGTGCCATTTCGGAATGGATGGTTGAGTTGGTCCAGAATGGGTGCTGAAGTAACCGGCGTTGATCTCTCTCGGCGAACAATTAGCGAAGGGCAAATAAACTAAATGATGAATTAGGATTGAATGTTGAATTCATTTGTTGCAATGTATGATCTGAGAGAAATCTTGACAAAAAATTTGATATCGCATTTACTTCTACGGAACAATTGGCTGGTTACCAGATCTGGATAAATGGGCGGCAATCGTCTCTCATTTTTTAAAAGAAGGCGGCACATTTATATTACAGATTTCCATCCTGTACTTTGGATGTTTGATGATGAATTTACTCTTATCAAATATTCTTAAGATAATCAAGAATAATTGTAACTGAAAATTAAGGTACTTACACCGACAGGAATGCAGACATTAAAGCAAGAGCGGTCGTGGCTGGAATCACAGCATAAGTGAAATACCAAGCTTTTGATTAATCTGGCCATATTTTCAATCTGCCATTTTAATGAATTTATGTATTCGCCTTACCCATGTTTTTAATACTTTGTTGAGTTTGAGAAAGGGAAAGTAGCATAAAAAAGGACTAGAAGGAAAAGTACCGATGGTTTACTCCCATAATGGCTAAAAAGATGCGCGAAAACAGGACGGCAAGTGAGTGACACAACAGACGTGCCCAATTGAACCCGAAGCTCACAAAAATTTAATTCCCCTATCTTCGCCCCGAAAAAACAGCAGCTGTTACCAAAGTACAAACGAGTTCTTCTTAAACTTTCCATGAAGCATTAATGGGTGAGTAAAAGTTTTTGGATTTGATACCAAACTCAATTAACCAATATGCCCAGGATATTAAATCAATTACTGAATTAGGCGTTCAGTTAGCCAACGATTGGTGGAGCCATATTTGCAGAGGAATGAATAAGCTAGCCAGGAATTGGGAAAGAGCTCATGGTGATTGAAAGTATGGGAATTGCCAGCTTGAGTTATTAATGGAATGGCCTTACAGGCAGGATTGGAAAAAGCTGGTGTACCCCGACTGCAAAGTGCCATTAAATGGGAGCAGATTGCTGAGCCTTATATCCACCGCAAAGGAGCTTACGCCATGAGAAAAAGGAAGGAGGTGATATTCGGAGCAGGCTAGGAAATCCATATTTTACTAGCAGATACAGCCAGATCTCTCCGGGCTATCGAGATAAATGCTAGATGTGATTTTAAAGGAACGTAGAGTCGACTGCATCTATAATGCAGACCTGAAAAGACCTCAACAGCTACTAAATACAATGTTCTCTTTTCAAGACTGCATTTCCCAAAACCCTCGGGTAATGGATATGACTGCTTTTACCCTTTGCATGGAAAACAATCTTCCATTATTGTTTTCAACATAATACAGGAAGATAATCTTCGCAGAGTTGTAACCGGCGAAAGGTTGGAACACTGGTAAAAGGGTGCAAATACTAGGGGATTTTCCTATTTCAAATTTCCGGCAAATACTATCTTGCAGTAGATATCCAATCTGATTTGCGAAAACTATAAACGGCAGTTTGCTGATTTTTTTATAGTTTCAAACCTTTGTTACTGTTTATGGATGGTCAACTTTTCTTACTTCCTTCATTGATTTGAAATTTAGCGTACTTGTAGATGCTCGGTGCTATCGTTCTAGGCATTACCATTCACTTTTTTTACAGCCGTCGTTCACTGTAGTAAAGGATGAAGTTGAAGTGAGCTCCAGGAGGAAAACTCAAACCGTGAACTAGATGACTGGAAACGCCGCTACTTTAATGATATTAAACAAACAAAGAGAGCTAAAGAAGGCCTCAAAAAGAAATTCCATGAATGTTGAAGAGAATAGCGAACTCAACATAGATTGAGGCAGATGAAATGCGCATAAAAGCAAATAAGCCTAAAAGCAGAACCAGAACTTCGTAAACTAAACTCCCTACAACTTCAAAATGCAACCGAGAGTATTGAGATTGATCAATTAAGAAAGCAGAATAAGCAATTGAAAGAAGAAGTTTTGAATTACTGAAAAAAACCATAAAACTACAAATACAGAGCAAACCAGATTATATAGAACTAGTGTGCGGCTTGCACAAGAGTGGTTGTTTATTGAGCATAACACTAAAATAAATCAACTGCTGGAGCAATAGACATCGTAAAAGAAACAGAAGAAAAGCGGCAAGATATTTTAAAGAGAAAATGAAGTGTTGTCTGAACAAGTAGACGAATTCAAATTCTAGACTATCGCAAAAAGAGGTGCAAGAACTGAATAATGTTAGCCAAAGAACATCTGACTACTGGAATGAATTGATTGCTGGGATAATGCTTATACAGAAATTAATAACTACAGGAAAAATGCTGAAGTTGGAGATGCGTAGTAAATGCTATGAAGGTAAATATTGAATAAGGAGGATCTAAAAGAAGGGTATAGTAAAGTTTCCACTGATTTAAAAGATGAGAAACAAAAGTGTTTGGCAGCTCTTGAATGAGAAGAATCAATTGAGAGAGATACATTGACAGAAAGCCAGAAAACAAATTGAAAGAAGCTAACTTTCAGCGGCAAGTACAGAAAAGGTGGCATATCTCCAAGAATTGAATATTGATATGCAAGCTATTGCTGATGCCAATATAGAAGTTAGAAGGCAGATAAAGAGAATCCACGAACTGGGCCATGCTGAATGTAGTAACTAAGAAGAGATGATTTCCAGCCGTAAGAAGCAACACAACCTCAATCAATCATACTCGCAATATTTGAGAAGGGCCATCTGTTTTTTTACGCATTACTACTAAAGAGCCATTGCAACTTTGGTCCTCCAATTTGCTACTATGTCAAAAAATATTGCTGATATAAGAAAAAGCTATTCTAAAAAGAAACTGAGTAGAAAAGAAAATAGACATGGAGCCTCTTAAACAGTTTCAAAATGGTGGAAGCAGGCTGTTACTAGAGCCAATGATGAAGTAAATGCAATGATGTCAATACTGCCTCATCAGACGGAATTCCCTCGGCAAGAATTGTTCTATTAAAAGGTGTGGAGAAGAACGGCTTATTTTCTTACCAACTACAATAGCTACAAAGGACAACAATTGGTTGAAACCCAAAAGCCTGTGCAGTTTTTTTCTGGAAGGAATTAGAAAGACAAGTAAGAATAACTGGGCTAATTGAAAAGGTTTCTCAAGAAGAAAGGAAGCCTATTTTTTCAAGACCAGAAGGAAGTCAAATTGAGCCATTGCCTCGCCACAAAGCCAGGTAATTGAAAGCAGGGAGTGGCTGGATGAACATTACAAACAAGTAAAAAGAAAGCAAAATACGAAAAGATTGAAAAAACCAGAACATTGGGGTGGTTACTATTAAAACCAGTTATAATTGAATTTTGGCAAGGAAGACCAAGCCGCCTGCATGAGTAGAATTCAATACACACTGGAAGAAATGGTAGTTGAAGATTGAGCGGTTAGCTCCAAACAAAATATAGCTAGCAAGTTGAAAGGATCATCCAGACAACTTCTACAACTGGAATAATTTATTCGCCTTTTTAGCAGCTTCTTTTTCTCTGTAGTCTTTTTTTCTGCTGCAGCTTTTTGAGCAGGAGTCTTTGTTACTGGTCTGCTTTTACCAAATGATCCTTTAAAACGTTTTCCTTTCGCTGTTTTCTTATCACCTCTTCCCATAAAATGAATTTTTAATTATTGTTATTTATAAAATCTGATTTCAAAAAAAACTCCTTCCGCTACAGACGGAATGGAGCTTTTAATAAGTTTAGTGCGGAATTAAAGTTTACTGGCAAGTTCTTTACCTGCTTTAAATTTTGCAACTCTTCTGGCTTTTATTTTATTACTTCACCAGTTTGTGGGTTACGACCGTTACGGGCAGCTCTTTTGATACGGAGAAAGTACCAAAGCCAACCAACGTTACTTTACCACCACCTTTCAGTGTTTTAGTAACTGCTTCAATAAAAGAATCAAGAGATGCATTAGCTTGAGTTTTGGTAATGCCTGCATCATCTGCAAGCTTAGCGATTAATTCTGCTTTGTTCATGTTTTGTAAAATTTTGTTGTTTGACGACAGGCGACAAATTTAGAAGGTTTTTCTTTCCAATAAAATATTATTCGTTAAAAATCAGAAAATAATAATCTTATCGAAACCCGCACCGGACAAGGTTTTAAGAGAAATTACTGTTTTTTTGCTATCGCAAACAAGTTGATTATGTTACTTAAAGCCTTGTTTATAGAAGGGTTTCACTATTCCCTTTTCAAATGCATGCCTGTAAAGGGTTTCGATGGAATATACAACTGTTTTGGTTGAAGCACTACTAAAATATTTTATTCAGCTCAATACACAACTTCCATCACTGACCGAAATGGAATGAATTTATCTCCCCATTTATCCATACCTTTTTTTCGCATCGTATCTGCATGTTTTCCAAATATTCTTCGTAAGTTTTATATCAGGAGCATGGTATTGCACAGCATGAGTAATTCCATCTTCTTCGTCAATATCCAGCAGCCGAAGAACGGTTGCATGAGTAAAGCAGCCGGTATTAATTACATCAGCAATATGCTCTTCTTTTAACCAGTTTAACCATTCATCTGTAATTGAATGAGCTGTTTTTATTGTTACGTTGTAAATAATCATTGCGTCTCACAATTTAATATCAAGATATACAGGACAATGATCGCTATGCTTTACATCAGAATAAATTTCTGCATCTTTCAGGTTTTTCTTCAAAGGTTCTGTAACATTTATATAGTCAATTCTCCATCCTTTATTATTTAGTCTAACAGTTGGAAACCGTTGGCTCCACCAGCTATAACGGTGCGGCTCCGGATGAAAATGACGGAAAGTATCTATCCAATCATTGTCAATAAATTTTGTCATCCATTCTCTTTCTTCAGGTAAAAATCCGGAAGATTTCTTATTTCCCTTCGGATCATGAATATCAATTTCAGTATGTGCAATATTATAATCGCCACACAAAATAAGTTTCGGTGTTTTTTTTCTTAGCTTATTTAGATACTTATTCATTTCATCAAGCCATTCGTATTTAAATGTTTGTCTTAAATCGCCACTTGTTCCTGAGGGGAAATAAGCATTTATTAATCTAACATCTTTAAAATCCAATTGAATCACTCTTCCTTCATCATCACTTACTTTATGTCCTGTACCGTATTGTACATTATCGGGTTTAATTTTTGTGAATACAGCAACACCGCTGTATCATACTATGGAAAGCATCAACAAAAACAAAAGACGGTCCAATTATTTCAGCGAAAAACCAGTTTATCTTGAAGGTCCTAAAAGCAGAGGTTATGAATTACATTTTGCTTGGAGGGTTTTCTGCAGTTTATCAAAGGATTCAGAAATCTTCACTTCGTTGGCCCTTGTATCACAGTATTTGGATCTGCAAGGATTAAAGAAGATCACCAATGCTATATTAAAGCAAGAGAGTTTGGTAAACGCATTGCAGAATTAGGGTTTACTACAATGACGAGAGGGGGGACCTGGAATAATGGAAGCAGCCAACAGAGGCGCATTTGAAAATAATGGAATGTCGGTGGGTTGTAACATTGTGTTGCCATTTGAGCAACATGAAAACCCATACGTTCAAAAATCAATCACCTTTGAACATTTTTTTGTTAGAAAAGTATTGCTGGTAAAATATTCGTATGCCTTCGTCATTATGCCTGGTGGCTTTGGCACACTAGATGAATTATTTGAAACACTAACATTGGTACAAACAAAAAGCATCACTCAATTCCCCGTTGTCTTATATGGAAAAGAATTTTTTGAACCTTTGGTGCAACAAATGAAATGGATGGCTAAAGAAGGAACAATTTCTGCTGAAGACCTGGATTTGATGTTGATTACAGATGATATAGACGAAGCGATGCAATATATAAGAGGCTACATTGGTGCAAACTATAAAATAAAGCCCCGCAAACGTTCCTGGTGGTTGTTTGAAAAAAGGTAATATCATTGCAGTTCAATTCTGAACTATGACAGGAATAGAAATATTGGGTTATTCTGCCTGTGCAGTTACTGCACTCACTTTTTTACCTCAAGTAATAAAGACCTGGAAAGAAAAATCTGCAAAAAATGTTTCGTTGATGATGTTTATTATAGCATTTATCAATGAAGTAATGTGGATAGCTTACGGAGTATTCAGAGATGATATGGTGATTATAGTTACCAATGTCATTATGATTATCATGTGTTCAGTAATGATTTCTTTAAAAATGAAATACAAAAATGTATAATGATCAATACGATAATTTTTGATCTAGGCGGAGTGCTGATAGACTGGAATCCGGATTATGTTTTTACTGAAAACTATTTTGATTCGCAGGAACAAAGAACTTTTTTCTTCCAAAACGTTTGCACACCTGACTGGAACGAAAACCAAGATGCAGGTTATCCAATAGCCAAAGCAACAGAAGAAAAACTGATTGAATTTCCCGAATGGGAAAACCCTATCAAAGATTTTTATGGGCGATGGGTGGAAATGTTGGGGGAACAAATTCAAGGCACCGTTGATATTTTCAAACAACTAAAAGAAAATAAGAACCTGAAGTTTTATGCGCTAACCAACTGGAGTGCAGAGACTTTTCCCATCGCAATAGACCGTTTTGATTTTTTGCAATGGTTTGATGGACTAGTAGTAAGTGGCGAAGAAAAAATGCGGAAGCCTTTTCCGGAATTCTATAAGTTATTATTAAACAGATATAATGTAAACCCTGAAGAAACTTTATTTATTGATGATAATTTAAGAAATGTAAAAGCGGCAGAAGCATTGGGAATAAAAAGTATTTATTTTAAAGAACCTTTGGGATTGGATTTGGAACTTAAAAGAATTGGAATATATTAGTGTAATAATAAATTATCTATGGAAGAAAACACACTAGCAGAAGAACAGGTTAATCTTTTTGATACTGAAGTACAATACACCGAAGCGTCTCAAGGGCAGCGATTTTTAAATTGGCTGATTGATAATTTATTTATGCGATTTGCTTTAAATTATGCAATCGGTTATGCTGTTGGATATTTACTACTGGCAATTGCACCAGATTTTCTGATGGAAATAGCATATGGAGATAGAGGTTGGCGGTTTTGGACGTTGGCTTATGTAGTGTTTATTTTTAACTATGTAGTTTATTATACCATTTGTGAAAAAGCATTTAAAGGTTACACATTGGGCAAGCTACTAACGGGAACAAGAGCAATAAGAAATGATGGGACGGAACTTACATTTAAAGATGCTATACTTCGCAGTCTTTCCCGTATGGTTCCATTTGAAGTGCTAAGTGGATTTGGTAGCAGACCTTGGCATGATAGCTGGACGGATACGACGGTTGTGAAGACGAGGTGATTATTCCAACACCAAATAACTTTGCAACTAGACTAAAATATTACTTTAAAAATACGATTATGTAAGAAAAGTGTTTGAGTTATCTTTATTTGATCAAGTTCATATGTCGTTTTTAGTAAAATTTTTCAATTACTATATTATATCTCGATATGAAAATCAAGCTTTTTTTCTTCTTAGGCACTCTTTTCTTAAACTGTTCATTTTCATCTGATGCTCAATCCCACGACAAGTTTTTACAGGCTGAGAGACTTAATGGCAAGGTCAAGTCAATATTAGAAATCACATATTCTTTTTCTGAAAAATTTGGACAAATTGAAAAAGATGGGTTGATTACTAAGTCAATATCAAGATATGATATTGGGCAAAATCCTATTTTGTATAAGTCATTAAAAGATAAATTTGGCGATGCAGATGACGACGACCATGTCACAATACTAGAATATGATAAAGAAGGAGTTATTGTCGGGTTAAACAAATACTTAGTTTTGGACAGAGGTGATTTTTCAGAACCGGAATTATCACTTAGTAGTGTTTCTAAAATTAAAGAAAGAAGTAAAACCAATTTAGTATTTGATGTGTTTAAACCAAATGGTGAATTAAACTCATCTGTAGCTTACAGGCTTAATCCCAATGGCTTTGTTCTCGAAAGAAAACACAATACTCAGGAGGTAAGGTTGTTGAAAGTATTGCCAGTAAATACGATTCACTCAATCGGTTACTTGAGTTTTCGGGTTATAGTAAAAAATATTACAAAGACATTGTAATTAAATATTCTGGATTTGATATGAAAGATAACCCCACGGATATAAAAGTGTATGATAAAAAAGGGGTACAGCTAAGCGAATATTCATACTCATATGAATATGACAGCTTGGATAACTGGAATAAAAAAACGGTTTATACAAAAGGGAAACCACTTTTTATTTCAGAAAGAAGTTTTACGTATTTCGGATCCAAAAATAAAAGAAAAACAGATTGGGAACAAAGTGGCTTTAAAGGAAAAGTAAAACTATCTATTGAGTCTATTTACAAAGGAGATTATAGATTTGGAAAACTTGAGAAAGGAGAACATAGTGAAAATCTGAATTCTTTCTTCGACGAGGAAGGAGAACTAATTCAACTTAACAAAAAAGATTTAATCACTATTAACAAATATGATATAGATGGCAATATAATTGAATCTTTTATTGTTGGCAATAAAGATGAACAAGATTCTAAACACTTTTATAAATATGATAGTAGTGGTAAGATAGTTGAAGAAATAAATTTGCATTCTTATAGTGGAGATGGGGATACGACAATTTTTAAATACGATGAAAAAGGGAATTTAAAAGAAAAGATATTTCATATAGATAACCCCAGCTCTATACAAGTACGTAACGAGTTGTATACATACAATAATAATGGGTTTCTTACTAAGAAAGAAAAAAATTATTACCAAAGAAATAAAACTATAATCGATTATTCTTATGATGCTAATGGAAATAATATAATCACATTTTACACAATGCTTAATGAGGATGGTACTCTAAATTGGAAATCAAAAGACACTTCTGAATATGAGTATGATTCATTCGGAAATTGGATTAGGAAAATAGAAGTTAGAAGTCGAGAAGGCTATATTAAAGAACGAAAAATCATATATTATACTGAAAAGCATACTCAAAAGGATTTGAAAGTTCATCTAAGTTTCCTAAAGAAATCGATTGTAACACTTATAACAGTGCTAGCTTCAGAGAAACTTGCTTATCTAAAAATTATGGATTATAGACATGAGAATATTCTATTTGATTATTCTTTAGGCAATAAATATAAGTTACTATCAACAAGAATAATTACTAGAAAAATTAAGATAAAATTGGTTATATGATAAAAATTGTCCCTGCCGCCGCCGTACAGTTGTTAAAGACGAAAAGGAATAAAAAAAATGAAAAATTTACTGGAGTATATAGGATTCAAAGTGGCAAGCCAATTGAATTTTTATTGATAAGAAACCGACAAACAGGAGAAAGCAGGTTTTTGCCTGCCATAGCTCATAAAAATTACGAAGAGTACATAAAAGACTCCGTTCTTAAGCAAGCAAAAACAAATATCAAAGAAACTTAATTATTTTGTTGTTGCAAATTATAATTCGATTATGAAAAAAGAGAAAGCAAATTTATTCCAACACCGGTCTCAACCATCTCTCCATTTCATCCAAACTCATTTCCTTTCGTTTGGCATAATCTTCCAACTGGTCTCTATCTATTTTTCCTAAACCAAAATAATGGCTTTGCGGATGTGCAATATACCAGCCGCAAACAGAAGCAGGCGGATTCATGGCAAGGCTCTCGGTTAATTCAATGCCGATATTTTCAGTTACGTTGAGTAATTCAAAGAGTTTTATTTTCTCTGTATGATCTGGGCAAGCCGGATAACCTGGTGCAGGTCGTATACCTTTATATTCTTCTCTTATCAATTCTTCATTGCTAAGCGTTTCATCTTTTTCGTAACCCCAATATTCCTTTCTTACTTTTTCATGTAAGCATTCTGCAAAAGCTTCTACAAAACGGTCGGCTAGTATTTGTACTAATATTTTATTGTACTCATCGTTGTCCGCAGCGTACTGGTCAATGTGTTTTCTTGCGCCATGAATAGTTACTGCGAATGAACCCATGTAATCGGCCCCCTGTCCCCCGTTGGGGGAACTTAGATCAAAGTTTTCCTTCAGGTCTGGTTGATTTTTTAAAGTTGAAGAAATTAGTTCTAGAGTTTTTTCAGTTTCATTTATTACTTGTTCATTTGTAACTCTAAGAACTTTAAACCCTTGTTCATTTAACCACTTTGTTCTTATCTCATCTGATTCTTTGTTTTCGGGTAGTTGATGTATTAAGCCGTCAATTTCTACAACCAATCTCTTTTTAAGACAAACCAAATCTGCAATATAGTTGCCCATAATATGTTGTCTTCTGAATTTATGCCCAGCAAGCTGTTTTGTCTTTACTAAATTCCAAAGAACATCTTCTGCGGGAGTCGAATTAGCTCTGTTTGCTTCAGCAAATTTTTTAAGCAAAGGATATGTTATTGGATCTGCCATTTGATATCCGGGTTTTATTTCCCCTTCCTCTTGGGAAGGGGCTTTAGCAGGGTCGCCAACAATCCAGTCTGTTTGTGGGGATGGGCCTGGTTTTATAAAATCTGCCAGTGAATAAGAAGGTTGCCCTACCGCTTTCTTCAATTGCTGCCGCAATGATTCCAGTTTTATTTCTCCTTTTTCAGTTGTCAATGTAATTGTATCGGCATTATTACTAGTGGCTGGCCAGAAACCAATTACTCCATCAGCCGTAAACCATTTTTCTGCAATGATTTTTTCTACTAACTTCTGTGCATCGTTCAATAATCGTTTTGCTTCTGTTCCGAAAATTTTATCATCTAATACTTGCGGAAAATGTCCAGGCATTTCCCATGCAATGAAGAATGGCCCCCAGTCAATATATTTTGCAATAGCTGCTAGATCAAATGACTTCAACACTTTCACTCCGTCAATTTCCGGTTTGGTTGGATTATAATTCTTCCAGTCGAAATATTCTTTAGTTATTACTGCTTCGCTGTAAGGAATCAGTGTCTTTTTACCTTTTGTGGCAAATTGTTTCCTTAGACCTTCGTATTCATCAGCCGTTTTTTTAAGTAGTGCCTCTTTTTCTTTTCCTAATAAAGTGCTTACCGCTGTCACACTTCTGGAGGCATCCAGAATATGCATTACTCCATTATCATATTGCTGAGCAATCTTTACAGCTGTATGCATTCTCGATGTAGTGGCCCCACCAATTAATAATGGCTGCTTCATGTTACGGCGTTTCATTTCATGAGCCACATGCACCATTTCATCAAGCGAAGGAGTAATTAATCCACTTAAACCAATAATATCAACATTCTCTTTGTCAGCTGTATCTAAAATTTTATCAGCTGGAACCATTACACCCAAGTCAATTATATCATAACCGTTACATCCTAATACAACGCCAACAATATTTTTTCCAATATCATGCACATCTCCTTTTACTGTTGCCAGTAAAACTTTTGGTGCACCAGCAGCTTCAATATTTTCTGTGCCTGCAGCAAGATGTGCCTGCTTCCGATCTTCTTTTTCCTGTTCAATGAAAGGTGTAAGAACCGCCACAGATTTTTTCATCACTCTTGCACTCTTTACTACTTGCGGTAAAAACATTTTTCCAGCACCAAATAAATCTCCCACCACATTCATTCCATCCATCAACGGACCTTCAATCACTTCCAATGGTTTTGGATATTTCAATCTTGCTTCTTCTGTATCAGCTTCAATATAATCCGTAATGCCATTAACCAATGAATGTTTTAATCTTTCTTCTACACTGGTTTGTCTCCATGATTCATCTTTCACAATTACCTTTCCTTTTGCCTTTACCGTTTCAGCAAAAGCAATCATCTTCTCCGTTGCTTCATTATTATCATTATTGCGATTCAGGATTACATCTTCGCATAATTCTTTTAACTGCGGTTCTATTTCATCATATACAACCAACTGTCCGGCATTTACAATGCCCATATCCATACCAGCTTTAATTGCATAGAACAGGAACACACTGTTCATAGCTTCTCTTACATGATCATTTCCACGAAAAGCAAATGAAAGGTTACTAACACCGCCACTTATTTTAGTTAATGGCATCAATTGCTTTATCTCTCTTGTTGCTTCTATAAAATCAACACCATAATTATTATGTTCTTCCATGCCGGTAGCAATGGCAAATATGTTTGGATCGAAAATTATATCCTGTGGATCGAAACCAACTTGTTCGGTCAATATTTTATAGGCCCTATGACAAATCTCTACTTTTCTTTCCTTTGTATCAGCTTGCCCTTTTTCATCAAAAGCCATTACAATTACTGATGCTCCGTAACTCTGACAAATGATTGCTTGTTCAATAAACTTTTCCTCTCCTTCTTTCATGGAGATAGAATTCACAATACATTTCCCCTGTACACATTTTAAACCAGCTTCAATGATCTCAAACTTGGAGCTATCAATCATGATAGGAATCTTCGCAATGTCTGGTTCACTTTGCACTAGGTTGAGAAATGTCGTCATTGCTAACACTCCTTCCAACAATGCATCATCCATATTTACATCCAACACCTGTGCGCCGTTTTCCACCTGCTGGCGGGCAACACTTAATGCTTCTTCATATTTATTATCTCTGATAAGTCGGGCAAACATTTTGGAACCGGTAACATTGGTTCTCTCCCCAACATTGATGAAGTTGGTTTCGGGACGTACAATAAGAGGCTCTAATCCTGCTAACCGCAAATACGGTTTTATCACAACAGCGTCTTCCATTTATGAATTCTTTTTAACGAACAGATTTTAAGCATCGTAAAATTGTTTACGAAAAGAATTGATAGGGCGAATTAAAGTAGGTTTCCGGATGTCATACAAGTTCTTTTTCAACAACGGGTAGTTGTCTTGGTTTAATATTTTTTACTTCGTCGGCAATATGTTTAATATGGTCTGGCGTAGTGCCGCAGCATCCGCCCACAATATTTACAAAGCCTTCTTTTGCCCAATCTTCAAGATGGTGAGCAGTATCTTCTGGATTTTCATCATATTCTCCCATTGCATTCGGCAAACCAGCATTTGGATAAGCAGAAACATAACAGCTTGCAATTTGCGAAAGCTCTTCAATGTGCGGTCGCATCTCTTTGCACCTAATGCACAATTTAATCCAATGCTTAATGGTTTTGGCATGCATCACCGATGTATAAAAAGCTTCCAATGTTTGACCACTCAGTGTTCTGCCAGATGCGTCAGTAATAGTTCCGCTAATCATAATTGGCAATGACTCTTTCTTTGTATCTCTGAAATATTTCTTGATTGCAAATATTGCTGCTTTTGCATTCAGTGTATCAAAAATGGTTTCTATCAATAAAATATCAACTCCGCCATCAGATAAACCTTTTACCTGTTCATAATATGCTGCCACTACTTCATCGAAAGTTACTGCACGGAAGCCGGGATTATTTACATCGGGAGAAAGCGACAATGTTTTATTTAACGGACCAATGGCACCGGCAACCCAAGCCTGTTTGCCAGATTGACTGATTGCTTCTTTGGCACATTTTGCAGCAGCTACATTTAGTTCATATGCTAGCGACTGCATTTCATAATCAGCCATTGCAATTGAAGTGCTGCTGAAAGTATTGGTTTCAATAATATCAGCACCGGCATCTAAATATTGTTTGTGAATGGCTGTGATGATTTGCGGTTGTGTGAGGTTCAATAAATCGTTGTTACCTTTTACATCACTATGCCAATCTTTAAACCTTTCTCCACGGTAATCTGCTTCGGCTAGTTTATATCGCTGAATCATGGTGCCCATTGCACCATCAATAATTAAAATACGTTCATTCAAACAATCCTGAATTGTCTTCATACTAATATTGCTTGTGAACTATAAACGTTGGGAAAACTATAGAGGAGCTTCGTACCGTTTATTAGTTCTGTTTGAGAGCAGGCTGAACAATAAACAAATCCGCCTGTAAGAAGCACAAATCTACAATATAAATGCTTAAGAAACAAGCCTGACGAGGCTTATCGGTTCGTTACATAACTCTCAACAGGCAAGCGGTTCTGGAGGCTTCTGGGCAAGGGTCATTTCATCTGCATATTCCAGTTCTCCACCAAAAGCTATACCTCTGGCTATAGTAGTTATACGCAATGAGAAAGGTGTAATTTTTTTTTGAATATAGTAAATGGTCGTATCACCTTGAATATTGGGATTCAATGCAAATATGATTTCCTCCGTTTCTTCTTTTCCAACTCTGGCAATCAACGCCTCAATATTTAACTGATCGGGACCGATACCATCCAATGGCGAAATAACGCCACCGAGAATATGGTATGTGCCATTGAACTGCTGTGTACTTTCTATGGCAATTACATCACGGATGCTTTCTACTACACAAATAACTTCTTGTTTTCTTAATGAGTTTGAACAAATAGAACAAATATCAGCGTCAGCTACATTATAGCAACGATGGCAAAACCTGATCTCACTCCGCATTTTTGCAATTACTTCGCTAAAGTTGCCAACCTCTTTTGTGTCTTGTTTTAAAAGATGCAATACTAAACGCAACGCTGTTTTTTTACCAATACCGGGAAGTTTGGCAAATTCATTCACAGCATTTTCAGAAGAGAAGAAGAGAATTGCATAATACGAAGGTACAAGATACAAGTGACAAGAATTCAAGGCTTGCTAGACAATAAAGAATACAGATTTTTCTTAGATTTTCTGAAGCTTAGCTTTTTATAAAACTATCTCAAACTCATTTTTCCAGGCAGCTTTTATTGAAATCTTTCTTTCAATAGGTACTACAATTTCGGGCTGCAAATGTTTGCCAAAAAAATCTCCCGGATCCCAGACACCGTTATTATTCTTATCATATAGAATACGAAGCTCATATTCACCAGGCACAAAAAGATCAATTGCCAGATCAATGCTTTTCATTGGAATCCATTTTACAATTCTATCGTTACTTACGATTTGTAACACAGGATTCTTTTCAAGATCAAGGTTGCGAAGTATCAGTTTTAAAGAGCCGTAATCAGATAGTTTTTTTGTATTGAAACTGATTGTATCGGCCTTAGTCAATTTATTACCGAGTGTATCTTCTGCAAAATCTTTATCAAGAATTAAACGATAGAAAGTATTTTCTTTCCACTTATGTGTAAGATTAATTTTTGTACCAGTAGTATCTTTCGAAAAATTATAATCAGTAACAGGAGTAAAAGTTGAATCCGTAAACAGCGTAAGTTTTGTAGAATCAAACGTTTTTAGAGGAAATGAGAATGTTATAAAAAGTCACTGAGAATGTCTTGCTGTCCAACTGCTGCACTGGTTTGATATTTTAATCTTTATCAGTACTTGATGTTGCCCTGTTGCTGCTATTTTTGTTCGCTTGCTGTTCCGGTTCTCCTTTAGCTACATAAGCGTACAATGTTACAGGCTCTGTGCTAGTTTGCACAACAACAGCTGAATCAGCAAAAGCAAATAAAGATTTTTCAGAAGTGTAGCGTCTTGTATTGCTTTCGTCTTTTAAAGCAAAAAGATAAAAAGTTTTGGGCGGGAGATTCTTAAACCGAAAATTTCCGTTCCCATCCAATTTGGAAATGTACAGCGGTTTTTGTTTTACAACTACAGAGTCATCTGAATTTGTATGCAACATTACAATCATTGTAGTATCTAACTTCCCATTTTCTGCAAGTACTACCTTACCACTCAATTCCAATGAATCAATATAATTGCCAGTCGAGAAAGTATAGGTGAAATTTTTAAATGGATTTCCTTCTGTAAAATCTTTAATCGAGTTGCCAAAATTTATGGTGTAAGTTGTATTAGGCACTAATGTATCTTTCAACTTTACCGTAACGGTTTTTAATTTATAGTCGACATAAGGATTGACGGAAGGTGTTGGCGAGAATATTAAATTCTCAGCTATATTCTGCACTTCTATAAATTCATCAAAGATAAGAGTGACTTTATCTCCTTTAAAGTTAAGTGCAGAATCACCCGGCTCTGCTTTTATTAACCGAGGAGGCAATGAATCTCTGGGTCCGCCTTCTGGAGGAATGATATTAGCACAACCAGTGCCTACAGTAAAATTTATTACTGCTACCAGTACTACTATTATGGACGTTATAATTCCTTTAGTCTTCATGAGAAATGCAAACTTAGCCGCTTTACGGGGAATGATTTGCTTTTAAAATCTTAATTAATCAATATCATCGGCAGATTCCAGCTCATGTAACGCCACAGCCATATTATTGGTCTTTACAAAGTTGCACCAATGGCAATCTACTTTGCCGCAGCCAGTATAAAAGTCTCTGTTCTGAATCTTTCCCAAGTTTCAGTTATTTGCTGGGTTACAGTAGTAATATCCGCCGGGTTAATAACCACTTTTTCTTTCCGGTAGTTTTTCTTTTTATCAGGCTCTATAAAATCAAATTCGGTACTCACCACCTTCCAGTCTTTTTGTTCATAATTGTCCACCAGTATTTTATAGAACACCGCCTGTCGCCAGTAATCGCCCCCGTTCGGATCTTTTTCAGATGGGCCTTTTGTTTTAGGGAATACCTTTATCCGGATCACCACTTTATAATCCACCACATTCACTGATTTTCCATCAAATTCCAGTTTGTCCAATGCACCTTTAATTGGCACTTCTTTTATTGTTGTTTTAATGCGACGTTCTATTGCCACAATTTTATTGAAGCTGGCAATATATTTATCATAATAATTATTCAATACCTCCTGACCATATTCCAAACGGCGGGCAAATTGCTCCTTAGTAAAACTTTCCCGGTGCCGTTGTATATACCATTCAAAATCTTCAATAAATTCTTTTTTTACCGGAAAATATTCTTCCTCCGTCTTGCATCTTGCGAAAAAAGCTTCTCCAATGCATAGTGTATCGCCGATCCAAATTCTGTTGCCTCATTTCTTGGCGATGGAATTCGGATGAGATTTTAAAATAAAATTCCAGCGGACATTTTAGATAATTATTCAGTGCGGTTACGTTCATTACAAACTTATCCAGTATGCCGCCGATAAATTCTTCTTCTATTTTTTCTATTTCTGGAGCTGATGTGTCGCTAAAATGCAAAGCAGAAAATTCATCCAGTATATCTTCTTTTATACTTTCATTTTTATTTTCAGGTCATGCTTATCTAATATCTCAGCAATAAACATAGATGGTTCCAATTCCTTTCCATCATTCTTGTATTTACTATAAGAAATAAAAGATGTTGTTCGGCTCTTTGTCAAAGCAACATAAAGAGCCTTCTTAATTCTTCATCATCTGTTGCAGTTGGTTGTGAAGAAAAGATTGTGTCCGGCAATTTATATCCACCTCCGGGTTTCCTTTTTCTTTCCCAGAAGGAAGCATTGCATCCTGCGATAAAAACATATTCAAACTCCAGCCTTTGAACCGTGTGCTGTCATAAGGTTTACACTTTATCGCTGCCACTAACCTGAACCAGTGGCAGTGAAATGTCTTCCTTCTCCATTAACTCAATAAGTGTAACCAGTTGCTGAAGATCAAGCAACGGATTTCTATGTGTTTCTTCTTTTATAAAATCGAATAAGCCGGTAAGGATTTGGAGTTGCCAATGTTTATCCGGACTTTCCATGATGTGATTAAGAATGCCTGCTTCCCGAATAATATTTTCAAATAAATGTTGTAACGTAATATTGGGAACATCTGCAATTAGCTTTTCAATTATTACAGAAGCATTTTTCAATTTTTCGGGAAGATTATCACAAACAAATCTTTCGCAGGAGTATTTGCTTTTTTCATTCAGTAATTGGCGGATAGAAGTTTTATTGTCTCTATAACCTGCACTTGCTACCTCCATACTTAGCTTAGCAATTTCAATTGGTGCAATACCAAACCAATCAAAATGCAATAATTCAAAAAGCAGTTCATCGCCGCTATAAGAAATATCATGTTCTGATGCAAGATATTTAAGCACAAGAATTATTTTTCTTGCCTGTGGCAACTCAAGTAGGCTAAGGTGTCGTTTGCTATAAACAGGAATATTTAACAGCTTAAAATAATTTGCGAGTTCCAGTCCGTATTTATTTTCCTTATAAATAATTCCAATTTTGCCCGGCACAATTCCTTCGCTCAATAACTGTTGCACTTTTTTAACTGTGCCAATCATTTCTTCCGACTGTGTATCGTATTCTATAATGATTGGCTCATTGGTCAGTTTGCTGATTGATTCTTTGGAAGAAATCAATTCTTTACTCAGTCCTTCAATTTTATTTACCAGCCTTTCGCCATTTCTATCAATTACTGATTTTGAAACATCAAGTATCGGTTGTGTAGAACGATAATTGTTGGTTAGAACTACGGTTAGTAAATCTTCTTTATAACGACCTCTAAACACAGTCATGTTATTCTCCACATTGGCACCTTGAAAACGGTAAATGCTTTGGTCATCATCTCCCACTACAAATACATTAGGCTTGTCCCAATAACTTATCAGTAATTCGACCAGTTTGTTTTGTGTGCCGCTTGTATCCTGATACTCATCAACAAGAATGTATTGAAATCGTTCCTGATAATCGGCCAGCAGATTTTTATTTTCTTCAAATGCTTTTATCGCATATTAATCATATCATCAAAATCGTAGCGGTTCTTTTTCCGCATCAATTGCTGAAAGCGTTTAAACTCACCAACTGCTGCCCGCAGTTTTTCCATCCTTTTCTTTCTCTTCATCAATTTTATTTTGTTTTAGATCACCTGCATTAAACTCTTTATATTTTCTTTTGTAAATAAACTCATCCCGGCTGGGCAGATCGGCGAGATAAGCATCAATTCTTTCATTGATAAATTCCGGCGTCCAGCCTTCCCGTTTCATATTACTAAAAAGCGATTGAAGATTATTGATTTCAAAATAAACATCGCCACGGTATCTTTTCAGCGGATGATTTTTAGGAAATGAATCTATCAGTTCTTTAAAGAATTGAATTTTCTCCAAATCCGAAACAGCATCAAGTGCCGTTTTTTCAAAGAGTGATAAATTATCCTGAATCACATCATTACAAAATGCATGAAAGGTGCTGATGTTTACTTTATAAGCATCTGGCCCAATGAATAATAGCAATCGCTTTCGCATAGCAACAGCACCGGCATCCGTATAAGTAAGACATAAAACGTTTTCAGGTGTGGCATCAGTTTCCAATAAAATCTTTCCGATGCGGCTGGCTAATATCTGCGTTTTCCCCGTACCTGGGCCTGCAATAACCATAACAGGGCCTTCGATTGTATCAACAGCTAACTGCTGGTTTTTATTCAGTTTAGCGAATTCTTCTTTGAATTTTATTTCTAACTTTTCTCTGTTAATTGACATTAGTAACTCGAACTTTTCGCTTTTATAAATCGTTATTCAAACGAATTTAAACCAATAATTTTCATGGCAGCACATTCTATCAAAACAGTACAAAAGTTCCCATTTCATTAGAAGAAGCATGGGCATTCTTTTCAAATCCAGCAAATCTTCAGGCAATTACCTTCAAAACATGTGTTTAAAGTAATATCCAAACATCATGGCGAAAAATGTATGCCGGACAAATTATCGAATACACGGTAAAGCCAGTGTTGGGAATACTCCGTTTACTGGATGACTGAGATCACACAGGTAAAAGACAAAGAATATTTTATAGATGAACAGCGGTTTGGGCCGTATAAATTATGGCACCATCAACATCATTTTAAAACAATACCCGGTGGTGTGGAAATGACAGATATCGTTCATTATAAAAACCCAATGTGGTTTTTTGGCCGTTTGGCAAATACATTGTTTGTACAAAAAAAGTTAACCTCAA
>JADJKL010000004.1 GCA_016706055.1 Chitinophagaceae bacterium | reverse complement strand
GATTTGATACGGAAGTATAAAATTCAATCCAAAAGCGGCATCACTTCTCGGATGCAGGAATTGGGCTATGAAGATACCCGGCGAAAATGTACTACTTTGAAGTACTAAACAGAGCAACGTAATGGCGGGAAAACAAAAAAGCAAAAGCCGGTATTAAGTGAGCAATCAGCTTTATTGGAAAAAATAAAACTGTTGGAACTACGGCTTGAAGAAGAAAAGTTGAAAACAGAAATGTACAGTCGCATGGTAGAGATAGCCGAAAAAGATTTAAATATTCCCATCCGAAAAAAGTACAATACCAAATAATCCAGGAAATGAAAGACAAGTACCAACATAAAAGGCTGGTACTATTTTGTCGGTTATTTGGAGTTACACCACAAGCCTTTTATCAACACAATGGCGAAGAAACAACAGGCATTGAAACAGATCTTGTATTGAAACAAGTTGCCAATATAAGATGCTGCCATCCTGCATTAGGTGGCCGCAAACTCTATGAACTGCTCCATCCTTTTATGATGGAGCATGGCATAAAAATGGGCCGGGATGCTCTCTTTGATCTGCTGGCACAATACCACCTTCTAATTAAACGAAGAAGGCGGGTCATTGCTACAACACAGTCCTATCACAGGTTTCGAAAGTATCCCAATATCATCCGAGATATGGTGCTTACACATATTAATCAACTTTGGGTAAGCGATTTAACCTATTATAAAATAAAAACTAAACCCGTCTACCTCAGCTTCATCTTGGACGCCTATTCCAAAAAATACTCGGCTATCAGTTAGCTGAAAACATGGAAAAATACATACTCAAAAGCGTTGAAGATGGCTCTTAAAAATAATCCATTGCCTGCCAGGCATACACTTATTCATCATTCAGACAGGGTTACCAGTATTGCTGCGATGAGTATATTAAAATCTTAAAAAGCAGCACATACAAAATCAGTATGACAGAAAACGGAGACCGCTTGAAAGTGCGATTGCCGAAAGATTAAATGGATTTATTAAAGAAGAATATTTAGAACATTATCAGTTTAAAAATAAACGAACTGCATTGCAAATTAGATCAGGCTGTAAATTATTACAATGTAGAAAGACCACATCTTAGTTGCAGCATGAAGACCCCCGGAACATGTACATAAAAACAATACTGTCAACACTAAAAATTGGAAGAACTATTATAAACCTAAACCAGAAAATCAAACGATGTGAAACCTTCTTTTAGGTAAAGCGTTTATCTGCTAACTTTCATATCAATAACAACTGTTGAACATTTATAAACCCATTTCAGGACTATAAATACAACAGTAAACCAATAGCAGGATTATTAAAAAAACAGTAAACAGATTTTAGGACGATACATAATTTCATCAACATATTTTTAATTGGACATTTGTACCGGGCAGACAAGCAATAAATTCCCCGCCTTCGCAAATACTCGAACGTTGGCATCAATAAATCCTCCATTTCCAAAACTCAACAATAATAATAACAGGCAAAAATAAAATGTGCAAGGTTCATGGTTCTGTTGGTTGTTTAACAACTGTAAAATCTCACTTACAGCGACATAACATTAATGACTTCAATTCTTTAAACGAAGTATTAAACTTTCAGAAAAGCTTTTCAGTTTTAAGACAGCAAATCATTTCAACTCATGAGCAATTAATTGAACAAGAAAAGACTGCTCTTGTTGCAGACATTTCACAATTAGACAATGCTATTAAGGCGGACAAAACTTACTTTGAAAACTACTTTCTCAAGGATATTGAAGATTTAAAGGCAAAGCTAAAGAGCTTATTAACTTCCGGTAATTTGAATTTTATTCAACGCTTTTCAACTATGTAAAACAATGGCTCTATAAAGGAAAGTCCAAGATTTAGAATTCAATTTGGATTCTAAGGAACTATTTGTTAGTGAATTAGTTCAGCAACATCAAGATAAAACTACTCGGTTTCAATACATTTCTTCAAATTTTAGAGGCGCTGTTAATGAGAGTTGTTTAAACCATGTGACTGAACTTGAAAATAAACAACGAGTAATTGATGAAGTGAAAAATTCAATTTATGGAGCATTGGGAGAACATAAAGTCGTAAAAGAATTAGAGAACTTATCAGACGAAAACATTTTAATAAACGACTTTGCTCTAACGTTTCATCCCGCTATTTATAACCGACAAGAAAACGATTATATAAAGTCAATTCAAATTGACCACTTGCTTGTTACACCTTCGGGCATCTTTATTATTGAGACAAAAAATTGGAGTGAAAATCATTGAGTAATTTGGATTTGCGGTCTCCTGTTCAACAAGTCAAAAGGACAAACTGTGCCCTCCTTAAGCTATTAACGGGAGATATTGCAAACGACAAAGTAAAACTCACACAACATCATTGGGGAGACAGAAAAATACCAATAAGAAACCTGATTGTATTGACAAATTCAAAGCCAAATGAGGAATTCCAGTATGTAAAAATTTTGACTGTGAGTGAGCTTCTTAGCTATGTTAGATATTTCAAGCCAATGTTTACAAGTATAGAGACACAAGCAATTTCAAGTTACTTGCTAAATTTGAACGACCAAAAGCACTTAACACATAGAAGATGACGACAGTAGTGAAATCTTACTGCTGCCAACAATGGGCTTCTATGTAAAGCGACTCACAAATCGGAAAGACAAAAAATAAAATATGAGAAAAGTAATTGCAGCTTTGAATATGACGCTTGATGGATTTTGCGACCATACTGCAGGAATTCCAGATGAAGAAATTCATAGGCACTATACTGAATTATTGGGTGAAGGAGACAGCATTTTATATGGCAGAATTACATACCAGCTAATGGAGTTTTGGCAAACAATTTTAGAAACCCCTTCGGAAGAAAAATCAATGAACGACTTTGCCATAGCTATTGACAATATTCCAAAAATAGTTTTTTCACATACCCTAAAGAATGTTGAATGGGAAACTGCAACCATAGCAAACCAAGGTTTAAAAGAAACTGTTTTAGCACTCAAGCAACAATCGGGTAAGGCTATTTTTGTTGGTAGCCGTAGTTTAATTATTCAACTATTGAAACTTAACCTGATAGACGAATTCCAGGTTTGCATATCCGGTTGTTGTGGGAAAAGGTTTGCCACTATTTAGACATAAACGAAAGCACTTTTCTAAAACTTGTAAAGACAAAACTTTTAGTGGTGGTTCAATTATACTTTACTACAAGCCGATAAAAAACTAAGAACAAAGCATTAATTGTATAAAAATAACAGACCCCGGCGTGGCTTTGTACATTTCTGTACGGCAATGAAACCAACCGGGAGCCTGTTATTGTATAAGTATTTAATAGCTTTTACTAATACGCTGATTTTTCTAACGGACAACTGAATGTGCCTTTAATGAAAGTATCACCACTTCCTTTTACATCAATAGTGCCGCAGATCTTACTGTCGCTGATGTACGTTACGGTTAAGATTCCACTGCCGTTGTTAAAGCCACTGTTCTTTTCTTTTGTTTCTATACCACCGCTTACATTGTTACCAGCACCAAAGCCTGCTACCGACATATCATATACACCAGTAGTAATTTTTTCTCCCGTCTTTCCATTTACAGAAATGATAAGCCGAGTATCGCCATCCTTGGCAGGTGATTGTAAATAACTTCCTTCTCTTTCGTAATTACTGATCTGAATATTGACAGAAGGATATTTTATGTCGCCACTTGCCATTTCCCATAAAGTAGCTTGTGCATACTTTACCGTAAATCCATCGCTGGTTAATTTATCAGCCGCAAATGTTACTGCTGTTTCGCCACAGGCAGCTTCATCACCAGCTTCAGTTGCTGATTTGTCAGTGGCTTCTTTGTTGTCGGTTGTAGTTGTCATTTTTTCGTCGCCGTCTTTTTTATCATTGCCACCACAAGAAATGATGCTTAATGATGCGATAAGCAAAAGGCTTAAAAATTGTTTTTGTATCATGGTTATTTGTTTTTGGTTTTACTAAAATTAAATTATTTACAGATATTTACTTTATCGCCCCTGGCGATTGGTAAAGAAATTTTGTGTACTCATCCAGCGTAGCGTACCGAAGTTCCATTGCTCCAGGTAACCATCATTGGTATCATATTTAAAGTGCCACCGGGCGGAATCCTTACTTCTGCTTTATCTGACCCAATAGATTTGCGCAACCATACTGTTCTGCTACAGTTATTTACTAATGTAACAACATCTGGCCCGCCAAACTTTTCCCAGAACTCTGCATTCAGTTCATTCTCCGTCATGTTAAGGCGTTTCGCCAATTTAGCAGCGATGGCTGTATATTTTGGATTGCCTGCCACACTGTTGAAACTAAAATTGCGTAGGCCCACTACTTTTTTCTTGCCTTTGCTGTATTCAATCTCTGCTACCAATGTAAGTTTATGGGCACCCGCAGATAATGAAGCCAATGCTTCTACAAATGCAGTGGACTGATTTTTAAAAATGAGGTTATCAGGATTAGTTACTAAATCAATATATAATTGGTTGCAACCGCTTTCATCGCATGATTGTTCCCAAAGATGCTGTGCAATTATTTTATCACCTTCTCTTAAAGTAAGCATACAGGGAATATCTTTCAGGCTGGTCATGTCACGGGTAGCATTGTCAAGCACCATATCACTTAACGAAACAATATCACCATCGGTAATACTACAAGCTGCTGGTGGGCGGCAACCTTTGTTACCAATACCAAAAGCAATATTTTCTTTGACACCTGCAACTGGCGAAGGCGTTACAAATCCTTCTGTCTTTACTGCACCTTCTGCATCGCCTTTTAACCAGGCGATATCAATTCCATTGTATCCATCTTTATCCATTACCAATGGATAGCCGTCTCGCTCTGCCATCTTACCATTCTTAATTGCAAACTTGTAAACGTATGCCTCATCATAACTTCCGTTCTTTCCAAAACGTACACGAAGGGTATAGTTACCGTCTTTCTTAAGCATCTTGGCACCTGTAAAAGGGCTGTTCATATTTTCAGCATCATAAAAAGTAAGCATCATCGGCATCCACTTACGTTTGCTGTATCTGCCGCCAGATGTATTTAAATGTGCAGCGACTACTTTATCCGTTTCTTCATACAAGAGTTTTGCTGTTACATCTTTTCCATCTGCACTGGCTTTATCATCCATAGTTTGCAAGGCATGATAATAACCCATTTCTACAGCGAAATAGGGGTTGTCTTTTTCAATCAGTTTTATATATGACCAAGTGCCCCATGGATCGGAAAGAAAATATTTACTCTGTCCATCTTTGGTTCCCTTCTTTACAAAAAACGGAACCGTGTGAAATGATTTTCCATCAATTGAAAAATCTAAAATATAATTGCCGCCTTCTGTTAATTGCATGGAGCCATTACTAACGGATAGCAATGCCACATTATCCCGGAAGCTGGGCGAACAAGTACCTCTTCCAATTTCTTTTTGTGCCTTACCATCTTTGTCTGCCTTTGTAACCACCAGATGCAATTTGTGACCATTATTATAGTCAGCCTCTTTACCGCCTTGTTCTTTTTGCGGAAGATTAATTACTGACATGCCATTGATAACAAAGCGGCCCGTTTTTTCTTCCAGTTCTATTTCTCGAAATAAAGACAGGTAACTGAATTGTGGTGTGCCTGCGCTAAAATCAAGTTCGCCAGCTTTAGTAGCCGACTGCGAAGACTTTTGCTGAGTAGCGGCTGGCTTTGCTGTTGTGTTACCAGCAGAAGCATCTGCCGGAGCTTCTGTTTTTTGTTTGGGTTCTTTTTTTTCTGTCAGCTTTTTCAGACCGCCAAGTTGTGCTTGTGCTGTTGCGGTGCAGATGATTGCTGCTGCAGTAATGATAAATGATTTAATGTTTGATTTCATTGCCGTAAAATTTAGGGTACAAATATTCAGCAATGTTGCAAGGCATACAATCGGTAAATGAACTGAAAACGGAGTAGGTAATTTTACGGAGAGATGAATGAGATAAGGGAATTATAACTCTATCCATTTTTCACGGATGGCATATTTTACCAGTTCAACAGTATTTTGTACACCCAGCTTTTCGAAAATATTATTTTTATGGCTTTCTGCTGTGCGGCTGCTGATAAATAACTTCTCACCAATTTCTTTGGAAGTAAGTCCATCGCAAAGACAATGCACTATTTCCATTTCCCGCTGACTAAGAGGTTTTTGCTGGTCGGTGATGTGGATGGACGGATTGCCGCACATACTGATCAATAATTACAGGTGAAATAGTTTCGCCAAACCATGTTTGCCCGTAGTACACTGATTTTACTGCTGCCAAAAATTCTTCTTTGCCACAATCCTTTGGCAGAAATCCAGTAGCTCCTGCTTTGATGGCTGCCAATACATAATGATCTTCTGTATTGCCCGAAAGCATTAATATTTTAATGGAAGGGAAATCTTTTTTAATCAGTGCGGCAATTTCAATACCCGTCATGCTACCGCCCAACTTTATATCGGTAATAATAATATGCGGTTCCTGCTTCTGCAATTCTTTAAGTAAAGAAGGATAATCTGCAGCTTCGCCACAAATTTGTATAGTTGTATTTCCAAAGAGCATAGCCCTGATACCATCCCGCACAATGGCATGATCGTCCAATAAAATTAATTGAATGGGCTCCATTACCACAATGATAATCAAATACCATCAGCAGGCAAAGCAAAACTGAAACGGCTTCCTTGTCCGGCAGAGCTTTCTACCCAAATACGGCCTTTGTTTTTTTCGATGAGTTCTTTGCACAATATCAAACCAAGTCCTGTTCCTTTTTCTGGTGATGAACCAACTTTGGTAACATCTTCTTCTATTCGGAATAGTTTTTTAATATCCTCCGCAGCAATGCCGGGTCCGGTGTCTGCAATGGAGAATATCATTTCACCGTTTTCTTTTTGAGCCGATAATTCAATCGTTCCGTTTTCGGGAGTAAACCGCACTGCATTGGAGAAAAGGTTTCTCACAACAGTCTGTATCATATTTTTATCAGCCATTACCTGCAACTGCTCCGGCACATTTATTTTTACCTGTTGGTTTTTTTGCAGTGTATTGTTTTGAAAAAGTGCAGCGTTATTGTTTGCCACATCAGCCAATGAAAACTTTTCCGGTGCAAAAGGCAGTTTGCCTATTTGCGAAATAGCCCAGTTCAATAAATTTTGTAACAGATCGTAAAGTTGATTGGCCGATTGATTCATCCTGCCCACAAAATATTCAATCTCTTCTTTGCTTATCTGTAATTTATTATCGTTCAGGTTTTGTGTAATAGAACGAAAAGCTGAAAGCGGATTCTTTAAATCATGTGCTACAATAGCAAACAATTTATCCTTGGTAGCATTCAACCGTATCAGTTCATCATTTTTTTCTGCGAGTAGTCTGTTTGTTTTTTGTTTGAAGCGATAGCGGCTCCAGAGTATCAATCCTAATAAAAAAATAAGGGCTGCCAATGCAATTAAAAAGATATTGGTGCGGCGTTGCACTTGCTTCTCTTTAGAAAGGATAATTATCTCTTTATCTTTTTTCTCCGTTTCGTACAAGGTTTGCATTTCTGCTACCCGTTGGTTACTTTCTTCTGTGTAAACAGAATCATGCACTGCCACATACTTCTTTAAATAATTATATGCAGTTGCATGCTCTCCTTTTGCAACATAAGCTTCGGCAAGGTATTTCAATGCACTTTGTTCCTGGAATTTATTGCCAACCTCTTGCAGCATCTGTAAGCCTTCTTTAAGCATTGGTATGCTGACATCATATAGCTTCAGCATTAAATAAGCATGCCCGGCATTTATGTTGCTAATGCCGATTCCTTCCTGATTCCCTCTTTCCTTGTCAATCTCTAATGCAGCTTCGTATTCAACCAATGCTTCCTTGTATTGCTTTTTATCAAAAAATATATTGCCAATATTGGACCGTGCCGATGCTATCAATCTCTTATTACCATACTGTGTTGCATTATCCAATGATTGCTGATACCAGAGCAAGGCACTATCCATGATCTTTAAATCGTAATAGACATTTCCTAAATTCAACAGTGTGGTAGCAAGGCTGCGGGGTTGGTTCAGCTCTTTTTTTATAACTAAGGCCCGGTTATAATATTCCAAAGCTTTCCTGTAATCTTTTTTATCATTGTACAGTGAGCCAAGATTGTTTAAAGCCGAAGCAAGACCTGCTTTATCATTCAGTTTTTCGTAGAGCCGCAACGATTGCAACATATAATCGGCACCTTTTATAAAATCAGATTGGTAATAATAATAATTTCCAATACTCAGCAAAGCTGCTGCTTTACCTTCTTCTATATCAGCCGACTCAAACACAGCCAGTGACTGCTGGTACAAAAATAAGGGCACTGTCATAATTGCCTCTTGCATCTTGTATAGTTCCCAATGCATTCAATGCAAAGCCTTCGCCCTTTTTATATTTAGTCTCCCGGGATTTTGTTAACGCAACAGCAGCTATCTTTTCTCCTTCATCAGGTTTTGAAGAACGGAAAATATTAACCAGTTTCAGTTGCAGATTTATTCTTTGTGTATCTGATGAAGCAGCTTGAATCAATAGCTGAAGACTATCTGCTTCTTTTTGCTGAGCTGTTGCATAGTTACCAATAGTGAAAACGAAAAGTGATAAGAAAAAAAAGCGGTGGCGGAACTTCATACAATTGGTTGGTATAAATAGAAAAAGTAAAATCTTTGATGCTCAATTTCGACAAAAAAATTTATTTAGGCACGGTTGCCGCCGGAGCCGTGTTATGAGAAAAATTTTTTTTTTTTTTTTTTTTTTTTTTTTTTTTTTTTTTAAAGGGTTCCCTCCCCAAAAAAGGAATCTCGCGGGGGGACTTTTCCCCCCCCCCAAAAACCCCCCCCCCCGCGGGGGGGGGTTTTTTTTAACCTTTGGTTTCTTTCTCCTCCCCCCCAAAAAACAACCCCTCCAATAAAACTCTTCCAAAAAGAGAGGGGCTTTTTTGGGGGGGCCGGGGGGCCCACAAACCCCCTTGGCCCCCGGTTCTTTTGGGGGGGCGTTTTTTTTGGGCGTTTTCCGGTTTACGAACGCGGGTACTTAATTTTGTTTTCCCAAAATTAATTGGCGTACAAAAAAGTCCCCAGGCCCTTTAAAAAGGGGGCTTTTGTAAAGTTTCTTCCCTTTTTTTTCTTTCGTGTTTTTTTTCCCGCCTCCCTTTTCTCCCTACGCCGACAAACCTGAACTTTTGTTTGGGGCTGGGGTCAAAAGAGCCCCCCCCGCCTTTGGGGGGGGGGGGATCCGCCTTCCCATTCGTGGGGTTGTCTCCACAACCCGAAAAGGAAAAGGGAGGGCGCGGGACACGCCTTTTTTTTTTTCTTTTTTGTGTGGTGGGGGTGGGCGGCGGTTTTTTTTTCTTTGGTTTTTTTTGTCTTTACATTTTACCACGCCCAAAAAAAAACAACCCCCTTTTTTCTCCCTACTCCTTCCCCACCCCCCCCTCCTTCCTTTCCTTTGCCTCCCGCCTCGCAAAAAACCACATTTTAATCTTTATTTAACCACACATCACTTTGAATAGCTAATGCACTGCTATACCTTCAATCAGGAATAAAACCACCCAACGCAATGCACAGTCATACCAACACAAAGCAAGAAGCTGATTCAGCTAAAATATTTTTCCAACCAATTTTTTACTTGTCTTTTTTGCTATTACTCATTACATCCTGTACACAAAATAAAAATGATCTTACACCTGCTAAAGCCATAACACAAAACATCTTCGAGAAGACAAAACTGAATACCGCTTCATTAGCAAAACCTGCTAAGCCTAAAAAGAAGATATACCTGACTTTTGATGATGGACCTAACAAAGGCACAATGAAAGTGCTACAAACGGTAAAAGAAGAAAACATTCCTGTTAGCTTTTTTATTGTGGGACAACATGTGTTTGACAGTCCTACACAAACCGCCGCCTGGCAGGATATGAAAAAAGATACCAGCATAGAACTCTGCAATCATAGCTACACTCATGCATCGGGACGGTATTCAAAATTTTACGAAGACTCTACTTTAGTTATTAAAGATTTTGAGAAGAGTGCCAATAGCTTAAGCTTTACTAACAATGTAACAAGAATGCCCGGCCGTAATGCCTGGCGGATAGATAGCATCAATCATACCGATATTAAAGCCAGCGAAAAAACAATTGATGCCGTAAACCGTGCAGGCTTCGCCGTAATGGGTTGGGATATTGAATGGACATTTGACCACAAAACTTTTGCACCCGATGAAAATACAGAACTGTTACTGCGGAAAATGCAAAATATGCTGGATGCTTCCACTACTAAAACACCTGGCCACCTTGTATTACTGGCACATGATCAGGCTTTTCAAAATGAGGAGGACATTGAAAAACTGCAAGACTTCTTCCGACAGTTAAAAAACAATCCGCAATATGAATTAGTATTGGCAAGTAACTATCCCGGAGTAAAAATTGAAAAAGAGATTACTTCTTCGGTAAATGTTTTGACAGCAGATAAGAAATGAGAATCATCTGGCTAAAGAAACCCTCCGGGAGTTTATCTACGTAATAATTTTCCTTATGTAAAACTCCCGGAGGGTTATTCAAATATATTATTCTTTTCCATCAAACAAATTACCCAAACCACCCAGCACACTTCCTTCTTCCTTACGTTTGAAAGTTCCATAAGCAACAATTCTTCCGGCCAATCTGCTTATCGGCAATGATTGAATCCATACTTTGCCCGGTCCTTGAAGTTTTGCAAAAAATAATCCCTCGCCACCAAACATAAAGTTCTTGATGCCTTTTACAAATTCAATATCAAAATTCACCGTAGGTGTATAACCAACGATACAACCAGTATCAATTTTCAATATCTCGCCGGGTTTTAATTCTCTTTCAATAATATAACCGCCTGCATGAAGAAAGGCCATGCCGTCACCTTCTATTTTCTCCATTATAAAACCTTCGCCACCAAAAATACCAACACCGAGCTTTCGCTGAAAGTGTATGCCAACACTTACGCCTTTGGCAGCACATAAGAATGCATCTTTTTGTGCAATGATGGTACCGCCAAGTTGTTGCAAATCCATCGGAATTATTTTACCCGTATAAGGTGCAGCAAAACTTATTTTCTTTTTTCCATTCCCCACATTGGTAAAAGCTGTCATAAACAAACTTTCTCCAGTCAATACCCTTTTACCTGCACTAACTAATTTTCCCAAAAAACCAGTTGGTGCTTGCGCCGAACCATCACCAAAAATGGTTTCCATTTGAATGCCGTCATCCATCATCATCATAGCACCACTTTCTGCAATGGCCGTTTCCTGTGGATCAAGCTCTACTTCTACAAATTGTAATTCTTCACCATATATCTTGTAGTCAATTTCATGGTTGTTGCGATTTGTCTGGCTCATAGTAATAATTTTTACTAAAGATAATAAACAGATAGGCAGTATGATACAACAGTATTGATAAAAGGCGAGGATAAAAGGCCTGTTTTTCTTAAATTGCTGGTTCTACAAAAAACGAATATAATATATGAAACAGAAATTTTTCCTGTTAACCATGCTTACTTCATTTATTGGAGTAATGGTAAACGGACAGACAAAACTTATTGAGAAGGTAACTAAGACCGGGGACGAAATTGTTATCCCGTATGAGAAATACCAACTAGATAATGGTCTTACTTTAATTATACATGAAGACCATAGTGATCCGCTGGTTCGGGTAGATGTTACATACCATGTTGGCTCTGCCAGAGAAGAGATTGGCAAATCAGGCTTTGCTCACTTTTTCGAGCATATGATGTTTCAAGGAAGTGATAATGTGGGTGATGAACAACATTTTAAAATAGTAACTGAATCGGGAGGTACATTAAATGGTACTACCAACCGTGACCGTACCAACTATTTCGAAACAGTACCTAACAATCAGTTAGAAAAAATGCTGTGGCTGGAAGCTGACCGTATGGGATTTTTATTAGATGCTGTTACACAACAGAAGTTTGAGATACAAAGATCTACTGTAAAAAATGAAAGAGGTCAGAATTATGACAACCGTCCTTATGGTTTGGCCCAGGAAAAATTATCGCAGGCAATGTATCCATATGGTCATCCTTATAGCTGGCTCACCATTGGGTATATAGAAGATTTGAACCGTGGTAACGTAAATGATTTGAAGAATTTCTTCCTTCGCTGGTACGGACCAAACAACGCCACACTTACTGTTGGTGGTGATGTAAATCCTAAAGACGTAGTGAAGCTGGTAGAGAAATATTACGGCCCTATTCCTCGTGGACCGGAAGTAAGCAATATGCCAAAGATGGTTCCTGTATTAAACAAACACCGTTTTGTTTCTTATACAGATAACTATGCAAGAGTGCCGGTAATGCTAAGAGCATATCCAACAGTGCCTAACTATGACAATGATATGGCAGCATTAGATTGCCTTGCAGAAATTCTTGGACAAGGAAATAATTCAATTCTTTATCAGGAACTGGTAAAAAAACAACTTGCATTATCGGCATCAGCCAATCATTCTAATTCTGAATTATCAGGTGAATTTTCGTTTCAGCTTGTTCCTTATCCCGGAAAGTCATTAGCCTCTATGTATTATTTATTAGATCAGGCATTGGCTGTTTTTGAAAAAAGAGGTGTTACAGACGAAGATATTGCCAAGTTCAAAGGGCAGCAGGAATCACAAGTAATAAACAGCTTACAAAGTGTTTCTGGAAAGGTTGCACAACTGGCCGCCTATAACACATTTGCTGGCACACCGAATATGATTGGTAAAGAACTGAACATGGTTCGTTCAGTAACAAAAGAAGATGTGATGAGGGTCTATAACAAATACATTAAATACAAACATTGCGTTGTGTTAAGTGTTCTTACAAAAGGTCAGGACAAATTAATTGTAGGAGATAATAACTTCAAAGTAGCTGAAGATGGATACACTGCTCCTGATTATGGATATAATGGCCTTAAATATGCAAAGGCAAAAGATAATTTTGATCGTACGAAGCAACCACCAAGCGGCGCCAACCCGGTAATAAAAGTTCCAGCATTCTGGACCAAAGACCTTGGCAATGGAGTAACAGCTATCGGAACCGATAATACAGAGCTTCCATTGGTAAACTTGTCTATTAAAATTCCTGGCGGGCATTTGATGCAGGCAAATAATATAGACAAAGCTGGCCTCTCTTCTTTTTTCGCTTCGCTGATGAATGATGACACTAAGAAAAGATCATCTGAAGATTTCAGTAAAGAGTTAGAAAAATTAGGCAGTAGCATCAGAGTTTTTAGTGGCATTGATGGCATTAATTTCCAGGTAACTTCTCTGAAAAAAAATCTTGACGCCACATTGTCTTTACTGGAAGAGAGAATGCTGTCTCCAAAATTCACAGAAGATGCGTTCAGCAGAATTAAGCGTCAGTCGTTAGAAAGTTTCAAACAAACAAAATCGCAACCTTCTGCCATTGCCACCAATGTGTTTGACAAGTTAAATTATGGCAAGGATAATATTTTAGGCATAAGCCAGCAAGGAACAGAAGAAACAGTAAAGACATTTACGCTGCAAGATGTAGAAAACTATTATGCAAATAATATCGGTTCTCAAGGAACAAATGTGGTGGTAGTTGGAGATGTTACAGAAGGGGAAATAGTTCCAAAACTTTCTTTCCTTACTAAGCTGCCAAACAAAAAAGTAGAACTGCCGGCAGTAAAAGCAACCAACAATGTAGAGAAAACAAAAATCTATTTTGTAGATGTAAAGGGTGCAGCGCAAACCGAATTCCGTGTAGGCGATATCACCAACTTGAAATACGATGCTACTGGCGACTATTTCAAAGCTTTCTTAACCAATTATCCTTTGGGTGGCGCATTCAACAGTCGTATTAATCTTAACCTTAGAGAAGATAAAGGCTGGACATATGGTGCCCGCAGTGGATTCAGTGGCGATAAATACACCGGTGAATTTTCTTTTAGCTCTGGTATCAGAGCTCCTGCTACAGACAGTGCGTTAACAGAAGTATTAAAAGAATTAAAAGAATTTGCTGCCAATGGTGTTACAGAAGATGAAATGAATTTTATGAAAAGTGCATTAGGTCAGATAGATGCACAACGTTATGAAACTGGTTTTCAAAAAGCTGGTTTCATTGGCAGAATATTAGAATACAATCTTCCTGCTGATTACGTTGATAAGCAAAATGAGATTCTAAAGAACATCACCAAAGCAGAATTAGATGCCGTTGCAAAAAAATGGTTGAATGTTGACAAGATGAATATCTTATTGGTTGGCGATAAAGAAAAAGTATTACCAACATTACAGAAATTCGGATACGAAATAATAGAATTGGATATTGATGGTAATCCTGTTCAGAAAAAAGGATTCTAAAAACTGATTCTTTGATAAAAAACCGTCTCGCCTAAGGCAAGACGGTTTTTTTTATTCTATCTTACGTATAAAGGCTTGCGAAAATTTAAAATAACCAATATGACGAAAGAACAATTTACAAAGGAATTTGAGCAAGCAAGACCTCAACTAAAATCTTATATTTTACGAATTACTGCTAGTGTACAGGATTCGGAAGATATTGTTCAGGACACTTACCTTAAGGCAAGTACTAAATTAGATTCGTTCCGCGGCGACAGTTCTGTTAAGACTTGATATTCACCATTGCTTCAAATATTACCAAGGACAATTTGAGAGCAAAAAAACGTTGGACAGAAAACGTAACTGACATTTGCAAAGCAAAAGCATTCTCCAACCCTAGCTATTTTCCAGAAGTAATGGCAATTCACCAGACTTCACCACAAGGGCAATTTGAAATGAAAGAACATATTACATTTTGCTTCACTTGCATTTCAAAGTCATTACCACTTGAGCAACAAATTTGTATTTTACTAAAAGAAGTTTACGATTTTAAAGTTGCTGAGATTACCGAGATAGTAAACACCACAGAAGCAATGGTAAAATATTACTTGCATACAAGCAGGGCAAAAATGGTAAACATCTTTGAAGGGCGATGTGCATTAATAAATAAAGAAGGAGTTTGTCACCAATGTTCTGAATTGAATGGAATTTTTAACCCCAAACAAGATTTTGAAATAGAGAAAAATAAAATTGAATTTGCCAAAAAAGCTGACAATCCTAACAGAGAACATTTGCTTGACCTGCGAATTAAAATAATGAAAGAAATTGATCCTTTTAATTCCAATGGTTCAGCCTTACAACTACACCATTTAGAACATAATAGAGATGTAATGGAAAATAGTACTGAAAAAAATGAAGAATAACCTATCGTTTTGTTTTGTCCAAACGTCCAAAGAATATTAATCAGCCTAATCGTTTGGTAATCAAAACAAAAAAATGACAATGACAACAACAGCTTCAAACGGCAAAGCCGCAACTATTAAGAAAACTTTTAGTCGGGAAACAGGTGTGAGTATTGACATTCAAGCCGACAAAAGTATTATTTGGGCATTATTGACAAACGCCAATGATTATCCTCGTTGGAATTCAACAGTAATTTCTATTGAAGGAAATATTGCAAAAGGCGAGAAAATAAAACTTAAATCAACGCTTGACACAAAAAGAGTTTTTAAACTTTCTGTAAAAGAATTTGAACCTGATGATCGGTTAGTTTGGGGCGATGCAATGGGCAAAAGAGTTTATACGCTTAAAACTATTGGTAATGGGTTAACTAATTTTTCTATGAACGAAAAAATTGGCGGGCCAATGTTTCCGTTATTTGCTAAAATGATACCGCCATTTGACCAAGCCTTTGAGCAATTTGCTAAGGACTTAAAAAATGAAGCTGAAACCATTTCTAAAACAAAATAAATACAAAATGAAATACAAAATTGGAACAAAAGAAAAACCATTGGTTTTAAAAACACCGCCATTAACAAGTGAATACACAATGCAAGTTGGTGAGAAAGATGGTAAAGAAATATTGGTATGCACGGTTGGTAAAACTATTTTGCATTACAACATTGACTGTTTAAACGACTTACATAAAATGCTAAAAAAACATGGAGACTGGATGGAACTTGGAAGTGCCGACGAACAAAAACCAGCTAAAGAGGGAACAGTGGAAGCTTGGGGACGTTCAGAAAAAAACCCAGTTGGCGGTTGGTACGGATTAAAAAAAGGCCTTCGCGGACGTTTTGAATGTATATTCCGCCATTAATGGAGGCACTTGGACTTGCAGAAGTAACCCATAATCCAAAAGGCAATATGATGAAAGCCAAATAGGAATAATGGGTAGTAAGTTTCTATGCGCCTTGAAAAAGTAATGAATAAATTTATTCTATCTTTCTTTCATCCATAGCACAACAGTACTGCTGTTAAATTCTCTTGGCGTTTCTACAATTATCGCATTATCCTTTACTCCTGCTATAAAATAACTTGAAGTCAATATCATTGGTTCTGTTGTGACCGGAAAGCTCATCGTACCTTCTTTGTCAGGATATATAAACCGGAATTTTAAACCAGCCTTCTCTTTATCCTTTACCTCATCATCAATTTTATATACGGCATCCCATGTTTTTCCATCATCCGTAATTTTTACTAATGTATCATTTACAAACTGAAGAACAAATGCTTTTCTTTCTGTCTCGTATTTTTTTCCAAAATCATTCAGTTCTTTTTCCTCATCAAACCATCTATATGGTTTCTCCTTATCTAGGCCTGAAGCAAATGGAGACAAAGTTCCAATCCGGCTGGTAACAAATGTTTTGCCAGCTATTGACTTTTGCACTTCTGCTTTGGAAACCGGTGCAGGCAAAATATTTTCCTTTTTTTGAGAACAACCTATAAGACAAGAAATAACGAATAAAGAGGCAATAAATTTTTCATATCATTCATTTAATGCAAATATGCCCTTAATCTGTATAGAAAAAATACCCTACAATGGGTAAATAAGTAAACAACAGTATATTAAAAAGCGAAGCGGCCCCAACCACGGAGCCGCCTCTTATAACCAAAACCAACCACCAAAACTTAAGACTCTTTTTCTGTTTCTTTCGCTGCCTCTTTTAACTGGCCCATCCATACTTTTTTTCCTTGTAATCTTCTTACACCATACATTATGCCAACAAATATGAAGAAGAAAGGTCCGGCAAATCCTAACAAGGCAATGAATTTTGTTCCATAAAACTGGCCCATCGGTCTCTTCAACCTTTCAGCAATCAAGTACATACTTGGCACCATTACCAGTGTAAGGAAGAAAGAGAATAACAAACCGAATATGATTGTCCAGCTAAGCGGCCCCCAGAATACAACACTATCACCGCCAAAGAAAATATTTGGACGCAAATGGCTGAATAATCCTGCAAAATCAATATTGAATCCTATTGCCAACGGCAATAAACCTAAGATGGTTGCCACCGCTGTTAATAATACCGGAATGATCCTGATCTTTCCAGCCTGTATTGCTGCCTCTCTTGTTCGCATACCACGGCCACGAAGTTCATCTGTAAATTCTATAATAAGAATACCATTCTTGATTACAATACCTGCGAGACCAACAATACCAACCAATAACATTATAGTGGCAATCGTCATGCCTGTTATTGCGTAACCAAGTAATACTCCAATCACTGAGAAGAAAATCTCTGTAATAACAATGAACGGCTTACTCATCGAGTTAAACTGCAAAACCAATATCAAAAGATAAGACCAATAGCAATTGCAAATGCTGTACCCAGAAATGCCTGTGTTTCTTTTTCCTGCTCACTTTGTCCGCTCAACTTTATTGTTACATCCGGAGGAATATTAGAAATCTGCTTAAATTCATCAATCTTAACTTTCAAATCAGCGTTTACTTTTCCAACCATTGTTGGATCAGGCACATTACTTTGCAGCTGAATCGTACGTTTTACATTCTTTCTTTTAATTCCACCTGCTGTGTTGGTGTAATCTACACTGGCAACTGTACTCAAAGGAATTGATTTTACCTGCATCGTATTCATATCCATGAAAGTGATACGCATATTCATCAGGTCGGTAATATTATTCCGCATCAGTTCCGAATTACGTAGCTGAATCTTGTATTCATCTTCACCATCTTTTATCTTACTTACTTCTTTTCCAAATACGGCTGTACGTAATTCCATTCCTATCTGTCCGGTGCTTACTCCTTCCATCATAGCTCTTTCCCTATCAACATTCACCGTTATTTCAGGATTTACTAAATCCACATCCGGCTGCAGGTTTTCAATTCCCTCCACCCTGTTTGTATCTAAGAAATTAAAAAGATTCTTTGCAACAAGAGAAATATTTTCAAAGTCATCGCCTATCACTTCAATATTTACTGGTGGGTCAGTGGGTGGCCGCCATCTTCCTGTGCCACTTCAATATTAGTTCCGGGTATTCCTTGCACTGCATCTCTGATTGCATCTTTATATACCATTGTGCTTTTACCATGTCGCTTTTCATATTCAACAAATGAAACTTGAATACGACCTAAATTAGACTGTATGCTTCTGTTATTATCTCTTGGATTATTTGCACTTACGGCAACATTCGTTATCACACTTTCCACAATACTTCCAGGTGCACCAGGTTTTTCTTTCTCTAAAACTTTCTCTACTCTTTTTTCCAATACACTTGTTATGCTGTCCGTATATTTTACATCTGTACCAGCTGGTAATTTTAAATACACATATACAAAATTGGGATCGCCACTGGGAAAGAAGGTTGATTTATTTCCCCGTACCATTAATAAACCAGCTGAGAGTATAAATATTCCAAACAGAGAAACAAATGCCCAGATCGGCCTTTTGCCAATCAAAATCCATTTCAATAATTTTTCATAATTATTCATCAGCTTTGGCAATGCTCTTTTCTGGAAGCGATGAATTATATCATTTAATACATATGCATTCAAGACCATCAACAATGCCATCAGTATTAAAAAGTTGGCAATACCATGAAAACCGGGCAAGTGAAGTAATATACCTGCAATTGCAAATACAAGGAACCATTTATTTCTAAACACTGCCTTCTTTGGTTTCTCATATTCTTTTCCTTCCGGCTTCATAAAGCTTACTGCAAATACAGGATTGAAAATAAATGCAACAATCAATGAAGCTGCCAGTGTAAGAATCAATATCGTTGGCAGGTAAATCATAAACTTACCAATCAATCCTTTCCAGAACAGTAACGGGAAGAAAGGTGCCAGCGTAGTAGCTGTACCAGCTAACACCGGAATAAATACTTCTCCAGCGGCCTCCTTCGCACTTCGTTCTATCGGCACTTTGCCATTATTATAAATACGGTGCGTATTTTCTATCACCACAATAGCATCATCCACAATAATTCCCAGGCCAAACAACAATGCGAACAACACAATAAAGTTCAACGTAACACTTGTACCAATAATACTATCTGCCACTGGCAAAAAGAGGAATGCAACGAATACACTTAATGGCACACTTAGTGCCACAAAGAAGGCATTGGTAACACCCATAAAAAACATCAAAATCAGCAACACCAATACAAACCCAATAATGATTGTATTAATCAATTCACCAAAAGATGTCTTTGTTTGCTTGCTCTGATCTCCAGTAAATTCAACTCGCAAATCTTTTGGCAAATCTTCAGCCTTTTGTAATTCTTCTACCGCAGCTTTTATTTTATCAGCACACTCAATTAAATTTTCTCCAGCTCTTTTTACAATGTTCAGCGTAACAACGTTCTTACCATCTAACCGTGCATAGCTATCTTTTTCTTTAATGGTATCTTTTATTTCAGCAAGATCTCTAAGGTAAACAGCTGCGCCTCTTGCACTACTTCGCACTACTATCGTTTGCATATCGGCAATCGTAGCAAACTGTCCTTTCACTTTCAATGTCCGCTTCATATTACCCACTTCAATCAATCCTCCGGTAATATCATGATTCTCTCTGGCAATAGCATTCTCTATATCCATATAGCTTACTCTTGCTGCCGTCATTTTATAGGGATCTACATTTACCTGTATCTCCCTTTCCGGTGCTCCTACAATTTCTGCTCTTGTTACTTCGCTCAGTTCTTCAAACTTATCCTGCATTTTATCAGCATAAGCTTTCAGCTTCATACCATCATAATCGCCACTCATATTTACAAACATGATGGGCATTTCACTAAAAGCAAATTCCTGCACATTCGGTTCCTGAGTCAGATCATTAGGTAAATCAGCTCTTGCTTTATCTATTGCATCTTTTACTTTTTGTTTTGCCAGTTCTACTTTTACATCTGTATCAAACTCCACCACTATTAAACTATAATCTGGCTGAGAAGTACTTTGAATTTTATTCACCTTGGCGCCACTAATACCTTTCAATTGTTTTTCTATCGGTCTCGTTACAAGGTTTTCAATATCCTTTGGTGAATTACCAACATATACTGTGGCAACAGAAATAGTTGGCACAACAATATCCGGAAACTGCTCCTTCGGCATACTGTTGAACTTTATCAATCCGTATAACGTAATCAAAATGGCGATTATATAAATTGCCGTTTTGTTATTTACTGCCCAACTAGTGGGCCCGAATTGTTTGAATTTGTCTTGAATGCCTTCAAATACTTTCATATCATTGATTGAATGATGAGACTGATTTTATTGATTCCTTATTAAACGGCTCTACATTTTATTATTAATTAATCTCTTGAACTCAAGCTTTGCGCCACCAAAGTTTATAAGTAGCCCTATTTCGAGATTAAACGCTTTTAAATAATTTATACTTCTGCTTAAGCTTAAATTGTTAAGCATATCTACTGCTTTTAATTCAAGCATTATTTTTTCTTCCACTACAAAATCAACTCTTCTCTTACCAACTAATTCTTTCAAATAATAAACAGGATGTTCTTTTTCTCTTTCATTCTTAATAGATTCATTTCTGAATTCTATTTCTAATGCTCTTTGATATATGTATTCGGGGAATCCCGGGCCAAGTTCATTGTGAATTTTCATAGCACAACCTATAATGCGGGCAGTAATCTCCGAATACTTATACTCCTCTTTTTTTTCATATATCATAGATTATCATTAATATCATTGTATCAATGATACTTATTTAGCCGTTGTCGTCACCGATTGTCCGTCATACACTGTTTGATAACCTGCAGTAATAATCAACTCACCTCCCAAGAGTCCGCTTTTAATTTCTATCAATCCATTATATGCTTCGCCAACTGTTACTGTTTTTTTACGAGCCACCATTTTGTCTCCGGCCTTTTCCATCACATATACATACTTTGAACTTTCATCGCTCTGTACCACATTTATCGGAACCGCTACAGTGCCTTTTGCTTCGTAGTCAAGTATCTTCATTGTAGCAGTTTGATTCGGTTTCAAAGCAGGATCAGATGGAAGCTTTGCTTCGGTAACAAAGGATCTTGTGGTTGGATCTATTGATGCGCCTACTACACTTATTGTTGATGTAAAAGCAGGCTTACCAGATTCCGGTACTACTACTTCTACTTTCTCTCCCTTCTTTACTCTTGAGATATAAGTGTCTGGAACATTCGTTACGATTTTCAAATTCCCTGTATTGACAATTCTGATACCTGAACCTGGCATAGCAGCCGTTTGTGGCGAAAAGAACTCTCCCACTTTTACATTCATCTGATCTATTACACCACTCATACCAGCATACACATTCGACATATTTGCTTGTTCCTGCGCCATTCCCACTTGAGCCTGTGCTGCTCTTAATTGACTTTGCAATGCATCCACATCTGCTTTGGCATTAATTACCTGAATCTCTGCACCAATATTTTGTTTCCATAAATTCTGGTAACGTTCATACACTGTTTGTGCCTGTGCTAGTCTTGCTTTCAATACTCCTGTTTGTTGTTGTGCCGCAACTACGCCTTGTCTTGCCATTGCGTCATCTAATTTCAACAGAAGCTGTCCTTTACTTACACGGTTACCAAGTTTTGCATATACAGCTTTTACTTGTCCTCCTTGTCCGGATGGAGCTACATAGCCAATACCTTCAGCATCAATCTTGCCTTGTAATTCTATAAAATGTGTAAAGTCGGCTATCCGTAGTGTGTCAATCGATACTAACTTTTGCACAAGTTTGGCTGCTTCGGGATCAGCCTTTGCCAGATCATCTTCTAGTTTACGAATATCAGCATCCAGCGTATTCTTTTCTTTCTTTAGCTTTTCCAGTTTCACTTTCATGTCACCGATATCGCCTTTTTTATCTTTTGCTCCTGCACCGCAAGATGCAAGGAAAAAACCTGTTACTGCAATAAGTAGAAGTAACGTTGCTGTCTTTTTCATGTTGGTTTTATTATAATGTAAAGTCATTTGTTTCTTTATCCTAATATCAAAGCTTACCTGTAGCTTTCATAAAGTCCACTTTGGCAATTATGGCATCATACAAAGCAGTGATATAATTTGTTTGAGCTGTTTTCATATCTGTTTGTGCTGTATTTATTTCCATTTGAGAGCCTGTGCCCATTTCATATTTCTTTTTGGTTTGATTGTATACTTTCTCAGCCAGTTCCATATTCTTTTTTTGAAAATCCATGGTAATAATGGCAGAACGGTAATTATTTTTCGCAGTCATTACTTCATTATCAATAGAAATTTCTAATGCTGCAATCTGATTATCTATTTTCTGCACTTCCAGTTTCGCCTGTTCTATTTTTGATTTAGTAAAAAAGCCGTTGAAGATGGGAATATTAATATTCAGGTTTACATTAGAAATAGTAAACCAATCTCCTTTGCTAAAGAAGTTCCATTTATCTCGTTGTGCACTTTTTGCATATTGGGCACTCAAGCTTAATGTTGGAATCTGGCTCAACTTGTACCTGCGAACATTGTATTCATTCAGTGTTTTACCAATTTTTACAGACTGATATTCTTTACGGTCATCATAAGCGTAAACACTTTTCTCTAATATTCCAGCCTTTATTTCTTCGTCAGTAAGTTTATCTGTCAATATCAATTCATCAGAAATTGGCATTCCCATCAACATTTTCAAGCCATAATACCCATTGGAAATTGTATTGAGCACTTTGTTCTTTTCTGTTTGCAGATTAGTTAATTGAACACTTACTTTATCTACATCTAACCTTTCTGCAAAACCGTTTTCATAAATGATACGGGTATCTTTCAGCAACTTTTCTATTAAAGCAATATTGGCATCTAAAAGTTCTACCTGAGTTTTACTTACTACAAGTTGGTAGTACACTTTATAAATGTTTGCCTTAATCATTTCCTCGGTTATCTCTGCATTCTTTTTTCTTAAATCAATAGCTGCTCCTCTGGCCATCAATCCTACAAATACCTGTCCGTCAAAAAGAATTTGCTGAAGACTGATGCCAACATTAGCACTGAATTTTGTACCAAACTGAGCCGCAATAAATCCAAAATCGTTTGGCATTACAACCGGCTGGCCATTACCATCCTTTACACCTTCATCAATCAACACCTGATAAGTAGCGGGAGAAATAAAGTTGGGTAATACCTGTGTAGCCACATTAGGATTATAAGTAGTTCCTAAATTAGCATTGATATGCGGATAGGCATTAGAAGTAAATTCCCGGTTTTGCTGTACCTGTAACTGTACATCAACCAATGCATTTTTAACATTCACATTATTCTTAATAGCATAATCTACTGCCTGTTGAATGCTGAATTCATGTTTGGTTATTCTTGCACTATCCTGCTGAGCAAAACTTGCCAATGGCAATAAAAACAAACCTACTAATTGTGCCAGTCTGTTATTTCTTACTTTCTTCATACGAAAGGTTTTTTTGTCGTTGTTCATTATATTTTTGAATCAGTTTATGCCCTTTGATGGTTGCTAAACCGTAAATAAAATTTTCTATAATTAATCCTGAAGTACTTGCCAGATTATATTTTCCCGGAGAGAAAACGGATACGTTAAACGGTATCATCATAGATTCAATACGGTATTTGGACATTACATCCACATTTACATCAGGTCGGTACAGCTCATCTTTTATTCCCCATTCAATATTTTCAATAATGACCTGTAAAAGAAATTTGTTCTTATGATCCCGAAATCGCTGATAAGCTTTATAATGAAATTTCTCAAGATCATATAAAAGCATCGGGTTCATATTGCTGAACTCTTCCATAATGGGTTCCATCGTATTGAAAATTTCATGGATGGCATTTGTTGCTTCTCTTCTGCAATCAATGCAATCTTCCTGAATGCCATTAATATGACCATCTACCACAGCTTCTACCAGTTCGTCTTTATCTGCAAAATATTGATACAAGGTTTTTTTAGACATGCCAAGGTTATTGGCAATGTCATCCATCGAAACAGAACGTATGCCAAACTGCATAAACAACTCTTCTGCTTTCAGTAATATTCTATCTTTCGGCTCCATAATTCAAAATCAGGGAGCAAAACTATGGAAACTTTAATCGTAACCAAAGTTTCCATCCCTGTTTTTTTACCGTTCACCGAATTTTTACCGGTTCCTAAGCCGTTTTTTTTGCGCTACCTTAGCTTGTAAATCGGTTTATGAGTAAGGCAATCAAAGCACATCCAAAAAGTACAGCTAAACAGATACTGAGGTTTTTTGTTCAAGGATTAATTATTCTTGCTCCCATCGGTATTACGGCTTATGTCCTTTACTGGCTTTTTGACTTGGTAGATGGAATTTTGCGGCCTTATGTCAATATTCCTGGTCTTGGCTTTGTAATTATTATACTTTTTGTCATTTTGGTTGGTTGGGTCAGTTCAACTTTCCTAATGGGTAGTTTTATCAGTTTCTTTGATCAATTTATGGAAAGAACACCCGGCATTAAATTTATTTATACTTCCACAAAAGATTTTTTTGAAGCATTCGCTGGTGATAAAAGAAAGTTCAACATAGCTGTAATGGCCAGTGTTTTTTCTGAAGACGTTTGGATAATTGGTTTTTTAACCGATGAAGAAATGCAGAAATTTGATATGGGAGCAGATAAAGTGGCCGTGTATGTTCCACAGGCTTACAATTTTGCCGGACAATTATATATATTACCAAGAGACAAAGTGAAAAAGATAGAACACATCACATCTGGAGAAGCAATGAAATATGCAGTAACGGGCGGTGTGGTGGATTTGGATGCGGAAAGAATTGAAGAATTAAAAAAAGAGAAATGAAGAAACTTTTTCTTTTACTATTTCTATCTCTTACAGCACAACAATGTTTTTGCTGGGGATTTTATGGTCACAGAATGATTAACCATTATGCTGTATTTCTATTACCACCAGAAATGATGGTGCTTTATAAACCGCAGATTGATTTTTTAACTGAACATGCTGTTGATCCAGACAAAAGAAGATATGCTATACCAGAAGAAGGGCCAAGGCATTATTTAGATATTGATCACTACGGAACATATCCTTACGATTCGTTGCCAAGAAAATGGGAAGATGCTGTTGCCAAGTATTCAGAGGATAGTGTAAATGCTTATGGCATAGTACCTTGGTGGTTACAAACAATGCTGGTACGTCTAACAAATGCATTCAAAGAAAAAAATCAGGCAAAAATTTTAAAATATTCCACAGAGATAGGTCATTATATTGCCGACTCTCATGTGCCACTACATGCAAGTTCTAATCACAATGGACAAAATACTGACCAGAAAGGCATTCACGGCTTTTGGGAAAGCCGCATACCTGAACTGCTGGCAGAAAAAGAATGGGATTTTTTTATTGGGAAAGCTGAGTACATAAAAAATCCGGCTGACTTTATTTGGACAAGAGTTTTAGAAAGTGCAGCCGCTGCCGATACTGTATTGAAATTTGAAAAAGAACTAACCCGCACTTTTCCTGGCGATCAGAAATATTCTTTTGAAGACAGAAACGGTATTACGATCCGTCAATATTCATCAGCCTTTACAAAAGCATATGATGCTATGATGAAAGGGATGGTAGAAAGAAGAATGCGACAATCTATTTATGCAGTTGCTTCTTTTTGGTACACTGCTTGGGTAAATGCCGGACAGCCTGACTTAAAAAAATTATCCAACAAAGAATTTTCCGCGGCAGATCTAAAGGAATTTGAAGGGCTGAACAATTCATGGAAAAGTGCACCAATCAAAGGCAGAGAACATGACTAGGTATTTTTCATCAAAAAAAATTGCAATCAATACCTTTGCCCCATGATTCACAATTTCAACGCTGGCCCTTCCGTATTACCAAAGGAAGTTTTTGAAGAAGCTAGCAAATCTGTTTTAAATTTTAACGACACAGGATTATCCATTCTTGAAATAGGACATCGTACTCCACTTTTTGAGCCAGTAATGGCAGAAGCCAGATCATTGGTAAAAGAACTGATGAGTTTGGATGATGACCATGAAGTTTTATTTCTGCATGGCGGAGCTACTACGCAGTTCATGCAGATACCAATGAACCTGTTGAATGAAAACGAAATAGCCGCTTACACAGAAACAGGAACATGGGCAAGCAAAGCCATCAAGGAAGCAAAAATATTTGGACATGTAGAAATTGTAGGCTCATCTAAGGAAAATAATTACACAAGCATTCCAAAAAATATAATCACACCTCCTACTGCGGCTTACCTGCATATTACTACTAACGAAACCATTGCAGGTACACAATGGCATACACTTCCTTATGACTGTGGTGTTCCGCTTGTAGCGGATATGAGCAGCGATATATTTAGTCGTCAACTTGATTTTAATAAATTCGACTTAATGTATGCAGGGGCTCAAAAAAATATGGGTGCGGCAGGCGTAAATCTCGTTGTTATCAATAAGAACATTCTTGGAAAAGTAAAAAGAACAATTCCTACTATACTAGATTATCGCAATCATATTAGTGAAGGAAGTATGCTCAACACTCCTCCTGTTTTCGCTGTGTATGTTGCTATGCTTACATTAAGATGGCTAAAAAAGAAAGGCGGTATTGCAACGCTGGAACAAGAAAATAACCAGAAGGCCGAATTACTTTACTCAACATTGGATGCATTACCATTATTTAAAACACCTGTTGCAAAAGAAGACCGCAGTAAAATGAATGCTGTATTTATAATGGATGACAACAATTTGGAAAAAGAATTTCTTGAATTATGTAAGAAGGAAGGAATGATTGGTGTAAAAGGCCATCGAAGTGTTGGTGGTTTCCGTATTTCTATGTACAATGCCCTTTCACTGGAAAGTATAAAAGCAATAACTGATTTAATGAAAGATTTCGCAAATAAAAAAGGATAACAAAATGGCAATTATTAAACCCTTCAATGCCCTACGACCAAACCCAGCAATAGCAAAACAAGTAGCATCAAGACCTTATGATGTATTAAATAGCGAAGAAGCAAAGGAAGAAGCAAAGGATAATCCTGTTTCATTTCTCCATATCACCAAATCTGAAATAGATTTGCCTGCTGATATTGATACACATAGTCAGCAAGTGTATGATAAAGCAAAGGAGAACCTTTTAAACTTTATTAATAAAGAAGAAATTCTTTTCAGAGAAGATAAGCCCTGCTATTATATCTATACATTAGTAATGGATGGTCGCAGCCAGACTGGTCTTGTTTGTGCTTCATCAGTAGAAGATTATTACAACGACATTATTAAGAAGCATGAGTTTACCCGTCCGGAAAAAGAAAAAGACAGAATTGACCATATGACGACGATAAGAGCACAAACTGGCAATGTTTTTCTGGCTTACAGAGATGTAAACGAATTAAACACATTAATAGAAAACTGGAAAGCTAATAATCAGTCCACTTATGATTTTACGGCTGATGACAACATCAGCCATACTATATGGATTGTAAATGATGATGCGACAATTGAAACAATAACCGCTTTATTCAGTACCAATGTTCCCTGCACTTATATTGCCGACGGGCATCACAGGGCAGCATCCGCTGCCAAGGTAAGCAAGCAATTTCCTGACAGCGAGGACGCAAAATATTTTCTAACTACAATTTTCCCAGCCAGCGAACTGGCAATACTGGATTACAACCGTATTGTAAAAGACCTGAATGGATTAACTTCTGAAAAGTTATTCAGTCGGTTACAAGATGATTTTTTTATTACACTAAGTTCTGTGCCGGTAAAACCTGCACAATTACATGAATTTGGAATGTATATAGAAGGGAAATGGTACATACTTGCTTCCCGCAAAGGAACTTACACAGAAGACCCGATTGGTATTTTAGATATTACCATCCTTTCAAATAATGTTTTAGAAAAACATCTTGACATTAAAGATCAACGAACTGATAAAAGAGTAGATTTTGTTGGCGGTATCCGTGGATTAAAGGAATTGGAAAGAAGAGTAGATAGTGGCGAAATGAAAGTTGCTTTCAGCATTTATCCCGTTACGATGGATCAATTATTTGATATAGCTGATAGTGGCAACGTAATGCCTCCAAAAACAACCTGGTTTGAACCAAAATTGAGAGATGGATTACTTACACACCTTATTTAAATTTTCAGACCGCTCTTTTTAACATCTATACTTGACCTTAATTTTGTTATTTTGCAACAGAGGCGTTAATTCAAACGTCTCTTGTTTTTTAATTTCAGCATGAATTTTGCAAATAAGCACTAAACATATTTCGATGAAAAAATATCTGTCTTTATTTCTTCTTATAGCTGTATCCTTTTTAGCCACAGCACAACCCGAAGACCCGAAAACACTGCATGAAACTGCAAAGACTTTTATGCGAACCGGCGATTTTGACAATGCTATCATTGTACTTACAAGAGCCTTGCAGCAAGACAAGAATAATCTTGAAATGCAAAAAGACCTTGTTATGACTTACTTTCTTAAAAGGGATTATCAAAAAGCCAAAGAAGGAGCAGTAGAGCTAATTAACAGAGATGATGCTGATGTAGTTACATTCCAGATTGCAGGTAATGTCTACAAGGCATTGGAAGAAGTAAAGGATTGTGAGAAGATGTATAAAAAAGCTTTGAAGAAATTTCCAAAAAGTGGACCGCTTTATAGCGAGTATGGCGAATTATTATTTGCAATAAAAGATTTTTCTGCCATCGAGCTGTGGGAAAAAGGAATAGAAGTAGATCCCGCCTATGGTGGCAATTATTACAATGCGGCTTTATATTACTTCTATGCAAAAGATAAAGTGTGGAGTCTTATTTATGGTGAAATATTTGTAAACATGGAAAGCCTTTCGGAAAGAGGTGCAGCCATGAAGCAACAATTGTTGCAGGCTTATAAAGAAAAGCTATTTGCTGATGCAGATCTTATGAAAGGTGAAGAAAAAAACAAAAGTGAATTTGCCAAAGCTTTTCTTACCAGCATGGGAAAGCAATCTTCACTGGCCAATAAAGGCATTACGGTTGAAACGTTATCAATGATTCGCACTAGATTTATTCTTGATTGGTATGCTAACAATGCAGCAAAGTTTCCTTTCAAATTGTTTGATTATCATAAGCAGCTTATCTCTGGAGGTATGTTTGATGCTTATAATCAATGGCTTTTTGGCTCTACAGAAAATCTAGCAGCTTACGACAACTGGACAAAAACGCATAGCGAAGAATATGATGGGTTTAACGCTTTTCAGAAAAACAGGGTTTTTCGGATGCCACAAGGTCAGTACTATCAGGTATTATAAATAATCCAATAGATTCATTAAAGCTCCGCTAAATATAGACGGAGCTTTTTTTATGTAGCATTTTTGCTTAAATTGTCAATTGCTTAATGCCAGATTATCTCAATAAATAATGATTGCCATGACTGAACTAAAAAGACTATTCGACTGCATAGATTATAATCTTGAAAAAAAGCCATTGGAAGATATGGTGGCAGGCAAAGAAGCAGGCCAATGGAGAAAGTATAGTACAGCAGAATGTAAAACCATCGTTGATAATTTAAGTGCAGGTTTACTAAGTCTTGGTATTGGTTGTGGCGATATGACAGCCGAAGGAAGAGATAAAGTTGCTATCCTTTGTAAAAATCGTCCTGAGTGGATAATGCTTGATCTGGCTGTTCAGCAGATTGGTGCCGTTCTTGTTCCTATTTATCCAACGATAAATGTAAATGAGCTTGCTTTTGTGCTGAGTGATGCAGAGGTAAAAATAGTATTTGTAAATGATGAAGATCTGTTTTTGAAAGTATTAAGCCTGAAAGGGAAAATACCTTCTATAAAAGAAATCTATTCATTTGAACATACAGCTAATTCAAAACACTGGAAAGAAATTTTAGCAATGAGTACCCCTGAGTTGGTCGCCAGTATAAAACCAATTGCTGATAAAATACAATATGATGATTTAGCCACCATCATTTATACATCTGGTACTACGGGTACACCGAAAGGTGTTATGTTATCCCACCGCAATATTTTATCCAACGTAATGGCATCTATGCCATATTTTCCACCGGGTAACAGGGTGCTAAGCTTTTTACCACTTAATCATATTTTTGAAAGAATGGTGACCTACCTGTATTTATTCAAGGGTATGTCAATTTATTATGCAGAAAGTTTAGATACCATAGCGGTAAACCTTAATGAGGTTAAGCCGCATATGTTCACAACGGTTCCACGGCTGCTTGAAAAGGTGTATGAGAAAATTATGATAAAAGGAAATGAACTATCGGGTATAAAGAGAAAACTTTTTTTCTGGGCTCACGGACTTGCAGAAAAATTTGAAATCAATAAAAATCTGGGGCTTGGTATAATTTACAATTAAATATTGCCAATAAACTTGTTTTCAGTAAATGGCGAGCAGGTCTTGGAGGAGAAGTAAATGCAATTATTACTGGCGGTGCTGCCTGTCAGGTGCGGCTAATACGAATTTTTACTGCAGCTAAAATTGTTATTATGGAAGGCTATGGCCTTACTGAAACTTCTCCGGTTATTTCGGTAAACAGGTATGATGAAAAAGGAAGATCGTTTGGTTCTGTTGGTCCACTGATTGAAGGTGTGGAAGTAAAAATTGCTGAAGACGGTGAAATTCTTTGTAAAGGGCCGAACGTAATGATGGGATATTACAAGCGGCCTGATCTTACAGCACAGGATATTGTAGATGGCTGGTATCACACAGGTGATATTGGTGTGTTTACAAAAGAAAATTTTTTAAAAATTACTGACCGCAAAAAAGAATTATTTAAAACCAGCGGTGGAAAATATGTGGCTCCACTTGCTATTGAAAATAAATTAAAAGAATCTCCTTTCATAGAACAAGTAATGCTGATAGGTGCGGATAAAAAATTTGTAAGTGCATTGATTGTTCCTTCCTTTCCCAACTTGAAAGACTGGGCTCAAAAAAATGAACTACCTGCTATGAGCAACGAAGATCTGCTTCATAATCCTAAAGTAACCGCATTACTTAAGGAACTGGTTGAAAGTTTTAATAAATTTTTCAATCATGTAGAACAGATAAAGAGATTTGAATTGCTGCCGGATGAATGGAGTGTAGATACAGGTGAATTAACACCTAAGATGTCGTTGAAACGAAAAGTAGTAATGGAAAAATATAGAGATGCTATTGAGAGGATTTATAGTTGATGCAACAGCTTATTTCTTATCCTTTTTATCACTTGAATCTTTTTTACCTCTTTGCAGCATTTTCTGCACCATTTCATCGTACTTATTCAACATGTCGCCAGAAAACATTTTTCTTACTGTGCGAAAATGATTGATGGTAAGTTTGTCTGCTCGGCTTTGTTTTTCAGTAATGTTATTTGAATAAGCTGATACAAGGCTATCATTTAATGTATCCTCTTTGATCAAACTATAAAGAGCTTGTCTTGTAGTACGCATAGAATCAAACAATGGGCGAATAGTAGCAAAATGTGCTTCTCTCAAACTATCAAATTCTTTTTTCTGCGTTTCATTCATCCCCAACTCATTTACCATTTTTTCAAAAGCAGGCTTACTTCCGTCACGGCCAGATTGCGGCTTCTTGTCCTTTCCGATAACCATGAATGCTACCAATGCTATGTTCACAATAAGCAAAAGAATAACAGCAATTACAAGAAATTTATTAGTAGAATTTTTCATTTTTATTTATTCATTAATCTCATAAGTGAGATTGGAGTTAATCCTGTACTCAGATGCAATTGACTGCATCGTTTCAGTATCAGAAGGAGAGGTTTCTGAAGAAGAACCCTTAAATATTATAGCAGCATTCACAGCCAGTACAACCAATAAAACACCGAGAATATATACCGGACGAAGTGCCCATGATTTACGGGGTTCCGCAACAAGTTCTTTTTCCATCCGGGCTTTTAGCCGGGTATAAAAGAAATCAGGTGCCGTGGCTCTTTGAACATTGTCCAAACTGCCAAGCACTTCATCAATTCGGTTATTTCTGTTATTTTCCATGATACATAGTTTTTGACGTCAATACAATTCAAAACTTTCGTCTTAAATGTCCTCAGCCTAGTTCTTTTTCAAGTAATTTTCTAAGATTTAGCTTTGCCCTGTGCATAAGCGATTCAACCGCTGCTAACGAAGTTTTCATCGTCTCACTAACTTCCTGATAGCTAAGGTCTTCCAATTTATGAAGAGTAAATGCTATTTTTTGATTCTCCGGCAATTGCGCAATAGCTTTAAATAATTTAGCAGCATTTTCTTTCCTGTCAAGCGTCACACCGGGGTGATTAAAGTCAGGAATTTCATATATCGGCTCATTTCCATCTCCAAACAACCGCTGAACCAAACCTGATCTTTTTTTGCTCTTTCTGCTTCGCAAAAGGTCCAACGACCTTGTGGTAGCTATCCTGTACATCCAGGTAGAAAGCTTTGATTCCCCTTTAAAGCTATGAATAGACTTATAGACTTGAATAAAGACCTCCTGCGCCACATCTTCTGCATCCTCTGCATTTTGTACGATACCAAGAGAAGTATTGAAAATTCTATCCTGATAAGTATCTACCAAGAAGCGGAAAGCATTCTCATCTCCATTTCGAAGACCTTGTATCAATTCTAATTCTGTCAACAGTTGATAGGTTTGATTTTTGACGCTGTAACTTACGAAAACATGTGCGGTTTCCTATATTTGCACACTCTTTTAATAATTGATTTTTGGTCCCGTAGTTCAATGGATACCCCGCCCGCCGCCCGCGGCCGGGGGGGATACTTTTCCCCCCGCCTTTTTCTTTTTTTTTTTTTTGTTTTAGGGGGAGATGGGGGGTGGTTTTTTGTTGGTTGGTTGGGGGATGTTTGAAAGCAGATTAAGGCCCCTTATTGCGCAAAACCTACCCCGGGGTTTTGGTCCTTGGGGGTTTTTTTTAAAGGGGGGGGTTTTAAAGGGGGGGGGTCGCGGGGGAGGGAAAAATAATTAAAGAAGGGGGGAAAAAGGGTTTCTGAAATCGTTGGTCCCGTAGTTCAATGGATAGAATAGAAGTTTCCTAAACTTTAGATGCAAGTTCGATTCTTGCCGGGACCACTTTTAAAGTAGATTAATCTTTTGATGCCCCGATTCAATCGGGGCCGGGACCACTACTACTGTTTCATAAAATAATCTAATCTAAAAAATCCTTATCAGAACAGATAAGGATTCATTTTATACCGTGAGAAGAAAAAAGAAAAATATTATACTCGAAAAGCTACTGGTGGAAGACTATGCAGCCGGAGGAAAATCATTGGCTAAAGTTGATGGCAAAGTAATTTTTATTGAAAATGTGGTGCCCGGCGATGTGGTAGATGTGAGATTGATGAAAAACAAAAAAGACTGGGCCGAAGGAGTTCCTATTCATACGCATTCTTTATCTGCTGACAGAGTAACACCTTTTTGCTCTCATTTTAGTGTTTGCGGCGGTTGTCAATGGCAAATGCTGCCTTACGAAAAGCAGTTACAATACAAACATAAGCAAGTAGAAGAAACGCTGAAAAGAATCGGTAAAGTGGCATTACCAGAATGTTTGCCCATACTTGGCGCAGCGGAAACCAGACATTATAGAAATAAGGTTGAATACACTTTTGGCAACAAAAGATATTTATTAAAAGAAGAATTGACTGATGAATCGGTTAATGGTCAGCAAGATGTTGCCGGTTTTCATGCCAAAGGTTTTTTTGATAAAGTAGTGGACATTAAAGAGTGTTTTCTACAAGCCGAGCCGACCAATGCAATAAGATTGGCAGTTAAAGAACTTGGAATAAAAAATAATTGGCCTTTTTATGACATTCGTAATCATACTGGTTTTTTAAGAACTATGCAGGTGCGTCTTTGTACTACGAGAGAATTAATGGTGAACATCGTAGTGGCAGAAAATGATGAACAAAAATTAAACTGCTCATGGAAACAATAGCAAAACAGTTTCCAGAAATAACAACCTTATTATATACTGTCAATACAAAATGGAACGACAGTATGTTTGATCTGGAGCCTGTTGTTTATCATGGTAAAGGCTATGTAATTGAAAAACTGGAAGACTTTCAATTCAAAATTGGTCCAAAGTCTTTTTTCAAACAAATACAAAACAAGGAGAACAGCTTTATAAAGTAACAAGGGATTTTGCAGAACTAACAGGCAATGAAACAGTGTACGACTTATATTGCGGCACAGGCAGCATAGGCATATTTGTAAGCAAACTGGCGAAAAAGATTATTGGTGTAGAAATGATAGAAGCAGCCATTGAAGATGCTAAAGAAAATGCCACATTGAATAATTTATCATCTGCTGCTTTTTTTGCAGGCGATGTAATTGATATATGTAATGATGAATTCTTTGCTGAACATGGAAAACCGGATGTCATCATTACCGATCCGCCCCGTGCAGGTATGCATGAAAAGCTAGTAAAGAAAATACTGGATATGGCCGCACCAACTGTTGTGTATGTAAGCTGCAATCCTGCCACACAGGCAAGAGACCTGTTATTACTCGATGAAAAATATATAGTTGCCAAAGTGCAGCCGGTAGATATGTTTCCACACACACATCATATTGAGAATGTGGTGCAATTGAAATTAAGGTGATAATTAATCTTGTGAGTGCTTCTTACAAAAACATTATTGAAAGATTTGTTATTACTTCTAAATGATAGGCTAAAAGCCCTTTGATAAATCTTACTTTTGCCAAATGAGTAATTTTCGAACCACAGTTCCTCAACGATTTCCGCCAATTGTAAAGAATCTCATCATTATTAATGTCCTTGTTTGGATAGCACAGTTGATGTATGATAAAAGCAACGGTGAGTACACTATGTTTCTTACAAGCAAGATAGCACTGTGGCCTTTTGGTACTGCTAATTTCGAACCCTACCAAATTGCTACCCACATGTTTGCACATTCCTCTTATGGAGCAGGTGGAAGCATTGAGTTTTTTCATATTCTCGTAAATATGTTTATGCTCTATATGTTTGGCAGAATATTAGAAAATGTTTGGGGTGCTAAACGTTTCTTATTCTTTTACCTTGCTTGTGGCATTGGTGCGGCTGTAGCACATTTGGGTATGCAATATTTTATGGGGGGCGCAGCTCCGGCTGTTGGCGCATCTGGTGCTGTAATGGGAGTCTTTGTAGCTTTCGCCTATTTATTCCCAAATACAGAAATGATGATTATTCCAATTCCTATTCCTATTAAAGCAAAATGGCTGGCAATAGCTTATATCGCATTTGATATGTTTGGAGGATTTGGTAAAATCGCTGGTGATAACATTGCTCACTTTGCACACTTAGGTGGTGCCATAACTGGTTTTATAATTGTACTTATTTGGAACAAAACAAATCGAAAAACGTTATACTAAACGATGGCATACGCAGAATCACAATACAAACAAAGAATTGCACTTGGAGATAAAGGCAATACACTGATACTTTTAATTGCAATAAGCTTAGTCATGTTTGTTGGTTTGGCATTTATGAAAGCAATGTCCTATTTCGCCAATCCTAAAGAATTGGCATTACCACTTTATTATAAAAATGTGTTAGGCCTCTTTGTAATGCCCGCAGATGGCAATCATTTTTTACATAAACCATGGACACTCATCACACATATGTTTGCACATGATAATGTATGGAAGGTATTTACCAATATGATTTGGCTTTGGTGCTTTGGTTTTATCATGCAGGATCTGTCGGGTAATAAAAAATTGTTCCACTGTTTTTGTATGGTGCTTTTGGTGGTGCTATTGCATTTATGTTGGCTTATAATTTTATTCCGGCCTTGCAGACACAAGCCCCGTTTGCTGTATTAAGCGGTGCTTCAGCTTCCGTAATGGCGGTTGCAGTAGCCACTACGATACTATCACCTAATTACCGCCTTTTTCCATTACTCGGTGGCGGACTTCCGCTTTGGGTATTAACTGCTGTATATATTATATCTGATTTTCTAACGGTTTCCATTAGCGATTCAGGAACTTTAATTACACATATTGCAGGCGGCGTAACTGGTGCTTTGTTTATACTGGCTTATAAAAAAGGATATGACTGGGGCGGCTGGATGAATAATTTCTTCGACTGGGCTACTAATCTTTTCAATCCCAATAAACCAAAAAAAGGCACTAATATTAAAGAAGACTTATTTTATAAATCTACTGGAGCTCCCTACAGCAAAACTCCAAATGTTACACAAGTTCGTATCGACAATATTCTCGATAAGATCAATCAGCAAGGCTACAGTCAGCTAACAGAAGAAGAAAAAGACCTGTTGAAAAGAGCAGGAAAAGAAGGATTGTGATACTGTGACCTCTAAAACTCTCCCGCCACTTATATAAAAATAACTTTGCGTCATTGCGACTTTGCGAGAAGTTGTAAATTGCACCAATGGCTTCAAAGTTCCGCATTTTCACCAAGCGGTTTTTTATTTATACAAACATAGCTGTGGTAATTTTTTTACTACTGTCATGTTTGGCTCCATACCTCAATCCGCAGAATTGGTGGTTTATTACTTTTCTAGGCTTAGGCTTTCCTTTTTTATTACTCATCGCTATTTTCTACCTCATAGGCTGGCTGATTCTGTTAAAGCCAAAACTTGCTTTAATATCAGGCATCGCTCTTTTATTAAGTATTAAAAGTATCAGCGTCCTTTTTGCCTTTCACAAACCAGCCGGTTTTACAATGGAAAGAACACCAGAAACACTAAGAGTTGTTTCCTGGAATGTGGCCCGGTTTATCGAGTTAAAAGAAAACAACAATAAAGGGAGCGGCATACGGAAAAAAATGCTGGCGCAATTGAAGGAGCAGAATGCTGATGTACTTTGCTTACAAGAATTTCATACTGCCACAGGAAGAAACTATTACAATAATATTGCAACCATAGAGAATGAATTAGGTTATCCATACCATTATTTTGTGTATGATCAGGATGGTGATAGCCTTTTTTACAGCTCCATCATTTTTTCCCGCTATCCTATTGTTGATACAGGCATGATCCGCTATCCAAGACCTACACTGCCTGATGTTTTAATTCATGCTGATATAAAAGTGGGTAAGGACACCATTCGGGTTTATACTACACATTTACAATCTGTACAACTAGGCATTAAAGATTATGAAAAGATTGATGAGATAAAAGGAGGAAAAGACAGCCTTGTTTCCAATTCAAAAAATATTCTTTCAAAAATTAAAAGAGGTTTCTCTTATCGCAGCATACAGGCAGATATTATTGCAGAAGTAATGGGCGATAGTCCGCATCCGGTTATTTTCTGTGCCGACCTGAATGATGTACCCAATTCGTACACCTATTTTACGGTAAGAGGAAACATGAAGGATGCTTTTTTGAAAAAAGGATTCGGTATTGGCCGCACATTTACCAGCCTTTCCCCTACTCTCCGTATTGATTATATTTTTGCCGACAGAAATTTTAAAATAAACCAGTTCAGGCGGCTGGTTAGAAAACTCTCTGACCATTATATGATTGCAGCTGATCTACAGTTAAAAAAGTAAGCTGAAATCTGTATATTTGAATAACAATGAAATCATTTCATCCCCATACCTGTTGTTGTCCTCGTTTAGTAGCATAATTGCTACTTTTGCCGTGCCGTTTCCTTTTCCTCAATTTATTTATTATTCCAATCATCGAATAGCTTTATGAGTCAACTTAAAGTATACAATTCCTACAGCAGACAAAAAGAAGTTTTTAAATCCATTACTCCCGGCCATGTGGGTATGTATGTGTGCGGACCAACCGTTAGTGGCGAAAGTCATCTTGGTCATGCAAGACCATATATTACTTTCGATGTGGTGCATCGCTACCTAAAGCATTTGGGCTATAAGGTTCGCTATGTAAGAAACATTACCGATGCGGGACATTTTGAAGAAGAAGGAAGAGAAGCGGAAGATAAAATTTCGAAGAAGGCGATTTTGGAAAAACTAGAACCTATGGAATTGGTGCAGAAATACACTAACCTTTTTCATTGGGCAATGAATGAGTTTAATACTATTCCACCATCGATAGAACCTACAGCAACCGGACATATTGTAGAGCAGATAGAAATGATAAAACAAATCATTGATGCTGGTTATGCCTATGAAGTAAACGGCTCAGTATATTTTGATGTAAAAAAATATGCGTCCAATCATGATTATGGTAAACTAAGCGGAAGAGTAATTGATGATCTATTAGAAACCACAAGAGAACTGGAAGGACAGGAAGAAAAAAAAGACAGAGCTGATTTTGCTCTATGGAAAAATGCAGCACCTGAACATATTATGCGGTGGCAAAGCCCATGGGGAGTTGGTTTTCCCGGCTGGCATATTGAATGCTCAGCGATGGCAACAAAATATTTAGGAGCTGAATTTGATATTCATGGTGGCGGTATGGACTTATTGTTTCCGCATCATGAAAGTGAAATAGCACAAAGTACAATCTGCAATCATACAGCACCGGTTCGTTATTGGATTCATAATAATATGATTACGATTAACGGACGAAAGATGGGTAAGAGCTATAACAATGTGATTAAACTTACAGAACTCTTTAGCGGCGATCATCCATTGTTAGAAAAAGCTTTTCACCCGATGACGATTCGTTTCTTCATACTGCAAACACATTACAGAAGCACATTGGACTTTAGTAATGATGCATTAGTAGCAGCAGAGAAAGGCTTGAAACGTTTGTGGGACGGATATGAAAAGTTACGAGTTATGAGTTATGAGTCCAAAGAAGGAACGCTGGATAAAGAACTTGATGCTAAAATTGTAAAACTTATAGGCGAATTTGATGAGTTTATGAATGATGATTTCAGCACCGCCAAAGTAATGGCGAATATGTTTGAGATAGTTCCCACTATCAATTCCATGAAAGATAAAACGATTCCTGTATCTGCCATTTCAAAAAAAACATTTGAATTGTTGCAAAACAGCTTCAAAATCTGGCTCGAAGATATTTTAGGCCTTAGCAGTTTTAGCGAAGCAGACAGCACTAAATTACAAGGTGTAATGCAATTGCTGATAGATATTCGTAAAGAAGCGAAGACTAAAAAAGACTTTGCTACATCTGATAAAATTAGAAACCAGTTAACAGAATTGGGTATTACTCTGAAAGATGAGAAAAGTGGAGACATGAGCTGGAGTATTGAGTAAACGCATAAAATATGGCTTTTATTTTCATATGTATAAGTATTGGCGTCCCAATATTTCTGCTTTATACGAGGAAGAAAAGCTGGTGTTCTGATAAATTAAGATGGGCGATAACTACTACCTTATTTTTAATCGGCATATTTGGATACTTAATTGAAAAAGAAAGATTTTCTCATAATGGCTGCTACTTTTTATTTTCCCCATTTATTTACAATCTGTTTGATCGCATATTGAAAACAATAAGTATAAAAAAATATAATAGAGACTTTTATTTGTTTTTAAGAAATTCAGATGAAATTGATGATACAATGTTTACAAGTAACCCACATATTAATTGGTTTGACAAGCTAGTATCCTTTTTATTGTTGATACTTATTTTGGGGCTACCATTCTTATTCATTCTTTTTTTCGCTAATGCGTTATAGTAATCAAAAATGGGATACATCCTTCACTTATCCAAAGACAAAAAGTTTAAAAAACGTATTGATGCATCACAGCCGCATCAATTAAAAAAGCGGAAGAATATTTGCACCTATCTCTGTGCTTCCATCATGAGTCAGCAATTATCTACCAAAGTAGCTGATGTTATTTACAAACGTTTTATTGCTCTATACAATGGCAAGGAACCAACTCCACAACAAATACTCGATACACCTTTTGAAAAACTAAGAGGTATCGGTCTCAGCAATGCTAAAGTAGGCTATGTACAAAATGTTGCCCGGTTCGAAATAGAATTCGGCATGGATGCAAAGAAGCTGAACAAGATGAGTAACGAAGAAGTGATTGATTACCTCATCGTCATCAAAGGAGTAGGCAGATGGACGATTGAAATGCTGCTGATGTTTGCTCTCGGCAGAGAAGATGTATTTGCAGTGGATGATCTCGGTATTCAGAATGCTATGATCAGTTTATACAAATTAGATAATAGCGATAAAAAAACAATTAAGGGAAGATATGCGCAGGCTTTCAAAAAATGGAGCCGATACCGCACTTATGCTTGGGTACATTTATGGCGATGGAAAGATAATACTCCCATCATAAAAGAGAAGAGACCAAAGGAAGAGATTAAATGACGTAAAAATATTAGCATATGAAAAAATGGATAGCACTAATAACAGCATTTATATTTCTCACTTCACTTACTGCAGACCATAAAACTAAATGGGTCTCTTTATTCGATGGTAAATCATTGGACGGCTGGAAAGTTGGCGAGAATGCAAATACTTTTTCAATTGAAGATGGAGCAATAGCAGTCAATGGAAACGTTGCTCATTTGTTCTATGACGGGCCAGTAAAAAATCATTCTTTTAAAAACTTTGAATTCAGTGCAGAAGTAAAAACATTGCCCGGTTCTAACTCAGGCATTTATTTTCATACTGAATTTCAACAAAGCTCATGGCCGCAAAAAGGCTATGAAGCACAAGTGAATAACTCTCACACCGATTGGCGGCGTACCGGAAGTTTATATGCTATAGAAGATGTAAAAGAAACATATGCAAAGGACAATGAGTGGTTTACTGAATACATTAAAGTAAAAGACAAGCATATCATTATAAAAATAAACGGAAAAACTGTAGTTGATTATACCGAACCAGATAATGCAGAGCGGCCCGATGGAATGAAAGGTAGAATTCTTTCCGAAGGTACATTTGCTTTACAAGGCCATGACCCAAAAAGCAAAGTCTATTTTAAAAATATAAAAGTAAGAGTGCTTCCCGATTAGAACTTATAGCTATACCCCAGCCTAATAACCTGCGTTTCATAATAATCAGTACTTGCCAGTGTAAATCCATTGCCTGTTAATACTTTCTTGATGCGTAGTGTATTGAATATATCACTTGCATTAAAGAACAACTCTCCTTTATCTTTCTGTATCTGCTTTTTGATTCCCATATCAACAGAAAAACGAGTGTCAATTCTTGCTTGCGGAATAATATCCGGTGCTAAATAAATAGCAGTAAGCTGTATATCCGTTTTCTTTGGTAAATGAAAAATACCATTGAGTTTCACATTGCCAGATGTGATACCTTCTTTACCTGCCGTAAAAGTGGACGGAACAGGATATTTGTTTTCAACCGTAAATGCATTGATTATATTTCTGTAAATATTTGCATTGGAATTAAAAGAGAATGTTTTTGAAAAGTTCTGCTGAAATACCATCTCTATTCCAGTATTGCTGCTATGTCCTGCATTCTGAAAAACAGTATAGATCAATGTACTTGGCGGAGCTTGTGTTGCAATACGGGTAATAGTTCCGTTTGTACTACGGTGATATATCGCCGCATAATAATAACCCTTTGACAGATTGGTTTTATAACCTAACTCTATGCTATTCGTAAACTGTGGCCGTAATCCGGGATTACCCACTTTGATAATTTCTGCATCATCATACTTTGGAAAAATGCGAATATCCACTTCATTAGGTCTGTCAACCCTACGATTATAAAAAAGAGAGATCTTATTATTGTCATTTATCTTATACGCAAGGCGTACTGTAGGAAAAGGCTGCGTATAATTATAGCCATCACTTTCATATGTATTGTGATCAGGATTTACCTTGTATTGCAAATCAACATACTCAACTCGTAAACCAATCTCCGCTTCTATCTTCTTACTCTCATAAACATAATTGCTGTAAATAGCAGGGATTATTTCTGAATAAGTTGCTTCTCCACCTGCTCCAGTATCCAATGGAGAATTGATACCTGGTTTAAATTGCATATTGGTTGGAATATTCCTATAGCGGAATTTAAATCCACCTTCAATTCTTCCATGTTTCAAAGGCTTTACATAATCAAGATTTACATCAGCCACATGTTCGTCAGATAATAATTTGAAGGAATCTAAACCAATGTACGTTGGCATATTGTTTATGAAATTATATTTCTCATCTTCCCGGTGAAAAGTATAATTGAAACCCGCATTCAATACATGACCTGGTTGTTTAAATTTATGTTGGTAAGCTGCAGAGGCAACAATGGTTGTTTTCAATTCATCTTCCAGAAATTGCCAAAGACGATTTCGGGTTGTATAATCTTTATTAAAAAAAGGTTCATCACCACGGTCAATAATTTTTTCCAATCCGTACAAGGCAGAAATGGTAAGCATATTCTGATTATCCATATTCCAGTCAATACCAGCCTTCGTAGTTAAAAAATGAGTGTTGCGGTTTCTTTTTAATTGTTGATTGACAACAGTGCCATCATCAAATGTTCTGGTCGAAAATTCATTTTTGTTAAGCGTTTCAGTATAAAGCCAGTCAGCTTGTAAAAATGCATTCACTTTATTCTTTCTATAATTCAATGAAAGTGATGGGTTTATTTTTGGTGTACGTTGATATTGCGGACGAATAGTTGGAAGATTTTCTTTCTTCTGCCATAAGGCTCCAAGTCCAGTTGTCAATCCAATTTTTCCGTTAAATCCCTGTTGCTTATTTTTTTTGTAAATAATATTGATAATACCGGCATTACCGTTGGCATCATACTTTGCAGAAGGGTTATTGATAATCTCAATTCTTTCTATCGCAGATGCCGGAATATTATCCAATCCCGTTTGACCACCAAATCCTGTAAGAGCAGTCTGTTTTCCATCTATTAGTATTGCAACTTTATCACTGCCTCTTAATTCTACTTTACCATCCTGACTTGTAGTAACACCAGGAAGATTTTTTAATACCTGCAAAACAGAGCCACCGCTTTGACTGATGTTATCGGAAACGGAAAAGGTTTTCTTATCCATCTTATTACTCAGCTCAGCTACGGTTGCACTAACAACTACTGCATCTAGTTGTTTAGCTTCTATTTGTAATTCGATTGTTCCAATATCAAGGAAGGAACTTAGTGAACCAACTAAAACCGGTTGTAATTTTAGTTCAAAACCAGTATATGAAAGCTGCAAGATATAATTGCCCGGTTTTATATTAGTTAATGTAAACCTTCCTTCCTCATTGCTTACTGTTCCAGTAACAAAAGTACTGTCCTTTTCTATTTTCAATACAATGTTTACAAAAGCCTGAGCAGCTTTGTCAGTCTTACTCTTAACTAAACCGGATACGGTAACACCTGAAACCTGAGCATAAGATACTGTTGCAAAAAGTGCCACTACTAGCACTAAAAATATTTTCGTTTTAATCATTTCTCGACTTTCTTATTTAATATATTAAAAGATAATTGAGCAAAGCTGCAACATCATTTAGAATAAAATTTGAATTCTAAAATAAGATATTAAATGAATGTAAGTTGTTTACATAGCTATATGAAACTTTCCAGTTATTGATATCGGCAATTTTTTTTATAATGGATAGACCTAAGCCGGTACCATCTTCAGAAGGGTTTGTTTTAGAAAACCGGTTAAATATAAACTCCTTATTTAAAGGATTCGTTTGCCCATTATTAGAAAATGTAAGGCTATTTTTATTTATAGAAATGATGATTTGCCCGCCGGGAAGATTATGTTTTATTGAGTTCAAAAACAGGTTGCTAATGAGTATATCTGCTAATACGGGGTTTGATTTTATTTCAAAATCTTCCGCTGAATCTATCTTAATAGTCAAGTGCTTTGCTTTTGCCTGTTCTGTAAAAAATTCAAGATTTTTTTGGATACAGTTGTTTAATGAAACAGTCTGTTTGTCGCCGTAAATATCATGCTCAATTTTAGACAGCAGCAACAGGTTTTTATTTAATCGGTTTAAACGGGAAACATTCTCATTTAATGAATCTAAAATTTCTGACTGCTCTTGGGTAACATCAGGTCTTTGTATCAGCGTATCAATTTTAGCTTGAAAACTGCCAATGGAGTCTGCAATTCATGGGCTGCATTTTCAATGAACTCTTTTTGCGTTTTGAAAATAGTTATATTTTTTTCTATCAGCCTTTCAATACTGGTATTTAAGCGATTAAACTCTTCTATTTCTGTTTTGGAAAACTCTGGCTTTTTGGTCTTGTCAATTTCAAAACCCTCAATTTGTTGAAGGGTTATATAGAATGGCTTCCAAAGAGAGAGCGACAATGATTTTGTGATGAAGAATAAACCAATGAGTAAGATTGAAATGATGGCAAGGAATAAAAACCCTATACTTTTTACTATATCTTCATTTTCTACCAAATTGATTCTGCCGGTGTATGTATATGCCTTACCTTGTATAGAAACAGGGGCTTTTAGTTCTCGATAAGGCTCTAATTCTGCATCAAGGGTGTCGTAATAGGTTGTATTATAAATAGTATCATTAAGTAAATTACTGGTAGGGTAAATTTTTGTATTCCGATTTATTTTGTTCCAATCGGCAATATCTGTTTCATTCATTGCAGGTGCAGCATACTCAATAAATTCTTTCTTGTGTAGCAATAATGTCTCGTCTGCTTCCTGCAGGTATAGCTTTTTGGTAGCATAATAAAAAATAGGTGCTGCAAACACTAAAATCAGCAGCGAGTAAAATAAGTATACCCTTAATGTTTTATGTAGAAGCTTTTTAGGCATTTTTCCATTTATAGCCTAACCCGTAAACTGATTTAATGTAATCCCCACCCCCTGCATCGCTCAATTTCTTTTTTAGATTTTTTACATGTGCATACACAAAATCATGATTGTCTAACATATCTGCCATGTCGCCTGATAAATGTTCAGCAATCGCAGCTTTAGATAATACCCGGTTCTCGTTTCCGATTAAATAAAGCAGCAAATCAATTTCTTTCTTAGTAATATCAATTGTTTTGTTATTGACCTTTACGTTTTTTGAAAGAATATCAATTTTGATTTCACTAAAGACAACTATATTATTTCCATTAAACTTTTTCCTTCTGATTAGTGCCTGAATTCTAACAAGCAATTCTGACAAATGAAATGGTTTTGTCAGATAATCGTCTGCACCAATTTTGAATCCTTCCAACCTTGTTTCCAAGTTTTCTTTTGCAGAAATGATAATAATGCCATCGGTTTTGTTTTGACCCTTCATTTCTTTCAAGATTTCAAACCCATTGCCGTCCGGCAACATGAGGTCGAGTAAAACACAATCATAGTCGTAAATGGAAATTTTGTCAATAGCATCGCTTTTATTGTTAACCCATTCGCAAACAAAGTCTTTATCCGTTAAGTATTTTTGTATACTTAATGCAAGTTCTTTCTCATCTTCTATAAGCAACAATTTCATTAAGCAAATTTACCATGTCAATCTTGAAGAAAGATTGAATTTAATAGCCAACTACTCTTTATCTAGGCGGCAATACCTCAAATGCCGTTTAATTATAGCAACAAAGCCCAAATATCAATCAACTCATTGGGAATTATGCCTGATACAAAGCTGCTGTCATTATTTTTTAATGCTACAACGATGGCAAATGGGATTGACCTTTTGCGTTGTCTTTCAATTACCCTTCCGGAGAGAGTTAATTTACTATTCTGTGCAACTGTCTTGCCTGAAAAAAACAATATAACCGAAATTTAAAAGAAAAACGGTTCGTCTGAAATTATGTTGATTTGTTCTGTAAGCTTTGTTTAAGTGTACGATGTGATTGAACAATAAGTAAGCCCATCAACAATAAAGAAACCAATGTAGCAGTTAACGTTCCTAAATCTAATCCCCCTTTTGCAACTGGCTTCGTTAAAAAGTCACCAAAAGTAGCACCAAAAGGCCTAGTAAAAATAAAAGCAATCCAGAAAAGAATGATATGATTGATTTTCGTAAAGTAATGTAAGAGAACAACAAGCAGGATAACAGCAGCTGTTATCAAAGCTCCGATTAGATAAGACAAGCCAAGGTTATCACTTAAATAATCGCCAAATGCGGTGCCGAGACTATTCGAAAAAAGCACAGCCATCCAGAAATAAATTTCTTTTGTTCCACCTGTTATACTTTCAAGGCTAAGGTTTTTATATTTTTTAACCCATAACCACAGCGTTATGATCAATAATGAAAAAAGTAAAAGAGAACCCCATGCATAACCAAGGTGAAGGCTTCTGTCAATGAAATCGGAAATTTCGGTACCGACTGTAGTGGTAGCTATAATAACAAGCCAGAAGAAAATAGGAACATATTTTCTAGCAACTAATTGATTAAACAATACAATAAGGAAGAAGGCAAAAGTTATAATAAGGCTGACAAGATAACCTAGATTCAATGTCATTGAAATATGATCTCCCAACGTTTCTCCTAAGGTAGTGGCAATGATTTTCATTAGCCAAAACCAAATTGTAATGAGCGGAAGCTTATGTTCTCTTTGCATCCTGATGCTTATCTTGCTTTGTCTCCAGTTAAAACTGCTTACTAAACGTCAATCCAAAAGAGCCATTATTATATGTTGGCATCACAATGGTGTTGGATGGTTTATTTTTAGAAAATGCTTTTTTAATTTTTGGATATAGCCAGTACGAAAGTTGAGTAGAAGCAATTCCAACACCAGCACCAGCCACTACATCGCTAAACCAATGTTTATTATTATACATTCTAAGATATCCTGTTGCTGCTGCCATCAAATAACCAGCTACACCATACAAAGCAGATCTGTCTTTATATTCCATACGCATAAACTCTGCAGCTGCAAAAGCTGTTGCAGTATGTCCGGAAGGAAAAGAATATTTTTTCCCATTCGGTCTTATCTCATTGGTAAAAGTTTTTGTAGGATAAACAATTACATTAGAAATGATATTTGACATCAGATAAATCATCGTTCTATCTTTAAAATTATTTTTCCCTTTTACTCCAAATGCATTTAAAGCATAAACAGATACTGCAGGCACAAACATCAGAAAATTATCTATACCTCTTGTTGCGTGAGGTTTATTTATCCAAATCTGATCCTGCAACTTTCCGTTAATACTATTTGGCCCATGGTTTCCCATTGTAACAGCACCATAAGTTATCAGCGCAGCTGGGATAATAAATGATTTAACAGGAAACTTGTTTTTTATAACCTCCTGTTCCATGTTCGAATTAACAGGAATACTGTCTGCTATTACTGTTGCTGGCTCTATACTTAGGTTTGCTGTTTGAGCATGTAATGGTATTTGCATAAGCAAAGCCATCGATGCTAAAAAAATATTTCTTACAATTAACATATAGGTGGTTTAGAATGATTACTTAAGGAAAGGGATCGTACCCCGTTTACATTTAATAAAATTATTTTAGTTTTTTACTTCTTCAATGAAATTTCCATTCATATCAAATAGCAGGTCTTTCCCTTTTATTTCTGCTTCATAAATCATTTCTCCATTCGCTTTAGTAATTTTTGCTGCTTCATTAATAGTTGTACCATTATGATTGGCTTTCAAATAAGCTAAAACATTGGCTGGCAGTTCAGCTACTTTTATTTCGATTTCAGATTCTGTCATAGTTCCATTCGCATCAAATAATGCACTCATTGAATGATCCTGAAACTTGAACCCTGCTTCAAATTTTTCATCTTCTTTCTCCCATTTGGCAGTAGCTCCTGGAAAATGCTGAGAAAAAGATTCTTTTACAGGGACCGGCACTTTCGATGCCTCCAACTTTTGCCCACATGCAACAAAAATAACAGTGGCACTTATAATTAGTAATGCAAATAAATACTTCATTTTAAAATTTAGATTATAAGAACCAAAGTTCTAAATCAAATCTGAATACATTCTGAATAAAAAGGAAGTCTCTTAAAAAAAAGCTCCCTTGCTATAACCTAAACAGCCTTAAAATATTTTAATCTTTATGGAAATTGTATGTTAAAGACACTCCCGCATTCCCTTTGTGATAATATGGCATAACAATCGTATTCATTGGCTTATTCCTAAATAGTTTTCTTTTAATTGCCGGATAAATCCAATAAGCAGCTCTTGTTGACAATATACCAATTCCGGCAGCTGGTAACAAATCACTAAACCAATGCTTATTGTTATACATTCTCAGATAGGCAGTCATAGTTGCCATAGCATATCCGGCAACGCCAATCCAGGGAGAAATGGATTTATATTCCTGTCTTAAAAATTCGGCAGCTACAAAGGCTGAAGCTGTATGACCTGAAGGGAAAGCATTTGCGCCGCCATCTGGTCTTTGACTTTTTGTAGCAGTCTTTAACGATTCAACAGTAATTCCCATCATGGTGCTAGCTGTTAAATAAATCAACGTTCTGTCTCGAAAATTATTTTTGCCTTTTATTCCCAAGGCATTTAATGCATATACAGAGACTGCAGGTGCATATTGCAAATAATTGTCAATCTTAATAGTATTATGTTGATTCTCTGTCCAGATTTCTTCTTTAAACTTGTAATCCAACTCTTGTAGTGCATCACTTTCCAATGAGATTACTCCATAGGCTATCATTGCGCCGGGTAGAATTAAAGCTTTTAGCTTTTTTCTACTATCGTTGATTTCGGTTAATTTATTGTTCAAATAAAATTCAGGTTTCGATGAGCTTATTCCCAAATTAACAGGTATGCTGTCAATTTTCTGTGCTTGTATATTGTTTGCTATCAATAATAAAAAAATTATGTAAAGCTTACTCATTTAAACGTAAAATTAGTTTTAAAAAAAACTCCTCCAATTTCTCAGGGAGCTACACCCGCAAATGAAATTGAAAACTATTCAGGCATTTCACATTCGCAACCACTATTACCATTATCATTACCTGAAGACATTCTGAATAAAAGAGGAAGCCTCTTAGAAAAAAGGCTCCCTTACCATAACCTAACCTAAACAGCGTTTAATATATTATTCTTTCACAAAATTGATATTGAACTGATGAAGTCCATTAACAAACTGATACTCCATTTCAAACTGGTACAGCGCAGCAATTTTTTTCGATATTTCTAATCCAAGCCCAGTGCTGCTATTATCGTCCGTCTGCTTTTGAAATCGTTGAAACAGCTTGCTCCTGTCAAGACTTTCTGGCTTGCCTGTATTGGCAATACTTATAAAGTTTTTATTAATTAAAATATCAATTTCCCCATTGACATAATTGTGGCGGATTGCATTCGTTAAAAGATTGCTAAAGAGAATTTCAAAAAGAGATTTATTAGCTTCAATTTTTATATCCGCTTCGCTTTGTAACTTAACTGTAATATTTTTCTCCTCTGTTCTAAACCTAAACTGTTCTAACATTTTAGTAAGCAGTTCTTTTATGGATAATTTTTCCTTTTCCTGAAATTGATTGTTCTCTATCTTAGTAATCAGCAACAGGTTTTTGTTTAGTTTGTTCATTCGCTGGTTTGCATCTGCCAGTTCGCTTATCAGATCTGCCTGCTCGGCAGATATTGGATTTGTTTGCATCAGTAATTCTAGCTTGTGCTGAAATATTGCCAGCGGTGTCTGCATTTCATGCGAAGCATTTTCCGTAAATTCTTTTTGCGATTGGTATGCCTGTTGATTTCTTTTTACTAAAGAAGTGATTGTACTATTTAATTCTGTAAACTCATCAGTGGAAGTTTTACCGAACACAAGTTGTTCTTTGTCTTCAATCTTTAACTGATGAAGTTTATTAAGTGTGCTATAAAAAGGAGCCCATATTTTCTTTGCTATTGCTTTATTTATAATGATAAGACCTAATACAATTACAAGGAGAAGTGCTGTCATTATCCAAAAAATGCTCTGAATTAGTTCTTTGCTATCTATCAAAGAGCTTTTAAGTTTAATCAGGTAAGGCTTATTTCTAATCAACACATTACTTTCAAATACACGGTAGGGAATATTTTCCCTTGAGATTGAATCATAAATTGATATTGAGTAAAATTTGTCATAGTGAGCTAAAGAGCTGCTTGGAGCAATAGAAAGGTTTGGCTCAAATGCGGAAAGGAAATGAAATGGATTGTCATCCATCACTTCTTCAATTTTATTCAATATTAGTTCTTTGTGTGCTATAAGGCTTTCATCCACATCTTCTTTTACAATAGCCTGTATTACAAAATAGAAAATAGGAATAGCTACTATTAAAACTATAGCGGCATAAATAAGATAAGACCTGATTGACTTATTGAGTAGCTTCATCCTTAAACAGAAAATTTATATCCAATACCGTACACATTTTTAATATAATCAGTGCAACCTGCTAACACCAGTTTCTTTCGCAGGTTTTTTAAGTGAGCATAAATAAAATCGTAACTATCAAAAGCATCTGCCTCAGCTGCCGAAATATGTTCAGCAATAGCATTTTTAGAAACAACCCTATTTTTATTGGTAATCAGATAAAGTAACAAGTCATATTCTGTTCGTGTAAGGTCTAGACCTACATGATGAACGGCTGCCATCTTGCTCATTGTATCTATTGTTATTTCTTCAAATACAACTAGTTTATTACCATCAAAATTTCGACGTCGAATAATAGCAGCTATCCTTGCACTTAGTTCGGAGAGATGAAAAGGTTTAGGAAGATAATCATCCGCACCTAAGTTTAATCCATCAATCCTGTCATCAATAGAATTTTTTGCAGAAATAATAATTACTCCATCCGTCTTCTTGTTTCGTTTAAGCTCTTTTAGCACATTCAATCCATTGCCACCTGGCAATGATATATCCAACAGTATGCAGTCATAATTAAAAGACTCCGTTTTATCAATTGCAGTTTTAAAATCAGCCGCTACTTCACACACATAATTCTCCATCTTTAAGTATGTCACAATGCTTTCACTCAACTTTTTTTCATCTTCAATGAGTAATAGTTTCATTACGCAAATTTAGTCCCTGAATTTTGTAGACATACTGAATTTATAGGCTAAATATTAGCTTTTCCATAAAAACTTATATAAAACCTTAGTGTCACAGTTTTAAAGAGAGAATTGATTACAGTATATGAGTCAGGAAATTATTTCAATTCGCAGGATTGTCTTATTGCAGGTTATTGGGAAATCTACTGCTTATTAGATTATGTTATAAAGGAAAACTTATTATCGGCTGGCACCATTCTCCTCTTTGCTTCCGAGCAATTTCTCCCGAAGGTGGCGTTGGATATCGGTTTACAACTTAAGATTAAATATAAAGAAAATGGCTGTTGATTTAAATAAGCTCATACACAACGTCCGCAAAGCGAGACGGTGCTGAGAAGAGAAGCTGAATAGAATTACTACAGTACAAGAGTGCCCTTCGTTCCTCAGGGTAAACTGTGCAAGGAACGATGATAGTAGTACCGAAGCTGGGCTAATAATTCTTTACATTAATAGGCAGTCAGCATCAGATAATCACCTGCTCCATCTCAGCTAATCTCTCAGCTTCAATAGTAGCTCCTAACCCTACAGTTTCTGGTACTTTCACTACACCATGCTTTTCATATACAATGCCGCCAGTTACAGGGTCTTCTCTAAACATGAGTGCCGTATCAAAATCAAAATGTACAATAGCTGGGCTGCACAATGCATAATGTGCAAAGGCCGTCATCGCAAGTCGAGACTCCAGCATGGCTCCCACTTGTAAATGTATGTTGGCTGCTTCGGCCATTCTTGCCATTTTTAATGCTTTAAAAATACCGCCGGATTTTCCGAGTTTAATATTCATGTACTCGCAGGCTTTTAATTGTATCAATCGTTCTGCATCATGCTCATCGCCACAACATTCATCGGCCATAATCGGTATAGGGCTTTCTTTATTTACTCTTGCTAATTGCAAATAGTTCCAACGGGCAATGGGCTCTTCGCAATGTTGAATATTAAAAGGTGCTAATGCTTTTAATGTTTCGATGGCTTCTTCTACTCCCCAACCTTGATTGGCATCTATTCGTAATGGAATGTCGTTGCCCACTGCTTCTCGTATGCCTTTCATGCGAATAACATCCGTTTTACCATTCAATCCCAATTTTACTTTAATAGCAGGATAACCTTGCTCTTTTATTTTTACGGCATCCGCTGCCATTTTTTGTGGATCACCAACACTTACTGTATAATCTGTAATGATCGTTTTATTATTTTCTCCACCAATAAATTTATATAACGGCACTCCAGCATTTTGCGCAGCAATATCATAGAGTGCTATATCAAATGCACTTTTAATACTGTTGTTGGCATAAATAATTTTATCCATCAGCTCCACACAGCCTGCAATATCTAACGCATCTTTTCCTTTCAACGCTTTGGCAAAGTATTGTCCTACAATAAAACAAGTATCCTGGCTTTCACCATTAATGGGCATATACGGGCTACATTCTCCAAAACCAATAATTCCTTCTTTTGTAGTTATTTTAACGACTACATTTTCTGCATTTTCATCAGCACCTAAAGAAGTAACAAAAGGCGCTATTAAAGGAATAGAAAGCTTAAAAAGTTCAATATGCTTTATTGTAAGTGTATTGGCCATAGTATTGCTATTAATGGCAATAAAGATAATGGCTAAAACTTTCCGACTGCCATCATTTTAGCATGATTTATGTTTAAATATATTAAACACACAAAAATTACGTTATACACCATAGAAATCTGTCTAATGAAAAAACTAATTACCATTTGCCTTCCGCTTTTATTTTTAATGTCTTGTAAGAAAGAAGTGACAGAATTACCACCAGCCACACAAACAGGTGCGAAAACATTCGGCGCTAAAGTAAATGGTAACTTTTGGATACCACAAGGTTTTGGCCCTGCGCCTGCCAGTAATTTATTAGAAGCAATAAGGCTAGGCCCTAACTTTTATATAAGAGCAAGAAATTTTGCTTCTTCTCCAAATGAAACTGAATTTGAAATATTTATAAAAGATCTGACAGGTCCCGGCACATATTCATTAAATACGACAATGGCGGCCAGATCCACTGCTGCCAGTTATGGATTTTATGTCAAAAGAAATTTTTCTCCAATAAGCGAATGGCTTACTTCTGCCACTTACTCAGGCAGTGTAACCATTACCTTTATGGACACCACAAATAATATTCTATCAGGCACTTTTCAGTTTACTGCTGAAGATGTTTTTGGCACTGGTACGCCTATCACAGTTTCCGAAGGAAGATTTGATGTAAAGTATTAAAAGGCATCTCTAAAAACTTGTAATTTGTTATGTCCCTGTTTCCCCCCTTGTGAGAGGAAAGAAGTCAGAGATACCTAAAACAATATCCGCAATCCGATATTGAACATTGCTGTAAGTGGTGCTTTGTCATTTACAAAAATATATTTGCTTGGATAGTCCGACGCAGGAATCCAAGCTCTTCCTTCTGCATATAGAAAGAAGTCTGCACCAAGAGGTTTTTCATAACCAAGAGCAAGGTCTGCTGTCAGTCGTTTAAAGTTGGCGGTGCCGCTAAGCACCGGCACATTGTAATCAGCAGTATCAATAGCTACTGAATGTACATTCGTAACTCTGCCCGGCAATAATCCAAGACCGGCAGTAGCATACAAATTCCATCCTTTTTCTATATCACAAGCACCCACTAAATATTTTCTATAGCCAATAGAAAAATGCTTGAATCGTAGCTTCGATTGGTTCACATAATCTATTGCTTGTGGTATAGTCAATCCCGACTTAGCTGTAGCCGTAAGATTGTTTTTAAAGTTGCCATTGGTATAATAAGAAAACCAAACATATACTCCTTCTTTAGGTGTAAGATTAAATATGGCATGCACCGTTTGTCCTAATGACCAAAACCGTTGTTCTTTTTTCAAACTTCGCTGAGCGCCGAGGTCGGTAGCAATACTGAACTGCATTTGCTGCGACCAGACGGCAGCAGTAAGCAGCATAAAACAAACAGATATATAGATACGTTTTTTCAAGTAGATAAGCTCACTGCAATGTTACTGAATTAATTGCTTGCTAAAAACAGAAAAGCCATCCCAGTAAATAAGGATGGCTTTTCTGAATATAGTGGCTGATTTATTTCATCAGTTTTAATTCATTAATGATATTGGAACCGCCACCTAATTTATCAATACACCAAAGTACATAGCGAATATCAACACAGATAGTACGGTTCAGATCTTTATCAAATGCCAGCTTATGGCTTAATGCTTCGTAATTACCATCAAAAGCAAGACCGATTAATTCACCTTTTCCATTTATCACCGGTGAGCCAGAATTTCCACCCGTTATGTCATTGGTAGTAATAAAGTTAATTACAAGGTCTTTACGAGTTGGATCCATATACTGACCAAAATCCCTTTTTCTTCAGCATGTCGATCTGGTTTGCTGGAAGATCAAATTCATAATCACCAGCTTTATATTTTTCCAAAATCCCTTTTGATGTTGTTACATAATCATAAGCAACTGCATCTCTCGGTTTGTATGATTTTACTGCACCATAACTTACTCTCATAGTAAATGTGGCATCAGGATACATCATCTTCGCCTTTGCAGGATCCATTTCCATAATACCTTTCATATATAATCTTCCAAATTCTGCATTACTTGTATTGAATTGCTGAAAGTATGGACTGTACTTACTTAGGTAATTAGTAAAGAAAGCACTGGCATGTGCAAATGCAGGATCATTTTGTAAAGCAACGCCATCGGGATTAGCAATAAAGGCTTTCCATTTGCTATCGTCAAAGATCATTGTCTTGCTAAACATGTCGGCTGCATATTTTTTATACGTAGCGTCATCGTCCAGAGGGCCATATGAATTTTTCAATGTGCCATAAAATCCAATAGGTTGTTGATCCTTTTCAACATCTTCATAAAACATTTTAGTAACTGCCGCTACCACTTGCTGATCAGACACTTTATTTTCTTCTGCAAGAAAAGCAGTTCTTTGTCTGTCCGCCGCTTCAGCAATTTTCTTAACATCCGTCATTGGAGTGCCGGGTTTCACCAATGCAGCTTCCAGTTGTAATAACGAACCAGCAAATGCAATCAACGGAGAGCCATTAATTCCTTCATTGATGTATTGGCGTTGTTTGGCATAAGGCCTCCATGCTTCATAAGCTTTTGCCCAATCGGCAAAAATAGATGAGTACTCCGGTTTACCTTTTGCCCAAGCATTGAATTTCTCTTCAAACTTTTGTTTCTGTCCAAATACATCGTATTTCAATAACTGCTTTGTTTCACCATCAAAAAACTTCCAGTAGTTTGCAATGCTCGCAACAGAAGAAGCCAGTTGTAATTTAACCGCCGGATCTTTCTTCATTTCTTCAAACATATATTTCAATCTTACATCCAAGTTTTACCAATGTAGGATTATTAATATCTGTTGCCAGTTTGATGCCATATGAACTTTCATAACGATTGGTGCCACCAGGATAACCCCATATCATAGAGAATTCCCCATCTTTTAGAGGTTTTAAAGAAATAGGTAAATACCATTTTGGCTTTAAGGGAATATTAGATTCTGCATACTTTGCTGGCTTTCCATCAGTATTGCTATACACACGGAATACAGAAAAGTCACCAGTGTGTCGAGGCCATTCCCAGTTATCGGTATCGCCACCAAACTTGCCTACACTTTCAGCTGGTGCTCCCACCAAGCGAACATCTGTATAACGTTGATATACGAATGCTAAAAACTGATTTCCTTTAAAAAGTGAGTTCACTTTTACTTCAATATTCTGATCAGGATCACTCATCCTTTTGTTAATAGCAGCCATTACAGCATTTTGTTTCTTTACTCTTTCTGTACCCGAAAGACCAATAAGAGAGTCCAACACTTCTTTCGTTACTTCATCAATGCGTAATAAAAACTGTACTGAAATATTGGTAGGAATTTCTTCCCCTTTGTTTTTTGCATAAAATCCATTTTGCAGATAATTATTATCTACTGTACTGGCAGAAGCAATGGCATCATAGCCGCAATGATGATTGGTAAAAATTAATCCCTGGTTACTAACTATTTCTCCGGTACAACCACCACCAAATATGAGGATGGCATCTTTTAAGGATGGCTTATTAATGTTATACAACTGGTCTTTGGATAATGTCAATCCTTTTTTTACCATGTCCGCATAAACCTGCTGTCCTAATAGCATGGGCAGCCACATACCCTCATCAGCAAACGATTTAAAAAAGAAACTAACAGCGAGGACAATCGTTAATAAAAACTTTTTCATATGTTGAACTTTTTGGATAACAAACCTACTATAAAATAAAAGCGTAGCCAAAAAGCAAAATAATGAGTGAATAATGTATTTTACCGATTGAATATCAACATATGAAGTACAGTTCTATCTTATTGCTTTTATTTGTCTCTGTAGTAATAGTTAACGGTTGTAGCAAAAAAAGCACAACTCCTGATCCACCGCCGCCGCCTACTCCGACAGTACCAGGTTGTTCTGCTAATACAGCACCCGCAGCAAGTAGTTTTGTAACAAATACTGCTGTAACGCTAAGCTGGACTGCTGTTACAGGTGCTACTAGCTATGATGTATATTTTGGAACAACCAATACACCAACCACAACGATTGCTACCAATGTAACTGCAACTAGTTATTCGCATACTATTCCTACAACAGCAAATGCCACTTATTATTGGTATATCCAACCAAAAAATGCAACTGGTGCAGCAACAGGATGTACGACCTCTGTTACATCATTTACTTATATCACCATTCAAGCTCCAGCTGCATATGGCTATTATGTGGTAGGTTATTTCCCTTCTTACAGAAATATTGCAGATGTGCCAGATCTAAAATTCAAAATGACAAACACTGTTGTATATGCTTTCTTTGGCGTAAATACTTCAGGAACATTATCTGCACCATCATCTCCCTCAACATCAATAACAGCATTAGCCACAAAAGCTAAAGCCAATAATGCAAAAATTCTGATTGGAATAAACGATGGTAGTGGTGACGGGAAAACCAATTTCAAAAACATGGCAGCAACTGCTGCTGGCAGAAATAATTTTATCAAAGATGTAATGAGTAAAGTTCGCCAGTACAATCTTGATGGTGTGGATATGGATTGGGAGTTCCCAACTACCAGTGATGGAACCGATGCTACATTTACGTTGATGATGAAAGAATTATCTGACTCACTTCATCGTGACGGACGTTACTACTTAACGTCTGCAATTACAGCTGGTAAATATGCCGGCAGTATTCGGGATGCTATCAGAAATGAATTGTTTGCCTATGTAGATTTCTTTAATGTGATGGCTTACGATGATTTTACTACAGATCCTGCCCAATTATATCGGCAACATAGCGATTACAATTTGGCCGTAACCTGTTTAAATTATTGGTTAACGACGAGAGGAATGCCTGCGGCAAAATGTGTATTAGGCATCCCAGCTTATGGACGTCCTTCAGGTATGACACAAACTGGAACTATAAAAACATATAAAGATATTTTAGCAGCCGGCGGCAATCCTCAATATGATTCAGCAATTGTTTCTGCTACTGGTTTCCCATCTTATACTGTTTATTACAATGGTCAATACACAACAAAACGAAAAGCAAAACTTGCTAAGGATATTGCAAACGGTGTAATGTTCTGGGAAAAATGGCAGGATGCACAGGATGGCAACTCTTTAATTAAAGCAGCTTGCGATACAGTTGGCAGAAGTTATTGAGGTTTCTTTAACCCTGCAAACTGTAGATGAAGTGCTAATTTATCAGGATGTATAACTCCTTTAACATCTTCGTCTTGACTTAATAAAAAGTTAGTATCAGCATTATCACAATCGCAACAAGGTAATATATTGGTATTGCAAACAGGGCATTGATAATGTCCGTGTACATGAACAGGTTCAGCATATTGATTACAGAACAAACAACGATGCGTCATAGTAAAAAAATTAAGTAGCAGGCTCATTTAATACTTTCCACAGCGCATCTTTCAATTCCGTCAATCCTTTATTGGTAATAGAAGAGATAAATAAATGAGGAACATCTTGAGGCAGTTCTTTTGAGATGGCAGCTTTTAATTCATCGTCAAGCATATCTGTTTTACTTACTGCGATGATAAATTGCTTGTCCAACAGTTCAGGATTATACTGTTCCAATTCATTAACCAGAATGTCAAATTCTTTTTTGTGATCATCACTGTCAGCTGGTATTAAAAATAAAAGAACGGAATTTCTTTCAATATGTCTCAGAAAACGATGACCTAAACCTTTGCCTTCAGCAGCTCCTTCAATAATGCCGGGAAGATCAGCAATACAAAAACTTTTTCCATCTCTATATTCAACCATTCCTAGATTGGGAGTAATTGTTGTAAATGCATAATTGGCAATTTTTGGTTTGGCCGCTGTAATTACAGAAAGCAGGGTTGATTTACCAGCATTAGGAAATCCTACCAACCCTACATCTGCTAGGACTTTTAATTCCAGGACTTTCCAGCTTTCAATACCCGGCAAACCCGGTTGAGCATATTCTGGTGCCTGATTCGTAGGCGTTGCAAAATTTGCATTCCCTAATCCACCTTTACCACCGGGAATCCAAACCACTTCCTGTCCATCTTCTAATATTTCAACCTCTTGTAATCCGGATTCTTCATCTCTTGCTATAGTACCTAATGGCACTTCTATGATAATATCTTTACCATTTCTGCCATGACAATTATTGGCTCCGCCTTTTTCTCCATCTTCTGCAAGTACATTCTTAAAGTAACGTAAGTGTAATAATGTCCAAAGATTGCTATTACCTCTTAAAACTATATGAGCTCCACGGCCGCCATCACCACCGTCTGGTCCACCCATTGCCGTTAATTTATTCCGCATAAAATGCTTGTTTCCAGCACCACCGTGTCCGCTGCGGCAAAATATCCTTATCTGGTCAACAAAATTACTTTTCTCCAAAGCTGTATTTTTACAAGTGTAAGACCGCCATTCAGCAGCGGATTTGTGCAAATATACCTTAACGATAATCAAACAACAGTAAATGAAATATCTACTCATATTATTAGTCATCCCTTTTTTATCTGCCTCCGAATGCGGCAAAAAGAAAAAAGACACTACATCTACTGAAGAACAAACTGAAATAGTAGATACAAAAATCGATCCCTTGCCTGCATGTATGCAGAAATTAATTGACGATGGAAACAAAGAAACACCCTCAACAGCACCTGTACAGATAGATGAATATTTATACAAAGACAAAAAAGCTTATCTGGCAATAGCCCAATGCTGTGATTTCTTCAACCTGCTTTATGATGAGAATTGCAAGGAAATTTGTGCTCCAACAGGAGGCTTTACTGGAAGTGGAGATGGCAAATGCCCTGATTTTGAAAAGGAAGCAAAACTTATAAGAACCATCTGGAAAGAAAAAAATGAATAAAAAAAGTCCCGACTTGTTTAAAACGAGACGGGACTTTTTTTCTTAAATCAGAAACTATTTTTATTGAACTAAAATTTTTGTACTGAACACTGCTTTTTTATTTTGGTCAACTACTTTCACCAAATAAAATCCTCTTGCAGCACTTGGATTCATTTTTATTGACTGCGTTTGCATCTTTCCACCCACATTCACTATTTGCTGCGAAATATTTCTACCCATTACATCTGTAACCTGAATAGTGTATTGACCAGCTTCAAGCTCATTAAATTGAACAGCAAACTGATTATTTGTAACAGGATTAGGGAAGATGCTAACCTTACTACTGCCTTCAGTTGGATGATCAGCAATTAAATCTATAGCTGTGGTGCTTGTTCTAGCAGCCGTAGCTAACAGATTACTATTCGCCATATCAGAAGTTTGCCAGATTGTGCCCGCAATTAAATAGGGAGTTGCTGTTAAAGAGCTGTGGTCGACAGTAAAAAGAAGAAGAAGCCATTGCACTAGCTACAATAATTTTATTTTCTGCACTAACAGCAGCAGCATTTACCGTAAACCCATTTGGTAACCCTTTAATAACTCCAAGATTTGTTGCCACTTTTGATTTAAGGTTTACTTTAAACACAAAGTTTCTAGCAGAAAAAACATAAAGATTTCCTTCATCATCAGCAATAATATCTCCGCCAAAACTGCTGCAAGAGTTGTGGATAGATATGCCATTATTAGCTTGATCGTCCACTATAGTTCCCAAGTCTGCTACTTCCATTTTCTTTCCCGTAGAAAAACGAATTAACTGTGTCGCATCATTTGTCATTGCATAGCCATAACCGTCGGATGCGATTACCATACGAGTAACAATATTTCCCTGATCGGGAGATTTTTGAGGTTTGCCTGTAAAAGCCTGATCGGTCAAATAAAATACTTTCATACTCTTCAAATCAATGTATCTCAACTGATCGATGAACATTGGCGTATAATAAAGACGGTCATTTTTTTTATCATAAGCCAAAGCAGCTACACCAGTTGCAAAAGCAGCATTTACAGCAGTCCCAAACCGAGCATCATTTAATGGTGTTTCAAACTGTTTTTTTGTTGCTGCATTGTAGGCAACCAAAGATGCATCTGCTCCATTGAGCAACACATCACTATATGCACCAGTTTTCAAATCAATCTTTCGTAGAAAATTCCAATTGGCACCTTGCTGTTGAACATCGGTAACTGCATATGCAAATTGATCCGCTTTTTGAGAAAAGGAGAAGTTGGTAAGTAGTAAGGCTCCAAATAATAAAGAGAAAAGGGGTAGATGTTTTTTCATAAACTACATTTTAAAGGTTTACAATGGCTATAATTCAGTGTATTAAATTACGACATTTCTTATACAGGAGAAATTAATTTTTACAAGTGATTTCTATCAAAAAACCCCTCTGCATCAGCCAGAGGGGTAGAGTTATTAAAACCCTGAGCATAAAAATTTAAGCCAACTGTTCAAAAAGGGTATTAATCCTCTTCTCTAAATAAAAATTAAAGGGGTGGGTTTCCTCAACCCCTTTAATTCTATTAGCAACAGCTAAAATTATTTAGCAATTATGAATTTTGTAGTTTGAACATTTACACCGTCATTCATTTGTAGGATATATGTTCCCGGTTGCAAAGTGGTAAAGTTGTTCAACGGAACACTATTTGTTCCTTGCTCAACATTATTTTGCTGACGAAGAACTGTGCGACCCGACATATCCAAAACATTAAGATTTACAGTTGCTCTTTCAGATGCTTCAAAACGAATGGTAGCAATTGAACCTTTAATCAATGGATTTGGTATTACCCTAATGTCAGTAATTGCTTTTCCATCCTTACGAATAAGGATAATATTACTATAAGAAAATTTACCATCAAGATCAATCATCTTCAGGCGATAATATACAGCATAGTTAGCACCGAAAGAAGTCATATTGTCACCGTACACATAAGTTGCTCTGCTGCTCAAATCACCAGTTGCATTTTTATTAACGATGCTGGTGAAATTAACACCATCTGTACTACGTTCAACTTCAAAATGGCTAAAGTTTTGGATGCTCTCTGTTACCCAATTAAGGTTGGTAGTACTACCATTTAAAGTACCTGTAAAGCTTATCAGTTTTACTGGCAATAAAGTAGTAGAAGGGAAAACATTTGATGCTAGATCCTGTAACCCAGTTTGAGATTTTACAAGAGCACATTCTACAGTACCCGCAGGGCCATTTACTTTACCTGCATTAATATAATATAATCCATCGGCTGTGGAAACATATAAAGAGCCTAATAAATCAAATGCAACTCCATTTACATTTACATTGAATGTGGCACCACCTGGACTAACTAAATCCCATTTTTTTGTAAGTGTGGTTGATGAACCGTTAGGGGTTCCAATAAAAATCTGAGTTGTACTACCATTATTAGCTAATGCATACAAAGCTCCTGTACCAGAAAAACAAATATCACCATTAAAGAATGTTGAAGCTGTGCCTCCAGTTAATGCGACGTTAGCATCTTCCAAAGTAATTGCAACAGGATTTGCAAGGTTGGAAATAAATTTAGCAAGAAAAACAGTTGAATTATCTGCGGCCAAGATCCAGCCAACTCCGTTACCATCCATTCCAAGACGAACAAACCCAAGATCACTACCTGATGCGCCATTAACATCTAATGAGCCAATTAAAGTTCTGCTCCCACCGGTTGCGTTGGATGCATATACTTGTACTAAACCCGCATTACCAGTGTAATTGTTAGGTAACCAGTAAAAGTATCCGTTAGCAGCTGTTGGCTTATCTGATCTTCCCAAAGCCGCTGTGGTTTCAGTAGTTGAAGGAAATGGATCGAAAATATCTGTTGGGCCATTTACATAAAGGCCATTTGTAACTGTGAAGCTGGAAACCTGATTACCACTACTAGACGTTGCCCATAAATTTGGGGCGTTTGGTATACCTACTACTGTGATACTTGTTGAAGTAGAGGCAACATTACTACCACCTTGTGTCTGCGTTACTGTTACTCCAACGGTATAAGTGCCGGCTGTAGGGAATTGAAAAGAATGGTCTTCGCTGTTACAACCAGAAGTACAAATTATTGAAGTAGGTGTTGCAGGAATTGTTGCCCCAGGCCCAGTAATTGTATAGGCAAAAGTCCTGTTACTGTTATCACCACCAAGACCAGATGTTACTACTGTAAAAGTTTGAGTAGAACCTGCCAGAATAACAGAATTAGCAGGAGTAATAGTGGCTGTCTGAGAAAAAGATTCATTTTGCGAAAAAGCAAAAAGAAAGAATAAGGCAATTATGCCCTTGAATGTAAATTTTTTCATGCTCTGAGATTTTATAATTAATAATAAATAAATCCTAAACCGTTGGGTTTACCAGATAATGGAAGGTTACATCGAAAGGATTTAGACTCAGAGAGGTTCTAAAAAAGGGAGAATTGGAGTTTGGTTTTTGGCTTTCTAAGAGAAGTGGGATTAATAGGGGAACAAATGTAATTTATTAAACTCAACAATGCAAGCTATTCACCATACTTTCTTTTAAAATAGTATGGGCTGCCACTATATGCTTCTAATATGATACATAAAAAACCCTCCGCATCGGCCAGAGGGGTAGAGTTATAAAACTCTGAGCATAAATTATTAACAATCAATACTTTAATACACTTAATGTATACGATATTGTAGAAGTGATTGTTATATGGGGATGAAAAACATCCCCATATTTAGTTTTTTAAATCAGGCTTATCTTGCAATAGTGAATTTAGTTGTTTGAACAGTAGACCCATCATTCATTTGTAACAAATACATTCCAGGAAGCAGTCGCTCAAGATGATTGATAGAAACACTGTTGATTCCTTGTATGGCATTGTTTTGTTGCGTAAACATAATCCTTCCAGCCATATCGATTACTTTAATATCTACAACAGATTTAACGACAGACTCAAACCGTAATGTAACTGTATTACCTTTCGCAACAGGGTTAGGGCTAATTATAATATCAGTCATTCCCTTTTGATCTTTTCTGATCAGAATAATGCTAGTATATTTAAAGTTGCCATCTGTATCAATCATTTTAAGCCTGTAATAATATGTGCTTCCGCTGAACGAAGTCAAGTCATCATTAAACTGATAGCTTTCTTTTGATGAGCTGTTTCCGGTAGCCGATTTCAAGCCAATACTGCTAAAGTTGGTTCCATCTGCACTTCTTTCAATATCATAATAAGAAAAATTAACTTGATTCTCAGTTACCCAATTCAAGTAAGTTGTATTGTTTTTATAGGCTCCAGTAAAACTTAAAAGTTTAACAGGAAGTGTAGCACCAGGGCAAAAAGAAATATAAGTTGGGTCATTCGGGGCAGGTGTAGCCGGATCATTTGATTCATCTGAGCTGCCAAGCAAAGCTGGAAGACCTGAAACAAATGACTGCATCGGTATAGGGTTTGGCGTTCCTGTACCCACAAACTTCAATTGAAATGTAGCACTCTTTGTTTCTCCAGGGTTACCTGTTTGAAAATTAGACACTACAATTTTGTTATAATTTGGTGCTGCAGCTCCAGAAGCCAATTGAAGAGAAACATTTGAAGAATTATTATTAGGAAGCAGGCCTGCGTCAAATAAATTCTGAGCAATCGCTCCTGCAGATTGGTTAAACATAAATTTATGTGCTGCATCATTTAAAGAAAGGTCGAAAGTATACGTCAACCCTGTCCTTTGAACAGATGAATTATTCGTAACTGATACTGAAATATTAGTTGTTGGGTTTTTGTTACTATTTGAAGGGCAAGGTGTATTATTTACAGGATTCCAAGATAAATCATGAAATACATTTCCAAAACTACAGCTACATCCATCTGCATAAGTATAAGATGGGCCAGATCCCGCAGCGGTAAGTGCGGCAGTTGTTTTGTCAATTAAATAGAAAGCTCCATTTTGATGATACCCATACAGGTTTCCTATTTCATCAAAAAACAAGGAAGCTATATAACCTGTGGTGCCATGTGTTGCAATAAATGTTGAAGTTCCTGTTGTAGTATTAATAGTGTATAATCTTTGATTATATGTTACACCATATAAAATACCTGTAACAGGATTGATAGCCATATCAACATAAAAATTTGTTCCCGAACCACCTCCAGCAGGAGCACCAATATATGTAGTAGTAGTGTTTGAAGCCGGGTAATTAAGACCTGTTATTTTATACATTTCATTTTGATCTGTAATAAAATAAAAAACTCCCGCCGCATCAAAACATCCGGCATATCCTAAGTCTCCGTCGGCCATATTGCCACCTCCATTAGAAACCTCGCCTAAATCAACAATATTACCAGAGCCGCCACTGCCAACTCTTACCAATCTTGGTCTGTTATTACTAGTTGGATATCTTAATCCATACATATAGCCATCAACAGGATTAATACCAATTGCATTAAATCCTATAGCTGTAGGATCAATATTAAAAACATTAGGTGTGATGGTGCCGCCAGAAAAAGATAATTTTTTTACTGAAGTAGTAGATGTCGCTGTTCCTCCACTACCATGTGTTACAAAAAATTGTCCGTTACACCCAATTGGGGTTCCTTGAGAAAATGAGTTTGTCGCAGAAATTGCAACAAGAAAGATTGAGGCAATAAAGCCTTTGAAAGTAAACGTTTTCATGCTCTTAGTTTTTATATGGTAAATAATAAATCCTAAACTGTTGGGTTTACCAGATATGGAAAGTTTACACGAAAGGAATTAGACTTAGAGGGGTTCTAAAAGGGGGATTGGGTATTAATAGTTGGTCTTTGGGGAGGAGGGTGGATTAAACGAAAGACAAAGCTACTCTTAATATTTTCCAAATGCAAGCACTTGCGAAAATATTTTTATAAATCAGCTAAAGCATAGTGTGATTTTATAAAACTGTTCAACTTTTAAGATTCAAATATGTTTTTTGCTGTAATTTTTGTTGTAGTCTTTTTTTTCTAAGTGGTTTACACATTTTCAAAGAGTTATGACATTCTTTTGGTAACTGTTGATATAATTTTGTTCCGTCTATTTTCCAACTTAACATTTGATCACTAACCTGTTTTATTATTTTTCCTGGATTGCCAACAACTACACTGCGGATAGGAATAATTTCTCCTTCTTTAATAAAAGTCAATGCCCCAACAATGCTTTCATCACCTAATTGCACATTATCCATGATGACAGCATTCATACCCACCAGACAATTTTTACCAATTGTAGCTCCATGTATTATTGCTCCGTGACCAATATGGGAAGCTTCTTTTAACAGTACCGTTACTCCAGGAAACATATGTATAGTGCAATTCTCTTGTACATTACATCCATTTTCGATTATTATCTGACCCCAATCTCCTCGCAATGCTGCACCCGGTCCGATATAACAATTTTTTCCAATAATCACATTACCTGTAACTGCGGCTTGTGGATGAACAAAAGATGATTTATGAACAGTTGGTTTATATCCGTTGAATTCGTAGAACATTTATTTAATTAATTTTTTATCCGTTCGGTAACAAAGCCCTTTAAATTGTGCAATGAGATGTTCCTTTTGATTCAAAATATTAATATGATACAAACCGGTTGATTTTCCGTTATGCAATTCTTTTGCTTCTGCTATTAATATATCATCAACATGAACTGGTTTTATAAAATTGATTGATGTATCCAACGCAACTGATAATACATTCCTATTATTACAAGCAAATGCAAAAGCACTATCGGCTAATGAGAATGCTATACCGCCATGCACAATCCCAAATCCATTGATCATTTCTTTTCTCACTGTCATCTTTATCCTGCTATATCCCTCTTTTACTTCCAGCACTTCAATACCAAGCCACTGACTAAATAAGTCATGCTCCATCATATGGTCTACCACCCTTCTTGCTGTTATATCTTTGGCTGTATTCATGAACTTATAAAAATTATTCGCCTTTAAAGTTTGCTGGTCTTTTTTCTAAAAATGCTTGCACACCTTCTTTAAAATCTTTCGTAGCGGCTGCCCATTGTTGCAGTTTATCTTCATTCTGCAATTGCTCATAAATAGTATGTGTGCTTGACCATTGTAGGCCTTTTTTGGTATATGCTAGTCCCATAGTAGGTAATGCAGCTAATTTTTTTGCAATGGCATCAATCGTTTCCTGAAACTGTTCGTCTTCCACACATTTATAAAGCATTCCCATTTTTTCCGCTTCTTCGGCGGTTATTTTATCGCCCAGCATCATCAATGCACTAGCTCTTTGCCAGCCGATTAAACGAGGTAGAAAAAAAGTGCCTCCGCTATCCGGTATTAAACCAATTTTGGAAAATGCCTGTATAAATGTTACGGATTTTGCAGCAATAATAACATCGCAGCATAATGGAATATTGGCTCCTGCTCCGGCAGCAACACCATTGATTGCAGCAAGCACAGGCTTTTTCAATTCTCTTATTCTTGTAATGATTGGATTATAATGTTCGCTTAATATCCGTTGCATACCCGGCCCATTTGGATCTGCAACTTCTGCAAGATCCTGACCGGCAGAAAATGCTTTGCCTGCGCCAGTAATAACTACACAACGAATAGTTTTATCTACATTGCACAAATCCAACTTTTCTTGCATCAACAAAGCCATCTCCTTGTTAAATGAATTAAGTTTATCGGGTCGGTTAAGCGTAATTGTTGCTACGGAATCTTTTATTTCGAAAAGTATGGACGACATATTCTGAATATTTATTACGAAGGTACTTAATCTGTAATCCTAATGACATTTGAAATAAGCAAACAATTTTTTGTAATAATTAGGCTTATATAATGTTTTGCAAGCTGTACTACCAAAACTAATTGACACCATTCATAAACTACTCATTTCAATGCAGCTTATCGTGTTATTCTATAAGTATATTTGTAGTAACAAAGCAAGGAGATGGTAAAGTATTGGTAGATAAGGTAAGCGCACCCATTCAAATGTTTACCAGGAATGGGAGAAGTAAGCTTTATTCAGTACCTCTTTCCTCTGTAGCTGATGAAACAAAGAAATAGAAACCATTAACCATTAAAATTAAAAATGTGAAAAACTGCTTTCGCTTATTGCTGGCTGCATCCCTGCTTTGTAATAGTGCTTTTGCCCAGCCATTCAACCTTAAAAAAGGAATTAAGCCTACTGAACTTTCTCTTATCAACTTTACTCCAAAAGATGTAAAGAAAAAAGGTAGAATAAATATTACCAAAGTTGTGCAGGTAAAAGATACTGCTTACTATTTCGTAAAAAAATTAAGTATCTACTCACCTATCGTAGTATCAGTTGGTGTACAAGATCCATCCAACCCTGTACAGGTAAGCTTGCATAAATGGAACTGGAAAGAGGCAAGCAGACCTGGAAAACCTACTAATGAAAAGGGATATTGGGAAGAAAAGTTTTCTACTGAAGGGGATTTTGGAATAATGGTAGTAGCTCCACAAAAACCATCTGCCTATAACATTTATGTTTGGGTAGGCAATGAAGTAAAAATGAAAATAGCTACCCCATTTAAGTCGTACTCACCATCTTCTGGTAGCGGAATATTTACGCTAAAAAATATCTTAATTGGCATTGCATTACTATTAGTAATTGTATTCAGCTGGTTTATAATCAAAAAGAAAAAGAAGATGAAAAATCTAAGCATTTTATTATTTGCTATTTTGCTAACACCATTATCTTCTATGGCACAGCTAGACGGTATTTTTGATGATCCTGAAACACAGGAAATTTTAAGAAACGATAATGCTGGTTCCGTGCCATTAAATGGAAATGATTTTGTGGTTCAAAACCCAAGGACGAGAGGCGAAAGAATGGCGCAGGAATATGAAAATGCAAGCAATGCTGCTGAACATTTAGATAATTTTGTTGGTGCTATTAATAACGTTGTTGGCATCATAGAAACAGGCAGAGAACTTTGGGATGCAGGTGGAGTATTGGATGCGGGGGAATGTACTCCCGATTTTACACAGCCAGCAAATGCTCTTGTACCTTCATCCTGTTCGGGCACTGCTGGTTGTAATGATTGTTATGCAACAGCATTAGCAAGCTTTAACGCAGATCGACAAACTCTTGCCCGCATGATGTGTCTTTTTATGAACACAAAAAATTTCACTGACAAGGCTATTGCGTTTGGCAATGCTATGGCCAGTTTACCGGGAGGAGTAGGTTTGGGCTGGATACCAGCTAAAAGGAATATAGACCAAGCGTATACAAATTTCAAAGCTACCTACGATAGAAAATCAAGAGAACTACTAACCTCGCTTCAAAAAAATATGATGAAAATTGATGCTTGTGAAAATAGTTATGGACAGCAAGACTGGTATCAACGATTTGGCTATATGTATTTTGAATTTATGCAGCTAAAATACAAACGCCCAGATTAATGACACTTAAAATAATCGAATGGTTCTTTGCAATCGTCGCACTGATATAATGCTTTACAGGCTGTGGAGCCAAACTCACTAATGCGGTGTGTGTGGTACGAATTACAGTGCGGGCATTGAACAGCTTCTGCTGCTGCAAATAAATCGTTATTGCAAACCTGTTGCCGTGGATTAGGTGGAGCAATGCCGTATTCTTTTAATTTTCTTTTCCCGTCTTCACTCATCCAATCGGTAGTCCATACTGGGGAAAGGACAGAAGTGATTTTTATATTTTGATAGCCATTTTCCAATAATGCCAAACGGATATTCATAGCAATCATATCCATTGCAGGACATCCGGTGTAAGTTGGAGTAATGACAATTTCAACTTCACTCCCACTTATTCTTACATCTCTCACAATTCCTAAATCTGTAATGGTTAATACAGGAACTTCCGGATCAACAACTGTTTCCAGAATCTGCCATATATTTTTTTTTGATATTTCCGTATCACTTACCATTCTGCACCAGGATAAGTTCTTTGCATGTATTGTAATTCGGTTAAAATAAATCCCAACTGCTCTGTATGTCTTCCTTCCTTTCCACCTGATTGCATAAAGGTATTTTCAGGAACAGTTAATGTTGCTTCATTAAATATTTCCTTCACTTTATCAAGCCATTTCTTTTCAAGCAATGAAACATCTACCAATGTTTCATACTCGGCAGGTAAAAACATTTCGCCGGTATATCTCCATAATTCATCAACAGCATTAATCATTCTGCTTCGGCTTTCCTCTGTTCCATCACCTAGTCGTATTACCCATTCACTACTCCACCGAACATGATAGGCCGTTTCTTTTATTGATTTAGCAGCAATAGCAGCTAGTTGTTCATCATTGCCATTTTGTAATTGTTCAAACAATAAATACTGAAACTGACTAAATAAATATTGACGGAGAATAGTTTGTCCCCAATCGCCATTTGCTTGCTCAACCAATAACAGGTTCTTAAATTCTCTTTCTTTTCTTAGATAAGCAAGTTTATTTTCATCTGTATCGCCAATTAATTGTGCCGCATACTGATAGAAATTTCTTGACTGCCCTAATAAATCAAGCGAAATATTTGTAATTGCAATATCTTGTTCCAATACAGGACCATGACCGCACCATTCACTATTTCGCTGAGAAAGAATCAGGGTAGTATCTGCAAGATGTAAAGTATAATTAATCAATTGTGAATTCATCAGTAAAATCATTTTAATAAATGTAACCTGCGATCACATGTGGTTTACTTCATCTGGCAACTGATAAAAAGTTGGATGACGATAAATTTTATCAATAGCAGGTTCATACAATTCGCCTGCTTCTTCGGGATTGGATGCAGTGATATATTTACTTTCAACCACCCAGATACTTACACCTTCCATTCTTCTGGTATAAACATCCCTTGCATTTTCAATTGCCATTTGAGCATCCGCAGCATGAAGGCTGCCTGCATGTTTATGATCAAGCCCCTGTTTACTACGTATAAAAACTTCCCATAATGGCCAAGTAGTTGAATCATCTTTTGTTTGATAATTACTACCGCCACCTTTTTCTTCAGGGATGTCTCCGTAATATAATTTTTTTATAAAAGTATGAGTCATAATAATTTAATTTTTTACTTCTATTGAATAAGAACTAAACCTTGCAGAATCTTCTGCTGTTCTTTCATGTTTCCAGAATTTATATAATTTAAATGTTGTTGTTCCTATTTTAGTTGGAACCAGCACTAATGTTTTACTAATACTTCCGCCATCCATATCCGAAGGGTTATTGTCTTCAGTAATTATGTCGTACAATTTTATTATCCCCAGCGAATCGCTTATTTCAAAACTTGTTGATCCTTCAAAAGCACAACCACGGCAAGTGCTTTCATAAATTACTAAAGTATCTGCCAACTTTACAACATTCAATGTATCTGTATGCAATGCTATTCTGTTATCATTTTCAATCTCCTTTTCTTTTTTGTTATTAGTACAACTTAAAATGAAAAGTGCTGAGACAATTACAAGTATTAAATTTTTCATCAGGCAGCTTTTGTTTTCAATTTCCGTTTTTCTGCAAAAGCCATTGCCGCTTCTCTTACCCATTGTCCTTCTTCATGTGCTTTTCTTCTTGCCGCTAACCGTTGCTTATTACAAGGTCCGTTTCCTTTTACCACAGCCCAAAATTCATCCCAGTTTATTTCACCAAAATCATAATGCTTTTTTTCTTCGTTCCATTTTAATTTTTCATCTGGCAAAGTCATTCCTAAAACCTTTATCTGCTCCGCAATCATATCTATAAAATTCTGGCGGAGTTCATCATTTGTTTTTCTTTTGATTTTCCATTTCATGCTCTGGTCGCTATTGGTGCTTTCGCTATCCTTTGGGCCAAACATCATGAGTGACGGCCACCACCAACGATTGATCGAATCCTGGCACATTGCCTTTTGTTCATCCGTTCCTCTACTTAACACTAGCAATGTTTCAAACCCCTGGCGTTGATGAAAGCTTTCTTCTTTGCAAATTCTTACCATTGCCCTTGCATAAGGTCCGTAAGAAGTTCTGCAAAGCATTACCTGATTTAAAATGGCTGCACCATCAACTAACCAACCAATGGCTCCCATATCAGCCCATGTTAATGATGGATAATTAAAGATTGAAGAATATTTTGCCTTACCACTATGTAAATCATTTATCATTTCGTCACGGCTCATACCTAATGTTTCTGCGGCAGAATATAAATACAAACCATGCCCAGCTTCATCCTGCACTTTGGCAATAAGAATTGCTTTTCTTTTTAATGATGGTGCTCTTGAAATCCAGTTGCCCTCCGGAAGCATTCCTACAATTTCGCTATGGGCATGTTGGCTTATCTGGCGGATATTTGTTTTACGATAAGCCTCGGGCATCCAGTCTTTGGGCTCAATCTTATCTTCCGCATCAATTTTTTGCTGAAATAGTTGTTCAAAATCCTGTACTGGCATATCAATCTGATTAGTTTACAAATTTACTAAAAACTAACGCCTGTTTGAATTTTTTGTTCAATGTCATAAATTCTATGTAAAAAAAACGTCCCGGAAAAATCCGGAACGTTGGTGGAAGAGAATGGTGCTAGATTTATCTCGCATACACACCATTCGGCGCCACTATAGAAAGTAATCCGGCGGTAATAGCTACCGGAGGAATAATGATATTAATGGCTTCACTCTTTACTTCTTATATTTAATATATACAACAATTAGTATTCCTAAAATTACGGCACTTGCTGCTATCCAATATGGAAATCTTGCAGGGTTCTCAAATGACAACTGAACAGGTTGCCCCAGCATGACCAACCCTGCCCAATATGAAGGCGCCAATAATCTTCCTTCAGCCTGTTCAAGGTATTGTAATTTTGCTTGCTGTAAAGCCTCATCAGTAAAGCGGCCATTTTTTATATTTTCTATAAAAAATTCTGTTATCCGACTGCTTGACTGTTCATCAATTTTCCATAATGCCATAAGGATACGCTGACTACCAGCATAGTTAAACGCATGAGCCAGGGATACCATTCCTTCTCCATCCTGATAGCCAGGTTTTCCCGATTCACAGGCACTCAATATTGTTAGGTTAGATGCCATGCTACAGCTATAAATATCATTAAGTGAAAGAAAATTATTGTCGCTTCCTGTTTTATTTTTTGTAAAAAATAATCCTGAGTGTTCGGGCTTAATGTTATTGAATTCTGCATGGGTTCCAATATGAATAATTTTGTGCCCACCTGCATTTACTCTGAAAGAATTTTTAGTTGATTCTCCTTCTAAGAAAACATTACCTCCAAGCATTCCCTTTATTTTCTTGGTTAACTTATTAGTAGCTGGTTGTGGCAACAGTTGCAGGTATGCATAATCAAGGTCGATAGAATCCTTTGAAATAGATAAATATTGTTGCTTCACTATGTCAGAAAAACCTGGAGCAAAGGCTACATAGTTTTCTATTATTTTATCATTGACAGTTGGCTGGTCAAGCATGAAAAGACTGTAATGGTAAGAGAATATATGCTTTGTAAGAAGGCTTTTTGTCAAAAAGTCTTTGAAGCTGTTCATTGGCTCAATAACCAGCATATCAAAATTAAGATTGAACAAAATACCATCCGGAATGATAGTTACTTTCTTATTCTTTATATAGGACGCTATTGGCTTCCACAAGGTGTTATATAATTCATGTAAAATAGCCAGTTGTCCCTTTTCGTTTTGATTGCCTTTCAATAAGCTATCAATTTTATTATTTAATCTATTGCTATTTAGAGAAATTAGTTTTTTTTCATGCTTGTCAATTACAAGAGCCAAAAGAGAGGTATCAACAAAAAAATAACGAACCACAGTAATGTTATCCGTAAATGTAGTTTGCAATTCAGGAAGTGATTTGAAAAGGGTTTCATACCGCATATTGTAATATGCTGGAAAGTCTTTTTTTACTTTATCAAGGTATGTATCCCATCTATTAACTGCAAGCAAATAATTTTTCATCAATTCCTGATGAGGTTTATCACCTCCCAGCGAAGTCTGAATACCTTTTTTTATTCCCTTTTCCGTCTGCTGCATTGAATCAGGGAAATTTGAAAACTGAAGAGCTTCATGCTTATCGAACCGACTTCTTATTCTAGTGTATAATGCAGATTCATGCAAATTGACAAACCTATCAAGGTGAAATGCACTTCCAGTAAGTTGTGCTAATTGTAGTTCAATTTTTTTTGCAAAATCAATCAATTCTTGATTGTCAGCAATCAGAATATTTATGCTTTCTGCATCATCAATTAAAACTTTCTTTTTTTCAATAATTGCTAATGCATCTGCTAATCGTACTGACAGATTATTTAAAAAAACACTATCCTTGTTTTGCTTTAACTCATATTCTGCTTTTACATTAATCAAAATAGCCTTCGGCTTGAATGCTTCAATTCTCACTGAATCTAGAAAACTGGTTCCATTTTTTATGGTCTTTTTTAAAATGTCTAATGCCTTATTGCAATAAGTGTTGGTTTCTCTATACCGTTTTGTAAGAAAATTTATTTCCGCAATGTTTAATAACTGATTAAACCCTTGAAGGCTTTCGCTTTCACCAACTTGAATAAGGTATTGATAAACCTTATCAGCATGTTGAAATGCTTTTGAATAGTTTCCATTTTTAGCATAAAACAATGAAGCGCTTCTCAAAAAATCCATGTAAAGATTATCATACTGACCTTTATATGACTCTTCATATAAAGCTTCACTTTTACTATAAAACTCTTCAGCCTTTTTTGATTCTTTCCTATTTTCATTAATTAAAGCCAATGTATAGTATGCGTCAGCCGCCCAAAACAGATAATCGCCTTCAGTATTCTCCAACTTTGTCAAACCACTTTGTAAATATTCAAGGGCGGTATTGTTTTCATAAATAGCGTTATAATATTGTCCTAATAATATTTCTGAAATAAAAATTCCTGGGTGCTTTGGATCTAAATTTTGTTTTTTTTGTTTATATGAGTATTGGAGCAATTGCCCTGCTTTGCCATAATCACCAATTTCCTTATAAATTCCCGCTAGATTATCGATGGCTTCAAACAATCCTTCCATAGCAGATTCTCTTTTGGGTCCTTGTTCTTTACCAGCTATAAAATTTTGAAAGCCATTAATGGTATTTTGTATCGCCATTATAGCTTCAGTAGTTTTCCCTTCAGCACTAAATAAGGCTGCTAGGTTATTTTGTAAATTAGCTGGACGAAAATATTTATTAACGTCATTATCCGGTGCTTTCTTAAGTGCAGCTAAAGCTTTATTATATAACAAAGCGGCACTATCGTATTTAGAAGCATACCACATAAGGGAACCCATGGCATTGGCAGACAGATATACATCCTCCGGGTCTGTATTTTCATTAGCTTCTATAATTAACATTGCCTTTCGATGATGTGCCAGTGAAAGAGAGACTTTTCCAAGCCTATGAGCATATACTCCTAAGTTATACTCACACCTTGCTATTTCCTTTTGATTGTTGTTGGGTATTTTCAAAGCACAAGCAAGAGCCTCCTCACTAGCTTTATATCCATCTTTATTTTGACCAATACTGGAAAAAAAATCAGCAGCAGCCCTAAATGCTTTTACTAGGAGCAGGTCACTTGCACCTTTTTCTTTTAGGATATCAGTATTAGCGAATACAATAGCAGCAGCTTTTTCGGAACCGTGTAGGTTATTAGCAATCTTTCCCGAAAGAGGAATATAATATACAATTGTATCAAGATTGCCAGCAGCAAAGGCTCCATTCATTTCTTTTTGTAATATGCTATCTGCTTTATTATAATTTTTCGCCTCAATGGCTTGTTCAATGGTAGATGCGCCTTTAGGTTTGTCTTGTGCCAGTATTGGCCATATTAGAGTAATTAATCCCAACAGGGATGCAATCAAAAAAAATTTACGGAACATAATTATTTCTTATTGATGGCCTGTATGATTACCTCAGCCTTCGGATATTCTGACTTCTTAATATAGTTAATAGCTTCCGCTGTTTCTCCTTTTTTCAAATATGCCAAACCAAGATACCAGCATGCATCTTTATAAAATGCACTTTCTTTGTTTAATACTATTTGTTGTAAGTTTTCAATAGCAATATCTTGGTTACCTTTTGCTTGATTAGCAGCCGCAATGAAATAAATCAGCGTATCATTCTTGCTTTTTTGCTTAAGCAAATTGTTCCATGCTCGCAGAGCTTTATCATACTCTCCATTTTTATACTCTACCATTGCCTTTTCGAAATCGTAATCACTTACCACACTCATTACTGTAGCAAGCCCTGGATCAGGCGAATAATATTGGCTATATATCTGCTTATTTTGGTCTCTGTTTTGAAATACGAACCAAGTAAATAAACCAACAACTAAGGCAATGGAAGCCGCTACAAGAATTGTTTTAACATTTAATACAAATACATTCTTCTTTTTTTTATCTGTAATTGTTCTTACATCTGTAGCCGTATTGAATAAATAATTTTCTAAAGAAGCTTCCTTTATTCCTAATAATAAAAGCTTCACCTCTTCGGTTTTTTCCTGTAGCTCATCATTTTGCGTAAGCTCTGCAGAGAAAGCGGTGGCTTCGCTTTCATTCATTTCTGTAGTTAGAAACCGCTCAATTTTTTCAAGTTCCTCTGGAGATATTGTATGGGTGAATTTCAAAGGTTATTTTTTTGTTGATAAAACTATATTTCGCAATTGCTGCAAACAACGGTATTTATTATTTTTTGCGGTTGCCTCAGTCCAAGAAAATGATGCTGCGATTTCATTCATTCGCTGCTTCAAAAAATAAAATCGATGCAGCAAATCTTTACAAGGACCTCCTAAAGATGCAAACCCTGATTTTACTTTTTTCAAATAGTCTTCTTCGTATTTTTCAAGTTGTACATCTAATACATCGCCCAGGCTCGCAGTGTCAACCAAATCTGTTTTTCTTCTTTTTTTACTTCTTAACTGGTCAAGCCATTTTATTCTGGGCAACACGAAAAAGATAGTTTTCTAAATTATCTATGTTATTAAATATTACCCTGTCAAGTTGAATATTTCGCCATACAGCTATAAATGCATCTTGGTAAATATCTTTAGCTTCAGCTTCAGTACCACTGTTCTCCAAAACATACTTTTTTATTTTTGGATAATTCGCATCATAAACTATTTTAAGCTCCTGTTCGTGGTTTCCTTTTAGCTTTTCAATCCAATTGTCGGGTATATTTTCACTCATGTATTATCTTCTGCTGCCTAAGATACTTCAATTTGTTATTCCTTCAGTATTCAGCTATTGAAAAAACATTTGGTGATATTGAACTGCTAGCTAGATCATGTATAAAAAAAATTATGAATACTTAATAGTGGGTAATATGTTTTACTCAATCATATCGAATCTCTCATAAAAGGTCATCAAAAAAGGCCGATTGATTTTCGATATAAACATTTTTCTAAGAATTATAAAATTGCTGATGACTTTTGAGATTCTAAAACGATTCTAACACTATACCTGCAAAACCCGAACTATAGGTTATGAAAAAAAAATTGCTTTTTGTTAGCTTACTTATGTTATTAAAAACTGTTTCTTTTGGCCAAATTAGTCAAACTAATGAGATTGAGCCGAATAACAGTTTTTCAACGGCAAATGAATTCCTCAAAAATGATTTAACTACTGCAAGCCTTGGAAGTGGGGATGTAGTTGATTTTTATGGCATTGAGTTCAATTATAACGCCAACCTTTATATACAATTTGAAGTTACAAACACAGGAACAAGCGGCACAAAAAGCTTTGACATCACATTATTTAATAGCCTAACGGTTGGTGGAGCATATGTAGGCAATATTGAACAAAGGAGCTATCTGATAGATGAGGGCAGCACCGCTACCTTTACAATCTTAGCCTGCGGTCTTGCAGCAGATAGTTTTTATTTAAAACTGGAAAGCCTTGGTAATTTTGATTACACAGTAGAATGGCTTCCAACAAATTCTGCTTCAATTGATGATATTTATTATAGTTATAATAACACTCCAGCATCAGCCTCTCTTTTTTCTTTTGATGAAACTAAAGGGGGAAGTGTTGGATATGAATTTTGGGGAAATACTAATTATGATACAATAGATTATTTTAAAAGCATATTGCCCGCTGCCAATTATGACAGTGTCAATTTAAAAATTCGGGCTCAAAATAATAGCTGTAGTGGCGGGCCTAAATGGATAAAATATTTTTGCTACAAAAACGGCAGCTCCATTCCTTTCGCCACCGGATATGTTGGTGATAACTCTGCTACCACCTCTTTCCAAAGCGTATCATCAATTATCCCTCTAAGTAATATGCAGCAAGGAGATGAATTATTGATCAAGTTTGTCTCTAATGGAGCTTTTGGATACACCTTTGCTTATAAATACCAGGATATTTATGATGATGACGAAGATAATTGTTGCATATACAATGCTATCATTCTAAATGAAGGAGAAACCAAAGGAGGAACTGTTGGAAATTATGATACAAACACAGATACGTTTATAGACGAATATGATACTTACAGAATTATAGTTCCTTTTCACGGCGCTGTAAATTTAGTAGTAGAAGCGATGAATGAAGAATGTACCCAAGATTATTATTATCTGGCAGCTGATATTCTTGATAAATTTGGCAATGAGCTGGATTATCAAACCCTTGCCTATTGGGAAAATTATCCTGCCTGCAACACTCCTTTTTATAACTCAATAAAGATCCGGGCTTTTACCGCAGATACTTTCTATATACGACTTCATTCAGATGGATCTAATCATGGTAAAATTAATTATACCCTTAGATATCACGGAGTAGACAGCACTGGCAATATTGACGTAGAACCAAATAATACTTTTTCCACCGCAACACCAATAAATGTAGGTGAGGTAAAAAAAGGCAATGTGGGGTTCAAATCTACCGCATCGTATGATACGAAAGATTTTTATAAAGGGAACATACCGGAAGATGGCAATATTAAAGTCTATTTAAAAACGACCTATCGGGGAAATTATATTTCAAATAATATCAGCCTTATTACGAATGGCTATTTTACCCATAAGCCAAAACCACATTTTCCTGAAACGACTCTACAGCCTGATTCGGTTTATATTGACACTTTCTACATTTGTGGTTTACAAAAAGGTGACATAAGTTTTGAATTAAGATCAAGTTCAAATGTACCACCATTTGAATATGAGATAAGCTACGAGATAACAGAAACGAGTGCTGCAGATAATGACGTTGAGCCCAACAATAGTTTTACCCAGGCCAAAAGAGTAGGCAGTAATAGTACACAGAAAGGGCACATAAATTTTACACCTCAAAATTCTGCTAACAATGATTCCTATGATTTTTATAAAATGGTATTTACCACTACAGATAGTCTGAAGGTATATATTGAGGCCACCAATCAAACTTGTTATTTCAGTGCCTTATCCAACCGCTATGCATCGGTTAGGGGATACAATAAAAATTTGTCGCAAATATTTGCAAAAAATATTGGGAACAATACAAATGTCGCACCTGGGCAAACAGTGTATGATAGCATTAAAATTAAAGTGACTGCACCAGATACAATTTATCTGAGGTTTGAAGCAAACACAGCCTTTAAATATCAGTTTACTACTAATAACAGGCTTCCTTATGCTGGTTTTCAAATAATTGGTGATACAGCAGTTTGTACAGGTATTCAAAACTATAAAGCTGCTAACCTCGCTGATGAACCTGTAACGTTTACCTGGAGTTTACCTGATGGCGGTGGCAATTTGACTTATTTGGATAGCATTGCTACAGTGGATTGGACAACAACCGGAAACAGACGAATTCAGCTTTCTATTTCCAATGCAGCAGGTAATATTGTTAAAGAACGGACCGTAATCATTAATGGAATTGCGCCAACACAAACTCCGGTTGCTTATAATTTTGCAAGAACACTCAGCACAAATTCATTTCCTCCGGGAACAACTGCACAGTGGCTCAAAAATGATATTGAAATTGCTGGTGCTACTAATCCTTATTATTACGCAGCAGATGCTGGCAGCTATACGGTAAAATTTGCCAGCGATTGCGGCACAGGTCCTTCTTCTAATGCAATTGTATTTAATAATGCTGCTCAGATACAAACTATTATATTTCCACATGCTGCTACAGTTACCATGTCGCCAACAGCTCATGTAAAATTATCAGCGACATCCAGCTCCGGACTTCCTGTTTATTATCAGAAAATAAGTGGCCAAGGATTTATTCAAAATGATACATTATTTATAACAGGCAACAATGCTGTAGGAACAATTATCGTAAAAGCAGTGCAGCCAGGTGATGATGTGTTTAGTCCAGCACCAGATGTATACGATACGATTACCGTAGTTAAAGGAAACCAGGTTATTACTTTTGACTCTATTCCCAATCAGATTTTAAATTCATCATACCTATTTCTTACAGGCAGCTCTTCTGCCGGGCTTGGAATTACTTATTCAGTAATTGCAGGAGCAAATAGTGCGGTAGCGTACAACGGTGGCACTCCATATATATACAAAGTAGGAGCAGGCACAGTAACAATCAGAGCCATACAAAATGGCAATGCTAATTACAATGCTGCAACACCGGTAGAACAAACTTTTTGTATTGGAATACGAACACTAAGCCCAATTATTGGTGACCAGAACCCTTGTCTTGCAACATATCGGTACACTACTCAAAAAATTCCCGGAGCTAATTTTGAATGGAATCTTAGTGGCGGAGGTGTTTTAACTACTCATAACGACACAGCATGGGTGCAATGGCAAACTCCTGGCTCCTACACACTTAGCGTAAAGGCTAATAGTCCATGTGATCCTGTTTATACTAACGAACAAGAAATTGCTATATCTACCTCTAGCAACCAGCCCGGAATTGTAAGCAATATGCAGCCGGCAAATAATGCTATTGATCAGCAATTACCACTTACACTTTCATGGACTCCCGGAAGCAATACTATCAATTATGATCTTTATTTATGGGACTCTGCTGCAACAGAACCAATAACACCTTATGCAAGTAATATCAATAATATTAATTATATACTTCCTAAAAATGCATCCCTTCCATACAATAGAACATATAAATGGAAAATTGTAGCGAAAAATCCTTGCTCTCAAACTATAGGGCCAGTTCAGCAGTTCAGGCTTATTCCACTTCCTGATCTGGTAGTAAGTAATGTGCAAGCTCCCACAACAGCAACTTCTGGACAAACAATAACAATAAGTTGGAAAGTAACGAATGAAGGACCAGGCAGAACATTATTAGGATCTACATGGTATGATGGAGTTTATTTTGCACTCGACACGGTGCCGAATGTAAGTTTTGACGGCTCACCAAACTGGAACGCCTCATCCTGGAGTTCACTTACTGGTAATGGAAGGCCATTATTATTAGGTAAGAAGATCAGGCCTTCTGCCCTGGAGAGCGGTCAATCTTATACAAGCAGTCTTGATTTTACATTACCGCTGAGTTACAGTTTTCCTGTTTATATATATGTAATTACTGACAATGAACATCCGAACTGGAAAATTTTACAAGTAAGCGTTGCGAATGATACGGCAAAAAAACAAACACCGATGAACATTTCGCTTGCTCCTACACCTGATCTAAGAGTTGATTCTGTTTTTGCGCCAACAACTACATTCTCGGGCAGCACAATTAATCTTACCTATAAAGTGAAAAACTATGGAGTAGTAACTCCAGCTGGTGTAAACTGGACAGATTCAATTTTTATTTCACAAAATCCTTTATTTGATAGAAGCCAATGTATTCCATTAACAATACCAAAAGAGAATGGTTCTTATTATCCTAATGCGGTTAAGGCATTTGCAGATATTAATTCTCAATTACAACCCGATAGCAGCTATACTAAAAATGTGCCTGTTGTGATCCCTAATTTTATTTTCGGCAACTGGTTTATTTATGTAAAGTGTAATGCTAAAACTAATACCAGTCTTTATGAAGGTGCTTCAATAAATAATAATATAGGCCAAGCTCTTATGCAAGTGTACCTGACACCTACACCAAAGCTTACCATTAACTCCCTTACAGTACCAGTAACTTCTGCAAGCACTACTCAGCCAATTGGCTTTAACTGGAATATAAAGAATGAAGGTTTTACTGATAATATTGAAACAGCAAAAGGGCATGACTTATATGATTTGATAGGCCGTTGCCCTTGTACTGCACCTCCAGGATCTACCTGTATTGGCTCACCTATTTTTCAAGACCACCTGATTCTAGGATCAAGTTACTGGCTGGATAGAGTTTATTTAAGCAAAGACTCTGCTGGTTTAATTGTTTCTAATGCAATACTTATTGATGAAATAAAACATGGCACCCAACCATCCATGGGTTTACTATACCCTGATGTAATAAATGAATGTGGAAGCATCGCTAAAAAAGTAAATACTGAAACTGCTTTGGAAACAGGAAGAAGTTTTCCTACAACTTCAAATTTTGTTATTCCTTCTGACCTTGATACAGGCACTTACTATGTGTATGTTTATACCAATCCTAACAAAACTGTATTTGAATACCCGGGAACTGCACAAATAAAAAGAAGTAATTTACCCATAACAATTAGCAGACCCGACATAATTGTACCAAGTATTACTGTACCGGCTAATTCAATTGGCGGACAACCAATCAATATTTCATATACTATTATGAATAATGGGCAAGGTTCAGTATTTAGCCATGTTCGTTATGATCAGGTATTTATGAGCAACTTCCCTGCATTTGATAACAGTGCACAATTAATAAGTACATTAACTTTTACAGAAAATTTACCTGCAGGTTCAGGAGTTTCTCATTCATTAACATATAATCTACCTGCTGCTGCAACTGGAAACCGCTATTTCTTTGTACGTAGTAATTATGATAGTGCTTTTAAAGAAACAAGTTACCTCAACAATCTTAGTGCTTCTGCAGTTACTCTTGTAAGTGCTGCAATACCCAATGATCTTGTGGTGTCATCTGTGCAACTCACAGATACAGTATTTGCTATTTATAATAATAACATACAATATACTGTTTCAAATAATGGAACTGGCACAACGGCAGACACTTGGACAGACAGTCTTTTTGTAAGCTGTAATCCTGTATTTAATGCTGGAACTAGTTATTTTATGGGACGAAAAATGCAGAGCAGAGCAATCACCAACGGACAGAGCTATACAGACACTTTCAATTTTAATACTACAAAAATGTCTTATGAATTGAACGGTTGTTTTCCACAAATTGGCAGCTCGTCAGCTTATTTCTTTATAAAAACCAATGCTGATAATGGCACTTATGAGGGAACAAATATTAACAACAATATTAGCACAGCAGCAAATAAAATATTTACTAACCCATTGGTTGATCATATTGTATCAACTGTTTCTGCAGCAGATGCAACAACAGTAGGATCTTCTTATGCTATTAACTGGGCTGTAAAAAATATAGGCTATAACCCTAACAAGCTTCAATACTATTATACATGGTTTGATAAAGCTTATTTCTCTACCGATTCTATAGCTGATGCAAATGATATAAAAGTAGCAGAACAGTATAAATATTTACAACTAAACCGCAATCAGGAAATAGGATTTAATAAAACTTTCTATACTCCAGCAATGCCTGAGGGAGATTATTATGTTTATGTGCATACCAATGCTACCAATAGCATCCCTGCAGAAAAAATAATATCAAATAATGTAAATTTTGTAAGAGATATTACAGGGGCTGCAAAAAAGATACATGTTACAGTACCACCTTTATCCGATTTGGTTGACAGTATTATTACTGCGCCTTCAACTGTAGCCATAGGACAACCTATCACCGTTATTTATAAAATAACTAATAAAGGAACGGGTACTACTTTCCCGGGAACAAATTTTCAAAATGCACTGGTGTTATCTCCTGATTTTTTAGTTACTAATAATGATGGCGACAGAGTACTTACCACAAAAAACAGAACGAGTCCATTAATGCCGGGAGAATTCTATTATGACACAGTAACTGCTACCATACCATTATCTACTGTACCGGGTAATTATGTACTAATAAGCCAGACAAATTCGAATAATGCAATTATTGAAATTAATGAGAACAATAACCTAGGCTTTAGTTTACTGAATGTATACACCCCGCCTATTACAGACCTGACTGTAAGTAATGTTATGAAGCCAGATACAGTAACATTAGGCTATCCGATGGATACAGCTAGATGGGTGGTGCAAAACATATCCGGGGAACAGGCTAGAGGCTACAGCAAGGATGGTATTTATCTTTCTGCCGGAAATCTTTTTGATTCCACAGCAGTGCTGTTAGGCATTAAGGATAAAAATATATTGATGCAGCCGTTGCAATCAGATACAATAAAAATGACACCAATGGTTACAGGTGTTGTAGAGGGCAATTATAATTTATTTGTAAAAACAGATTTGCTCAATAATATTCTTGAGTCTAATAAGGAAAATAATGTAGGGATATCCTCATCGCCGGTTTACGTTAAAGTAAAAGAATTACAGTTAAATGTGGAAGAACCTAACACATTACAAGCAGTAAGCCGTTTTTATAAACTGCGAATTCCAGATTCCCTATATGGATCTACATTACTTGTTACATTGACCACAGCAGATTCGCTTACTATGAATAATGAAATGTTTATAGGAGCAGGATATATACCAACTGCAGCAAATTATAATTATCGTTTTGAAATACCGAATTATGGCAATCAGAAAATTGTAATGACGGATGTAACTGATTCTGTTTACTATATCATGTATCGTTGCGTTTCACCAAATCCAATTATCCAAAATGTAAAACTAAAAGTTGTTAAACTGCCTTTTGCCATATTGGATGTTCATACAAATGCAGGAGCTAATATTGGAAACGTAACGATACGAATCAAGGGCTCGTTGTTTAATGATAGTATGAGTGCCAAACTGAGCAAAGTAGGAACAACTATTTATTCATCAAGAGTTTATTACACGAACAGCGGACAGGTATTTGCAACTTTTAATCTGCAAGGAAAACCATTGGGTATTTATGATGTTACACTGATAAAGACTGATCTTTCTGAGGCTGTAATGTCTAATGGATTCTCTATTGTAAATGCCAATAATGGGGGTTTAATAACAGGTGGAGGCCCTAACACTGGTGCAGGTAATGGCAATCAACCTGGTTGTGATCCGGGTGCTTCGAGTGGCTTAAACTCACAACTCGTAGTAGAGCTTGTAGTGCCGCAACGGGTTTTGCAAAAAAGTCCTGTTGTCATCCTTATTAATTATAGCAATCCAACAAATTTTGATATCCCTGCACAATCAAGAATCTTATATAGTGAATACGATGTGAAAATGGCATTTACAAAAGCAGGGGTACCAACAGGAACAACATCTCTCTACTTAGAGCTTATTGAACCAGATGGGCCTCCGGATATTATCAGGGCAGGCGGAAGCGGTACGATAATAATTCACACCAAAGCTCCTGACCAAGCTCCAGAACCAGGCTTTGTTTTGTTCAAATTAAAATAATTACGAATAAATAATATTGTATGTATAACAATAATAATAGCAGGTATAATGGGTATGGCAGGTTATTTTTTCTGCCACTGCTAGTCATTTGTTTTCTTTCAGCCAGCGGACAAAATTTAAATAACCCTAATAAAACAGGACCGCTTGGTACGCAGGTTAATACACTAAGCGGAAATTTGTTTATACCCAGAACAGATATTTATATACCTGCCCGTAAGTTTGATATCGACATTACATTCTATTACAATAGCTATTTGTTTAATGAAGATTATGGCTATGGAAATGGATGGGCTTTCCGCTATAACATTAAATACAATTATGATACTACGCTTGGTGCAAGATTAATATTCTGGGGTGATGGCCGGGAGGATAAATATGATTCGATATCAAGTGGTGGTTATAAAGCACCATCTGGTTTTTTTAGTACCCTATCGCAATATGAGCCTGGAAAATATGTACTGTCTGAACTTGATGGTATGAAATATTTTTTTGCTAATCCTGCACACAGAAGGATAACCCGCATGGAAGAGCCAAACGGTAATTTTATCAACTTTAGTTATACCGATACTTTACTTACAACTATTACTAATAGTGCGGGTCAGTCAATCAGTTTTACGTATAACCCACAAGGTAAGCTTGCCACTGTTGTAGATGCTGTTGCAACACCTTCAAGAACATTTACCTATACATATGAAACGGGTGGAAACCTGAAAGAAGTGAAAGATCCCTTGAATGGTAAATACACATATACCTATCTGGTGAATGGGCCTATGAAATCGCTAAGTGACAAGAATAATAATAAACTTGATATAATTTATTTTCCTGACTTATCTACCAGAGAATTAATAGGATGCAACAAGCGGATGAGTTTTTCCTATGACACAGCTTCTGAAAGTACTCTTGTTACCGACCATCTTGAAACCGGCAACCAGGTTACCAAATACACCTACAAAACAGTGAATAATTTTTCATGGCTCACTTCCATATCAGGCAATTGCTGCGGTTTTAATATGGCTTATGAATATGACGATCAGGGTAACCGTATAAAAATGAAGGATGCGAATAGCCAAGAGTATAATTATACATATGACATTTATGGGAATATGCTTACCGCAACAGACCCTCTAGGCCAGGTAAGTACCTACACTTATACTGCTGATTTTAAAAAAATAAATAGTTATAAAGATCCTAACGGGAATCTATACAATTTGTTATACGATGTAAAAGGCAACATGACACAATTGATAACACCGGGCAATAATACATATACGGCAACTTATAATGCAAACGGCGATATTTTAACCAGCACAGACCCGAAAGGAAATATTTATACTTATAATTATGATACTTGGGGCAATCCAATAACAGTAAGCGGGCCAAATGCTTATAACGCTGCAATATCTTACGACGCAAGAGGCAACTTACTTTCCTATACTGACGCAAGAGGTAATAATACCTCCTTGGAGTATGACATTCTGGACAGAATGAAGAAAATTACTGACGCTATTAACAATAGTATTCAACTTACTTATGATGCTGAAGGAAATGTTGTTTCTTACAAAAATCAAAATAATGAAATAAGCACATTTGACTATGATGCAAGTAACAGGCTTGTAAAAACAACTGGCTCTACAGGCAATCAAACAAGTTTTTCCTATGACGGAATGAACAATCGCCTCTCAATAAAAAATGCATTAAATAATGAATCGAAATTTAGCTATGACAACAGAAACAGACTGAGCAGCATGAAAGATGCGGAAGAAAACAAAACTTTATATAGTTATGATGGTAATGGAAATGTTACCCATGCTTTTCTTCCTAACGGCCAGGTTGTTGATTACACTTACGATCAGTTGAACCGGCTTACAACTGCAAAAGATGCTGATGGCATTATTGCAAATTTGTTATATGATAAAAACGGGAATATAATCAGCTACACGAATGGAACCGGTGCCACTACAACGGCAATATACGACAGCTTAGACCGACTGAAGCAGGTAACAGACCCTTTAGGTAATAGTAGCCAGTATACGTATGATAAAAACAACAATATAGTATCTGTAACAGACCGTGAAGGTCATGTTAGTTCTTATACTTATGATGGAAGGAACCGAATAAAAACGTATACTGATAATAATGGTTTTATAATAACACCAGCCTATGATGAGGAAGGAAATATTATCTCCTTAAAAGATCAGAATAATAATATTACCAGCTATACGTATGATAACCTGAACCGAAGAAAAAAGTTAACCTATCCTGATGGTAAATACATAGACTACACCTACGATAACAAAGGAAATATTACGAATATCCGACTTACAGACGCCACCAACATACTATATCAGTATGACACATTAAACCGTATTATCAGTCGTACGTTGCCAGGCGGCGAAATATTTTCTTATTCCTACGATAAATTAGACCGTGTTTTAACAGCAACGAACAGTAAGGGAACTGCAAGCTTTACTTACGATAAGTTAAACAGAGTAATAGCTGAAAGTTTTGATGGAAGAACTATTGTTTACAATTATAATATTGCTGGCCGCACACAAACAACTGTCTACCCCAACAATGCTACCGTGATAAAGCAATTTGACAGCCGCAACAGGCTTACAAAAATTTTAAAAGATAGTGTAGTGGTAGTGGAATATGCTTACAATAATGCAAACCAGCTTACTAATAAAACTTTCTCCAATGGTATAAACACCGCTATGCAATATGATTTTGCAAACCGGCTCAGCAGTATCAATACTTCGGGTGGCAGTATTCAGAATACAGCATTTACTTATGATAAAGAGTATAATAAAACGGCTATTATCAGAAATAATAACCCTGCCTTATCAGAGCAATTTGCTTACGACAATGGGTATCGTCTAATAAATTATAAAAGAGGCCCTCTTGGTAGCCCCGTCATTCAAAACACTTATTCTTATGATGCCGTTGGTAACCGAACTGCCGCCAACCTGAACGGAACTGCAACAACATATACTATTAATAATCTTAACCAGCTTACGGCTGTAAATGGTACAAGTTTTACTTTTGATAACAGGGGGAATATTACCTACGATGGCAATTTTTATAAAACTTATGATGCAGAAAATCGCTTACTTAAAGACTCTGCTTCCCCTGCCGTAGTTACAACATATGGCTATGATGCATTGAACAGAAGAGTTGTAAAGTCCGTTAATGGCAACATATTTAAATACACTTACAGCGGCGCTGAACAAATACAAGAATTAGATAGCAGTAGCTCGCTGCTCAATCAGACTGTATTTATGAACTTCTTATCACCGGTAATGAGTGAAAAGAATAGCAATAAGTTTTATTATCATCCTGATGATCTTGGTTCTGTTGAAGCCATCAGTAATAATAATGGAAGGCTTGTTGAAAAATATAACTATGATCCATATGGAAAATTTTCCAGACTTGATAGCTCTAATAATCCGTTAGCATACTCTATCGCTGGCAACCGTTTTGGTTTTACCGGGCAGGAATATGACAGTGCCACCAGCAGTTACCGCTTTTTCTTTAGAAATTATTCTCCTGAAACAGGTGTGTTTAACCAAAGAGATTTAATAGAATACGAGGACGGCATGGGGATGTACCAGTATGTAGGTAATAATCCAGTAAATGGTATTGATGTGTGGGGGCTGCAAGAAGTAAAATCTAAGGATAAAAAGGTATGCTCTATAGATAAAGTAAAAGCTGGGCAAGAAGTAAATGATCTTGTTTCAAACGTATTATTTTCATGGAAAACTGGCGAAATGATTGCGGAGGTTGTTAATGATTTGCAATTAACAATTCCTGAACCAGTTACTGGAACTGGAGGTCCCGGAACTATTTTAGGATTTATAGATCTGGCATTTAAAGGTGTTAATAATTATAAAGTACAGACTAATCCAAATTCTACTTATAACGATAAAGTTGATGCCAAGTGGGATGTTGCAGGTAGTGGTGGTAGTTTGGTGGCAGGTTTAGGTGCTGCGTTGGTAGGGGGACCAGTAGGAGTAGGTGTTGGAACAGGAACCGGTATTTTAGCCTTAGGAGATTATGTTTCAAGCAAAACGACGGGAAAAACATACGTCAGCATACTGAAGTTCCAATTGTTGGCAAGTTTAAAAAGAATAATGATAGTCGAGGGTTCTTTGATTTTATAGAAAATAATGACCTTTATTGGAAGCTAAAAAGTAATGAAGATTGGGCTGAAGCGAAAGAAATGTGGGATTCGGATAGAGGTGTTGAACTTATTCTTCGATTAAGAGGATATAAAATAGAAGAAAACTGTTCAGAAGGTGGTACCCGAAAAAAGGTCCGGTTAGTTTGGGATGATACCAAAAAAATGTTTGTATTGGTTCCCATTGATCCAAACCTTATCATTGGCCCTGATGGACAACCAGATAAAAAATGTGTAAGTGTAAATGACAGGATGCCTTATACTGTTCTATTTGAAAATGACTCAAACGCTACAGCAAGGGCTCGTTATATTAAGATAACCACTCCAATAGAACCTAAGCAAGATCCTACAACGTTAGAATTAGGTAGTGTGGGTTTCAATAATCAATCTTTTGATATTCCGGCAGGCAGACCATTTTATTATCAGCGGCTGGATGCCCGTGATTCCACTGGTGTATATGTAGACCTTACTGCAGGATATAATATTGTTAACAATGAGATATTTTGGGAGTTCCAGGCAATTGATCCTCTTACCTTATTACCTCCTGAAGATCCGCTGGCTGGTTTTCTTTTCCTAAAGGATATTGCGCAGCAAGCTTATGGTAATGGGTTTGTCAATTTCAGTATCAAACCAAGATCCGATGCACAAACTCTCGATACTATTGGAGCAAAAGCCTTTATTGTATTTGATGGTAATGAAGTAATACCAACCAACATTCATACAAATATGATTGATGCATTGCCACCCACAAGCCAATTAAATACATTGACTGCAACAGGTACCAATCCAATTACGTTGAGCTGGACAGGTACGGACGATTTAAATGGTTGCGGAATAGATTTTTATACTATCTATGTTACTAACGACCAGACAAACTACAGTATCCTATTTCCAAAAGTATATGGAAATGACACTACGTTCTCTTTACCTTCTGGCACCAATTATTGTTTCTTCATACTTGCAACAGACAGAGTTGGAAACTCTGAAACATTAAGACCTGGCACAACGCAATGTTCATCCATTGGAACACCGCTACCAGTTACATGGTTATACTTTAATGGAACTACTATTGATAAAAATAATCTATTGAACTGGGCTACCGCCAGCGAACAGAACAGTAAAGAATACCGGGTTGAAAGATCATTGAATGGTGTTGCGTATGAACAAATAGGAATAGTGGCTGCCGCAGGTAATACTTCCTCCACCAGTACCTATCAGTTTACTGATTATCGTATTGACAGGCTTGCCAGCAATACAATGTTCTACCGATTAAAACAGGTAGATATTGATAACCACTTCAGGTATTCAAATATTGTAAGACTCAATTATAATAAAGGAGGTACAGTACCAACCATCGTTTATCCAAATCCTACAAAAGGAAGTATTACAATTACAGTGGGAGATGACAAACTGATAGGAACTGAAGCTGTGTTAAGCGATGTAAATGGACGAATATTGCAACGCATAAAAATTACCGCTACAAGTCAATTTATCAACATGGACAGATTAGTTAATGGAATTTATTTTATCAGACTTAATAATAAGGAAGCACTGAAAGTGGTGAAGCAATAAAATATAATGATTCCTATGCTCTGGAGTTATGAACAACCAACCGTTCCGGTTTTCCGGGGCGGTTTTTTTAATAGTAAATCTATTTGACATCAAAATCAACCACAATTTTTTCCGTTTTAGGGTGTGATTGACAAGTGAGAATATAACCTTGTTCCACTTCTTCATCTTCTAATCCCCAATGCACATCCATACTTACTTCGCCTTCTAGCAACCTGGCTTTACAAGTACAACATACGCCGCCTTTACAAGCAAAAGGAAGATCGGCACCTTGCTGCAATGCTGCATCTAATATACTGGTATTGCTGGTTAAGGACAAATCGAAAGCAAAAGAACGACCATCTAGCTTTACTGTTATATTACTTTTAGGGCCACTGTTTGTTTCTGACTTCGGACTTCTAACCTCCGACTTCTTCTGTCCAGGCGTAGTAAATAATTCAAAATGAATTTTCTTTTTGTCAATTCCTTTTGCTCTAAAAATTCTTTTACAGAAAAAATCATTTCTTCTGGGCCGCAAATAAATGTTTCGTCAATTGAAGAATAATTAATCAGCTTTGAAAGTTCAACTAATTTTTCTGTGTTAATTCTTCCAAAGTTGATTGACGCATCTGTTCTTTCCCTACTAAGTATATTTATAAAATTAAATCGCTGCAGGTATTTATTTTTCAACCCTTCCAACTCTTCAAAAAATATAATTGAGCTGCGACTTTGATTTCCATAGACTAATGTAAAACTACTCTGTGGTTCTGTCTGTAATGTTGTTTTAATGATCGAAAGCAACGGAGTGATGCCGCTTCCGGCTGCAAAGGCGAGATATTTTTTTTTATTTTCAGGATTTAGCTCTACATAAAATTTTCCTACTGGTTGCATTACATCCAACATATCGCCTTTCTTCAAACTGAGGTTAGCAAATGTTGAAAATGATCCGCCTTCTACTTTTTTTATTGCCACTTTCCATTCGTTTTCCAGCGGAGAACTGCACAGTGAATAAGTTCTGCGAACTTCCTCATTACCAATTGTTGCTCGCATTGTCAGGCTTTGCCCCTGCTTATAAATAAATTTTGATTTTAATGCATCTGGGATTTCAAAAGTTACAGAAACGCAATCGTCCGTTTCTTTTTTTATCTCCTTAATCTTGAGTGAGTGAAAATGAATAGACATGTTCTCAATTCTTTTTTAGTCCGCTAATCAGAAGGTTCACCATATTATCTTCGATTTCCTGTGGTGTAATTTTTTGTGCGCTACGATGCCAGAATTCTAAGCCACGAACAGATGATAAAATAGTAAGCACTGCTACATATGGCGATATTCCTTTCATTTCCTTTTGCTGGAAACCATCAGCGACAATGCGTTCCATCTTAACCACATACTGGTGTCGTTGAATATTAAAATTAGTAAGGTATGGTTCTGAAAGGTGCATCCACTCATTAATCATCACGGTGTAATCATCGCATTTACTTATCATCATCTGCACATGAAAACGTATTAATGATTCTATTTTCTTTATACTACTCAGGTTGCTGCTCTCTAGTTCTTCTAAATGCACATTACAATCATTCGTCATCCGGAAAATAATTTCCTGTAATATCTCCGATTTTGATTGTATATGATTGTATAAACTGGCAGCTTCAATACCCACCATTTCAGCCAGATCCCGCATAGAAGTAGCTGAAAAACCCTTTTCCCTGAACATAGCAGAAGCCCTGAGAAGGATAAAATCTTTTTTGGAAGCTTTTTTACGTCGAACCGTGGCCATGCCCAAAGATACTATTCTGTGTTTAAGTTGATTAGTCTAGTACAATAAAATGTATAATAACCTGAAACAAAGCAACATGGTTTTTCCTGTAAACAAAATTCATGTAGGTTTGCCGCCGAAACCAGATAAGCAAGTCATATTTGACTTTGCAATTAATCTATAAAAATCTATTATGTCTTTAATTACAGTTGGAACAATGGCTTTTGATGCGATTGAAACACCTTTTGGGAAAATAAACCAGATTGTTGGTGGCTCTGCCACTTATGTTGCATATGCGGCCAGCCATTTTGTGAAACCAGTACAACAGATTTCTATTGTTGGAGATGATTTTCCAAAGGAAGAAATGGAGGAGATGAAAAAAAGAGGAGTGGAAATGGAAGGAGTAGAAATAGTACCTGACAAAAAATCTTTTTTCTGGAGTGGCCGTTATCATGAAGACATGAACAGCCGAGATACATTAATTACAGATTTGAATGTATTGGCTGATTTTGATCCAACTATTCCGGAAAGCTATCAAGGAGCAGAATTTTTGATGCTGGGTAATCTTGCCCCAAAAATTCAACTGAATGTAATCCAGGAATTAAAAAAACGTCCAAAGCTTATTGTGATGGACACCATGAACTTCTGGATGGAAATTGCGATGGCCGAACTAAAAATTGTTTTGAAGTATGTAGACATGTTGATGGTGAATGATGCAGAAGCAAGACAATTAACCGGGCAATTTTCGCTGGTAAAAGCAGCTAAAAGTATTATGGAAATGGGACCTAAATTCCTGATTATTAAAAAAGGGGAGCATGGTGCTTTATTATTTCATGGCGACCAGGTATTTTTCGCACCAGCATTACCATTAGAAGAAGTATTTGACCCAACAGGTGCTGGCGATACATTTGCCGGAGGATTTATGGGGCATCTTGCTGCTACTAACGATATTTCTTTTGAGAATATGAAAAGAGCCATCATTGTTGGTTCTGCAATGGCAAGTTTTTGTGTAGAGAAATTTGGTCCAACAAGATTAAAAGAAATTACCCGAAAAGATATTGATATAAGGATACATCAATTTAAAGACCTTGTAAGTTTTGATATTGAACTGATATAGACTTGCGAGCCTTATAGACATTTGAAGTGCCTCAAACAAAAACATAAAAATTCCTGTATATTTAGAGTTTGCTTCGAAAATTATAGGGGCAAGATTGTTGTCAAATATAAAAGTCTGATCCCTATAATTTTCTCGCAAGCACTACCACATTCTTAAACTTCTCCTTCTTGCCTTGCAGATTAAAAATCTCTGTGAATATAATATAAGAACCAACCGGAAGTTTATTGCCCTTATCATCTAGTCCATCCCAGTTCCAATAGCCTTTTAATCCTAATGTGCCATTGCGGACAAGGTTACGTATTGGTCTTCCTGCTGCATCGAAAATGGTGATGTTGGCAATAAATCCGGGTTCTGTTACTTCATACTGAACTGTGGCAATATCATCTCGACCATCATTATCAGGAGAGAATACTTTTGGCACTACTTCTATTGTCGCATTAACGCTGTTAATTAATTTATACTGCGAATTCTTATAAGTTGGTGTCCCATATCCTGCAGTAGAGGCGGCACTATGCCAGTTGGTTGGTTCTTGCGAGGCACCAGCAGGATCTATTCTTTCTAATGAAACGCCATCTTCATTGTCTATCAATTTAAAATGCCAACTCTTATTATAATTTACTTCATCAATTACATCGCCTTGTTGGTTTAATAAAAGAACAAATCCTTGATCATCAGGAAAAGATGGCAAAGAAGATTTAGTGAAAACCCAATCGGGGTTTGAAACAAGGTATTCTCTGCTCAGGCTTGTAGCATCTTCTGTAAGTACAATATAATCATCTGGGAAAACTAACCACGGTGTTGAGGTTAAAGAGCCAATGCTACTAATTACATTACTACTGTTTCTATTAGCAACAAACAGTTTTGACGCATCAAATATCTTGTTGCTTTTATTATAAAATTCCACAAAGTCGTTTGCATTACTTCTTGGATTAAATAAAATTTCATTGACAATCATATCCAATGCTATTGCATCTACCGGCAACCCAACTTTGGCTTTGTTATCCGTTCCAATTGTATTGCCTTTGCAATCTGTAATATTTGCGGCTGTTAATGTATAAACAGTACCAGCTTGCATTGCACCGCTAAGTGTTAGCTGTACTTCATTAAATAATGGAGCTAAAGTAATAGCTGAAACAATAGTCAATCCATTACTAAAAGTATAATTGACAACTGTTGCTCCTTTCAAACTATCTATCGGTTCATCAAATACGGCTACAATTGTGGTAGCATTAATTGTATATGCTCTTTTTAATGACGGACCAGTCTGGTCATTATTTACTGCGTCAATAGAGTTCTTCTTCCCGGGTGTTCCGCCTGATGCATCAATACTGGCTTTCCAGTTGCTACTACCTGTACAAGGATTTTTTGTGTCAATCATTTCTAAAGACCAACCGCCATCTTTCTTTAATTCATTCTGATACCAGCTTATATCATATGTCAAAGCATGAATAACTTTTCCGGAAGCATCAATAAGTGATAATCTTTCACCATTATTATCTAATGAAGGAAAACTTGTAACGGTAATAGTTGGGCCAAAAGCCGACATGGCGGCAACGGCACTACCCGTACAAACAATAACATAACTATTGGGTTGCAGAATATAATTCGGCATCGCACCACTTGTGCCTGTTGCATCACTTATTTTCCATCCTTGCAGATTGATTGGAAATGTTGTAGTGTTTTTTAATTCTATCCATTCATTGTCTGGTAAACCAACTACGGGTGTTGGGTCAGCAACCAATTCGTCAATTACAATATCATAGCGTTGGGCTGTATAAAAACTAAAAGTTCCTGTTCCATTTACAATGGCATTGCCCGATAAATCCTGTACACCGTTTATCGTAATAGTATTTGATATTCCATTCGGAAAACTGTTTGTAAAAGCCAGGTGAACAAGTGCATTGTTTGTCACATCTCTTACAGCAGTAGCAGGATTTCCGATTCCGTTATTAACTGTGTAGTTACTCAACGTTTGACTTGTTGCTACACTTACAGGCTCATTAAATAAAACATCAAGTGCATTGGGAGAAAGAGCCGTCAGTGTTTGAATAGCCGGAGGCGTAACATCGGGTACATAGGTTTTAACTTCAAAGTCATCAAAGAAATGCTTCTGAAAAAAACTGGCAGTGCTTTGACGAACCCAAATACCAAAGAAGGCAGACGTAGTAAATGTGGCGTCAACCACAGTGCCTTCGCTGGAATAAGTATTCCTGTTCCGGTCAGGTCTCTTAATAATGTCCATTGATCCGAAGCATCACGGATTACTTTTATCTTCATCGTATTGCTGCTACTGTTCAATGTTCCATCCAGTCCGTCAATAATTAATGTACTGGTACCATTTGCATTTTTTCTGTACAACGAAATTTCGTCGCTTGCACCTCCTATCCTTACAAAATAACCTGTTACAGCAGATTGTGTAATATCACTTGCAGAAGCTGTAAGATAAAAGTCAATATAGTTAGTAGAAGAAGGATTGAATGTAATCTGACACCAGAATTCCCATTGTGCAGTAGTTGCTAAAGTATTGGGTGTAGATAGATAAAAGTTACTGCTGGCTACGGTGCTATTGCTTTGTAATTGCAAGGAAGGGTTTACTATCCAATCAGCCGTGTTGCTAGACCAAGCTGGGTTAGCAGAAAAATTGCCATCCGTAAAGCTGTCAATAAACTGAGCATCGATAGGTTTACTAAAAACCAAAACTGCCAATAAAAATAATGATAGTATCTTTTTTATCATAAGCAAATGATATAGTGCCGGTAAAAATTTCTGACAGTTAAAGTACGACTATTTCGATGGAATAAGAACAGTTGTTTGTAAAAGAGTGTTTGGCTACAATAGCTTTTGTAATTATCTTCGACCTGTAATGATAACAACGAAACATACAAAACGCAGCAAGAAACATTCCTGAGGGAGGTTTGCAACGTTATGTGTGTTATAACATAAAAAAGTTCAGCAGGCCTTCCTTAACCGGAAGGCTTTTTTAATAACCTCACCCCAACCCCTCTCCTTGAGGGAGAGGGGAAATAAAAAAAAACAAAAATGAAAGTCGCAGTTGTGGGTGCTACAGGATTAGTAGGCACTAAGATGTTACAAATTTTAGCAGAAAGAAATTTTCCGGTGACGGAATTAATTCCTGTAGCATCTGAAAGATCAGTTGGTACAGAAGTAACGTTTAAAGAAAAAAATTATAAAGTTGTAAGTATGGTCGATGCTATTGCTGCGAAACCAGCAGTGGCTATTTTTTCTGCCGGAGGTAATACTTCGCTGGAATGGGCACCAAAATTTGCAGAGGCTGGCATTAAAGTGATTGACAACAGCAGTGCCTGGAGAATGGACCCATCGAAAAAATTAGTAGTGCCGGAAGTAAATGCCGAAGCAATAACTAAAGATGATTTTATTATTGCTAACCCTAATTGCTCTACCATACAAATGGTGGTAGCACTGCAACCACTACATAAAGCTTATAAAATTAAAAGAGTGGTGGTAAGTACTTATCAAAGTGTGACTGGTACTGGTAAAAAAGCTGTGGACCAATTATTCAACGAAAGAAAAGAAGTGAAAGGTGAAATGGCTTATAAGTATCCGATTGATTTGAATGTAATACCACAGATTGATGTGTTTCTTGATAATGGTTATACCAAAGAAGAAATGAAAATGGTGAAGGAGACTTGTAAGATAATGCAGGATGATTCAATTAAAGTTACTGCAACAACTGTTCGCATACCAGTGGTTGGCGGCCATAGCGAAAGTGTAAATGTGGAATTTGAAAATGAATTTGATTTGGGAGAAGTAACTGCTTTGTTGGCTGCTGCTCCTGGAATTATTGTACAGAATGATGATGCAGCCCAAGTTTATCCAATGCCACTTTGGGCACATGAAAAAGATGAAGTGTTTGTAGGAAGACTTCGCCGTGATGAAACGCAACCAAAAACATTAAACATGTGGGTGGTTTCTGACAATCTGCGAAAAGGTGCTGCTACCAATGCTGTGCAGATAGCAGAGTATATGCTTGCGAAAAATTTATTGTAATTATTCCATACTCTTATTTAGGAACTCAATCAACGGTTGCAGTGCTTGAAAAGCTGCAACCGTTTTTTTTACAAGGTCTTTTGAAGTTAAATCAGCATCGCTAATCTTTATCATTGCTATATAACTTTTCAACTTCAGAAATTCTGCCGCTGGGTTTTCAGGATCATAACCTTTTGGCACACGGACAAGTTTATACTCTGGGTTACTTGAAAGTTCACCATAAACTGCTTTAAACTTTTTGGCACCAATGATTTTTTTGAAATCAGCAAAGTTGTAATCAATTTCTTGCCTTACTTTTTTTAATTCTTCAGGCATTGGCATCCAGATACCGCCGCCGGTAAAAACGCCGCCTGGTTCTAAATGAAAATAATAGCCAGCAGAATTTTCCGCTTTTCTTCCGCCTTTATTAATGCTGGCTCCCATATTGGTTTTGTAGGGAGATTTATCTTTTGCAAAACGAACGTCTCTGTTGATGCGAAATAAACAGTCTTTTGCAAGTAAGTTTTTTATTGAAGTGTCTTTTTTACCATGTTGATCGATAACAGCCTGAATGAAATTTATAAAATCAGCTTTGGCGGCTTCATAAACTTTTCTGTTTTTATCAAACCAAAGTTTATTATTATTCTTTTTTAAATCTTTTAGAAACTTAATCGTTGAAGTTTGCAGCATAGCTTATCCTTTTATCTTAAAGATAAGCCGAAACTAAAAATATGTCTTGATGGAATTAAATTCTTCCCCAGTTTTCTCCGCTTTTAATACGGTACATCGTCATCTCGCTTACACCATAATTTTCTGCCAATTTTTTAATGGTGATTTTTCGGCTTTTACTCGCCAGCACTGATTTAATTTTTTTAACCTGTGTAGCTGTAAGCTTTAATCCTTCTGTGCGGTTGGCTTGTTTTATTTTATAGGCAATCTTTGCAGGACTATCCTGTTGATGATCTATCATTTGCTCCAATGTGGCCCATCGAAGGTTCTTAATATTATTATCTAACTTTTTGTGATTCTTATGAATCACATACTTATGTTTTACAGAAGGCTTTTTCAAAAACAACTTTGCCATTTCTCGATGAATGTAAAGTGTGCCTTTATTGTTTGGGCGATGAAGATTTAATGTACGATACCCTGTGGTTAATGAACCACTGAGTAATTTTCCATCTTCCAAAACATCTTTTTTGTAACTGGCAATTCTTCCAAGGTTAGAAACTGCATAGCGATTACGAAGTTGCCTCCATCCGGAAAATAAAAGTGGCTTCCAGACTTCACCGGCTAATTTTTTTATCATAGTATTTTTTTAAAGCCAGGGACAGAGTGCAAAGTATAACGCCGGTACGATAAGGTTATCAAAGCTGGTTAATGGTCTTTACTAAGGTAGAATAATTATAATCACCAACAATATTATTTTTGACCAATCAATTTAAGAAACTCAGCTTCTGATAATATTTTGACAGAATTTATCTTCTTGGCTTTCTCCAACTTGCTTCCCGCATCTTCGCCAACAACAAGGTAATTGAGTTTCGTACTAACGCCGCTTAAAATCTGTCCACCATTTGCTTCTGCCATTGCTTCCGCATCACTTCTTTTTAGGGTAGGCAAAGTTCCGGTAAATAAAAAGGTTTGACCGTTAAGGTTGCCTTCAGCACTTTCTTCTTTCTTTTCATTATTCAATTGAAGACCAATCTTTTCCAACTGTTCAAGCATTTCAATATTACTATCGTTACTAAAGAAGTGATGAATGCTGCCTGCCACCTTGGGACCAACATCTTCGATGTTTTGCAAATCTTCCAATGAGATTTTTTTTAAGTCAAGCAGATGAGTAACCGAACGGGCAAGGGTTTTAGCTGTCGTTTCTCCTACAAAACGAATACCCAACGCATATAGTAATCGATGTAATGGCTGGGTTTTTGACTTTTCGATTGCCGTCTGCAAATTATCAATTGATTTTTGGCCAAAACCTTCCATACCCGTCATCTTGCTGAAATCAAGGTTATATATGCCCGGAATATCTTTCAACCATCCCAACTCATAAAACTTACGAACATTCGCATCACCAAAACCACGAATGTCCATTGCATCCTTACTTACAAAATGTATCATCCGCTCCACCACCTGTGCCGGGCATTCAATATTTATACAACGCCAAACAGCTTCTTCTTCTTCCTTAAATAATATGCTTTCACAAACCGGACAGGTTTTTGGAAATCTAATTTTCTTTTCTTTTCCTGTTCTTATATCCGTCAATGATTTTACAATCTGTGGAATTACATCACCAGCTCTTTCTATTAAAACAGCATCACCAATGCGTAAATCTTTTTCCCGTATGTATTCTTCATTGTGAATTGAAATGCTGCTTACTGTTACTCCACCAACAGGAACTGGTTCCAATTTAGCGACTGGCGTCACCGCTCCTGTTCTTCCTACCTGGTATTCTACATCTATTAATTTGGTTGTTGCTTGTCTTGCTTTGAACTTATAGGCAATAGCCCATCGAGGATGATGAGATGTCATTCCTAATTTATCCTGCAACTCAATATTATTTACCTTGATTACCATTCCATCAATCTCATATGGCAGATTATCTCTCCCAACTTCAAAATCGGCACAATAAGTAATTACTTCATCTATGTTTTTGAAAACTCTTTTCTCTTTTTCGGGACTTCGAAATCCAAGCTCCCATAATAATTGCAAAGAGCCTGAGTGAGTGGTTAACTCAACAGGAATTTTCTCTCCTTTCAATAGTGAAAAATAACTGACATGATAAACAAATGCTTCGAGATTTCTTTTAGCGACTTCTTTGGAATCTTTAATACGTAACGAACCAGCAGCGGCATTTCGTGGATTAGCCAATGGCGGAATGCCTTCTTCCATTAATTGCTCATTATATTTTGCAAAATTGCTTTTATTGATTAGCACTTCGCCTCTTATTTCTATTTGCTGAATACCATACGCAGAAAATTTCGCAGATAATGGCAACGAACGAATTTGTTTGATATTAGTTGTTACTTCATCACCTTCTACTCCATCGCCTCTTGTAGCACCACGAACCAATAAATCATTTTCATAAATTACAGAAATACTTCCTCCGTCAAATTTTGGTTCTACACAATATTCAATTGCTAGAAGGCCTGACAGTTCTTTTGCCTTCCTATCAAAGTCAATAAGGTCATCCCTGTTGTACGAATTATCCAACGAAAGCATCGGCACAAGATGATGCGCCGCAGGAAAATCTTTAGTTAACCCTTTTGCCACTCTTTGTGTAGGAGAATCAGCAGTAATTAATTCCGGATGTTCTTGTTCTGTTTTTTCTAATAACTTATATAACTTATCATATTCGCCATCAGCAATAAGCGGATCGTTGAGGATATAATATCTATGTTCATGAAAACGAAGTGTTTCTCTTAAAGCATCTACTTCTTTATTGAACACAACTCCTTGCTTTTCTTTTTTGATAAACTCCTGTGTATCTTTTTGAAGACGCTGAATTTCTGTTTTTGAATACATACAATCTGCCGTTGTGGTGTAAAGTTAATATCTCCGCTTATTTATTAAACAACTAAGTAAAAAACGAGGAAATCATATTTTGTTATCTTCGAAACAATTATTGAATCGCCGATAGCTTAACTACAATATAAGACTACTACTAACTTCAGTGGTGCCGCAGTAATTTAAAAGTATATCCCATGAGTAAAGATTTACAATTAAAAACAGCCGCAAGTGAAAAGATACATCGTCTGGATTACTTCAACATTGCCATTTCGGTTGATTGTGTGATTTTTGGCTACGAAGGGAAAGACCTGAAAGTATTATTAATCAAATCTGATTTCAAGGAGTTTCAAAACTTAAATTCTTTGTTAGGAGATCTGATAAAACCTGATGAAGACCTTGAAGCGGCCTCCTACCGAATATTAAAAGAAAGAACAGGACTGGATGATGTATACCTTGAGCAGGTTCAGGCTTTTGGCGGCATTTCCAGACATCCATCCGGAAGAGTAATCACTATCGCATATTTTTCGTTGATTGATATAAAAAGCCACAAACTAAAGCTCAGCCATAATGAACTGCATTGGCATTCAGTAAAGGAAATCAAAAAACTGGCTTTTGACCACAAACTCATTCTTGAAACTTGTTTAAGTCGTTTAAAACAGCAGGTAATGGAAACACCCGTAGTTTTCAATCTGCTGCCTGAAAAATTTTCACTAAGAGAATTGCAGGAACTTTATCAGGCCATACTTGGTGTAGAATTAGACAGACGAAATTTTAGAAAAAAAATATCGCTTAAAGAATGGCTAGAAGATATCAATGAAATGGAAACCGATGTTCCGCACAGACCTGGCAAATTGTTCATGCTAAAATCTTCATTCAGAAAAAAAATATCTCTGCTTCCACCAGGTTCGTAATAAACAAATTGTTCAAAATACTAAATCAAAAAGCCGCCTCCAAAGAGACGGCCTTTTGATTGCCCTGACGTAAGAAATAGGTGTACAGACAATACAAATCCTGTAAAGAAGCAAAGGCTTTTCACAATAGGTTTAAATACATTTTTCTTACGCAGGAAATAAATCAGTGGCTAGAGTTTCAGACCGGATTATAATCAAGGAGTTTAAAAGTTCAGCGAAAAATTACTGTAGACTAGGATGCATCTTTTTGATGATCGATAATGAATTGTATTAATTCCTCCAGTGTTACATCAATTCTTGTCAATGCATCTGCAATATCTTCCCTGCTTACTTGGGCAGCAAATGCTTTTTCTTTCAACCGTTTCTTTACGCCTTTCACTTCCATGCCTTCATATTTTTCAGGCCGAAGTAAACTATAGGCATGAACCAAACCACTTAATTCATCAATGGCATAAATCATTTTATCCATCTTACTTTCCGGTTCCACACCAAATACTTTTGGTCCATGAGATGCGATACAATGAATTACTCCCGGATCAATATTTCTTTTTTCCAACTCTTCTACAATCACCTTACAATGCTGATCAGGATACTTTTCCCAATCAGCATCATGTAGCAAACCTGCCAGTTCCCATTTTAAAGCAGTCTGCTCATCAGCATTTTCTTTTTCAATTGCCCATGCTTTCATATTAGCTGCCACTTGCTTCATATGCAAGCGAAGTTTTTCATTCGGCACCCATTCATATAGTAAAGCATGAGCTTCATCTAAAGTCATTAGGTTGCCTGCATTTTTAACATCTCCGAAGGTTGTGCGATTAAGAAAACGATCTGACATAGCTCTATTTTTGTTTTATAAATATAAGAGTGAAATGCTTAATTGTTGAAGTTTGCTTATTAAACCTGAAGCTTACAATTCTTCAACCTAAATTTGCATGATTAAAAATTATGGAAGAGCAAATTTATAAAGGGAAAATATCGTTTGTAAACTACGAGAAGTACTTTGCCACAATTGACTATCCGCATGGCAATAAAAAGAAGTCGGTCAATTGTAAAACGAATGCTGCAGACAGCGGAAAGAAACCACAACATTACCGCCTTGGGGATGAAGTAAGTTTTCAACTAAAACTTTCAGACAGAGGCGATAAAATGACGGCATATAATGTGAAATATCGGCATAATGAGGCTATTGCACTGATGATTCAAAAAACTGCTATTGAAAACAGGTTCTCTGGTTATTTGAAAAAAATTGATAACAATTATTATGTAAAAGAATGGGAGAACTATATTCTTTTTCCATTGCAACTATCTCCTTGGGAAATTCCACCTGTAGAATCGGCAGAGAATGTTGCCATCAATTTTAGCTTGACAAATCTTGAAAAACCAAATGCAATTAAAGCAGAACTCTTTTCTCATTTCTACATTCCTGAATATAAAAAAGCAGAACTCTTTTTTGATAAGCAATTTGATGTTGAAGCTGTGGTTTCAAAAATTACTCCACATGCTGTTTATTTGAATTTATTTGGAGATAAAATACAATCAAAATTGGCCGTAACAAAAGAGGAAAAAGAGAGCTTAAAGGAAGGCGATACAGTAAAGGTTATCATCACACATCTTACACCTACAAAAATTGCCGTTAGGAAAACCGGAAATTGATTTCTTACTGCAGACCACTTACCATTCAATTCTGTTTGTTTACCGAATTTAAGTAGATGAAAAGCTGATGTAATCTAATTTGCTCAAAAAACATCAGTATGTCATTTAAGACAACCGGAAAAATTCCTTCAGGTAAGCATTTAGAACAACTAAAAAAATCTCCTAATTATAAAAAAGGAGCATTTCAGAATTTATCACCAACATCGATGAAACCTGACGATGTTTCTTATTGGAAAATGTCGAAAGAGTTTTTCAAAAAACATCCGGAAGTAAAACCAGCCAGCAAATTGCCATTTGTAAAAACTGATCTTACCAAAATATATGATGAACCTGTTATTATCTGGTTTGGCCATTCCTCCTATTTGCTAAGGATTAATAATAAAAATTTTCTGATTGATCCTGTATTCAGCGGCAATGCAGCTCCCTTGTCATTTATGATAAAGGCTTTCAAAGGAAGCAATGAATACAAGGCAGAAGATATGCCTGCAATTGATTACCTAATCCTCACACATGACCATTATGATCATCTTGATTTTAAAACAATCAGAAAATTAAAAAATAAAGTCAGCAACATTATTTGCTCATTAGGAATCAGTTCTCATTTAAAACATTGGGGAATCGATGCAACTATTATTACTGAACTGGATTGGTGGGAGTCAACTCAATTAGTCGCCGATATTGAATTAACCGCCGCACCAGCCCGTCATTTCTCCGGACGAGGATTAAAACGAGGACAAACATTATGGTCATCATTCATATTAAAAACCGCAACACATAATTTATACCTTGGTGGAGATTCCGGTTACGATGAACATTTTAAAGAAATAGGAAATAAATACGGACCATTTGATTTAGCGATTCTGGAAGCTGGGCAGTACAACAAAATGTGGCCGTTGATACATATGATGCCGGAAGAAACTGTGCAAGCAGCTATTGATCTCAAAGCAAAAGCTTTATTACCTGTTCATTGGGGCAAGTTTTCGTTGGCTATGCATCCCTGGAATGAACCCATAAATCGAGTAATAGCCGAAGCCGGAAAAATGAAAATGAAAGTACATACACCCATGATTGGCGAACCTTTGTTCCTCAACAGGGATTTTGAAAGCAAAAACTGGTGGGAACTATGACTTTTCTTCAGCCCATTATTTTCATTGGTCAAAAATATTATTGGAAATCAGCCTATTACAAAGGTGCGATTAAAAAATAGCTTTCTGAATATTAGGTTTGAATTTACCCCACACCTACCTTTGCACTCCATTTTAAAAAACGACCTGCCGGGATAGCGGAGGTCACTAAAACAGAAAACAAGATGAGCAAATTACATTTCACAACTAAACATGCGAACGAGGCTACCGTACAACGTAATTGGTATGTTGTAGACGGTACTAATCAAACCGTAGGCCGTATGTGTGCTAGAATTGCTGCGATACTTCGTGGTAAGAACAAAGCATACTATACGCCTCACGTTGACACTGGTGATTATATCATAGTGATCAACTGCGAAAAAATTGTATTAACAGGTGACAAACTGGACCAGAAAATTTATGACCACTTTACAGGATATCCTGGTGGACGTAAAGAAGAGGTAGCAAGAAACCTTATTAAGCGTAGACCAGAAGTGGTTATTGAAAGAGCTGTAAAAGGAATGTTGCCGAAGAACCGTTTGGGCCGCAAGATGTACAAAAAACTATTTGTATATGTTGGCGACAAGCATCCTCATACTGCACAACTACCAAAAGAATTGAATTTTAATTATAAAACGTCCAAATAAATAATAAATGGAAAAGCAATTAAACGGAATTGGTCGTCGTAAAGCTGCAGTAACAAGAGTGTTTGTTACCAAAGGCGAAGGTAAGATCACCATCAACGACAAAGACTACAAAACATATTTCCCACTGGTTTATTTACAGAACCAAGTAGAACGTCCGATGAAAACAGTTGACTTAACTGATAAGTATGATGTAAAGATCAATGCAACTGGCGGTGGGGTTAAAGGTCAAGCAGAAGCAGCGATGTTAGGTATCGCCAGAATTTTACTGGAGATCAACCCTGAGTTTCGTCCTGCATTAAAAGCAGCTGGTCTGTTGAAAAGAGATCCTAGATCTGTTGAACGTAAGAAATTCGGTCATAAGAAAGCCCGTAAGAGCTACCAGTTCTCTAAACGTTAATCGCAGCAAACAATTTTTAAAAACGATCATTTATATACAATGGAAAATAATACATCCTTACAACAGCAACTTCTTGAAGCAGGTGTTCATTTCGGTCACTTGAAGAAGAAGTGGAACCCAAAGATGTTACCTTACATCTTTGCTGAAAAGAAAGGTATCCACATCATCGACCTGAACAAAACTGTTGAGTGCCTGCAGGAAACTGCTGCTGCATTAAAGCAGATTGCCCGCAGTGGTAAGAAAATTTTGTTCGTAGGAACAAAAAAGCAAGCGAAGGACATCGTAATGGACTCTGCTAAGAAAGTAAACATGCCTTTCGTAACTGAAAGATGGTTAGGTGGTATGTTAACCAACTTCAACACAGTTCGTAAGAGTGTGAAGAAAATGCAGAGCATTGAAAAAATGCTTGGTGATGGTTCTTTCGACAGCGTTACTAAAAAAGAACGTTTGACGTTGAGCCGTGATAGAGATAAAATGGAGAAAGTGTTAGGTGGTATAGCTCAGTTGGGCCGTGTACCTGCAGCATTGTTTATTATCGATATCGGTCATGAGCATATTGCATTGGCAGAAGCAAAGCGTTTAGGCGTTCAGACTTTTGGTTTAGTTGATACCAACTGTGATCCAAATAAAGTTGATTTTGCTATTCCTGGTAATGACGATGCTACTAAATCAATTGCAATCCTTGTAAATTATATCACTGCTGCTATTGCAGAAGGTCTTGCTGAAAGACAAGCTGCAAAAGATGATGATGTAGAAGAAGTAGGAGATGATGAACAAGATAAAAGAGCAGCAAGATTAGAAGCAGAAGCACAAGCCGAAGGTGGCCGTGCTGGCGGACGTAGCCGTGGACCGGGTGGTGCTGGCGGAGCTGGTGGTGCTGGCGGCGGACAAAGACGTCGTACTACTGGTGCTGGCGGCGGCGGAAGCAGAGGCCCTGGTGGTGGAAGAAGATAATATCTGAGGACGGAAGTCTGAAGTAGGATTTCCCAACCGGAGTTTTTAATTAATAAAGTATTGATGACAGAAGAATCTTTCAGACTTCTGACATCAGACTTCAAATTTCAAAATAATGAGTACAGCAACTATAAGTGCACAAGACATAAACAAACTACGCCAGGCAACTGGTGCTGGTATGATGGATTGCCGCAAGGCTTTAACCGAAACAAATGGTGATTTTGAAGCAGCAATTGACTGGTTACGTAAGCAAGGCCAGAAAGTAGCGGCTAAAAGAAGCGACCGTGAAGCAAAAGAAGGTGTAGTAATAGCTCAAACAACAGCTGATAACAAAACAGGTATTGTTGTATGTGTAAGCTGCGAAACTGACTTCGTTTCTAAGAATGCTGATTTCGTTGCTTTTGGTCAAACCATTGCTGATGCAGCTATCGCAAACAATGTAAAGACACTTGAAGAATTAATGAACACTGCAGCAGGCAATTCTACTGTAGCTGAATTAGTAAATGATAAATTAGCAACTATCGGTGAAAAAATCGGTGTTACTAAATTTGAAAGAGTAGATGCAGCTTATGTAGCTTCTTACAATCATGGTGCATACCGTATTGGTGTGTTGGTAGGAATGGATAAAGAAGCAGCTGATGCTGGTAAAGATGTTGCTATGCAAATTGCAGCGTTAAATCCGGTAGCTGTTGATGCAGCTTCTGTTTCTGCTGATGTAATTGCCCGTGAAAAGGATATCATTCTTGAATTGATGAAGCAAGACCCAAAGATGGCTGGTAAGCCAGAAGAAATGCTTTCTAAAATCGTAGAAGGTAAAATGGGAGCTTTCTTTAAAGAGCAAACATTAACTGCACAATCTTTTGTAAAAGATGGCAGCAAAACTGTTGCTGATTTTCTGAAAGAAAGTGGTGATGTGAAAGTGACTGAATTTAAAAGAGTAGCGTTAGGTTAATTAACCATAATAAATTATAAAAAGGAGCATCTGTTACAGATGCTCCTTTTGCATTCTAAGATTAAATTCTTTTAAGAAATCGTTTTCACCATTAAACTAAACTTCCTATCTGTCACCCCTTTTGGTGCAGAAACACCGATAATAATATTATAAGTATTTTTTGTAGGGTTCCGGAATTCCATTTCTCTTACATAGCTCAATGTTTTTCCTTTCATAGGTCTGCTTCTTTTGTAGTCAGCTTCGCAGGTAATACATTGCGCCAAATTGGGCACCATTTGAATTTCTTTTTCGCCAAGCATATAACCATATAAACTTATTTCTTCCTCAGTATTATCGGGAGTAGCATATATTTTTATTACAGTTCCTGGTTTAATAATTGTTGCAAAAAAAACATGATTGCCCATGTACTGATTAAACTGAAGACCGGTAAAGCAAGCATTAGAGCTACTTGACGCCCAACTAAGATCTTCGATAATTTTTCCAGTAGCAAGGTCGCCACTTACTGTTACAGAATCATTCGCTTTGCTTTCAACGAATGTAACTCCGGCTGGCCAATTTTGAGCCATCATACTTACTTGTAAAGTCAGTAAAAAGCCAACAGTCATTATTATTTTTTTCATTTTATAAGTTTTAATAATTAATTAATTTTTATGGAAGAAATGATTCGAGATGTATTTTCTGCTGCAGTAGTATTATCCTTTTTATAAATGCCCATCGCCTGATACATTTTTTTATCTTTTCCAATGATTGCCATTTGTAACTCCATATCGCCATTATTCTCAGTAGCTATGGTTACAGTTGTAATCGTAGCATCATTGCCGTCAATCTGATTTTTTTTATCATTTCGATCACTTGTCTTACCTCCTGACTTCAATGCTATTTCTCTTATAGCTCCATTCACTGCTGCATCCAAATTAAGGGTTGCATCGGGCTGATATTCTACGGCATTAATACTATAGGATTCGTTTTTCTGATCTTTCACAAAGGTTTCCATTTTTTTAATCAATTTTTTTACTGAAGGAGTTAATTGATTTGTGATATCGCTTTCAGTAAAAGCAAAAGGTGCATCAACAGATAATCCTAATGATCCTAACTTGGTAGTTTTCCAATTTGATTCTTTCGTTTTATTTACTTCATCGTTTGTTCCACTTTTACAAGAAGAAATAAATACAAAAGCAGTTATCGATAAGCAGAGTAATAATTTTCTTAGCATGTTATTTAGATTTATTAGTTGATTTTAAATGTAAACTCCTTGGGGTTGCCACTTGCTTCGAAGAGTCTGCCTTCTAACATTAGAGACACTTTTACCCGATAATCTCCTTTGGTTTTCGGTAAAATAAATCCGCTTAGCACTATATTATCTTTTTTACCCTTCTCAAAGTTCTCCCATGTTTCTACAACCCTTGGTTCAATTTCGAAACGCCTTTGCTCTTCCCTTGTAGATCCAGTAGCAGCTTTTACTAATGCAAACTTCAAACTGTAATGCCCTTCGGGCCAGCTAATATCTCCTGTATTTGCTACATTAATTCTAATATCACCTTTTCCTGATGAATTAAATGCTGTTTTTTCAGCTGTGATACCAACTGAATAATTGTCCTCAATTTCAAAATTTCTAGTAACCACATTGCTTATAATCCTGTTGCCCCAGTTAAAGGAAATATTTACTTTATAAATCCCTGCTTCTTTGGGAGGTTCAATATCAAATATGAAGGTCTTAGACTGACCTGCAGCTAACGTCGTTTTTAATTCACTTGTTGAGTTAAATACATGGTCTGCTCGGGTAGTTCCTGCGTAGTTCAACACTACAGCATACACACTTTTTCCAACTACATATGAATAGGCTGCATTGTTTCTTACGGTTACAGTTATTTTGTGCTTTCCGCCAACGGAGTGAGTCATATCGTCGCTTGTATTGACTGTAATGTTTGCTGTAATACCTTGACAAAAAGTTATGGTCGAAAACATTAAGAGGGCGAGGCACAGAGTAATATTTTTCATGTTAGTGTCAATTTAGTGTGCATGTATTTTGTCTACACTAAGTTGCACCAAAGAAAATAAGCATATATAACACCAAGGTGTGATTTTATAAATAAGGGAAAATATACTGAAGAAGTTATTGCGGGGTAATCAACGGAGCATTATGTTTCTAACCAGCGAAATAGCTTCCGTCCGGCTTTTAACATCCAGCTTAAAATAAGTATTGGTGATATGTCTTTTTACAGTATTCATCGCAATAAAAAGTATTTCACATATTTCCTGGTTATTTTTTCCGTCATACAATAATTGTAGTAGCTCAAACTCCCTGTCGCTTAACGGAACAGAAAGTTCCCGGTTTATTTTTACTAAAGATAGATTAGGTACATGTTGATTATTAATAGCCGTGAAGTTGCTAACGGCAATTTCTAAGGTAGCCAGCAGCGTTTTTTTATTAAACGGTTTTACAATAAATCCTGCAGGTGAAGTATTTTTTGCTCTGTTCATTGTTCCTTTATCAGAATAGGAAGTAAGATATATAAAAGGCATTGGGCAAGATTTATTTATGTATTCCGCTATTTGTATCCCATCCTTTTCAGACTCTAGATTAACATCAAGTATTACTATGTCCAGCATTTTTGTTTGTAACAATTGTATTGCCTCTTCATCATCATAAGCCATTCCTACAACACTAAAGTTAGTATTGGAAAGGTGCATTTTAATTCCTTCCGCAATTAAGGGTTCGTCTTCTACAATTAATACTTTTATTTTCTCTTCAGCCATATCAGGTAGTTCTGTATTTTGAAATTCTTATCTGCACATCCGTGCCGTTACTACTGTTTATAGTTACAAGAGCCTTTAGTTTTTGTGCAAAAGCCTGAATTATTTTATACCCAAATGAAGGGCCAGATGTTACACTTTTACTATCAGGAATACCAATACCATTATCCTTGACCTGCAACAAAATATCTTTATCGCTTTTTTTAAGCACAACATTTATCTCACCATTTGGTTTATTCTTGAATGCATACTTTAAAGAATTACTTACGAGTTCGTTTATAATTAGACCAATAGGAATAACGGTATCAGAATGTAACCTGATTGCTTCCACATCAGTATTCAGCGTTATTTTATTTTCCATTGTATTATAGGATTGCATCAGATTATCCGTAAGCATTTTAATGTATTGCTGAATGTCAATAGTACCGGGATCTTCTCCTTGGTAAAGATTTTGGTGCACAAAAGCCATGCTTTGCACCCTTTGACTTCCTTCCCTGAATTTTTCTGCCGTCTTTTCATCATCAGTAGTTGCCGATTGCAGATCAAGCAAACTGGAAATAATTTGCAGATTATTCTTTACCCGGTGATGCATTTCTTGATTTAGCATTACTAAACCATCCCGTTGCTTATTGATGATTTTATTTTTAGACAATTGCCTTCTATACTGATACAAAATAACAAGACCAGCAATTATTAATAACCCCATGCCAGATAACAAAAGCTTCTTCCTGTTTTTATCATCAGCTAAAAGCTTTTCTTTTAACGTATTCTCATTAACTAATGAAACACTAAGTTGCTTTTCTTTTTCCAGCTCTCTGAATTGTAAATCTTTTTCCCTTTCTGTCAATACGGTTAGCTCATTCTGTTGTGTGATGGTAGCATCCATTAAAAAATTTTCTCGTTCAAGTGCTTGCCGAATATCTGCTTCACGAAGTAATTCGATCGCAGAAAGTTGGTTCTGCGAATTCAATAACTCAATTTCCTTTTCCTTTTTTGCAGTTTCATATTTTTTTTCAAGTTCAAAAGCAAGTTCTTTATTGGAATGATCAGTAAGCTTAGCAATAAGGCCAAGTAATTGATTCGCAGTAAGCAAAGCATCCGCTGTCTTCCCGGTTTTTACCTCAAGTTCATATATGTATTTTAAGTTGGGATACCTTTCAGACACTGCACTTTGTTCTATAAAGAAATTTCTATTTTCGTATAAGTATTTCAGCCCTTCTTCCGGCTGATCGTTTTCCTCATAAATAGATGCAATCTGATAGTTTGCCAAAGCTGCGGCAGAGATATAGCCGTTTTTAATGTGCAATTTTTTTGCACTTTCCAACAGTGTTACTTTTTCCTTTAATGTCTTATTTCCCCAATTAATAAAAAGTAGACTATGTAGTGCATCTTGCTGAAAATCCTTTTTTTTGTTTTCAGTAAACTGTTGAAACTCTCTTAATATTTCAGCAAATTTTTCTGCATTATTCAACTTTGAATAAAGATTTCCCAATCGGTTTATTATTAGACCATGATCCATTCTAACACCGCCAGCTTTTGTAAGATTATATGCTTTGAGGTAATATTCTTCTGCTTTTTCATAATCTTCACTTGCCAGAAACAATTCTGCTATTCCATCATATATAAACCATCTTCCATAAGGCCGATAGGAATTGCCAATTTTTTCTGCTTCATGATAATAATACAAGGCAGAATCGTACTTAAGCAATAAACGAAAATAAGTGGCGGTAAGAAAGCTATGGTTTTGTAATACCCTTTTAGATGTATTACCATCAATGAATAATTTAGCTTCATTAATAGTTGCAAGAGCTCCTTGAGGATCTCGCTGCATCTGCCCTACTCTACTTAGGCTTGTATATAATCGTACAATTCTATCACTATTATTTTTCGTTTGCTTAGCTAATTTCAAGCCTTCTTTATAATACCACTTTGCACTATCCGGCATCGCTTTCATGTGATACTTTCTTCCAAAATAGTGAAGCGTATCTATTTTCTGATTTACAGATGTAAGCGAGGACAATATTTTTTCGATGGGCTGAGCTTGTACAAACTGACAATAGCCTAATAATAATATGCAGAAACACTTTTTTAGAAACATTATCGTAAAGAAGTTACATTATTTTTGAGAAAGAATAAGGGATTGTTTACAAAATAGCAGAGTCTTCCTCTTTCTATATAACACCTAGGGGTGATTTTGACAATTTCTCTTATTTAAATTATGTTTGATACATGAGCAACTTTCAAGAATACTTTAAAGCAAACAAGGAACTTTGGAATCAACGAACCAGGATTCACAAAGATTCTGACTTTTATAACCTTGCGAATTTTAAAAAGGGTGAAAATGCTTTGACCTCAATTGAGCTAAATGAGCTGGGCGATGTGAATGGAAAAACGATTCTGCATTTGCAGTGCCATTTCGGAATGGATAGTTTGAGTTGGTCCAGAATGGGTGCTGAAGTAACCGGCGTTGATCTCTCTGACGAAGCAATTAGCGAAGCAAATAAACTAAATGATGAATTAGGATTGAATGCTGAATTCATTTGTTGCAATGTGTATGATCTGAGAGAAAATCTTGACAAAAAATTTGATATCGCATTTACTTCCTACGGAACAATTGGCTGGTTACCAGATCTGGATAAATGGGCAGCAATCGTCTCTCATTTTTTAAAAGAAGGCGGCACATTTTATATTGCCGATTTCCATCCTGTACTTTGGATGTTTGATGATGAATTTACTCATATCAAATATTCTTATGATAATCAAGAAGTAATTGTAACTGAAAATCAAGGTACTTATACCGACAGAAATGCAGACATCAAAGCAAAAGAGTATGGCTGGAACCACAGCATAAGCGAAATATTAAACGCTTTGATTAATCAAGGCCTTCAAATCTGCCATTTTAATGAATTTATGTATTCGCCTTACCCATGTTTTAATAATACTGTTGAGTTTGAGAAAGGGAAATGGCATATAAAAGGACTAGAAGGAAAAATACCGATGGTTTACTCCATAATGGCTAAAAAGATGCCATGAAAACAGGACGTACAAGTGAGTGACACAACAGACGATGCCCAATGAACCGAAGCTGGCTAAAAAAATTTAATTCCCCTATCTTCGCCCCGAAAAAATAAGCTGCATGTTACCAAAGTACAAACGAGTTCTTCTTAAACTTTCCGGCGAAGCATTAATGGGTGATAAAAGTTTTGGATTTGATACCAATGTCATTAACCAATATGCCCAGGATATTAAATCAATTACTGAATTAGGCGTTCAGTTAGCCATTGTAATTGGTGGAGGCAATATTTACAGAGGAATGAATGAAGCTGAAACAGGAATTGAAAGAGCTCATGGTGATTATATGGGAATGCTGGCAACAGTTATTAATGGAATGGCCTTACAGGCAGGATTGGAAAAAGCTGGTGTGTACACCCGACTGCAAAGTGCCATTAAAATGGAGCAGATTGCTGAGCCTTATATCCGCCGCAGAGCTATACGCCACGTAGAAAAAGGAAGAGTGGTGATATTCGGAGCAGGTACAGGAAATCCATATTTTACTACAGATACAGCCGGATCTCTCCGGGCTATCGAGATAAATGCTGATGTAATTTTAAAGGGAACAAGAGTCGACGGCATCTATAATGCAGACCCTGAAAAAGACCCAACAGCTACTAAATACAATGTTCTCACTTTTCAAGACTGCATTTCTCAAAACCTTCGGGTAATGGATATGACCGCTTTTACCCTTTGCATGGAAAACAATCTTCCTATTATTGTTTTCAACATGAATAAGGAAGATAATCTTCGCAGAGTTGTAACCGGCGAAAAGGTTGGAACACTGGTAAAAGGGTAAATACTAAGGGATTTTCCTATTTCAAATTTTGCAGCAAATACTATCTTGCAGTAGATATCCAATCTAATTGTGAAAAACTATAAACGGCAGTTTGCTGATTTTTTTATAGTTTCCAAACCTTATGTTACTGTTTATGGATGGTCAACTTTCACTTTCATTGGTTGAAATTATAGTACTGATGCTCGGTGCTATCGTTCTAGGCATTACCATTCACTTTTTTATTACAAGCCGTCGTTCACTAAAGGATGAAGTTGAAAAAGCTCCAGGAGGAAAACTAAACCGTGAACTAGATGACTGGAAACGCCGCTACTTTAATGATATTGAAGACAAGCAAAGAGAGCTAGAAGGCCTCAAAAAGAAATTTGCGAATGTTGAAGAGAATAGCGAAATCAACATGATTGAGGCAGATGAAATGCGCAAAGCAAATAAGCAATTAAAAGCAGAAATAGAACTTCGCAAACAAACTCCTACAACTACAAATGCCAACGAGAGTATTGAGATTGATCAATTAAGAAAGCAGAATAAGCAATTGAAAGAAGAAATAGAATTACTGAAAAAAACGCCACAAACTACAAATACAGGCAAACCAGATTATATAGAACAGTTGCGGCTTGCACAAAGTGGTTTATTGGAGCATAACACTAAAATAAATCAACTGCTGGAGCAAATAGACATCGTAAAAGAAACTGAAGAAAAGCAGCAAGATATTTTAAAGAACAATGAAGTGTTGGCTGAACAAGTAGACGAATTAAATTCTAGACTATCGCAAAAAGAAAAAGAACTGAATAATGTTCGCCAAAAAGAACATCTGACTACTGAAATGAATTCGATGCTGGATAATGCCTATACAGAATTTAATACATTACAGGAAAAAATGCTGAAGTTGGAGATGCAAGTAGTAAATGCTAAGAAGGTAAATATTGAATATGAGGATCTAAAAGAAGGGTATAGTAAAGTTTCCACTGATTTGAAAGATGAGAAACAAAAGTATTTGGCTGCTCATAATGAGAATAATCAATTGAGAGATACATTGACTGAAACAGAAAACAAATTGAAAGAAGCTAACTTTCAGCGGCAGCAATTACAGAAAAAGGTGGCTTATCTCGAAGAATTGAATATTGATATGCAAGCTATTGCTGATGCCAATAAGAAGTTAGAAGGGCAGATAAAGAGAATCGGCGAACTGGAAAGCATGCTGAATGTAGTGTCTGAAGAGAGAGATGATTTAGCCAAGAAGCAACATAACCTATAATCAATCATACTCACAATATTTGAAAGGCCATCTGGCCTTTTTTTATTTACTACTAAAGAGCCATTAACTTTGTCCTCCAATTTACTACTATGTCAAAAAATATTGCTGATATAAGAAAAAGCTATTCTAAAAAGAAACTGAGTGAAAAGAAAATAGACACGGAGCCTCTTAAACAGTTTGCTAAATGGTGGAAGCAGGCTGTTACTTCAGGTATTGATGAAGTAAATGCAATGACATTGGCTACTGCCTCATCAGACGGAATTCCCTCGGCAAGAATTGTTCTATTAAAAGGTGTGGAGAAGAACGGCTTTATTTTCTTTACCAACTACAATAGCTACAAAGGACAACAATTGGCTGAAAACCCAAAAGCCTGTGCAGTTTTTTTCTGGAAGGAATTAGAAAGACAAGTAAGAATAACTGGGCTAATTGAAAAGGTTTCTCAAGAAGAAAGCGAAGCCTATTTTTTTTCAAGACCAGAAGGAAGTCAAATTGGAGCCATCGCCTCGCCACAAAGCCAGGTAATTGAAAGCAGGGAGTGGCTGGATGAACATTACAAACAAGTAAAAAAGAAAGCAAAGGACGAGAAGATCGAAAAACCAGAACATTGGGGTGGTTACATATTAAAACCAGTTATAATTGAATTTTGGCAAGGACGACCAAGCCGCCTGCATGATAGAATTCAATACACACTGGAAGAAAATGGTAGTTGGAAGATTGAGCGGTTAGCTCCTTAACAAAATATAGCTAGCAAGTTGAAAGGATCATCCAGACAACTTGCTAACCGGAATAATTTATTCGCCTTTTTTAGCAGTTTCCTTTTTCTCTGTAGTCTTTTTTTCTGCTGCAGCTTTTTGTGCAGGAGTCTTTGTTACTGGTCTGCTTTTACCAAATGAGCCTTTAAAACGTTTTCCTTTCGCTGTTTTCTTATCACCTCTTCCCATAAAATGAATTTTTAATTATTGTTGTTTATAAATCTGATTTTAAAAAAAACTCCTTCCCGCTACAGACGGAATGGAGCTTTTAATAAGTTTAGTGCGGAATTAAAGTTTACCGGCAAGTTCTTTACCTGCTTTAAATTTTGCAACTTTTCTGGCTTTTATTTTTATTACTTCACCAGTTTGTGGGTTACGACCGTTACGGGCAGCTCTTTTAGATACGGAGAAAGTACCAAAGCCAACCAACGTTACTTTACCACCACCTTTCAGTGTTTTAGTAACTGCTTCAATAAAAGAATCAAGAGATGCATTAGCTTGAGTTTTGGTAATGCCTGCATCATCTGCAAGCTTAGCGATTAATTCTGCTTTGTTCATGTTTTGTAAAATTTTTATTGTTTGACGACAGGCGACAAATTTAGAAGGTTTTTCTTTCCAATAAAATATTATTCGTTAAAAATCAGAAAATAATAATCTTATCGAAACCGCACCGGACAAGGTTTTAAGAGAAATTACTGTTTTTTTGCTATCGCAAAATGTTGATTATGTTACTTAAAGCCTTGTTTATAAAGGGGTTTCATCATTCCTTTTAAATGCTTGCCTGTAAAGGGTTTGATGGAATATACAAATGTTTTGCTGAAGCACTACTAAAATATTTTTTTTCACACTCAATACACAACTTCCATCACTGACCGAAATGCGATGAATTTATCTCCCCATTTATCCATACCTTTTTTTCGCATCGTATCTGCATGTTTTTCCAAATATTCTTCGTAAAGTTTTATATCAGGAGCATGGTATTGCACAGCATGAGTAATTCCATCTTCTTCGTCAATATCCAGCAGCCGAAGAACGGTTGCATGAGTAAAGCAGCCGGTATTAATTACATCAGCAATATGCTCTTCTTTTAACCAGTTTAACCATTCATCTGTAATTGAATGAGCTGTTTTTATTGTTACGTTGTAAATAATCATTGCGTCTCACAATTTAATATCAAGATATACAGGACAATGATCGCTATGCTTTACATCAGGATAAATTTCTGCATCTTTCAGGTTTTTCTTCAAAGGTTCTGTAACATTTATATAGTCAATTCTCCATCCTTTATTATTTAGTCTAACAGTTGGAAACCGTTGGCTCCACCAGCTATAACGGTGCGGCTCCGGATGAAAATGACGGAAAGTATCTATCCAATCATTGTCAATAAATTTTGTCATCCATTCTCTTTCTTCAGGTAAAAATCCGGAAGATTTCTTATTTCCCTTCGGATCATGAATATCAATTTCAGTATGTGCAATATTATAATCGCCACACAAAATAAGCTTTGGTGTTTTTTTTCTTATTTTATTCAGATACTTGTTCATTTCATCAAGCCATTCGTATTTAAATGTTTGTCTTAAGTCGCCACTTGTTCCTGATGGAAAATATGCATTTATTAATCTAACATCTTTAAAATCCAATTGAATCACTCTTCCTTCATCATCACTTAGCTTATGACCGGTGCCGTATTGTACATTATCAGGTTTGATTTTTGTGAATACAGCAACACCGCTGTAGCCTTTTTTTGAGCACTATACCAGTAATGATGATAACCTAATGCTTCCAACTGTTTTACATCTACATCTCCTTGTGTGGCTTTTGTTTCCTGTAAACAAATAACATCAGCAGGATTTGTTTTTAACCAGTCAAAAAAACCTTTTTTAATAGCTGCTCTTATCCCATTTACATTATAACTTATGATACGCATCGTATAATTGTTTAAATTGTCAGCAATTTACATCATACTATGGAAGCATCAACAAAAACAAAAGACGGTCCAATTATTTCAGCGAAAAACCAGTTTATCTTGAAGGTCCTAAAAGCAGAGGTTATGAATTACATTTTGCTTGGAGGGTTTTCTGGCAGTTTATCAAAGGATTCAGAAATCTTCACTTCGTTGGCCCTTGTATCACAGTATTTGGATCTGCAAGGTTTAAAGAAGATCACCAATACTATATTAAAGCAAGAGAGTTTGGTAAACGCATTGCAGAATTAGGGTTTACTACAATGACGGGAGGGGGACCTGGAATAATGGAAGCAGCCAACAGAGGCGCATTTGAAAATAATGGAATGTCGGTGGGTTGTAACATTGTGTTGCCATTTGAGCAACATGAAAACCCATACGTTCAAAAATCTATCACCTTTGAACATTTTTTGTTAGAAAAGTATTGTTGGTAAAATATTCGTATGCCTTTGTCATTATGCCTGGCGGCTTTGGTACACTGGATGAATTATTTGAAACACTAACTTTGGTACAAACAAAAAGCATTACTCAGTTCCCTGTTGTTTTATATGGGAAAGATTTTTTTGAACCTTTGGTACAACATATGAAATGGATGGCTAAGGAAGGAACAATTTCCCCTGAAGACCTCGACCTGATGCTGATAACCGATAATATAGATGAAGCCATGGAATATATCAGCGCTTATATCAGTACCAATTATAAAATAAAGCCCCGCAAACGTTCCTGGTGGTTGTTTGAAAAAAGGTAATATCATTGCAGTTCAATTCTGAACTATGACAGGAATAGAAATATTGGGTTATTCTGCCTGTGCAGTTACTGCACTCACTTTTTACCTCAAGTAATAAAGACCTGGAAAGAAAAATCTGCAAAAAATGTTTCGTTGATGATGTTTATTATTGCCTTCATCAATGAAGTAATGTGGATAGCTTATGGAGTATTCAGAGATGATATGGTGATTATAGTTACCAATGTCATTATGATTATCATGTGTTCAGTAATGATTTCTTTAAAACTGAAATACAAAAATGTATAATGATCAATACGATAATTTTTGATCTAGGCGGAGTGCTGATAGACTGGAACCCCAATTATGTTTTTGATGAAAACTATTTTGAGTCGCAGGAACAAAGAGATTTTTTCTTTCAAAACGTTTGCACATCCGATTGGAACGAAAACCAAGATGCAGGCTATCCAATTGCAAAAGCAACAGAAGAAAAACTGATTGAATTTCCCGAATGGGAAAACCCTATCAAAGATTTTTACGGTAGATGGGTGGAAATGCTGGGGAACAAATTCAAGGCACCGTTGATATTTTCAAACAACTAAAAGAAAATAAGAACCTGAAGTTTTATGCGCTAACCAACTGAGTGCGAGAGACTTTTCCCATCGCAATAGACCGTTTTGATTTTTTGCAATGGTTTGATGGATTAGTAGTAAGTGGCGAAGAAAAAATGCGGAAGCCTTTTCCGGAATTCTATAAGTTATTATTAAACAGATATAATGTAAAGCCTGAAGAAACTATATTTATTGATGATAATTTAAGAAATGTAAAAGCGGCAGAAGCATTGGGAATAAAAAGTATTTATTTTAAAGAACCTCGGGATTGGATTTGGAACTTAAAAGAATTGGAATATATTAGTGTAATAATAAATTATCTATGGAAGAAAACACACTAGCAGAAGAACAGGTTAATCTTTTTGATACTGAAGTACAATACACCGAAGCATCGCAAGGCCAGCGGTTTTTAAACTGGTTGATTGATAATTTATTTATGCGTTTTGCTCTAAATTATGCAATCGGTTATGCTGTTGGATATTTACTACTGGCAATTGCACCAGATTTTCTGATGGAAATAGCATATGGAGAAAGAGGTTGGAGATTTTGGACGTTGGCTTATGTAGTGTTTATTTTTAACTATGTAGTTTATTATACCATTTGTGAAAAAGCATTTAAAGGTTACACATTGGGCAAGCTACTAACGGGAACAAGAGCAATAAGAAATGATGGGACGGAACTTACATTTAAAGATGCTATACTTCGCAGTCTTTCCCGTATGGTTCCATTTGAAGTGCTAAGTGGATTTGGTAGCAGACCTTGGCATGATAGCTGGACGGATACGACGGTTGTGAAGACGAGGTGATTATTCCAGCACCGGTCTCAACCATCTCTCCATTTCATCCAGACTCATTTCTTTTCGTTCGGCATAGTCTTCCAACTGGTCTTTATCTATTTTCCCCAGTCCAAAATAATGGCTTTGCGGATGTGCAATATACCAGCCGCAAACAGAAGCAGGCGGATTCATGGCAAGGCTTTCGGTTAATTCAATACCGATATTTTCAGTTACGTTGAGTAATTCAAAGAGTTTTATTTTCTCTGTATGATCAGGACAAGCCGGATAGCCTGGTGCAGGTCGTATGCCTTTATATTCTTCTCTTATCAATTGTTCATTACTAAGCGTTTCATTTTTTTCGTAACCCCAATATTCCTTTCTTACTTTTTCATGTAAGCATTCTGCAAAAGCTTCTACAAAACGGTCGGCTAATATTTGCACCAATATTTTATTGTACTCATCGTTGTCCGCAGCGTACTGGTCAATGTGTTTTCTTGCGCCAATGAATGTTACGCGAATGAACCCATGTCGGCCCCCTGTCCCCGTTGGGGAACTTAGATCAAAGTTTTCCTTCAGGTCTGGTTGATTTTTAAAGTTGAAGAAATTAGTTCTAGAGTTTTTCAGTTTCATTTATTACTTGTTCATTTGTAACTCTAAGAACTTTAAACCCTTGTTCATTTAACCACTTTGTTCTTATCTCATCTGATTCTTTGTTTCGGGTAGTTGATGTATTAAGCCGTCAATTTCTACAACTAATCTCTTTTAAGACAAACCAAATCTGCAATATAGTTGCCCATAATATGTTGTCTTCTGAATTTATGCCAGCAAGCTGTTTTGTCTTTACTAAATTCAAAAGAACATCTTCTGGAGTCGAATTAGCTCTGTTTGCTTCGCAAATTTTTAAGCAAAGGATATGTTATTGGATCTGCCATTTGATATCCGGTTTTATTCCCCTTCCTCTTGGGAAGGGGCTTTTAGCAGGGTCGCCAACAATCCAGTCTGTTTGTGGGGATGGGCCTGGTTTTATAAAATCTGCCAGTGAATAAGAAGGTTGCCCCACCGCTTTTTTCAATTGCTGTCGCAATGATTCCAGTTTTATTTCTCCTTTATCTGTTGTAAGTGTAATTGTATCTGCATTATTACTAGTGGCTGGCAGAAACCAATTACTCCATCAGCCGTAAACCATTTTTCTGCAATGATTTTTCTACTAACTTCTGTGCATCGTTCAATAATCGTTTTGCTTCTGTTCCGAAAATTTTATCATCTAATACTTGCGGAAAATGTCCAGGCATTTCCCATGCAATAAAGAACGGACCCCAGTCAATAAATTTTGCAATGGTTGCCAAATCAAAAGACTTCAAAACTTTTACTCCGTCAGTTGCTGGTTTAGTTGGCTTATAATTTTTCCAGTCAAAATATTCTTTAGTAATCACTGCTTCGCTGTAAGGAATCAATGTCTTCTTTCCTTTCGTTGCAAATTGTTTTCTTAAACCTTCGTATTCATCAGCTGTTTTCTTAAGTAGTATCTCTTTTTCTTTTCCTAATAAAGTGCTTACCGCCGTCACACTTCTGGAGGCATCCAGAATATGCATTACTCCATTATCATATTGCTGAGCAATCTTTACAGCTGTATGCATTCTCGATGTAGTGGCCCCCAATTAATAATGGCTGCTTCATGTTACGGCGTTTCATTTCATGAGCCACATGCACCATTTCATCAAGCGAAGGAGTAATCAACCCGCTTAATCCAATAATATCAACATTTTCTTTGTCAGCAGTATCAAGAATTTTATCAGCAGGAACCATTACACCCAAGTCAATTATATCATAACCATTACAACCCAATACAACGCCAACAATATTTTTCCAATATCATGCACATCACCTTTTACTGTTGCCAGTAAAACTTTTGGTGCACCAGCTGCTTCTATATTTTCTGTGCCTGCTGCAAGATGTGCCTGCTTCCGATCTTCTTTTCCTGTTCAATAAAAGGTGTAAGAACCGCCACAGATTTTTTCATCACTCTTGCACTCTTTACTACTTGCGGTAAAAACATTTTCCGGCACCAAACAAATCTCCCACCACATTCATTCCATCCATCAACGGACCTTCAATCACTTCTAATGGTTTTGGATATTTTAATCTTGCTTCCTCTGTATCAGCTTCAATATAATCAGTAATGCCATTAACCAATGAATGTTTTAATCTTTCTTCCACACTGGTTTGTCTCCATGATTCATCTTTCACAATTACCTTTCCTTTTGCCTTTACCGTTTCAGCAAAAGCAATCATCTTCTCCGTTGCTTCATTATTATCATTATTGCGATTCAGGATTACATCTTCGCATAATTCTTTTAACTGCGGTTCTATTTCATCATATACAACCAACTGTCCGGCATTTACAATGCCCATATCCATACCAGCTTTAATTGCATAGAACAGGAACACACTGTTCATAGCTTCTCTTACATGATCATTTCCACGAAAAGCAAAGGAAAGATTGCTGACACCACCACTTATTTTTGTCAATGGCATCAATTGCTTGATCTCTCTTGTAGCTTCTATAAAATCAACACCATAATTATTATGTTCTTCCATGCCGGTGGCAATGGCAAATATGTTTGGGTCAAAAATTATATCCTGCGGATCGAAACCAACCTGTTCAGTTAATATTTTATAGGCTCTATGACATATTTCTACTTTTCTTTCCTTGGTATCAGCCTGTCCTTTTTCATCAAAAGCCATTACAATAACTGATGCACCGTAACTCTGACAAATGATTGCCTGTTCAATAAATTTTTCTTCTCCTTCTTTCATGGAGATAGAATTCACAATACATTTCCCCTGTACACATTTTAAACCAGCTTCAATGATCTCAAACTTGGAGCTATCAATCATGATAGGAATCTTCGCAATGTCTGGTTCACTTTGCACAAGATTCAGGAAAGTCGTCATTGCCAAAACACCTTCCAACAATGCATCATCCATATTTACATCAAGCACCTGTGCGCCGTTTTCCACCTGCTGGCGGGCAACACTTAATGCTTCTTCATATTTATTATCTCTGATAAGTCGGGCAAACATTTTGGAACCGGTAACATTGGTTCTCTCCCCAACATTGATGAAGTTGGTTTCGGGACGTACAATAAGAGGCTCTAATCCTGCTAACCGTAAATACGGTTTTATCACAACAGCGTCTTCCATTTATGAATTCTTTTTAACGAACAGATTTTTAAGCATCGTAAAATTGTTTACGAAAAGAATTGATAGGGCAAGAATTAAAAGTAGGTTTCCGGATGTCATACAAGTTCTTTTTCAACAACGGGTAGTTGTCTTGGTTTAATATTTTTTACTTCGTCGGCAATATGTTTAATATGGTCTGGCGTAGTGCCGCAGCATCCGCCCACAATATTTACAAAGCCTTCTTTTGCCCAATCTTCAAGATGGTGAGCAGTATCTTCTGGATTTTCATCATATTCTCCCATTGCATTCGGCAAACCTGCATTGGGATAAGCAGAAACATAACAGCTTGCAATTTGCGAAAGTTCTTCAATGTGCGGCCGCATCTCTTTTGCACCTAATGCACAATTTAATCCAATGCTTAATGGTTTTGCATGCATCACCGATGTATAAAAAGCTTCCAATGTTTGACCACTCAGTGTTCTGCCAGATGCGTCAGTGATAGTTCCGCTAATCATAATTGGCAAAGACTCTTTCTTTGTATCTCTGAAATATTTTTTTATAGCGAAGATGGCTGCTTTTGCATTCAATGTATCAAAATGGTTTCTATCAATAAAATATCAACTCCGCCATCAGATAAACCTTTTACCTGTTCATAATATGCAGCCACTACTTCATCGAAAGTTACTGCACGGAAGCCGGGATTATTTACATCGGGAGAGAGTGAAAGTGTTTTATTTAACGGACCAATTGCTCCAGCAACCCAAGCCTGCTTACCAGATTGGCTGATTGCTTCTTTGGCACATTTCGCAGCAGCTACATTTAATTCATATGCCAGCGACTGCATTTCATAATCTGCCATGGCGATAGAAGTGCTGCTGAATGTATTTGTTTCAATAATATCAGCACCTGCATCTAAATATTGTTTGTGAATGGCTGTGATGATTTGCGGTTGTGTGAGGTTCAATAAATCGTTGTTACCTTTTACATCACTATGCCAATCTTAAACCTTTCTCCACGGTAATCTGCTTCGGCTAGTTTATATCGCTGAATCATGGTGCCCATTGCACCATCAATAATTAAAATACGTTCATTCAAACAATCCTGAATTGTCTTCATACTAATATTGCTTGTGAACTATAAACGTTGGGAAACTATAGAGGAGCTTCGTACCGTTTATTAGTTCTGTTTGAGAGCAGGCTGAACAATAAACAAATCCGCCTGTAAGAAGCACAAATCTACAATATAAATGCTTAAGAAACAAGCCTGACGAGGCTTATCGGTTCGTTACATAACTCTCAACAGGCAAGCGGTTCTGGAGGCTTCGGGCAAGGGTCATTTCATCTGCATATTCCAGTTCTCCACCAAAAGCTATACCTCTGGCTATAGTAGTTATACGCAATGAGAAAGGGTGTAATTTTTTTTGAATATAGTAAATGGTCGTATCACCTTGAATATTGGGATTCAATGCAAATATGATTTCCTCCGTTTCTTCTTTTCCAACTCTGGCAATCAAAGCCTCAATATTTAGCTGATCCGGACCGATTCCATCCAATGGCGAAATAACGCCACCGAGAATATGGTATGTGCCATTGAACTGCTGTGTACTTTCTATGGCAATTACATCACGGATGCTTTCTACTACACAAATAACTTCTTGTTTTCTTAATGAGTTTGAACAAATAGAACAAATATCAGCGTCAGCTACATTATAGCAACGATGGCAAAACCTAATTTCACTCCGCATCTTAGCAATTACTTCGCTAAAGTTGCCAACCTCTTTTGTGTCTTGTTTTAAAAGATGCAATACTAAACGCAACGCTGTTTTTTTACCAATACCGGGAAGTTTGGCAAATTCATTCACAGCATTTTCCAGAAGAGAAGAAGAGAATTGCATAATACGAAGGTACAAGATACAAGTGACAAGAATTCAAGGCTTGCTAGACAATAAAGAATACAGATTTTTTCTTAGATTTTCTGAAGCTTAGCTTTTTATAAAACTATCTCAAACTCATTTTTCCAGGCAGCTTTTATTGAAATCTTTCTTTCAATAGGTACTACAATTTCGGGCTGCAAATGTTTGCCAAAAAAATCTCCCGGATCCCAGACACCGTTATTATTCTTATCATATAGAATACGAAGCTCATATTCACCAGGCACAAAAAGATCAATTGCCAGATCAATGCTTTTCATTGGAATCGATTTTACAATTCTATCGTTACTTATGATTTGTAACACAGGATTCTTTTCAAGATCAAGGTTGCGAAGTTTCAGTTTTAAAGAGCCGTAGTCAGATAGTTTTTTGTATTGAAACTGATTGTATCGGCCTTAGTCAATTTATTACCGAGTGTATCTTCTGCAAAATCTTTATCAAGAATTAAACGATAGAATGTATTTTCTTTCCACTTATGTGTAAGATTAATTTTTGTACCAGTAGTATCTTTCGAAAAATTATAATCAGTAACAGGAGTAAAAGTTGAATCCGTAAACAGCGTAAGTTTTGTAGAATCAAACGTTTTTAGAGGAAATGAGAATGTTATAAAAAAGTCACTGAGAATGTCTTGCTGTCCAACTGCTGCACTGGTTTGATATTTTAATCTTTTATCAGTACTTGATGTTGCCCGGTTGCTGCTATTTTTGTTTGCTTGCTGATCAGGTTCTCCTTTGGCAACATAAGCGTACAATGTTACAGGCTCTATGCTAGATTGCACAACAACAGCTGAATCAGCAAAAGCAAATAAAGATTTTTCAGAAGTGTAGCGTCTTGTATTGCTTTCGTCTTTTAAAGCAAAAAGATAAAAAGTTTTGGGCGGGAGATTCTTAAACCGAAAATTTCCGTTCCCATCCAATTTGGAAATGTACAGCGGTTTTTGTTTTACAACTACAGAGTCATCCGGACTTGTGTGTAGCATTACAATCATTGTGGTATCTAACTTCCCATTTTCAGCAAGAATCACCTTTCCACTCAATTCCAATGAGTCTATATAGTTGCCAGTAGAGAAAGTATAGGTAAAATTTTTAAATGGATTGCCTTCTGTAAAATCTTTAATTGAGTTACCAAAGTTGATAGTGTAAGTTGTATTAGGCACTAATGTATCTTTCAACTTTACCGTAACGGTTTTTAATTTATAGTCGACATAAGGATTGGTGGAAGGTGTTGGCGAGAATATTAAATTCTCGGCTATATTCTGCACTTCTATAAATTCATCAAAGATAAGAGTGACTTTATCTCCTTTAAAGTTAAGTGCGGAATCACCTGGCTCTGCTTTTAATAAACGAGGAGGCAACGAATCTCTAGGTCCGCCTTCCGGAGGAATAATATTTGCACAACCAGTGCCTGCAGTTATGCTTACTAATGCTATCAACACTATTATTATGGATGTTATAATTCCTTTAGTCTTCATGAGAAATGCAAACTTAGCCGCTTTACGGGAAATGATTTGTTTTTAAAATCTTAATTAATCAATATCATCGGCAGATTCCAGCTCATGTAACGCCACAGCCATATTATTGGTCTTTACAAAGTTGCACCAATGGCAATCTACTTTGCCGCAGCCAGTATAAAAGTCTCTGTTCTGAATCTTTTCCCAAGTTTCAGTTATTTGCTGGGTTACAGTAGTAATATCAGCCGGGTTAATAACCACTTTTTCTTTCCTGTAATCTTTCTTTTTATCAGGCTCTATAAAATCAAATTCTGTGCTCACCACTTTCCAGTCTTTCTGTTCGTAATTATCCACCAGTATTTTATAAAACACTGCCTGCCGCCAATAATCGCCGCCGTTTGGATCTTTTTCAGATGGGCCTTTTGTTTTAGGAATACCTTTATCCGGATCACCACTTTTATAATCCACTACGTTCACTGATTTTCCATCAAATTCCAGTTTGTCCAATGCACCCTTAATTGGCACTTCTTTTATTGTTGTTTTAATGCGACGTTCTATTGCCACAATTTTATTGAAGCTGGCAATATATTTATCATAATAATTATTCAACACCTCCTGACCGTATTCCAAACGGCGGGCAAATTGCTCTTTAGTAAAACTTTCCCGGTGCCGTTGTATATACCATTCAAAATCTTCAATAAATTCTTTTTTTACCGGAAAAATATTCTTCCCTCCGTCTTGCATCTTGCGAAAAAGCTTCTCCAATGCATAGTGTATCGCCGATCCAAATTCTGTTGCCTCATTTCTTGGCGATGGAATTCGGATGAGATTTTTTAAAATAAAATTCCAGCGGACATTTTAAATAATTATTCAATGCTGTTACGTTCATTACAAACTTATCCAGTATGCCGCCGATAAACTCTTCTTCTATTTTTTCTATTTCTGGAGCTGATGTGTCGCTAAAATGCAAAGCAGAAAATTCATCCAGTATATCTTCTTTTATACTTTCATTTTTTATTTTCAGGTCATGCTTATCTAATATCTCAGCAATGAACATAGATGGTTCCAATTCCTTTCCATCATTCTTGTATTTACTATAAGAAATAAAAAGATGTTGTTCGGCTCTTGTCAAAGCAACATAAAAGAGCCTTCTTAATTCTTCATCATCTGTTGCAGTTGGTTGTGAAGAAAAGATTGTGTCCGGCAATTTATATCCACCTCCGGGTTTCCTTTTCTTTTCCCAGAAGGAAGCATTGCATCCTGCGATAAAAACATATTCAAACTCCAAGCCTTTTGAACCGTGTGCTGTCATAAGGTTTACACCTTTATCGCTGCCACTAACCTGAACCAGTGGCAGTGAAATGTCTTCCTTCTCCATTAACTCAATAAGTGTAACCAGTTGCTGAAGATCAAGCAACGGATTTCTATGTGTTTCTTCTTTTATAAAATCGAATAAGCCGGTAAGGATTTGGAGTTGCCAATGCTTATCCGGACTTTCCATAATGTGTTTTAGAATGCCTGCTTCCCGAATAATATTTTCAAATAAATGTTGTAACGTAATATTGGGGACATCTGCAATTAGCTTTTCAATTATTACAGAAGCATTTTTCAATTTTTCGGGAAGATTACTGCTAAACAAATCTTTCGCAGGAGTATTTGCTTTTTCATTCAGTAATTGGCGGATAGAAGTTTTATTGTCTCTATAACCTGCACTTGCTACCTCCATACTTAGCTTAGCAATTTCAATTGGTGCAATACCAAACCAATCAAAATGCAATACTTCAAAAAGTAACTCATCTCCACTATATGAAATATCATGTTCGGATGCAAGATATTTGAGTACTAGAATTATTTTTCTTGCCTGCGGCAGTTCTAAAAGATTAAGATGTCGTTTGCTGTAAACAGGAATATTTAACAGCTTAAAATAATTTGCAAGTTCCAGTCCGTATTTATTTTCCTTATAAATAATTCCAATTTTGCCCGGCACAATTCCTTCGCTCAATAACTGTTGCACTTTTTTAACTGTGCCAATCATTTCTTCCGACTGTGTATCGTATTCTATAATGATTGGTTCATTAGTCAGTTTGCTAATTGTATCTCTTGAAGAAATCAACTCCTTGCTCAGTCCTTCAATTTTATTTACCAGCCTTTCGCCATTTCTGTCAATTACTGATTTTGAAACATTAAGTATCGGTTGCGTAGAACGATAATTGTTGGTTAGAACTACGGTTAGTAAATCTTCTTTATAACGACCTCTAAACACAGTCATGTTCTCCACATTGGCACCTTGAAAACGGTAAATGCTTTGGTCATCATCTCCCACTACAAATACATTAGGCTTGTCCCAATAACTTATCAGTAATTCGACCAGTTTGTTTTGTGTGCCGCTTGTATCCTGATACTCATCAACCAAGATGTATTGAAAACGTTCCTGATAATCGGCCAGCAGATTTTTATTTTCTTCAAATGCTTTTATCACCCAATTAATCATATCATCAAAATCGTAGCGGTTCTTTTTCCGCATCAATTGCTGAAAGCGTTTAAACTCACCAACTGCTGCCCGCAGTTTTTCCATCCTTTCTTTCTCTTCATCAATTTTATTTTGTTTTAGATCACCTGCATTAAACTCTTTATATTTTCTTTTGTAAATAAACTCATCCCGGCTGGGCAGATCGGCGAGATAAGCATCAATTCTTTCATTGATAAATTCCGGCGTCCAGCCTTCCGTTTCATATTACTAAAAAGCGATTGAAGATTATTGATTTCAAAATAAACATCGCCACGGTATCTTTTCAGCGGATGATTTTTAGGAAATGAATCTATCAGTTCTTTAAAGAATTGAATTTTCTCCAAATCCGAAACAGCATCAAGTGCCGTTTTTTCAAAGAGTGATAAATTATCCTGAATCACATCATTACAAAATGCATGAAAGGTGCTGATATTTACTTTATAAGCATCTGGCCCGATGAATGATAACAATCTTTTTCGCATAGCAACCGCACCTGCATCTGTATAAGTAAGACATAAAATGTTTTCAGGTGTGGCGTCAGTTTCCAACAAAATCTTTCCGATGCGGCTGGCCAATATCTGTGTTTTTCCTGTGCCTGGACCAGCAATAACCATTACAGGGCCTTCGATTGTATCAACAGCTAACTGCTGATTTTTATTCAACTTAGCGAATTCTTCTTTGAATTTTATTTCTAACTTTTCTCTGTTAATTGACATTAGTAACCGAACTTTTCCTTTTATAAATCGTTATTCAAACGAATTTAAACCAATAATTTTCATGGCAGCACATTCTATCAAAACAGTACAAAAAATTCCCATTTCATTAGAAGAAGCATGGGCATTCTTTTCAAATCCAGCAAATCTTCAGGCAATTACTCCTTCAAACATGGGGTTTAAAGTAATATCCAAACATCATGGCGAAAAAATGTATGCCGGACAAATTATCGAATACACGGTAAAGCCAGTGCTGGGAATACCCGTTTACTGGATGACTGAGATCACACAGGTAAAAGACAAAGAATATTTTATAGATGAACAGCGGTTTGGGCCGTATAAATTATGGCACCATCAACATCATTTTAAAACAATACCCGGTGGTGTGGAAATGACAGATATCGTTCATTATAAAAACCCAATGTGGTTTTTTGGCCGTTTGGCAAATACATTGTTTGTACAAAAAAAGTTAACCTCAATTTTTGACTATCGTTTCAAAAAAGCAGAAGAGATGTTTGGTAAATGGAACTAATATTATTTAATGCCTACTCTCTTCTTTAATTCTGTAACGGGCATTACCATCATTCTTCCAACAGGTTGGTTATTACGATAAGTAATTACTTTCAAAAAGGAAGCATCTTGTGGAACAGTTAATGGTGTAGTATACGCCGGATAAAGGTTATCAGGAAATGAATTGTCAAAACTATAATGGATCGCCAGTCCATCTATTTCTGTACTCAATTTTACAATAATTGTTGCTGTATCTTTTTTACTTACTTCAAATATGGGATCATACATTGCAGACGAATATTTTACGCCGGCAGCTTCTAATCGGTCAAAATGACTTTCAACCCTTGATGTAAAATCACTCCAGTTTCTTTTATCTTTTGGACTCCACAGTGCTTCGGCAATGGCAAAAGCTCTCGGCCAAATCATATATTGTAAATGACGAGTATTATATATCTGTTCTGTCCAGATGTTAGCCTGCCCTCCTTTTACAAATTTTTCATCTATCTCTGCCGGAGCTGGATCAAATTGATAAGTTTTTTTTAGTCTCAACGAGGCATATACAGGCGGTTCAATTACTGCATCACCCTGCATATAATCTAAGTAAGCAAAATCAGCGGGACTCATTACTACTTCATGCCCCTGTTTGGCAGCTTCTACTCCGCCTTTCATTCCCCGCCAACTCATTACAGTAGCATCGGGTGCTAAGCCTCCTTGTAAAATTTCATCCCAGCCAATCATTTTCTTTCCTTTGGAATAAATGATTTTTGCTACCCGTTTTACAAAATAGCTTTGCACTTCATCAAGATCTTTTAATTTCTCTTTTTGCATCAGAGCTTTTATCTGTTCACTCTTCTCCCAAAAGTTTCTTGCCGTTTCATCACCGCCCAAGTGTATATAACTAAAAGGGAAAAGCTCCGCTACCTCAGTAAATACTTTATCTAAAAACTCGTATGCTTTTTCATTTGCCGGGCAAATGGTATTATCCAATGTGCCATAAAAGTGTTGACCACCACCAGGCCAGATCATAAAACGATCACCGGGACTTACATAATATTCTCCCGGTGTGCAGGATAATTCCGGATATGCCGCAAGAGCTGCCAGGCTATGTCCCGGTACATCAATTTCCGGAAGAATATTTACAAAACGATCTGCTGCATATTTCACCAGTTCTTTAATATCATCATGTGTATAGAAACCTCCATAAGTAGTAGGTTCGCCTGGTTTAGGTTTTGAAAGAGTACCGAAAGTACCTGTTCTTTCCACTCGCCAAGCACCCACTTCGGTCAGCTTCGGAAGACTTTTTATTTGCAACCTCCAACCCTGGTCATCAGTTAGATGTAAATGCAACAGATTAAATTTATATTTTACCATCTGGTCTATAAAATCCTTAACCTCTATTACTGTAAAAAAGTGCCGTGCTACATCGAGCATCAATCCCCTCCAGCCAAAGCGAGGATGATCTTCTATTGTAAGTATTGGCACAGACCATTTTAATGGTGATTTGCGTTCTCTCTTCTCTTCCACTTCTGCGGGCAATAGCTGTAAAAGTGTTTGAATTCCATAAAAAATACCAGTCGATTCGTTGGCTGTTATCGTAATATTTTGATTGGTTACTTTTAATCGATAGCCTTCCTTAGGAATTGTTTTGTCATTTGACAATAAAAGAAAAATAGATTTAGGTGAAGCAACTATATCCGTTTTTACTTTCACATCATTGGCCATATTGCCTAAAGTGAAAGCCAACCTGTTAGCAATTTGTTTGATTTCTTTATTATTAGGTGTAATGATAAACAGGTCATAAGGCAGCTCAAGATAGCCGCTACCAACTGTTACAGAAACAGGGATTGGTATCAGTTTTGGGCGCCAATCCTTACTTCTGGCAGCCTTTTGTGCTTGTATTGATGCACAGAATAATAAGAACAGGAGAAAACCTGATGCGCATTTTTTCATACTTATAAATTAATATTACAAGTTAATTAATTGAGACTAACTGTAAAAGAAAAGGTTGACATGTGATGCATATGAGTTTGAAAATTTATTATTGAGAATGTCTTACGTAAGGATTCTTCAACCGAATTTAATTTCAATTTCATAAAAAATCCCCGAAATAATTTTCGGGGATTTTTGTTATTACAATCTAAGATATTCTATTGTCCCATTCCACCTTGACCACCACCTTCTGCTCTTTTCTTTTCTTCTTCCAAAGCTGACTTACGTTGTCTTGCAGCTTTTACCTGACTGTTACCAAATCTGTAACTAAAGTTTAATTTGAACTGCGGCATTTCTCCCTGCCCGCTAAATTGACTTTTTACACCTGCAAAATCAGATGTACCACTCCACTTCATTGTCTGGAATATATCACTCACTGCAAACTTTACATTTGCTTTTCCATCAAATAATGTTTTTTGCAAGCCAAGGTCCACACTTCCCATTGATTTGGTTTTGAAAAATCCTTGCCATACAGATGGAGATAAAAATAAGCCTGTTAATTCTCCTCTCCAGCCTTTTCCTAAATCAAAACTATTTTGCATATAATAAGTAACAGAGAAAACTTGCTGGTTTACTTTTCTGTCGCCACCACCAAAATCTGCTTTGTAATGTGAATAGTTAGAATTCAAAGAAGCAAAGAAACTATACCATTTGTATTGAAATGGATAACTGATGCTTAATGCCACTACATTTTGCGTTGCAAGATTCTTCTTTGTTAAAAATCCTTTTGTTTTATCTATGGTATCTGGTATCTGTGCAAAAATGTCGTTTACATGGCTAAAAGTTAGCTTCGTAGTCAACCTGTATTTATAGATATTAGTAATGTCAATACTATTGGTGTATTGAGGTCTTAGATTAGTATTTCCTTTCTGGAAAGTGTATTCATTTATTTTAAATTCAAAAGGGTTTAAGTCTTGATATGCCGGACGATCAATACGACGACTGTAAGAAATTGTCCACTGCTTCATTGGGTTTTTATTAAACGTAATCGCAGCACTTGGAAATAAATCAGTGTAATTTCTTTTAAAAGCAGAATCGTAAGGAACCATTGTTGAGGAAACTTGTCTGAAACCAGTTGATGTTCCTTTCAGATTAGTGTTTTCAGCTCTTACACCTACCTGAAACATAATTCCTTTCTTCAATTGCTTATTGTAATTTACATACAAAGCATTAATGTTTTCATTGTACTCAAAACGATTGCTCTTTAATGTATCCAGCACTTTACTGCTTGTATACACATCATAACGTTTAAAATCATTATCAGTATTTACAACACCAACTTTTCCACCTATGCCTAACCTTCCACCTTTAAAGTTTTGTTCATAATCAGCTTTCAATGAATAAAGTTTAATATCAGAAGGAGAAATCATATTATAGATTGCCCTGCTTATTTCAGTAGTTCCATCTGGCTGATAATAAAAATTCGGTTGGTATTGATTAGACCCTATTTTAAATTTACCATAATCAGCATCAATATTCAGCTCCGTACCTCCGGTAACAGCATACCTGTAATTAAGATTGCCATTAAAATTTTTCATACTTCGATCGTTCGTATTTGTGGCATCCAATATTCTGTTTAATACACCTGTAGGCTTAAAGGTAAAATACATTGGACCAGATGTATTAACATCTATATCTGCAATAGTTCCATTAACCATCGCACCGATAGTACTTTTCTGACCAAGAAAATAATCAACTCCTGCTTTATAGGTATGGCTTTTAACAAGCACATCAATTCTGTTATTCTGATCAAACAATGTGTCAAACTGATCTCTTGTTGAATTCATCGTCATTAGCGAACGGGAATCATTATAGTTATAAGTTCCATATAGATTCACATTTTTATTGCGATGGTTTAGATTAATACCTCCAGTGTATTTTGGATAAGTACCTTGCGTATAACCAAGGTTAACAGCGCCATTAGTACCAAAGGTTTTGTTCTTTTTTAATTTGATATTAATGATACCAGCATTGCCAGCTGCTTCATATTTTGCAGATGGATTTGTAATAATTTCAATAGCCTCTATTTGAGAAGACTGAGTGCTTTTTAAAAAATTTGCCAAATCTGCACCAGCTAACGGTGAAGGCTTGCCATCAATATAAACTTGCACACCATTTTTACCAGCAAGGCTGAGATTATCATCCTTGTCAACCATTACTCCCGGACTTTTGCGAAGCAGTTCCAAAGCATCATTGCCTACAGCATTAATTGTTCCTTCCACATTTAAAATCATCTTATCTGCCTTTACTTCAATAATTGGTTTTTTTGAAGTAACTACAACACCTGCCAGGTCGCCAGAAGGTTTTGAAATCGTAATAACAGGCACTGTAACTTTTGATCCGGTAAACTCAAATACTTCAGAATAGGCCTGCACATAACCAACATAAGAGGTATTCACTAAATATCTTCCGGGTTGAATAGTATTAAACGAATAAACGCCGTTGTCGCCGGTGGCAACTAGTTTTACAACTGAAGAGTCTTGTGCCTTCAATAACGAAACCGTGGCTTTTTCAAGTTCTTTTCCTTTCTCATCTTTCACTGTTCCGGTTATTTGTTGGGCTTGCACAGAAGCCGCCATCAACAATAAACCAGTAAAAATCGTAACTAACTTTCTCATTTTCAATTCACTTTTTGATTTGGAATGCAAATATACCGCCGTGTCATACAATTGTAAAAGCGATTACCGACCAATGGCGCAAAACATACCCTGAACGGCATGAAAATTCCGGCAAACTGTAAAACCTAGTTTTAAACCTGTAAAACAACTCTTTAGGTTCATTTTGATTATCATGTATTTCCCTTAGGTTTGCAGCAAATAATATCAAATATGAATTTTCCTGCTAATCTCCGCTATACAAAAGACCATGAATGGGTAAGCCTTGAAGGCGATATTGCAACAATTGGTATTACAGAATTTGCCCAAGGCGAATTAGGAGATATAGTATATGTAGAAGTAGATACTATTGGTAAAGCATTAGAAGCAGGAGATGTTTTTGGAACTGTAGAGGCTGTAAAAACTGTGTCTGACCTTTTTTTACCAGTTAGTGGGTCCATTACGGAATTAAATCCCGCACTTACAGGTGCTCCCGAATTAGTTAATACAGATCCATATGGTGAAGGTTGGATGGTGAAGATGAAAGTGAGCAATACGTCAGATGTGGAAACTCTTCTGGATGCTGCCGGATATGAAGCCGTTGTAGTATAAATCTGAAGTTTACTACTCCCCGTATATGAACAAGGATGCAATTATTACGTTATACATTGTATCTTAACCAACTATTTTGAATCTCAAATCCACATACAGTGAACAAGAGCTGGTGGCTTTATTGCAGGAACGCAACGAAAAAGCCTTCGGTTATTTGTATGACAACTACTCGGGAGCCATTTTTGGCATCATCAACTCCATCGTAACAGATAAGGATATTGCTAATGATGTGCTACAGAATGTTTTTATTAATATCTGGAGAAAAATTGAATCATACGACGCATCAAAGGGAAGATTATTTACCTGGATGCTGAACATTGCAAGGAATGCTTCGATAGATGAAATAAGGTCAAAAGGATTTCGGCAATCACAAAAAAACCAGTCGTTAAATGATAACGTAGATTTTCCCGGAGCTTCGATAGGACCAGTAACTGAAGATGTCGGATTAAAAAAGGTTTTGGCAAATTTGAAAAGTGAATGGAGGGTGTTGGTAGACATGTCATATTTCCAGGGATTTACACATGAAGAGATTTCGAAAATTCTGGATATACCTTTGGGTACAGTAAAAACAAGAATAAGAAGTGCTTTGTCACAATTAAGAACAATGATACAACCATAAAGTGAACACACAGGAATACATATCAAGCGGAATTGTCGAGAGTTATGTTCTCGGACTTGCTTCTGAAGAAGAAAGAAGAGAGTTCGAAAAAATGTGCAATCAACACCCCGAAGTTTTAGCAGCAAGAAATGCTTTTGAAATAGCACTGGAAAATCAGGCTATGCAAAATGCTATTGCTCCATCAGCAGATATAAAGAATAAGATTTTCGACACTATCAGCTCTTCTGCAAAAATTGTTTCAATTGCTGAAGCTCCTGTTAAAAAAATCAATTGGTTTAAATATGCTGCCGTTGCCAGTGTAATCTTATTAGCTGGAAGCCTTTTATGGAACGTTTCTTTAATGAATAAAAATCAGGATTTAAAGAACAATTACGAAAGCAGTGTAGCCAAGCTTAGCGAATTGGAAAAAGACTTCAATGTTCTTCAGCAAAATCCGAATGTAAAAATGGCATCAATGAAAGGCATGGAAGCTTCCCCTAAATCATTTGCTACTGTGTATTGGGATACAACTTCACATGATGTTTATTTATTGATGAACAACCTTCCCAAACCAGCTTCTGACAAGCAATATCAGCTTTGGGCTTTTCTGGATGGACAACCAATAGATATGGGTCTTATTGAAATATCTGACAAACCTCTTCAATTATATCAGCTTAAGAAAGCTCAGGCTGCGCAAGCATTTGCCATTACATTGGAAAATAAAGGCCGTCCCGATGTTTCTAAGCCAGAAGGAACTGTGTATGTGTTAGGCAATCTCTGATTCTTTCAACTCTCTTTAAGCAATCTGTTATTTATCTATTGCCGTAACTATATATGCAAACTATTGCTATAGTAGTTTTGGTTCTATAGTTGGTTAATTAAAGAGGCCTCTTTTTAGAGGCTTCTTTTTTATTAATTGGCTCAGTAGTTTTAATATTGCTAAAAGATTTTCTTGAAAAAAAATATACTCCCTTTATTTCCTGCAATAACCTGGTTAGTAATTTCAACTGTATTGCTTACACTGCCGGGCTCATCTTTCCCAAAAGAAGATTGGCTAGGCAAAATAGGGTTTGACAAATGGGTGCATATTGGCATGTTTGCAATTATGGTCTTTTTGTGCTGTTGGGCAATAATGAAGATGGGAAAGAGTAATCTGAAAAAACTTTTCCTCATTGCAGCTATACTTTCACTTGCATATGGAATAGGAATGGAATTCGTTCAAAAATATTTTATACCAAACCGGTCATTTGATGTAGGCGATATTGTTGCTGATGCAGTAGGTTGTACAATAGGTTTTTTATATAGTTGGAGAAGGTATATAAAAAAATTGACCCCTGTAGAAACAGGGGTCGCAACCAAAACTAACTGCTTATGAGAAAATTGACTGTCTTTATAATAAGTTTTAAAAAATCGTTGTTGTTATAAGTATAACGCAAAGTTATCGCTGATAGTATGATGTTTGTTGTTAATGAAAGTCTAAAAAGAAATTATTTAGTAATTCCACTTAACATCTGTTAGTAAATCTTCCTTCACTGCTTCACAATTTCATATTGCTTAATAAACTTTACGCATTATCATGCAATTGTCATTATTCTTAATCTACTATCATCGAAACAAAGAACTTATATAATTAGACGCATTGTCGTCTCTATACTTTCGAATTTCGTGCCAAAAAATTCTATCCTCGGAATTGATAATAAAAATTACACATAACATACTTTAAATCAATACTGATTAATTCATAAAGCCTTTAATAAGGTCCATTAATCCACCGCCGGAATTTGCTTGTTGCCCTTGATTTTTTTGTGCTCCTTGAGTAACCTGACTTATAATGTCGCCAATATTAAATCCGCCTCCGCCATTCCCACCGCTTCCACCACCGGTAAATTGATTAAGAAGTCCCTGAAAATCAAATCCGTTTGACTGACTTTCCTTCGTTGCCACATTTCCCCCTGTAAGTGAGCCAATTAAATCATTAAAGTCAAAAGCATCATTTTTAGGGTCATTACTTGTTGTATTAGTAATGAGGCCATTTAATACATTAGGAATTAAATTATTTGAAACATTACTCGCAGAAGATGGCGCCATTTTATACTTGCTTACCAATTTATTGGTGAAGTAACCAATCATCATCGTAACAATTGGGTTTTTTAATAAACCTCCAATTCCACCACCGGAACTACTGTTTCCAGAATTTCCTCCTCCTTTAAAAAGATCGAGAATGCTTTCGAATCCACCACCGGCCATCATGTTTTGAAAACCACTGCCAATTGTCTTCGTAGCATCAGCAATTACTTCTTCATTCTGTTCATTAGGAATTTCTGGGTTTTCAATTACTGTGTCCTGTCCAAATTGCTTTACCAGATTAAATAGTTGATCTAACATAAAAATTGTTTTGAAACAAACCTGTATTAAGGTTTGAAGTTGAAAAATAGAAATATGATTAAAGTTAGTTTTTCAACTCTAAATAGGAAGATATTTTTCGACAAAAGTCAGAATATGGCTGATGATATTTTACTACCCCTGCTTTGTTAGTTTTTCTGAGTTTTCTGCAAATTGTAAAGCGTCGATTAATTCATTAATTTCTCCATTAAGAACTGCATCAAGGTTGTAAAGTGTAAGCCCGATGCGATGGTCTGTAACACGACCTTGCGGAAAATTGTAGGTTCTTATTTTAGCACTTCTATCGCCAGTGCTTACCAGACTTTTTCTATGTCGGGAAATTTCTTCCTCATGTTTTCTCACTTTTTCCTCAAATAGTTTGGTACGAAGCATTCCCATTGCTTTTTCCCGGTTGCCAAGCTGAGATCTCTCTGTTTGACAAACCACAACAACTCCCGTTGGTATATGGGTCAACAAAACTTTTGATTCTACTTTGTTTACGTTCTGACCACCAGCGCCACCGCTTCGGGCAGTTTCCATTTTTACATCAGCAGGATTCAATTCAAAGTCTACTTCTTCTGCCTCTGGCATTACTGCAACAGTCGCTGCAGAAGTATGCACTCTTCCTTGTGTTTCAGTATTTGGCACTCTTTGCACACGGTGAACACCGCTTTCAAATTTTAAGATACCATACACATCATCACCTGTTACTTCTAATTGCACTTCTTTATAACCACCAGCCGATCCTTCATTCTCACTCAGTATCGCAGTTTTCCAGCCACGGCGTTCGCAATATCTTGTGTACATTCTCAACAAATCCCCAGCAAAAAGGCTGGCCTCATCTCCACCAGTTCCAGCTCTTATTTCAAGAATTGCATTTTTATCATCCTGCGGGTCTTTTGGGATCAATAATTGACGGATATAAGCTTCTTTCTCTGTCTTCTTTTCTTCCAGCACAGGAGCTTCCAGCTTTGCCAATTCTCTCATCTCTTCGTCATCACCATTCAAAGCTTCTGCATAAAAATCTATATCATCCAAAATTTTCTTGTAATCGTTGTATGCAATAACCACTTTTTCAAGTCCACGGTATTCCTTACTGGTTTCAGCATATTTCTTATTGTTACCAACAATTTCTGGATTGGTCAACGCCACACCTAACTGTTCAAATCTTGCTTTTATCGCTTCTAACCTATCTAACATAAATGAAGAAATTCCAGATAAAAAAATATAAATACTAATTAGGCGGCAAAATTAATGATTTGGTCCCGCTATTGGCGGGATGAAATTTGTAATTTGCCCACATGGCATATTTAAAATTCAAAGCAGATAAAATATTTGATGGTTCTCGTTTTTTAGAAGATGATATGGTTCTTATAACCGATGAATCAGGAACAATTCAGGAAATTCTACCTGCAAATGAAGCTGGTGATGATATTCAGCAGTTAAGTGGAATTCTAACTCCCGGCTTCGTTAATTGTCATTGCCATTTAGAGCTTAGCCATCTTAAAAATGTAATTCCGCCGAATACTGGGTTAATAGACTTTTTGTGCTCTGTTGTAACAAAAAGAGACTTTCCCCAAGAAGTAATTCAGGAAGAAATCATCAAGGCTGAAAAAGAAATGTATGAGAATGGCATCGTTGCTGTTGGCGATATCGGGAATACATCTGACACTTTAGATGTAAAAAAGAATAGTAAAATCTGGTGGCAAAATTTTGTGGAAGTATTAAGTTTAACTGATGAAAAAGCAGAAGATAATTTTAATCATTATAAAAAAGTAGCGGACACACTGGAAACAGCACTTCAAGCCACCAACTTGAAATATAGAACAACGTTGGTTCCTCATGCACCTTATACTATCAGTCCCAAAACTTTTCAACTTATTAATGAAGCTACTAAAAATAAAATAATTTCAATTCATAATCAGGAACATCCCGCCGAAGATGAACTGTACAAAACAGGTGGCGGCGAATACTTACGTTTCTTTAAAATTTTTGGAATAGACAAATCGCCTTTTCCTGTAACTGGCAAAAGCAGTATCCGTTCTGTGTTGCCTTATTTTAATAATGGCCAAACAATTTTTTTGATACATAATACTTTTATGTCTGAAGAAGATATAATTTGGGCAAATGAATATGCAGCATCCTGCGGATTGAAATTGATGTATTGCATTTGTATCAACGCCAATCTTTATATTGAAAACAAAGTGCCGCCGATTGATCTTTTTATAAAACACAACTGCCATATCGTTTTAGGAACAGACAGTTATAGCAGCAACTGGCAACTTAGTATCGCCAAAGAAATAGAAGCAGTGCAAAAACATTTTCCGCAAATACCAATTGAAACGATTTTGCAATGGGCGACAAGCAATGGAGCTAACGCATTAGGAATTGAATCGCAGTTTGGCAGTTTTAAGAAAGGGAATAAACCCGGAATTATTTTATTGCAAAAAGACTTTACTGCTTCAAAGAGATTAGCCTAATATTTCTCTCAACACCGACAAACTCTTCATCGTTCCAAAATCACTTATATGCAAACGATAATAAGTTTCGTATGCTAATAATAGATTCCTTCTAAAATCATGATTGAGTTTTATGTCTTGCAACTCTTCTGCTTGAAGCACTTTTAAGAATTGTGAGGTAATTTCAGCTTGTTTCATTTCTAGAAAATGTGGATGATGCGGTTGTTCGTTAACAAAACTTCCTTCCTGCAAATCGAGAAATTTTTTTGTACTGCTGTAATTATCATCTATCCTGAATCCAAAAAAATGTGTAAGGTGCAAAGCAAAAAATAAAGGAATGTTTGCCATTACAGTGCCAGCACTTTCGTCCAGTTTTAAAAAAACATCTTCCGTAAAATGAAAAAGCTCATTGTTTTCTTCTGGCTGCTTCAGGCATTTTGTAAGCAATTCAATCATGAACAATGCCACGGCATTCTTTGGCACATCTGATAAAATATGCTGATATATATGTGCCCATTTAAATTCTTTAATACGATTTAGGTGTTTTAATTCGTTGTGATAAACAACCATCTCAAGCATAGCTGCTGGTTGAAAATAGCCAGCTTTGCCTGAACTTTTCTTTGTTGTAGTTCTTACACCATTTACCAAATAGGACTGCACTCCGAATAGCTCAGTAAATATGGTTGCGACGACACTTGTTTCGCCATACTTTACAGTTCGAAGTACAAGTCCTTTTGTTTTATGTAATTTATCGGACATTAAAATAAAAGCACAAAGTAATTGATTTGCATTCTTTGCCTCCCAATCCCATCATTTAATTTATTTATGTAGCTGTAAAACTTGATTTTTACCGTTCTTTGCGGTTATAACACTATTTCTTTCGCTTATGTGGCAACGACTCGGGCAATTTATTCTGAAATATCGCATTCCATTATTAGCTCTACTTATTGGGTCCACTGTTTTTATGGGCATTCATGCCAGCAGAGTACAATTAAGTTATGACTTTGCAAGAGCAATACCAATTGATAATCCAAAGTATAAAGCCTACCAGGAATTCAGAAGTAAGTTCGGTGAAGATGGCAACCTGATGGTTATCGGGATACAAACCGATAAGTTATTTGAAGAAACGACTTTTAATGCTTATGCAGAACTTCAGCGTAGTTTAAAAAAAGTTGAAGGTGTTGATGACATTATCAGTGTTCCTTCCGCAGTAAATCTTGTAAAAATTCCCGAAACAGAAAAATTAAAAGCAGATACTATTTTCGCCGACAAAATTTATCACAAACCGAACTCGATTCTGCTTCCGCACTTTTCCTTAGCCTACCTTTTTATAAAAATTTGTTGTACAACCCTGCTACAAATGCATGGCTGATGGGTGTCCGTATCAACAAAGATATCATGGCTTCTAAAGACAGGCTTGGTATTGTACATAAAATTTCAGATCTGGTTGATCAGTTTGGAACAAAAAATAATCTTACGGTTTACAAAAGTGGCTTACCGCATATTCGTACAGAGTTAACAGTAAGGATTACAAAAGAAATGCGGTTCTTTATATTAGCATCGCTTTTATTTTCTGCTATAATTCTGCTGGCCTTTTTCCGATCCATCAGCGCAATGTTGTTGTCGCTTACTGTTGTTTTTATAGGTGTAATATGGAGTTTTGCCACTATCGAAATGCTAGGTTATAAAATCAGTGTATTAAATGCATTAATTCCGCCACTGATTGTTGTAATTGGTATTCCTAATTGTATTTACTTCCTGAACAAATTCCACACTACTTACAATGAAACAGGTGATAAGAAAAAATCGCTGGTGAAGATGATTGAAAAAATGGGCGTAGTTACACTCTTTTGTAATCTTGCTGCTGCAATTGGATTTGCAGTTTTTGCTTTAACGCAAAGCCAGATATTAAAGGAATTCGGAATAGTTGCAGGTATCAACATCTTTGCTTTGTTTATCATCTCACTAATTTTTATTCCGGCAGTACTTAGTTTTCTACCCTCCCCAAAAAGCCGCCATACCCGTTATCTCCACAATCAACGATTGCTCCGATGGCTCGACAGATTGGAACGCTGGTCATTAAACCATCGCAAACTTATTTATGGACTTACTATTGGCATAGTTGCGGTTTCTATTGCAGGAATAGTTCAGCTAAAACCACTTGGCTATATTGTAGATGATCTACCTAAATCAGATAAACTTTACACGGATCTCAAATTTTTTGAGAACAACTTCAAAGGTGTGATGCCGCTGGAAATTGTTGTGGACACAAAAGAAAAAAGAGGTGTTTCCCGCAACTTTAAGAACCTAGTTAAGATTGATTCCCTCTCTCAATATATCGCCACTATTCCTGATATTGCCAGGCCATTAAGCATTACCGACGGATTAAAATTTGCCAAACAAGCTTTTTTTGATGGTGATAGTAACAGCTACTCCATGCCTTCGGAGTTTGACCTACCTGCACTTTCCCAATACTTAAATTTTAGGGGCGAACCTGGAGAAACAAAAAACTCCTTTGCTAAACTGGTCAATACTTTTATGGACAGTACCAAACAGCAGGCTCGCATAAGTGTTAGCATGAAAGATGTTGGAAGTAAAAGATTACCCGAAATCCTAGATAGCATTGAACATAGAGCCAACCAAATATTTCCAAAAGACAAATACGATGTGCAACTTACGGGTACAAGTGTAACCTTTCTGGAAGGCAGCCGCTACATCATTAATGGCTTAAAGGATAGTATTTTCTGGGCTTTTATACTGATTGCTTTTTGTATGCTTTACCTTTTTAAATCTGCAAGGATATTACTGATATCACTTATTCCTAACGTTATTCCTCTTTTAATTACCGCTGGATTAATGGGTTGGCTACGAATTCCGCTAAAGCCTTCTACTGTATTAGTTTTTAGTGTGGCTTTAGGAATCGCCATTGATATTACTATCCGGTTTCTCGTAAATTATAAACAGGAGCTACCGCTTAATAATTATGATATTAGAAAAACGGTTATTGGAACAATTCATAATACCGGCATCAGTATTATATACACATCATTGGTACTTATTACAGGGTTTGTCATCTTCTGTTTCAGTGGGTTTGATGGAACAAAAGCCCTAGGCTGGCTAACCTCTCTTACACTTGTTACTGCAACTTTCACCAACCTAGTTTTGCTACCGGCGATCCTAATTTCGTTTGGAAGAAGGAAGAAGTGAATCCATTTAAATAGCGATATTACCGTTTAAAAATAATTTCAAGCAGCGAAATCAAAAAAGGCTTTGTCTATATTTTTTTGGTGATTTGAAAAGCGGGAGATAAATTCGCAATCACAGAAATATAAGGCTTTATTAATATACGTTTTTTTGACATTCGTATTTCGGAAGTAACTCGGACTCCATACCATTTGGGGTTCGTTTTTTTTGTTTGATGATAAAATGGGCAATAGGATTTTATTAATTGAAAAGAAAAGATTTTACTGATTATACGAGTATTTGGCATTCGTATTTAAAAATAACTCGGACTCCATACAATTTGGAGTTCGTTTTTTATTACAAACTAAAACAAAACGCAAATGAGAAAACTGTTTCTACTCCTGATGGGAATTGTGGTGCTTGCCCAAGTGGCTTTAGCACAACGAACCATCTCTGGTACGGTTACCGATGAAAACGGAAACCCTTTACCAAATGTATCGGTTGTTGTAAGAGGCACAACTACCGGTACAATTACAAACGAAGAAGGTAAATATTCTTTGACTTTACCTGGAAATGCGAAGGCATTGGTCTTTTCATCTATAAATAAAAGTCCGGTAGAAAGACAAATCGGAACCGCCTCATCTATTGATGCGTTATTAAAAGATGAAGACAAGTCACTACAGGAAGTAGTAGTAACTGGGTATGGTACGCAAAAGAAAAAGGACTTAACTGGCAATATTGCTTCTGTAAAAGGCGCTGCAATTGCCAACACTCCTGTTCAGAGTTTTGAGCAAGCCTTAGCAGGAAGAGCTACAGGTGTACAAATAACTGTTCCAAGTGGTGTTTTAAATGCTCCTCCTGTGTTTAGAATCAGAGGTACTAACTCAATTTCTTTAAGTTCACAGCCATTAATAATTGTTGACGGCGTACCTGTTGCAAGTGGCGATTTTAGTGCAACTTCTGCTGCAGGTAATGCTTTAGCAAGTATTAACCCAAACGACATTGAAACTATTGACATTGCCAAAGATGCTGCTGCTACTGCCATATACGGAAGCAGGGCAGCTAATGGTGTGGTTTTTATTACCACTAAAAGAGGGAAATCTGGAAAAGCAAGAGTTAGTTATAATGGTTCTGTCAGTTGGACAAGTGTTTATGGAGTTCCAGAAGTGTTGAATGCACAACAATACACCGATTTCAAAAATATGGCAGCTGCAAATAATCCTAATGTAAACTCAACTAATCCAGCTGGCGCAGGCTACACAAAATTTGCCACTGCAACTGATGCAAATGGCAATTTAATTGACACCAGGTGGGCGGACATAGTTTACAGACAAGGTTTATCACAAGATCACAATTTGAATGTGTCAGGTGGAAATGATAATACTACTTATTATTTCTCTGTAGGCTATTCTGATCAAGAGGGCATTCAGAGAAAAAATGATTTTACTCGTAAGAATATTTTATTTAATGTAGATAGCAGAATAAATAAAGTACTTACCATCGGTGGTAAGATTTCTTATTCCAACGAAATGAATCTTCAATCACTTGGATCTGGATCACTTTCTGGTGAAGCTTTTGCTACCAATGGTGCTGGTCGTACTGTTTTCAATACTTCCCCAAATGTTGCACCGTATAAGAATGACGGAACTTACAATATTGAGAACGGAACTAGCTTCAACTCAAATACAATCGGGCGGATGAATAACTCGGTTACAGTAGGTTTCTATAACCCAGTTCCTCAATTAGATTTAAATCGCTCAAATAGCGAAAGCAATCACATACAGTCATTTACTTATCTGCAATTAAAACCACTATCATGGATAACGTTAAAATCGCTGTATGCAATAGATTATTTATTTGTTGATAACGAGATTTTTCAAACTCCGGTACATGGTGATGGAGCTACACTTAATGGAAATGCTTCAAGCACTCTTGGTAAAAACAAGAGATGGACTTGGTCTAACACGGCTCAGTTTGATTATATTTTCAATTCTGCACACACAGTTAGTGCATTAGTGGGAAATGAGCAGGATAGAAGAACAGGTATTGGGTTTGGCTTAAACAGACAAAATCTATCAGATCCAGCATTTAATATTATACAAGCTGGTTTTGTTACTCCTAATACTGCCGGACTAGGTTATGGTGAAAATTATCTTTTATCATCTTTTGGTCGTATAAATTATGATTATAAGAAAAAATATTACTTCTCCGGCAATATTAGAAACGATCAGTATTCAGCTTTTGCTGATAAAGCTTCAACATTCTGGGGAGCATCTGCCGGATGGGAGATAGCAAAAGAGTCATTCTGGGAGAATTCTGGATTGGGTAATGTTATTAACCAATTCAAACTGAGAGGCAGTTATGGAAAAGTTGGCAATACATCAGGTATTGGCGATTATGGTATTTATTCTACTTATGGATCTGGTTTATATGGTGGCCTTCCTACTCTTTTATTCAATTTCGCAGGTAATCCTAATTTGCAATGGGAAACAAGTTCAAAGATTGATGTAGGGGTAAACATAGGTTTGTTCAACGATCGTTTAAGAATTGAAGCAACAAGATATTATAATGATATCAAAGACCTCATCTTGAATGTACCTCAATCTCCATCTGCTGGTGTTCCTAATAATATCCCTTCGAATGTTGGCTCAATGTATAACAAGGGTTGGGAATTCTCTATAGCCGGAACACCTATACAAACAAAGGATTTCAGTTGGAATTCTACACTTAACATTACTACGAATAAAAACGAAGTCACCGCTTTGGCACCTGGCTTAACGGAAATACTTACTGCAACATCACTTGAAACAGTAAGCCGTAGTGCTGTTGGTTTTCCGCTTGGATCCTTATACTTGGTAAGAAATGGCGGTGTTGATCCAGCTACAGGTAGAAGAATTGTATTAAATAAAGCTGGTCAGCCCGTACTTTATCAATATGTTGTGCCTGCCGGACAGTTCCAGTGGACAAACCCTGATGGAACACAATACAAGGAGAACGGTGTTGCAGTAGGAATTACTCAGGCGAAAGACGGAGTAATGTATGGTAATACAACTCCAAAAATTTATGGAGGTTTTGATAACTCATTCCGCTATAAAAGCTTTGATTTAAATGTTTTACTTACCTACCAATTTGGCTATTTTGTATATTATGGATCAAACGCAGGATTGCATGATATGCGTTTCTGGAATAACCATGTGGATGTGTTGACTGCATGGAGCAAACCTGGTGATGTTTCAACTGTTCCAAAACCAGTTTATGGAGATAACGTTTCTAATGGCTCTGGTTTACCAATGTCATACAATGCCTTTAAGGTGATTTTGTAAAACTTAAAAACGTAACCCTATCTTATAGTTTTGCTCAATCCCTTCTAAATAAAGTAAAAATCAGCTCAGCAAGAATTTTTGTTAGCGGCCAGAATTTAGCCATTTTCACAAAATACCCTGGTCCTGATCCTGAAGTTTCTTCTAATGGTACTTCAAATACAGCTCAAGGCGTTGACAGAAACACCATTGCTAACGGACGTACCATTCTTTTTGGATTAAACATCGGTTTTTAAGAACCACAAATTTTAAAAAATGAAAAAACAAATAAAGTATATTATCTGTTTAAGTTTGGGAGTGGGGATGCTTTCTTCTTCTTGTAATAAAGAATTATTATCTCCAGTGCCACAAACATCTGTTTCTGACGCTACGGCATTCGATACACCTGCCCGAGTAGCTAATCAGGTAAATTCAATGTATCAAGCCTTTAAAAGCGGTAATTTTTATGGTGGCAGAGCACAAATTGCAGGAGATATTATTGGTGAAGAATTTCTTAATGAAACTACCAACTTGGTTACTGGAGCCGACGTATGGAACCTAAATCCAACAGGTACATCAACAAATTTTGTAAAAAACATGTGGGCGCAGGCTTATTATGCAATCAACATTTGCAATCTTTTTATTGATGGAATGGCAGCTAAAGGTAGTAGCGTAGTAGGAACTACTCTTGCAAACAACTACATTGGGGAAGCAAGACTTATAAGAGCCACTATTTATTTGAAGCTATTACAACATTATGCCCGGCCATATGCTGATGGTAATGGTAGCAAACCTGGATTGCCACTGCGATTAACAGGTATCAAAGAATCTGGTGCATCCGCTTTGGCAAGAAGTACAGTTGCTGAAGTTTATACACAAATTCTGAATGATCTGAATTTTGCAGAAACAAATCTTCCATTAAATTACGCATCAGCAATTTTAAATACTACCAGGGCTCATCGCAATACAGCAATTGCTTTAAAAAGCCGTGTTTACTTGGCTATGCAGAACTATCCGGCAGCAGTTACTGAAGCTACAAAAATAGTTCCGCAGGCTACTGCACCCTTTAGTGCTACAACTGGTGTAGCACATGCGTTACAGGCAAATATTATAAATGTATTCAGGACTCCGTACACTACAACTGAATCCATTCTTTCCATGCCTATGACTTCGACTGCTGGTGATAACCCAGGCACACAAAATCAGTTGGGATTTTATTTTGCAAAATCTACCGGTAATGGAGAATTTTCTTTAAATCCAGTAGGAATTATTGGCAATGCTGGTTGGTTGGTAACAGATGCAAGAAGAGGTTTTAATGCAGTAGTTTCTGGAAAGCCATATCTTAATCTGAAATACAATGGTGGAACTCCTTTTACTGATTATGCCCCAGTAATAAGATATGCTGAAGTAATGCTGACTCTTGCTGAAGCTTTAGCCAGAACCAATGCAGGAGTAAATGTAAAAGCGTTGGCCTTGTTAAATGCTGTTCGCCAAAGATCAGATGCTTTAACAATTCTTGCGCCAGCAACACAAACAGATCTTATTAACGCCATCTTACTTGAAAGAAGAATTGAGCTTTTAGGTGAAGGCATGAGAAATTTTGATCTGATGCGTTTGCTTCAAACAATTCCAGCTAAAGGTACTGCGCCAGCTAAAAGTTCTGCAGATGCAGGATATATCTGGCCTATTTCAGCTGATGAAATGTCATTAAATCCGTTGATGACTGATAACTAATAGTCTGACTAACTGAATTAGTCTAAATGTAAAAGAGTCCGTGCATGTACGGACTCTTTTACATAATAACCTTTCCTATTAAATTCGTTACGACAACTCCGCTTTATCCCGGCATTCTCGAAATATACTTTTCAATCTGTTTTATCTGATCAACGATTTGTGAAGTAGTTGGCTTTAATGCTTTTGCCTTTCTGAAGAAATCTTTTGCTGCTCTGAATTCTCTTTTATTCATCATCAAACTACACATTTGTAAATAAGCTGCTGCTTCATTTTCTTTATCTGGCAATCCTTTTCTGATAGCACCTCGGATATAACTTTCTGCTTGTTTCAAGTCATTCTTTTGCATAAAAATCATTCCCATCTGTAGCATACTTGCTCCTTCTGCTTCTTTCATCGGCATGCCTAAGTCCAACCCTTTTTTCATCATCTTTTCTGCACCATCAAAATCCTGCTTCATCATGGCAATATTTCCTTTCAGCGTATAGAAAACTGAACGGATAGGCTTGTATAAAAGATTAGGGAATTTGATAGAAGCAAGCACTTTTTCAGCACCATCCATATCTCCATTCTCCATGTATTCCTGTATGAGCCGCAACGGGCCGAAAAAGATATGTCCAGCAACTAATACAAGACCAACAAGGTATAGTGGAAAAGCTGGCCAGAAACTAGCTGAATAGTTAACATACACACCTGCTGCTACAAGAGCAATACCAATCCAAAGCCTGTATTTGATCAATAAATTATAAAACTTCATTCTTTTGGGGTTTAAACCGGAGTCTTTCCGGAGGAGTGCAAATATAACAGATGTCAGGAAAATGGTTTATTATTATCAACCAGCGTAGAATATGGATATTTGCTGTAAATAAGAACTACAGAATTAAAAAAGCGACATGAAAATTATTATTCAAACCCCCGATTTCAGACCAAGTGCATCGTTAAAAGAATTTATAATCAGCAAAGTATCTAAACTTGAGAAACTACATCAAGGTATTCTATCTGCCGAAGTAACTGTAGAAAAAGATAACAGCAAAGTAAAAGAATTGATTAAGTGTAGTATCATTATTAACATTCCTGGAAAAGACGAATACGTAAAAGCTAGTTCCTCCATATTCGAAGATGCCATTCTGAAATCCGTAGAAAATGCAAAACGCCGCTTACAAATACGTAAAACACAACTGTTAGTAGCTAGAAAAAAACGTTTGAAAGAAAAAAGCAAGTAAAATCACCCAGTAAAGAAGCAACGAAAGAAAGGCTATTTGCTTCTTTAACGAACCTTAAACACCTGTTATTAAACTATTAGGCACCTTTTTATAACTTTGCCCGACTCATTCATACATATGAAACGAATTTTTCTTTCTTTAACTTTTTTATCCTTGCTCTTTTCTGCAACAGCACAAACAAATAAAGGCTACGAGATTAAAGTAACATTTAAACCATTCAAGAACCAGTATATCTATCTAGGTCACTATTTTGGTAAAACATATCCGATTATTGATTCTGCCATGCTGAACGAAAAAAGCGAGGCTGTTTTTAAAGGTGATAATAATTTGAATGGCGGTATTTACCTGATTGGTTATCCAAACAAAACCGGTTTTTTTGAGATGTTGGTAGATAAGCAGCAACATTTCTCCATCATTGCAGACACTGCAACAATTGGCTCAGCAATAAAATTTGAAAATTCTTCTGATAATGTGCTGTTTAATCAATATCAACAGTTCATGACCTTGAAAGGAAAAGATATTAATAAACTTAGAGAGGCTTATAAAACAAGTGATACTAAAAAAGATTCAACTGCAATCGGTGAAAAGCTTGTAAAAGTAGATGAGGATATAACAACTTTCCGAAAGGATATAATCAAAAAAAATCCTGGCAATATTCTTACTGCGTTGTTAATGACTATGAAGGAACCAATACTTACCGGTCGTTTAAAGAATCCAAAAACAAAAGAAGATTCACTTGCAGCCTGGCAGTATTATAAAGATCATTTCTGGGATGATGTAAGTTTCTACGATGGTCGCATGGCTTACACTACTTTCTTTGAAGAAAAATTGGACAAATATTTTAATCAGGTTGTAGTTCCTCACCCTGATTCAGTAATCAAAGAATTAGACTGGATGCTTGGCACTGCAAGCATCAATCCGGAAATGACAAGATTCCTTTTGATAAAGTTTGTAAACAGGTATCTGAATCAAAAGTACATGTGGGAAGATGCAGTGTTTTTGTATCTCTTTGAAAAGTATTTTGCACAGAAAGAACATTCCTGGTTAACAGAAGCTGGCAAAAAAGTTATTACTGACAGAGCTTATAGTTTGATGGCAAATATAATGGGTACTCCTGCTTCAGATATTGAGCTGCCGGATTCCACCGGAACAATGAGAAGCATGTTTGCCGAAAATGGAAAGTTTACTATGGTAATATTCTGGGATCCTACTTGCGGGCATTGTAAAGAAGTGTTACCAGAAATCGATTCGGTGTATAGAGAAAAATGGAAAGCTGATAGTGTAAATATTTATGCAGTATCCAAAGAAACCGATGGCACAAAAAAAGATTGGCTGAATTTTATCAACGAAAAAAACTTGTCAGGCTGGACACATGTCTATTATTCAAAAGCAGCTGACAAAGCCAGAACTGATAATAATATTCCAGGTTATTCCCAACTATACGATGTCCTTTCTTTTCCAACAATATATCTGTTAGATAAAGACAAACGCATCATTGCCAAAAAACTGGCATTTGAACAAATTGATGATGTACTTCAATTAAAGCTAAAAAATCAATAGACCTATTCTGAAAATCTATTTCTTATGAAAAAAAGAATTGCTACACTGATAATTGCCTGTTTTATTTTATTATCGGCATCATCCCAAACCCTTTTTACGTATGGCAAGTATAAAGCTGATGCGAAAGATTTTTTAACTGCTTATAATAAAAATAATCCGGCGACAGTAGCTGATAAATCAAAAGCCATTAATGAATATCTTAACCTGTACATAAATTCAAAATTAAAGATCAGGGAAGCTTATGATCGCCGCTTTGACACTTTGCCGCAAATAATAAGTGAGGTTGCCAATCTACGTACACAGATTTCTGAAAACTACATGAGTGACCCTGAATTGGTGAAAAGAATGACTAGCGAAGCTTTTAACAGAAGCTTGAAAGATATAAGAGTGGCGCATATTTTTATTTCTTACAGAAATGCAGTAGGACTTGTGGATACCATCGAAGCAAAGAAAAAAAGAGATGTCATTTTACAACGATTTAAAAAAGGAGATGATTTCTCTGTAGTAGCAAAAGAAAACTCAGACGATACCACTGCAAAAAGCAATAAAGGTGAGATTGGCTATATAACCGTATTTACGCTACCTTATGAATTTGAGAATGCTATTTATATCACACCTATTGGAAAATATTCTTCGGTAGTTACTTCAAAAGTTGGTTATCATATTTTTAAAAATATGGGTGAAAGAAAAGCTGTTGGACAAATAAAGGCACAACAAATTCTATTGGCATTCCCTCCGGGTGTTGATGAAGCAGGCAAAAAGAAACTGGGCAAGTTGGCAGACTCTTTATATAAATTATTGCTTGCTGGCGAAAATTTCAATCGCCTTGCTTCTTCTTTTAGTAATGATTATGTAACAGCTGCCAATGGTGGAACCATGCCCGATGTAGGTGTTGGACAATATGAGCCTGCCTTCGAAACTGCATTATGGTCTATTCCAAAAGACGGCGCTATCACTAAACCATTTGCTACTAACTATGGTTGGCATATTTTGAAACGTAATTCGGTAAAGCCAATTGTAACTGATCCAAAAGACAACGCCAATCTGCAAGAGCTTGAACAGAGAATAAAAACAGATAGTCGTTGGAAGTCTTCTAGAGATTTTATCTATAATCAGGTCATATCCAAAGCCGGATTTAAAAAGTATCCACTCGATAATGCGGCAGTGTGGGCAATGTCTGATAGTGTGCTGGATAAAAAGCCAATGTCGCCTGTAGGAAAATCTATAATAGCAACAACAACTTTTTTTACCATTGGCGATTCAACTTACGATGCTACTGACTGGGTGAATTATGCAAACACTTATCGTTACAAGCAAGATGGAACCGGTGCTAAACCCTGGCCGCAAGTAATGGATGAATTTGAAAAGTTTGCAATGCTAAATTACTACCGTGACCATCTCGAAGATTTCAACAAAGAGTTCCGCAGCCAGATGGCAGAATTTAAAGATGGCAATATCTTCTTCGAAATAATGCAGCAGGAAGTTTGGAACAAAGCACAATCAGATTCTGCAACTTTATTAGCACTCTACGAAACAAATAAAGCAAATTATCAATGGAAAAAAAGTGCTGATGTTGTTATTCTTTTTTGTTCAGATCAGACTATTGCTAACACGGCTTACGATCTTTTAAAAAAGAATCCTTCTGACTGGAGAGCTATTGTGGAGCAACATTCTGAAAAAATCGTTGCTGATTCATCAAGATACGAATTGGATCAAATCCCTAATTTAAACAAGGCTGTTCCAAAAACAGGCATGGTAACAACTCCACTTCTTAATACAAACGATAACACTGCTTCGTTTGCCTATATAGTGCAGGTGTACGACAAACCAATGCAGCGTAGCTATCATGATGCAAAAGGATTGGTAATTAATGATTATCAAACAATATTAGAAGACAAATGGAATGAGGCGCTGAGAAAAAAATATCCTGTAGCGATTGATCAGAAAGTATTGAGCAGTATTTCTAAATGAGACTAAGAGTTTAATTAAAAAAAGTTAGCTGAAAATTCAGCTAACTTTTTTTAATTTATTTCCTTCAAACTCTTATCTTATAAATTCTTCACCACTCCAGCCACCACATGCGGACGACCTAACGTATAATAATGTAAAACAGGTACGCCGTTCTTTTCAAATCTTTTGATTGCATTAATAACCACTCGGCACCAACCTGTTCCACTTCTGCATCTGTTTTGCAATTCAGTATTTCATTGGAGAGATCTCTTGGCAAATCAATATGAAAAGTCTTTGGCAGTATATTCAATTGTTTTTTGCTACACAGGTTTTAATCCCGGTATAATAGGGACAGTAATACCAACAGCTCTGCATGCATCTACAAATGCATAGAATTTTGCATTGTCAAAAAACATTTGCGTAATTATATAATCTGCTCCGGCATCAACTTTTGCTTTTAGATAGGCAAGGTCAGCATCCATATTTGGAGCCTCAAAATGTTTCTCCGGATAACCAGCAACGCCGATACAAAATTCAGTTTTATGCGAATTTTTTAATTCATCTTCAAGATAGACTCCTGCATTTAAGTTAACAACCTGCCTCAATAAATCAGAAGCATACTTATGTCCGCCAGCTTCAGGTTCAAATGCTGTTTCATTTTTAGCCGCATCACCCCGCAACACTAAAACATTATCAATACCAAGGTAGCGAAGGTTAATCAATGCATCTTCTGTATCATTAACACTAAACCCACCACAAATAAGATGAGGCACTGTATCAACGGTATAGTTATTCATGATGGCAGCACAGATACTTTCGGTACCCGGCCGTTTGCGAACCACCACTTTTTCAAAAGAACCATCAAGTCTTTTTTTGAATATATGCTCACTACGGTGGTAGGTAACATTAATAAAAGAGGGCTTAAACTCCATTAAGGGATCAAGGTGCTTGTATAATGCTTCAATGCCTTTCCCTTTCAAAGGTGGTAATACTTCAAACGAAATAAGAGTGTCTTTAGCTTGGGCTATGTGATCAGTTACTTTCATTGGGATGCAAAGCTAATGATGCGGAGCCATTAGTCAAAACAAGGTTAAATGATTCTAAAACTTAGTTAATCAGCTATCAAACCTTATTTTTGCCCACCATGGCAGTGACAATCGAAACAAAAGAACTGGTAAAAAAATACGGCAACCGCACTGTTGTGAATCATGTTTCCTTTGAAGTGAAGCAAGGAGAAATTGTTGGCTTATTGGGGCCAAATGGTGCTGGAAAAACAACTTCTTTCTACCAGGTAGTGGGTTTGATAAAACCAGACGAAGGAAAAGTTTTCTTTAATGGTCAGGATATTACTTCGTTGCCCATGTATAAAAGGGCTCAGCTGGGAATAGGCTATCTGCCACAGGAAGCCTCTATTTTTCGAAAACTAAGTGTAGAAGACAATATCGCTGCCATTTTGGAGATGACTAAATTGTCAAAGCAGGAACAGAAGGCAAAACTCGAATCTTTATTGAATGAATTCCGTTTGCAGCATGTTCGTAAAAGTAATGGTGATGTATTAAGTGGTGGTGAAAGAAGAAGAACAGAAATTGCCAGGGCATTATCCGTTGATCCAAAATTTATTTTATTGGATGAACCATTTGCTGGTATCGACCCAATTGCTGTAGAAGATATTCAAGCTATTGTTGCTAGAATGAAACATAAAAATATTGGCATTCTTATTACCGACCATAACGTTACAGAAACATTATCCATTTGCGACAGGGCTTATCTGTTGATTGATGGCAAAATCTATAAGCATGGCACTGCAGAAGAACTCGCAATTGATGATGAAGTAAAAAGATTATACCTCGGTAGAAATTTTGAATTGAAGCGGAAGGATTATTTGCATGAAGAAGCAAGAAATACAGCAGACTAATTCCGATTTGTATCTTTTACTTTTAAGTTGAATTATGAATTATAATCAATTACCAAAGTTAGAATTACACCTTCACCTCGACTGTAGTTTGAGTTATAAAGTAGTGCAACAGATTGACCCAACTATTACATTTGAAGAATATCAACATTCTTTTATAGCTCCTCCAAAATGTACCGACCTGGTAGATTATCTAAGCCGAGCCGTTAAAGGTTTTCAATTAATGCAAACCAAAGAACAACTAAGACTTGTTACACTTGATTTACTGGAACAACTAAAAGCCGATAATGTTATTTATGCAGAAATTCGTTTTGCTCCGCTGCTGCATATTGCCAAAGGGCTTACTCCTGTGGAAGTTGTAAAAACAATTAATGATGCTGTAACGGAAGGCATGCAACAAACTGGTGTTGAAGCCCGGCTACTACTTTGTACACTTCGTCATTATTCCGAAGAAGAAAGCATGGAAACAGTTCAACTTGTTGAGCAGTTTAAAGGAACCAATGTTGTTGGCTTTGACATTGCAGGAGATGAGGCTGGTTTTCCGGTAAAAAATCATGTAAAAGCATTTGCCTACGCAAAAGAAAAAAATATTCATTGCACAGCACATGCAGGCGAAGCAAAAGGGGCTGATAGTGTAAAAGAGGTGTTGCAACACTTTCATCCAAGCCGAATTGGGCATGGCACCAGAAGTGCAGAAGACGATGATTTGCTTGATTTTCTTAAAAAAGAAAATATACACTTGGAGGTTTGCCCTACCAGTAATATTCAAACCAATGTATTTGATACGATTGAAAATCATTCTGCAAATAAAATTTATAATGCAGGTGTTTCAATGAGTATTAATACAGATTCCCGCACAATTACACCTGTAACACTCAATAGCGAATACACTTTACTAGAAAAAGTATTTCAATGGACAAAAGAGCATTTCAAAAAATGCAACTTGGAAGCTGTTGAACACTCCTTTTGTTCTGCTGAATTAAAAAAGACGCTAAAACAAAAGATAAATAACGCCTACGCTGATTAAGTTTGAGTCACAAATAAAGAAAATTCTGTCAAAACATTCTTTCATGATATTTTGTATGATTTCGTGGCACTAATTTCTTATTTTGCCTGCGAATGAAATTACTCTCTCCTGCTATATCATCATTGGCCCGTATGCGGCTCTGGCGCATAGATGCTTGGAAAAATAATCCGTTGGATGCACAGCGGGAAGTATTGCAGGATTTAGTAACATCTGCTCAATACACTGAGTTTGGCAGAAAGTATAATTTCTCCAATCTATTTAACATCCGTGATTTTAAATCTGCCGTTCCTATTCATGATTATAACGACATGAAGTTCTACATTGAACGCATCATGCATGGTGAACAGAATATTTTATGGAACACTCCTATTTATTGGTTTGCCAAAAGCAGCGGCACCACCAGCGATAAAAGTAAATTCATTCCGGTAAGTGATGAAAGTTTGCAGGATTGCCATTTCAAAGCATCAAAAGATGTATTGTCATTGTACTATTTATTTAATCCAGAATCGGAATTACTAACTGGTAAAGGATTAGTGTTGGGCGGAAGCCACAATATTAACCCGATGAATAATGAAGCACAGTACGGCGATTTGAGTGCTGTCCTTTTGCAAAACACTCCATTCTGGGGTCATTGGCTGCGAACACCAGACCTTAGTATTGCCTTAATGGATGAATGGGAAGATAAAATTGAAAAACTGGCTGAAAGCACTATAAAAGAAAATGTAACATCTATTTCAGGTGTGCCAACATGGACCTTGGTTTTGTTTAAAAGAATTTTAGAAATCACTGGTAAAAAAACAATTAGTGAAGTGTGGCCATCACTGGAATTATATATGCACGGCGGTGTTTCATTTACTCCTTATCAGGAACAGTTTGAAAAAATAATAGGCAAGAAGATAAACTATCTCGAAATATACAATGCCAGCGAAGGCTTTTTTGCAGCGCAAGTCATGCCGGATGAAGAAGGAATGTTACTTTTCACTGACCATGGCATATTTTACGAGTTCATGCCGGTAAATGAATATGGGAAAAAAGAACCATTGACTTACGGATTACAAGATGTAGAAATTGGGAAAAACTATGCGCCAATCATCAGTACCAATGGCGGATTGTGGCGATATTTATTAGGCGACACGATTCAATTCACTTCGTTAAATCCTTTCAGAATAAAAGTTTCAGGAAGATTAAAACATTATATGAATGCCTTCGGTGAAGAAGTAATAGTTGATAATACAGATAATGCTATTGCCATTGCCGCTGAAAAAACAGGAACTGTGGTAAATGACTATACAGCTGCGCCAGTCTATTTTTCTGACACATCAAACGGTGCACATGAATGGATCATCGAATTTGAAAAAAATCCTGATAGCTTAGAACAGTTTACCATTGAACTGGATGCCGCATTAAAAAACATCAACAGTGATTACGAAGCAAAGCGGCATAAAAATATTGCCTTAGGTTTGCCTGTTATTCATGTTGCAAAAACCGATCTATTTACTGAATGGTTGAAAAGTAAAGGTAAACTCGGCGGACAGCATAAAGTTCCAAGACTTTCCAATGAGAGAACGATGCTGGAAGAAATATTATTGATGAATAAAAATCATGCTACTTAATTATTAATACAAGCATTATGAAATTATTAGCAGGAAAAGTTGCTATCGTTACAGGTGCTGCCCGTGGAATTGGCGAAGCCATTGCTATCAAATTTGCAGAACAGGGAGCCAACATAGCTTTTAGTTATGTTAGTGACAGCAGTGCGGAAAAAGCTACTGCGTTAGAAGCAAAGTTGACAGCACTTGGTGTAAAAGCAAAGGCTTATCAGAGTAATGCAGGCGACTTCGCACAATGTGAAAGTTTTGTAGCTGATGTGTTGAAAGAATTTGGCACTGTAGATATATGTGTGAACAATGCGGGTATATCAAAAGATAATTTGCTGCTTCGCATGACACCGGAACAATGGAATGATGTGATACAGATAAATCTGAACAGTGTATTCTATATGACCAAGCAGATTATAAAACCCATGATGAAAGCAAGGTCTGGCTCTATCATTAATATGAGTTCCATCATTGGTGAAATAGGTAATGCAGGACAAAGCAGTTATGCGGCCAGCAAAGCAGGTATCATTGGTTTTACAAAAAGTGTGGCAAAAGAATTGGGCAGTCGCAATATCCGTTGCAATGCAATTGCACCGGGTTTTGTAGAAACTGATATGACCTCTTATTTAAAAGATGGTGAAGGTGCTGATAAATACAAAGCTGGCATTCCATTAGGGAAATTTGCTTCGCCGGAAGATATTGCAAATGCTACTTTATTTTTGGCAAGTGATATGAGTTCATATGTAACCGGACAAACGTTGAGTGTTTGCGGGGGATTAAATATTTAAGCTAAGAGTTTAAATGAGTAAAAAGAGAGAAAGAGATGGAATTTAAAAGGCCAATACCAATCAATGAATTGACAGAGTTTGTTATTGGTCTTTGTATCAAAATACACTCGAGAGTTGGGCCAGGTTGTTATGAAAGAGTTTATGAAGAAATACTTTATTATGAATTAACGAAGTTGGGCTTATTTGTAAAACGGCAATTACTTTTACCAATAGACTATGATGAACTTCATATTAAAGATGCCTATAAAATTGATTTGCTTGTCGAAGAAAAATTAATTGTGGAACTGAAATCGAAGCATCCTTTGCCACCAGTTGACTTCAATCAGGTACACACTCATTTATCGCTAACAAACCTCAAACATGGCTTACTCATTAATTTCAAAGTATCAAAAATGAAAGAAGGTATTCACAGAGTCTACAATAATTTCGGAAAAGAAGATTTATAGTATAAACCTCATTTTCTCTTTCTTCTCCTTTAAACTCCTAGCTTAATTCCTCTCTTTTTAATGTAGCTATGCCATAAAATCATACTGGCAACAGTTCTGTAAGGTCTCCACTGTTCAGCAATTTGCATCATGTCTTCTTTACTGATGTCTTTAGGTAATTTTTTTGTTTCTTTCAAACTGTTTACCAAAGCAATATCGCCTAAGGGGAATAAATCGGTTCGTTGTAGTGAATGCATCAGGTACACATCAATTGTCCAATGTCCGATACCTTTTAATTGAATAAGCACATTTCTTACTTCTTCATCTGGCAAGACTGCCAATTTCTTCAAATTCACTTGCTTTGATAGTACAGCTTTCGCCAACTCTCTTGCATAAATAATTTTCTGGCGGCTAAAATAACAAGCTCTCATTTCTTCATCTGATAAAGCGATAATTTTTGCTGGCGTTACGACTCCAATCTTTTCTTTTAATTTTTTAAACGCCGCATAGGCTGAGGCCAATGAAACCTGTTGCTCAAGTATAAAAAGTATAAGAGATTGAAAAGTATTCGACCGGACCCACATAGGCGGCAAGCCATACTGCTTAATAATGCTGGCGAGATCAGCATCGCTTTTTGCCAGTTTTCGACAAATTCTCGTAAAACTGGTTTCATTAAAAACAAGATATGGTGATCGCATTAAAATTATTGTTTAACTTACGTACAGACCTTAAACTCTTCTGCTATGAAAAAGATTCTCCCCTTTCTTTTCATGCTCGTGACAACAACTACTATTGCCCAAAATAAGGATTATCTCCTGAGTTTGGATGGTATTGGCTCTCTAAAATTAGGAATGCCATTATTGGAATTAGAAAAAGTGCTGAAAACAAGAATTACTTTAAAAGTAATTGATGTTGACTCTGTAGTGCTTGTTGAAACAATCAAAGCAAAATACAAAGGCATTGATGTAGAGATTAGCCTCTGGAAAAGGCAGGATTATATTGCAGTGGATGGAATAAGTGCAAGCAGCCCATTATGTAAAACAAAATCAGGCATTGGTATTGGTTCTACCAAGTTACAAATCATTGCCGCCTATGATGGCTACCATATAGATGCAAAGCCAGTATTTGAATATGAAGGTGACAACAAACCCAAAAGAATTAAAACGAAAAGTACTGTTACCGTTAAAGAAGCCGAAGAAGGTTATGCGATAATTTTTAACCTCGTAAATAATAAAGTGGTGTCTTTTGATATCCTCCCAATTTACGATGATGAGGAGTAAACATAGTAATAGTATTTATTTTATTTGAACTGAAAGATTTATTAAATCTCTTTGTATGAAAAAAATATGCTTATTCTTTTTAATTGTTGCCGCTTCTTGTACAGCTGCGCAAAAAAAAGATCATATCATTAGTATGAATGGACTTGGCGCATTAAAACTTGGTATGTCGCAGGAAGAAGTAGAGAAATTGCTGAATGAAAAAATTCTCCTGCCAAATTCGTTGGATACAATAAACGATAATTACCAGGATACAGCTAAACTAAAATATAAAAATATTGATGTGCAGCTTGAATTCAACCGAAATTATTATGCCCCTAATGTATTTCGTATGCGGCTGATTGGAATTAAAGCCAATAGTCCCTTGTGTAAAACTGCGTCAGGAATTGGTGTTGGAACGGATATGCTAAAAATTATTGCAGCTTATGATAGTCTTCATGTGAAGATTCAACCGGGATATGCATACTATTATGAAACAGAAGAAGGCGAAGGGAAAAGCACAGTAAGCATTTTGGACGATGCTGCAAGTACTATGGATTACTTTTCAGATGCTTACACCATGGTGTTTTTTTTGCTGAACAAAAAAGTAATTTCTTTTGAACTAAAAGCCAAACTAAAAGACGAAAGGGATTAAAAGCGATTGACTATTTTGTTTTAAATTTTGCAATAGCTTCTCTTGTAAAATCACTCAGCACCAGCCGACCGCTGATTGCCGCCCTTTCCATTAATAATTTATCCCAGTGTTCTGTTCCTTGCCAGCATATCCTTTTCATTTCCCTCATTGCTTCCGGGCTTGAATGTGCTAATGTTTCTGCCAGTCTCCGGATTGATTCGTCCATGCCATTTACATCAGGATGTAGCTCTGCATACAAACTTTTCTTCCTTGCCCAATCTGCATTTCTCCACATGGTGGCATCCATAGCTAATTGTGAAAATGCCGATAAGCCAATCTTTCTTTCGACTGCAGGACCAACAACAAACGGCCCGATACCAACAGCCAGTTCACTTAATTTTACTTCTGCACCTTCTTTTGCAATAGCATAATCAACTGCGGCAGCAAGACCAACTCCACCACCCACACATTTTCCATGAATGCGGCCAATTATAAATTTTGGGCAAGTACGCATGGCATTAATTACTTTGGCAAAGCCACTAAAGAATTCCAACCCTTCTTCTTTAGTCTTTATTGCTATCAACTCATCAAATGAAGCTCCTGCACAAAATGCTTTCTCACCAGCCGATTTCAGAATGATGACTTTTGTGAATTTATCGTTTCCGGCTCCATGTATTACCTGCGATAAATCTTCAAGTGTTTTTCCGGGTAGTGAATTGCTTTGCGGATGAAAAAATTCAATTGTTGTAATGCTGTTGTGCAACTCAGATTTTACATATGCCTGTTCCATAAAAATAATTATTGCGTAAATATAAATCTTTATAACCGTTACTTTTAAACCGCTTTATCTGAAAACTTGAAAGAAAAAGATACCGCACTAAAAGCAACTGCAACCATTAAGATTTATTTATCTTCATTCAAACCATATTCTAAATTATCTCTACTCAATATGAAATACGCTTTTAAAAGTTTTCTTTACCTGGCCTTTTTTTTACTGACGATACAACCTAGCCATAGCCAATCTACCCGTGCTACTTTTGGCTTTTCATATCAGGCAAAAGAAAACGATGCTGATAAATATGTAGAGATATTGGAAATAATCAACAACGCAGGTGCGCAAAAAGCTGGTTTGCATACAGGTGATTTGCTGGAAGAAATTGACGCCAATACGGTAGAAGGCTTATCCAACAATAAAATAGGAGATATTATTGCCGCCGCCAAAAAGAAAGGATCGATTACAGTAAAAAGAAAAAATGAGGTGGCTCCTCTTACTATTACCTTAAAAGACATACCTAGTTACATCTGCCTGAGTAAAAGTTGTACAGAAGGACATGTAAAAGTGCTGGATGTTTTTAATTTCCTAGTTTATGAAGGAGAATTTAAAGATGGCAATTTTAACGGGCAAGGCTCATTAACTTTTAGCGGCATTAGCAAAAAATACGGCCCTTATCATCTTATCAAACAATCTGGAACATTTGAAAAAGGAATATTTTTAACCGGTGTAACACAATACCTAAAAGCAAAATTTGAAGGCAAAACAATTGGCGGTGTACCAACAGGTGAAGGTATATACACAGAAGATAGTGGAACCATTTTCAAAGGGATTTTTGCTGACGGCTACCTGATGGAAGGTGTTATGATTACTATAGAAAAAAATGGCAACAGCAAAGAAACAAAAATTGTAAGAGGGCAACTCATCAAAAAATAACTACCCTTTTTATTCACTTTGTGTTTTTTTGGCGACCATAGTGAGTATGGTTGCCACCCCTGTCACTTCATCCGTTTCATCAAAAAATTCTACCAGCCATTTTACAATTCCTTTTTCTATATCATCGCCTCTTTTAAAATTTTCAGGGTTTTCCACCACTCTTTTATCATTCGGCAATTTTTCTTTACAGGTAAACCGGATATATACTTCAGCACCGGGATATACTGGTTTGGTAAACCGTAATTCATCTATCCCATAATTCAACAACACTGGATTTTTTTCATAACTGTCCACAAACAATCCTGCAGCAAGACTCATAATAAAATAGCCATGTGCAACTTGTTGCTCAAACATGGTTCCTGTAAAATCTGTTGTTTTGATATGAGCATAAAAATGATCGCCGCTTAAGTCAGCAAACTTATCAATATCATCAGCAGTAATAACTCTTTTCTCCGTAACAATCTGGTCGCCGATAACTAATTCTTCAAAATATTTTTTGAACGGATGTTTTCCTGGCTCTTTTCCTACTGCATTTGGTTGATAAACATTTGTGATTGCTGTAATCGTTGTTGGTGAACCTTGCAATGCTGTTCTCTGCAAATAATGTTTCACTCCCCTTATACCTCCCATTTCTTCACCACCACCGGCTCTTCCGGGCCCACCATGCACCAACAATGGTAATGGCGAACCATGACCAGTACTTTCTTTTGCACATTCATTATTCAACACCAATATTCTTCCATGATGAGTAGCCGCACCAACTACATATTGCCTTGCTTGTTTATAATCAGCAGTTACAATAGTGGAACACAAACTTCCTTTTCCAAGTTTGCTTAATACAATTGCTTCCTCAAGATTTTTGTAAGGCATTATCGTACTTACCGGACCAAATGCTTCTACCTCATGTGCTTCTGTTGCAGTGAAAGGGTTTTCATTCATCAATAATACAGGCGACATGAATGCGCCTTTGTTTGCATCTGCATCCACTACTTCTACACTATCTAATGAGCCATAAACAATTTGTGAAGAGGCTAAAAGTTTCTGCACCTGCTCTTTTACTTCATTACGTTGCTTCTGTCCGGCCAGCGAACCCATTCTCACTGTTGAATTTAGTGGATTACCAATTACTGTTTGTGACAAAGAAGAGCCAATTGCTTTCCACACATCTTCCAGCTTATTTTCTTGTACAAATATTCGTCGTATGCCGGTACAACGTTGTCCGGCTTTTAATGTCATTTCTTTTCTAATCTCTTTGATGAAAATATCCCACTCGGGCATACCGGGTTGCACATCTTCTCCCAACACAATACAATTCAGCGAATCAGCTTCCATTGTAAATGGAACAGACTCTCTTAAAATATGTTGATTCGATTTCAGCATTAACCCAGTTGAAGCTGAACCAGTAAAAGTTACCACATCCTGAGAAGTAACATGATCCAACAAATCTCCGGCACTACCGCATACCAGTTGTAAAGCACCTTCTGGTAAAATTTTCGAAGCGATGATTTCTTTTACCACAGCTTCAGTTAAATAAGAAGTAACTGTTGCAGGTTTTACAATACATGGCATTCCTGCCAATAAATTCACCGCAATTTTTTCCAGCATTCCCCACACCGGAAAATTGAATGCATTAATATGAATAGCTACACCTTCTTTTGGTGAAAGAATATGTGTACCCATAAAAGTTTTATTCTCACTCAGGTTATGGCTTTCTCCATCAATACAAAAAACTTCATCAGGAAATTTTCTTCTGAGTGATGCATTTGCAAATAAGTTCCCAATACCACCTTCTATATCTACCCAGCTATCTGCTTTAGTAGCTCCAGATTGATAAGATATTGCATAAAACTTATCTAAATGATTTCGTAAATGCAATGCCAATGCTTTCAGCATATTTCCTCTTGCATGAAAAGTCATTTTCCGCAAGGCTGGATTACCCACAGTTCTCGCATATTCAGTAATACTTTTAAAATCCAATCCTTTGGTACTTGCTGCACCAATCACATCACCAGTAACAGCATTGTATAAAGCCTGACCACCGCCATCACCTGTTATCCAATTACCTGTAATATAATTTCCTAATTTGTTCATAAAACAATCGTTGTAGTCGTACAAAATTACCTGAAAACTAAAAAAGCATCAATAATCATTTTTCATCTGGCTTATCTTTGCAATCTTAAATTTTTAGCTCATGAAAAAAATCATACTGCCTCTTTTGCTAGTAGTCGTTGCTTTTGCTTGCAACAACAACCACGACGGACACAAACCATCTGACAAAGCACCAAAAACATTAGAAGATAGTTTGATAAGAGATATCGATGATGGCCATATCGTTGGCATGTCAAAAATGGCTAAACTCCATAAAGCACAACAAAATGTAAAAAGAGCTCTTGATTCCATTGCCGTTTTACCTGCCAATACGCAGCAGACCGCAGCTGAATATGTTGCTGCTTTAAATAAAGTTGCAGAAGACCTTAACTATGCTGATTTTGCTATGGAAAAATGGATGACAGAATATAACCCGGATTCATCTGTTAACGATAAAGAAAAAAGGTTACTTTATTTGCAAAGTGAACAAATGAAAGTTGGCAAAATGAAGAATGCAATTCTTAGCAGCTTGCAAAAAGCAGATTCGATATTACAAGTAACGAAGTAATAGTTTGCTCCCGTTATTTATTTCAGCTTTGTAATGGCTCTACACCAAATTGCTTTAAATGATGTAAAGCATGTTTGTGAAGCAACTGTACATTCTGTTCAAAATCAAGATCACCAAAAAAAGGATTGCGAACAACCAGTTTCGGATTTTTCTCATATACTTCAAAAAAAGTAATTAGCTCTTGTTGCAATTTGCCAATAGCCGCCTGAACGGTTTTGTATCTCAATGGCGATGGCTCTTCTCCCATCAATGGGTTGTTCGTATTTTCTTTAAATGGTTTTTCACTCATCAGGAACTCCCTCATCTTTATTAAATGATCAGGCGGAGTCATGATATTTTCAAACTTTAGCCGACCATTTGCATTGGTTAATGCCTCGCAACCCAAATGTTCGATCATTTGCTGCACATTCATCTTACCCCATTGTGGCGATGTTGAAGGATCAAGTTGCTGCAAATAGGAAACCAATTTGGTGCGAAGAAAATTTTCTTTTTCTATACTCATATGGCCTGCTTTGAATCTGGCAATTTACAAAACCATTAATTACATTATAAATAAAAATGACGACCGGAGCCGTCATGTAAAAAATAAAATCCTTTTTATTAATCAATCCTTTTATCTATCTCTTTACAAATCGACTTGAATATTTCTTCCACAGTTCCTTCCCCTTTTATTGGATGAAATTTGTGTGCTTTTTTATAATGTTCAGCAACCGGTTTTGTTTCATTGCTATAGACATAGAATCTTTTTCTGATCACTTCTTCATTCGTATCATCGCTTCTGCCTGATGTTTTGCCTCTGTTCAAAAGCCTTTTCACAAGCTCTTCTTCACTAACTTCCAATGCCAACACAGCGGCAATTGATGTTTTCTTTAAATCAAGCAATTTATCTAAGGCTTCTGCCTGTGCTACAGTACGAGGAAATCCATCAAATAAAAAACCTTTGGCATCTTTATGTTTGTCGAAGTATGAATCTACCATGCCTATTACCACTTCATCAGGTACTAATTGGCCGTTATCCATAAAGCCCTTAGCCTCAACACCTAAAGGAGTTTTTTGCGATATCTCTTCTCGTAATAAGTTACCGGTCGAAAGATGAATTACTCCATATTTCTCTACCAAACTATCCGATTGAGTCCCTTTCCCACTTCCCGGAGGGCCGAATAAAATCAAATTAAACATAAGCAATTACTAATCTTTGTATTCAGACAAATATAACATTCAAGACTTATATTCTCAACACATCAGTACATTTTGTCTTTTTCACAGATTATTTATTTTTTGTTAAGAAAAACAGGTTTTCTGGCAGTCGACAAACCGGTCTTCTCTTAATAACGTAAATTTGACAAACAGATTTATGAACAAAATAATGAAATATTGCGTTGTAATAATGATAGTAGGCTTGCTTCAGCAATGCAGTTATTCCCAAGGGAGTAGTTCAGTTAAAAAGTCAGTAAACATGGATACAGTTAAAAAAAATAACCCCGTTTATTCAACTTCAGATAAAGCTAAAGTGGAAATGACCAATGAAGAATGGAAAAAAATTCTTCCTGCAGAAGTGTACCAGATTGCCCGGCAAAAAGGTACAGAAAGGCCTTACACAAGCATTTTCGATAATTTTAAAGAAACAGGAACTTTTTACTGTGCAGCTTGCGGAAACCCTTTATTTAAAAGCGATGCTAAGTTCGACAGTGGATGTGGTTGGCCAAGCTTTTATGAACCAATCAGCAAAGAAAGCATCATTTACACTCCGGATAACACTCATGGAATGTCTAGAACAGAAACACAATGTGGCCGTTGCAAAGCTCATTTGGGCCATGTGTTTGAAGACGGACCACCGCCAACAGGTTTAAGATTCTGCATCAACGGAGTTGTTCTTGATTTTGCAAAAGCAAAAGAGGCAGAGAAAAAATATAATAAGGACAACCAAGAGTAATATAATTTCCAATCTTGAACTAAATCCGGTCTCGCCTTAGACGAGACCGGATTTTTTATTTTTCTAACCAATTCTATCTGAATAAATTTACTCTCCCAAATTATTGTTTATGGTGAAGCTTAATAAATGCTGGCTTTGCATTGCCGCTCTCTTGTTTTTTGTTGCTGATGCTGCGTCGCAAATAAATACAGCACAGGTAATGCCGCTTGATCCAAAGGTGAAGATTGGACGATTGGCAAACGGTCTTACCTATTATATTCGTCATAACAATCTTCCTGAAAAAAGAGTTGAATTACGATTAGTAGTAAATGCTGGTTCTGTGTTGGAAGATGATGATCAACTTGGCCTTGCTCACTTTATGGAGCACATGAATTTTAATGGCACTAAACGTTTTCCAAAAAATGAATTAGTGAATTATCTGCAAACCATCGGTGTAGAATTTGGCGCCGATCTTAATGCTTACACAGGTTTTGATGAAACTGTTTATATACTTCCTGTTCCATCAGACAAGCCAGAACTTATTCAAAAAGGTTTAGAGATATTGGAAGACTGGGCACATAATGCGTTGCTTGATTCAGTTGAGATAGAAAAAGAAAGAGGTGTTGTAATTGAAGAGTGGCGTTTAAGCCGTGGTGCAGATGAAAGGATGATGAAGCAAACTTTACCGGTACAGTACAAAGGTTCGAAATATGCTGATCGGTTTCCCATCGGTACTAAAGCAAGCCTTGATAATTTTTCTCATGCCTCCTTAAAAAGATTTTACAAAGAATGGTACCGACCCGATATGCAAGCAATAGTTGTTGTGGGTGATATAGATGTGAATGACATGGAACAAAAGATTATTCAAATGTTTTCTGATATACCAGCGGCAACATCACCAAGAAAAAGAGAAGCAGTTAAAGTGCCGGATCATTCAGAGACTTTGACGGTAGTGGCAAAAGATAAAGAAACGGCTTTCCCTTCTGTAGAATTGCTATTCAAAAAAGAACCGCAGCCAGAAAGTACGATTGGTGATTATTCAAGATATATGAATCGCCGTCTGTTTACAGGAATGCTCAATAGCCGATTAAGGGAATTAACGTTAAGTTCCAATCCGCCTTTCGTTGGTGCCTTTTCATTTTATGGCAACAGTTATGCAAGAACAAAAGATGCCTTCCAGATGGCTGCCAATACAAGTGATACAGGTATGGCCCGGTCATTAAATGCCATGATGCAGGAGAACCAAAGAGTGTTATTGTATGGATTCACTCAGTCAGAATTTGAGTTGCAGAAAAAACAAATGCAAAGTGGCTACGACCGCATTTTTAATGAAAGAGAAAAAGAAGAGTCCTTCAAGTATGCAGATGAGTATGTCAATAATTTTTTGATCAATGAACCCATTCCAGGAATTGAGTGGGAATATGATTTTGTAAAACAATACCTCAATATTGTAGCACTATCCGATATTAATAAACTGGCTGCTCAATGGATTACAAAAGACAATCTTGTAGTAACCATGAATGCGCCGGATAAAGCCGATGTTAAAATTCCTACTGATGAAGAAATAAAAGCAATTCTCGCCGCAATTGATGTAGCTAAAATTGAGCCGTATAAAGAAAAGATACTTGCTGAAAATTTGATGGATGATAAAAAACTAAAACCCGGCAAGATTATCAGCTCAAAAACAGAAGAAGAAACTGGCATCACCACTTTAAATTTATCAAATGGTGCAACAGTAGTGTTAAAGCAAACCAATTTCAAGAACGATGAAATAGTATTTAGAGCTTTCAGCAAAGGCGGACACTCTTTAGTAAAAGATGCAGATTATTATTCTGCCAGTTATGCAGCTCAGGTTGTTACACAAAGCGGTGTAGGCAATTTTAATGCAGTAGATCTTGGCAATATGCTGAAAGGAAAAAGCACTTCCCTTTCTCCAAACATTTCCCTGTACAGCGAAGGACTAAATGGTGTAACAATACCAAAAGAAACAGAAACATTATTGCAGCTAGTCAACCTTTATTTTAAATCGCCTAGAAAAGACACCGCTGCCTTTTCTTCTTTTAAAACAAGACAAAAACAATTGTTTGCAAATCTCAGTTCCAATCCAGAGATATATTTTAGTAGTGAGTTCCAGAAACTGATGACAAAAAATCATCCCCGTGCAGGTGGCATTCCAAAACCGGAAGACCTTGACAAAGTAAATCTCGACAGAAGCATACAAATATATAAAGAACGATTTGCCAATGCCGGTGATTTTACTTTCTTCTTTGTTGGTTCTTTCAATGAAGATTCTATTAAGCCTTTAATCGAAAAATATATAGGCAGTCTTCCATCAGTTCCTAAAAAAGAAACATATAAAGACCTTGGTATTCGTCCGCCAGTTGGCATGGTTAAAAAAGAAATTAATAAAGGCAGCGATCCAAAGAGCATGGTCGCAATGGTATTTAATACACCTGCTGCATATTCCGCAAAAGAAGCTTTATCACTTAGCAGTCTTGCAGAAGTAATGAATATTAAACTGATTGAACAATTGCGGGAAGAAAAAGGCGGTGTGTACGGTATCAGTGCTTATACAAGTTTTAGTCGAATCCCTGTTTCAGCAGCTTCATTTACAATCACCTTTCCTTGTGCGCCTGATAATGTTGACACACTTAGCAAAGCAGTAATAGATGAGTTACAAAAAATAATTAAAGACGGTGTTACACCAGAAGACCTTGAAAAAATAAAAGAACAGCAAAAAAGAAAACTGGAAGTAGATTCAAAGCAAAACAGTTTTTGGATGAATAATATTTATGATGCATTTTTTTACGGAACTAACCCCAAAGAGATTTTAGAAAAACAAAAAATGTCAGCTGCACTTACTTCGAGAATGATACAGGATGCTGCTAAAAAATATATCAATCTGAATAGTTATATCATTGCAACATTGAAACCCGATAAGCAAACTGATAAACCATTGAAAGGTTTCTAACTATAAAATCACTCTATGAAAGCTGTACGGTTATTGTTTTTCTTTTTGCTTGCTGTAGTAATTATTACCGCAACACTTTCATTTATGCAAGCCACCAGTCAGAAGGTGGAAAGAGAAATTGTTATCAATACTCCTGCAAATGTTATTTACAACCAATTGATTAAGCTGGAACATTTTCACCAATTCTCCGTTTGGAGCCAGCAGGATTCATCAGCAGTATATTCTTTTGCCGGAGTTGATGGAACAGTGGGTGCTACTACATCCTGGAAAGGAAGTCCCGAAATATCAGGTGAAGGAAAGATTGAAATTATTGCATTGGAACCCAATCAAAAAGTGAAACACCAGTTGCATTTTACAAAACCAAGAAAAGGTAATGCCGTATCAACGTTTACACTTAATCAAACAGAAAAATCTGCTACCACAGTAAAATGGGTGTTTGAATTAGCTACTCCAAGACCATGGAATATCTTTAATCTTTTTTATAGCCTCGATGAAAAAATGGGAGATGATTTTGAGACAGGTCTTCAAAGTTTAAAAGCTGTAATTGAACTAAGCAATGCTTTGCAAAGCGAACCTGCTATTCCCAACTAACCATTTATAGAATCTTTTTTGTACTCCTTTCGTTTATCTGTAAGTTTACTGTGTACTGCGTAGCTTATGCGTAGTAGTAACATCCAAAACTTATAATAATGAGAAAAGTCATTTTATTTTCTTTAGTAGCATTTGTATCTTTTTACAATTTCAGCACAGAATGTCAGTTTAGATCAGTTTAAAAATTTAAAAGCAAGAAACATTGGACCTGCGGGCATGAGTGGCCGTATTACTTCTATTGATGCTGTTCACAAAAATCCTTCTATCATCTATCTAGGTGCTGCATCTGGCGGTGTATGGAAAACAGAGAACGGTGGTGCCGATTGGAATCCCATTTTTGACGATCAACCTATTCAAAATATCGGTGCATTAGCTATTCAGCAATCAAACCCTTCAGTAGTATGGGTTGGTACAGGTGAAGGCAATCCAAGAAACTCATTAAATATTGGCGAAGGCATTTATAAAAGTCTTGATGCAGGTAAAACATGGAAGCGGATGGGGCTTGAAAAAACAAGAAATATTTATCGGGTAGTCATTGACCCTGTTAATCCAAATACGGTGTATGCTGCTGCAATAGGAAACCCGTATGCTCCACATCCGGAAAGAGGTGTGTACAAAACCATCGACGGCGGCGACACCTGGAACCGTATTCTTTTTGTAAATGATACAACTGGCTGTGCCGATCTGGTAATGGATCCATCTAATCCAAACAAACTCATTGCTTCTATGTGGCAGCATTATCGTCAGCCATGGAGAATGACCAGCGGCGGTGCAGGCAGCGGCATGTATATTACATTAGACGGAGGAAAGAACTGGAAAAAACTAACAGATGCAGATGGAATGCCAAAAGGAAATATTGGCCGTATCGGTATTGCCTTCTCTCGTAGCATGCCATCAAGAGTGTATGCAAAAATAGAAGCAACAAAAAATGGTTTATACAGAAGTGATGATGGTGGTTTTAAATGGACGCTGATTAATAGTAAACCTGAAGAAGTAACCGACAGACCATTTTACTATCAGGAAATTTATGTTGACCCGAAAAATGAAAACCGCATTTATGATGTTCACTCTACTATTACGTTTAGTGAAGATGGTGGAAAGTCTTTCAGCACAATGATTCCGTATTCAGGTATTCATCCAGATCATCATGCATGGTGGATACATCCGGAAGATGAAAATTTTATTATTGAAGGAAATGATGGCGGCATAGGAATTTCAAGAGACAGAGGAAAGACATGGGTGTTCGATGAAAAAATTCCCGCAGGCCAGTTCTATCATATCAATACAGATAATGAATTGCCGTATAATGTAATGGGCGGCATGCAGGATAATGGAAGCTGGCTCGGCCCTGCGTACACCTGGACAAACGGTGGCATCCGCAATTACTATTGGAATAATATTGGTGGCGGCGATGGTTTCGATGCCATGCCCGATCCAGATGGTGATGGTTGGGTGTATAGTATGAGCCAAGGTGGATCAGTAGGCAGAGTAAATTATAAAACCGGCGAACGTTGGAATATTCGTCCGCCTTATTTGGGTAAGGATGAAAAAAATATTTATCGCTTTAACTGGAATGCTGCCATAGCACAAGACCCGTTTAACAAAAACACTATTTACTACGGTAGTCAGCATGTACACAAAAGCACTGATAAAGGAACAAGCTGGGAAACCATCTCTCCTGACTTAACCACCAACGATTCTGCAAAGATTGATCAAAGCACAACGGGTGGATTGACATTGGATATTACTGGTGCAGAAAACTATTGTACTGTTCTTGCCATTGAACCATCTCCAAAACAAGCTGGTGTTATTTGGGTAGGTACAGATGATGGCAATGTGCAATTAACAACTGATGGAGGAAAAACATGGACCAACTTCCGGGGAAAGATTCCAGGTATGCCGTTAGGTGCATGGATACCACAAATATGAGCATCAAGGTTTAATGCAGGTGAAGCATTTGTTGTTGCCAACGATTATCGTCGTGGAAATTTTGCTCCCTATATTTTCCGTACTACAGATTTTGGAAAAACATGGACGAGAATGATTGATGAGAAAAAAGTAAAAGGTTATGCATTATGCATGATTCAAGATCCGACAGAACCCAATTTAATTTTTGTAGGAACAGAGCAAGGCCTTTGGATAAGTTTTGATAATGGCATATCCTTCCAGCAATGGAAAAATGATTACCCTTCTGTTTCTACGTATGATTTAGCTATACAAGAAAGAGAAGCTGATTTAGTAATCGCAACATTCGGCAGAGCCATCTGGATTATGGACGACATCAGACCATTAAGAAAACTTGCTGCTGAAAAAGGAATGCTCACAAAAAACTAACGGTGTTTCCTGCACCTGATGCATACCAGGCACAATACCGTGCAGCCACTGGTTATGAGTGGAGCACAATGGGTTTGTATGATGCGCCGAACAGAAGCCGTGGTGCTGCCATTTCATTTTTTATTGGAGGAGCAAAAGATACAGCTGCCAAAAAAGCAAGAAACGATTCTGTTACTGTAAAAATCTATAACGATAAGAATGAAAATATCCGCAACCTGAAATGGAAAACAGAAGCTGGTTTCAACAGAGAATCCTGGAGCATGGATGAAAAAGGATATCGCCAACCAAGCTCACCAAAACCAAGACCTGGTGCACAAGAGCCAAGAGGTTTTCAGGTAATGCCCGGCCGATATAAAATTGTGGTTTCATTGAATAAAGAATCAGATTCAACTTTTATCAATGTAAATGACGATCCAAGATTTGAGAATCGCAATGCTATTAAATTAGCACAGCAAAAATTGTATGAACGTTTAAGAAAGTCTGGCGATAAGCTGACAGAAGGAATGGATCAGCTTACAGAAAGCGAAGAACTTTGTAGCAAAATGATGGCGCAGTTAAAAGATGTAACAGGTAAAGATGCTGACTCGTTAAGAAAAGCTACCAAAGCCATGCAGGATAGTATAAAAGCTATTAAAGAATTTATAAGTGGAGAACCATCCGATAAACAAGGTATTAACCGTGACCGTGGACAAACTGTGATGAGGTCTTATCAAACAGCAGCACAATACATTGGCTCTAAAAATGTGGCACCAGGTGCACAGGAAGAAAAATTAGTGATGATGGCAGAAGAAGATATTAACGAAGCCGTGCAACGAATAAATAAATTTTATGCCAACCAGTGGAAAGCTTACCGCCAGCAGGTAGAAAACACCAAGCTGAATTTATTTAAAGATTACAAACCGATAGATTAGTTTTAAAACATTTACTGAAAGGGTTGCTGAAGAGCAGCCTTTTTTTGCCATGTTAATAATATCTGCTTGTATAAATCTCTACTGAGTATCAACATGTATTTATACAAGAGTTGCGTATATTTATGTGTTGGCTGCTAGTTCATTTGACACCCTGCTCCTTGACGCATTTGAAGGCTGGAATTTATAAATTTAAATAATTAAGACGCAATGTTTACTTACAATATCCAACTTGCAGGTTACCCTTATGAAAAGTTTGACGAAAAAGGCGAAACCAATTTCAAAGATTTCATACAAATATTTAACTCTTTCCCTTGGCTTGACCAACTTGATAATTATGATAAAATAAAAGAGGGTTGTTCTGCGACAATTTCGGTAAAGGCTATAGGTGATGACAATGATTTTTGGGTGTCAATAGCTGGTGACAGAGAAAAGTATATTTTTCTTTTGGGTTTTGTTTATTTGAAACCAAAGAAGGGACTTTTTGATTGGGAAAAGAAAAATTGTAAAATGGGTTGACATTTATGAAATTGAAGACAAAGACAAAATAAAATCATTCTATAATTTATACTTTGACAAAAAAACTGACAACCTTAAAACTGAATTTTCAACACTAAAAAAGTTTGATTCGATGGAAGCTTTCATTAAATGACAAGTGAAGAAAACCATCAGCCAACAAGCGGTTCTCTTCCCTGCAATGTCTCCCGAAGGGGACGTTGCGTATGATAAACTTCCCGTCTTCATTACTTACCGGCAAATCCAAAACCTCCGTGCTGTATTTCTCTGTGTCTCCGTGCCTCTGTGGCAAAAAACCCCTTACCAAAAAAATATTTAAATTACTCCCAAAAGCAGTATGATAAAAATGAATGCAGGTATCTGGATTGGCATCTTTGGTGGTATCATTGGTTTACTAGTAGGTATAGGTGCTGTAGTAACCACAGGCGGCAAAGAAGGCATTTATATTGGAGCTGGTATGCTTGTTCTTTTCGGCGGCATGTTCTATTTATTCTATCGACTTTTTTTTAAACCAATGCTTAATACAAACCGTTTACAAAAAACAGGCATTTCAGCAAGAGCTATTATTCTCGAAGTAAACGATACAGGTGTCACGGTCAATAACAGTCCGCAGATAAAATTAAAACTGGAAGTAAAAAATAGCTTCGGTCAAAAATATACAACGCAAATCCGCACATTAGTTTCCCGTCTCAATCCCGGCGCCTTTCGCCCCGGTATGGAAATACCCGTAAAGGTTGACCCTAAAAATGAAATGAATGTTGTGATTGATTACAACGGTCAATCTGTTGCACCAGTTAATCATCCTGATGAAACAGCCATACAAGCCCAATTAATGAAGGAGCAGGAAGAAGGAAAAGCCATCAGTGCATCAGGAAAATCGGCAAGAGCCATTATAAAAAAACATACATGGCTTGGCGTAAATGTAAACGGGAATAATCCTTATATAGAATTAGAACTGGAAGTGTTGCCAGAGCATTCCGTTTCCTTTAGCGGCAAAACAAAAGGTGTAATTGCCGAAGCCTCAATACCTAAGTACCAGCCCGGCCAGGAAATTTATGTTAAGTACGATTTGTACGATAATAGCAAAATTGTGATCGACCATTCCTGACAATCCATCTCCGCCAATTCCGTTACATTTGTCGCAAAACGAAGGGTTATGAAATTGTCGCATTTAGCAGAAACATTAATAGGTTCAGAAATAGTAAAACTCGGTGGAGAGATAAGAGAAAAAATCCGCCAGGGCGAACGCATTTATAATTTCACCGTTGGTGATTTTGATCCTGCTATTTTTCCTATTCCTAAAGAACTGGAAGATGATATTGTAGAGGCGTACAGAAATCATTTTACCAATTATCCGGCAGCAGAAGGTAATCTTGATTTAAGAGAAGCCATTCATTCTTTTATGAAAGATGAAGGCGGTCTGGATTATGGAATAAGTGAAATATTGGTAGCTTCCGGTGGTCGTCCGCTTATCTATGCATTGTACATAGCTATTTGTGATAAGGGTGATAAAATAATTTACGCCGTTCCTTCCTGGAATAATAATCACTACACTCATTTTGTAGAAGGCGAACATATTGTTATCGAAGCCACAGCAGAAAATAACTTTATGCCTTCGGCTGATGATATGCGTCCGTTTATACAAGAAGCAACATTTATTTCTCTTTGCTCACCGCAAAATCCAACAGGCACTACATTTAAAAAAGAAACATTAGAAGCTATTTGTGATTTGGTGATAGAAGAAAATGCAAGAAGAGGAGAAGGCCAAAAAAAATTGTATGTATTGTACGATCAGATGTATTGGCAATTAACCTACGGTGCTATTAAACATTATAATCCTGTTACATTGCGTCCGGCTATGAGAGATTACACCATCTTTATTGATGCTATCAGTAAATCGTTTGCAGCTACTGGTGTAAGAGTTGGCTGGGCCATGGGACCTGCAACTGTTATTGCTAAAATGCGGATGATATTAACACATGTGGGTGCATGGGCACCAATGGCAGAGCAAAAAGCTGTAGCAAAATTTTTGGGTAAAAGAGAAGCGATAAAAAAATTCAACGCCAACTTTAAAAAAGAGTTAGAGATAAGACTTCGTGGTATTTATGATGGCTTTACACAATTAAAAAATGAAGGCTTATCAGTTGATGCAATTACCCCCGAAGCAGCATTATATCTTACCATCAAAATTGATTTGGTTGGTAAAAAAACTGCTGATGGTAAAACATTAACCAATCAAAGTGAAGTAACTTCTTACTTGCTAGACAATGCCGGATTAGCGATTGTTCCTTTCTATGCTTTTGGTGCAGCCAAAACATCAGCTTGGTACAGATTAAGTGTTGGCACTTGTAAAAAAGAAGAGATAGGTGAGATGATTGGAAAGTTGAGAGAGGCTTTGATGAAGCTATCTTAAACTTGTTGTAATAGATTACTTCGGTTCCCGAAAAAATCGGGACTGGCTGTATCTCCCTCGTAATGACGAATTGACGACTTTTTAAATTAGTTCTTATTTATTAGAAATCTGAACGGTCGTAGCCTTAAATGTTTCGATTCCCTCAAAATAATTTTAGGCTTACTGGTAATAGTATTTCGATTTACTAACTCAAAGGCTGTGCAAAATTGTTGGGGAGTTTCTATTGCTTGTAAAATAACACAAACACATTCTGCCTTATATTCAATGGCTTTGTCATCCAGCCACCCGGTATTAAAAAGAATCAGCAGATTCTTATTATGTAAATTCATACCGATAAAAATTAAATACGTCTATTACCGAACGCTGGGGCAACCACAATTTTTCCCACCTTTGCCTGCGCCAGAATAATAATTTTTATTGCAAGCTGCCAGAAATACAATTAATAACAGCGCAATTGCTATTTTACTTAATGTCTTCATAATTTGGAAGTTCTAAATTAAAACTATTTTACAAACAAATTAGTATGCTAACTGTCTAAATAAGGCAAAAAATAACATGAATCAACCTGTAAAAGATAAATTACCCGGAAAACTCCGCATTTTAGTAGCCCCGCTTGACTGGGGACTTGGTCATGCGACAAGATGTATTCCGATTATAAAAGAGCTGTTGGCACAGGATTGCGATGTATGGCTGGCAGGTGAAGGAGCCCAGGTAGAGTTACTTAAAACTGAATTTCCAGATTTACCTATTCTGAAGCTTCCCGGTTATAGAATAAAATATGCCAAAACAAAAAAAGGGCTTTTCTGGAAAATGGTGCAGCAAAGCCCCAAATTAAACATGGCAATCAGGTTTGAGCATAAGTGGTTAAAAAAAACAGTTACAGAATATAATTTTGATGCAGTAATAAGTGATAACCGCTATGGCCTTTTCCATTCAACCATTCCTTGCATTTTTATCACACATCAATTAAGAATAAAAAGTCCATTTGGCAGGTGGACAGAAAAAATTGTACAACGAAGAAATTATAGATACATCAATAGATTCACTGAATGTTGGGTTCCTGATCTGGAAAATGAAAATAATTTAGCTGGCGAACTTTCACATCCGGAATTAAAACCATCGGTTCCTCTTTATTACATTGGGATATTATCTAGGTTTGAAAGCAGCCCAACTATTATTGAAAAGAAAAATAATTTATTAGTGATACTCTCAGGCCCGGAGCCACAAAGGAGTATTCTGGAAGAAAAAATAATTAAACAGATCAGTCATTTTAGCGGAACTGCAACAATTGTAAGAGGGTTGCCACTTTCTCCTTCTCATATTCCCTATACTGATATGATTAAAGTTTTTAATCATCTTCCGGCAGCAGCATTAAATACCGCCATGCAAGAAGCTGAATATGTAATTTGCAGAAGTGGTTATAGCTCTGTTATGGATATTGCATCATTGCAAAAGAAAAGTATTCTTATTCCTACCCCGGGACAAACGGAACAGGAATATCTTGCAGATTATTTAACGAAGAAACAATTTGCTGTTTGCTACCAACAAACCGATTTTTCGCTGGAGAATGCTTTAAAAACTGCCAAAGAATTTAATTATTCGCTTTCTGCTTTACAATCTGACGATTTGTTGAAAAACAGAATTACAAACTTCCTTAAGTCCATTACGAAAGATTAAAAGCTATTGAATTGCTTTTGGGTAATCAAAAAACAGGAATTCCTTTTTTGCTTCTTTAAAATCTTCCCATTTTTTACAATCTGCTTTTACCGCAAATACACCGGAGAGAAGACAGCAATGGATTCATGCTTATCATCCACTTTTTCTATTGCAGCATAAAATGCAGCAGGTTCGGCGAGATAAAGTTTTTCTTTAAAATCTATTTTATCTTTTTTGTAATCAAATGCCTCTGCAAAATATTTAGCTGTTCTCGCTGCTCTTTTAGCAGGGCTTGCAATTATCTGATCAATCTTGATTTTTTTATCCAGCAAACGTTTTGCCATTACGGGAGCATCTCTTTTTCCTCTTTCGTTTAATGGCCTGTCAAAATCGCTGAGCGAAGGATTGCCCCAATCACTTTTTGCATGACGAACTGAGAATTAATGTTTTCATTGAGAATAATTTAGAATAATGAAATGCAATTCAATCAATACCCTCTCACATTCTTCCCTTCCATATAATTAATAAAAGCCATGTTAACGACTTTATTGCCGCCGGGGGTGGGATAGTCGCCGGTAAAGTACCAGTCGCCTTTATTGTTTGGACAAGACTTATGCAAGTCTTCTATGCTCTGAAAAATTACATCTACGGGAATGTCCAGTTCCGGCGGAGTTATTAGTTGTGCAATCTTTGCAGATATTTCTTCGGTAGTAAATTGTTTATACAACTGCTTAACTACATTTTCAGTTTGTAATTTACTATTCTGTTGCAGTTCCTTACACTTCTCCAACAACTCTTGCATATAGCTTTCTTTGCCTTGCTCTTTCAACAATTGAACCACTGCATTAAAAGCAATAAAGTCGCCCATCTTACTCATGTCTATTCCATAACAATCAGGGTAACGGATCTGTGGTGAAGAAGAAACAACAATGATACGTTTAGGTTGTAATCTTCCCAGCATGCGGATAATACTTTCTTTCAACGTTGTTCCTCTTACAATGGAGTCATCAATCACTACTAACGTATCTTCTCCCGGCCTCACCGTTCCGTAAGTAATATCATACACATGCTGCACCATTTCATTGCGGCCGGCATCTTCGGTAATAAAAGTCCGCATCTTCACATCTTTAATGGCAATCTTTTCCTGCCGGATGCGGCGGTTAATCATTTCGCTTAACTTCTCTTCATCATATTCCTTTCCCCAGCTAAGTATTCTTTCTGTTTTTATCTTGTTCAGGTATTTTTCCATTCCCTTTACCATACCATAAAAAGCAACTTCTGCTGTATTGGGAATAAATGAGAAGATCGTATTCTTTAGATCATGATCAATTGCATTCAACACTCTTTCGCTTAAATTATAACCTAATGCTTTTCTTTCTTTGTAAATCTTTTCATCACTACCTCTCGAAAAATAAATACGTTCAAAACTGCAAGCCTTTCTTTCTTTAGGCTCCAATATTTGTGCAATTTCTATTTCGCCTGTTTCGGTTACAATCAATGCCTGACCCGGCATCAATTCCATTACTTCATTTTCTCCAACATTAAATGTGGTACGAATAGCTGCTCTTTCTGATGCGGCTACTACTACTTCATCATTTATATAATAATAGGATGGGCGGATGCCATGTGCATCTCTAAAAACAAAACCAATGCCGCTGCCGGTAACGCCACCAACATGAAATCCTCCATCAAACAAAGGCAATGCTTTTTTCAACACATTTTTAATATCCATCTTACCGGGAGTTGCTTCATCTTCTTTACATAAAAATGTATGCATCAACTCTATCATAGCAGCAAGATCGCTGAACCGCACAGTATCATGCGGCTCTTTTCCAATGAGGCTAAACAATTCGTCAGAGTTAACAATATTAAAGTTTCCGGCTAATGCAAGGTTTCTTGCAGGAATGGTGTCCCGGTTAATAAATGGATGGCAGTACTCGACTTTATTTTTTCCTTGTGTACCATATCGCAGATGGCCTAATAATAATTCTCCTAAATAATTTACATGTCCTTTCATCAATCCCGGATGGTTTCTGATATTGGGATGGTACTCTTCGAGTTCAGTTATTTCACTTCGTATTCTTTGAAAGATATCGGATATTGCTTGTGTCGCATTACTGCGAATACGATTCATAAAGGGATAGCCGGGTTCTACATTTAATTTTACTGCTGCCACACCAGCACCATCCTGACCCCGGTTATGCTGTTTTTCCATGAGCAGATACAGCTTATTTAACCCCCACAGTACGGTGCCATATTTCTGCTGATAATAGGAGAAGTTTTTTCTTAGCCGGATGAATGCCAGGCCACATTCATGTTTAATTGCGTCGCTCATGTAGGTGGCAAATGTAAGCCCAAATGATAATATGGTTATGATTTTTCAGTTGAGAAAGGGCTTTAGTTTCAAAAAAAAAGCCGTTCTGCTTTTGAAGCGGAACGGCACAACTTTTTTTATCTGGTATTTTTAAAATGTTTTTTTATCGGTAGCATACTTTGCAATCTGCGGACACTCTTCCACCATACTATCATCTACCATAATATAATAGGTTGGAATTTTAGTACTTAACCACTTATCCAATGTTTTACCTTTCTTTTCTTCCAGTGCAAATTGAGATATTTTACTATAATCATCTTGCAGGTTCATTCGGTGTGGTTCAGATCTGGACTTCAGGTAAACAATTCTTACTCCTTTTTTTCCTTGCTCCGCTTCAAAAGAAGTTGGCTGCGATATATCTCCAACTTTCATTTTAGAAAGCATTCCTACCATTTCTTTATCTAATTGATCTATAGTTACGTAAGTAGAACCATCTCTGTCGGTAATACAAGGACCGGCAAATTTTGCTGCTTCATCATCACTATATTTTGAAGCTGCTTCATTAAATCCAATTGTACCAGCTACTATTTTAGAACGGACTGTATCTAATTTAGTTTTTGCAGTATTTAACTCGTCCTCAGTTACAGGAGGTATTCTTAATATATGGCGAACAACAGCATCATCACCATTTCGCTGCACCATCTGAATGATATGATATCCAAATTTTGATTTTACCGGTGCCGAGATTTCACCTTCTTTTAACCTGAATGCTGTTGACATGAAAATAGGATCCCATGTTTTTTCGTTGCGGTTAATCTGGTATTGACCGCCTCGATCTTTACTACCCGGATCTTCAGACACTTGCTTCGCCAGTTTATCAAACGTAGTTGTTTTAGCTTCAAGTTGTTTTTTATAATTCAGCATTTCACCATATACATATTGCTCAATATCTCTGGATGCTTTTGGATATACTATAACCTGACAAATCTCCAGCTCAGATTCATAAAAAGGAAGACTGTCGGTTGGTATGCGGTCAAAAAATGCCTTTACTTCAACAGGTGTCATTCTTACATTATCAACAATTTTTCGCTGCATAGCACCACCAAGCTTTTGCTCCTTTATGGATTCTCTTGCATCGTCTTTAATCTGGTAAACAGTTTTGCCAGCCATTTCTTCCAATGCTTCCTGACTACCTAATTGGTTGATATAATACCTGATCTTTTGATCGAGTTCAGCCTCTACTTCTTCATCTGTTACTGGTAATGAGTCTTTCATTGCCTGTATCATCAAGACTTTTGATATTAATGCTTGTTCCATTATTAAACACTCTGCATTCGGAGGCACCTGACCACCCTGACGGGCAATGTCAGCTATAGAGTTTTTGATATCTGACAACAGAATGATTTGATCGCCAACAATGCCGGCAATTCTATCTGCAACCACTTTTTGTGGTTGTGCTAAAACAGGTGCTGAAAAAAGCAGTAAGGCTAGACCGCCTATTAGTATTCGTTTTGCGTATTGCATAAGCTTCAAAAGTACTTTCCCCTTTATAACTAATGATTAGTTGAAGAGGTATTTAACAAAAAATTGGTAGTGAAACGACGGGTTTACAATGTTCTCTTAACTTCCTCCTCCTCATATGCCTCCACTATATCTCCTACTTTAATATCTGTGTAATTTTTAATTGTCAATCCACATTCCATTCCCGTAGAAACATCTTTGGCATCGTCCTTATATCTCTTTAATGATGCCAATTCAGCTTTAACACCCTCTGCTGTAGGATAAACCACAATACCATCACGGATAAGACGGATTTTGGAATCTCTTTTTATCTTACCGGATATAACCTGGCAACCTGCAACTGTAGCTTTATCAAACTTGAACACTTCTCTTATCTCTACGTTAGCAATAATCTTCTCCTGCATTTTAGGTTCAAGCATACCTTCCATTGCACTCTTCACTTCTTCGATTGCGTTGTAGATGATCGAATACATTTTAATCTCAATACCCGCAGTGTCAGCCATTTTTAATGCCTGCATAGATGGACGAACGTTAAAGGCAATTACAATCGCATCCGATGCTTCTGCCAATACGATATCACTTTCATTAATTTGTCCGACTCCTTTATGAATTACACTAACTAAAATTTCCGGTGTAGATAATTTCTGCAATGAATCACTCAAGGCTTCTACTGATCCATCCACATCACCCTTAATAATCACTTTCAATTCTTTGAAACTTCCGAGTGCAAGACGACGACCAATCTCATCGAGTGTAATATGCTTCTTGGTACGAATACCTTGTTCTCTTAATATCTGTGCCCGGCGATTGGCAATGCTCTTCGCTTCACTCTCGTCTTCATATATTTTAAATTTCTCACCAGCTTGCGGCGCACCGTTTAATCCTAATACAACTGCAGGTGCCGATGGACCAGCTTCTTCTTCTCTGTTATTTCTCTCGTTGAATAATGCTTTTACACGGCCATAATACTGTCCACTCACAATTAGATCGCCGGGGCGAAGGGTTCCGTTTTCAACCAGTAAGGTTGCAACATAACCACGGCCTTTATCCAACGTAGCTTCAATAATAGTTCCAGTAGCTTCACGGTCTGGATTTGCTTTTAATTCAAGTAATTCTGCTTCCAACAAAATCTTTTCTAATAATTTATCAATATTCAAACCGCTTTTGCTGCTATTTCCTGACTCTGGAATTTGCCGCCCCATTCTTCTACCAAAATATTCATTCCGGAAAGCTGCTCATAAATTTTCTGTGAATTAGCTCCGTCTTTATCAATTTTATTGATAGCAAAAATCATTGGAACACCAGCTGCTTGTGCATGGCTGATTGCTTCACGGGTTTGTGGCATCACTGCATCATCCGCTGCAACTACTATTACTGCAATGTCTGTAACTTTTGCACCTCTAGCTCTCATGGCTGTAAATGCTTCGTGACCGGGAGTATCAAGGAAAGTAATTTCTTTTCCATTTGCCAGTTCTACCTGATAGGCACCGACGTGTTGCGTAATACCTCCGGCTTCGCCAGCTACCACATTTGCACTACGTATGTAATCGAGTAATGATGTTTTACCATGGTCAACGTGGCCCATTATAGTTACAATCGGAGACCTCGGTTGTAATTCACCTTCTTCATCTTCATCGTCTTCATCATCTTCCATTTCCATCTGCTTCTCCATATCGATAAACTCCACATCGAAATTAAACTCACTCGCTACTAGCTCAATTACTTCTGCATCCAAACGCTGATTAATTGATACCATGATACCGAGTCCCATACACTTGCTGATTACTTCAGCAAAACTTACATCCATCAGGTTGGCTAATTCGCTTACGCTGATGAACTCCGTTACTCTTAATTTATTATCATCAACCAATTCGCCTTGTGCATCGGCTAACTCTTGTCTTTTTTCTCTACGGATTTTTGCTTTCAGGCCTTTGCCCTTACCGCCACCACCAGCCAGTTTGGCTTGTGTTTCCCTGATTTTTTCCTGAATTTCTTTTTCATCAATCAGTTTTTCTTCTCTGCGGCCAACTGCTGGGCCACGACCACGGCCAGCACCTGCGCCTGCTCCGCCTCTACCACGGTTGAAATTACCACCACCGCTTCTTCCACCACCTGTATCTTTATTTATAAATATTTCTCTCTTCGTTTCCTTTTTTTCAATTGGAATACGTTTCCTTTTCTTTTTTTCTTCCTTTACCGGACGAGTATCATTATTAACTGGTAACTCTATTTTTCCCAGAATTTTTGGTCCTGATAATTTTTGTCTCTCGATATTTTCTATGACTGCAGGCTGATCGTCTGCTGTTGACACCTCTGGAGTTTCTTCTTTAACTTCTTCTACTTTAGCAACAGGCTCCTCTTCTTTTTTCTTCGTCTTTTTAGTAATTGGTTTTGCTGATTTTTTTTCTTCAACAGGTTTTAATTCTTCGGTCTTTTTAGCCTTTATTCCTTTCTTAGGCCTGGTTGAAGAATCAATTGTAGATAGATCAATTTTTGTAACAACTTTTGGTCCTTCTACTTCAGGAGCATCAATTTTCACAACTTGCTCTTCTTTCTTTTCTTCTTCTTCTTTCTTAGCCTTTTTTGGAAGTTTTGTTTCTTCTTCAACTGGGGCAACTGGTGTTGCTTCTTCTACTTTTTTAGCTTTAGCTGCTGGCTTTTCGTCTTTTTTAAATGTTATTTCTACATCTTCTTTTTTCTTCTTTACATCAGCAACGCCACCTTTTGGCAGATCGACCTGGTCGCTTTTCATTTTAGCGGCCTTATCTCCTTGAAACTCTTGTTGCAAAGCCGTGTACATTTCCTCAGAAAGCTTTGAAGTTGGCTTCAGTTCGTCTTTAGGAAAATCTTTCCCTATCAGGAATTCCACAATGGTATCCTGTCCTACGTTGAACTCTTTCGCCGCAGCTAATAATCTTGGAAGTTTTTTTTCTGCCATTCGTTTTGTTAATTGTCAATTTAGTCAAAGAGGTCAAATCAGTCATATATCTAACAAGCTAAAGGGACCCTTTATGACTTATTTGACTACTATGACATCTCTGACATCATTTATTCTTTTTCAAATTCTTCTTTCAATATCTTTCTGATCTCATCAATTGTTTCTTTCTCCAAATCCGTTCTTCTTTCTAATTCTTCTGCAGTTAATGCTAATACACTTCTACCGGTATCACATCCTACTCTTTTCAATTCATCAATAACCCATGTTTCAATTTCATCGCTGAATTCTTCGAGGTCTACATCAAACTCTTCAACTTCGCCTTCATTGTCACGGTAAACGTCCAGCTCATAACCTGTTAATTCACAAGCCAACTTAATATTTACACCACGACGGCCAATGGCTAATGAAACCTGATCTGGTTTCAGGTAAACATTTGCATGTTTGCCTTCGTTATCCAACTCCATACTGGTAATTTTTGCCGGAGTTAATGAACGTTGTATCAACAACTGAATATTACTTGTCCAGTTAATAACATCAATATTTTCATTTTTCAATTCTCTAACGATACCATGAATACGACTTCCTTTCATTCCCACACAAGCACCAACCGGGTCAATTCTATCATCGTAAGATTCTACTGCAACTTTAGCTCTTTCTCCCGGATCTCTTACAATCTTTTTAATAACAATCAAGCCATCAAAAATTTCGGGAACTTCTATTTCAAGCAACTTGGCTAAAAATTCTGGCGAAGTTCTGGATAGAATAATTACCGGATTATTATTTTTCATATCAACCCTTGCCACTACAGCACGGATATTCTCTCCTTTCTTAAAATAGTCTTGCGGTATTTGTTCACTCTTTGGAAGTATAAGTTCATTGCCTTCCTCATCCAATAATAAAATTTCTTTTTTCCAAACCTGATACACTTCAGCACTTATAATATCACCAACCCTATCCCCATATTTTTTTGCTAAAACATTTTTCTTCAAATCGCTGATACGGCTTGCCAGTGTTTGCTTTGCAGCCAGAATTGCACGGCGACCAAAATCATATAAGTCAATCGGCTCATAAAGCTCTTCACCTACTTCAAAGTCGGGCTCAATCTTTACAGCATCTGAATAAGCTACCTGCGCCAATGGATCTTCTACCTGCCCATCCTCCACTATCATGCGACGACGAATAATTTCCAAATCACCTTTTTCAGCATTTACGATTACATCAAAATTTTCATCGCTGGTGAATTTTTTTCTCAACAGGGTTTTAAATACATCTTCTACCACTTTCATCATGGTAGGGCGGTCAATATTTTCCGCTTCTTTAAAATCCTGGAACGCATCAATCAGGTTAATACTTGACATAACACTTGAAATTTGAAGTCAAAACAAAGTTCTGACGTTTAAAATTTAATTTGAATTTTTGTTGTTTTTATATTTTCAAAAGGAATGGTGTGCTGCACTATTTCCATTTTCTTTCCTTTTCCTTTTGTTTCTTCTATTACTACCTCTTCTTCTGTAGCACTAATCAGTTTTCCTTCTACTTTATTTCCTTCTTTATCCGTCACTTCTACAAACCTGCCAATATTTTTCTGATATTGCCGGCTAAGCTTTATCGGTTCATCCAATCCTGGCGAGGAAACCTCGAGTGAAAAATCACCATTTGGATACATATTCTCTTCTTCCAGCTGCTTATATAATTGGCGATTATATCGCACCAATTTATCGATGCTGATACCATTATCACCATCAATAAACACTTTTATATTATTAGTGGGCTTTATTCTTATCTCCACCAGAAAAAAATCCGGTTCAGAGCTGATTAATGCTTCCACTTTGTGTTCCAGCGCCTTTATTTGTGTTTCTCCGTTCATGGGGTATAAAAGAAGAAGGGAACGGCCTCGTTCCCTTCTTACTGCTATTTCCGATGCAAATGTAGGTGAAATACGAATTCCTGCCAAATTTCAGCAGACAGATGTAGATGGTTAAAATATCGGTAAACAACTCGAAAAGTCCGGTAACAGCCGAACATACATTCTTACCTTTACAAAATGAAATATGTATTATTTGCCCTGTTGGCCTACATATTATACCAGTTTATCTTCAAATTGGTAATTCCTGTGTATCAGGCAAGTCAAAAAATTAAAAAGGGCTTTGGAGAAATGCAAGAAAAGATGCAGGAGCATATGAAGCAACAGCAAGGTCAGGCAAACCCGACAAGTCAATCACAACCTCAACAAGAACCCAAAGTAAAAGCAGGTGAGTATATTGAGTTTGAAGAGTTGAAATAGCTTAATATTTCCCAATATTCATTTTGCACCAGTTGTCAAAAGCAGCTTGTAACTCCTTTACTTTTTCCGGATATTTTGCTGCAAGGTTTATTCTTTCTCCCGGGTCTTTGGAAAGGTCAAAAAGTTTTAAAGAAAAATCATCAAGTATTGGTTTAATATACTGTGCTGAGGGCCTGCTTTTCCAATGGTCCTCATTTGTATTGGTGAGTTTCCAATCACCCAATCGTACAGCCCATGTTTTCTGCCATTTCCAAACAAAAAGTCGATCTTCTTTTGGATTTAGCAAACTAATTCCATCCAATGTTGGATCTTTTAGATGAACACCTGCTGCTGCGACAGCGGTTGGTAAAATATCATTGGCAGATACGTTTGTTGTTTCTACTTCGCCAGCTTTTATTTTTCCCGGCCATACTATTGCCATTGGCACTCTTATACCACCTTCCCATAAAGAATACTTGCCAGCAGTAAGCGGTGCATTATTCGCACCAGTTAATGGTTCGCCTCCGTTATCCGAAATAAAAATGATGATAGTTTCTTTATCTAACCCTTGCTTGTTCATCGCATCAAGCAGGCGGCCAATATTATCATCCAGACAATTAAGATTTGCCAGGTAATATTTACGCATATCCTCATCACCAATATCTCCCATGCGGGAATATTTGTCATAGTAAGCCGAATAAGAACCAGCAGGATGATTACCGAATGTTTCTTTATTATCCGGATCGTAATTGGGGATAGCTTTTACATTATATTTTTTCAAATATTTTTCCGGCACTTCGTGAATAAGATGGTGAACGGAAGTATAGGCCAATGTAAGAAAAAAGGAGCGGCTTTTTTTTGTTCCATATAAGTAATGGCTTCATCTGTAAGAATATCTGTCAGGTATCCTTAATCATAACTTTTTTCGCCCATATTATGCATCAATGGTCCAAGCACAGCACTAGTGCCATTAGGATCAGGGGTTCTATCTTTTATGCTTTTTGAGCTCAACCAGAAATCATGGGCATGGGCACTAAAGCCAAGAAATTCATCGTAGCCATGCAACAAAGGATATTCTCTCACATTATTTTTGTGAAAGTTTTTTCCCAAATCGTTTTTTCCTATACGGGCTGTTGCATAACCAGCTTCTTTCAAATACTCTGCAATTGTTTTTACACTATCGGGAAGGCCCGGTCCCCAACCTGCAGCTTTATCCCAACGAAATTGATTTTTACCGGTTATTATTCCTGCACGGGAAGGACTACAAACTGGAGCAGTAGTATATGCTTGTGTAAAAATCCTGCCTGCATCACCAATCCTTTTCATGTTAGGCGTTGAAATCTTTGCATCATGGTTGCTGAATGGCTCAAAATCAGCGTAACCCAAATCGTCAATTACAATTAATAATATGTTTGGTTTTTTTGAAACTGAATTTTCAGCCTTTGGCACTTTATTAGCACAGCTAACAAAAAAAAGTGAGAGGAAAATAAAATACTTTATCATGTGCTAATTTTATTTGGGATATTATCACAAGAAAATCTTTACACTAAATCATTTATTTTTTTTCGAATATTCTTACATAATCCACTTCCATAGTAGCAGGAAAAATCGCATCATCTACACCCATCTTACCACCCCAGTTGCCACCAATCGCCAGGTTTAGGATTAAATAGAAAGGCTGATCAAACGGCCACTCTGCAGTTGAGAGATGTTCATTTTTGAAACTATTATAAACTACGTTATTTACCAGGAAATCAATTTTTTCCGGAGTCCATTCAATAGCATAGATATTAGACTCTGTGTAAGGATTCTTTATAAAAATTGCTTTACCCTTTTGTGTTCCTTTAATATGATTGTATGCTTTGGAATGAATAGTACCATGAATACTATCCCGATCATATCCTACATGTTCCATAATATCTATTTCGCCACAGTCCGGCCAATTGATTTCTGATCTGTTTTTTCCTAACATCCATATAGCAGGCCAAGTGCCTTTGCCTGCAGGTAGTTTTGCACTTACTTCAATTCTTCCATACATAAACTCAGCTTTGTCTTTTGTAAAGAGTCTTGCCGAAGTGTATTTATTGTTCTCTCTTGTTTGCTTTAACGCAGTGATAAAAAGTTTTCCGTTTTTTACAATTGCATTATTGGTATCAGCTTTTGTATAATACTGCAATTCATTATTACCATATCCGTTTCCGCCTTCAGCATAGTTCCAAATTGAACTATCAGGAAGTCCTTTATAATTAAACTCTTCGCTCCATTTTAATTTCCAACCGGCGGCTGTTGGATTTTTCTTTATTCTCTCAAAAAGTAATTCTGGTTCGTTGGTGGTAATAAAATCAAACTCATTGGCAATTAGCCAATCCATATCTTCTACACTGTTAACGGTCCATACATTCAGGGTAATGTTATTTTTCTTTGCACTTTTAATCCATTCCGGATGTGTTTTAAAAAAATTGAAATGGTAATCTACCCCTGTAATACCGTCAGCTTTGACTTGTTCGGGTGACTTATTTCCTTCCAGATATTGTGTTGAAAGACTTGGGTTTATTTCAACGAGTTTCTTCAATATGTCATAATCAAAGCTTATGTACCCAACCATATGTTGTGCATGAAGACCGTTAATTAACCGATACACTTTTTCAGCAATTATCTTTCCTCTCTCTTTAACTGCAGATGGCTTTATTTCACAAACCAACCTTGTTGTTGTATTATTTTTTATACCAGCAAGAATATATTCTCTGAGAGTAGGTAATTTTTCTCCATTAGATAATGTAAATTTTTCCAGCTCTGCATAGGTTGATTCTTCAATTAGCAATTTATTATAATGTGGATCATGATTAATAATTAATGAATCATCAATCGTCATTCGCACATCAAATTCAGAACCTGTACATTTTAATCTAATTGCTTCTTTCAAAGAAGCAATTGAATTTTCCGGCAGTTTATTTTTTTTCCATCCACCACGATGAGCCACTACTATATTATCAGCAAATGAAACCTCGCTGGTTGTAACTTTTCTACCTGAGCTGCAAGAAATAAAAAAGAAACTCAGTAATAAAAAATAAACGAACCTCATGTTTTCTTTCATCATTATAATAATTTTACAACTAATATACTTTGATTAGCAGCATAAAACAAAGGTTGTTAAGGTCTGCTACCGCTTTCCAAAACAACCTCTGTACACTGCTAAACTTCAAACTGCTATATTTAATATCCCAAATTCTGCGGATAATTAGGACCTAACAGATTTATCTCAGCCAATGGAATTGGCCAATTGACCATCCATGGTTTCATGTTTCTTCTTGCATCATTTTTATACGGTAATGGTTTTGCTGGTGTATTGTTAGCACCACCTGCTGTTGAGTTCTCAGCACTGGCATCACCTGCCATTCCATATCCAGCATGATCAATTATATATGAATAAAGCTTTCCGGTTCTTTTTAACATATACATTCTGCGACCTTCAAATGCAAGTTCTTTTGCCTGTTCATTTAAGATAGAGTCTAATGTTATAAGACTCGTTTTAGTAATACCTGCTCTTGACCTTACCGCATTTAATTGACCTAATGCAGTACCAGCAAGTGGACCATCTGTAACAGTTCCAATATTATTCAACATTAAATTCGCCTCAGAAGCAAATAAAAATGTTTCTGCAAGACGTGCCATCATGATATTTTTTATATTGGAAGTCCTGGGTAGGTATTCCATTATCAGGAAAATATTTTTTACAGCCTGCATTTAAACGGATAAACCAAAAGTTTCTATCAGCTGAAGCGGTCGCAAATTCTTTCCAGGTTGCATGAACTATTTTTGTACCCAATAATGCTTGATTAGGAACTGTAGTCGGATCATTATAAAAATAATCCTGAATATAATACGTTCCTTTTATCCTGGTATCTGTTGAATAGGCATTCAATAAATTACGCAGATAATTATTCATAGTAAGCCAGGCAAATCCACGGCCGCCTTGCTCTACCGAATATTTTGAGCCTGGAATTAATTCTGCATAGTTTGGCATTAGGTTAAAATTTATTTTATTAACACCTCCATCAACTCCTTGTTTGCTTTGCAAAGCCCATAATGTTTCAGAATTTTTAAGATCTCCAGCAAAAACACCTGATGTAGTAGGCACCAAGCTATAAGCACCGGAGTTAAGTACAGCCTCTGATTGCAATTTTGCTTCTGACCAGTTTTGTTGCCACAAGGCTACTTCAGCTTTTACGTGACGGGCAGTGGCTTGTGTTATCCTGCCAAAGTCAGCCGTTGTCATTGTTAAATTTGCGATAGCAAAAGTAAGATCTTCATTTATCAATTTATAAATGTCTGCTTCAGGAGTTTTATCCAAAACGATATTCGTTGCATTTTGAGGCGTTGTAGGCTCAGTGGTTACAAAAATGTTATTGAATAGTTTGTACAAGGTAAATACAGCATTAGCCCTGAAAAATTTAGCCTCCGCCAGTACTTTAGTTCTGCGGGTTTCATCCATTCCAGTAATAGCTTCTGCTGTTTTGATTATTCCATTTGCTCGGTCAATAATCCTGTAATAAGTTTTCCAGTAGGTACCAAATACTCCACTGTTATCAGGACGGGTACCGCTGTTCATTTTTCCATAATTCGATATTTCACCTCCGCGGGGAATAGTTAGGTCGTCTCTTGAATCAACAACAATAGGGTCTGATCCATTATTGGTATATACATTCTCCCAAAAAGCTCGTTGCAAATTATATAATCCAACAACAGCCGATTCGAGTCCTTCTGGTGTATTATAAACAAATTCTGCAGTAAACTGTGTTGTAGGGTTTTCTGTCAGAAATTTTTTACAAGAAGTGAATGATACAATTACCAAAAGCAGCGCTAAGCATACATTCAGGTTTTTATTATAAAGTTTCATGTGTTTATTTTTATAATTTTTAATCTTGTGAATGTTACAGTCCGATGTTTAAACCAAATGTGAATGATTTTGTATCTGGAAACTGGTTCGGATTGTTTTCAGGACTGTACGATTTATAATCTGTAATGGTAAATAAATTAGATGCCGTTATATAAACTCGTAAACCACTTAATTTCATCTTATCAAGCAAAGAGTTCTGCATATTATAGCCTAAGGAAAGTGTTCTCAATCTTACATAGGATGACTCTCTTAGGCCCAAAGAACTAACGTTTTGTGGAGCAGCGCCGTAATTAGGTCTTGGAAAAGTAGTTGAAGGGTTTTCTGGAGTCCAGTAATCAACCTTAATACCATTTCTTACACTTTGCAAAGTACCACCTTCATTGAAAGAAGACAGATATGGATTGCTCTTCATAGTGCCTTCTACTATATATAAGTCAGCCAATAAGTCAAAATTCTTGTATGAAAATGTGGTAGAAATAGAAGAGAACCATTTAGGGTCGGTTGCAAAAACTACCTGGTCATCATCAGTTATTTTACCATCACCATTCACATCTTTCAAACGGATTGCACCCGCTAGCAAGGTAGCCACATTTTGAAATGGTGTAATAGTGCCGCCCAAAGATCCCTGCGCAGAGTTTTTTGCTTCATCGTCTGTTTGAAAAATACCATCAAATACATATGTGCGGATGTTATTAATTGGTGTTCCAACATACCGACCTCTTCCTATGTCATTTTTTTGTTCTCCATCTACTCCTGTAACACCTGTTTTTACAATTTCATTTCTATAACGGGTATAGCTGGTAGTAACATTCCAGTTAAAATCTTTATTACGAATAATATTTCCACTCAATAAAATTTCAAGACCATGATTTTTTGTTTCGCCACCGTTGGTTATTGTATTGGTGTATCCGCCAGTACCTGATAAAGAAATATCAGTTAACAAATCGGTAGTACGAGTATTAAAATAATCGATCGAACCTGTCAAGCGGTTATTAAATAATCCAAAATCTAAACCCGCATTTAAAGTAGTAGAAGTTTCCCAGCTTAAATTTAGATTATTTAACTGCGTACCCGGTAGATAACCAGAAAAGAGAACACCATTAAATATGTAAGGATAATTGCCTACAACACCGAGTGTAGTATATGGATCCAGCGACTGGTTACCAACTGCACCATATGTTACCCGCAACTTCATTGTACTGATTGCCTTTACATTGCTCAGAAATTTTTCTTTGTGCATTTGCCAAGCTACTGCTGCTGCAGGGAAAAAGCCCCATTTGTTATTTTCTGCAAATACTGAAGCACCATCATAACGGGAAGTAAGGGTGAAAAGATATTTATCCATTAATGTATAACGAAGCCTTCCCAGAAAAGAAGCCAACCTATATTGTTCCTCAACTCTAGTTGTTTTAAAAAACAACGCATTAGTTATTCCATCATACCGTAAAATATCATTCCCAAATCCTGTACCTTCTGATTTGGTTCTTGAAGTATTACGCTGGTTAACTGATTGCACAAATGTTGCGTCAAATTTGTGCTTATCTGATAACTGCCCTTTATAATTTATAATATTTTCAATCAAATATTCTTCCCTAAGGTTGTTTATAACATTGGCTCGGCCCTTATCGGTAACACCAGAACCATGTATGCTGGTAATATAAATTCCTTGATCGGTATATCTCCTGCTTAATAATGTATTTAATTTATAAGAAAAGTTTTTAGTAAGCTTATAATTTCCAACAAGATTTAAATTAAAAAGATTTGTTTTAATGTCATTATCAGACTCTCTTATATTCCACAAAGGATTAATAGTAGTACTGCTGGCATTCGTTCCTGCAACATTTCTTACAAGATTTCCCATATCATCATATGGTCCTGCAAAAGGAGAAATAGTTATAAAATCAAGATTGCTGCTTTCAAGCCTTTGCTTATCTGTTGCTAGGTTTAAATTGGCCTCTATGCTTGCCCTATTATTTATCTTCTGCTCAAGATTAATTCTGAATGTGCCCCGCTTATAATCTGCAGTAGGAATCAACCCTTTCTGATTAAAGAAATTAACGCTGCTAAACAGTTTTGTATTTTCGTTTCCGCCACTCATGCTAATAGTATGACTATTAATGATTCCTGTTTGCAATACTTCTTTTTCCCAGTCAGCATAATTCCCTTTTGCAAAGTTGACATACTCCAATGCCTGTGTAGTGCCGCCAAAGTTTACCGAATCCGGACTGTAAGGTTGTACCCCACCTACCACCGCATTACTTGTGCGACGGGCTTCTCTTCTTAGTTGTGCAAACTCTTCTGCACTATATAAATCAAAGTTTTTAGAGAGTTTTTGCGTTGTTAAATAATTATTTACATTAACTCTCATCTTACCAACTTTACCTCTTTTGGTAGTAATTAGTATTACACCGTTACTTGCTCTTGCGCCATAAATAGCCTGTGCAGATGCATCCTTTAATATTTCAATAGAAGCAATGTCATCAGGGTTTACATCATTAATAGTCTCAATTGGAAAACCATCCAATACAACTAATGGGTCATTGCCACCACGGATTGAATTTCTTCCCCTAATCAGTATATTGGAAGTACCACCAGGCCTTGCAGAACCTAAAGTAACCTGTACACCTGCTGCCTGGCCACGAATCATTTCGGCTACGTTTGTTGTTGGTATCGCTTTCGCTTTTTCCAAATCTACTTTTGAAACAGCGCCACTTACATCACTCTTTTTCTGTGTACCATATCCAACAACAACGATTTGTTCGCCAATAGTAATGGCAGGTACTAACTGTATAGCAATGGATGTAAGATTTTTTACATTTACTTCCATCGTCTCATAGCCAACGTACGAAATAATCAACACTGCATTCGGCTCTGCATTGATAGTAAAGTTGCCATTCGCATCTGTTTTTGTTCCAGCTGATTTTCCCTTTACTAAAACTGTAGCGCCTTGTAATGGCTGACCATTTTCGCCTGTTACTGTTCCTCTTATATCAATAAAAGTAACAACAGGTATTGGCGGAGGATCGTTTACTGTAGGAATACTTATCACTCTTTTTATAATGATTGTATTTTCCGAAATAGTGTAACCTAATTGCTGGTCTTTAAAAGAGGCATCCAGTACTTCTTTAATACTTCCATTACGAATATTCAGACTTACTTTTCCGGCAGTTTGCAATACCTCATCGGCATAAAAAAACTGGTAGCCGGTTTGCTTTTTTATTTCTTCAAAAACTTTCTGCAGAGAGATGTTGTTCTCTTTGATAGTTACTTTTTGAGAGAAACCGTTGGCACTTACCTGAAGACAGGCGGCAATTAATAAAACTGTTATTAGTTTCATGGCCTTAATCGTTTGTGTTGAAAAGCTGACTCTGCTAAAGCCAGATTTCAAAAGAGCAGTTAAATACATAAATTTGTATTGTTTGGGTTTAATTAATATACAGTCGCACAGATTGATTTATTATGAACTCAATTTTTCGCCGGATTTCGCCGCAAACGGAATCCGGTTTTTTATTAACTTCTTATCTCGAAACAATTATTTTTTTACCTTCTGTTTTAAAATGAACCTCCCCTGTTAACGCCAACTTGTCAAACACTTTGGTAACATTATCATTCCGGGGAAGCTGTCCGGTGAAATGTATATCTACATTTCCTCTGTATTCTACATCCACATCATACCACCTTGATATTTGTCTTAGTATGGATTTCAGATCTGCACTATTAAACTGAAATCTGCCATTCTTCCAGGCAACCGCTTCTTCTAAATCGGCATTGTTCAATATGCTTATTCTTCCTTCTTTATTTAAAACTGTCTGTTGTCCGGCTTTTAAAAATTTAGGAGATTGATTATTGCCAGTTACAGATACTTTTACTAACCCTTCCAGTAATGTTGTTTTTACAGAAGATTCATCTGTATAGCTGTTAATATTAAAATGTGTTCCCAGGACTTCTACCTCTGATGAACCAGCGATTACCTTAAAAGGCATTGCAGCATTTTTTGCAACTTCAAAATAAGCTTCCCCTGTTATTTCTACTTTTCTCTCAGTACCAGCAAATACTACAGGGAAGTGAATAGAAGATGCCGCATTTAACCAAACCTGTGTACCATCTGACAATGTAACCTGATATTGCCCGCCACGAGGTGTAGTTATTGTATTGTAAAATGCTTGATCATTTTCGGTAATCAGTTTTCCATTAATTGTATAAGCAAGTAAACCGTTATCCAATTTCTGAACCTTTATTCCACCCTGCTGACTAAGCAACCCATTTGATGCACTATCCAGTATAATGGTAGAGCCATCTGCTAAAGTCAACATGGCTTTATTTCCACCGGGAACTATTTCTTCTGTTTGTTTAACAGGAACTTCTGCTACTATAGTGCTTTGTTTTTTATTACCAGTTGTGATAAAAAAGAAAACAGCCAGTCCAATTAATACTACTGCTGCAGCCGACCTCATCCACCATTTGTTGATTCCTTTTCTATTTTCGGTTTCACTGATGGTTGCTAATAGCCTTTCTTTAATGCGGAGCTCCGTCTGCTCTTTACTATTTATTTCGGAAGAAACAATTTCTACACTTTCATCTTGATATGATTGATACCATTTATTGACAATGGACTTTTCTTCTTCTGTAGCTGAGTCAGCCAGATACTTTTCAATAAGTATTAATATGTGTTGCGGTATTTGCATAGCAGTCTTATATATAAGTGTAACGAGAAGTGGACTTCCCCTACTGAATAAAAAAATAAGTTGAAAGATTTTAGAAAAGAAAACTAAAAAGTGAATGGAAGAAGCTTTTGGTAGCCAGTCGAAGTTGTTTTATAGCTTTCGTCAATTGATTTTCAACTGTTTTGGGCGAAATATTTAATTCCCGGGCAATTTGTTTTACAGGCTTTCCTTCTTCCCTACTGCATTTAAAAATTAAGCGGCACCTTTCTGGAAGGAGTTCCACTTCGGTTTTAATTACTTCCAATATTTTTTTGTAGTGTAATTTTTCTTCAATCTGAAGTTCAAAAACAGGGGTTTGATGAAGTGAGTTTTGAAATTGCCTTTCCCTTTCCTTCTTTCGTAGCTTACCAAGCACTGCATATTTAGTAGCAGTAGCAAGGTAATTCTCCAATAACTCTATATTAATTTTTTCTCTGGAAGACCAAAGTCCAGCCATTACATCATGTACAATATCTTCGGCTGTTTGAGTTTCTTTAAGACGGTTATACGCTATGGCATACAGTTTTTGCCAATACCGGTTGTATAATTCGGTAAAGGCAGCTTTATCATTTTGCGAAAGAAGATAAAGCAATTCGTTGTCGTCGTATTGAATATAGCGTTTCACTTTAAGCAAGCAAGCTAAATTAAAAGTACCTAAATTTTTTCGAACTGCTTAAAACTTGATGATTATATAATTTAAAGACTATAATTTATACGATAGTGCATCCGTAATCCCGATTCCATCAGGAAACGGCTGCTACATCGGCATAATAGAAAAAATCTGTCCACTTAACATTTACAAAATGGCATTATTTACGCTGCGAAAAAAGCCAGGAAAGTAACTCAGGTTCAGCAAATGCACTATCCCAGCTGTTATGATTGGCGTTGGGATAAAGAGTGAATTTGACTTTTGCGCCTGCTTTTTTTAATGCTGCCACCATATTTTCTGAATGATAAGGTGGCACCACATCATCCTTTGCGCCATGAAAAACCCACCAGCTTGTTTTTTTCATTTTTGATGCAGTTGCAGGATTTGCACCACCACATATAGGAAATGCGGCAGCGAATGTTTTCGGCATTCGTCTTACTAATTCAAAAACACCCATACCGCCCATTGATAAACCACCTGTATATACTTGGTCTTTTTTTACAGGATATTCATCAAAAACAAATTGAACAAGTTCCATTAATAATTCCATGTACCTGCCAGGAGGGCCATCTTCCAGAAAATCAAAAGCTCTTTTCCCTTTATCATCATGAGTCCGGAGCAAGTTGCCCCAATAGTTATTCGTTGGGCATTGCGGAAAAACAATAATGGCTTTATAATTTGTTCTTACTTCTTCTTTTAAAAACAATTTGCCGCCATGCACTAATTGCTTTTGATTATCGTTACCTCTTTCGCCTGCACCATGCAGAAAAAAGATAACCGGATATTTTACAGTACTATCATAGCCTTCCGGTAATAAAATACGATAAGGCAATGTGTCACCATTTTGCACCATCCATTTTTTTTGGTACAAGGATAAATCCTGGGCATTGATTACTGAAACCGATGAAGCCAATAAAACAATAAAAAATAATACTTTTTTCATATCAATATTTTAATAAGTTCCTCTGTATAAATTATCAAACCTTCTTCCCTGTTGTTTTTTTAATGGTATTTGAAGGCCGTTTGTTTTTTCCAGCCAGTCGTTTAAATCATTCCGTAATTGTAACCCAATCTTATCAAAATCTTTATTTCGTATCAGGTTATTCATTTCATACGGGTCTTTTTCTATATCGTATAATTCATTTATATCCCAAATGCCGTTATAAGCAATGTATTTATATTTATCTGAACGAACGGCATAAGTAGTTGGTGTTTGCGGAAAAGCCTGCTCCCAATAATATTCATAAAATACTTTATCTCTCCATGCAATATTTTCTCCTTTCAATAAAGGAAGAAAAGATTGTCCTTGCATTTGTGTTGGTTTTTCTATTCCGGCGATTTCTAAAAATGTTGGCGCCAAATCAATATTCAAAATCATTTGTGGAATTACGGAACCAGCTTTTACCATTCCCGGAGCCCACACCAATAACGGAACTCTCATACTTTCTTCATATGCATTTCTTTTATCTATCAATCCATGTTCGCCAAACAGAAAACCATTGTCGCCCATGTATACCACCATTGTATTTTCTTTCAACCCGTTATCTTCTACCCACTTTAAAACTGATTGAATGCTTTCATCAATAGCCTGTAATGTTTCAAGATATAAGTGATAAAAATTATCAAAAGGAATTTGCCCATGATACATGTAATCAACTCCATGCCAGCTATAACGCTGCTCTCTCACCCATTTTGGAATGTCTTTATAATTAACTGTTGTCCTTGGTGCAGTTACTACACCATATTGCTTGCTGCTATCAGTCACCGTGAGATACATTGATTGCGGACTTATAACTGGTAGTTCTTTGTATTTTCCATCATGTCTTTTTGCCGGCATAAATTCTGAATGCACTCCCTTGTGAGAAAGATACATGGCGAAAGGTTTATCTTTTACACTGCTCATCCATTTCTCTGCCCGCAATGTTAACTCATCTGTTATATAATTATCAGCAGGCATTTGTTCCCGTTTGCCATTTATGTTTAACAGGTTGCCATAATATTTTCCCTGATCTGCAAAACTTACCCATTCATCAAAACCTTTCTGCGGTTCATCACCATTATTTCCCATATGCCATTTTCCCATGAAGGCTGTTTTATATCCTTTCTTTTGCAGGTACTGCGGATAAAACATTAAATCAGTTGGCATCGGTGCCGAATTATCAACCACCGTATGTGTGTGTGCATACTGCCCCGTTAAAATAGAAGCACGGCTTGGCGAACAAAGTGATGTTGTTACAAAAGCATTTTTTAAATGAGCACCTTCCTTTGCCATTTTGTCCATACCGGGAGTTTGCAATCCGGGTACAGCTCCGGTGAAACCCATAAAGTCGTAACGATGGTCATCAGATAAAATATAAATGATGTTCATTGGTTTTTTTGTTTTCTGCGCCTGTAGTAAAACAGGTGTTGAAAACAGTAATGCAGTTAGAAGAAATAGATTTTTTCTCATAATTACTTTTTTACCAGTTTACCTACCGAAATTATTTAATGTAGGCAGGCTTCGGTATTTCATAGCATCGTTCCCTGTGTCACTCACTTGTACGTTCTGTAATTCTATTCATCAATATATGTCACCCCCGCCTGAATGACCAGTCGGGCAGGCCTACGGGGTTCAAATACATTCTTCGTTTTCATTTCTCCGGGTGTCACCCGGAGCTACGAACATATCAGCCCTACGGGGCTAGTTAAAGTCTCTTTATACTAACTCCGTTCAAAATTGTTTTCCCTTTACTTCCATTAAAAGAAACTTCAATTCCTTTTTTATCTTTTACATTTATTTCTTTGTCCAGTATAACAGCAGTTTGCACACCATACTCTTTTTCCAAGTTTAGATTCTGCACCCATTGCTGTCCGTTGCAATTAACTGAAAAAACTCTTTCCTCATTATTTCTTTGTTTATAAGTGAAAGGTTCACTCAATAATAATGTTACTCTGTATTTACCATCCGGTACATCAGCTTTCCATGCAGTTAAGCCTTCTACAAATGTTTGAAACAACGGCTCATTATCTGTATTTGCAATTGGTTTATGAATTCCCTCTCTTATTCCGTTCCATGCAGCAGATGGCCATGTGTTCCATATTGTTCCTCCCACATAACCCCAAGTTCCTTTTGTGTATAGTTTATCCGGCATCCATTGTTCTGTACTTTTTGTATCTGTGAAATATGTTCTGCTCTGACCTGTATTAAAATTCAGTTGCCGCCAGTTGATGTTTGTAGAAAATTTTGTTGTATCAATAAAATTGTAATTAATATTTAGAACATCAGTCAGTTTTCCATCGGGTGTTCTGCATAAGAAGCTGTTATTCTCTTGCGATACATTTACTGTCCATTCAAATTTTCCTGATGATGAAGACTTCGTTCCAATCTCTTTTCCGTTTTGTACTAACTGCAAAGTCAGTTGATTGGAATAAACGGTCAGCGGAATATCAATGTTTTTAGTTTTGCCAGCAATTCCAATACGATTGCTCCAATGTTTTCCTGTTATATAAACAAAGGGCTCTTTACTCCATTGCGATTTATAATAATAAAAAACATCTTTGGGGTGACGATCAGTTGTTACCATGCCCTTTTTGTTTATGTTCGGCACTACATCTTCTCTTCCGTCTCTTTGAAAATCTATAAAATTCCAGATCGCAAAACCAATCATCCAGGGTTTTGTATTACCGGCTTTAATATATGACTCATGAAAATCTCTTTGGTATTCTTCGCTAAAATCAAACAGTGTTGGCTGATAGGCATGAATATTAGTAATACTGCCAGCACCATATTCGCTGAGCAGAATTGGCTTCTTGGGATTATAAGCATACAACGTATCCAGAAAGTCGCCAATGTTTTCATGCTTGCCTCTGTACCATCCCTGATATACATTGTATCCATTAATATCAGCAATACTCAACATTTCTTTTAATAAGGGATTGGAGAAGTAAGGTGCATCAATATTGCTTTCAAATGCCATAGCAGTTAAGCGTTGCTTATCAATATTTTTTGTTTGTTGATTAAGCATTCTTGCATGAGCAATAGAAATCGTATCCAAATTTCTAACTTCATTATGATAACCCCAAATTGCGATAGATGGATGATTATAATTCTGCATGATCATCTCCGTCATCATAACCCCACTGTTATCAAAGAAAGCTTTATTGTTGACCACTTTGTCCACCACTGGTATTTCACTCCAGGTAATCAGGCCTAACCTATCGCAAGCATCATAAATAGCAGGGTCTTGCGGATAATGTGCAATTCGTAAAAAATTACAACCCATTTCTTTCATCAACTCAATATCTCTTACATGTATTCCATCTGTCAATGCATTCCCAATATTTTTATAGTCCTGATGACGAGATGCTCCTTTAAGTTTATATCGTTTGCCATTCAACAAAAACTCATTTTTATCACTAATGCCGACCCATTTAAAACCGACGTTTTGAGAAACCTCATCTATCACTTCGCCCCTTTCATTTTTTAATTGCACAAGCAGTGAATATAAGTTGGGTACTTCTGGTGACCATAGTTTTGGTATTGATATAAAACCTGGTATCGATAAGGAAGATAAATTCCCATTACTTAATTTTTGATTTCCCGACTTTATCAAACTCCCCTGCATCGAAAGCTGATATTCGATATTGTAATTTAAAACCGATCTTTCCCTTACCCAATCTGCCTGAATCGAAAATGTTGCTTTCTTTTCATTTATAGCAGTTATGGTAAACAAAACTCCCTCACCACCATATGACTTATTAAAATGAGTTTTGTTCGTTGCAACCAGCCACACATCTCTGTAAATTCCACCCATCAAATTAAAGTCGCCACTAAATGGTGGAATGCTATCTTGTAAATATTTACTGTTATCTGCTTTAACTAAAATTTCGTTTGTCTTCCCAAACAAAACCTTTCCATCCATATCTATTTTAAATCCTGTAAAACCTCCGCTATGCTCTCCGGCAAGTTGACCATTGATAAAAACCGTGGCCTTGTTGCAAACAGCTTCAAAAAAAAGTTCGAGATGATTTTCTTTATATTGTTCAGAAATAAATAATTCTTTTTTATACCAGCCAATTCCCTGATGATAACCAACCGTATCATCCACAATATCCAGTGCATTCCAGGTATGCGGCAGATTAATTTTCTGAAACAGAGCTGTTTCACCAGTTGGCAAAAATGTTTTGTCAGTCAATACAAACTGCCAGCCGCTATTGATGGATTGCTTCTCTCTTACCTGTGCAGTAGCAAACAAAGGGAAAGCAAATAGCAATATTACTAATCTGTAAATTTTATTTTTCTGAATCATCAATTATTTTACCAGTTTAAATGTTGTTTCTTTTACATCTTTACTGTTACCGCCAATAAATAGTTTAAACTCTCCGGGCTCTGTTACAAATTTCAAATCGCTGTTGTAGAATCCTAAATCTTCTACACCGATAGTAAAACTTACTTCTTTGCTTTCACCTTTCTTAAACATAATTTTCTGAAAGCCTTTTAATTCTTGTACCGGCCTAGCAATACTCCCTACCATATCTCTGGTATATAACTGTACTACTTCTTCGCCATCATAGTTGCCGGTATTGGTCACTGTAACTGTTGCTTTTATTTTTCCAGTTGTATTTAGAGAAGCAGCACTTAATTTAATATCGCTATAGCTAAATGAAGAATAGCTTAAACCATATCCAAAAGGAATCAAAGGGCTATTCTCTACATCAAGATAATTACTTCTAAATTTTTCAAACTTATCTGTTGCCTGTGGACGGCCGGTTTTTAAATGATTGTAGTAAACTGGAATTTGTCCTACATTTCTTGGAAAACTATTCGTCAACTTTCCCGAAGGATTTACATCCCCATACAAAACATCAGCAATTGCATTACCCACTTCCTGTCCGCCGTGATAGACAAATAACAACGCATCTGCATTTTCCATTTCCCAATTTAAATCAAGTGGTCTGCCTGACATGATAACCAACACCAGTGGTTTACCCATTTTCTTTAGCTCCTTTAAAAGCTTTTTTTGGTTCTGAGGAATTGTAATGGAAGAACGGCTTGCAGATTCACCACTCATCTCCGACGCTTCTCCAACAACGGCTACAATTACATCAGATTGTTTGGCAACAGCAACGGCTTCGTCCATCATCTCTAGTGCAGATCTTTTATCAATATCAATTCTTGTTCCGAATACATTTACTTTTTTAGCAAACAATGTATCATCTGAAATGTTGGCTCCTTTGGCATATAAAATATTTACTTCCTTTATTCCAGCATTTTTCATTCCATCAAAAACAGGGATTGATAAATCCCGGTTACCAGAAACTGCCCAAGTGCCTAGCATATTCGCCTTATTATTTGCTAATGGACCTATCAACGCAATCGTTCCGGATTTTTTTAATGGAAGTGTCCCCTGATTATTTTTCAGTAATACAAATGATTTTGTTGCAAACTCTCTTGCAGCATGCTTTTGTTCATCAGACAATATTTCTTTTGCAGCTCTTTCTTTATTGCAATATTTAAATGGGTCGGTAAATAAACCAAGTTTATATTTTGCTTCTAGAATTCTACGGCAGGCATCGTCAATTTCTTTTTGTGTTACTTTTCCTTCACCCAATGATTTTTTCAAAGTCGTTAAAAATCCTTCTCCCACCATATCCATATCCAATCCGGCTTTTAATGATAAAGCAGAAACTGCTTGCAAATCGCCTAATCCATGATCTATCATTTCATTTACAGAAGTATAATCAGACACCACCATTCCTTTAAAGCCCCACTGCTTTCGTAATAAATCTGTCAGCAACCATCTATTACCTGTTGCAGGAATATTATCTATCGTATTGAATGAGCTCATGATTGAACCAACACCGGCATCAACAGCAGCTTTGTACGGAGGCAAATAATCATTATACATTTTTACTTTGCTCATATCAACGGTATTATAATCTCTTCCACCGTCTGCTGCACCATATAATGCAAAATGCTTTACACAAGCAAGCAGTGTATTGTCTTTACTTAAATCTCCATTCTGATAACCAACTACCATTGCTTTCGCTACCTGTGAACCGAGATAAGGGTCTTCGCCTGCACCTTCTGCAATGCGACCCCAACGAGGGTCACGGGCAATATCTACCATAGGAGAGAAAGCCCAGTTTAATCCATCAGCCGTTGCTTCTGTTGCAGCAAGCCTTGCACTACGCTCAATCATTGGCATATCCCAGCTACAGGATAACCCTAACGGTATTGGAAAAGTTGTTTTATAGCCATGTATTACATCGGAACCAAATAACAATGGAATTTTTAAACGGCTATTATTTACTGCAAGTTCCTGTGCCTGCCGGATTTTTTCTTCGCCAATCACTCCAAATAATCCGCCAACCTGGCCTTTGGCAATTTTTTCTTCCACACCTTTACTTACTACTGCACCAGTTGCCACTCCACCTCCTGGAGTTAATAAATTTAATTGGCCAATTTTTTCATCCAATGTCATCTTCTTCATCAGCGCATCAACATATAGTTTCATTTTTGCATCACCAGATTGTTGAGCCGTTGACTGTAATGATGTGATAATAATTAGTCCTAGCAATAGTCTTTTCATGTCATTCTTTTTATTTCAGTAAATATGGTTCTATTAATTTTTGCCAGATGGCATAGCCTTTTGCATTCATGTGCAAATTGTCTTTCAAGAAAATATCAGGTAACGGTTTCCCATCCTTTCCGAGCATAGGCTTCCAAACACCTACGTACTTTGTATCTTTTTGCTTCTTAAGATATTTTTTAATAAGCTTATTTGCTGTTATCATTCTATCCTGCATTGTCCATCTGGATGGACTTGGTTTGATAGACACAAAAACAACCGGCACATCCGGCAGTTTATTTCTTATCATTTCGAAAAGAATTTTGAACCGGTCTCTTGTCATTTCTCCGGTTACCGTATCAGAAGAAGCTATATCATTTTCGCCGCAATAGATTACAATCTGTTTTGGCTGATAAGGAAAAATAATTTCATCAGCATAACGAATCACATCCGGTAAAGACGAGCCGCCAAATCCACGATTAATGATAGTATGATTTGGAAAAGCAGTCTGCACATCTTTCCACATTCTGAAAGAAGAGCTGCCTACAAATAGTATTTCTTGTTTTTCAGGGAATGAAACAGCGTCTTGCTTTTTAAAGGTAGCAATTTCATTAGAGAATGGTTGTGCTCCGACATCTGTTATTCCTATAACAAAGCAAACTAATAGAAAGATTTTTACAAGCTTTACCATCAATTTTTATTTATCAGTATTGTAGCCAATATCGGCAAATGATCTGACGGATATTTCATGTCATATGAATCAGTTAGTGTTGCAAATTTTGAAACAGAAACTTTTTCATTGTTAGCCACAAAAATATAATCAATACAACCATCTGGCTTTTGATTGAATTTAAACCCATTCCATGTATCTAACGGACCGTATACTTCCTTTGCTATTGCACGGCTGTTCTGCATATTTGCAACCATATATTCTGCTGGTGGTTCATTAGGCTTACTATTAAAATCGCCTGACAAAATAACCGGGTATTTTTTATTATTCAATTCTTTTATTTTTTGAACTATGAGTTTCGCTGATTCAAGCCTTGCTGTTTTACCAATATGATCGAAGTGGGTATTAAATACCCAGAAGAGTTGTTTGGTTTTTTTATTTTTAAATAGCCCGTAGGTACATACTCTAACTATAGCAGCATCCCAGCCTTTACTAACTACTTGCGGTGTGGGTGATAACCAAAAAGTTGATTGCTGAATTACATCAAACTTATCTTTTTTATAAAAAATACAGGAATATTCACCAGCTTCTTTTCCATCATTCCGGCCAACACCAATATAGCTATAGCCGCTTAAGTTCTCCAGCAAATATTTGAGTTGGTGATTTTGCACTTCCTGCCCGCCAATAAAATCAGCCTCATAATAGTTCATTAACGCTGCTACTTTGTCTTTTCGGGCATCCCAACGGTTCTCTCCGTCAGAGGCTACATCTAAGCGAATATTATAAGACATCACTTTTATTTCCTGTTGGGCTCCCGCAAACAATGGAAAAATAAAAAATAAACCAGCTAAAAAAATTTTAAATAATTGCTTTTTCATTTTATAAAATATTAAAGTTATCATTCATTATTCCCCTCCGCCTGAAAGTTTACATTTCTTATTTTGAACTGCTGTTGCAGATCATTCATAAATTGACCTATATAAGGAGAATACGTTGCCACAGATAAAACATTCTTTTTAAAATCCATATCCAATATCCTTAGCCAACCGTTTCCACCTTTTACTGAACCTTTTACTCCTTCCTGATAATTAGCCAGCATCTGATAAACAGGATAACCACTATCATTCACACTTATTAATGTACCTACTCCTGTATTTAACACATGACCTGAAAAAACGAATCTTGTATTAGGGTGAAGCTTCACTAATTTATTCCATATCTGTTCTCCGTCATTGACTGCCGAGTCGCCAGTATCTTTTCCTACCCCATAGTTCTGTGGCCTCCAACTGTCACCTGGCCCTTGGCGGGTGCTATCAGAATACATATAACTGTGCGTATTAATAATAACAGAATGACTAGGATACTTTTTTATGATACTGTTTGCCCAGTCTAAGATGCTATTTCTTGGACCGAACTCCAATGTTATAACAAGCCAGTTAATGTTACCTGTCTTAAATAAATAATATGCATTATCTATTTTTTCCGGTTCAGCCACATCTCCAAACCCAGTTAAATCAGCCATCTTTTTAACAGGAAAATATTTATTAAATAAAGTGGAATTACGAATATCTGCATATTTTCCATCGGCGCTTCCCATATCATGGTTACCTGCTGCGAGAACATAAGGCACTTTCCCATTAAGTTTATTAAATGCATTTTGAATAAGCTGCCACTCCTTGTGATTATTATTTTGTGTTAAATCTCCCTGCTGCAAAACAAAATTTATACTCTTTGCATTTTTTACAATCCAATTGATTTGCGAATCTAATACCTCCGGATATTTCTCGGCATAGGTTTGTGTATCTGGCAACAATACGATTCTAGCTTGGTGCAATTTATTAGAACAGGAGCTTAAAAAAAGTAATCCTGTTATTATCCAGCTAAATTTTTTCATACTCTTTTCCATTTTATTATGACAGCTTTCATAGCTGCTCCTATACTAAAAAGAGAAATCAAACTATTCTTAATACAAAATTTATTTCTTCAACCAAGGGCTTTCAAATCCTAATTTGTTTAATCCAGTTTTTACTTCGGGGCAGCTCATAAATAAATTCCATAATAAGCCGCTGCGATAATTTTCCATCATTACAACAATTGGGCCTTGGTCAATTGCCAAATATCTTGGTGTGTACCAATTCGCTGTTTCGCTAAATGCATCATAAAAACCATATTCGCCCCACAGTTTATCTTTCATATCATTATACCAATGTTTCATAGCAGCCATTGATTCTTTTGGTGTGTAAGGGAAAGATGACAAAGCTGCTGTTGGTGAAATAACTCCTAAATCTCTTTTTTCATTTGGTGCATGACCTGCATAACCTTTTATAGAATAACTAGACGTTAATCCCCAGCTATCGGTTCCATATCCTTTATAGCCATTTGGATTGTTGACACACCATTTGTAGTGTATCATCGCATGTCCAACATTATCTTTCCAGTAATCAGCATATTTATCCTTTAATCCTCTTGGGTCTAAACCAAGATAAGAATAATGTGCCCAAAACAAAGGACCGCTACCTCCTGCTTCTCCCTGATGGTTCATCTGTAATTGTATACCATCATAATGTGCAGGAAATTTGTTAATCTTTCCGTTCTCTGCCCAGCCTTCATGATAAACTTCTGCAGGAACTCCGTGAGTAGGAGACGAGGCTGCCAATACATACATAATCAAACATTCATTGTAACCGTGTACAGCAAAATTCATTTTCCAGCCATTGTTTGGACTCCAATGCCAATACAAAACATTTTGTCCCTGACGATACCAATCAAACTCTACTTCTTTCCAAAGCTTATCTATTCTCGCTGCAATTGCCTTTTCTTTTACATTTCCATTTTGAAAATATTGTCGAACACAAAGTAATCCCTGAATCATAAAGGAAGTTTCTACCAGATCGCCACCATCATCATTCTTACCGAATGGTTTTACTTTCCCCGTTTCACCCTGCCACCAATGCGGCCATGCGCCATGGAAACGATCTGCTGTTTCAAGAAAGTGAACAATTTTTTCAAACCGTTCGACTCCTTGTGCTCTTGTGATGAATCCTCGTTCGATTCCAACCAAAATCGCCATCACTCCAAAACCACCTCCGCCGCTTGTTACAATATTCTTGTCATGCGTTGGATAAACATTATCTGAATGAAATCTTTCTCTTGCCAATCCACTGTTGGGTTCAGCTCCATCCCAGAAATACTGAAAGGTCTGTTCCTGTACTAAGCGAAACAAGGCCGTGTCTTCTGTTGCAATTGGACTAGTAGTATTTGTTGTTACATTTTTTCCTGAGTTGCAAGCTGCAATAACTATCAATAATGTTATACAACTAAAAAATAATTTCTTCATTTTAAAATATTTAGAGGTATGATGCAGTAAACCCCAAACTAAGCATTCCTGCTTTTACTTCAGGGCAACTAGTGAATAAATTCCACACTAATCCTGTTCTGTAATTTTCAATCATGGTTATGATCGGGCCTTGATCAATTGCTAAAAAAGAAGTGGCAAACCAGGGATTGGATAATGAGAAGGCATCTACAAAGCCATATTCCTTAAATATTTTATCGCCGATGATATAATAAAAGAATTTTAATGCCTGCATAGATTCTGTTGGGGTGAATGGGAAAGACGAAAGTGCTGCTGTTGGTGCAATAAATCCTCTGTCGTTATTTGGCGAACTGGCGGTATAACCTCCTTCAATATCACTGGCTGTTAATCCCCAACAGCTATCGCCATAAGCGTACCATGTTTTCGGATTTGCTTTGCAATAATTATAATTTATTAAAGTATGATTTTTTGCCTGCGTTAAATAGTTGATTCCGCCTTCTGTTAATCCATTCGGATTAATTCCCATAAATGTATACTGTTCAAAGAAAAGAGGGCCACCTAATGCGGGACCTAACGGAAGCTGAATGCCATAATAAGAATTACCATTAATATAATTTGAACCACTCTTCCATCCATTAGTATATACAGAAACAGGAATACCATGTGTAGTTGATGAAGCTGCCATTACATAAGTAATCAGCGACTCATTCCAACCTTTGATGGGCAAATTCATTATCCAGGCTTTATCTGGACTGTAATGCCAGTATAAAACATTTTGTCCGCCATTGCGGAACCAATCCCATTCTACATTATTATACAATGTATTTATATCGCTTCTTAGATTTGTTTCAGCAGCATCTGCGCCATTGAAATATTGTCTTGTCGTTAGCAATCCCATCATCAGGTATGAAGTTTCAACTAAGTCTGCACCGTTATCGTTTGCACTAAAAGGAATGATAGCACCAGTTGTTCCATTCAGCCAATGCGGAAAGGCGCCTTTTACTTTTACAGCAGTATTTTTTAAGAAGCCCACAATCTTTTGCATTCTTGTCAATCCTTCAGCTCTTGTAATAAAATTGCGGCTAATAGCTACAGGTATTCCCATAATACCAAAACCTGAACCGCCGGATGTTACCGTTTCGCCAGATGTATTTCTTTCTCTTGCTAAACCGCTTACAGGATGTCCAAAATCCCAGAAAAATTTGAAAGTTTGTTGTTGCACTTTGGTCAGCAACTCATCGTCTGTAATCCTTGGAAATTTATCAGTATAAGAAATCCCAATTAAAAGAGATATGTTAACAGGATTTGTGACTCTGCCTCCCATTAATGTTTTCAAATCATTGTTTACAGACAATGTATAAGTTGTAAATGCATTCAAGTCATTCTGGGGAACAACAGTCAATTGTTTTCCATCTGCTGCTAGTGTAATATTCAACGGAACATTAAAAGAGGACGGTCCTGTAAGTTTTACACCAATTGATGTTGTAGCATTATCAATTGGCTCGGTAAAAGTAAATACAACAACAGGTCTTTCATTTAGCTTGGCATATTGCAAAGTTCCATTGTAGCTATTATTTACTTTGAAGGATAATGATGTATCATTAATTATTACCGGAGTGTCTTTTTTATTACAAGAAGAAGATAGCTGGCTTGTTAGTAATAAGATTACAATCAGCCGCCATGCCTTTATGTTTTTAGTTATAATTTTATTGCTACTATCAAACATTTTATCGCAGATGTTTAAATCAGGAAAAATTATAAAGAAAAAGCACACAGACACATACATTGGGTAGTATCTGTGTGCTTAAAAAAGAACGACTGCTTATTTACCTGCTTTTCCTAAATTATATAATGCATTAATAAATGCATCGCCTAGTGGAATATTATACATTCTTATTTCGTCTAAACTTCCAGTCATAGGCGCAAATGCTGCATCTGCATTTATTGGCATTCCTTTTACTCCAATCAGTAACTCACTTGGCTCCCATGACTTAAATGAATTATTACCTGTTCCTCTATTTGGGTAGGCTCCTACCTTAACCCCATTCATCCAGTTATTAAATATACCAGTATTAAAATCGTAGGTAAGTACGATGTGCACCCACTGGGTTAAATCAGTATTATCCAGTACATTATTCAGATTGTCCTGTGTACCTCCGCCAACAGTTGAAAATGTAGGATTGATGCGCAACTTAGTTGTATTAGTAGATGGGAAACCATTAGTGTTTAAGATGAAATTAATATTACCATTCAAGGTTCCAGGTCTTGCCATCTGAAAAACCATGGTTCTTTTATTAATATTGTCTTGGTTGTTCAAAATTTTAACCCACATACTTATTGACCAGCTTTTTAGTGAATCAGTTTTAAATTTCTGAAACTGAGTGGCATAATATAAGTATCCTGCAGTAAGGCTTAACGCTTTTCCTCTTACCCCACCTGCAATGAATGTATTACTTACAGAGCTGGTAGGAGCAGTGTTACTCAACGTTTCATTCTTGGTGTCATCAAAAGACCAATATGCAATCTGCTTATCCGGAAATATTTCATCAGAACTGTTAAATCCATCAATTTTTCCATCATAATCTCCCGCAGAAACAGGAGGAAGTTTGTTGGGGTTACCATCTTTTTTACAGGCATTTAATCCTGTAAAGATTAATAACACCAATACCCCTTTCGTTAATTTATTTTTTATAGTATGATTCATAATAAAAAAGTTGTTAGTTGATAATTGATAATTAATAACCAAAGTTTTGTGTTAGCACTCCACCACTTAAATCAATTTGCTGTTGTGGTATAGGTAATAAATTATCTCTAGAAGGACTAAAGTTTGCTTTACCTGCTGCTTGCATTACTGTACCTGAAATGCCCCATCTTACTATATCAAAGAAACGATCATGCTCCATCGCCAATTCTATCCTTCTTTCATAGCGAATAGCATCACGAAGCATATCCTGATCTGTTGTCGTTACGTCAGGTAATGTACCGCCAGGTGCTCCTTGTCTTGCTCTTGCTCTTACTGAGTTCAAAGCATTTCTTGCAATGGTGATATTACCTGCACCTCCAACTTCATTGGCGGCCTCTGCATACATTAATACCACATCAGCAAAGCGAAGTATCCGAATATTCATCCACCAACCGGAGGCACTTCCTACAGAAGATCTTCTTGCGGCTTTTGTATAAACTTTCTGGTTATATCTGGGATTAGGTAATCCTACAGGAGTCAGTTCTCCATATATAGTATACCCTGGTGTACTAACAGTACTTGTAAATAAAATTGTTCTGGCTCTACGAGGATCATTGGCCTCATATGCATTTTCAAGTATTTGGCTTGGAGAATTAAAGCCCCATCCTAGATTCCAAATACCAGAGCCACGAACACTTTGTACCTGAGTATATTGAATACCATTAGCAGTTGGCACACTGGCATCGGCCGTACCCTGTATCTCAAACACTGACTCCTTACTATTCTCACCTTCTTCTTCAAAAATAGTAGTGTATGGGGTTGATAAGTCATATTTACCTGAAGTCATAACAAGATTAGCTGTGCTCGTTGCCAAAGCCCATTTTTGTTGAGTCAAGTAAACTTTAGCCAATATCCCATTTGCGGCACCGCTAGTAGCACGGCCTACAAATGTTTGATCCCAGCTAGCTGGTAAATTTGCTGCGGCAAATTGTAAGTCGCTTTCTATAAAAGCATACAACTGTGCTGGAGAACTTTGTGGCCTGTTATTTTGCGCCGCAGGATCAGTAACCAACGAATCAAACAATGGAACCCTACCAAAAAAACGAACTAAGTTAAAATAAGCGTAAGCTCTTAAAAATCTTGCTTCAGCCTCTGTCTGTATTTTAATTTCAGGTGTTGCAGTTATATCAATATTATTTTTTATCTGATATAATGTGTTGTTACACTTATTTACCAAACCCAGATTACCTATCCATAAGGAATTGGCAAGTCCGCTATTTGTAATTACAGGAAAGTTGTCCATTCCATTTGAGTCAGCCCCACCATCAGCAGCAGTACTTCCTTTATCAGCATCATCACTTCTTATGCTTACAGCATGAAGAAATCCAAATACATGAATGTTATAACTTCTCAAATCATTATAAGCACCAAATATAAATTGGTCATATGGACCAGAGCCGCCTGGATAAGGATAGTTTTCCTCTGTGTATTGGCCTTGCCTTTGAGTGTCCAAGAATTTCTTACACCCTGAAAAAGGTATAAGCATTGCTATGGCTATTATGGCCAGCAATACAGAACGTTTAGTTTTAAAAAGCTTTTTCATATTTATGAAAATTTATTTTTTATTAAAATGTGATATTAAGGCCCAACGTATAAATAGCTGGTACTGGGTAAGCACCATTATCTGCTCCTCCACCCAAAATACTTCCAATCTGTGCTTCAGGAGAATAGCCTGTTACTTTTGACCAGTTTGCAATATTCTGACCACTTACATAAATTCTTGCGGCCTGAAGACCAGCTTTTTTCATCAGGTTACTATTTAAAGTGTACCCAAGCTGCAATGTTCTTATTCGCAAATAATCGCCTGGTTCCAGATAGTATGAACTAAACAAATAGTTATTGCCACGTCTGTTATCAAGAATTGGTTCTATGTTACTTGTTCCTGGAGCTGTCCAGGCATTTAGCCGATTAGCTTCATAATTCAACACTGCAAAATTGGAAATCCTTCTTTGTGTATAGATCTTATTTCCAGCTACACCCTGCAATTCAATTTGCATATCGAACTCTTTATAACCAAGTGTTACACTTCCACCAAAATTATATACAGGAAAAGGAGTTCCAAGGTAGGTTCTGTCTGCTGTTGTAATAACTCCATCACCATTTACATCTTCATAGGCAACATCGCCAGGTAAAGAGGTAGAGAAAGCTGGCATCTTGAGTAAATCAGCAGTAGATTGATAAATTCCTATTTGACGATAACCATAGAAATAGCCAATTGACTGACCAGTTTTTGTAAGATTAGCTCCGCTGTTTCCAACAAGACTGAAATTAATATTATCACCAAGTGATAGTACTTCGTTTTTATTGTAACTGAAATTACCATTAATACCATAGGTGAAGTTTTTTCCTATTTTATCATTCCAGCCGAGTCCAAGCTCTATTCCTTTATTAATAATCTTACCAAAATTTTTAAATGCCTTTCTGATATCATTCGGTATCTCTGTTTCACTTAATATATCTGTTGTAGTTCTATTGTAATAAGTTACTTCAAAGTTTAGTCTGTTGTTCAATGCTCTTCCATCGAAACCAATGTCTATCCCTTGTACAGTTTCCCATTTAATGGTAGAATCAACTATATAAGCCGATTGAAGTGAAGTAAAAACGTTGTTTCCAAATACCGCTGTAGAGGCATTTGACAAACCGGGTTGGTATAAATTATCTGGTATTCCGTTTGAATTACCAGTTACACCCCAAGCTGCTCTTACTTTTAAGAAATCAAGTCCTTTTATTTTAGCAAAAAAATCTTCTTCGCTTACCACCCAGCCAATACCTACACTTCCAAAAGTTCCCCATCTATTTTCAGGCGCAAATTTTGAACTACCGTCTCTTCTTACAGTAGCATTAAGCAGGTATCTATTTCTGTAAGTATAGCTAACTCTTCCAAAAGCTCCTGCCACAGCATTATTTCCACCGCCACCGCTGTAACTACCCGGATTTGCCAAATTGGCAATATTAATATACCAGAAGTTAGGGTCGTTTGGAATAAATATTGAAGTATCTCTTCTGTTAGCGTTTACAAACGAACTGCTATTATGTATAGTTGTAAATCCTAAAATAGCAGAAAGCTGATGATCATTATTTATTCGCTTGTCAAATGACAATGTATGATCTTGCTGAAATCTTTTTGATTCTGCTTGATTTTGTGTTACACTTGGAAAAATATTAACAGGTTGCACTGTTGCATCTGGTAATCTGACTACCCCGCCTTCCCCAATATCTCTCTGAGCAAATGGCAATGCATTATAACTTCTTAAGTTACTAAATATTAAGTCACCATAAAGTGTAGACTTCCATGTAAAATTTTTCAGAAACTTTACTTCAGCAAAAAGGCTTCCTATTACACGATAATCTTTGTCTACAGTAGTGTTTTTGCTCCGGTTCAATGAGGCAATTGGGTTACCTACCTGAGCTCTTTGAAAAGATGGCATACTATAATAGGTATTCGCATCATATTGTATTGGAACAATAGGCGCAGCCCATAAAGCATTAGTAACGCTTACTCCTTGTGGAGTATTGATAGAGTGATAGCCAGTAATATTGCCACCAATCTTTATATTCTTATTAATTTTTATTTCTTGGTTAAGTCGTAGAATAAAGCGTTCAAAATTATCATTGCCTACCACACCGTCCTGATTGGTGTAACCAACATTGAAATAAGTAGTAGATTTTTCGCCGCTGTTTGCTACTCCAATATTATGTGAAGTGATTAAGGCAGTTCTTAAAACCTCATCTTGCCAATTTGTATTACCAGTGTATCCACGATAATCAAATGTATCTGTAGCAGGACTTGTTTGTCTTATATAACCAATTTGCTGTTCATATAGTTTTCTAAAACCAACAGCATCTGTCATTTCTATTGTGTTGTTTACCTTTTGTATACCTACAGAACTTGTCAGCGTAACTCTTGTTTTTCCTCTTGTGGCTTTTTTAGAAGTAATGGCAATTACACCATTTGCACCTCTTAATCCGTAGATAGCAATGGAAGATGGATCTCTCAACACATCAATGGTTTCAATATCTGCAGGATTTAAATATCCGATATCATCTACCAGAATTCCATCTACAACATATACAGGACTTGCACTATTCGTACTGTTGATACCACGGATACGTACCGTTGGGCTTTCACCAGCTCTTCCAGAATTTGTAACTGTCAAGCCTGGCACTTTACCTTGTAAGGAGCCTATTGGGTTAGTTCCTGGCATTTTGGCCACTTCATCTCCTTTAATAGTATTGATTGAACCAGTTAGGTCTTTTTTCTTTTGTGTACCATAACCTACTACTACTATTTCTTCTAAGGAGTTATTAGCCGTTTGTAGTACAATATTAATTGAGGTGCGGCCAGCCACTATTTCTTCAATATTTTTATACCCTACATAAGAAAATACTAAAACGGCATTGTCAGGAACTGTTATTGAATAATTACCTGACGCATCAGTTGTTGTACCAGTTACGGTTCCTTTTATAGTTACTGAAACACCTGATAATGGCTCCCCTGTAGAAGAGATGACCGAACCTGATACTTTTACTTCTTGTACTTCAATAGCTTCGTCAGCAATTGATTCTTTAAGAACAATCAGGTTAGATGCCATTATTTTATATCCAACGCCAGTATTAGATAATAACTTATCCAACACTTCAGCAAGTGTGGCATCTGTAACATCCAATGTTACTTTGGATTTTCCTCTTAGAACATCCTCATTAAATAAAAAGCGGTAGTTACTTTTCTTTTCAATAGTAAAAAGCACTTTCTTAATTTCCAGACCATTAATCTTTAAGGTGATTCTGTCCTGCGACCACCCTTTGGCTGAAACATTCAGTACAGCAAATAGCATAAAAGCAATGGTCAGTTTCATAATTCTCGAAATCTTTTGATACAATAGAACTTTAGTGGAAACAGCAGTCGTTTCGTTTTTTTTCATACATTACAATTGTAGAGTTAATAATGGAAGACCTTACGGGTCATCTCTTTCTGTTAACTTTTTAAGGGATCCGTTACAGCGGAGCCCTTTTTTGGTTTTTTAAGATGAATTATTTTTATTCATATAATCAAATAATTTTTTATTTAATGAATAACTACTTTATTCCCTGTTTTCTCATATCGGAAAGGTGTGGTTTCCTGTAATGCATCCAATGCCTGTGTAATGGTCTCTGTTTCCAGCGTTCCGTTCAATCTTTGCTGTGCCACTTTTTCATTTTTGATTTCAATATTTACATTATACCATCTTTCCATTTGTACGGCCAAATCACTAAAAGTTTCATCACGGAAAATCAGTTTATTATTTATCCATTGCGCCTCAGCAACGGTGCTATCATCTGGATTATAAGTCAATTTGTTAATTGATACCAGTGTGCTGATGTCTGGAATCGCCGTTCTTGTTATATTCTCTTTGGTCCTTTTAAAGCCAGTTGTCACAACAGATGTGATCTGGTTCTCTACAATTAGTTTTTCGCTGGGCGACAGAATGATTTTATCATTAGGTCTGCTCTTTATTGTAACCTCTATACTTCCATGAAGCAAACTAGTTTCAGTTTGCTTGTCTTCGCTATATGCTTTTACATTAAAAACAGTTCCCAACACCTTTATATTAATACTTGCCGTGCTTATAATAAAAGGCTTTTCTTTATTTTTTGTAACATCAAAGAAGCCTTCGCCAACTAACGTCACTTCTCTTTTTTCTTTTCCAAAATCTTTATTATAAGTAAGCTTGCTACCTGCATTTAACCATACAATAGATCCGTCCGGCAGTTCTACTCTCGACTTAGAACCTGGCCTAGTAGAAATCTCATTTACCTCTCTGACAATTTGATTTTTATTGCTTTTATTTTTCCCCGAAAAGCTTCCAAACAGAAAAAACCCAGCGATAACCATAGCAGCGGCAGCTACCGAATACCATAGCATCCGCTTTTTCTTACTCTTTACCGGCATTTGGTTATCCGGCATTTCTCCAAAAGGGACACCCAACTCTTTCATCCGGTGAATATGTAACATATAAGCATCATCTTCATGGCTGTAATCCTTTGCCGGCTGATGTTTCCAAAGATCTTCGAGGTTCTGAATAGCATACTGCCATTCAGAGTTATCCTTTATCAGATTCTCTAATTCTTTTAACTCGTCGGTGGTTGCTTCGTTTGATAACTTCTTAGAAAACAATACCCAAAAATTTTCCTGATAACCCATTAATCTTAATACTATATACTAATAAGACAGTTGTGGGCAGTGGTTACCCCTAAAGGAAGAAAAGTTTATTTTTTTAGTGAAAAGCCCAAATTTGCAGCAGTTTTTAATTCGATATGCATGCATCTGCCAAGACGGCGTAAGGCAATAGCCATTTGAGCTTCAACAGTTTTTACAGATAATTGAAGTAGCTCCGCTACTTCGCGGTACTTCAATCCATCTTCTTTTACCAGTTTAAAAATCAATTTACAACGAGGTGGTAGTTCGTTTACGGCTCTTTTAATTTTATTCAGCATTTCTGCCGTCATCATTAACTCCTCGGGGTTTAGGGGAATGCTATTTACCTGCATCAACCACTCTTCTGGGTTAAGGCTTTTTAGCCTTTTTTGCTTTTGAAGACGGTTAAATGCTAAGTTTTTAGCAGTTGTATAAAAATATAGAAGAGGAGACTCTATTGAGACGAGTTTTTCTTTTTTTTCCCAGATTTTTATAAATATATCTGAAACGAGTTCTTCAGCCTCTTCATTCGACTTTAGAATAGCGTAGCCAAATTGCTTTAAACGCTTATGGAGCAATATAAATAGTTCTTTATATGCAGCCTGATCGTTTTGAAAAGCAATAGTAGAAAGGAGCCGTTTTATTTCATCGTTCTCAGTCATAAAGCAATCACTGTAAATCTAAGAATATCATTAATATAATCCTGACTTTTACGAAGCTTTTTTATACTTTTGCAGCCGTTCTTATAAAAAGAATTCAGTTCTTTATTATTATATCACTTAAAATATTATTGCTTTGCAGTATTGGATCCTTAGCTCAGTTGGTTAGAGCACCTGACTCATAATCAGGGGGTCGTAGGATCGTTCCCTACAGGATCCACACAAAAGGCGGAACAGAGTTCCGCTTTTTTATTGCAATAAGGTTCTTTAACCTTTTGTTAACCGGGATGAAAATACATTTGTCCACTATTAAAACATTATGAAGAAGATTTTATCGTTCGCCGTTTGCACCGTTTTACTTTCAAATTCCGTATTAGCTCAGGAAAAGCCGGCTGAAAAAAAGCCGACGCCTAAGATTGATATGAGTAACCGTGCCAATGACCATTTTTTGTTACAATTTGGTTATACGAGTTGGGCAGGCAAGCCGGACAGTATCAATACGAGTGGGTTGTCAAAAAGCATCAATGCATATTTCATGTTTGATTTTCCTTTTAAAACAAATCCAAAGTTGAGTATGGCTTTTGGCCCTGGAATAGGCACTGATCATATTTTATTTTCTAAGACAGATGTTGGCATTAAAGATCTGACATCAACGATATATTTTACAGATAAGGCAGATACCAACCATTTCAAAAAAACAAAATTAGCTACTGCTTATCTGGAAGCTCCTATTGAATTCAGGTATTCAGCCGATCCGTTAACTGGCAAAGGATTAAAAACAGCTATTGGCGTTAAAATAGGAACATTAATCAATGCGCATACAAGAAATACAAAATTCTCAAACAGAAGCAATAGTGTTATTAATGATTACACCATGAAGGAAGCCAGTAAAACATTCTTCAACAAAACAAGAATTTCAGGAATGGCAAGAATTGGTTACGGACACTTCTCGCTATACGGAAGTTATCAGTTCACTACCTTATTTAAAGACGGCGCTGGCCCTGAAGTAAGGCCTTTCTCTATTGGCTTAACATTGAGTGGGCTTTAATTATTTCTGCCAATAAATAATTTCAAAAAGCGATTCAAAACATGAATCGCTTTTTGTTTTATACCAACGAAAAACTATTTTTTACCTTTACACATCTCCCAAGCACAGCGGGGGGTTTTTATCAATATGATCGACAATAAAAATAAAATACAGAACGAAGAAAAGGCAGTGCTGGTTGGTGTTGTAAATAAAGAACAAACCGAACAGCAGGTGCTTGAATACCTTGATGAGCTTGCCTTCTTGGCCGAAACTGCCGGAGCTATTACTGTTAAACGGTTCACTCAAAAATTAGCTCATCCAGACAGCAGAACATTTGTTGGAAAAGGAAAACTGGAGGAGATTGGCAAGTACGTAAAGGACAAAGACATTCGTATCGTCATTTTTGATGATGAGCTAAGCGGTGCACAAATCAATAACATAGAAAAAGCTATAAATATAAAAGTGATTGATAGAAGTGATTTAATTCTCGACATTTTTGCCAGAAGAGCACAAACTGCACAAGCAAAAGCACAGGTAGAGTTAGCTCAATATCAATATATACTACCTAGACTTCGTGGCATGTGGAAACACCTTGAGAGATTAGGCGGAGGTATTGGAACAAGAGGACCGGGTGAAACGGAAATAGAAACTGACCGTCGTATTGTAAGAGATAAAATTACATTGCTTAGAAAAAGACTTGCAACAATAGATAAGCAAGCACAGACACAACGAAAAGATAGAGGAGAATTTATTCGGGTAGCATTCGTAGGCTATACCAATGTTGGCAAATCCACTATTATGAATTTGCTGAGCAAAAGAGATGTGTTTGCCGAAAATAAATTGTTTGCAACACTGGATACGACCACAAGTAAAGTTGTTTTTGAAACCACTCCTTTTTTGTTAAGTGATACGGTTGGATTCATCAGAAAACTACCACATCATCTTGTTGAAAGTTTTAAAAGCACATTGGATGAGGTGCGGGAAGCAGATATTCTGTTACATGTTGTTGATATTTCACATCCGGCTTATGAAGATCAGTTGGGTGTAGTAAATAAAACACTACAAGAATTGGGATCATTTGAAAAGCCAACACTAACCATTTTCAATAAAATGGATTTGTATGAAAAGCAAACCTTTGATGAATGGCTGGAACCAAGCACTAAAGAAGAAATACTACAAGACCTAAGAGACCGCTGGAATAATGAAACAAATGGCAATGCAGTATTTGTTTCTGCCATAGAAAAAAAGAATATTGATGTGCTTCGTCATACTATACTTACAAAAGTGAGAGAATTGTACAAAATCAGGTATCCTTATAAAACTGATTTTCATTATTAATGCTCATTAGTAGCAGCATTAAATACATTTTCAAAACAAATAGATAATCATTAGAAATAATATTTTCTGTTTAGTGTTATTAGTGTAATTCGTGGCAAACATGACTGAAAAAAAGTACAACTGGCACAAAATAGCAGACCATCTCTCCGATTTGGATTTTGCAGATAACAATATTGCTTCGGCAGAATTAAACGGTAAGAAAATCTGCATTGGAAAATTCAAAGAAGAATTGTTTGCTTTTGCCTGGAAATGCCCTCATGCTGGCGGATTGTTGGCAGATGGATTTATAGATGCTTTGGGAAATGTAGTTTGCCCACTCCATCGTTATAAATACAATATGCAAAACGGCCGTAATGTGAGTGGCGAAGGATATTATCTTAAACATTGGCCTGTAGAGACCAGAGAAGATGGAATTTATGTGGCGGTAGAACCCGAAGGTGGATTCTGGAATATTTTCAAATAAAAAGGTCTGTTAATAGCTTGTTGAAAAGCTAAAAACCGCTATTTTTGCTGCCCTAAACGGAAAATCCCAAGAAAGAAAATTCCAAATTCCTTTAGGATTGGAATTTGTGATTTGATATTTAGTATTTAAAAATATTCCTCCTTAGCTCAGTTGGTTAGAGCATCTGACTGTTAATCAGAGGGTCGTTGGTTCAAGTCCAACAGGGGGAGCAGGCCGTGGAAAAATCCACGGCTTTTCTATTTGTAATATTCTAACCGATTTCATTTCCACACCCGATTTTCTAACTTTACTGTTATATTTAATTAATAATGCAAAAAATGAAACTATTAATTCTAGTATTATTGTCAACGGTTTATTCTGTTACCATTTTAGGTCAAACGGGCATAGCCCCTTCAGGTATTACTTACGAAAAACGTATTAATATTCTGAATGCGCCAAAGTGTAATGCGTCTGAGGTTTACCTGAAAAAGAAAGTAAAAGCACAGTTAGCAACCTATTATAAAGATTATCCTTATATCGCTGTTGATTTTTCCTCATTCAAAGGACAACATGGTTATACCGACAAAGAAGATGCTACCAGAATAGTTTATCCTTTTAAAATAGAGATGATAGTTTATTTAAAACGCAGTATGATGAAGGAAGGAAAAGAAGGTACCGAATATGTTATCTGGAAATATGATAGTGAATATGAATATGCCACCAAGGGGAAGAAATGTGATTTCTCCATTGTTCCTTCATCACAAATAACATTGATTACAAAACAAGTTTACTGATTTTAAATGATGAAAAATATTTGCACCATTCCACAGAAAGAGAGTAAAAAATGAAAGGAATTTCAGTCAATGAAGCACTTTCTTTTACACTATTGCGGCACTAATTTATTTTTCATAAATAATTGCTCCTCGTAAGTTATTCGCAATATCGTTCAACCTCCTCCACTCTCGATTTCCTTTGTAATAAACTATCATATTAAAATCTTTGGGATAATTAGAATAACCCCATCCGTCAATTTTTTTCAATCCAAACAATCCGCTAATGGTAACTACGTTTCCGTCTATAGCAGCAAATGCAACGATATAAACCCCATTGAATTCGGTTGAATATGTAATTAAAGAATCTCTTATACTTAAATCTTTAACGAAAAAATTTGACCTTATAAAAATATCTTTCAGTTGAATGTAAAGGTTATCAGTATTAGTGACAGTAACAATAATCTTACTATCGCCTGCGTTTTGGGCAATACACTTTGACTTAACAAAATAATTTGAATGAAAACAATCAAAATAATTTTTGAACAATAAAGAGCTCTCTATATTTATTCATAATTGAACTGTTATTTTTTATTACCATCACTTTAAGCTATAAGAACGTACCGGGAGAATATAGTTTGTATTAGACTTAATATGTCCATTATAGATATTACCGTCTTTGAAATCGAAACACCATCCTAAATGCTTGATGCCATCATTTTCTTTTCTAAGCCAAAAAAAACCTGTTGGTAGACTTGTTTTCCCTTTTACGTAAAGTCCATAATAAATTGTAGTTATTTCTTTTTCAGATGGAAGCCTCCAATCATCATAACCATTTAATACCAAATCTTCACAAGCCTTTTTTCCGTCTCCCCAACTCATAGCACCTAAAACATTTTCAGAAACAACAATACCAGATTTCTTATTTGACAAGATAACTATACCCCCTTGAGCCTTATCACCAAGCCCATAACTTTGAGCACTAGTCTGTGATAATAAAAATACATTCAGAATAAATAGCAGTATAAAGTGTTTCATTAGAAAAGTTTATTGATATGAAATTAAAATAATTCCTTCAAAGAGTTAATATTAATGCTCTCGACTTTTTGTATCTGTCCTACAATTTATTCACTTTTTATTGCTATAAAAAAATCTTGTATTGAGAGCCTTACCTCCTCGCAAACTCCACCAACAAATCATACTCACCCTTATCCGCCTTCCTCACTCCTTTTAAATAAACACTCCGGTTATCACTATCTTTTAACTGATTCGTAGCTCCCCATGTAAACACTGGCTGTTTAAAAATATGCTCTATAATAATATCTGCCATTAGGCGGCTGTGTCTTCCGTTGCCATTTGCAAAGCAATGAATACTTACAATACGATGTTTAAACCGAATGGCTATTTCATCGGATGCAAAGGTTTTATGTTCTATCCAATAATTTGTATCATCCAATAGTTTTTTTAATTCAACAGCAATCTGTAGTTTATCAACGCCAAGGTTTTTATTCGTTTTACGAAACTCACCAGCCCATACCCAAACGCCACCATACATTCTTTTGTGTACTTCTTTTACAAATGCTTCAGTTAAAATTTTTTCCTGTTTAAATTTCCGTTGCAATGTCCATTCTACTGCTTCTTCAATATGCTGCTGTTCAAACTCATCCAACTCTGCCCTGTTAGAAATAGTTTCAATCAACAAGCCTTCTTTCTCCTCTTCATCCAGTGGCGTTTGCCCGTCGTCGTAATCAAGCTTCAGTCCCATAATATTTTTGGTAATTCATTTTTAAATGTGGTCGCTTTTTCATCAATAGCTTTTTTTATTCGGGCATCAGAATTTTTCTGGTCTTCCAGCTTCATCGTATTGGAAGTTCGCATTACAATAGTTGTTGCCAGTTCATGAGCCTTGCGGTCAATCATTTTTTCCAGCGTTCCATCTTTCGGCACAAATCCATACACCAATTCCATATCTAAAACTTCGGCTGCTGCTTTCAATGCATTCAACGTAATGGTTCCTTCTTTTTCTCTTTTTTCTATTTCCAGCATACTTTGTTTACTAATAGAAAGTTTTTTGCCCATTTGCTGTAAGGACATTCCGATTGCTACCCGAATAGCTTTTATCCAACCGGTTGGGGGCATAGAAACAGAAGTCATTTCTGTAAAAGCTTCCATTTTTGTATTCAATTGCTGTATTTGTAATGCTCTTTTGCTCATAAAGTAAGGTTATAACCTGACAAATTATACTTAAAAGTAAGGCTATAACCTGACAAATTATAATAAAAGTCATAGTATAGTATGACTAAAGTACATTATAGTTTGATAATCAATAATATATAATTTATATTATTGCGGTAATCCACCCTTTAGATCAGGTTTAATTTTCTTTCCTGTAGGAGTATATTGAAACTCAGAAACAATCTCAATCCTATCCGGAACTTTAATTGAAGCCATTACCTGGCGGAGTCTTGTATTGATTTCTTCTACCGAAACAGAAACCCCGGAGAACAATTTTACAAAGGCGATAATTATTTCTCCTTTTACCGAATGCTTTTCTTTTGTTACAAATGCATCTTCTATTTCTGCCATTGATAAAAGATGTTTTTCTATTTCTACCGGATAAATATTTACTCCGTTCTTTATAATCATATCATCTTTTCTTCCACACCATATTAATAAACCTTTCTCATCTTTTATAACCAAATCGCCGGTATGTATCCAACCAGAATCTGATTTTATATTTGTCAATCCTGATTTAATAAGCAATTCATTGCCGTCTCCACTGATAACTTGTAATTTATACTTTACCGTTTTTAAGGGTTTGCCCAATGCACAAATATTAGTTTGTAGCTGTGCATAGTTAGCCACAAAAGAAGTGCTGGCTTCCGTACTTCCATACATACTAAAAATATTTTTGCCAAAACTTTGAACGATACAGTTGAGAGTTAGTTGATTAAGTGGTGCGCCGCCACTTATTATTAAACCTACCTGGTGATTTTTCCCTTTTAACTTCTCAGCCAAATAAAAAAGTGAAGCAGGCACACCGGCTATCAGCTCTGCTTTTTCTTGTATAATAATATCTGCTTTTTGATTCCAGTCTTTATTTTCTGCTACGATAGCTTTTTTCCCTAACGCCAAAGAAAACATTAAAGCAGTGTAACCAAAACCATGCGATACAGGCACAGCAATAAACACTGACTTTTGTTTATAAATACCGGTATATGTTACCAAGTCTGTAAAGGATCGAAGCCAATAAAAAGCTCCTTCCTTTTTCTCAATTAATTTTGAAGCACCCGTTGTTCCCGATGTTGGAAAAATTACAGCAGCAGTTTTTTGCGATGGTTTGAAAGCAATTTGCTTTTCTTCTTTATAGTTAAACAACTCTTCTATACATATTAAGTCTTCAACCGGTAGCATTTTACTTTCGGATGCAAATACTAAACAGGAATTTTTCTGCATACTAATAATACTAAGAATATCATTTTGGTGATTTTTATCGTTAATCAGTACCAGCTTCAATCCTGTATTTTGAATTGCAAATAACAATAGTATATGTTGTATTGAATTATTACAAACCAATACAGCCGTTGCCTCTTTCTTATTTTCCGTTTGCTGACGAATAATAGAGGAAAGTTTTATTACCAGTTTATACATTTCGGCAAAGCTTAATGATTGCTCACCATCTGTAATGGCTGTTTTATTCTTATAAAAAGCAGCACCATATTGAAGTAAAAAACAGGTGTTTTTACCGTGTAATTTCTTCGCCTTGTAAAGCTTAAGCAGTCTCACCGGATTTAAAAATCCAAGCTTATATAATTCTGTAAGAAATTTCATCTGCCAGCTTTTTTAATTTGCTTCAACTGTATACGATAAAGCATTCCAGGAAAAATAAAAGCAAACAGCCTAACTACACCCAACCACCATGGCGTATATCTTCGTTTTCGTTTTATAATATAATTTGTAATTAGCTTAGCCGCCTTTAGCTTACTCATTGCCGGCTGCTTATGTTTATTTTCATTTACCATGCTCATTCTTGTTCTAACCAATGGAAGATAAATACAGCTAACCGAAATATTTTCTGCTTTTAATTCTGCTTCGCTACATTTCAACCACTGATCAAATGCTACTTTAGAAGATTGATATGCTGACCAACCAACTGCTGATGGCAATAAAACATTTATGGCAGAAATATTTAATATATGTACTTCTTTTTGTAACATGCCATTCAATAATCCTAATAATAATTGCACAGGACCAGTATAATTAGTAGCGGCGCATCTTTGTGTATCATGAAACCGATCTAAAGAATTCCACAATTTGCGATAGATAGATTTTCCTGCGTTGCTTATAAGTATATCTACTTTAATATTTTCATTCTTCCAAAGTTCCAACAGATTACTTATCTCTTTTTCATCTCGCAAATCTGCCACATATATTTTTACAGTACATGCCTTATCAGCAATTGATTTCTTTAACGCTGCTAATCTTTCTTCCGTTCGGGCCACTAATAATAATGTAACGGCATACTCTGCCAATATCGATGCCAATGCTGCACCAATTCCATAGGAAGCTCCAGTAATCAGAATTGTTTTATTACTGACTCGTTCTTTAAGCCTTTTCTCATTTGTGTTTCTTACAGGGAATAGTATTTTTTCCAGCAGGCTTTGCCGGTTATCATCCTCGTAGTCCGTTTTGTACTCAGTTATCATTTACTAGAAGCAAGATAGTAAAACGGCATATAAAAAATAATGATATAATAATTAGCCAACAAACCAGGCAATCAGCATAGACACAAGCCCAACGACTAATCCACCGTACACTTCTTTAGCAGTATGGTCTGAAACAATAAAACGGGAGGTACAAACAATACCTGTTGCCAGGAGAGCAACAGAAATATATACTCCAAAATGGAGCGGCTGCGAAAAAGCAAGTAATAAAATAAAAGTCAAACCGACACCCATTGAAATGGCATGCAAGCTTACTTTCATAATAATATTAGCCATTAATGCAAGACTTACAGAAATCCAGATGGCCAATGTAAGTTGTACTGCTGCTGCCGGATAGTCTGGTAGATTTCTCCATACATACCAGATCCAGAAATACCATATGCCGCAAGCAACCAGCGGAATTATGCGATCTTTTTGTGTGGTTAAATGAAAATCAGAAATAAAATTCAAGGCTTTTAATAATAGCACCGTTACCACCGGGAAAAAAGTGTACATCACAAATCCCATTATCAAGGTCTTCGTTTTATCAAACGGTTGAAACCCTGCAAATAAATTCGGGTGTAAGTACAGCATAAAATAAACTATATACACCGGCACAAATACTGGATGAAAAATATATGAGAATATTTTCGCCAATATCTTCAATATCAACGGCTGATTAGCTATTTGCATCTCTACCGATTGCAACTGATTTTCTTCCTCAAACATCATTCTTGTGCTCATAATTCAGGTGTGATTAATGCAAAGTAAAGGAATCCTTCAAAAGAATGTCGTTTTACTATCTTTAGATTAATAAATCCAGCTATCCAATTATTTGAGCTTGAAACAACCTTCATCAAATAACAATAAATGAAAAAAATATTTTTGGCTTTTCTGTTAGTTTTCCTATTTCAGCAAGGCTATTCCCAGCAATCGAATAAGCCAAAAATGCAGGCCATGTATGATGCTATTAAAGCAGCAGGCATTCGACATCCGGAGTTTGTAATGGCACAATGCATACAGGAAACAGGCTGGTTGAATTGTAAAAAATGCTGTCTCCGTTATAATAATCTGTTCGGTTTTTATATTAAAGGGAATAAGTGTAAGAAATTTACTTCTGAAGAAGAGTGCATTGAATACTATAAAAGCTGGCAAGACAAACGATACGATAAATGGCGAAAGAAAAATCCCAAAGCTGATTACTACCATTTTTTAAAAAGTGCAGGTTATGCAACTGGCGATAAATACACAGCCGAGCTAAAGCCCAAAGTGGCTTGGGTGAAAAAAATTTGAAGTTGTAAGATTGGTTTATAAATTTTTGCAATAATAAGTGCTCACGGTTTTGCCTTAGGGCTTCCCGGATTCGTTAATCCCTTTATATTACTGATATGAAATGGTGTATGTGCTGCAAAAATATTGTTTATAAAAAGTAGTTCATTGATACCTTCTGCTTTTAACATGCCAATAAAATCTCCGCTGTAATACCTTGAATCTACCACAATTACTTTCTCATAATTATTGGTAAGAAAAGGAGAGAAAGCATTTCCGTATGATTCTTTCACTATTGCAATTTTTCTTCCATTCTTATGCTGCGTTTCCATTTTACAAATAGGCAAATCTCCTTGTAGAAAAACAGAATAACTATTGGCCCCACTAACTTGTTCTGCATACATTTTTGATTTACCCCAATAGTTTAATGATTTGCTGGTGCCAATATAAAAATTAACTGAATCAGGGAATAAATAATAACGTACAGAGTCTGGATTGTTTTTTAGTATGGAAGATTTTGTAAGCCTGTAAAACAAACCAAGAAATCCGGGCTTTACTTTAGAAGGAATTGTATCAAGAGAAATTGGAGTAAGTCCAGCCGCCGCACAAAAACTTCGATAACCGTAATATGCACCAAGGCTTGTCCAATGGTGATCTGTATTAAAATAAATATATTCTGTGCGATGCTTTCTTATTTCATCTACCGGGTTGATTTTGATAATCTGTGGGTCTTCGGCTTTAAAGATGGCTTCGATGGCAACAGTAGCAGGTTTGGCTTTGTCTTTATAAGGTTCGGTTACTTCAAACTCAAAGCCGTTTGGAACAATGAGGTTATAAATTTTTAATCCGGGAATTTGTAGCCTGTTATAGCTGTTGATGACTTGAGCATACTGGCGGCCCATAGCTTCTCCGCCGCTAAAAAGTTCAAATCCCCTGTTTTTAAAAAGAAAAACTGCTCCTTTTCTTACACCTACCTGCCCATCATCTGGTAAAACTCTTTGTGGAATAACAACGGTATCTTTCTTTACCACTTCAGTTAATGTAGTATCGGATACTTCATTATTCTTTGAGGATGAATTATTACAGGATGTAAACCCAATAAAGCCAATCAGTATGGAAAGAAAAAAACGAACTTTCATTTGATTTTATTTCTTTAACCCTTTTATCTTCTCAATGTGAAAAGGGGTATGTGCTGCAAAAATGTTGTTAATAAATAACAATTCATTAATGCCTTCTGCTTTTAGCATTGCCATAAAATCGCCGGTATAATACCGTTGATCTACTACCACTACCTTTTCATAATTATTAATAAGATATGGCGCAAATGCATTCCCATACGATTCTTTTACAATAGCAATTTTTCTTCCATTCATATGTTGAGTTTCCATTTTTACTATTGGCAAATCGCCTTGCAGAAAAACAGAATAACTATTCGGCCCACTAGCACCTTCGCCATACATTTTAGATTTATTCCAATAACCTAACTTATTATTACCGACATAAAAATTTACCGAGTCTTTAAACAAATAATACCGCACCGAATCAGGATTACCCTGCAAACCTGCATCTCTTGTCAATCTGTATAATGAACCCAAAAATGATGCTTTCGTTTTATAAGCTATCGTATCTAAGGAAACAGGAACTAAACCAGCAGTTTGGCAAAATGCACGGTAAGCATAATAAGCCCCAAGACTTGTCCAGTGATGATCGGTATTAAAATAAATATATTCTGAACGATGTTTTCTTATTTCATCAATAGCCCAAACTTTTTTAATATTACTATCTAATGAATTATAAATATTTTCAATGGCTGGCCTGTTAGGCTTTTGCAGTTTTGCATATTTTTCTGTTATCTCAAATTCCAAGGCCACCGGAATGATAAGATTATAAACCTGCACTCCAGGCAATGAACGGCTATAGGAATTGATAACATTTGCATATGACTTACCCATTGCAGGACCACCGCCAAACATTTCGAATGCCCTGTTTTTAAAAACAAACACTCTTTTCTTTACTTCACCAATAGCACCATCATCTGGTAAAGGCCCATCTGCTATCTTCTCTTTAGTTGTATCCTGCTTTTCACCAACGTCAGTTTCATTCACTGGATTATATATCTGAATTTCCGATGATTGAAATCCTAATTTACTTTTGAATTGAGATGAAAAGGCAATCCACTTGTCACGAAAAGGGAAATTATCGGCATAAAAATTTTCAATATTTTTAAAATACTTGCCACTCCATAATGCACTATCAGAATAAGGCGGAAAGCTAGCTAGCTTTCTGTTTTCCATTTCTGAAACGTCGTTCTTCTTCATTGCTAATGAAGCAACTCCGCCCAACAACATTAGAATGCAGAAAACAATGACATTCGTAATATGTATTTTTTTATTGATTAACTCACTCATAATCGTTACTTCAAATATTCATAACAAGTTTAAAATCTAAAATAAATAAACGGATTATAACTCTTGCCCACCAATTGTGCTACACATAAAAACAACAAAACTACATTAAACCCAATCGATAATACATCATATGTTGTAACCCGGTTTGCTTTCTTATCTATCCATTTTTTTACCACATGATAGACAGGCATACACAGTATTAGTGCTAGTAATAACCAGAACAAATGAGCTGTAACCGTATTGGTCAGGTCCGCATTTCCATTAGGGCCGGGGCTAAATGAAAACAGTTTCTGTACATAAGCAAAAAGCATTTGGGTATCAGTAAAATAAAAGATTACCCAACCTGGAATAATGATAACCAGTGCATATATATGTGAAATAAACGCAGGTGCTTTTTCCAAGAGTTTTAATAAGAAAGCTCTTTCCAAGGCAATGAAAATGAAAAAGTATAATCCCCAGAAAATAAAATTCCAACTGGGACCATGCCACATACCGGTCAAAAACCAAACGACGAATAGGTTTAGATAAACTCTTTTCTTGTTACCCCCAAGTGGAATGTACACATAATCTCTAAAAATGCTTCCTAACGAAATATGCCATCGTCGCCAGAATTCGCCAATAGATTTTGAGATATAAGGATAATTAAAGTTTTCCCGGAAGTGAAAGCCAAACATTCTTCCAAGGCCAATGGCCATATCCGAATAGCCAGAAAAATCGAAATATATCTGAATGGCAAACATCAGCAAGCCAAACCATGCTTCCCAACTCGATAAAGATGCTAGTTCCGTAAATGTAAGAGGATCGCTGTGGTCGCCCATGTATTTTCGCACTAGCTCTGCAGCAATATTAGCGATTACTACTTTTTTAAATAAGCCAATACAAAAACGAGTTACACCCAAACTGAAATCAGTAAAACTTTCTTTTCGGCCATATATTTCCTTCTCCACATGCGCATACCGGATGATGGGTCCGGCTACCAGTGAAGAGAATAATGATACATACATTAAGAAATTAGGGAAGTTTCGTTGTGCCTTTATATCACCCCGGTACACATCCACTACATACGAAATTGTATGAAAAGTATAAAATGATATTCCTAACGGCAGTGCATATCCCGGTGCACTAAAAGATGTGCCTAACAACGCATTCACCTGATCAACAATAAATTGGTCATATTTGAAAGTAGCTAATAACGCAAGATTAAAGACTACAGTGAAAGTGACACCAATCTTTGCCCACTTGGTACCTCGATGTTTTTCGATGAAAATAGAATTGCCCCAGTCCACTAAGGAAGAAAGAATTAATAAGGAAATCCAGATTGGCTCTCCCCATCCATAAAATGCCAGCGAGAAAATAATAAGCACCCAATTTCTCCAGGTTGGGTTTTTAGTGCTGTAGTAAAAGAAAACGCATAATGGCAAAAAAATAAAAAGAAAAAACAGACTTGCGAATACCATAATGGAATTTGTGCTATTTGGATGCGTAAAATACTACTTTACATAGTGAATCAAAATGAATATTGAGCTTTTTTTAAAAAACTTATATATTTTATGATTCAGCCATCACTTCAATTGGCATACCTTCGCTCATTAAACAATACAATATGGAATTAACGGCAAAACTAATACAACTTCTTCCTCTACAAACTGGAACTGGCAAAAATGGTGAATGGAAAAAGCAGGATATTATTGTAGAAACAGAGGGCCAGTTTGCTAAAAAAGTTTGTATTTCTATCTGGGGCGATAAAATAAAAGCCGAAGTGTTACAACCGGGAGCAATGCTCAATATATCTTTTGATGTGGAAAGCCGGGAATATAACAGCCGCTGGTACACCGATGTAAAAGCATGGAAAATAGAACCAACAAGCGGGGCATCGATTGATAAACCAGCCGACGATCAGGTATATTTTGATGAAGGACAGATGGAAGAGAAAGATGACTTGCCCTTTTAATAAGCCTGTACTACAACTCCTTTCTTAACCGAGCAACAGATATGTTTAGCTGTTCTCTGTATTTAGCTACAGTACGGCGGGCAATATTATATCCTTTTCCCTGAAGCAATTCCGTCAATGCCTCATCGCTTAAAGGTTTTTTCTTATCCTCATCATCAATCAGGTCGTTGAGAATTTTCTTTACTTCCCTGGTAGAAACTTCTTCGCCGCTATCGGTACTTAATGATTCGCTAAAGAAAAATTTCAACCGGTAAGTACCAAACTCCGTTTGCACAAACTTGCTGTTGGCCACACGGCTCACAGTGGAAATATCGAGATTGGTTTTTTCAGCAATATCTTTCAGAATCATCGGCTTCATCTCCGTTTCATCTCCTGTTAAGAAAAAACCGTACTGATGCTCCATGATAGCATTCATGGTGCTTAATAGTGTATGTTGCCGCTGCTTTATGGCATCAATAAACCATTTGGCAGAGTCTATTTTTTGTTTAATAAAAAGAACTGCTTCTTTTTGTCGTTTATCTTTCTTGGCACCACGGTCATATTCTTTAAGCATATCTCGATAACCTTCGCTGATGCGAAGTTCAGGAGCATTTCTGTTATTCAAAGTGAGTTCTAGCTTACCAGCATTATTCATAATGAAGAAATCCGGCACTACATAACTTTCGCCTTTGTTTGTTTCACCAACATTGCCGCCTGGTTTTGGATTTAATCGGACGATTTGTTGAATTACTTCCCGCAATTCATCATCATCAATATTCAATCCCCGCTGTATTTTTTCGTAATGCTTTTTTGTAAACTCATCGAAATACTTCGTCAATGCCTTAATGGCTAGGTCAACCGGTTTACTTTCGTCATCTGATTCTAGCAGATCAATCTTTTTTCTTTTTAACTGAATAAGCAAACATTCCTGCAAATCCCTCGCAGCAACACCCGAAGGTTCAAACTGCTGAATTCTGGCAATTAACTCTTCCACTTCTGCTGGTGTTGTACTAACATTCTGTCGAAAGGCAAGATCATCTACAATAGCAGAAGTTTCTCTTCGCAAATAACCATCTTCATCTATACTTCCTACAATTTGTCCGGCGATTACTTTTTCCTTGTCATCCAGTTTCAGTAAACCTAATTGTGAAAGTAAAGTTTCATAAAAACTGGTTTCCTTTTTAAATGGCAACTGTCTGCTTTCATCTTCTTCGGGATAATTATCATCTCTTAATTTATAATCGCCAACTTCATCATCACCTTCCTGCACATATTCACTTACGTCTATATTCTCATATTCATCTTCACTTCCATCGGGTTCTTTAAATTCTTCATCAGCAGTTTCTGCAAATTCATCTTTTATTTCTTCTGAGCTTTCATCCATTTTATCTTCATCCAGTTCCAGGGCAGGGTTTTCTTCCATTTCCTCTTTAATCCGGGTTTCAAGATTAGCCGTAGGTACTTGTAGCAGTTTCATGAGTTGAATCTGCTGAGGCGATAATTTTTGCAGCATTTTCTGCTGAAAGCTTTGACTCAGAGCCATAGTGTGTTCAATTAGAAATAAATAGGCTTTAAAAAAATTTGGCCTAACATCAAAAATAATGCCGTAAATTTAAGTAGAAAAAAACAAAAGATGGTACAACGACTATGTGGTTTTCTTGTTGTGTTCCTGTTAATATTTCAGGGAGATATTTTGGGGCAGGTTTCTATTAAAAAAATAGCAATAAGTAAAGAAAAGTTTGTCCTTGGCTCTAAAAAGTTCAAACAATCCGACAATGTTTTTAATTGCCTTGTCGAGAAGGATTTTCAATACCCACAAAAATTTAGTCTTCAGGAATTTTCAGCAAAATGGCGATATGATGACCATCTAGGATTTTTTTGCAAAAAAGAATTACAACTGGATAAAATAACTACTGTTCCCATTCGCTTTCGCCTTGGTTCATTAGATTATGTAAACTGGATGGAAGGAAAGCCGAATGCAATTAAACCTAGATAGAAATTAATTAGCAATTGTTTGCTCATTCAATACTTTCTGAATTACATCCACCATTTTTTCACCTTTTTCTTTAATCTGTTCTTCTGTCCATAACAAACTTATAGCTGTAGAAATACAACGGCCCATTACTTCATCACTTGCTGAAAAATCTTTATTAGCCTGCTCCATCACTCTTGCTTTCAACTCCGGATGTAATGAATTTAATGTTGTAGCATTTTTTCAGATGATCCCATTTGCGGATATAGTGCCAGTTATTATCGAACCAATAAAAGTTTCCAGCTAGAATCCCTTGTGCTTTCATTTCATTGACAACAGCAATTGTAGCTTCTTTGGTTGGCAAAAACCAGCTTACAAAACTGCAACTGTCTCCTGCTGGATCGGGAACATGTCGGAATGAAACACCCGGCACTTGTGCCAGCAAATTTTTTAATATTCCATGATTTTTTTTCTGAATAGCAAGAAATTCATCTACTCGTTGAATTTGAGCCAGGCCAACTGCGGAATGTAGTTCAGATATTCTATAATTATAACCGATAAAAGGGTGAAGATCTGCACCACGGTCTGCACCTTTGTGGTCATGCCCATGATCGGTGTAACCATCGCATTTTTCGTACAACTCTTTATTCTTCATCATTACCACACCACCTTCGGCACAGGTCATTGTTTTTACAAAGTCGAAAGAGAAAGTTCCTGCATCACCAATGGTGCCTAATGATTTTCCTTTGTAAGTTCCACCAATACTCTGGCAAGCATCTTCCAACAAAATCAAATTATGTTCTTTACAAATATCAAGTAATGCATCCATATCTGCCATGCTGCCGCACATATGCACTGGCATTATTGCTTTTGTTTTGGGAGTAATGGCTTTCCTCACTGCATCGGGAGCCAGAGTTAATGTTTCATCTATATCTACCAGCACAGGAACTGCGCCTACACTAAGTATTGCTTCAAAGCTTGCAACGAATGTAAAAGACGGAGTAATTACTTCATCGCCATAACCAATGCCCAGTGCACTCATGGCCGTTGTTAATGCAGCTGTTCCGCTGGAAGTTAGTTGTGCATAATGGCAACCAAATCTTTTGCAAATGGCTTCTTCTAGTTCTTTGCTTTTCCAGATTCCTTTTCTTGGACCATCAAAGCCATATCGCATTAGAATGCCTGTTTCTAATACATCGTTTACTTCTTTTCTTTCTTTATCGCTCCAAAGTTCAAAACCGGGCATAGCTAGCTAATTAATAATGAATAATTAGGAATTAGTAATTAATACTATTCATGTATGTTGTAAAACATTACAAAGATAAAACGAGTCTTATTATAATCCTCTTTTAGTAGATAGGAGGTTACGGCTTATAAAACCCCCACTTACCACCCGGCTGAACCAGTATCGCTATTTCGCTCAAATCGCTTTCGTTGTTATTCTTTCCTACAGCTGTAATAAGATAACGGTATGAATAGTTTTTAGAAGACAATGCTTCTTTTAAAACAAACCCTTCTGGTTTTACTACAAACTGAGAAATATATTTAGGAATATTGCCAAAGGTTTCACTTTCAGAATTTGCAGCATACTGATATACCACATAATATTTTATCTCAATCAGATTTCTAGGGTCGGGCTTTACAGTGAGTTCAATTATTGAATCGTTGGTAATAGTTCTTTCTACAATCGGCGGCCACGGCTTTTCTTTATCTATCCAACGCATTGGAGGTAACAAAGCCGGGTATTTATAATATGTATTCTGCAAGCTGTCGTTCCAACCGTTAGGATTTTTGTCAAAAGATTTGCTGCTGAAGTAAATACTGCCCTGCACATTAGGATTACGGCGTAACATTTTTATCTGATTCGGAAGTTCCTGAGGATTTGTCCAGTCTTTTTCATTTCCGCTGGCTCTATAAATTCCATGACCAATATAAATATGACGGCCATAACTATTGCGGCTCCACCAATCAAGCATTTTTGCATAATCCACTTTTGGGTGTCCGATGTAGAAATATAATTGCGGCGTTACATAATCAATCCACCTTTTTTGCATCCACAGTAAAATGTCTGCATACAAATCATCGTAGTTTGTTTGTCCGCCCTGGCTGTCACTTCCTCTCGGGTCTTTATCCTTATTGCGCCATACACTGAAAGGCGAAATACCAAAACGGCAAAATCTTTTTTCTTGTTTGATAGCAATACTAATTGCTTCGATAATTGAATCTGTATTGCTACGTCGCCAATCATCTTTACTTAGTTTACTTCCGGAAGATTTATACGTTGCAGCATCTGGAAACTCTTTTCCGGGAATACGATACGGATAAAAATAATCATCCATATGAATGGCATCTACATCATACCGCTTTACTATATCTCTTACTACACTCACCACAAATTTTTGTGCTTCTTTATTTCCCGGGTCAAAATATTTTTTATCGCCATAGGTTAAAAACCATTCAGGGTGTTTGCGAGTAATATGATCGGCACTAATAGAAGAAGTACTGGTATTGAAAACAGCTCGATAAGGATTTAACCAAGCATGAAACTCCATTCCTCTTTTGTGTGTTTCCTCAATCATGAACTTCAGTGGATCATAATAAGGCACTGGAGCTTTACCCTGCGTACCTGTAAGCCATTCGCTCCAAGGCTCCAGTTCAGAAGGATAAAATGCATCGGCAGATGGCCTTATCTGAACAATCATTGCATTCATCCCATTCTTCTGATGTTTTTCAATCATCTGAATGTATTCTGCTTTTTGCTTTTCGCTATCCCATACACCATATGTAGGCCAGTCAATATTATTGACAGTGGCTATCCATACGCCACGAAATTCATACTTAGGCTGGGCTGTTACAAACTGAAATAAAAATAGAATGGGTAAGAACCAAAGGGATTTTTTCTTCATATTTTCGGATTCGCTGTGATGTAATCAGGATGGCAAAAATACATTATTCGTTGCTATTCCGAATCTTATCAAGCAAATCGCTTAAGATATTAGCATCTTTTTCTGAAAGGTTACCAAGCACTCCATCAATTTCATCTTGCTTTTCATCCAATCTTTCCAGCATTTTTTTCCCTTTATCTGTAATAATTACATCGACCAAGCGGCGATCGTTCTTACAGGTTAATTTCTTGACTAATCCTTTTGCAATAAGGCGATCCACTATGCGGCTGGTATCACTCATTTTTTCAAGCATTCGTTCCCTTATTTGCAATGTAGAAAGTGGTTGAGGGAAACTGCCTCTTAATATTCTCAGAATATTGAATTGCTGCGGGGTAATATCTTCTGCATCAAAAACAGCTTTTGTCTTATCTCTTATCCACGAAAAAGTATAAAGCAGGTTAATCGCTGCCTTCTGATGCGGATTTCGAAACTTATGCTGTTGTATATCTTCCTCTATTCCCATAATCAAGTAAATGTAAAAATTTTCAGGTTAAACAACAAAATTAATGTTACAACATTGACATCTTAAAAGATTATCGTTCCTGAAATAGTTACCCATTTATTAACATTCCTACCGCAGCATTGGTGCTGAAAAATCCCTCTTTGTGGTATTGCCGTAAATCAATTAAACCATTTGATTTGCAATACCATCCTTAAACCCATTAAATATGAAATTGATTTCAGAATCAATCCGCAGCTTTTTCGAAGGTTTTACTTCTTTTTATACTTTGCTATATGATGAAGTGAAAAAGTGGTGAGTTATTATTCAAACTGATTGAAAACTTTACAAGTTTTACTCAGAAATAGCTTTCTGCAACGCAACCTTTAATTTAAAAATTGCAAACAGATGGTGTGCTTCGTGCAGTAAAAAGAAATTAATCCATTGCAGCAATGTCATTGTCCCAAATACAGGATGTGTTGCTTTCCGACTAAAAAAAGATTCGGGATAAGCAAGCATAGCGGCGGCCATTTCTTTTCTTACAGTAATCATATCATGCATTATTTCCCTTGTAGTTTTTCCGCAATTATCTAGAAATAAAGGATCTGCTTCAGCAGTATATCTTTCAAAAACCGGGTTTTCTGTTTCCAATAATTGCTTTATACGACTAAGAAAAAAATGCTGATAGGTTTGCAAGTGAACTATGTTTTCAAAAATAGACCACTTGCCTGGCAGCACTTGGCGCCTTACCATTTCAATAGAAAGGCCATCAATTAAATCTACCAAAGCTTTATGCTGGTATTGAATGCGAGTAGAAAGGTGTGATGGAAGGTTCATGCAAAATTTTTAATTATTAATCATTACTCCAGACTTTAGTGCCTTCGGAACAATTGGCACAAATGTCAATATTCTTTCTTCCTTCTGTAATTTTCTTTCTGAATTTACTGTATTCTCCGTTTTTCCAGATTTCTTTAAAGGATTTTTTCTTTAAATCTCCCAACTGATGTTGTGCGTCTTTATCAAAACAGCAAGGAGCTACTAATCCATCCCAAGTAATTACAGGATCATGCCAAAGCCGCCAGCAATGATTTTGCAGCTTTCCTTTAAATTGATGCCCAGTTTCTGTTTTCTTATAACGGCTATATTTATCAATTGTTGGAATCAGTTGATTCGGGTCATTTTCATAATCGTAAATCTGCGCTGTTTTAAACCAAATATCATCAACACCTACTTCTTTAGCAAGTTTTTTTACATCTTCTATCTGATGTTCATTTGGTTTTACTACCAGAAACTGAAAAACTACAAACGGCTTTTTACTTTTCAATTCCTTTTTCCATTTCACAATATTTTTTGCTCCTTCTATTACTTTCGATAAAGTGCCGCCGACTCTGTATTGCTGGTACACATCTTGTGTAGTTCCATCAATTGAAATTATCAACCTATCCAATCCACTTTCAATTGTTCTCTTTGCATTCGCATCATTTAGATAATGAGCATTGGTAGACGTAGCCGAATAGATTCTTTTTTTTGATGCATAAGATACCATATCCAAAAAAGATGGATTCAAATATGGTTCTCCCTGAAAATAAAAAACGAGGTATAATAATTCTTTTGAAAGCTGGTCAATCGTTTCTGTAAAAAAATCTTTTTGTAACATCCCGGTTGGCCGGGTAAATGCTCTTAAACCACTAGGACATTCCGGGCAGCGAAGATTGCAGGATGTAGTAGGCTCAAAAGAAATAGAAACAGGATATCCCCACTGCACCGGTTTTTTAGTCCACTTAGTAACGTAATAACTGCTAAGTACTTTTATTCCATTCCAGGCACGGCGGGGCGTTAGTTTAGATAATAAATTGAAACTGTCTCTTCGGTTAAATCTCGCCATCTGCACAAAGTTACTGATTAACCATTAGTTGGTTTCTTATTCCCAAACAAGAGTTCTAACTTCAATTGCCGGACATGAATCAAAACAAATTGCCATATAGTATTTTCTCACTTGGTGATGCTGCAATCACTATCGACTTTGGAAATATGATTGACCAAACCATCAATCATCAAGTCATCAGCAGGTTTCATCAATTAAGAGAAAATCCATTTTTAGGAATAATTGATATTGTGCCCGCATATAGCTCTATCACTATTCATTATGATATAGCAAAAATTAGGCACCTCAATTCAGGTACCGAAACTGCATTTGAAACAGTTGAGAAATTGCTTGAAGAAAAAATGATGCAATCAGTTCCAGAGAGAACAATTGAAAAAAGATTAATCAAAATTCCTGTTTGCTACGAAACAGAATATGCTCCGGATCTGCTACAGTTTCTTTCAGCAAAAAATATGTCCAGAGAAGAACTTGTTGCTCTTCATACCCAAAAAACATATAATGTGTTTATGATTGGCTTCCTTCCCGGCTTTGCTTATATGGGCGAAGTGGATGAAAAAATTGCTATGCCAAGAAAGCCGCAACCAAATATTGTGGCAGCTGGAAGTGTGGGTATTGCGGGCAAACAAACCGGAATCTATCCATTGATTTCGCCAGGTGGTTGGCATGTTATTGGAAGAACACCGTTGAAACTATTTGATGCAAATAGAGAAGAACCAATACTCCTGAAAGCTGAGGACAGTGTTCAGTTTTATTCAATATCAAAGGTTGAATATGAAAATTATTAACGCCGGCATACAAGACACCATACAGGACAGTGGCCGTTATGGCAACCAACATCTGGGCATTAACCCAACTGGTGCAATGGATAAGTATGCCATGCAAATAACAAATGCATTGGTTGGCAATCATGCTAAAGAAGCAGTTCTCGAAATGCATTTCCCCGCTGCTACTATAATGTTTTCGCAGTCTGCATTAATTGCTTTGGGCGGTGCCGATTTTTCCCCAACTATTAATGGTGAACCAGTTCCTGTTTTACACCCAATCATTGTAAACAAAAACGATATTTTACAATTTCATAAACCTATAAACGGAGCAAGAGTTTACCTCGCTGTGGCCGGAGGTATTTCTGTAAAAAGCTGGATGGATAGCCGAAGTACAAACCTAAAAGCAAAAGTTGGTGGTTTTAATGGTAGAAAATTACAAAAAGACGATCATGTTTTATTTCGTCTTGCTTATCCATATCCTGCAACACAAAAAGAGTTTTCTGTACTACCATGGAAAGCAGATATAAAAGTACCCTCATCTTCACAGCATGAAGAGACCTCTCAACTATTTTATATACTACCCGGGTTTGAATGGAGCCAGCTTACTACTGAATCAAAAGAACAATTAACCAACAATTCTTTTGAATTATCGCAACAATCGGACAGAATGGGTTATCGGTTGAATAATATTCCATTAATAACTACTTTGAAAGATGAAGTGATTTCATCTGCAGTGAGTTTTGGAACTATTCAATTATTACCTGATGGCAAACTGATTATTTTAATGGCCGATCATCAAACAACAGGTGGTTATCCCAGAGTTGGGCATATAATTTCTGCCCATCATTCAAAACTGGCTCAACTAAAATCAGGTGATACAATTCAGTTCAGATTAACCGATTTACAAAATGCCGAAGAACTTTTTATAAATCAGCAGCAGCATTTGTTGCAATTGCAAAATGCATGTAGTTTCAGATTAAAGGAATATTTCAAGCAAAAAAACTAAATGAGACCAGATATAAACTGCGATCTTGGTGAAGGTATTGGCAATGATGAATTAATTATTCCATTTATTACTTCAGCCAATATTGCCTGCGGATATCATGCTGGCGATATTGACACGATGCACCAAACAATAGCAGCATGTCTGAAACATAATGTTTCTATCGGTGCACACCCCTCCTTTCTAGACCGAGAAAATTTTGGAAGAACTGAAATCGCTATGCCACTTGATGAACTGTATGAATTAATAATACAACAGCTAATTATTTTTTTTGAAGTGGCGGATAGTTTTGGCGAAAAAATAAATCATGTAAAACCTCATGGAGCTTTATACAATATGTCTGCAAAAGATGCATTGATAGCAAACATTATTGCAAAAGCAGTAAATGATTTTGATAGCAATCTTATTTTGTATGGGCTTAGCGGCAGCCATTCTATCAGTGAAGCAAATGCAATTGGATTAAAAACAGCCAGTGAGGTTTTTGCTGACCGTACTTATCAGGATGATGGTTCACTTACACCCAGATCAAAGCCTGATGCTTTAATAACAGATGTAGAAAAAATGATTCAACAAGTATCAAAAATGATAAAAGATGGAACTGTTACAACAGTATCAGGTAAATCAATTCCAATCAAAGCAGAAACAATTTGCATACATGGCGATGGAAAACATGCAATTGAGTTTGCAAAAGCTATTCATACTTTAATACTGAAAGCTTGAAAAAGAATTCCGCAATACTTGGTGCTGCATTTTTAATGGCAACTTCAGCCATTGGACCGGGTTTTCTTACACAAACATCTTTATTCACAGAACAATTACTGACAAGCTTTGGCTTTGTAATTCTTATTTCTATTTTATTGGATATTGGTGCACAGTTAAATATCTGGCGAATAGTAACAGTAAGTGAAAACAGGGCACAAGATGTTGCTAATAAAGTTTTTCCTGGTCTTGGGTTTTTTCTTGCAGCACTAATTGCATTTGGGGGATTAGTTTTTAATATCGGCAATATTGCTGGTGCAGGATTAGGATTAAATGTTTTAACGGGTATTGATCCAAAGATTGGTGCCATTATCAGTTGTGTAATTGCATTAGGTATTTTTTGGCATAAAGAAGCAGGAAAGCTGATTGACAATTTCGTAAAACTGTTGGGTTTAATAATGATTGGACTAACAATATATATTGCATTCACTTCCAATCCACCTGTTGGCGAAGCTTTGTACAGAACTATCTGGCCCGAAAAAATTGATGTGATGAAAATTGTGACATTAGTAGGTGGCACAGTTGGCGGATATATTTCTTTTGCCGGAGCTCATCGCTTAATTGATGCGGGTATAAAAGGTAAGGGAAGCATTTCACAAATAACAAGAAGCTCAGTCAGTGGAATATTGATCACATCATTAATGCGGTTCATGTTATTCTTCGCTGCTTTAGGTGTGGTGTCGCAAGGTATACATCTAGCAACAGACAATCCTGCTGCATCAGTATTCCAATCTGCTGGGGGAGAGTTAGGTTATAAATTCTTTGGCATTGTATTATGGAGTGCAGCCATCACTTCTGTTATCGGCGCATCATTTACTTCTGTTTCTTTCTGGAAGACATTGGTTCCTGTTGTTAAAAACAACGAAAAGATTGTGATTAGCTGTTTCATTATTTTATCAACTGCCATTTTTATTATCGTTGGAAACCCTGTTAAGCTATTAATATTCGCCGGTGCCGTAAATGGAGTTATTTTACCGATTGCTTTAGCCGTAATGCTGATTGCAGCAAACAAACAATCTATTATGCGACAATATAAACATCCGCTGGGGTTACAAATTATCGGTTGGATGGTAGTCGCTGCTATGACCTGGATGAGTGGCATTACCATTCAGCAATACATCAGTAAATTATAAATTGAAGTTTTTTGTAAGAAGTAAAAACAAAAGCCCAACTATAGGGAAAGTTGGGCTTTGTGTTATCATCCATCCTTGTTATGTGTCCAATCAGCCATTTAGTATTTTAGAGCCAAGCAAATAATTTTTGCCGGGATGATATATAAATAAACAAGAGCCTTCTTTTATTGTATTGATGATTGATGCGGACTCTTTCTCAGGCACAGCAGGGCATCCCCAACTACGACCCATAAAAACTCCGGCCTTTGCTCTTGCAGGATCTACATAAGCTGCACCATGAATCACAATTGTTCTTTCCAGTGCTTTATCATTATATCCGGGGTCTACACCATTGATGCGTAAAGACAACCCATGCTTTCCGATATATGTACTGCTTGTTATATAAAAACCCAGACTGCTTTGCAATGATTCAGGCTTATTGGAAAACGTAGTAGCGAATTCGCCACCAGAGTTTTTTCCATGAGCCACATAAGTGTTCGTTACCAAACGTTGATTCTCTATATCTATTATGTACAAACGTTTTTTTCCTGAAGATTGACTAAAATCACAAATAGTAAGATAGTTGATTCGGCGAATCTTATTTCTTTCCAGCAATTCTTGATAACCTGTCCAGGCATAGTTAAATGCTTCGGCAGATAAGCCATACGCAGAAAGGTTAATAGCATTATACAATACCGTTGCTTCATCATCAATATGTAAAGTGGAGTCCGTAATTAGGTGCTGCGAAACTGTAATAGCAATCGGGCTGCTTACAGTTGGCTGCTCTGTTGGGATAATGGTAAACGATGTACACATTAATCCCATTAATAATGGAATAAATAGGTTTCTCACTTAGGTACGGTTTTTCTTCGGTATAACTTCCTTTCGGTTGTTGTATCTCGGATTGGATTTAAAAACGTAAGGCTCTGCAAAATATTATGCAATTGTCAATTTTACAAGAAATAAGCTGCTGTTTTATAGCAGTTTACGAAGAACTACGGTGTTGCACTTCAAATTCATACGAGGATAACTACTATGAATAAGGGTAAGATATTATAAATTAGTTTTACTACACACATCTAAGAGCTATTCATTAACTGTATATAATATATAGACGAAAATGTTTTAGTATGAAAACAAAACCGAAGATAACCTTGAAAAAAACTGTCTGTTACCTGTCAGTACTACTATTACTCTACCTTTCAGCCGGATTTGCTTCTGCTATTCCGATAAAGAAAACAAACATGGATGCAACACCAGATACTGCTTTATTACAATTATCAGAAAGATTTCTATACGCCGTTAAAACTGAAGAACCAACAACAGCTATAGAAGCAGAGTTGCAATCAATCGATATACAACGAATTAAGGATGGCCTGAACAATGATGATGCCATCAAGACATTCTGGGTCAATATGTACAATGCATGGTTTCAAATATTAGCCGGCCGGGAAAAAATGACCCGCCCTAAAATTTTTACAAAAAAAGTAATCGTCATTGCCAGTAAATCATTTAGCCTCGATAATATTGAACATGATATTTTAAGAAAGTACCGTTGGAAGTTTAGTATGGGCTACCTGCCAAAGTTCTTTCCCGGAAAGCTCATTAAACAATTGGCAGTAAGCAAAATTGACTATCGAATTCATTTCGCTTTAAACTGTGGTGCCAAAAGTTGTCCGCCGATTGCTTTTTATTCCTATGATAAAATCGACCAACAGTTAGACCTAGCGAGTCGTAATTTTTTAAAATCAGAAACAGTTGTAAATGATGAATTAAAAGAGATTACTACTTCGAAAATACTCAGTTGGTTCAAAGGCGACTTCGGCGGTAAAAAGGGAATTCGAAAAATATTGGGTAAGGAATTTGGTAAAGATCTTTCAGGCTATAAAATCAGGTTTAATGACTATGACTGGGATAGTGTACTGAAAAACTATGCTGACTAACTGTACTTAATTCTCCATAATCTTATTAATATCTCTTTGTTTTGTAATAAACTCTGTGGAGTAAATTTTCAATAACAGCATAAATAAAGAGATAAGTAACGGTCCGAATATTAAACCGATAAATCCAAACAGATTCAATCCAATAATAACACCGAATACAGTTGTAAGCGGATGCACATCTGCCAGCTTTTTTAATAAAGTAAACCGCAACACATTATCAATTGTACCAATTACTCCAAACCCATAAACAAGTAAGAAGATTCCCTGCCCGGTTTTATCATCAGCAAAAGCAATAATTGCCATCGGTACATAAGCTAACGCTGCGCCAACTACAGGCAGCATACCTGCAATGCAGGTAACACCAAACCAAAAGAACGGTTGGTCCACACCAATTATAAGATAGCCTATTAATCCTACCACACCTTGTGCAAAAGCTATTAAAGGGATGCCAATCGCATTGGACATTACCATTGAATGCACTTCTTTTTCCAGCTTTGCAACATTCTCATCTCTTAAAGGCATGTATTCATAAATTGTATTCTCCATTTTCCGGCTGTTTACCAGCATGAAGTAGAGAATAAAAAACATAAAGAAAATAGTGGTTAAAGTATTGAAAGTTGCTCCTACAATCTTTGGCAGACTTTGAGAAATCATGCCACCAAGTTTATTAATATTTGATTCACTGGCAAGAACAATATTATACTGCTGCTCAATATTAGCAACTAGCTTCTTTAAAGCTGTAACCAGTTCTGATGAGTGCTGAATAGCATAAGTAACTTTTGATGAAAGCATATTGATGAGCAAGCCTACAGGAACCAATATAACTATAAAAGCAAAAAGCATCAGCAATAGTGAGGTTAAGCCTTTTCGCCATTTTCTTTTTTCAATCAGATAGTTCATCCATTTATGCAGTAATATGTAAATAGTAACTGCGCCAAGTATGGCTGGAATAAAAGATTGCATTTCTATAAAAAGTAATACTCCCAGCAATAGTATAATAACTATAAAGAATATCTGGCGCAGTCTATTTTGATCTATAACATTGCTCATAATCAGTAATATGATACTAAGGTAGAATTGTTTGACTTCTTTATCACTAACAAACTATTACTGCTACACTTTCACTTCTTTCCATTTCCCTTTTTTGAAATAATACCAGGCTACCAATGCCATAAATACTTCGGCTACCGGAATAGCAATGAAAGCACCCATTGGCCCCATATTAAAAGTCTTGGCCATTATCCATGCAAAGGGAATCTGAAACAACCAGAAACCAAACAGGTTAATCCATGTAGGCGTTTTAGTATCACCTGCACCATTGAGTGCCTGCACCATTACCATACCAATACCATAAAAGATATATCCGGCTCCAATTATCTGCAATGCCTGTACTGCATAACGATGTACTGCAGGTTCAGTGGTAAATATGCTGATGATGGGCGAAGAAAAGAACAAGAATAAAAACATAACGGCGGCCATAAATATGGCATTATACTTTGCTGTAAGTAACACACTTTGTTCCGCTCGTAGTGGTTGCTTAGCTCCAAGGTTCTGTCCTACCAATGTGGCTGCTGCATTACTCAATCCCCATGCAGGAAGAATAAAGAATACAACATTGCGGATAGCCACCTGATAACCTGCACTGGCATCTGTACTACCTGTTATAGAAACAACGTAAGCCATAAATATCCAACTACCACTTTGAATAAAGAACTGGAATGTGGCAGGCCAGGCCACTTCCACCAAGGTCTTTGCTACTGGTAAATCCCATTTAAAGTGCGGCCACTTAATCTTTATTGTTCTTTTTCCACTGAATAAATGATAGCATTGATAAATTACACCAATTCCCCGCCCAATGGTAGTTGCTATTGCCGCACCTTTTAATCCTAATTCCGGAAAAGGACCATAGCCATTGATAAGAGCAGGACATAGAATAATATTAATGATACTGGCTATCCACAAACTACGCATGGCCATTGCAGCATCTCCAGCACCACGGAATATTCCATTTATCAGGAATAATAAGATGATGACAACAGAACCTCCCAACATGATTCGGGTAAACACAGTACCGTCTCTAACCACTTCTGGTTTAGCACCCATGAGTCTCAGTACATCGGCTGCGAATACGATACCCAGTATGCTGACCACAACTGTTACCATTAATGCAATGAGTAATGATTGAGCTGCAACATGAGCTGCTCCTTCAGGATTCTTTTCTCCAATGCGCCTGGCCACTACGGCTGTAGCGGCGATACTTAGACCCATAGCAATTGTATATACCAACGCCACAACAGCTTCAGTTAATCCGACTGTAGCCATCGCCGCACTTGCATTGGGTAAGTGACTAACAAAATACATATCTACCACGGCGAATACTGATTCAAGACTTAACTCAAGAATCATAGGAATGGCGAGTAATACGATAGCACCACGAATGCTGCCTTGTGTATAGTCATGTTCTCCTCCTTTGAAGGACTGTTTGACTAATGTAAAAAAATGTGATAGCTTATTACAATAAGTTGATTGCGACATGATTGACAATAAATATAATGAGATTAATGAAGCAGGTAACAACAGAAAATGCTGTTATCCGTATTTGATGATCCTTATGCGTTGCCCGGTGTAATCGATACAATCAACAGAGGGCTGTGAGATGCTTCATATGCTGTGATTAGAGAATGCAAATATAGGAATTGTGCCGAATTGAAATGAAAAGAGAAATGGATGAATCGTTGTTTTTGAAGGACAAGTGGTGACCAGATAACAGCATCTATACAGTTTTAAAATTTCCATCTTCTTTAAACCAACCGAGGAAAAACTGCTCTGATTATTTTGCGTAACCAAATAGTTACCTATATTTGTAACCGATTGGTTACACAATAAAGCGTATTTATGAGAAGAGACGTATTTCAGGCTATCGCAGATCCTACGAGAAGAGCTATCATTCAGATGATTTCGAAACAGTCGTTGAACCTGAATGCGGTGGCTGATAATTTTGATATAAGCCGTCCTGCAATTTCCAAACACATCAAGATACTGACCGAATGTGGCCTTATTGTTATACGACAGGAAGGAAGAGAACGGTATTGCGAAGCAAAACTAAAAAAGTTAAACGAAGTTTCTAAATGGGTGGAACAATACGAGGATTTCTGGAACAAGAAACTAGATGCCCTTGAAAATTATTTAACTGTAGTTCAAACTAAAAAAAAGGGGAATGTCAAACGCAAAATCACTAACCGCTGACCGGGAGATTGTTATCACCCGATTATTATCTGCACCTAAAACATTAGTGTGGGATGCTTGGACGCAGCCCGAACATCTTGTGCATTGGTATGGACCAGATGGCTTTTCATTAACTAGTAAAGAAATGGAAGTAAAATCCGGAGGAACATGGGAATTTATACTGCATGGACCTGATGGAAGAGATTATCCAAATAAAATTCTTTTTCTAGAAGTAGAAAAACCGAACCGGCTAGTGTATAAACATTCTGGTGATGAAGATACAGAGCCTGTAAACTTCCATGTAACAGTAACTTTTGAACAAGAAGGCGACAAAACAAAACTTACGATGTATTCTGTTTTTGAATCAGTAGCAGAACTGGTAAGAGTAAACAAAAAGTATGGAGCTATAGAAGGAGCTAAACAACATGTTGCCCGATTAGAATTATATGTAAAAACAATTCAATAAGAAACTCAATCTTAAAAATTATAAATATGAACAACACTCCGATTATTATAGAAAGAACGTTCAACGCTCCGGTTGACAAAGTGTGGGCTGCTATTACTGATAAAACAAAAATGAAAGAATGGTATTTTGATCTTTCAGAGTTTAAGGCAGAGCCTGGCTTTGAGTTTCAATTTTATGGTGAAGGAAAAGAAGGCGAAAAATATCTGCACCTTTGCACAGTTCAAGAAGCCATTGTAAATAAAAAACTCTCCTACACCTGGCGGTATGATGGCTATGAAGGAAACTCATTAGTTAGTTTTGAGTTGTTTTCCGAAGGCGATAAAACAAAACTTGTACTTACTCATTCGGGATTGGAAACATTTCCTTCTGCAACCAATGCCTTTGCAAAAGAAAACTTTGTGGAAGGCTGGACACATATCATCAACATCTCATTGAAGGATTACCTGGAAAAGAACTGATGCTTTTTGAAGAACGGTATCATTTGATATGGGAAAAATATTAGCTTTAGTCATTAACAATGTATTATGCCTATAAAAACAAAACCTGCAAAGAACATTGATGAATACATTGCCGGCTTTCCTGCTCCTGTGCAGGAACGAATGGAAAAATTAAGAGCTACTATTAAGAAAGCGGCACCTGCTGCAGAAGAAGCCATTAGCTATGCAATTGCTGGCTTTAAATTAAATGGAGAGCTAATCTATTTTGCAGGATTCAAAAATCATATCGGTATTTATCCTGTACCAAGAAGTGAAGAAGTCTTTAAAAAAGAATTAGCTGAATATAAAGGCGGAAAGGGAACGGCACAATTCCCACATGATAAGCCATTGCCATTAGGGCTGGTAACAAGAATTGTAAAATTCAGGAAGAAGTTAAATGAAGAAAAACAAAAACAATTAACCGCCAAAAAAAAGTAAACAGTTGATTATTCAATTGTCGAGAGTATTTCGTTAATGTTATATATCTCATATCATTGCTGAAACATTGCATTATCTGGTTTTACACCTATTAATCTTTACTTTTGCTCACCTTTTGCAATGAATACATCAAACCATAAACTTATCATCATAGCCGCACCATCCGGCGCCGGTAAAACTTCAGTAACTAGATATTTGCTGAAAACAATGCCCGAACAATTAGCCTTTTCAATTTCCTGCGCCACCCGTCAGCCCCGCAACAATGAAAAGGATAAAGCAGATTATTATTTCATTACCATTGAAGATTTCAAACAAAAAATAGAAGATGAAGCATTTGTAGAATGGGAAATGGTGTACGAAGGAAAATATTATGGCACATTGAAAAGTGAAATGGAACGTATATGGCATCAAAACAAATCGCCGCTGCTAGATGTAGATGTAAAAGGAGGTATTCATGTACAACAACTTTATCCTTATAATTCGCTTTCATTATTTATAGAGCCGCCTTCTATTGACGAACTGGAAAACGATTAAGAGCAAGAGGAACAGAAACGGAAGCATCACTTCAGGCCCGCATTAGCAAGGCAAATTATGAGTTATCTTTCAAGCAACAGTTTGACCATATCATTCTGAATGATGATCTGGAAAGAGCTTGTGCAGAAGCACAGGCGGTTGTTACAAAGTTTCTGCAATCTGACAGCTAATCCGCCAATTATACGACTAAAAAGTTCTTATCTATCTTCGCAGTATGGTTGAATGGAGTGCAATTTTAATTTTTATCCTTACCCTTGCTTTAATGGGATTTTTTGCGGGTATTGAAATGGCATATTACAGTGCCAACCGGCTGAATATTGAGATCAAAAAAAACCAAGGCGGAAATGCTGGCCAGTTGCTGTCAAAGTTTATAGAATCTCCTGCAAAGTTTATTGGAACTACGCTGATTGGTTTTACCCTATGCCTTGTACTCCTCAGCCTACAAATAAGTAAAGTAATGGCTCCGGTATGGAAGAAGCTGCATGTAGGTTCTGCTACCGTTTATTTAATTATTGAAATTGCATTGGCCACTTTTGTTGTATTGATCTTTGCTGAATTTATTCCCCGTGCAATATTTCGGTCAAAAAGTAATTCGTTGCTGATAAAGTTTGCTCCTGTTACTAATTTCTTTTACCAGCTTTTTCATCCAATTGCTACTGGTTTCATTGATTTATCTGAATGGATATTAAAATATTTGTTCAACATACGGCTTGATAAAAACAAAGAACCGATTAACCGAAGCGATCTGAAACACCTTTTTCAAATGACCCCGGACGATGAAAGACAGGAACGGAACACACAATTGATGGAGAATGCTCAGGAGCTTCCTAAAGTAAAAATCAGACAATGCTTAGTGCCCCGCAAGGAAATTGTTGGCATTGAAAATACTGCCACCATAAAAGAGCTAACTGATAAATTTGTTGAAACAAAACTAAGCAAGCTGATTGTCTATAATGAAAATATAGACCATATTGTAGGTTATGTGCACCAATTAGATATGTTTAAAAGACCAACGGATATAAAGTCTGTACTATTACCAATACCTGCTGTGCCGGAAAGCATGAGTGCCTCCGGCCTTATCAATAAATTTACTAAAGACAGAAAAAGTATTGCCTGGGTAGTGGATGAATTTGGCGGTACAGCTGGCATCATTACCATGGAAGATGTGCTGGAAGAGCTTTTTGGAGAGATACATGACGAATATGACACAGAAGTGTTTGTTGACAAACAGCTTGCCGAAAATGAATTCATGTTTTCCGGAAGGCTTGAACTTGATTTTCTCAGCCAGAAATATGGTTTCCAATTTGGTAATGATGAATCAGAAACATTATCTGGCTTTATTATTAACCACCACGAAAAAATACCCAAGCAAAAAGAACACATCATTATTGATGATTTTGAGTTTGATATACTTCATGTAAGCGACACAAGGATTGAAATGGTAAAAATGAAGAAATTGAAATAATAAAGCTGTAAGCTTTTAGCTTCAAGCTACGAGTCGCCTCCTTATCTTTGCCCTTCTTCTGAAAAAAGCTAATGGCATTACTGGATTTTTTATAATAAGCGAAACAAGGACCCAAAGGCAGAAATGTCTTTTATAGACCATTTGGAAGATTTACGATGGCATGTCATCCGTTCCGTAATAGCTGTATTGCTTGGAGCTATTATCGTTTTCATTTATGCAGATTTTGTAGTTAATGACATCCTCTTTGCCCCTACCCGTGCAGATTTTGTTTCTGCCCGTTGGCTTTGCAGCATAGGCCAAAAAATTGGTATTGGCGATACGTTATGTTTTCAGCAAGTAGATGTAAAGTTTCTAGAAACAACTATGACGGGACAGTTCGTTGCATCATTTACATTAGCATTTATTGGCGGTTTTATTATTGCCTTCCCTTATATATTCTGGGAGTTCTGGAAGTTTTTACGTCCTGCATTATCATCAAATGAACTAAAGAAAACCAGAGGGATTATTTTCTGGGTTTCCATTTTATTTTTTGCAGGTGTGGCATTTGGTTATTATATCCTCACTCCTTTTATGGTTAATTTTTATTTTAACTACAAGCTGAGTCCTCAGATACAGATTATGCCTACATTCTCTGATTATCTTGAAAATCTGATTTACACAACAGTCGGTATTGGTATTTTATTTCAAATGCCGTTGCTGGTAATGGTATTGGCAAGAATTGGCATTGTTACAGCAAAGTTTTTAAGAAAATACAGGCGGCATGCATTTGTAGTAATATTGATTGCCGCAGCTATCATCACACCATCTACCGATCCGTTTAGTTTAACAATTGTTACTATTCCGCTTTATCTTTTATTTGAAGCAAGTATTATTATTGCATCCCGCATCAATAAAAGCCAGAAAAAAGAAGAAGAAGAGTGGAGTTAAGAAAGTTTAGCATTTCTGGTTATAAGTAATGAGTTGTTTAACTTTGTAATGTCTTTATACATATAAGAGATTTCTTTAACTCAACACTTTTATTATGCATTCTCCATTCGACCTCAGCAAACCCATCGCCATCGGAAGTGATCATGCAGGATATGATTACAAAGAGTCTCTGATTTCTTTTCTGGAAGGAAAAGGATTGGCCTTTAAAGATTTTGGAACACATAGTAAAGAATCTGCCGATTATGCGGACTTTGCACATCCTGTTGCATCAGCAGTAGATAATGGCGAAGCTGCGTTTGGTATTTTAATTTGCGGTAGTGCCAATGGAGTAGCTATGACGGCTAATAAACATCAAGGAGTAAGGGCTGCTATCTGCTGGGGCGAAGAACTGGCACAATTGGCAAGAGGACATAATGATGCCAACATTATATGTATTCCTGCAAGATTTGTAAGAGAAGGCGATGCAGAAAAAATGGTGGCACTTTTCATAACGACAGACTTTGAAGGTGGAAGACACGGCAGGCGGGTAGAAAAAATTGCCTGCGCATAAAATAAAAGATTACCAATCATCAATATTTCCCCTTCCTGTTTCATGGAAGGGGTTATTTTTATAGTTCACACAATCAAACACAATGACAAAAAAAATCATCATTTACATTTTGCTAAGTATGCCATTGTTATCAATGGCACAGAAAAAAGATAAAAATGCACAAAAAGCTGCTGCCACCATTACCGTAGATGATATGAAGAGACATCTTTATATCATTGCCGGACCTGAAATGGAAGGGAGAAATACACCTTCTGAAGGATTAAACAGAGCAGCGGATTATATCGAATCACAATTCAAATCTTTTGGATTAGTTCCGGGAAATAATGGAAGCTATCGTCAGGTTTATAATCTTTACAAAGATTCAATGATTGGCGCTGCTATTAACATTAATGGAGCTGCATTGGAATTGAATAAAGATTTTCAGCCACAAACAAACAATTATGCTGCTGAAATGCGTTTTTCAGAAGCAGTATTCGCAGGCTATGGCATTAGCGATGAAGGAAACAGAGATGATTATAAAGATTTGAATGTGGCAGGCAAGCTGGTTATTATAGCTGACGGAGTACCGGCTGACTATAAATCTTCTGCAACTGGTTTTGCTTCTCCTTCCAGTTCGTTTGGCAAAATGAATGCTGCTATGAATAAAGGTGCTGCAGCACTTATCATTGTATATAATAATTTTCCAAGAAATGAAATGCGGACTAACAACAATTGGAGTATGAATAGCTTTAAAGCAATGCAAACACCATTCGCATTTACTGTTTCAGAAAACACTGCTTCAAAAATTATGGGAGAAGATGGTAATAATCTATTTGCAAAATTGAAAGCAGGTTCATTGACTTCTAAAACTTATTCTGCAGATGTAGAATTAGTATATGCAAAACAAACACAAACTACTACTGCTTCTAATGTATTAGGAATGGTAGAAGGTTCTGATCTGAAAGATGAATATGTTTTCATTACAGGGCATTACGATCACCTTGGCAAAAGAGGCGATGTAATTTATTACGGAGCTGATGACGATGGCTCAGGAACTACTGGTGTAATCGAAATGGCTGAAGCATTTGCAAAAGCAAAAGCAGCAGGCAATGGTCCACGCAGATCAATTGTTTTTATGACAGTAAGTGGCGAAGAGAAAGGATTATGGGGTTCAGCTTATTATTCAAACCATCCCGTTTTCCCATTAGAGAAAACAACTGTAGATCTGAATATTGATATGATTGGTAGAACTGATTCAAGCCGTCATGTTGGTGACTCACTCAATTATGTGTATGTAGTTGGCGATGATAAAATAAGCACTGATCTTAAAATCATTAGCGAAGCCGCTAATAAATTATATACAAAATTGGAACTGGATTATAAGTTTAACGACCCAAATGACAGAAATCGTATTTATTTCCGTAGCGACCATTACAACTTTGCCGCTAAAGGAGTTCCTATTATATTTTATTATGATGGAATGTTGAAGGCTGATTATCATAAACCCACCGATACTCCTGATAAGATCAATTATCCCTTGATGGCAAAAAGAGCTCAGCTGGTATTTTACACAGCCTGGGAAATGGCCAATCGGAATGATATGCTGAAAAGAGATATTAAACTGGAAGTACCGAAACGATAAGCCTATATATATAAGAAATTATTTAAACCCTTCTCAAACGGAGGGTTTTTTGTTTTTTTCCCACATAAAAAATCCAGATTATACTACTCTTCGTTAATAATATAGAAAGCATTGAAAATACACAGCCTATGAAATTTTGATCCAGGCCTTTCACCATAAATAGAAATCCCGTTTCGCTAATTGCAAGACGGGATTCTTGTTTTATAATATGTGTACTTAATAAAATATGAAAGAGGTGTAAAAAACACTACATAGGAACTGCTATTTCCCCTTTGTAACAAGGTTTGTTATAGGGACATTGTTCTTCTATATTAAATGAAAATATTTCACTTTTCCCTTTTACTATTTCAAATTTAAAAAGCGGTGTTTCCCATAATTTTTTAAGGCAATCCATGTCATAGAGACTGGTATCGACGTCAATTTTATTATACCCAAAGTCATTGATAATAGAATAGCAACCTGGCTTCAACATCGAAAACCCTTTTCCTGACGAGTCCATCACCAACGAATCAATTATTTTTCTGTCATTCGAATTACAATAGCCTTTAATTATGTAAAATTTTTCACCAAAAGGGATTTTTTTCTTTTTGGCTTCATTGAGAATTTCTTCCGGTGGATTAGCACCGCCACAATAAGGAGTGGTTTTTGTAATAATAATTGTCGTTTTTTCTTTACTTACTTGTGCTAAACCACAAGTAAAAAACACCAGAGCAAATAAAAAGAAAGTTGTTCGCATATTATTTATTCAGTATCTAAAATTAAATGGGATATAATAATAAACTATTAATTTCTTATTACCACCCAAGTACCCATGCAAAAATTAGCGGCGCAACAATAGTAGCATCGCTTTCCACTATGAACTTTGGTGTTTTGATATCTAATTTACCCCAGGTAATTTTTTCATTCGGTACAGCTCCAGAATATGAACCGTAAGAAGTAGTTGAATCACTTATCTGACAAAAATAACTCCAGAACGGAACATCATGCCACTCCAAATCCTGATACATCATTGGCACCACACAAATAGGAAAGTCGCCAGCAATACCACCACCGATCTGAAAAAATCCAACACCTTTATTTGAAGAATTATTGCGATACCATTCTGTAAGCCAAACCATATACTCAATACCATTTTTGACCGTACTTGCTTTTAGTTCTCCTTTCACTACATAGCTGGCAAAAATATTTCCTGTAGTGCTGTCTTCCCAACCGGGCACAACGATTGGAATATTTCTTTCGGCTGCTGCCACTACCCAACTATCTTTTGGATCTATTTCATAATACTGTTTAAGCTCACCACTTAAAATAGTTTTATATAAAAATTCATGAGGGAAAAAACGTTCGTTGTTTGCTTCTGCATCCTGCCATTGCTTTACCAAATGTTTTTGCAGGCGGCGAAAAGCTTCCTCTTCGGGAATACAAGTATCTGTTACACGGTTAAAATGATTTTCAAGTAAATCCCATTCTTCCTGTGGTGTAAGGTCACGGTAATTTGGAATTCTTTTATAGTGTGAATGTGCAACTAAGTTCATCACATCTTCTTCCAGATTGGCTCCTGTACAACTGATAATATCTATCTTTCCTTGACGAATCATTTCTGCCAATGATATTCCCAATTCACCAGTGCTCATGGCGCCAGCCAATGTTACCATCATTTTACCACCAGCAGTTAAATGTGCTTCATAACCTTTAGCCGCATCCATCAATGCTGCCGCATTAAAGTGACGATAATGATGTTCAATAAACTTAGAAACGGGACCTTTATTCATCTTGAAATATTTAGTGTGCCTTCAGACCCCGAATCTTCGGGGGACAATGCGGCTTGTCTGTCATAATCAAATATTGAATTACTAATACAATAACAACGAAAACAGACAATGCCACAAAAATACAGTTTTACGGAAATAAAAATTCCGTCCTGTAATTAAATCAGAACGGAATTTTCAAAAAAAAGATTATAGCCTCTATTTTTTCAGCCTTTCAATATCATTAATATTTCCATTGGCCCCAAGTCTTAACCTGTATTTCTTATGTTTTGCCTCCAATGTAATAGTATAAGCCGTGCCCAATGAGTTATTAATTTCATTTACATCCAAAATCTCTGCATTAGAAAAACGCTTATCTACAGCTGTCATCACTGCCAATGGAAGCTGATTATAAAAAAGAGTACGGATGCTGCCTTGCAATTGTCCATCCTCTTTAAAAAAGGCTTGCGTACGATGATCGCCTAAAATAAATGTGGCTTTCAAAAAGCCGGCCTCTTCACTCCATTCGAGCAATTTAGCACCCATAAACTCCTTATTAAAAGACTCTTTTACAGCCTTACTAATTTTCGGTTCTCCAGATGCCCAAGCACTACTGCTTGCAATGACAAGCATGAATGATGATACTAAAAAAAATCTTTTTACTCTGTGCAGATTAATTACTGCTGTTGATTGTTTCATGGCTTAAAGTTTAATGATTAACGATTGTTGATTATTATAATTCAAATGTAGGGACAGTAATAAAGCAAGTCAAGTGATTTGTGATTTACGGTGGCTGATGTTAAACAACTTAACATTAAATATTTTTTATTAACCACTGAGTTATGAAATTAAAAAACCCCGCTTCCATTAAAGGAGTAACGGGGCTTTGTTTTACCACACACCAAAACTTAGTTCTACGACTTCCTCGTTTTATTATTAACACTCCAATTGCTTCCACCGCTTGATTTCAATACAAGCTGTGTATCTGCATTTTCAAGAGTGATGTAGTAATAGGTTCCGTCACTTTTGGATACTTCTACTAAATCGCTTACCCAATAGTCATCATAATTTTTTTTCAAATTGGATTGTAGGTTCATTGGAAGGTTTCCTTGCGTTATATGCCTGGTAATTCCAAATAATTCTCCATCCTCATTAAAATACGCAAACACATATTTTTCATTGTAGTTAAATGTTGCCATATAATAATTAGCGCCTACAGACCATTGTACATCTGTAGCAGTTGAAAATTCCGTTTTAAATGCATCTAAGACTTTCTGGTTAATGTTCTCTTCCCCGGCAAAAGCATTAATTGTGCTTATTGTAATTGCCAGCATAATAATTAATTTTTTCATCTTGTTTGTTTTTAATCTGTTTATTTGTTCGTGTGACGGATCAAAAGTAGATTAGGTTACACCGCTACACAAGACAATTGTGATTAATGGCAGTGCATGTTAATAGTAGTTAACAGATGTTAGCTAATTAAAACCGTTTGGCATTTTTATTTGCCGGTTATCCGGCCAAACTGCTCTGTCATTGAGTTAATAAAAATTATTTTGCCATTAAAAATATTATTTAGACATTTGTCTAAATATATAATTATATAGTCTCAAATGAATATTGTTTTTAAAGCACTAAATGACCCTACCCGTCGAGAAATACTTGAAATGTTGCAGGAAAGAGATATGACTGCTGGTGAAATAGCGGAGCAATTCACTATTTCTTTCCCAAGCATTTCTCATCACCTGGATATACTAAAACAGGCCAAGTTGGTTATTGCGGAGAAAGAGGGTCAGTTTGTTTATTACTCATTAAACACCACCGTTGTGGATGATATAATGAAATGGTTTTTACAATTCAAATCAAAAAAGAAATAAATCATGTATAAAATATTAAACAGGATAATATGGCCTGTTATACTGATACCATCCATTTACTTAGCCATCAGCTGGCATAAGTTACAAGAGACAATTCCTTTACACTTCGATATAAAAGGCAATGCGGATCGGTATGGCAGCAAAAAAGAATTGCTTATTTCAGTCATTATTCTAAGTGTTGTAAGTAGTCTTGTGTACTTATTGCTAAAAAACATTTACCGTATCGACCCAAAAAGATATGCGGCTGAAAATAAAGACAGGTTGCTCCGTATAGGTTTTGCAGTATCAGTGTTTATGACTGCTATAAGTTGTATGATAATATATAGCGGTGTGCATGGTGCATCAGGTTTTAATGCCAGTTTAATTCTTGGAGGCGTTGGATTACTCTTTGCTATTATCGGAAACTATTTACCGAATTTAAAACCAAACTATTTTGCCGGAATCCGCTTGCCATGGACATTAGAAAATCCTGAAAACTGGAAAAAAACTCATGCAATAGCCGGTAAGTTATGGTTTGGTGGTGGATTATTTTTGGCTGCTATCTGTCTGCTATTACCAGCAAAAATAGCCTTTATTGTATTTTTTTCTGTCACTGCTGTCATTACGATTATTCCTTGCATCTATTCTTATCGTTTGTTTAAGGAGCAAAAGAATAATAATTCTGTTAAATAAAATATTATGAAAACGAAACATATAATTATAGCTGCTTGTTTATTTCTGCTATCAACTTCTGGCTTTAGCCAGACAGCCAAATTCGCCGGTAGTTGGTACGGAACGCTTAATGTTGGAGTAGACCTAAGAATTGTGTTCCATATCACTCAAGAAGAAAATGGCACAGTAAAAGCAACTGCCGACAGTCCAGATCAATCTGCTTCCGGATTAAAATGTGATACAATTATTATCAGCAACGACACAGTAACAATCGAGATGAAAAAAATGGGAGCTTCTTTTACAGGTAAGCTTACTAATGATTCCGTTATTACAGGAAAATTCATGCAAAAAATAGAGATTCCACTAACACTTATAAAGAAAAAAGATCCGACCTCTTTAATAAGAAAAAGACCACAAACGCCGCAGCCTCCATTTTCTTATAAAAGTGAAGACATAACGTATACTAATAAAGATGGCAATATAAGTTTTGGTGCCACCATCACTATTCCCGAAGGCAAAGGGCCATTTCCAGCTGTTGTGCTGGTTTCTGGTTCTGGCCCACAAAACAGGAATGGAGAAATGTTGGGTCATCAATTTTTTGCAGTACTTGGCGACCATCTTACCAAAAATGGATTTGTCGTTTTACGATATGACGAAAGAGGAGTAGGAAAAACAACTGGTAGCTTTAGCGAAGCAACAACTGCTGATTTTGCAGATGATGCAAGTGCCGGAGTAGATTACCTTTTGTCAAGAACGGAAGTTAATAAAAAAAAGGTAGGACTTATAGGTCATAGCGAAGGTGGGGTAGTTGTACCGATGGTTGCAACAGCAAGAAAAGACATTGACTTTCTTGTTCTCCTTGCTGCTCCTGGTACAAAAATACTGGATATGATGGCTGAGCAAAATGAAGCGATTGTCATTAAAAATGGTGTTAGTCAAGAATCTGCAAAAGAGTTTGGGTTACTTTATCGAAAAGTCATCTCATCTATCATATCGGCACCAGATAACACTATTGCTATGCAAAGTACTATTCAGCTAATTGAAAATTGGGCTACACAAAAAAGTAAAAAATTACTTACAGAATTAAATCTAGCTTCTACGAAAAGCCGATTTGATTATATTGATGTAATAACTAAACAAGCACGGACGAGATGGTTTAAATATTTTTTGTCAATTAATCCCGTTAGTTATTTGCAAAAACTAAAATGCAAAGTGCTAGCATTAAATGGCGACAAAGACATACAAGTTATTTCGAAAGCTAATCTTACAGGTATAAGTGATGCATTGAAAAAAAGTAAATCAAAAAAATATGAAGTAAGAGAACTTCCAGGTTTGAATCATTTATTTCAGCATTGCACAAGTTGCACGGTCAATGAATACAATGAAATCGAAGAAACTTTTTCTCCTGAAGCATTATTACTAATCAGCAACTGGCTAAAAAAGAACATACAATAATTATAGGTTACTTTTATATTCACTTGACATCATAAAATTTTTATCCAATCAATTACTTAGCTCATGCATATCTTTCATTTAACCATCCAGAAATTCTGGTTGGCAATATGATAAGTGATTATGTAAAGGGCAAAAAGAAATTTGATTATCCGCCGGATATTCAAAAAGGGATTATGCTACACAGGGCAATTGATACATTTACTGACTTTCATGAGGCCACTAAAGAAGCAAAAAAAATATTCAGGTCACAATATCGTTTGTATAGCGGAGCTTTTGTAGATGTTGTTTATGATCATTTTCTGGCTACGGATGAAAAATATTTTACGGAAGAATCCTTATTTGACTTTTCGCAGGATGTATATAAGAAAATCGATATTCATATTGACTGGCTCGTAGATAAATTTGCCTTTATGTATCCTTATATGAAAGAACAGAACTGGCTTTATAATTACCGTACCCGTTGGGGAATTGAAAAAAGTATGGCTGGTGTTGCCCGCAGAGCAGTGTATATAGATGATGCCAAACCGGCTTTTGAATTATTTGAGCAGCATTACCAACTTTTGCAGGAATGTTCCCGTCATTTCCTAGCAGCGGTAATACCATTTGCAGAAAACAGCTTGAAAGAACTACAAAATCAATATACCTGATTGGATAAATGGTAACTTACAGGCAAACATTTCGTTTTACATTTGTAATCAGCTATAGAATATGAAAAAAATTGTCGTTTTAGCTTCTGTTTTCCAACTAATCTTCTTTTCGCTACTGGCGCAAAACAGCAATATACCACCTGTAGATAAGTCTCCGATGGATATGGCTTATTACCCAGTGAACTATCCTGTTTTAAAAATTCAGGATAAACTGACTGAACCATTAGCCGCAAGAGTAATCTATAGCCGTCCTCAAAAAGCTGGTAGGACAATTTTTGGGTCACTTGTAAAATATGGGGAAGTGTGGAGATTAGGTGCGAATGAAGCAACAGAAATAGAATTTTTTAAGAGTGTAAAGATTGGTGGCAAAAAAATCAATAAAGGCCGCTACACTTTATATGCACTTGTGAATGAAAATACCTGGACTATAATCGTTAATAAAGAAACCGATACTTGGGGTTCTTTTAAATACGACAAGGCAAAAGATGTGGTGAGAAAAGAAGTAACTGTTGAAAAGACAGATATGTCTATTGAATCGCTATCGATGCTTTTTGAAAAAGCAACAGGAGGATATAATCTTATTGTTGCTTGGGATAATGTGAAAGTAGCATTGCCGATTATTTTTTAATACTTATTTATATGAAGACCATTTTGCTGGTTTTATTTGCTTCTGTTCTGGCTGTTTCCTGTAACAACGGGAATGACAATTCAACTATAACTGATAAAAATAAAGATGATACTGTAACAATCAGACCCGACAATTCAATCAATCCTTTTGACCCTACGGATATTTCGCCAATGGACATGAGTTATTATCCGGTTGATTATCCGCAAATGAAAATGTCAAAAGCTACTACCGAACTTCCCAAGGCTAGAGTAATTTATAGCCGCCCTCATTTAGGCGGAAGAAGGTTGTTTCAAAACTTATTAAATTATAATGAGCCTTGGCGTCTTGGTGCTAACGAAGCAACAGAAATCGATTTTTATAAAGGCGTTACTATTCAGAATAAAAAAATAAAAGCTGGCCGCTATATACTTTACTGTATTCCAGAAAAGAAAACTGGACAATTGTTTTAAATAACAATATAGATAGTTGGGGGTTACATCCCGATGCATCACAGGATATTGCCCGTTTTCAGATTCCTGTTACCACTACCACCTCTTCGCTTGAATTCTTTACTATGTATTTCAAAGAAAAGAATAACGTTACTGAACTGGTAATGGCATGGGATTACCTAGAAGCCAGACTGCCAATTTCATTCTAATAATCAGCATCATCTCATTTTTTGGGATATCGGATTTATAAGTTCGATATTTACAGCATGTGTGGAATTGCAGGCATACTAAATTTCCGAATCAATAATAGTGAGGATAATAATTCACTACTGAAACAACGAGTTCAGTTAATGAATAATGCTTTACATCACAGAGGCCCGGATGGCGAAGGCATTTGGATAAATGAAGACGGATCTGTTGCACTTGGGCATCGTCGGCTTTCCATCATTGATTTAAGTAATGCAGGACACCAGCCCATGCATTTCTCAGATAATAATGAAGGGAATTCACCCCGCTACACAATAGTTCATAATGGCGAAATATATAATTACATTGAATTAAAAGAAGAACTTTCAAAACATGGTTACACTTTCCGTTCGCAAACTGATACAGAAGTAATTATTGCAGCGTACGATTTTTGGAAAGATTTATGTGTAGATTATTTTGATGGGATGTTTGCTTTTGCCATCTGGGATTCGAAAGAAAAAGAATTATTTGCTGCAAGGGATCGCTTTGGTGAAAAACCATTTTTCTATTTTTTTGACGAAAAAGAATTTCTATTTGCCTCTGAAATGAAGGCATTGTGGGCGGCCGGTGTTGGTTGTATTCCTAATCAAAAAATGCTTTTCAATTTCATCACTATCGGATATACTGACAATCCCAATCAACCAAGTGAAACTTTTTTTGAAAATATTCATAAGCTTCCACCTGCCACTTGCTTAAAATATTCATTACGAAAAAATGAACTTTCTCTTGAAAAATATTGGGATGTTGATCCGGAAAAACAGGATAAGCATATTTCGGAATCGGATGCACTGGAAAAATTTAGCCATCTTCTTACTACTTCTGTAAAAAGAAGGTTACGAAGTGATGTTGCCATCGGCACATCGTTAAGCGGGGGTTTAGACAGTTCATCAATCATTGCAATAGCTTCTTCATTTACAAATTCTCCGTTAACAGCTTTTACAGCTTCTTTTCCTGAATTCGAAAAAGACGAATTGGCTTATGCAAAACAGGTAGCGGAACAATTCAAGCTACAACATTGTATCACTACAGTTTCTGGTGATGATTTGGTAAATGATTGGCAAAAATTATGTTACCAGCAGGAGTCTCCATTTGGTTCTGCAAGTGTTTATGCACAATATAAAGTGTATGAGTTGGCAAAACAACAAGGCATTAAAGTGTTGTTGGATGGGCAAGGTGCTGATGAAACGTTAGCTGGTTATCACAAATACTATAAATGGTATTGGCAGGAACTTTTTCGAAACAGAAAATTAAGAAGGAGTAAAGAAATAAAAGCAGCAAAAGATTTAGGCATTACAGAAACATTTGATTTCAAAAATATTATTGCATCTTACTTTCCGGATTTTGCCACAATTGTTTTAGAAAACAGGTACTTATTGAATGCAATCAAACACGAAGACCTCACCAAAGAATTTGTACAACAGCAAAGTAAAGAAGCTTATTATGCACTTCCAGAAAGGTTTACATTAAACAATGCTTTACACTTCAATACTTGTGTTCATGGCCTTGAAGAACTATTAAAATATGCAGACAGGAATTCCATGGCACATGGTAGGGAAGTAAGGCTCCCTTTCTTTCGCATGAATTGGTTGAATTCATATTCAGTTTGCCTGCACATTTTAAAATACGGAACGGCTGGACTAAATGGATATTAAGAGAAACCATGAAAAGTAGTTTGCCTGAATCAATAGTGTGGAGAAAGGATAAAGTTGGTTTTGAACCTCCGCAAAAAATTGGATGGAGAATAAAATTACAAGAATATATTTTTACAGCAAAGCAAACTTTGGTAACAAAAAATATTTTAAAGCCTGAAATTTTAAAGAAAGGGAATACACCGCATAGTGCTAATGCGACCAATGGGTACGATTGGCGATATCTTTCTGCTGCAAGTTTATTTCTTTGAGTCTGTTTTATTATTCAAAAAAAGTCTGGGCACATAGCCATATCATGTACCCAGACTTAATAAAACTACCTCTCGCTAATTTACTTCTTGTTGTCTATTATATTTATCATACACTTCCAATGATCCGTTTGAAGATGCTTTTACCATATACCATTTCTTCTGGTCATAAAGAGAAATATAATATTCCATTCCTTCTTCATTAGTAACTTCAGTAATCAAATGGATTTTTTTATCGCTAAACTTTTTGTTAAGCTTCGATAATAAAAAAGCAGGCAAACTTTTTTGGTCATAATAACGGGTTGTTCTTAATATAAACCCTTCGATGTCATACTCTACTCTGGTATCAATACCATTTCTGAGAAAACGCACCAAGTAAGTATTCCCAGTCTCATGCCATTTAACATCGCTGGCATCAGGAAATGTTGCTTTAAAAGATGCTTTTACTTTCTCGTTTATTTCAGTTCCGGAATGTGCCATCAGGTTGACAGAAGAACAAATAACTACGACTAGAATTAATAATTTTTTCATGGCTAAAGTTTTTAAGTGAACAAATAGATTGACTACAAGTTATTCTAAGCACATACACAAGTCAAGGATAGGCATGATAAAAGGCGAACACAAGATTGACTTAACAGATGGAATACAAACGAAAAAAATGAAATCAGCAGGACGTAAAGTGAAATCAGCAAACTGAACCATTAATTACTGGTAGTGAAAATCAAATTATAAGCAACTGTTAAAGCCATTCGCCAGCTTGATGAGCGGTTATTAAAAATGCCGTTACTTTGCCAATTCTCATAAACATCTTTAAATTCATAATATCAATTCAAAAAAAATGAAAAGAGCCACAACTTATATACATGCAGGCGCAGAGCCAGATCCTTCCACAGGTGCTATTATGACTCCGATTTTTCAAACTTCTACTTATGTACAAGAAGCTCCGGGAAAAAATAAAGGTTATGAGTATGCCCGCAGCCAGAATCCTACCCGTAAAGCATTAGAAGATGCATTTGCCATTTTAGAAAATGGAAAATTCGGATTAGCATTTAGCAGTGGAGTAGCCGCTACTGACGCTGTAATAAAATTATTAGCTCCGGGTGATGAAGTAATCTGTGCCAATGATATGTATGGCGGCACTTACCGTTTATTTACTAAAGTGTTTGAGCGGTTTGGCATTGTATTTAAATATGTAGACACAACAAATGCGTCAAACATAGAATCTGCAGTTACCAATAAAACAAAATTGGTTTGGATAGAAACACCAACCAATCCATTGATGAATATTACAGACATTGCAGCAGTAGCTGCTATTACAAAGTCGAAGAATATTCTATTGGCTGTAGATAATACTTTTGCTTCCCCTGCGCTGCAAAATCCACTTGATTTGGGTGCTGATATCATAATGCATTCTGCAACAAAATATCTTGGAGGGCACAGTGATGTAATACAAGGAGCATTGATGATGAATGATGCGGAACTAAGAGAAAGATTATATTTCATTCAAAAAAGCTGTGGTGCTGTGCCGGGACCGATGGACTGTTTTTTAGTATTGCGTGGAATAAAAACTTTGGGTGTAAGAATGAAAGCTCATTGTGAAAATGGGAAACTTATTGCAAACTGGTTACAAAACAATCCAAAAGTAGCAAAAGTTTATTGGCCAGGCTTTGAAGATCATCCCGGACATGCTGTTGCCAAAAAACAAATGACCGATTTCGGCGGTATGATTTCTTTTGAATTAAAGAACGACAGTGTGGAAGAAGCTAACAGAGTGTTATCATCTACTCATTTATTTTCTTTGGCAGAAAGCCTAGGAGGTGTTGAATCTTTAATTAATCATCCTGCAAGTATGACACATGCTTCCATTCCAAGAGAAGAAAGAATTAAAAATGGATTAAACGATTCATTGATTAGATTAAGTGTAGGTATTGAAGATGCTGAAGATCTTATTGATGATTTGAATAAAGCAATTGGCTGATAATATATGAATGCAGGATTTGCTCCATACCGAGATTTTTGGGTGCGGTTCATTACATCCATTGTATTAGCTTTCTTTTTTGTTTTTATTGGTAGCGATTCAATTAGCGACATCATCAATGGAAAATATTTTATCCAGGATACTCTTTCTGGATTTGTTCTTACTTTTATCGTTACCAGTTATATTAATATCATTACAGCATACCTTGATATACATTACTCCTGGAATAAATTTCTGGCGACAAGACTAATATATCAACTGATTGCAGGTGTTATTATTGTTGCTGTATTTGTGTTGGCCTATATGTATACTTATCTTATAGTTTTGCTTGGTTTTAGCAAAACCGAAGTAACTTTTTTTACTACTGAATTTCCTATTTCAATTTTATTCATTGTTTTTTGGAACCTACTATATGTTGGCTACTATTTTTACCGGGAAAACAAAACGCAAAAGAAAGAGCTTGAAAATTTACAAGAGCAGCTTTTTACATTTCAAAATGTAATAACAGGTGACGAGTCAATTCATGCTTCATCAACAACAATCAATACTGAAGAACCTGCTGACGAGAATGACTTTTCAGCAAACGCAACTACAACCAAGCTTAAAATTCTTATTGCTGTAGCTGGCAATAAAAATATCCCCATACCTGTTGAAACCATTGCCTTCTTTTATAAGAGCGGCAATTACACTACATTAAGGACCTTTCAGTCTGACACCTATCTCCTTAATCATTCATTAGATGAGTTAGTAAGTATACTGGAAGAGTCTTTATTTTTTCGAGCCAACCGTCAATTCATCATCAACCTTAATGCCTGCCGTTTTTTTACTAATGAAGAAAATGGGAAACTGGCACTACATCTTTTCCCAGAAAATGAAGAAGATGTAATAATCAGTCAAAAAAGAGCTCCTGTTTTTAAAGAATGGCTGAATAAATAGTTCCCTATCAATAATCTTCGCATTTTTCGATGCCTTATTTCTACAGTTCAACTTATTTATTTGGTTATTCAGGCTGTAAACTTCCCGTTTGACTACAATACCGCTTTTAACCGGTGCTATTTTTGAACAGTTTTAGAAATAAATTAATCACTAAAATTATTTAAACAACTTATCATGAAAAGAGTATTTGTAATTGTAACCCTGGCATTTGTGTTATTTGCCTGTAGCAAAGAAAGAATAAACGGTAACGGTACTGTAGTTACTGAATCGAGAAATCAAAGCAATTTTACCGGTATAAAAGCTTCTGGAAGTTCGGCGGTATTAATAACGCAAGGAGCTGCTTTTAAAGTAGAAGTAAAAGGATCTAGCAACCTTATTCCATACTATGAAACCAAAATTGTAAACAATGTGTTAGAAGTGGGTTATAAAAACAATGTGAATGTAAAAAACGATAATATACAGGTATTAATTACAATGCCTACTTTAACCAGTCTTAGCCTTCATGGTTCGGGTAACATCAGCAGCTCTGGAGTATTTGCTGGTAATACTGATTTCAATGCGTACATAGCTGGTAGCGGTAATATTAATTTCAGTAGTGGAACAACGCAGAATTTTAATTCAACAATTACCGGGAGTGGAAATATTTATGCAATAAATATGGTAGCGGATAAAGCTGAATCAGAAATAACTGGAAGCGGTAGTACTGAAATTACGGCTACAACAAATTTGAAAGTAAAAATTACCGGGAGTGGAAATGTATACTATCATGGTACTCCTGTAATTACTTCTACTATTTCAGGAAGTGGTGCGGTAATACCGAAATAAATTTTGGTACTAAGCAACTGTCTTTCAGCCGAAACCACAGTTGCTTATTTATTTATTTCATACTGGCATAAAATTGGCAATAATAGGTTTGAAGAAAAAGATTTATTAGAATTAGATCATCTTAAAACCAATTTTATGCTTTATCTCATTGCAGTAATTCTCATTATCGGCTGGTTACTTGGCTTTTTTGTTTTCTCCGCAGGCGGACTTATTCATGTTCTATTAGTAATCGCTATTATTGCCATTATATTACGCATTATACAGGGAAGAAACCCTATTTGATGCGGATAGCGAATGACAACAACGTTTTCCTTAAAAGACTTTTTAAATAAGAAGGTTGAGTTATACAACCAACCAACTTTTATTGCAAACGATCCGATTTGTATTCCACACCTTTTTGCTAAAAAACAGGATATAGAAATTGCAGCTTTCTTTGCAGCCATTTTTGCATGGGGAAATCGTTCTACAATTATCCAGAAATCGAAAGAATTGATGAAACTAATGGACAATGCTCCATACGATTTTTGTTTGAAACATTCTGTGAAAGAATTAAAATCAGTTTCAGCATTTAAGCACCGGACTTTTAATACAACTGACTTGCTTTACTTTATTGATTTTTTAAAATTTCATTATTCAAAGCACAAGAGTTTAGAAACTGCATTTAGTATGCATGGAAAAATGTTGAGGAAATGCTGACCGGGTTTCATCATTATTTTTTCTCTTTAGAACATGTTCCTGATAGAACGAAGAAACATATTGCCACTCCTGAAAGAAAATCGAGTTGCAAACGTTTAAATATGTTTTTGCGTTGGATGGTTCGGCAGGATAATAAAGGTGTTGATTTTGGTATCTGGAAAAAAATTTCGCCAGCTGAACTAATTTGCCCAATTGACGTACATGTAGCCAGAGTGGCCAAACGATTAAATATTCTTACCAGAAAACAAACGGATTGGCAGGCTGCTGTTGAGTTAACAGAATTCTTACGAACTTTGGATAGCTCTGATCCGGCGAAATATGATTTTGCTTTGTTTGGATTGGGAGTAATGGAAAAATATTAATTATCAAAGATGTCACCGATTAACACCAATTTGATTCCTGAAATTAATACCTCGCTGGATTTACAACTGGCTGAAACATTAAGCTATGAAGAATTGCATTCAAAATTATCTGAGGAAATCAATCATCTTATCAATCATGATTTTGAAAAATTAGTTTTCTATCTCTACCGGATTGATGTGAATGAAAATAAGATGCGAAATGTTCTGGAACAAAGAGAGGGTGAGAATGCAGCTGGATTAATTGCTGATTTAATTATTGAACGACAATTACAGAAAATTGAAAGTAGGAAGAAATTTAAGACCGATGGAGCTATTGATGAAAATGAAAAGTGGTAATTACTATGATAGAAATACTATTCTATCGGCGCTACTCCCAGCAACTCTGCATACATGTCTATTTTATGAAACTGGTAAGCCCTATTAAAAATTGCTTCGACAGACAATGGAGCAGAAGGCAATGCTAATTCTCTATGCGTTAATAACCGCATATGATTTTGACTTTGCACATACTTATTGGTTTTATTAATGACGTTCGTTTGTTCTAATATTTCACCAGCAATATCTAAGAGATTACCTACATCCAGTTTCTGAGTGATTCCATTGAAATTTATTTTCCCAAGTTGCAACACAGTATCCAGCCCGGTTAATTTTGCCATTTTGTTTATCTGTTCTATATCAGGGAAAACAGTTGCAATATCTAAGTCGGTTATAAATCGATGCCCTGTAGGAAATTTCTCATCCAAATCCTTCACAAATGCTGCATTGCCAGCAGCAGTTGCACCGAATGTTATGAGTTGAAGATTTTCTTTTTTGCCAACAGGTAATTCTTTTTTTAAATAGCCAGCCAGCGGATAAGCTAAATTGCCACCAAGGCTATGCCCTGTAATAACAATACTAGCTCCAGCAGGAATTTTTTGTTCTACAAATTCTTTAATGTTTAAGCCAGTTGCTATATCTCTGCACTGCAATAAATTCTGAAAACCGATCCAAGTACCATTGCTGATATAGGCTTCTTTCACCGAATCAGTATAGTTCCAGGGTTTGATGGTGAAGATGTTGAAGTCCTGCAAGATGAAATTCTGAAAACCCTCATTGCTGAAGGCAATGACTGAACCCCGGATGATAAGAGCATACTGTTCGCTGGTTTTGTTTTTTGCAATGATGGCATAGTTACCATTGATAGCTTTTGGCAAAAAAACAACTTCGTATGCAGGGGCATCTTTTTCAAATGCTTGGGCTGTACTGTCTTTATATATTAATTGATTGAGGCGAACTACTTCTTTGGATGATAGAAATGAAGGAGTTTCTTGTTCTTTCTTTTTATCGTTTTTGCAGGCACTGAATGATACAATAGAAGCAAGTAATAAATACAAAAGTGGATTTCTCATTGATGAGTAGAATTACAGAACGTACAAGTGAGTGACACAACAGGCGATGATCAGGGAACTGAAGCCGACTAAATAAAAATCTAAATAATTATTTGCCTTATGTATTCGTAAAGAATAATTCTTCCTAAATTCCCCTTTTGGGGACAGGGCATTATTTCTCTTTCTTCTCAAACATCAACTCCTTCACCTTCTCTTTATCTTCTTTTTCTTTTTTGAGATCGAACATGGTTCCAAAAGCATGATCCCAGATGGTTGAGCTTACGCCATAGCCATTGTGTTCATTTTTATAATGATGCAGGTGATGATTTCTCCAAAGTCCTTTCATCCATTTGAATGGCGGATTCCAGGCATGAATGGCATAATGCATAGTGCCATACATTAGATAACCAAATAAAAATCCAGGGAAAAACATAAATGTATATTGCCTCATAGCCAAATACATCAAACCAAAAATGGCGGATGATAAAATTAAACTCGGCACCGGCGGCATAAACAACCTTTGCTTATCTCTTGGATAATGATGGTGGTTGCCATGTAATGTATAAATGAATTTTTTCGCCCTGCCGCTGTTGGCTATCATATGAAACAAAAACGATGTGCTAAATATTCGAAGAATGTCCAGAAAAACATTCCGGCTAAAAATATAAGTGTAACTCTTCCGGTTGTAAATCCAATGGTGCCGCTGTAATACAGCATATAGATCATTACCGGAGTGTACATTCCCCAAATAACTAATGGATGAGTTTTGGTGAGCATTTCCAGGTAAGGATTCTTAAAAAGCTGAGCCTGACCCTTATTATGAATTTTTTCGAATTCCATAGGCGCAAAGATAAGAAATCGGAAACATGTGAAAACAGCTAGTCGGGCTGATTTTAGTCAGCTTTTAACAACCCCTCAACTGTCTGAAACTGATAGCCTTTGGCCTTTAATTCAGTAATAAGTTGGGGTAACCGGTTATAAAATTTATCGGTTCGTTTTGGATCCGTGCCGATATGTACTAAAAGGATAAAGCCATTTAAGCCTGATGAATTTGAGCTTTCATAATTTATTATCGATTTATAAATTTCTTCGCTGCTGCGATAATTCTTTTCATCAGGCGTTGTATAATCTGCATTGCTCCTTGTTCCGGGAGTAAAGTTGATAAGCTGCAAACCCATTTCTTTTGTCCATGCTGAAATGCTCTCGTTGTACCATTCGTATGGTGGAAGAAAAATGGAAGAACGAAATTTAGATACCCTAAATTTTTCCATCACCTTATAATTCTCCGAAAGGTCATTTTTAAACTCATCTTTTGTAATTAAAAGACTATCTCTTTTATTCCAGTCGCAGTACAATAAATGCTTGTCAGAATGAGCACCGAGATAATGACCATTCTTTTTCAAATTTTTTATAACAGACTTGAAATTTTTATTTCTGTAAAAATCTCCTGTAAAAAAGAAAGATGCTTTCAGGTTTTCATCTTTTAATGTTTGTACAATTGTTTTTCCTCCATCGGCAAACTCATGCCCGGTAAAAACTAAAGCAATATTTTTTTGAGTACTATCTCCACGAATGACTGCTCCATTTGAACGAGTAAAATTTGTATTAAATGTCTTTCTGAAAGCCTTTTCTCTTGGGGAGAAATTGGGTGAGGCTTCTGCCTCCTTCGCAGCCAGCAAATAAATTAATGAAGCAGTGCCATCCATGGTGGGTTCGTTAGTGCTGTAATCGCCATAGTCGTCATGATAAACTGCTAGGTTACTTTGAAATGCAGCATATTCATCAGGTTGGTAGAGTTGAATACCAATCAGGTTATTATAAATACTTCCATACACCGGACCATCAACCAGGCCACCATCAATTGGATAATTTTTTAAGTGAGTAAATGCCGAATGTGGATCTTCTGGTGTATCGCCCCATGATGGTAAACCATATACCATAGAAGTGCCCCAGGGATTGCAACCAAATAACCAATCGAAATTTGCCTGTTCTAATTCATCAAATTGTTTGTCGCCTGTTAATTCTTTGTACCAATAACATTGAATAGCAAAGGATGTAGTAAGATTATTACTGCACCAGATAAAAGGAATGCCGCGGTAAAATGCATTTTGTTTGGCTTTGTTCCAGACAAGTTGGATGCCTTCTTTGTAGTAGCTGATAATAGTATCCGCTCCCAAACTAAAGTGAATTACTTTCAACCAATTTTTGATACGCATAATTTGTTTGCTAATTCACCATGACCGATATTAATAAAAGGGTACCATTGATAATGTTTTGCAGTATCAGCGCCCAACCATGGAGTTATCGTTTCATTGATTAGCTTCCACATACCATCGTATAATATTCAAGAGTATTTTTTGGAAATTAGTCTCTTTTGATTTCAACAATAAAAACATGTCATGCGCAGTTCCATATCATCAACCCAATTATCTTCTGCATAGATATAGGGCGATTTTACGGAAGCTGTTTGGTTACCCCTGGTTTATCGAAACACCATAAGCTTCAGCTTTCAAATAGCTTTTCTAGCAAGATTTTGAATACACTATCCGTTTCAAAAACTGCGACCTAATGCCAAAAGCACTTGCAAATTTCCCCAGTTGAACTTGTACCCGTTGTTGCATTCATAAACTTTCCCCGCTGCTGCGGTTCACCACTTACAAAATAAACAGGTCGTTCATATCCTTTTCCATACTGGCTATCCAGTTTTGGAATCCGCATACTAATATGGTCACGGTCATCACCAATCTGGTTAAACATCCAATCTGGTCTGGGGTTCATTTTCAATAACCAGTCCAATCCCCACTTTGCTTCGTCCAGCACATCGGCCATTCCGTTTTTTCCATCCAGTCCGTTTGCCTGCTTTTCATCTGTAAACAGTTTTGGAAAATCACGGTAAGCCATTAATAAATGATACGTAGCGTTAGCAGAGGTAGTTGAATACTGCAAATAATCTGATGCATCATGCCAGCCACCCACCACATCAATATGTGTACTGTCTTTTATACCTGCCTTTTCACCATACAATACATAACCATCATGTGTATGGCAACTATCTTTTAAATATGGATTGAAACCAGAACGTTGCTGCCGCATATACTGCAAACAAAAATCAGCAGCACCTTTATATACATCATCCCCAATTCTGAAATAGGGTGATTCAGCACCATCTGCAATTAACTTATATACTCCCGGAGTAATAAAGGCTGAAAAGTTCAACCGTTGCGTTTGTACAAAAGGACCGTAAGCACCCATTGGTTTTTCCGCATTTGCCTCGAATATTACTTTTTGCGAAGCAGAGTCAAGTAAATAAAATTTTTCAATTGGCTTTGTTTCTTTCGAGCACCAGACAGCTTGTTTTACTCCATTGGTTGTATATCCCAATTGATTTATACGAATCCAAGCTGATTTTTCTTCTTTCGTATGAAAAGAAAAAATACAATCAATAACAAGATAACTGAGGCTTTTTTCATGTTAATTAATTCAGTCTTCAAGATACAAAACAGAACTTATCAAATTCGCTACCTTAGCAGCTAATAAAAAAAATTATAATGAAACTGGTTTCTTACATTAAAGACGAACATGAGCAATTAGGTGTATTAATAAATGATATGGTGTATGATATGGAAGTACTACATCCAGATCTCCCAAATAGTATGAATATGTTTTTAAATTACTGGGAAGAGTCGTTTGCACAGGCACAGGCTGGTGAGTTGTTACTAAAAGAAGGAACCAGATCAAGTAGTAAAGGTGTTCCTTTAAAAGATTTGCAACTGCTGGCACCGGTTCCTTTTCCTCAAAGTTGCCGAGATGGTTATGCTTTTCGGCAGCATGTGGCATCTGCCAGAAGAAACCGTAAAGTGGATATGATTCCTGAGTTTGATGAGTTCCCAATCTTTTATTTTACCAATCATCATAGCATTTCTGGTCCCGGTGACATAAAATGTATGCCCGATCATTTTCATAAATTGGATTTTGAACTGGAAGCATCCATTGTTATTTGCAAGCATGGCAGAAATATAAAAGCAGCCGATGCACATGAATACATCGGCGGATTGATGATTATGAATGATATGAGTGCAAGAGGTATGCAGATGGAAGAAATGAAATTGAATTTGGGTCCTGCAAAAGGAAAAGATTTTTCAACGGTAATTGGTCCGTGGTTGGTTACGTTGGATGAATTGCAGTCATTTGAAATACCTGCTAAAGAAAATCATACCGGCAATGGCTGGAACCTGAATATGAAGTGTTGGGTAAACGGCAAACAAGTAAGCGAAGGGAATGTGGGTGATATGGATTGGACCTTTGCAGAAATTATTGAAAGAGCTTCTTATGGTGTTGATCTTTATCCGGGTGATGTGATTGGCAGCGGCACTGTAGGTACTGGTTGTTTCCTTGAACTGAATGGAACTGGAAAACTAAACAATCCAGAATATGCTGAACAGTGGTTGCAGGCTGGCGATGTAGTAGAAATGGAAATTGATGGATTAGGGAAACTGAGTAATACCATTGTAGCGGAAGAAACGGATTGGAGTATTCTACAGCAAAAGAAAAATATATAAATTTTGACAAAGAGAATAAGATACATCTTCTTATTACTGCTTTCATTTATTGCATTACAGGTAATGGCACAGGAAAATGTTTCTTCAAGAATTGATTCATTGTTTTCATCTTTTTTAAAAACAGATGAACCCGGCGGTGCGGTGCTTATTGCCAAAGGAGAACAAATTATTTTTAGTAAAGGCTATGGAATAGCTGATATTAATACCAAAGAATTAATAACACCGCACACCATCTTTAACACCGGCTCAGTAAGTAAAACTTTTGTCAGCAATGCTATTCTGTTGCTTCAACAGCGAAATCTTCTTAGCGTTGATAATAACCTGTTGAAATATTTTCCGAATTTTAAGAATAAAGCCATTGCCAAACAGGTACAAATAAAACATTTGCTAAGCCATGTAAGTGGTTTGCCGGATAATAGAGAAGTATCAAAAAATCATGATTATTATTTAACGGCTGATGATGAACAAAATTTTGCACCGGTTCAGCAAGCTGATACATTAGAGTTTGCTCCCGGCAGCAGATATAAATACAGCAATCCGGCGTTTAATGCATTAGCATTAATCATAGAAAAAATAACGGGTAGCAAATGGCAACAATTTGTGAGGAATGAAATTTTTGCTAAAGCAAATATGACAGAGAGTGATATTACCGATGGTGCACATCCTGAAACCGGTGTGTCACATGCATATGAAAAAGAAAATGGAACATTTAAAGAACTCGACTATGGAGAAGAGCCAACTTTCTGTGCCGCAGGTAATGGTGGTATCTGGTGTTCTGTAACTGATCTGCATAAATATTATCTGGCATTACAAAAACCGGCTTTCTTAAATAAAGAAATAATTGCAAAGAGTATGCAGGTAAAGATTTTTGAAAACTGGAGCAGTGAGAAAGAACCCAACAACGGGTATAGCTGGTTTATTACAAAAACAATTAACGGGCTTGAACGTATTGGCCACACCGGCAGCCAAGGTGGTTTCAGAGCAAATTTTCAATTCATCCCTGAAAAGAAAATTTTTGTGGGTATGCTTTTTAATACGCCTCACAATTATGATATATTAATGGAAAAGATTGAACAGATTCTAAAAGAAGAAAATTATTTATAATGATCCTTGATTTACAAGAACTGAAGCCAGCGGAAAAACAATACTATTTACAACATGTAATTGCACCCAGGCCAATATGTTTTGCTTCTACTATTGACAAAGCAGGAAATGTAAACCTAAGTCCCTTCAGTTTTTTTAATATGTTTTCTTCCAATCCACCGGTGCTTATTTTTCTCCAGCAAGAAGAGTAAGAGATAATACCACCAAACACACTTTACAAAATGTATTGGAAGTTCCGGAAGTAGTTATCAATATTGTTACTTACGATATGGTGCAACAAACATCTTTATCAAGCTGCGAGTTTCCAAAAGAGGTGAATGAATTTGCCAAAGCAGGTTTTACAGCCATCGCTGCTTCGAAAGTAAAGCCACCAATGGTGAAAGAAAGCAAAGTACAACTAGAATGTAAAGTGCTTGAAGTAAAACCGCTGGGTAATGAAGGTGGAGCTGGTCAGTTAGTGATTTGCGAAGTGTTAGTTATGCATATTGACGATTCATTATTTGACGAAAACAAGAAAATGGATCAGCGAAAAATAAATCATGTTGCTAGATTAGGTGGCGACTGGTATTGCAAAGTGGATGAGACCAATCTTTTCCAAGTAGCAAAACCAAATACTCAATTAGGGATTGGTATTGATTCACTTCCTCCATCAATCCGTAATAGTAAATACTTATCTGGGAATGATCTTGGTCAGTTGGCCAATGTACAAGAAATTCCTGCAATTGAGCCTTCCTTCGATGATACACATCTTAAGCAAATTATTCAGTACTATAGCATTAATCCTGAAGAAATGGAAAAAGAGCTTCATTTGTATGCCCAAAAACTACTGGTAGCAGGAAATGTTGCAGCTGCCTGGCAGGTTTTATTGGCCGGTTCTTAATATTCTTTTTCTGCTAATACTTTTCTACCTTTAGTAAGCACCATTAAATGTTGTTATATGAGATATATAAAAAAACAACACCTGCTTTTTTATCATTGTTATTGCTGTTAATCTTTTCTCTTGTGTGCCACAAAGAGAAGTAACTACACATAAACAGGATTTGGCAAAAGTTGACACCCTGTTGCTCAACCACAGTAAAAAATTAAAGGAACTCGATAAGCTTCGTCAACAAAAGCAAGATGAAAATGAGATTAGTGATACTGCCAGTTATAAGATTCAGAAATTCATTGGGATGACCAATGAAGAGATTGATAAGATTGTTGGCCAAAATGAAATTCTTATTGGCGATGTGTCTGTAAATAAAAGTGACTGGCTTCGTCTTCAAAAAGCATTAACCTTCTCCAGCAAAACAGAAAAACTAATCAGCGATAAAGTTTCATTAATTACGGAGCTAATCAATCGGAATACGGTTGTAAGGCTGGAGCAAGATGTGATTTTCGGACCAGGCCAGTATAATCTTTCTCCGGCTGTAGCTTATACTATTGGAAAAATGTTTGAACCTGTTACTAAAGAAATTGATTACTTCATAAATAAATATCCGGATTTCCCATTGTCACTGGTAATTACAGCAAAAGGATATGCTGACGCAACAACCATCGGTGAAGGGTCACACCTATATAAGAAAATTGCAGAACGGATGAAACTGTCTGGCAAAAAACCTTTGACGAATGAAGACCTGAATAATGAACTATCAACAGCCAGAGCGGAATCAGTAATAAAGCTACTACAAACTTTCACAGTTGGAAAGTCAGCAGATGGGAAAACCATTAAAAACATTCTTTATCTCTTCGAAGGAAAAGGAGAAAAATTTCCTGATCCAAAAGTTAAGGATTATAATGTAAATGATCCGAGAAGAAGGCTGGTTTTACTGTTCTGGAGTATTTTTCCTGATTAAATTTTATTTACCGCCAAATACTTTTTTCAAAATATCAGAGCCTCTTGCTAAAGGATTAGCTCTGATATTCATTTCCTCTTTTGCTACCTGATCAAATAAAGCATCAACAGCTTTTCCAACAACGAAAGAGGTAAGATCAGGATCTATTTTTTTAAAACTCGTTGGTAGTTTATTATAGGTTGTTGCAAGATCAGCATAATATTTTGTAGCATCTACTTTCTCTAGTGACGATTGAACTGAAGGAGCAAAAGCTTCCAATAGTTTTTGTTTTGTCTTTTCTTTAAAATAATTAGTAGCTCCATCTTTTGGTCCACTGATAATTTTTAATGCGTCATTCAAGGTCATTTCTTTTACCGCATCAATAAAAATTGGTTTTGCAAATGCTACTGCATCTTCAGCACCACGGTTGATAGACAAAATCGCTTTATCAACCTGTGCTCCCATTCCAATTTTGCGCAAGGTTTTTTCCGCTTTCAATGCATCTTCGGGCAAAAACATTTTATATATATCGCTGCCGAAGAAACCATCTGTTTTATTGAGATTGAGCACAGCGGTTGTTACACCTTGCAGCAAGGCTTCTTTTACACCTTGTCCGGCTTCGTCTTCTGAAACACCGGAACCTGTTTTACCAGCTAATATCTTAGGTAGCTTTAATTGGGCATCAGAAGTAATTGGTAAAATAAAAAGGAAAGCTAGAGCGGTAATAAATGTTTTCATATTATTTGAATTAAATATAGTTAACGCCAATATAGTGCCGTTATTCTTTATAGAAAAGAAATAGCAGGTAATTTGACGATATTTTAAGGTATTGGTTGCGCTTGCGTTATTTTACGCTGCCGCCAAAGACTCTTCGCAATAAATCAGACGTTCTTGCCACAATATTTTGCCGGATATTTACTTCCTCTTTAGCCACCAGATCAAATAACGCATCCGTTGCTCTCTCAGTTACGTAGCCAGGTAAATCCGGATTTATTTTTTTGAAAGTAGTTGGGAAATTATTGTAGGTGCTAACCACATCGCCATAAAATTTTGTAGCATTCAACTTATCCAGTGAAGATTTAATTACGGGTAAAAAAGCAGCAATCAGTTTATCCGTTGTCTTTACTCTAAAAAAATGCGTAGCACTAGTGTCACCATTCCGCACAAGACCAATTGCATCACTGATGGTCATACTTTTTATTGCATCTACAAAAATAGGTTTTGCAAAACCTGCAGCATCTTCTGCTGCTCTGTTTACTTGCAGAATGGCTTTATCAACCATATTACCCATACCTAAGTCTCTAAGAGTGTTCTCTATCTTCTTTGCATCTGGCGGAAGCAATACTTTGTACAGAGCGTCTTTAAAAAATCCGTCTTCTTTATTTAGTTTCAGTACGGCCTTTACCAATCCCTGACCAAGAGCTTCTTTAATTCCTTCGCCAGCTTCAGATTCTGTTACTCCGCCACCAACACCTGGTAAGTTTGACAATACATCGCAACCACTAAGTGTTGCGGAAAGAAGAAGAATAGTAAATAATTTTTTCATTGAGCATATTTTAAACTAATGTAACTAAAATCAGGCCATCATGCCGACTTTATTTTTCTCATATTGAATGGTTTATATAAACCTCAATAATAATTATACTTCCTTAATAGTGTCACCAATTTTTTTCTAACTTTATAGAAACCATTAAACTTAATTTTTATGAGAAAAATATCTTTCTGGGGCCGGGCAAATAAATGGAATGCCCGTTTAATTATCATAACCGGCACTATTTTATTAGTACTTCTGGGTATAGCAACAGGTAGCTTGCTGAATGATCTTGCCGTTCATATGCCTCCTGCAACACTCACTCTTTTAATAATTATTTATTTTGTAGGTGTTTTTTTATACCCATCTAAACAAAATAAAAATAAGGATTGCCGGTTCTATCAAAAACAAAAAACTTGTGATGCTATTCTGGCTGCTTCTACTTTTTTACTGACAGCTTTTATAGCTAATAACAATTTCCGTGATATTCAATTCATTTCCGGGTTGCAAGCATCCACTATAGCTAAACCAATTTTACCTGCAGACAGCACAGTAAAAAAATATAAATCCATTACAGCTTTTTCTGCTTCACTAAAAAATGAAAATGGAGAGCCTCTTAAATGGAAAGAAAAAAAGAAATTATTAAAAGAACAGGTGAGGGCAATCAAAAAGGCAGAGGGGTTATCAAAATCTGGCGAAACTATTCTTGTTATACTCTCGGTTATTGCAGCACTTGGGTTGCTATATGTGGTTGCGGCATTAGCTTGTGGCATTTCCTGCAATGGGTCTGCAGCAGGTGCTATTGTTGTTGGAGTTTTAGGAACTGCAGTAGTTGTTTTCCTGCTTATCCGTGTTATAAGATCCATCAATCGAAAAAAAAGGAAAAATCAACTTCAACCTTCTGACTAAATCAAAAATTATTAGATACGGAGGCTATTTATACTTTTAATATTAAAGACATGTTTCCTTTATAAGCATGGCCTTTTAATTTTTCTATCCGCCTGCAACCAGTACCTTTGGCAGCTTAAACAATCACTGGTTGAGCGGTTTAACCGCAGCCTATTATTTTACAATTCATGAGTACACAACAACTATCCGAGCAGGAGCTATTACGAAGAGAAAAACTGGCAGAGCTGATTATGATGGGCATTGAGCCATATCCGGCGCCACTGTTTCCGGTCAATGCTTTTTCAACAGATATTAAAACAAATTATACTGAAGAAAAGAAAGAAGAATTTGCTGATGTATGCCTTGCAGGCCGCATCATGAGTGTGAGAGATATGGGCAAGGCTAATTTTTGTGTGATACAGGATTCTAAAGGCCGTATTCAATTATACATTAAGAGAGATGAGATTTGCCCCGGCGAAGACAAAACTTTATACGATATCGTTTGGAAAAAACTGTTGGACATTGGCGACATCATCGGTATAAAAGGAAGAGTATTCACTACCAAAACAGGTGAAACTTCTGTGCATGTAAGCGAACTTACTTTATTAAGCAAGTCATTACATCCGCTACCGATTGTAAAAGAAGCCGAAGGACAAACCTTTGATGCAGTTACTGATCCTGAATTCAAATACCGCCAGCGATATGCAGATCTTATTATCAATCCTGCGGTAAAGGAAACTTTTATTAAAAGAACAAAGCTGGTAAACTCCATCCGTGAGTTTTTAAATAATCATGGCGCATTAGAAGTAGATACACCTGTGCTGCAAAGTATTCCCGGTGGTGCGGCAGCGAGACCTTTCATGACACATCATAATGCATTAGACATTCCTTTGTATTTACGTATTGCTAACGAACTGTATTTAAAAAGACTGATTGTTGGTGGTTTTGATTGGGTGTATGAATTCAGCCGCAACTTCCGTAACGAAGGAATGGACCGTACACATAATCCTGAATTTACCATTCTTGAATTTTATACAGCGTATAAAGATTATTTCTGGATGATGGAAACAACAGAACAACTGTTGGAAAAAGCGGCAATGGATGTGTGTGGCACAACGGATGTAACTGTTGGAGATAAAACCATTTCCTTTAAAGCGCCGTTTAAACGCATCAGCATTTATGATGCAATAGAAGAACATACAGGAACTGATGTAAGTAAAATGAATGAAGAACAGCTTCGTTCCGTTTGTAAGCAACAGCATATTCAGGTGGACAATACAATGGGCAAAGGCAAACTGATTGATGAACTCTTTGGCGGTAAATGCGAAAAAAATTATGTGCAGCCAACTTTTATTATTGATTATCCGGTGGAAATGAGTCCGCTTGACAAAGAAACACCGTGACAAACATGGATTGGTAGAACGTTTTGAACTAATCATTAACGGAAAAGAAATAGCGAATGCTTACAGCGAGTTAAATGACCCGATAGACCAACGGGAACGATTTGAAGAACAAGCCAAGCTGATGGAAAGAGGTGATGACGAAGCGATGTTTATTGATTATGATTTCTTAAGAGCATTGGAATATGGTATGCCGCCAACTTCGGGTATTGGTTTTGGAATAGACAGGCTTTGTATGTTATTAACTAACAGTGCTTCTATTCAGGATGTCTTGCTGTTTCCGCAGATGCGGCCTGAGCAAAGACATGAAAATGTAACTGATACATCAGAGTAAATTTATCTCCCGTAAATAAAAAGTCCGGTCAAATGACCGGGCTTTTCTATAATAGAATGATTTTTTTTAAACAAACAAATCACTATACAACTGCGCTCCCGGCACCACAGAATATTTTGACAGATCTGTAATTCCTTCTTTTGCTAATACCTGTTCATCAATAAATAAGTTACCGGTGCATTCGCCAGAAGGCTTACTTAATATATAATAAGCAGAATCAGACAATATATCAGTTGTGCGGCTCATGTTTGCTAACACTTCACCACCCAATAAATTTCTTACTGCGGCAGTATCAATGGTTGTTCTTGGCCACAGTGCATTAGCAGCAATTCTGTCTTTCTTAAATTCTTTTGCCCAGCCCAATGTCATCATACTCATGCTGTACTTAGTAATGGTATATGCTACATGATTTTCAAACCACTTTGGGTCTAAATTAATTGGTGGCGATAATGTAAGTATATGCGGATTTTCTGCTTTCTTTAAATGCGGTACACAGGCCTTCGTTACAAAAAAAGTTCCCCGCACATTAATGTCATGCATCAGATCATATCGCTTTGGTTCCGTATTCTCCGTTGTTGTAAGATTGATAGCTGAAGCATTATTGATTAAAATATCAATACCGCCAAACGTTTCAATTGCTTTATCAATTACATTTTGCACCTGGTCTTCAAAGCGTATATCACATTGTACGGCTAATGCTTTTCCTCCGGCTGCTTCTATTTCCTCTGCAGCAGAGTATATAGTGCCGCCGAGTTTGGGATTCTCTGTTACACTTTTTGATGCTACAACAATATTGGCTCCATCAGCAGCAAGGCGTAATGCCATCGCCTTTCCTATTCCTCTTGTAGCACCTGTAATGATCGCAGTTTTGTTTTTAAATGACATAGCAATTGATTTAAAGTGAAGATAAGAAAACTGAGGTTCTTTTATTTCCAATTTGTTCTTGGAAAAGATACCGGATCAGGTCCAGAAAGACGGAGGATTAAGTTGCATCGTCACCCCGGCCTTGAGCCGGGGTCTTTCACTAAATATCTTCACTATTCTATTTATAATTTTTTCTTGGGAAAGATACCGGATCAAGTCCGGTATGACATACTTTAAGGTTTGTCACTCATTTGGAAAAGATTCCGGCTCAAGCCTGCCTGTCGGTAGACAGGGCCGGAAAGACAGCAGATTGTAAGTTCAACTAGGAGTAATTTTTGAAGCCAAAAAAGTAAATGATATTATTTCGGGAAACCACTATCAGAAACTTCTACTGTTCCAGTCGGGTCATTAAATATTACACTAGTCAGGTCTTGTGTAGCTACAAGGCCTTTGCCACCATAAATATTTTTGCCTGGACTTTTATAGATGGCATATTTATCAGTATAAAATATTTTCTTGTTCTGATCCCACCAAAGATCCGGGCTTCTAAGCGTATCGCCTTTAGTTGTAATTACCAACACACTATCCCGCAGATAGACTTTATTAAATTGCTCATAATATTTTCCATACAGGCAATCCAATGTTGTTTCAATTTCGGTACTATCGCTATAAAAATCTACATGCATTTTTTTTGGAAATTCTACATACACTGTATCGGCATACACTCTTAGCATCAACGGAGCTTTTAATATCGCTTTCATCTTTCCATTCTGGCTCATATAAAGTTCTACCGTTTTTATCTCTTCCTGCATAATTACTTTCTTGGTGTAATCTTCTACCTCCTTTGTATCGTTCTCACAACTATAAAGCAAACAGCAGCCCGTAATGAAGGCTGCTGTTAGAAATTTATTATTAAAAATAAAATTAATCATACTTACGTTTGATAAACCAGAAATCGCTGAGCGAAAAGCCCAATGAAACCCTGAACAAACTTTCACTTAATAGATTACTGTTATTTCCCCTTTTTCCATATTCAAATGCAAGGTTAATAAGAGTTGCCTGATTAGGAGCCTGCCTTGTAGTGGCTAATGGCAATCCTAATCCGAAGCTTCCACCAATCTGATTTAATTTTTTACCAACTTTAATATAGTCTGGCCCCATAAAGAAACCAAAGCGATATGCTATGTTACTAAAATAATTTCTTTTAGGAATCGGGTTTAGCTGGCCGCCTACTCTTATTTCCCATTTACTTTGTACAGAATCTATTTGTCCATAAAAGCGATACTTATCCCAGCTCTGTTGTGCAAAATCTACTCCAATTAACCAGCCGCCTTCTTTGTTGATAACAGTATATTTCTGTAAAACAAATCCAGCAGTAATAGAAGATGGAAGATCAATTTTACCTTTTACATTTCTTTTATCAGAAACACTGTCTAATCTTACTTCGCCAATACTGGCATCATATATAAATGTTTCTCTTAGCACATCCTGTGATGCATTTACCGTTTGTCCCCAGGCACCATAAGCACCAAGGGTAAGCATCAGATTCTTTTTCAGCGGAACTTTATACTGAATACCAGCACTAAAATTCAGGTTGCCATAATTTGTTGTAGTTTGATAATTAGCTTGATTGTAATAATCTGATGACAACGTATCATTAAATATAGTTCGCTTGGTGCTATAATCTTTTTCTCCAAAAAGATAGCCTGCTGTAAAGCCAACGCTTAATTTTTCTTCGCCAATAATTTCTTTTCCTGATTTATCTTTTTTCAGTCTTTTAAATAAACTAAACCCGGTTCCCATTGAAGCGAGATACGAACCACCGCTCCCTGAAAATAATGTTTCGGCACTATCAATTCGTTGAGAAGTTATTGGATCATATAACAGTTCTCTACGACGGATTTTATAACTGATACGGGAAATGGGTCTTAGTCCAAAACTTAAACCCCAGTTTTGTTTTAATGGAACACCAACCTGCACATAAGAAAACAACGCATTGCTTGCAGTAAATCTTTCTGCAAATGCCGGATCTTTTAAAGTACGGTTCTCAAGGTTTATTCCTACATCCAAAATAGCTCTGCCGGATTTTAGCTTGTTTGACTTTAATTCTTTATCTGTTTGAAAAGAAGAAAATGAAGCAGGATTACTAAAATTTATAGAAAGGGGCTCATTAAAAGCTGCTGACAAACCACCGAGCCCACGGCTGTTAATATTTGTTGGTGGAACGAGATCGCCGATGCCATATCTGGAGTAAGGCGAGTTGTCCTGCGAAAAAGCAGGTTGAAAAGCAGAAAAAAACAAAATCAAAAACGCAGCCAGTTTTACTCGTAACGTATTGATTCTCTTAGGGGTTATTAACTTCACTAATTGCATACAAACCTTTAAATATTAAATCAGGGTCTGCAAATATCTTCTTTTTAAGGTGTGAAGCCAAATAGACTATATCACCCCCGGTTAACAGGACGTTAAAGTTGCTGAACTTCTCCTCATACTCCTCAATAAAACCATCGATTTCTTTGGCCATACCCATTACGACACCTGTAGTGATGTTGGTAGTAGTATCATAGCCCATCAACGGAATATTGCTGTCAGCCTTTACCAACGGCAGCTTTGCGGTGTAATAATTCAGGGATTTCAGCCTCATTTCCAAGCCGGGTGAAATGGCGCCGCCAACAAACTCATGATACTTATTGATGAAGTTATAGGTAACACAAGTGCCGAGGCCAATCACCAAATTATTTTTTTCGGGGAAAAAATGAACTGCCGCCGCCGTTAAGGCCAATCTGTCTGCACCAATTGTTTCAGGTTTACCGACAGGCGTTGTAAAAGCAACTTTGGTAAGATGACTGAGCTTGTGAAATTTTGTAGCACTGGCCAATAATTCTTCCAGCGCAGGATTATGATCTACTACAGAAGATAGAATTGTTTTAGCTGGTTTGAACTTTTCTAGTAAAGCTTGTATGGTTGCTACCGAGTCATCAGCAAGTGTAATCACTTCTTCAATTGTTTCATTGATGAATACAGCACATTTTTTACGGGTATTACCAAAATCGAAGCAAAGGGTTGTTGACATTGATGCTTATTTCTGTTGGTGAAATTACAAATCAAACCCACTTAAATTCTTAAAGTGGCCGTTCAGTTTTATTTTTTCCTTTAGCTGTTCCATTCCTTGCGCCATGGGAATTGCTTTGAGCAAATGCCGTTTTAAATATTCCTGGCGGTGCAATTCATCCTGCAGCAACAATACTTCATACTCTTCTTCCAGCGAAAGTCCAATATGATGTGCAATTTCAAAAGACTTCAATTCTGCATCCGGTTTAGAAAAAGTTTTTTCTACTTTCAATAAAAGATGTAAGTCCCTGAGATTACTCATCACTTTCTGCATTAACCCCGAGCTTCCGTTATCATAATTTTCAGGATAGCTTACAATAGCACCGCTGTATAATTTTTCAGGTATTTCTTTTATCTGCTCCAGCATCCGAAACACTTTTATGCCTTTAGTTTTAATATCCATTTCGCCGGATTCATATTGTTTTGAAACTTCTACAACTTCCAACAGTGTTCCAAACTCCTGTACTTTATTATCAATCACCACAGGTATTCCGAAAGGCTTTTTTGTTTCCTTACATTCACCAACAAGTTGCTTATACCGTGGTTCAAAAATGTGCAGGTTCAGGTTTTCGCCTGGATATACAACAATGTTTAAAGGAAATATGGGAATGAAGTTCGTCATAGAACAAAGGTAACAGTATGGAAAATTTTGAATAGTATCTGCTATTCTACTTCGCTTGGTTTAATTCTTTCAGTCGGGCATATTTCAAAAAAGTATAGTAAGCCGTCATTTTTGCACTTACATATCCTAAATGACCATCTAAGAAGCCTCTTTTAAAAATAAAATATGTTAGAAAAGCAAATGTTGGCGACACTCTCAGTTTTATCCATGAAGATTTCTTTCCCTGTCGAAAATATTTTTCAGCATTCAGCATTGCGTAATTTCTCATTTTGCGGCTGTAGTCATCTATATCTTTCATGGTATAGTGCAATACAAATCCTTTTAGCTCTTTAATAATAACATTATCTGGTAAAACTAATTTTTCATGCACTGGTTCATTCTGCCATTGCATCGCTTTATGGTTGAATAAACGAATATGATGGTCTCTTCCCCATTCCCCATATTTCAAATGCTTTTCGCCCAGAAAATTTTTATACCACAAATCATATACTAATTTATCATTACTAAGGTCACATGCAAGTATTGATTTTTTTAATTCCTCATCAATTGCTTCGTCTGCATCCAAGTTTAGCACCCAATCATATTTTGCAAACTGATTAGCTGTATTTTTTGCTTTTCCAAATCCTTCCCATTTCCCCTCCTGCAAATTAACACCAAACTGCTTTACAAACTGTTGTGTCCCATCTGTACTACCACTATCATATACAATAATATCATCTGTAATGCCTTCTAGGCTTTTTAAAGTCCGGCCAATTACATCCACTTCATTCTTACAAATTAATACAATAGAAATTTTTACCATAACAGGTTACAAAGATTATACATTTGTCTCAACTTGCCATTTTCTCCATCATTAAAGAATTTGGTATCTTGTCAATTCAGATTCGTAAACATACAATATCCCGTTGATTCTATGTGGCAGGAATTATTACAACAAATATCGCAGCACAATATAAAAGCACTGGCAAGAAGTATTTCTTTGGTAGAAAATGAACAGCCGGGTTATGAAGAGATGCTTCAGTCGCTACCAGCGTCTTCCACAAAAATTACAGGCATTACCGGACCGCCGGGTGCAGGGAAAAGTACATTGGTAGATGCAATGATTGGTTATTGGGTAAATGCCGGTAAAAAAGTTGCGGTGCTTTGTGTAGATCCATCATCTCCATTTAACTTGGGTGCAGTATTGGGTGACAGAATACGGATGAGTGATTGGTACACCAATCCAAATGTTTATATCCGTTCACTTGCAACAAGAGGATCGATGGGTGGATTGCATCCAAAGATTATTGAAATAACCGATTTGCTAAAGTTTGCTCAGTTCGATCATATCATTGTAGAAACGGTTGGTGTAGGGCAAAGCGAAATTGAAATAGCCGGATTAGCAGATGTAACAGTTGTTGTAATGGTGCCCGAAGCTGGTGATGAAGTGCAAACGATGAAAGCCGGACTGATGGAAATAGCTGATGTGTTTGTTGTAAATAAAGCCGACCGACCTGATGCAGATTTGTTTGTAAATAACCTGAAACAAATGCTTGCACCTGCTTTTAGTAAACATTATAATGAAGTGCCGGTTATAAAAACAATTGCTTCGCAAAAAGAAGGAGTGACTGAATTGATGGATATATTGAATCATCAATTACAAAAATCTCATGTAACAGATAATACATTCTGGCTTCTTGCCGAAAGAGCCTTTTATCTTATCGAGCAAAAAAGAATGAAAGGCATTGATAAAGTTGAGCTGAAAAAAGAAATCGAGAAACTATTTAAACAAGGTGAATTTAATTTATACAAGTTTGTTGCTGATAAATAATTCTTTTAATTAATTGTTCGATTTAACCTCGTAGAGGTGTTATGTCAGTAATAAGTATCAATCAAAATGATATTTATAGCCCCATTGGGGCGACATGTAATTATATAATGGCCCATAGGGCATACAAGAGCCATTTAAATCTAATGTTCCTATTAATATTTTACATATCGCTCCTACGGAGCTCAAAGAAAACTGAAATACTATTTTACTACTGACATTTCGCCCCCCCTGGGGCTACAATTATTTTAAAGTGCTTAAATCTTGTCAAAAATTTTATCTATTAGATTCTAATCCCAATCACATCCAATCGGTGAACCCGGCGGTGCTTCTTTATGAAGCGTTGGTTTTGCCGAAGCAGGGTCTTTCATTCTTTCCAATGCCAATATAAAATGACCTTTCATCAATTCATCGCTTGTTGATTTTTGTTGTGCTTCGATAAATGTTTTTAATTCTGCTAAACCTTTCAACAGAACAGCTTTTACAGTAAAAGAATTATTATCATTTATACTGGCTGCTAATAAATAAGTAAGTAACACCTGTTCTGTTTGTAATTGAATCAATTTTTCAGATCCTGATAAACGAGGTGATTTCCATGTTTTTGCGACCAATGTATTCATCATTTCATATACACCTAATCCATTATTAGCAGCTTCATACTGCATCATTCTATTCAATCTTTCAGAATTGAAAATAAAAGACAGCGGAAGGTCTGCAGCTGTTTCAGCAGGTGTTAACACATCGAAAGCAAGGCCTGTTCTTTTTTTAAATAACTCTCTGGAGAAATCATAACCAGCAGGTCGTGGCGGAATTAATTGTGCTATTCTTTCAGGCAGTTGCAAAAACTTTGGATCAAGGCAATCAATCAATACATTCAATGCTTTTAGCTGTTCGCCTTTTGATAAAGCTTTAGTTACTGTTTGTCCATCGCCCCGCAAAGCATAAGTGTAATACATGCCACCCACCATTTTTGAAACAGCTTCCACTTGATAGCGATGAATAAAATAAACAGGCACCAGCACATCTTCGAGCATTGCCATCGGCATTCCCGGCCTAATATTCTTTTCACTGAAATTTGATAGTGCCACATTACGAACTTTCATTATTTCTTTTAATTCTGTTACAGCATCAGTTCCATTATCCCATAAATGTGCCTGCGGATGCAAACCACCTTCTGCTCTCGCATCTCTATCAGAAATAAATTGTAATCCTTTTGCAGCTGCATCCGTCAATATTTTATTCAATGCAGTCGATTCGTTTGTTCCTGTTGGAAAATCACTATAACCAAAAGTAATGGAAGCTTTATCCCAATCACCAATTTTTTGATCATATGCATTGCTTAAATCAATTTTTCCTGCTGCATTCACCCTTACCAAAGGAGACGGATAATCCATCACACTTGCCCGGTTACTTACACTTGCTGCATAGTTATGCATCAATCCGATAGTATGTCCTACTTCATGTGCCGACAATTGTCTTAATCTTTCCAATGCCATCTTCAGCATTTTATCATCAGCAGGCACTCCCGTTTCATAAGGTGCTAATAAACCTGTAGCAATTAAATAATCTTGTCTTACTCTTAATGAGCCAAGAGACACATGGCCCTTAATAATTTCTCCAGTTCTTGGATCCGTAACTGATGCGCCATAACTCCAGCCTCTTGTAGACCGATGCACCCAATTAATAACATTATACCGCACATCCATCGGGTCAGCATCTTCTGGCAACAATTTTACCTGAAAAGCATTTCTGTAACCAGCTGCTTCAAAAGCCTGATTCCACCAGCTGGCGCCTTCTATTAAAGCACTACGGATTGGTTCTGGTGTTCCGTTATCGACATAATAAATAATTGGTTTAACCGGATCGCTTAAAGCAGCAGTCGGGTCTTTTTTCTTTAACCGGTGCCGCATGATGAACATTTTTTCTATTGGCTCAGATATCGGTGTGCTATAATCATAATATGAAATTGGTATAAAGCTGCTTCGAGGATCAAAAACTCTTGGTTGATAATCATTGTCTGGCAGCTGCACAAAGGAATGGTGTACCCTCAAAGTGATTGCTTCTGAAGAAGGTGTTACTGAATTTACATAATTACCCGTTGTTCCATCATTGTTTACAAAAGTGATGGTAGTTTCAAATTCAGCATTCTGCGGAAAATTTTTTGTTCTTGGTAAATAAATTACTGATCTGCTTTTGTCAACCGAATAACCACCTTGCTGATTCCTTCTTAAACTATTTGAAACCCGCATCGCATCTCTTAGCAAAAAATCTGTTGCATCTACCAATGAACGGTTCGCTGTTTCTGCTTCTACAGTAAATCCCCAAATAGTTGATTGTGCAAATGATTGTTCTACCGCTCTTCGTTCTGCTGCATCATTTGTAATGGCTCTAAAATTATAATTTGGTTGTATTAAAAGAATTTTTCTGCCTGTTTTTGAGAATTTTACAATGCGTTCGCCACCGAGTAAACCTCTGTCAAGACCAATATCATTGGAACCTAATCCTGCCGGAAGTGATGTAACATATAAAAATTCTGAATCCAGTTTATCTACTTCAAGGAATATTTTACTGGCATTTTCATCCCAATAGAAGTTCATAAAGCCCTCATATTTTTTTAGGTCTTTTGTTTTTTCTTCAATGGAAGGCAGTTTCTGTGCTGCAAGAAACAATGGACTTAAGATAAAAAGCAGTATAAGCTTTTTCATATGCAGATAGTTTTATCTGCTCAAGTTAAAGAAAGTAAAAAAAGGAAAGAAGAATTTTTTACAAAGGGAGTCAGGCATCTTTATTATTCTTCCACCAGCGATAGCCAATGAAACCAACAATAGCAAATGGAGCAAATGCCAGATAAAGAATTCCGGAATTCATTCCCTGTGCAGGTTTTTCACCTAATTGCTGCGTAGTTTTTGTACAGATAGAACATTGAGCGGACGAGGAAGTTGCTGACCCAAGCATTAAGCCTGCAATAAAGAAAATCAAAACCCACTTTTTCATACCAATATACTTTGATGCAAAGTTACGGCTTAACAGAAACTAAACTGGATGATTTTAAACATATCTAAAGCATTTCTAATTCAATGTCTGATTAGTACAAATGATATTTTCACCTTTTTCGACGCTTGAAAAGCGATATTTATCCAAAGCAGAAAAAACTGCAGCAGAACAACCTGGTAGCATTCTATCATGTAATTCTATAACCAACTTTCTTGTAAAAGGAAGCCAACTTTCAATATCGCTTTCAAAAATAATTTTTTCCGAGCCTTCAATATCCATTTTCAACAAGTCTATCTGTTGCCAGCCATTTTGTTGCATTACATCTACTATTGATAAGGCCTGTATTGTGCTTTCACTTTCCTCCGACACTTCTTCAACGGTAAAAGCATTATTTCCTCCGCCATTATCTTTTATTGCTAAAAATGTCTTTTTATTCCAAACTCCGGCTTTAACGGGTATGATATTTTCATACTTTGCTGCATTTTGAACAAGCATTTGAAAATTTTCATTTTCAGGTTCTATTGATATAATATTGGCTGTTGGATATTTTGTTGCGAGATAAATGGATGTTAAGCCAATATTGGCTCCTGCATCAATAATTGTTTTAGGCGTAAAGTCAAGATCGAGATCATAATCTTCTCGCAGTAACACTTCTTCAAATGTGGCGTAATCGTAGGGATTATTTCTTACCGAGAATGGGTGTTTTAGTTTTTTTAGCTCCCAGTTATTCCATTGCCCTGTTTTCATTTTTATATAAATAAAAACTGCTTCTTTCAAGCTAAGAAACTTTTTAAATTAGAAAATCTGGACATGTAGCAAATGTATTAAATTGCCAAATGGTTACACAAAATGGATTTTATTGATAATATGGATCGGCAAAAAAAATTAAGACTTGATAATTTGCAGTATGGCTCGAAAAAAATAACAGGCTGAAATTTTTATTTTAAATTATATAGTAGTATCAACAAAAAAAAGAATCTGTTTAATGAAGTCAATCCTTTTTTTATCAGTCATGAACGGATCTGCCTGGGGCGGCAGTGAAGAACAATGGTTTCGTCTTGCCTTGTGGATGGCAAAAAAAAAGTATGACGTTGCTGTTAGTTGTTTTGACTGGCCCGAAAAAGCAGAAAGGTTAAACGCATTACAAAATGAAGGAATAAAACTATTCCTACTCCCTAAAAATAATAAAGGAATAATTGCCAGATGGAGGCTGCAAAAGCAGGTAAATAAAATCCATTTCGAAAAGTATGATCTTGTTTTTATTAACCAGGGAGGGGTTAAAGATATAAGTCATAGCCCTTTTAAAACAATTTATAAAAGGTGTAGAAAGTATGTAACAAGTTCTCATAACTACTACGAAAAGGGAAGCCTTTCTTATTTTAAAAAGAGCTTATTAGCAAAATGGTTTAGCAATGCCTCTTTGAACATTGGTGATTCTCAAAAGATTTTTGATGCGCTGCAAAATAAATTTAATATCCACTCTGCAAATAATAAAGTTGTTTATAACCCCATAGGATTCCCTTATCCAGAAAAAATAAACCCTTTTTCAACAGCTAATAACAACAGTGTGATTTTTACCATGTTGGCGGCTTTGGATGTTGTAAGAAAAGCGCAGGATGTATTAATTAACGCTTTGTCCAATGATAAATGGAAATCTAGAAATTGGTATTTGTATTTATACGGAGAAGGTGATGATTTTGAAATACTTAATAGTTTGATAAAACACAATAAAATTGATGATAAAATATTTCTAAAAGGGCATACAGACAATGTGGTTTCAGCACTTAACCAATCACATTTAAACTTACAGATTACTCATATTGATGCCATGCCCATCAGTGTGGTAGAAGCAATGGCCCTCTCAAGGCCTTGTATTGTTAGCAAAGTTGGAGACATGCCTATTTGGGTACAACATGAGCAAAATGGATATATCAGTTCTGCAATAACGGTAGAAGCTATTGATGAAGTACTGGAACTTGCATGGCATCAAAAAGATAAGTGGAGTGAAATGGGAGAGAAGTCTTTTGCTAAATTTCAAGAATTATACCCCCACCCTTATGAGGAAAATTTTGTTGCACTTCTAGAATCCTTATAGCAGCAGTAAATTTAAGCAGTTGGCTTTTTTACTCTAACAGTAGATTTATGATTTTTATCAATAAATATTTCCTGATAAAACAAATGTTCTTTACTAATAAAAGCGTTTAATTCCTGCTTTAATATTAATGCAGACAAAAGATTGTCGGCTCTATATTTTACCGGAGTTTGTGCAGCAATCATTTTTTTTGCCCCTTCTTTACTTACTGCATATGCATGAATGCAATCATGAAAGCCTGCTCTCAACAAAGACGGACTGAATTTTTGAGGAAGGCTTCTTTTTATCATTGATACAGGAATTCTGCTTAAACCAAACCGACCCATTATTTGATACCAACCCTGTTTTAACCTCTTTCCTATTGTGGCTTTTTCATTTTTAAGATAACCGAGATAAAACAACTCCCAATTTTCGGGTAGTTCTTTTAAGGCATCAATTATCAAAGGAAGGTTATCAAAATCAGGAACTACATCGTCTTCAAAAATCAATACCCGTTTCCAGCCCTTATCAACTATGGCTTGATAAATATTCCGATGAGAAAGGGAACATGCTATTTCACCAGTGTTTAATGGAGAATAATATTTTCTGATCTCCAGTGTGTCCTTTTTATCATAAACATAATTATCGCTGATAAAGCTGCCATCCAAATCATTCTTATCAGTTCCATAAAAAAACTCAAAGTCTATTCCTTTCAGCCTTTCATTGACTTTCTCCTGCCGCTCTTTAAAACGAGGAACTGTCAACACTAATACCTTATCAAAGTACTGTTGCAATACACTGTTTATTTCAGGAATAGAGTTAGTCATATAACAAATGTAAAAACAAACAGCAAATACCGAGTGGTACTTGCTGTTATTATAAAGTAAGGATCAATTATAATATTTAAACCGCCTGTGCTTCCATTTTCTTCTGCACCTTCTTTCTATCATCTTCGTTCAGAATCACTTTTCTCATTCTGATGAAGTTCGGCGTAACTTCAATGCACTCATCCTGTTGGATATACTCCATACATTCTTCCAATGTCATCAATGTTTTTGGAGCTATGCGAGAAGCATCATCACTGCCGCTGGCACGGTGGTTGGTTAATTTCTTAGCTTCTGTAGCATTTACTACAAGATCACCTGGTTTGATATTCTCTGCAATGATCTGACCTGAATACACTTCTTCAGCCGGATCTACAAAGAAAGAGCCTCTGTCTTGTAATTTATCGATTGAATAACCAGTTGTTTTTTCTGTAGTCTTTGAAATTAATACTCCATTGTTCCTTCCAGGAATAGGACCTTTCCATGGCTTATAATCTGTGAAACGATGAGCCATAACTGCTTCACCAGTTGTTGCGGTAAGCATTTGTGTACGTAACCCAATCAAACCTCTCGAAGGAATATCAAATTCAAGATGCTGCATTTCGCCTTTGGTTTCCATAATCAGCATTTCGCCTTTACGACGGCTTACCAGATCAATTACTTTACTGGCAAACTCCTCCGGCACATCTACCACCAGATTTTCATATGGCTCACATTTTACACCATTCACTTCTTTTACGATAACCTGCGGCTGACCAACTGTTAACTCATATCCTTCACGACGCATGGTTTCGATTAAAATACCAAGGTGTAAAATACCACGACCGTAAACCATCAAGCTATCACCTTCGTCACTATCTTCTACTTTTAACGCAAGATTTTTTTCTGTTTCCTTCATCAATCTGTCTCTCAGATGCCTTGATGTAACAAACTTTCCATCTTTACCAAAGAATGGTGAGTTGTTTACTGAGAACAACATGTTCATCGTTGGCTCATCCACACTTATTACTGGCAATGCTTCTTGTGTTTCTGCATCTGAAATTGTATCTCCGATATTAAAATCATCTATTCCCACTACTGCACACAAATCGCCTGCAATAACTTCTGTTACTTTTTTCTTGCCCATTCCTTCAAACACATACAACTCTCTCACTTTTGTTTTCTTAACACTACCATCGGCCTGCATTAAAACAACATTCTGCCCTTCTTTCAAAACACCACGGCTTACTTTTCCTACCGCAATACGGCCAAGGAAAGAAGAATAATCTAATGAAGTGATCTGCATTTGAACAGGACCTTCATTTACTTTTGGTGGCGGAACATATTTTACAATACCATCCAGCAAAGGGTCTATTCCTTCAATCTGCTCCAATGAATCATTGAACCAACCATTTTTTCCCGAACCATAAAAAGTAGGAAAATCTAATTGAGCTTCTGTTGCATCTAAGTTGAAGAACAATTCAAAAATTGCATCATGTACTTCATCCGGACGGCAATTCGGCTTGTCTACCTTATTAATAATTACAATTGGCTTTAGATTTAACTGTAACGCCTTTTGTAAAACAAATCTTGTTTGTGGCATCGGCCCTTCAAAAGCATCTACTAATAAACAAACACCATCGGCCATTTTCAATACTCTTTCCACTTCACCACCAAAGTCGGCGTGACCGGGAGTATCAATAACATTAATCTTGACATCCTTATATTGAACAGATGCATTCTTACTGAATATGGTAATACCTCTCTCCCTTTCCAGGTCGTTACTATCCATTATCAGCTCACCAGTTTCCTGATTATCACGGAATACTTTGGTAGCATGTAAAATTTTATCAACCAGTGTAGTTTTACCATGGTCAACGTGGGCAATAATTGCAATATTTCTTATCTCCATAATACTTTTTTCAAACGAGCGGCGAAGGTACATTAATTCTACGGCCAGAGCAAACTAAACAGTTAATTAATACAGACTTAAACGCCTAAACACAATGATTTAATGTAGTTTTAGCAAAATTAAAGCCATGAAATTTCTCAAATGGTTAGGCATCATCGTTTTAGTGTTGATTGTCGTTTATTTTCTGGGACCCAGACCCGCCACCCCAAAGTACAATAAAGACCTTCCTTCCCTGCCTTCAGAGTCGCTGGCATTAGAAAAATATATCCGGGATAATGAGGCAAAGCATAAATTAAAACCGGATAACGAAGCCAGAATTGTATGGCTGAACGATTCGCTAAAAAACGAAACCGAGTATGCTGTTGTGTATTTACATGGTTTTTCTGCCAGCCAAGAAGAAGGCGATCCATTGCATTATGAGTTTGCACAGAAGTTCGGATGTAATTTATTTCTTAGCAGATTAGATGCACATGGTATTGATACAACAGAGCCTTTATTGAATTTTACAGCTGATGGTCTATGGAATTCTGCCAAAGAAGCCTATGCCATCGGAAAAAAACTGGGAAAAAAAATAATTTTGATGGCTACATCAACCGGTGGCACATTGGCGTTAAAACTGGCAGCAGAATATCCTGATATTGCAGGGCTCATATTATTATCTCCTAATATCGAAATCAATGATTCAAAAGCATGGCTGCTAAACAATCATTGGGGTTTACAAATTGCCAAAGCAGTTGCAGGCACTTACCGAAAAGCCTCCGATACTACTGCCATATATGCTCAATACTGGAATAATAAATACAGGATTGAATCAACAGTTCAACTAGAGAATTATTAGAAAGCACTATGAAGAAATCAACCTTTGAAAAAGTAACTCAGCCAACATTGCTTTTGTATTTTTATAAAGATGAAGAACATCAAGACCCAGTGGTAAAAGTTTCAGCTATGAAAAGAATGTTTATTCAACTGGGAACTCCAGATAGTTTAAAACGACAAGTAGCGCTACCAAATACCGGCGACCATGTAATTGGTTCTTATATAAAATCGAAAGATGTACAATCAGTTGTAAATGAAACGGAGAAGTTTGCTACGGAGATATTGAAAATGAATCAATACAACAATAATTAATACTTTATCGTTTAAAAGGATATGGCTGCAAAACTCATTTGCTTTCTATTATTACTTACAGTTGCAGGAGGTTCTTTTTCGCAAAAATCAAAGAAGTTTAAGAAGGCTCCGCCGGGAACAGTGCAAAGTAAACGACACTTTGTTTGTTGACAAAACGGAAGTCGCAAACGTACACTGGCGGGAATATATTTTTTATTTACAGGGACATGACTCTACATCAGTTGAAAAAGCATTACCCGATACAAGTGTTTGGCTACCCGACACATCTACAAATTCATTAGAGTCTTATTATTTCAGACATCCAGGTTTCAATAGTTATCCAATAGTTGGTATTTCATATGAACAGGCTGTTCAGTTTTGCAAATGGCGTACAGACAGAGTTAATGAGTATTATTCGAAAATTCCAGAAGAAAAAAGACCCTTTAAGAAAGTCACTTACCGACTTCCAACAAAAAAGAATGGGAAAGTATTGCCGAAGGGTCTTTTTCTATTACACAATTTCCTTACGGATATGACAGTGCTTTTAAGAAATGGAAAAGAAGGTATGTGCATAATTTCAATTGCGTATATCCAGGAGAGTCAAAGAAATCAGTAACCTCAGATAAATACTATACATCTCCCGTAGGTTCTCATTTCAAGAATTCGTCAGGAACATATTGTATGATTGGCAATCTTGCAGAAATGGTAGCCGAAAAAGGAATTGCCAAAGGCGGAAGCTTTGAGCATTATTTGGAAGAATGCAAAATTATTAATGACCAGAATTATACAAACCCTGAACGATGGCTTGGGTTCAGATGTGTTGCCGTAATTATAAAATAAGTTCATAGCAACCGTTTCAAGCGAAATAGTTTCAAATCCTTCACATTTCCTATCTTCCTCTCTCAATTGTTTGCTATGCCAAAAAGTATAATTGCCGGAATCGGTAAATACGTCCCAGATAATATTGTTACCAATAATGACTTGCTGAAGTACATGGACACCAGTGACGAATGGATTCAGGAAAGAACTGGAATAAAAGAAAGGAGATATGCGCATCGCACCGAAGAAACAACAACAACAATGGGTGTTGAAGCTGCAAAAATCGCCATTGAAAGAGCAGGCATCACTCCGCAGGATATTGACTTTATCATTTTTGCCACACTAAGCCCTGATTATTATTTTCCTGGTTGTGGGGTATTATTACAACGAGCTATGAAGATGAAAGAAATTGGTGCCTTGGATGTAAGAAATCAATGTTCTGGTTTTGTATATGCAATCACTGTTGCCGATCAATTTATCAAAACAGGTATGTATAAAAACATATTAGTTGTTGGTGCAGAGAAGCATTCCTTCGGACTTGATTTTAGTACCAGAGGCAGAAATGTATCTGTAATATTTGGCGATGGTGCTGGTGCTGTTGTACTGCAGCCAACTGAAGATGCAAACAGAGGAATACTAAGTAATCATTTACATAGTGATGGTGAAAGTGCAGAGATACTTGCCATGTTTAATCCCGGTACTCATGCCAACCATTGGATGCCGGAGCAATATGCAAATTTCGATAAAGCAGAACTTGGCCAAATGTTTTTTAGTCATGCAATGATTGATGAGGCACAAGTTTTTCCTAATATGGATGGACCTGCGGTATTTAAAAAAGCGGTTGTTAAATTTCCTGAAGTTATCATGGAGGCATTGACTGCAAATAATCTGCAAACCTCAGATCTTAATTTACTGATTCCTCATCAGGCTAATTTAAGGATTGCACAATTCGTACAACAAAGATTAAAGTTGACAGACGATCAGGTTTATAATAATATTCAGCAATACGGTAATACTACGGCAGCTTCAGTGCCTATTGCACTTTGCGAGGCTTGGGAAAAAGGAAAGATTAAAGAGGGTGATTTGGTTTGCCTTGCAGCTTTCGGCAGCGGATTTACATGGGCAAGTTCATTGATGCGTTGGTAAGAGTATTTGCAACGATAATTGAATTCTGCCGTCTACTAATTAGAAAAAAAAAGAAACAATGAAACTAATTTTATTATCAGCAATTCTTATGTTAACAATCAATACGAATGCCCAAACAGGAAGCTGGATCATCAAACTCAACAACAAAGAAATAATTACTACTTCAGTAGAAGATGAAAATAAGAACTGCAAAAAACTTAAAAATGCTGATTGGAAAAAAACAGGCAATCTTGAAATCAGTTTTACAGAAAATGAGCCTGATGCCTGGTTCCGCTCTTTTATATTTTATGACGAAGACCAAAATGAGTTATTTAGAGCAGACAGCATAAACAGTCTTTCTATTTCCCTCGAAAAACTCAGAAAACTTTATTCAGGCAAAAAGGCCTTGAAAATTTATACTGCCATTGCTCCCAGAAATCCTGCAATGGCTGTTCGAATTCGAATAGTACATTTGTACTTATTCATGTTACCATAAAATGCCCCGTAACTTTATTTATATCGTTAATCCTATTTCAGGAACAAAAACTAAAAAGGATTTACATCAATTTATTGAGAAGAATACTAAGGAACAAAACATCCCTTTTCAAATATTTCCATCAGTAGCAAGCGGCGACTATACCTTTCTTCATCCAGTCATTAAAGAACAAAAAATTACTGATGTAGTAATTGCTGGTGGAGATGGGACCGTAAGTCAGGTAGTCAATAGTTTAATAGATTGTGATGTCAACTTCGGTATTATTCCCTGCGGCTCTGGTAACGGTTTAGCATTTGCAGCAAAAATTCCAAAACAACCAGCCAAAGCATTAGCTGTAATATTTAATGGCAAGCCAGTTGCAACAGATGCATTTTATATCAACAATGTTTTCGCCTGTATGCTTTGTGGATTAGGGTTTGATGCAAAAGTAGCACATGATTTTGCTAAACAACCAAAGCGAGGATTGACAACCTATATAAAAGAAGTAGTTAAAAATTTCTTCTCTGCTAAAACATATTCTTTTGATATAACCATAAATAATAACACTCTTTCTACTGATGCTTACTTTATCAGTATTGCTAACAGCAACCAGTTTGGCAATAATTTTACTATAGCTCCCAAAGCCAGCTTAAGTGATGGACTATTAGATATTGTAATTGTAACTAAGCAAAACAAATTAAGCCTCGTATTACAAACGTTGAAACAAATAACTGGTAACAATAAATTACAAAGTGAAGCGATTGAAGAAAAGAAAAAGGGGATTATTTATTTTCAAACAAATAAATTGACTGTCACCAATAATTCCGAAGCTCCATTACATATTGATGGCGATCCGGCAGAAACTCAATCAAGTTTTGAAATTATCGTAAAAGAAAAATGTTTCCGCCTTTATCAACCTGTGTAGGAGTAGTTGTTTTTGACTTTTCAAATATTTCCATCAACTTTTTAAAACTTTGCTGATTCGATGCAGAACCTACTGCATCCATAATATCTTGTTCCTCCTGTTTGGTTAAATGAAAATTCAAAGCTGCTTTATTTTCTTCTTTATCTGCCGCATATTGAAACGCAACTTTGTAAACAGGGCTTCCGCTTTGGCTTACATAATAATTCAGCATATCATTTTGAAAAAACTCCATCATCTTGAACCAGTTATGTTGCAATAATAAAAATGGCTTTGTAGCATGATCTGTAATATCGTCTGATAAATAAGGAGCTTCCCATGCGCCGGCGGCACGGTCTCTTATCTGTATTACCAAAACGCCACTTGTATTTTCTTTTATCCACTCTTCAAAAGAAACTAAAAACCGAAGTGTAGTTTCCTGACCGTAATTATCTCTCAAGCCAGCATCCATTACATCTATTACAGGATTAGATGGTAACCAAACATTCGGCAGTACAATTGGGAAAGTAGCATTCATCCGCATGGCAGATAACATCCGAATGCTAAATGGATCTTGCTTTGCAAAAAAACTAGTGAAGTCAACTGCATCAGGATCTACTGCAGGTGTATTCATAGTATCCTGCGGAGCTTTCATCATAAACCTTACCGGTTGAGTGCTGATGACCATTTTACGACTGTCCCTTGTTACTACTGAATTAAAAAACATTAAAGGAATATTCGCTGCTTTTTCATCGGCCACATAATCTTTTAATTGCTTGTCTAAAAAACCATTTGTATTAGCATTCAGCTTTTGTTCAAACGCATAACCTCTATCCTTTACATAAGAATAAGGGCCAACTTTAAATTTCTGTGCCGGAGAAATAAGGTCTCTTGCAAAAAAGGAAGTGAAAATTGGGTTGAGCAAATCGCCGGCAATATTATCCACATATTGTTTATCCTGCAATCGTATATTTTTTCCTTGTTGCTTTCTTAAATACAATTCCCGGAAATAAGCAGCACCAATCATTCCGCCGGATGCACCGCTTATCAAAAATGTTCTTTGTAAAATTTTTCCATTCGTTATGCTATCAAGATATTGTAAAACACTCATAGTAAATGTTGCACTACGATGCCCACCTCCACTGGTGTTTATAAATACTAACAGCGGTTTTTCATTGTCTTGCTTTTTCTTCCAGGTATCTAGGATACCTCTCATATTTTTTTTATCTGCCTCTACATTTTCAGGTTTACAGAGTTCGGCAAGGCCTTCCCTTGTGTAAGAGGGCCGTTCTGTTTTATTCCAATAGTTAATTCCATAAGCCTTGTTTCGTGGATCAATCCAGTCCAGCTTATAAAAAATATTCAATATTAATACAAGTGCTAACAGATAAGGAATGCTCCAGCTCTGCAAAAAATAGGTAATGCTTGCCGCCACACCTATCAAAATAGAAAAGAAAATTGTGATACTTGCCGCAGCCGGTAATTGAAAGAAAGCGTAGTCAAGAAAAAATCCGATAAGTAATAGAAAAAGAAAGGCAGCAAAGACGGAAAGTATGGCAGCAAAATGATGCTTTTTAAAAATTGTCGCCACAAAATCGTCAGTATAGTGGGATACATTCCTAACTGCTCTAATCTTAAAAGGTGTTTCAAAATAAACATCTACTTTTATTAGCGGCGCACCATGAAATACTTCCTTTACCGGTTTAAGATGAGTGATATAAGATTTTGGATTACTGATTACCGGCATCATTTTTCTGAGAATAGAACGATCTGCCCGGAAAAAATAAACCATTGAAACTGCCAGAATAAAAATCAGCCCACTAGCAAACCCGCCGAATAGAAAAAGTATTTCCGTTCGGTCAATCAACTCTTTATACAGTTCGAAATGATATGCCTTGAAAAAATAGAAGATCAAAAACAGAATCGGTATTATAGAGTTATTGATACAGTATTTTAAAAACGGATTCGTGGTAGCCGACAAAAAGCGAAAGTATCTGCTGAATAAAATAAACGTAGCAATATTCCAACTCATAATAAACATGCCGATGGAAGCACCAACAATCGCCATGCTGAAGGCATTTACATTGCCCAAATATTCTGGCCCAAGAAAAAGAGAATCTGCCCCAAATGTTTTCATGAAACTTCCATTCACCACACTGAAAAGGATGAACCAAAATACCAACAACACCTGATATTTTCTGAGATGCAGCAATACCAGTTGTATAGGAAACGAATAAATAAACCCACGGAACCAGGTTTTCATGACAAGTCTAAATGGTGATAACTAAAAATAGGTATAATTGAGGGCTATTTCAAATTGCCAATCTAGATTATCGTATTATTTGGAGATAATAAAATTATTCGCTGGCAAATGTTTGATTTTATTAATTTTCCTTTGCCAGTTCAATTTTTAGCACATTAATAATATCATCGAGATTTTCGGATATTTTTAATACAACCCCTTCCCGGTTAATAATGATGTGAGTAGGGTATTCGCTTATGCTTAATGTGTTGAGCAAATAAGTTTCTTTTTCTGGGATAATACGGTAATTAAAGACTGTTTTTTGTAAAAAATTTCTGAGGCTGTCAGCTTTATCAAATGCTAGAGAGAGGAATAGCAAATCATTCCTCTCTTTATAATCATTTACCAGCTTATTTTATCTGGGCATTTCTGCAACACAAGGCACACATTTAATAAACCAACATTTAATCAAAATAATTTTTCCCTTTGTAGTTTCTGTCGAATAAAAATGATTTTCAAGATCAACAAAATTAAAATCTGGTAAAGGCAGCCCTTCCATCTTAAAATTTTTCAGTTCAATCATTGCCGTATATTTTATGTCCGTACCTATATCATAGCTGGATTTCTTATTTATTGCAATTAATTGATAAAGCAATGATGAATCTTTTGTATCCATTTTCAAAGGCAAGTAATTCCCTGAAGTCAATTTTTCCAGCAACTCCCTTTTTGTTATTGTATGAAATAACGAATCAATGGCTTTAAAATCCGCCGACAGGTTCACAAATTCCCTTTCATATTTTTGCCAACTCTCGTAATTTTTTTGTACATCAGAAACAGGTATCACAGGTTTCAACAATTCAGTGTTCTGTGTGTAAGCAGAAGTAGAAACAAATAAGACCAATGCAAAAAGTAATTTGCGCATTTGAAAAATTAATTAAAATCAGGTTGCCTTACTTTTAATTCCGTTTACAATATATCCGATCCAAACTAATGATAACAATAGCATCATTGCAACTAACTGATGCAATTGTGCCATCCATTCGAATGGGCCCCAGTGATTGGGTACAATTTTCAAACTCAGCAATACAGAAGCAATGCCGAGAATAACCTGTACAGTAACTAACAATATCGGCCACCATCTAGTTTTATGTAGAAGTGAAGAACCTGCAATTTTATAAAGGCGGATTGTTAATATTACAATAAGAATTAATAACAGGTAAGCTAGTCCACGATGAATAAAGTGAATAGTAATCTTATTATCAATCAGGTTCAGCAATCCTTCATTGTTTCCCCCGTCCGTACCGGCACGGGCGGGCATCATTCCTGGGGGAACAATATGACCATTTATATCCGGCCATGTTGGTGCAGCTGTTGCAGCTTTATGTCCCGCCATAAATGCACCATATACTAATTGTAAAACAAGAACGGATAATATACCGATGTTTAATTTTCTGATTGATGGGTTTACAACAATCTTTTCTTTTGGAACTAACAATTCCAATGCAAACCAGAATGTGTAGCACAATAACCCCAATGCAAAAATAAAATGTAAAGCTAGTTTAGTTGGTTTTACATAAATCGCATCACCTTCCAAACCGCTGGCAACCATTATCCATCCAATTGCACCTTGCAATGCACCCAATAAAAAAAGAATCAACATCGGTTTTACCATTGATGGCTTAAACCGCTTCTGAAATAAAAAAATAATAAACGGAATAGCGAATACAATACCAATCAGCCTTGCCCAAAAGCGGTGAAACCATTCCCAGAAAAAAATGTGTTTAAAATCTTGTAACGTAAAATCAAAATTCAGCAGGTTAAACTGTGGTGTCGCTTTATATTTTTCAAATTCCAAAAGCCACTGCTGATTATTAGTTGGCGGAAAAGCACCTGTTACCACATTCCATTCTGTAATTGACAAACCAGAACCAGTTAACCTTGTAATACCGCCTAAAAGTATCTGAACGATTATCATTCCCACACCTATCAAAAGCCAGATGGCTATTGGTTTGGAAGAACGTTGTGTAAGCTCTTTTGTCATTGTGGGTGCAAAGTTAACTCCATCAATTTGTCTGCGATAACTTTTGTTCAAGATTATTCAGGAAATTGCAGGCTGATGCTCAAACCTTTTTACCAGAATGAATTAATGGAAGCAGGATGCGATGAAGCTGGCCGTGGCTGCCTTGCCGGACCCGTATTTGCTGCTGCCGTTATTCTGCCCATAAATTTTAATCATCCATTACTCAACGATTCCAAACAGGTAACAGAAAAAAATAGGAATGAGTTACGGCTAATCATTGAAGAGTCTGCCATTGCATTTGCCGTTGCCAGTATTGATAATGTAGAAATCGATAAGATCAATATTCTAAAAGCATCTTTTAAAGCCATGCATATGGCAATTGATAAATTAAAGAAGAAGCCTCAATTATTACTAATCGATGGAAATCGTTTTTACACTTATAAAAAAACTCCACACCGTTGCATCATCCAAGGCGATGCTATTTACACATCAATTGCCGCAGCAAGTATTCTTGCCAAAACTTACCGGGACGATTATATGCTGAAGCTGCACAAAAAATTTCCTCAGTATAGCTGGGATAATAATAAAGGCTATGGAACATTGGCTCACCGAAAAGCAATTGAACAACATGGACAATGTAAATTCCATCGGAAAAGTTTTCGGCTACGACCAATTGAACCAGTACTTTTTAATACCAATAGTTAAGCAAGGTTAAATAAGGTTAATCAATTGATTTTCTTTAAACTATAGTAAAAGCATTACGTCATATAGCTGAACAATTTTTAATAACAAAAAAATAAGAGCTCTATGAAAAAGATTTTATTCGCAGCACTGGTAATGATAAGCTTATCAGTAACTGCATCAGCACAAAAAGCAAGTGAAAAATCAACAGAAAAAAACCGCATCGAAAAAACTTTTAAAAAAGGTGATGCAGGTAAATTTGAAAAATCAAAATTCCATAAAGATGGCGACCGTCATAAAATGTGGAATCGTAAAGGCAAGAAAGGTGAATATGCTAAAAAACATGGCGACAGAAAAAAGCATGACCAAAAATTTAAAAAAGGAAATGCGAAACGCTTTAGCCATAATGGAAGAAACAGGTCTTAATCTATATTAATCCATCGCAATGCAATAAACCTTTGCAATAAAAAAAGCATCACCCAAAAAGGTGGTGCTTTTGCATTACAATAACAAGAAGATTTTAGTAACTTGTTATATGAAGATCAATTTGCTGACTATACTATTTCTTTTCGGTGTCCTTTCTATCTCCGCACAGAAAAATGATACCACCTTCCATATGCCTGCCGAATGGGAACCTCAACAAGCAGTATGGGTTGGACTTTTTGGCAATCCCGCAAGAGATACTGTTTCAGCAGCAATAATAAAAGCATTGCATAATAATGTGCAGATAAGATTGAATTATAGCTATGCGTATGACAAAAAAAGGAATAACAAATTTTTTCACAACTTAGAAATAGATACTACTAAACTGCAATGGATAGAAGATAGCCTTGATAATGCATGGGTGAGAGACCCGGGACCATTATTTATTAAAAATAATAAAGGTGAACAAAAAATAATTGATTTTGCCTGGATACAATATGGTCATCATCTTGTTTATAAAAAGAAGCTGAGTGCTTTAGCTTACGAAGCCGGAAGATCAGATATAAGAATGGCTGCAAAATTAAACTTACCAGTCATCAGTACTCCTATCGTTGCAGAAGGTGGTGGTATAGAAACAAATGGTGCTGGTGTATCAATGTCAATAGAAGAAACTGCATTGCAAAGAAATCCCGGTAAAACATTAGTAGAAATAGGGGCTGAATATTTGCGAGTTACCGGTAGCCAAAAAATGATTTGGTTGAAAAGAATGATGCTGCATGATAAAACTGTGCCTGACCTGTTAATTGAAAACTGGACAAGCACCGGTGCTAACGGGCATATAGATGAAGCAGTACGTTTTGTTGAAACAAATACAATAGTAGTTGCTCAAATTGATGAGGAAGAAAGAAATAATAACCCGATCAGCAAAGTCGATTATGAAATACTAGAAGAATATTGTGCTACACTGAAAAAAGCATCAGACGTAAATGGTAAACCATTTAAAATTATCCGTATGCCTGCACCGGATTTAAATGTATATGCCAGATCTTATGTTCTTAATGACAAATCGATTAAACGCTTTTCTGAAAACTTTCCTTTCAAAACAGGAGATACAGTAAAAACAGTTCCATCTGTGAGCTACATGAATTTCTTTATTTCCAATAATGTTGTTCTTGTAGCCAAATATTGGAAAGAAGGAATGCCGCTGAAGGAAAAAGAAAAGGATGAAGCCGCAAAGAGAATACTCGCAGCAATTTATCCTGACAGAAAAATTATACAAATCAATCCGCTACCTGTAAATTATTTGGGTGGAGGCATTCATTGCATTACCCAACAACAACCTGAATAAAATTAATCATTCAATATTTTTAGTATGCCTGCAAAAATTATCGTTGCCGCTGTTTTAACTCTATTATCCTTTTTTGCCGATGCACAAGAAATGAAGTTTGAAGGCACACATCCTCAAAATCCAGATGTGCTAAAGCTGTTGGAAAGGGAAGGCATTATTATGGATAGTGTAACAAATGTGAAAGAACGGGATAGTTTAAGAAAAGAGCTTTTATCAACAGCCTGGTTTTATCATGGCATTGATGGTTTACCTATAAGTCTCGAAGGGCTAACAAAACGGCAGACAAAAAATCAATTTCAAATGCTGGACTTTAAAATCATCAGTGAAACATTATATCAGTATGAAACTACTGCTATTCTTATTTCAGTTTTCTGGCAAAAAAATATGGATAAAGGGGAACTGCGTGAAAACTATCGTTCCAATCTTATAGTAATGGGTTTGGAAAACGGTGTATGGAAAATGCAGGCGGATATTATTGGTATGAATCCTAAAATTAAAAACTAACTATATGAAATATCTTTTGCCTGTTCTTTTTACAATGATTATGTTTTGTGCATGTAACGATACAAAGAAAGATACACAATCAACAGGTCCTGTCTCCGACCTTTGCCATATAGACCTCATCGTTGATACTGCAACTTGGCTTGTCATAAAAAACGATTCTTTTTTTCAAAAGGAATTTGCAATACTGGAATCAGATACAGCTTACTATGGAGGTAATCCCAGTTATGATCTGTATGCATTGGGGCAGCTTAATTTTTTACACATCAGCCAGTCAAAGGGTTTTTGGGATAATCAGCAGGGAAGTGGCGTAATGGTCTTTCAAACGCAAAAGCCGGGAATGAAAGATTCTATATTTACCAGCTGGAAACAGTTCTATAAGGATTCTTTATATGTACATACTTATAAAGGATCTGACTTTACACTGGAAGAAGTAATGCCTTGGTATAAATCTGATACAACAAAACCAAAGGAACCAAGTATATTTCCAAACCTGACCAGTTATTCTGCCGACGCCTATAAAAACTGGGGCATCACCGACTCAATGGTGAATGCAGGTTTGGCAATGAAACAATTTATGGCGAGTTGGGGTGGAAAAGAACTGGAATCAAGACTCTTTGATGCAATTACAGAACTGCACATGACCATTAACCAAAAAGAGTTTGTTGAAATGAGATCGGCCTTATTAGCTGCAGGATATACAGAAAACAATAAAATATTTACCCACTCATTTAATCCAGCTGTTTATATAACCGTGTCTGAAGAAAAAGGGAAGCCTAAATATTCAAAAGTTAAATTCAGGCTCACAAGGTCGGTAGAAGAAAAACAAATTATATTCGGTCCATCAATGACGTTAAAGCTGAACGGAGATGAAGGCTGGCTTATATTGAACTGATAAAAATTTATTTATGTCAAAACAAATGCTGAATGTTAAGCAAGCAGTAATACTGCTGCTTTTTATTTTTTGTGTGATAGCTGTCAATGCACAATTGAAATATCCTGTTGCCCGTACTGAACCTTTCGACACAGTAATCTATGGAAAGAAGATAAGCGATCCCTATTTCTGGATGAGCCGGAAAGCGAATGAAAAAGAAATGCTGGATTTCAGTAAGGCACAGGCCAATCTTACATTGAGTATTCTAGATAGCATTCCCGGCACAGAAATATTGATGAATGAATGGGAGCAAGCATATGCCAGTATGCAGGATGAATTGTGGAGTTTGAAAGCTGTGGGCAAATCAGTTTATTATAACCGTGACTTAGGCAGTGAGGGAACCTGGTTATGTAAAAGAACTTCTCCGGATGCACCCGAAGAAAAAATAATGAACAGGAAGATCATCATCAACGGGCAAAAATATGCTGTACACAAAAGAGTATTTGCTCATAGAAAACCACTGCTTGCACTGATGCTTACCCAAAGCGGCGAAGCCAATCCGCATATAAGGATATTCGATATGGATAAAAAAGAATTTTTACCGGATAGTATCGGCCGGGTAATGTTCAACGATTCCCGTGGCGTATCCATGGCCTGGATGCCGGATGACAATGGCTTGTTGTACACACAGGCTCCGCCCACTGATATCAGCAGCGAAATTTATTACAACGGAAAAATAAAACTGCACATAACAGGAACTGATCCTCAAAAGGATGAAGCTATTTTCGGCACAAATATTATTCCTTCAATAACTTTCAGCGAATATGAAACACCCTATGTGTATAGTTTCAATAATTCACCTTACATCGTAGCAAGGATAAGAGCAAGTGAAGGGGATAACTATGCTTTTGCGGTGCACTATTCAAAAATAAACGGCAAGCAAACGCCCTGGAAACGGTTAAAAAATTACATCAACATGGGAGACGGGTTTGATGCTAACGATAAATTCCTGTATGCAGGCACCAAAGGAAAACCCCGCTATCAGGTTGTAAAAATAAATATGGAAACAGGCGAATCACCTGAAATATTTGTACCTCAGCAACCTGATGTAATTGCTGTTACAGATGCCGAATACAGCAGCGGCATTATTGCAGGAAAAAATGTATTGTTTGTTTTACTGAGAAGGGTTGGCGATATGCAGGTAATGCAGGTAGATTATAAGACAAAAGTCATGACGCTTTTACCACTTACCAATAAAGGCTCCATTACCGAAATGTCATTGCTGGACGATGATGATCTTGTTTTTGCATCAGGTTCGGCTGTAAGAAGTATTCAATATTTACGTTACAATCATCAAAATAAAAAACTGGCTCCATTATCTTTTGCAGAAAAAGTTTTTGATGCATCAGATATGTACAGCACCAAAGTTATACAGGTCCCTTCCCGTGATAGGAAACTGATTCCTGTTTCGTTGGTTTATAAAAAAGGATTAAACCTCCAAAACAAAAATGCAATGTTGATTGATGGCTATGGCAATAGTGGCTCATCTAATGACTTAATTTGTAACCCAACATTATTCTCCTGGTTAAAACGAGACGGCATCTATGCGTATGCCCATGTACGGGGCGGAGGAGAACTCGGCGAAGACTGGATGAAGGATGGGCAGTTCCCTAACAAAATGAATTCGATAAATGATGTGGTAGATGTTGCAGCCTTTTTTGTAAAAAACAAGTACACATCTTCTGAAAAGCAATTGGTGATGGGTGGCAGTGCAGGCAGTTTTTTAGTAGGTATGAGTATTAACCAGCGACCCGATCTTTTTGCAGGCGGATTATTTTTATCAGGCCTGCCGGATATTGTAACCTACCGGGATGGTGCTTTTGCAAGAGAATCAAAAACTACTGGCCCTATTGGAACAAAAGAAGGATTTTTTGCCAGTTACAATATCAGTTCTTATTATCAAATACCCGAAAATAAAAAACTTCCTGCCATGTTAATTTCACATGGCGCTACAGATTATATTCTTGGGCTGCACCCTGCAGCCAGGTACACGGCAAAATTGCAACAGATGCAAAAAGGTAATCGGCCAATTTTATTTCTGGTAAATTGGGAAGCCGGCCATCAGGGCAGTGAGGAGGAAATGCTGTATATGTATAAGTTTGCTTTGTGGCAAACTGGGCATCCGGATTTTCAGTTGAAGTAATTTTATTTACTGACAATCCTCTCTTTAAAAAATTATTGCGGCTTTTTAATCGTTAAGTTCTGGTGCAGTGTATGCTTTAATCTGATTTTATTTTCCAATCTTTACCAATTCAATTCAATACTCCATGCAGGTCAGGCTATTGGCTATTCTTCTTTTTATGGTCTTTGTTTCATTTAATGCCCAACAAAAGGATGACACATTCCGTATGCCTGCCGAGTGGGAACAACATCAGGCTGTATGGGTGGGAGTCTTTAATGCACCTGGAAGAAATTTAGTGGCCGCCGCCATTGTAAGATCAATATACAAGCATGTACAGGTGCGGCTTAACTATTCAGCCGACAGTACCAAGCGAAAATTTAACCGGTTGCTGGATTCTTTGAAAATAGATACTTCAAAAGTAACTTGGGTTAAAGACAGTATTGCATTTAACTGGATTAGAGATCCAGGTCCTATATTTCTTATCAACAAAAATGGAGAACAAAAAGTAGTTGACTTTGGTTGGAATGACTATGGCAACTGTTTCGTTTATGATCAGCGATTAAAAAAAGCAGACAGTATTACCGGAAGAATTGATAAACGAATGGCCGCCTTGCTAAAGTTGCCAATTATCAGCAGCCCTATTGTTGCAGAAGGTGGCGGACTGGAAACAAATGGCGCCGGAGTATTGATGTCAATCGAAGAAACTGCATTGCAACGAAATCCCGGAAAAACGTTGAAAGAAATTGAAGCAGAATATCTGCGGGTGACCCATTGCAAAAAAATGATCTGGCTAAAAAGAATGACGCTACAGGAAAAAACCGTGAAAGGATTACATATAGAAAACTGGAAAAGCAGCGGTGCTAACGGGCATATTGATGAGGTAGCTAGGTTTGTTGCCCCCAATACCATTGCATTGGCACAGATTGATAAATTAGAAAAAGATAAAAACCCGATTAGCAAAGTTGATTATGATATCCTTGAGGAGTGCTATGCCATTTTAAAAAAAGCAACAGATGTAAACGGTAAGCCTTTTACGATTATCAGAATACCAAGCCCCGACCTGAATGCCAATGCTGTTTCATATATAGTGAATAAAGAAATAAGAAAAGGCTTTTCTGAGGAAATCAAAACGCTAAAAGATGGCGACACATTGAAGTATGTACCTGCTGTCAGTTATATGAATTTTATGACAACCAACGGCGTGGTGCTTATTGCCAGGTACTGGAATGAAGGTATGCCACCGAAGGAAAAAGAAAAAGATGAAAAAGTGAAGAAGATATTTGAACAACTATATCCCGACAGAAAAATAATTCAAATCAACCCTACTAATATTAACCGAATCGGCGGAGGAATTCATTGTGCCACCCGTCAGCAACCGGGCATCTTTAGGTATTATTAATGTGCTTACTGTTAATTGGCCCACTCACCCAATCCTTCTCTTAGCAAAACAGGTTCATCACCGGTAAAGTCAACAATTGTTGAAGGTGTTGTACCACCTATACCACCATCCACCACAAAATCAACCTCATTCCTAAAATTTTCATACATCACTTCAGGGTCAGTATAATCTTCTACCATTTCACCTGGTAATGATGCGCTAAGTATGGGTCGTCCTAATTCTTTTACAATCGCCATTGCAATATTATTATTAGGAATGCGAAGGCCGATAGTATCTTTTTTGCTTTGCAAAATTTTGGGCACCAGCTTACTTGCCTGCAAAATAAAAGTGTAAGGACCCGGTAAATATTCTTTTAATGCCCGGTAAACAGAATTAGAAATCGGTTTTGTATAATCACTAAGATGGGAAAGATCACTGCAAACAAATGAAAGCTGTGCCTTTTTAGGCTCCACCTGCTTAATCCTGCAAATTCTTTCTACGGCTTTTTGTTGTAAAATGTCGCAGCCCAAACCATAAACGGTGTCGGTAGGATAAATGATAATTCCACCTTTTTGAAGGCTTTCTACTATCTGTTTTATCAATCTTGGCTGCGGGTCTTCGGGATGAACATGTAATATCATATCAATCAATTGCTTTAAAAATACTATGTTTTTGCAAAACTTTTTTTACCTGTCGTCATTTAACAGGCAATTTGTATTTTCACCTCCGCTTATCTTTGCTAAAACAAAAAAACCTCCATGCAGTTAAAGCCGGTTGCCACTTTTGATTCTCTAGATCCGGAAGTGTTTAAAAAGGAATATTATAACCCCGGTGTGCCGGTAGTTATCAAAAACCTTGCTAAAGAATGGCCAGCTTATAACAAATGGAACTGGGATTACTTCAAACAGCTTGTTGGTGATAAAAAAGTACCACTTTATAATAATGTAAAAAGTGATGCCTACACTCCTATTAATACGGCCGACGATTATAAAACCTTTGGAGAGTATATAGACATGATAAGTGCAGGTCCTGCTGCTTGGCGGATTTTCTTGTTCAATATTTTTGACCATGCGCCTTCTTTGATAAAAGATTTTACTTGGCCAGAGCATATGATGAAAGGGTTTATAAAAAAATATCCGATGCTTTTTACTGGAGGTGCTGGCAGCATTACGCATATGCATTACGATATTGACCTTTCCCATATTCTACATACACAGTTTGGCGGAAGAAAAAGAGTTCTCATGTTTCCCAATAATGAGCAATACAAACTCTATCGCAAACCGTATGAAGTATTAAGTCTTGCCGACTTTTCTCATTATTACGAACAAAATGGAGCACCAGACTATGAAAAGTTTCCAGCACTAAAACTAGCTGAAGGTTTTGATTTTATATTGGAACCCGGTGACACATTGTTTATGCCTGCCGGTTACTGGCATCATATGGAATATTTAGAAAGTGGATTTGCCATGAGCCTCCGTGCTATGCAGCCATCTTTAGCCGGTAAACTAAAAGGAGCTTGGAGCCTTATCGGTATGCGAAATATTGATACCCTGATGAAAAAGACTATGCCGAAGTGGTGGTATAAAAGAAAAGAGAAGCAAGTATTTGAAAATGCCGCAAGAGAACTTAAGACAGCAGTATAAAAGAAAAAGACCCGAATAGGGTCTTTTTCTTTTATGTCTTTTTAATTATGCAATCGTCCAAACCTCATTCCCTCTAAGCAACTTATCCAAATCAGCAGGTTTTCTTGATTTCGCTTCTTCGAGTTGAGCTGCCATTACATCTTCGTAGCAAGCTCTGTTGGTTTGATAAAACACTCCGAATGGTCTTGGTAGGTGACCTTCTATTTTCGGGTCATCAAATATGCGGGTTAATATCTGTGCTTTATAAATATCATTTTCGTCATGTATCCAAAGGTCATCTTTACTATTTCCTTCATTCAAATCAACAATAACCGGTTTGAAACCGTCTAATTTTATTCCCTTGTTCTTCTCTGCTCCAAATACCAATGGTTGTCCATGTTCTAAAAACAAAGTCTCTGTTAACTTGCTGCTTTTATCTGTAAACACTTCAAAAGCTCCATCATTAAAAATATTGCAGTTCTGGTATATTTCTAAGAAAGAAGCTCCTTTATGTTGATGTGTTCTTATCAATGATTCCTGTAAATGTTTAGGGTCACGGTCCATTGTTCTGGCAATAAATGTTGCATCTGCTCCCAATGCAAGAGCTAAAGGATTAAATGGATGATCGATACTTCCCATCGGTGTACTCTTTGTTACCTTATGCTCTTCCGAAGTTGGAGAATATTGTCCTTTTGTTAATCCATAAATCTGATTGTTGAACAACATGATATTGACATCAAAATTTCTGCGCAGCAAATGAATAGTATGATTTCCACCAATACTCAATCCATCACCATCACCAGTAACAATCCATACACTCAATTCTGGGCGGCTGGCTTTTAATCCCGAAGCAACGGCTGTTGCCCTTCCATGAATGGAGTGCATGCCATACGTATTCATATAATATGGAAATCGGCTGCTGCAACCAATACCAGAAATGATTGCAATATTTTCTTTAGGTATGCCCAACGTAGGCATTACTTTTTGCACCTGTGCAAGAATAGAATAGTCGCCGCAGCCGGGGCACCAGCGAACTTCTTGGTCCGTTGCAAAATCTTTAGCTGTCAATACGGGAGCCGTTGTTGTTTCACTCATAATTAGGGGATTGATACAAATTTAAAGAAACAAATTCTCAATAACCAATGTTCAATGCTCAATTTTCTATAAGAGCTTCCCAGTATTCCGCGGCTCTTCTGGTATGCGGCACTACAATTGTTCCACCCACAATATTGGCAACAGCAAATACTTCATACATTTCTTTGGTATTTACTCCCAATTCATGGGATTTTCCAAGATGATACTTTATACAATCATCACACCTTAGCACCATACTGGCAACCAAACCCAGCAGTTCCTTCGTTTTTACATCCAGGGCTCCTTCAGCATAAGTGTTGGTGTCGAGATTCCAAAGGCGTTTGATAACCAGATTGTCTTTGCTGAGAATAACATCGTTCATTCTGGTTCTGTAGTCATTAAAGTCTGATACAAGATTACTCATGGTATTTATTTTTTATACATCAAATGTAGAAAAGAAGACTGATTACATACTGGCATTTACAGTACGAATAAATAATCTTATGTTATTCCTGAATATCATTCTTTCAATTATTTTAACTTACAGAATAATATTAGTAACTTATTTAGTATGGACAACCCCTCGTTTGAATTTGGCATGATAGGCCTTGGTGTAATGGGCCGGAATTTATTATTAAATATGGCAGACCATGGCTTTGCAACTATTGGTTTTGATAAAGATGCTGCCAAGTGTACATTATTAGAATCATCTGCATCACCTAATACCAAAGTGAAAGGTGCAGCAACACTTAAAGAAATGGTTCAGCAGTTAAAAAAACCCCGGAAGCTGATGATGCTTGTTCCGGCAGGACCAATAGTTGATAGTGTTATAAATGATTTATTGCCGTTGCTGGAAACAGGCGATATTATAATTGATGGTGGCAACTCTTTTTATAAAGACACACTTCGCAGAATTACTTTTTTGCAAGAAAAAAAATTACATTTTATTGGAATGGGAGTAAGTGGAGGTGAAGAAGGAGCAAGAAAAGGCCCAAGCATTATGCCCGGTGGTGATTTAGAAGCTTGGCAAAATCTGAAACCAATTCTAGAGGCCATATCGGCAAAAGTCCCTGCTGCCGATGGAAAAAAAGAAGAGCCTTGTGTTGCTTATATGGGCAAAGCTGCCGCTGGACATTATGTAAAAATGGTGCACAATGGAATTGAATATGCCATTATGCAATTAATTAGTGAAGTGTACAGCATATTAAAAAATGTAGTTGGGCTAAATAATGATGAATTGCATACTGTTTTTAAAAAATGGAATGAAGGAGAAATGCAATCATTTTTGATTGAAATAACAAAAGATATCCTTCTACAAAAAGATGATTTGACAAATAATTCACTCGTGGATATGATTCTTGACAAAGCAGGGTCAAAAGGAACCGGCAAATGGACTTCGCAAGAAGCAATGGACTTGCCAATTCCTCTTCCAACTATTGATATGGCTGTTGCTATGCGGGATATGTCTGTTTATAAAGAAGATCGAACTACTGCTGCTGCTCTATATAAACCAAAAATTAAAGTCTATACCGGCGATAAAGAAAAACTGATCCAACAATTACATGATGCACTGTATTGCGCCACTATTTTATCCTATGCACAAGGGCTGGCAATGCTACACAAAGCGTCAGCTACTTTAGGAATGGATATTCCTTTGCAAGATGTAGTTCGTATTTGGCGGGGCGGTTGTATTATCCGTTCCTCTTTACTGGAAACATTTACATCTGCATTCAAAAAAGATAAAAACTTAAGTAATATGCTGCTGAATAAAAAAGTAGCAGCAATTATCAAAAAGAAACAATCAGCACTACGAAGAGTTGTTCAAATAAGTGCAAATGCAAAAGTGCCTGTAGCTGGGCTTATGAGTGCTTTGTCTTATTTCGATTCATTTACAACAGAAAAAATGCCAACTAATTTGATACAGGCACAACGGGATTATTTTGGAGCACATACCTACCAGCGAACGGATAAAGAAGGAAGTTTTCATACTGATTGGAATAGATAAACAAATCACTGCTATTAAAAAACATATAACTTTCGGCTATGGCAACAGAAAAAAAATTATCGCCAACCATTCTTTTCATATTTGGAGGAAGCGGTGATTTAACAAACAGAAAACTTATTCCTGCACTATACAATTTATTTATTGACGATTATCTGCCCGAAAAATTTGTAGTCATTGGTGTAGGCCGTACTTCATTTTCTTCTGATGATGAATATCGGAATAAATTACTGGAAGGTGTACAGCAGTTTTCACGACGCAAGGATAGTATAACGGAAAAATGGAGTTCGTTTTCCACTAAAATTTCGTATCATGAACTGGATCTTACGGAAGATACAACATATAGCAATATCAATAACTGGATTACAGATAAAGCAAAGGAGTGGGATGAAAAACCAACTGTTATTTATTATTTATCAGTAGCTCCTAAACTGGCACCCATTATAGCTCAAAAATTATCTGATAATAAATTATGCGAAGATGATGCGACTACCCGTATGGTTTTTGAAAAGCCTTTTGGTCATGATTTAAAAAGTGCTGTCGCATTGAATCAATTACTGAGCAAAATGTTTAAAGAAGATCAGATATACAGAATAGACCATTACCTCGGCAAAGAAACGGTACAAAACATTCTTGCCTTTCGATTTGCCAATGCATTGTTTGAACCGGTATGGAATAATAAGTATATTGAACATATTCAAATTACTGCTGCTGAAACAGTGGGTGTTGAAGACAGAGGCGGCTATTACGAACAAGCAGGTGCATTAAGGGATATGGTGCAGAATCATATTCTGCAATTACTTTGTATGATTGCCATGGAGCCGCCTGTATCTTTTGATGCCAACGAAATCAGAAATAAAAAAGTTGATGTACTTAATTCGCTTCGAAAAATTGATAATGAAGAAGTGCATCAATATGCCGTAAGAGGACAATATAGTGATGGATGGATTAAAGCTGAAGAAGTGAATGCCTATCGCAAAGAAAAAATGTAAACCCAAATTCTGGGGTAGAAACTTTTACCGCAGTTAAATTTTTTGTTGACAACTGGCGATGGGAAAATGTGCCTTTCTATGTACGTACAGGAAAATATTTGCATGAAAAAACAACACTAATAACCATTCAGTTTAAACAGGCGCCAAATTATTCTTTTCCGAAAGAAGCTGCTGAAACATGGAGGCCAAACCGTTTAACGTTTAGCATACAACCGCAAATGGATATCCGTATTCGCTTTCAAGCAAAAAAACCAGGACCAGAAATGATTTTGAACCCAGTGGATATGACATTTAATTATGCTGAAGCTTATAATGGTAACGAGCCGGAAGCTTACGAAACGTTACTCGAAGATGTAATAGAAGGAAATCCAACTTTGTTTATGCGATCAGACCAAGTAGAAGCGGCTTGGCAGGTGATTACTCCAATATTGGAAGCATGGCAGGCAAGGCCGCCTGTAGATTTTCCAAATTATGCACCGGATAGCTGGGGTCCCGAAGATGCTGAAGCATTGATTGCCAGAGACGGATATAATTGGACAACTTTGCCTGTAAAAGAAAAAATAAAAGCGGAATGAAATTAATAATAAAAAGTGGGGATGAGTTAGCGCAGCAACTGACAAAATGGTTGGTTGAATATATTAACCAAAAATTAAAACAGCAAGACAGATTTACTTTCCTTTTGGCAGGCGGTAACACACCCAAAAAAGTATACAGGTTATTAGCCACGGAACAATACAAAAATGAAATTGACTGGAGCCGGATACATTTTTTTTGGGGTGATGAGAGATATGTTCCCTTTACTGATGAAGAAAATAATGCCAAAATGGTTTTTGATAATTTATTAAATCATGTGCCTGTAATAAAAGAAAATATTCATATAATAAGAACAGATATTCCGGCAGAAGCTGCTGCTAATGAATATGAGGTATTACTTCATCAATATTTTCCTGACAAGAATAATACTTTCGACTTGGCACTTTTGGGTATTGGTAGCAATGCCCATACGCTGTCTCTTTTTCCGGGCTATGAGCAGGTACATGAAAAAGAAAAATGGGTCAGTTCTTTTTATCTCGAAGAACAAAAAATGATAAGGATTACATTAACAGCACCCGTTGTAAATGCTGCTGCTGCTGTAATTTTTCTTGTGGAAGGAGCAAATAAGGCTGCTGCTGTATTTCATGTTATTGAAGAGGAACATAATCCATCAATGTATCCGGCACAAATAATACAGCCGTACAATAATCAATTGCAGTGGTGGATAGATGAAGGAGCAGGGGCAGATCTCACTTAAAATTTCTAATTGCAGTAAACCAATAAAAGTATTCGTTCGTCTACTAAAAAACAAACAATGGCTATTAATAGAAAATTTTTTATAACTATTATTCTTCTTATCAGTGTTAGTGCTGGCGTAGCTGCAATAAACAGTGAAAAAAATAAAGAAAGGAATCTAAAGGTTCTACCCAAAGACATTAGTGATGAAAAACTAGACAGCATCATGCAGACCTATAATATTGCTTTAGGTGTAAAATGTAATTTCTGCCATGTGCCCATGAAAAATATTGCTGACAGCCTAGATTATTTCTCAGATGCCGACCCGATGAAAGAGAATGCCCGAAAGATGATGGAAATGGTTATCGATATCAATAAAAAGAATTTTAATTTCTATCCAGAAGTAAGACCAGAATACCTGAACACTGTTACCTGTAAAACCTGTCACAGAGGCGAGCATTTTCCACCAGAAGATTAATCATTCTCTTCCTTACAAGCTTTCAGCCATTCCTTAATACCTTCTACTACTTGCTTAGCTACTTGTTTATGAAATTCTGGATTTAGAATCAGCTTTTCATCATCTCTGTTACTTAAGAAAGCTACTTCCAGCAAACAGTTTGGATAATCTGTCGGACCGCTCAATGCAAAATTGAAACTGCCAATATTTCCAAAGTCTTCGAGCCCTTCAATTTTTATCATACTTTTCTGTATGTATTGCGTCAAAGGTCTAAAACCGATGTACCTATAATAAGTGCTTACACCTTTTACCTCTTCCCTTGCAGATGAATTCAAATGTACACTGATTAAAAAATCAGGGTTTTCAGCACCTATCATTTCTTGTCTTTCAAACATACCAAGACTCGCATCGCCTCTTCTTGTCATATATACTTTTGCTTCTTTATCGAGCAAAGCCTTTTCAATTTGTTTGGCAATAAGTAATGTATAATTTTTCTCGCCGATTTTAGTAGCTATACCCGATGCACCGGGGTTATTTCCTCCATGCCCAGCATCAATTGCGATTTTCATATTCTCCAAACTAAGATCTTCTGGCTGTCGCTTAACTTTTATCATTAGCTTCTTTCCTTCATAATAAATACTATAGCCCCAATGTTGCTTATGATTCAATTCTATAGCTATCCGGAACACATCATCTTCCAACTGTTCATGATAAACATTTTTTATTTCCTTTGCAGATATACGATGTGTTACCCAGTTAGTGTTACTAGTAGCACCAAATATGTCTATAACAATTCTGGAGGGATTTATTTCTTGAATACTTGTATAAGGTAATTTTTCATCAAGGCTGATTGAAACAAAATCAGATTTATCATCTCCATTAATTAAAAAGCTACCAGTAAGATAATAGGGCTCAACTTTTATAGCATTCTCTTGTTGAAAATTTGACTTTTGTAACCAAGCTGATCTGTTTTTAGAAAGCTGTATTTTGTATCGGCCAATTGTACTGTCCACCGCTTGAACTAAAATACCTGTATCGAGATAGGTCATTTTTGCGCCACCCAACCGATCACTTCCCAAACCATAATCAAGATAAGGTTGCCTGCCGATAGTTCTTCCAATTAAAACTTTACTTTCAACAAGGGTTTGAGCCTCAGTTGAAAGGCTGAAAAACAAACAAATAGCTAATAACATACGTATCATCACAGCAAGTTAATAAAAAAACTCCCATTACCTTTTCCGTAGTTCTACGAAAACTGTTTTCGCTTTTACTCTTTTTTAGGATAAACACTTAGTGCCAAAGACTTTTAAACTTTGCCTGCCGTTAATTTTACCGAAGGCATTGCACCCAGGCTTTGCCGATAGTAATAACCATTATCCTAAAAACCATTCAAATGACCTGGAATACAATTATGGGCTTTATTTCTTCGTTCGCCCTGTTTATACCGATAGCAATTATACTGCTATTGAAACTTGGAAGCTACCGGAGTTTTGCCGCACTTTTAATATACTATTCCTCTGTAATTATTTTCAACCTTATGTCAGAAGGATATATTCCTACAGACAGAGCGATAACTTATTATTGGGGAGTCACCAATAATATGCTTGATGTTCCTTTAATGCTTACGTTCCTTACATATTTCAGTCCTTCCAAAAAATATACACAAAGAATGAAAATATTGGGAGTTGCTTTTGTTTTATTCGAATTAACCGTAATGATTATTACCCGATTTACTGTAAACGGATTAACAATTATACTTGGGCCCGGGCTTATCATCATTTCAGGATTCTGTCTGCATTTTTTCATTCGTTATGCCACCATGGCAATTGAACATGGTAAAGCAACAGGCAAGGCATTTATTACTGGATCAATGCTTTTTGCATATGGCTGTTTCAGTATTCTTTATGTGTTGTATTACATTAGAAAAACAGAACAGACAGAAGAAGCTTATCTTATATTTTTTATTGCAACATCTATTTCTGCCCTTTTAATGAGCACCGGGTTGATTATTGAATGGAAGAGAATCAAAAAAATAAAAGAGTTAAAGATTACCCGCAAAGAACTGTCTGAAATGTATAAAGACACAAATATGGCTGCCCCGAAAAGAACAGCCATAGTAAATTTAGATTTTGATAAAGAGGCCTGGAATTAGAAACAATACTTCTTCTCTTCAATCATTTTATCAGCAATCCTTCTTCTTGCATCTTTACTGTTGAAGGGTTCTGCTTTTGTAAAACGCTTTAATCCCATTAATATCATACGCTGCTCATCGCCATCTGCAAACGCATTGATAGCATCTTTGCCAGACTTGTTCACTTTATCTGCAGCATCATATAAATAAGTTCGCATTATATCAAGATTCAGTTGACTAGAAGCTTCGCCTTTCTGTTCCACCATCTTCATTACTCTTAGCAACACACTTTCAGCATTAAAAGTTTCGATGGCCATATCTGCAATATTCATCAACACTTCCTGTTCTGTGTCAATCTTCATCATCAGCTTTTGAACGGCTGCGCCAGAAGCCATTAAAATTGCTTTCTTTAAATTAGCCACTAATTTTCTTTCTTTTGCAAACAGAGCTTCATCTTCTGCACCAAAATCAGGAATACTCATCAGTTCTTTTTGTACTCCCATTGCAGGACCCATTAGATCCAGTCTGCCACCCATTGCTCTTTTCAATGTCATATCCAAAGTAAGCAACCGATTTATCTCATTCGTTCCTTCATAAATTCTATTGATACGACTATCACGGTAAGCTCTTGAAATATTATACTCTGCACTAAAGCCATTACCACCATGCACCTGCACACCTTCATCCACAACAAAATCCAACACCTCACTACCATATACTTTCAGCATGGCACATTCAATAGCATATTCTTCTGCTCCACCTAATAATGCTTCGTTAAAGGGTTTGCCTTCTGCTACTAATTCTGCTTCTTTTTCATCAATCCATTTTGCCGTACGGTATAAAGCTGATTCGCCAACATAAATGCGAATAGCCATTTCCGCCAGTTTATGTTTTATAGCGCCAAAATTAGAAATAGGTTGTTTAAACTGTTCTCTGGTTATGGCATATTCAACTGTGTTAGTTAATGCTCTTCTGGCACCACCTAAAGCTGCTGCACATAATTTCAAACGACCAATATTTAAAATATTGAAAGCAATTTTATGTCCTTTGCCAATTTCTCCTAATAAATTTTCAACCGGCACTTTAGCATCTTGGAAATAAAGCTGAACAGTTGAAGAACCTTTGATACCCATTTTGTGTTCTTCCGGACCTTGTGTAAATCCTTCAGTTCCTCTTTCAACAATAAAAGCAGTGAATTTATCACCATCTACTTTTGCAAACACTGTGTACACTTGTGCAAAACCACCGTTGGTGATCCAGCATTTTTGTCCATTCAGTAAATAATATTTTCCATCATCACTCAACTTTGCAGTAGTTTTTGCACCTAATGCATCACTACCACTGTTGGGTTCTGTTAGTCCATATGCTCCTGCCCATTCACCACTTATAAGTTTTGGAATGTATTTTTCTTTTTGTTCTGGCGTACCGAAATATAAAATTGGCAATGTGCCAATACCTGTATGTGCCGCAATAGCCACAGAGAATGAATGCCCTGCACCAAGATATTCGTTAATGATGGTGGATGTAACAAAGTCTTTACCTAATCCTCCATACTCTTCGGGAAAAGAAGTAGCCAATAATCCTTGCTCACCGGCTTTTGTAACTAAAGATTTCATTAGTCCCGGCTCCAGATCATCAATGCGATCAAGGTTGGGGTATATTTCTGCTTCCAGAAACTGGTTACACATATCTCGTATCATCAACTGCTCTTCACCAAAATCTTCTCTGGTAAATGTTTCAGATGGAATTGATTCTTTTATCAGCCATTCACCACCTTTTAAGGCTGCTCTTGTTGCGGTTTCAGTACTCATTTTATTTAGATTTAATTTTTATACTATTTATTTAGCCAGCTTCAGTTTTTCATGGCATCGTCTGTTGTGTCACTCTCTTGTACTGCATCAATTCTATTCATCAAAATATGTCACCCCTACGGGGTTCTAAATACTTTCTTCGTTTTCATTTCTCCGGGTTAAACCCGGAGCTACTAACATATCGCCTCTACGAGGCTTACCTTCACAAGTCTAACTTATCCTACCATTCACCATTCACCATTCACCATTCACCATTCACTATTCACTATTTCAAATTATCATACACTATTTGTAAAACTTCTTTGCAAATGTCAATTTTATCCGACGGCACTTTTTCCAACGCTTCATTTAATGTCTCGTCAGCAATAGCCATTGTTTCTTCCTGCAATTTCTGTGCATCTTTTGTCAGGTATATCAAATTAATGCGTCTGTCATTTTCTGAAGCAACTCTTTTTACAAGATTTAATTTTTCAAGGTTATCAACTAAACGGGTAATGCTCGGCTTATCCCGAAACGTAGCATTACATATTTCCTGCTGACTAATACCTTCTTTTTTCCATAAATGATATAACACACTCCATTGTTCTATGGTAATGTTCAAACCGGCATTATTAAACTTTTTCTGTAATCGTCTTGCGATAGCAGTAGATGCTTGACCGGTGATAAAGCTGTATAACTCTCCTCTTTTAAAATGGTTGTTTGACATATAGTTGTTTGTGCAACTATTCAAAAATAAGAAATTTCTTTGAATATCTACGTTTCACTTAATATTATTATGAACGAATTTGCTAGGTGAAAGTCTATGTTCAACACTCTTTAACTGTACCGCTAAAACGGAAAACTTTGGAGGGGGTATTTGGAATCCCGCACTAAAAGCAAACAAATTTACCTTTAAAAACTAGCTATTTTGTATATTTAATTTCCACCCCTATCTAAAAATGCCCTTAGACAGTCATCGTACTTCTCTGAAACAATTTTAAAATACTTTAAATGAAAAAGTGTGCATTCTACTCACTGATAATATTTAACAATCTTTGTTTGTTAAGCACATTATCAGCACAAAAGAAAATTGTAGTAATGGGATCTTCAACGGCGGCTGGTCAGGGGTCAAGTTCACCTTCTACTTCTTGGGTTGGAAGGACACAGGCTCACTTTCGGCAAAATATGGCTGATGGTCTTGATACTATTGTTACAAGTATTGCATATAGTGGTCAAACAACTTATCACCAAATGCATACTGGTTTTGTAAGCCCTCACCAAACTCAAATGTTACAAAAGCATTAAGTCTTTCACCTGACATTATCATAATTAACCTTCCGACTAACGATGTTGCTAATGGCTATACAAAAAAAGAAAGCATGGATAATTTCCGGCTAATGTTTCAAACTATTTCTGCTGCGAACGTTCGATGCTATATTGCTACATCTCAACCAAGAAGTCTTACGACAGACCTTAAGGATTCCCTGAGAACTTTAGTTGACTCAATAAACAACAATTTCGGGTTATTTTCTATTGATTTCTGACCGACATTGTAACTACTGACGGGCTTAACAATATCAAACCGGAAGTAAGTGTAGGAGATGGGATTCATATAAATGATCTGGGACATAACTACCTATTTATTCGTGTCAGAAACAAAAATCTTTTTGCATTTAACACTCCTCTTCCATTAAAGCTCCTTGATTTTAGTGCGCAACTACATAATGAGAAAGTTCTGTTGAAATGGCAATCTGTATCAGATGAAGCTGGAAGTACTTTTGAATTGCAAAGGAAAACAGAAAGCAGAAATGAATTTCTGCCAGTTTATACAAAACCTGCAACTGTCATAGGGCTAGCTACAGAATATAGCTGGACTGATCAAAATCCTTTACCAGGGCTAAATCTTTACCGGTTAAAAATGATTGACCCAAACAAAGTTTCTTATTCTTCTACCGTTAGCTTTTTTTACAAACCAAAGGACTTAGATATTCGTAGAATATATACAATTAGTACTTCTTCAAATTTGCAAGCTGAAATTAATAGTCAAAAAAAACAGTCAGTAAATATTGAGATTATTAATACTTTGGGAATGAGTGTTTTTCAACAATCTCAAAACCTAACAGCAGGTATAAATACTGGTGGGCCCGGTCAATCACCTTGTAGGTGGGTATTACTTTTTAGGATTCAAGTTTTGATAACAGTTTTAGTATAAAAGCATTTACTAAATAACTATTTTTTTAGTTACCGGTTATCTACTTTATACTATTAGCAGTTGTTTTATTCTCAATTGTAGTAGCTAGCTTTGTTGTTGATCTTTCTAACATGGTATCAGCAACAATTTCTTATCAATCTTCTTATATTCATTATAAGAAAGTCGGTTACGGACAAACCTTTATATTTTGTTTTCACGGGTATGGCGAAGAAGCGGTTGCCTTTGAATTTCTGGGAAAGCATGCTGGCAATCAGTTTACTTTTTTTGCGATTGACCTGCCCTTTCATGGAAAAACGGATTGGAAAGATGGAATCAATTTTACAGCAAACGACTTACAGCAAATACTATATGGAATATTAGAACAAAACAACTCCAAACCTCCAACCTCAAACTTCCAACCTCAAAACCCCAACCCTAAACTCTCTCTCCTCGGTTTCAGCCTCGGCGGCCGCATGGCATTAAGTCTTTATCAAACCATTCCCGAAAAAATTGAAAAGCTGGTTTTGCTTGCTCCCGATGGATTAAAAGTAAATTTCTGGTATTGGCTGGCAACACAAACTTGGCTAGGAAATAAATTCTTCAAATTAACTATGAAAAAGCCCGGTTGGTTTCTTGGCTTTTTAAAATTGCTGAACAAACTGAAACTGGTAAACACAAGTATTTTCAAATTTGTAACCTATTATATCGGTGATGCTGAAGTGAGGCGTTTGCTTTATGCCCGTTGGACAACATTGAGAAAAATAAAACCTAATATTTCACTTATTAAAAAAAATATACGGAAGCATAAAACACCAGTGAGGTTGGTTTATGGGAAACATGATCGTATTATTCTTTCTTCCGTAGGCGAAAAATTCAGAAAAGGAATTGAAGAACATTGTACCATTTCCATTATTCCTGCCGGTCACCAGGTGTTGCATGAAAAACATGTGGAAGAAATAGTGGAAGCCTTTCGCTAAGTCTATTGACAATTATTTGCAACATATTTTTTTAGACCATTTGAATAAGTGATTTCTTTTGTATTAAGCCGTTTAAAACTTCCATTATCATCTTGCTTTAGCAGAGCAACCCCGACATTATATTTTTCCAGTATAAAAGCCATTGCCATTTCATCGCTTGCAGCATAAACACCTTTCAATTCATTAAACTCATCTACCAAAGAATCCGGAAACCCGGGCTGATAACCCGGGTTAGATACTTTTGGATATTTTATGACAAAATTGCTGGCAGTTTGCAGATCAATAATTACAAACGCATATACAAATCCATTTGCAGTTACGATATATCTTGTTTCGTAAAGCCTGTATTCAGTTGCCATATTAATAAACCCATAAAGGTCACCACTGGATGGAGGTGTTTCTTTGGAATGGTTATGAATGTCCGCAAACATGTTGGTTACTGTTTCAATTCCTGAACTATGCCCACTACCTATACTCATTGCAGATGTTATATTGTTACCATTCACATCTTTTCCAAAAGAAATGGCATGTTCCAAACTATCCCTATTAAATGCATTTTTGATGTTGGCTCTGGCTGTTGAATAGATATTGCTTTGTGAAAAAATGGAGGCTTTGTTTGAAGTTGCTTGTGATTCAATGCAAGGATTGATTGCTAGCGAAGATTGACTGTTGTTGTTTTTTGAGCCAACTTGTTTACAGGTAAAAGAGGTTAGTAGCATTAAGAATAGAACTGCTGTTAAAGCTGAAAATAGTTTGATTTTCATAAAAGGGAATAACGTATCCGTTTAACTATTATACTGTTTGAAAGTAAAATTACAAGCTTTGCTACACAGATGACAATGTTTAGATTTGCCCATCTACATGCTCCTTTTGTATATTATTATACCATTATTTGTTGTTTATGGCGGACTTATCCTGTATTACTGGAATGGCTGGCAATCAATTCCTTATTATATCCCAAGCAATGAACCTGTACAAACAACCATTTCCGTTATCATCCCTGCCCGAAATGAAGAAGAAAATATTGGCCAGTTACTGCAAGCATTACAAAACCAAACTTATCCTGCCGACTTATTTGAAATAATTGTAATAGACGATCATTCAACAGATAAAACCGCAACAATTGTTCAGCAATTCCCTTCGGTGAAGTTGATACAGTTAAAAGAAGATAACATCAATTCCTATAAAAAGAAAGCCATTGAAACCGGAATAGCTGCAGCAACCGGAGATCTGATTGTTACAACCGATGCTGATTGTTTACCACAGAGTAATTGGTTAGCAACTATTGCTTCTTTCAAAATGGAAAAGCAATCAGCATTTATCGCAGCGCCGGTTGTTTTTGAAAATAATAATTCGTTACTACAGATTTTTCAAACACTTGACTTTTTAGTACTACAAGGCATTACCGGAGCTTCTGTTTATAAAAATGCTCATTCTATGTGCAACGGCGCCAATCTTGCCTATGAGAAAAAAGCATTTAGTGAAGTAAACGGCTTTCAGGGAATTGATAATATTGCTTCTGGCGATGATATGCTGTTGATGCATAAAATATGGAAGCAATATCCGGATAAAGTGCATTACCTGAAATCAAAGGAAGCCATTGTTTTCACTCAACCCATGAAAACTTGGAAGGCTTTTTTTAATCAACGTATCCGTTGGGCAAGCAAGGCTAAAAATTATGATGATAAAAGAATAATTGTAGTGTTGCTCCTTGTTTATTTATTTAATCTTTCATTTCTGATTCTTGGTGTTGCAGGCTTTTTCTGCTCTTCCTATTGGATATACCTGATTGGCTTGTGGCTCGCCAAAACAATTGTGGAACTTCCATTTGTTTACAATGTTGCTTCTTTCTTTAATAAAAAGTCGCTACTTAAGTACTTCTTATTTTTTCAACCATTACATATTATGTATACTATTCTTTCCGGTCTGCTCGGTCAATTTGGAAAATATGAATGGAAAGGGAGGAAGGTTCACTAAATTCTTATCTTTCCACTCATGAATCAATCCATTTCTTTCCAATCAGCGGCTTGGCGGCGGTTGAAAAAAAACAAAGGCGCTGTCTTTGGATTGATTGTTATTTTTCTTGCTGTAATTATTGCCATATTCGCTTATTTTATTGCTCCGGATCCATCTCCTTATTCTAATCGCATCATTTTAGAAATCGGCGGAGAGAAACCCGGCTACAAACAAAGTTTTATTAAAGTAAAAAAAGACAAAGACGTTGTTACAACAAGTTTCTTTTCTCAATTAGCGTCTGGCAAAGAAGATGTTTATCATTACATTCCCATTGATAGTCATCAGCAAAAGGGTGACAGCATCATCGTTCAAAAATATATTGATGATGGATTAAGTGAAAGAATGGCTTATCATATTTCGCAAACAGCATCAACTCCTGTTATTACAAAAAAATTCTGGCTGGGTACTGATAAATATGGAAGAGATATATTTAGCAGAATCATTGTAGGCACAAGAGTAAGCTTAAGTGTGGGCCTTATTACTGTAATCATTTCATTAAGTATTGGTTTGCTTTTAGGTTCGCTGGCCGGATTTTTTCGTGGCCGTACAGATGATATTATTATGTGGTTCATCAATGTGATCTGGAGTATTCCAACCTTGTTATTGGTTTTTGCAATCACATTAGCATTAGGAAAGGGCTTCTGGCAGATATTCATTGCCATTGGATTAACCATGTGGGTGAATGTAGCAAGATTGGTGAGAGGGCAAGTGTTAGGCGTAAGAGAACTAGAATATGTAGAAGCAACAAGAGCTTTAGGCTTTTCAAATTTCAGAATAATCGTTCGTCATATCTGGCCAAATATTATGGGACCAGTAATGGTAATTGCTGCCGCCAATTTTGCATCAGCCATTGTTATAGAAGCTGGTCTTAGCTTTTTGGGAATCGGTGTTCAGCCACCACAACCTAGCTGGGGATTAATGATAAAAGAGAATTACAATTTCATCATCACACAAAACCCGATGCTTGCACTGGCACCGGGCTTTGCTATTATGTTATTAGTACTTGCTTTTAATCTTTTAGGAAATGGATTAAGAGATGCATTAAATGTAAGAGGAAGAATTTAAGGTGTTATCACTTTCACATTTCTACTAAAGCTTTCATCCAGCGAAATAAACGTTTCTGTTCTTTCAATCCCTTTTATTTTTTGCAACTGATCATGCAATACATGGCGTAGTTCTGAAATATCTTTACAAACTATTTCTGCAAACATGCTATAGTTACCCGTGGTATAGTTAAGTCGAACGATCTCTGGAATTTTTTGCAGGTCTTTCGCAACAGAATCGTACAAGGAACTTTCTTTCAGATAGATTCCGATAAAAGCAATCACATCATAGCCCAGCTGTTTGAGGTCTGCCTTCAACCTTGTACCTTTGACGACTCCTGCTTCTTGTAGTTTTTTGATACGGACATGAATAGTACCACCAGAAACAAATAGTTTCTTTCCAAGCTCAGCATAAGAGATTTCAGCATTCTCCATCATGTGGTGAATGATCTGAAGATCGAGTTTATCAAGATTTAATTTGGCAGCCATTTTGATTATCGTTTTTAGATATTATTTACAATAATAAGTAATTATTTGAATAATTTCTATACTTTTAAAATATTTATTAGAAAATTTGGAATAAATTGACAAATCACCCTATATTTGTTCCATCAAGTTCTTAACATAACAAGACATACACTGTGGGGTGATGAAATTGCGTAAGCATGGCAGACATGCCCTCTTGTCTCGGGGGTGGAGGTAACAGGATAAATATAGCATAGAGCCGTTTTGGTAGCAATACCGGAACGACCGGGGTCGACCACCGAACTTTGTGCTACAACTAACTGCTCCGTGGAGGTTCGATCCCTCCCCCTACAGCTAATTAAGCCTTCTGATTTATTTCAGAAGGCTTTTTTGTGTCTATCAGTTAACGAACAAATTAGGTTACTCATCGAATTCACTGCTCAAAAAATGTGATAGTATCTACATTTGCACAAAAAATTAACCGATATGAAGAAAATGATTTTCTCTCTTTTTACTGTTATCAGCATTGCAGCTACTGCACAGGATGGAGCAATAAAAGATTTACAGAAAGATGCAGGCAAGTCAATTAAAAAAGATGCTGCTGACACAAGTACTAAAACATGGAAAAAAGGCGGAATCTATGGCCTTAATATTTCGCAAGGCTCTTTATCAAACTGGGCTGCAGGTGGTGATGATTTTTCATTATCTGTAAACTCCTTACTTAGCTTATATGCATTTTATCAAAAAGATAAACATAGCTGGGACAACACATTTGACTTTAACCTTGGTTATGTTAACACAACGAGTTTGGGTAGCCGTAAAAACGATGATCGCTTCGACCTCTTATCTAAGTATGGATATGCATTAAAGCCTAAATTAAATCTTGCTGGGCTTGTTAATTTACGTTCGCAATTTTTTAAAGGTTATACCTTTTCTGATAATGTACAAACATTGTCCTCCAATTTTATGGCGCCTGGTTATTTGCTCTTAAGTGTAGGTCTTGATTACAAGCCAACAAAAGATCTTTCTATCTTCTTCTCACCCACCACTGCCCGTTGGGTAATTGTAAGAGATACTGCACTGTCAAATAAAGGAGCTTATGGCGTTACGCCTGGTAAAAAAACAAACCTTGAATTCGGTGCCTTTGCAACAATAAATTATTTAAAAGAGATAAGTAAAAACATCACTTACAAAGGCAGACTTGATTTATTCTCCAACTACAGAAGAAATCCGCAGAATGTTGACTTATTTATGTCAAACACATTAAATGCTAAAATTTCAAAAGTAATTTCGGCTACATGGGGCGTTGATCTTATTTATGATGATGATGTAAGACTATTCGGAGCAACTAAAACATCACCTGGTTTACAAGTAAAATCAATCGTTGGCATTGGATTATTGGTAAAATTCTAACTAACACTTGATTGTATAAAAAGGCCTTTCTCTAATGAGAAAGGTCTTTTCTTTTAACATATCATTTGAAATAAAAAACTGTTTCATTCTTTTGCATTGATGCGTTAATTTAGCGGCTTCTTAATCCCAACCCCTGTTGATTTTTCATTTTTTAAACTGAACCACTATCATGAAAAAAATCACTGGATTTCTTTTATTTGTTTTTTTTGCGCATCACTCATTCTCTCAAGATTTAAGTATTCGAAAGTTGCAGAGCGAATCTGTAAGAACAATTAAAAAAGATATTCCAGACACCACTATTAATAACTGGAAGTCAGGAGCTATCTATTCCATTAGTGCCGGACAAGGAAGTCAAAGTAATTGGGCTGCTGGTGGCGATGATTTTTCATTTACCCTTTCCTCCTCACTTAATCTTTATGCTTTTTATAAAAAAGATAAATCTAGCTGGGATAATGCGCTGAATGCTAATTTCGGGTACATCAATACCACCAGCCTTGGTAGCAGAAAAAATGACGACCGTGTTGACCTAATCTCTAAATACGGATATGCATTAAACCCGAAACTGAATCTTACTTCACTGATCAATTTCCGTACACAAGCCATCAAAGGTTATTCTTATACAGAAACTACAAAGGGCAACTTTAAAAAGAATTTTGCTTCTGATTTTCTTTCGCCTGCTTATGCACTAATAAGTCAGGGATTGGAATACAAGCCCATTAAAGGTTTCACTGCATTCGTTTCTCCCATCACTTCCCGCTGGATAATTGTACTGGATGACACATTATCAGCAAGAGGAGATTACGGCGTTACTCCCGGGAAAAAAAGTATGAACCAGTTAGGCTCATTTGCCACATTGAGTTATAATAAATCATTCAATAAGTTTATTTCCTACCGTGGAAGAGTAGACCTTTTCTCCAACTATCAGCAAAATCCTTCCAATGTGGATCTATACATGACAAATGTGCTTACCGCAAAATTGGGTAAGGTAATAGCCCTTAGCTGGAACCTCGATATGATTTATGATGATGATGTTGATCTGTTTGGTCCGCAAGGAACTTCTCCTGCTTTACAAGTAAAATCAGTATTTGGAATAGGACTGCAAGTAAAAATTTAACTTTGCCCGCCATGGGCCAAAAAAAATTAGTACGCTTTGCAGAAATAGAAACGTTTCCGAATGTATTACAGTATCCAAAAGATATTGCTGGAAACTGGCATTCTCATTTTAATAATACAAACCCAGTCACTTTAGAATTGGCCTGTGGCAAAGGCGAATATGCTGTTGGGCTGGGTGAGTTGCATGCCAAAAGAAATTTTATCGGAATTGACCTTAAAGGAAACCGCATTTGGGTTGGAGCAAAGAAGGCTTTGCAAAACAACTTGAGTAATGTAGCTTTTCTAAGAACAAAGATTGATCAGGTTGCTGAATACTTTTATCAAAATGAATTGGCTGAAATCTGGATCACATTCCCCGACCCACAACTCAGAAAGTCGAAGGCAAAAAAAAGATTGACCCATCCAAAGTTTTTACGTTTATATAAACAATTTCTTGTTCCCGGTGGTTTAATACATTTAAAAACAGACAGCCCTGATTTATATGAATTTACCAAACTGGTTATTGAATTATACGATTGCCCCATGCATGCTGACACAGATAATGTTTATCAACAAAAAGAACTCAGTGATGAATTGAAAATAAAGACACATTATGAATCGTTGGATATTGCAGGTAGCAACCGTATTCATTATGTATGCTTTTCGTTACCAGAGCAACTGCCTGGAAAAGAAAAAGACGAAGAATTAAAACAATTATTGAAAGAGGATGAAGGAACTGATTGAAGGTATAGATTACTATATCAATGATAATGGCTATGTGGTACTTACCCAAAAGTATCATTTAGACAAAGGCTATTGCTGTGGCAATGGTTGTTTACATTGTCCTTTTGAATATGAGAATGTTCCTGAGCCCAAAAGGTCAATCTTGTTACAAGAAAAGAAAGAGTAGGTTCTTAATCCATTCGACATTTACCAACCTATTTTTAATAGTTGAATTAATAGTATTTTTATGACAGGGTTATACTTCCTTACTTCCAAATGAGTTTACTTGTTTTAATACCACTATTTTATTTTATCTTTTTAGTATTTGTTTGTGTACAAATTGTAATTACCATAAACTATTCTGGCAAAGCATTAGCCTATCTTCTATTTGCTATATTCATTCCTGTAATCGGCATAGTCTTCTATCTTACTTTTGGAATAAATTACTGGAAGAAAAGAAAGTATAATAAAAAAACACTCCAGGACGGTCAAATACTGGATAATCTAAAAAATGGAATCGTTCACTATAATCAAAGCTCTATTTCCCGACTTGATGAATCCGTTCAGCAAAATTCAGAATTAGCCTCTATGTTAATGCGGGATCTCGGTAGCCCACTTACAAAAAATAACAAAGTAACGCTGTTGAAAAATGGGGAGGAAAAATTTCCCAACCTTATAGAGGCTATCCGCAATGCCACCCACCACATTCATATTGAATACTACATTTACGAGTATGATGATATTGGCACCGAAATAATTGAATTATTAATTCAAAAAGCAAAAGAAGGAGTTGAGGTACGTCTTATCTATGATGATTTTGGAAGTCCTACTATTAAAAAGCCAACTGAAAAAAGGATGCGAGACGCCGGGGCTAAAGTGTCGCCATTCCATAAAGTAAGATTTTATTTACTCGCCAATCGTTTCAATTACCGCAATCACAGAAAAATTGTAGTGATTGATGGGCAAACAGCATTTGTAGGAGGAATAAATGTATCTGATAAATATATCAACAATAATAACAATAAACTATTCTGGAGAGATACCCATCTTCGGATTGATGGTCCTGCAGTTTACTATCTTCAATATCTCTTCATTTCCGACTGGAAATTTTGTTCTGATGAAGAACTGGAAGCAAAAGAAACTTATTTTAAAGTTCCGAAAAAGGCAGATGAAGACAGTGTTGTGCAAATAGCTGCAAGCGGACCTGATTCTATTTTACCATCCATATTATACTCCATTCTGCAAGCCATCTATCTTGCAAAAAAGGAAATATTGATAACCACTCCCTATTTTATTCCTGGCGATGGCATTATAAATGCTTTAAATGTTGCAGCCTTAAGTGGCTTATCTGTCAAACTACTGGTTCCTGGTGTAAGTGATTCAAAATCGTAAATGCTGCTTCTAAATCTTATTATGCCAAATTACTAGAAGCAGGCGTTGAAATATATTTATATAAAAAAGGATTTGTTCATGCCAAAACAATGGTGGCCGATTCAATGCTTACAATAATAGGAACAGCTAATATGGATTACCGGAGTTTTGAATTCAACTTTGAAGTAAATGCATTGATTTACGACCAGGAAGTTGCCAAGGAAATGCGCAAAACTTTTTTTGAAGACCTGAAAGATGCTGAACAGGTAGATAAAAAAGCTTGGTTGTCCCGGCCTTGGTATATTCAATTACCGGAGAAAATTGCCCGACTGTTTTCCCCAGTTTTATAAATTAATTTTCCTTTATGCTCCGAATAAAAGAGCGGAATGTTTTTCTGTTCCAATTAGCAAATCTGCCTCGCTGCACTACCAAAGCATTATCTACTGCTGGCTGCAGATAATAATAAAAAGCAAATCGTTGCGATGGGTCTTCCCAACCCGTTACCTGTCCAAACCGAAGATCATTGATCAATATGGTATCTCCCGATTTTTCTACAGTGTAATAACCCTGCGAAAATTTTATGAGTTTTTCTGCTTCGGAGATGTCGGGCAACAAACTCAACAAACTGTCATTCTTCGGGTAAAAGGTAAACTGCTTTTTTAATTTTCTATTAAATACAGAAACATAACCAGCATAATAACCATCTTTAACTTCTGCAGCTACAAACCAAAGCCAATTTTGCAAAGGCGCCGGTGTAGTTAAAATTCTATTGGCAACCAATTGATCTGTATCTAAGGCATCTTTTACTTTTTGATCAATAAGCATTTTATTATAGGAACAATATAGCAGATACACCAAACTGAAAATAAGGCCTGTCTTCCACCAAAATTTTCGAATGAAGCTATCCTGTTTTATTACAAGAAGCACAATGGCAGCAATAACCGGCGCAATGGAAAAGAAAGGATCCAGCACATAAATAATATTAAAAGATATCCTTTGGTTTGTAAAAGGTTCAAACCAGCCTACACCATAATTATTAAAAGCATCGAGAATAATATGCAGGGAAATACATACAAAATAAAAAAAGATCCAGCGAATAAAAGAAATTTGAGCCTCCTTAAATATTCTTTTACTCATCCAGGCAAGCATTGGGCTTACCAGCAAAACAAATAAAATAGAATGAGAAATGCCTCTATGCGCCAGTAAACTATCAGCAGTTGGAAGCCAAAAAGAAGCGACAAAATCTATATCCGGAAGACTGTGGGCAATAACGCCAAGTAGCATGGCTTTTTTCCCAAGTTTTTTTTCCAATCAGGGCTTCTCCTATGCAGGCGCCAAGAGCTATATGAGTTAGAGTATCCAGATAATTTTTAACGAAGTAACGAAAGCCTCTTGTTAACTAATTATTTTTTTCTTCCTTTAAGAAACAACCAGCCAACCAAAAAAACAAAGCCAAAAATGAGGATAAAGGCCCACCACATACCAGCTTTAAATATACCCTGTACTACAGAGCAGCCTGAAAAAGAAATCATCATAACAAAAAGCAACAGATAATAGATGCGGTTCATAGATAAATATTTAAAAGGAGTTCTGCAATTTTTATGCCTTAACTGCTTTAGCTGCTCAATACAAGCAAACGTGGAATTTAATGCTCATTATGAGTAAATAGAAGGATATTAAGTTCAGTAATATTTTGATAGTTCTATTTTGAGAAGTATCTTCATCCTATGCCTTCTAAAAAACAAGCAACCGAAAAATAAAATCGGTAAAACCATCTGGAAAAAGAGATGAGAATTTTTTGAGCTAGTTTTGAAGTAGCAAGGCAAATACCAAAAGGAAGGGTAACTTCTTATGGCGCGATTGCAGAATGTCTCGGCACAAAATCATCTGCCCGCATGGTTGGTTGGGCAATGAATGGTTGTCACCATGCAAAATTGAAAGTGCCTGCACATCGGGTTGTCAACCGTAATGGAATGCTGACTGGTAAATTTCACTTTTCCCCACCTGAAAAAATGGAACAACTGCTAAAGAAAGAAGGGATAAAAGTAAAAGATGACAAGATCCTTGATTTTAAAAAGCATTTCTGGAATCCGGTAGATGAGCTGGGGTTTTAAATAATGATTGAAATGAAGTATTTTCTCATTCCTTTTTTATGCACCTTCTTTTCCCTTTCAGTATCAGGGCAGGAAACCAATGTTCGACCAAAAATCGGCCTCACCCTAAGCGGTGGCGGGGCCAAAGGACTTGCTCACATCGGCATTTTAAAAGCTATTGACTCTGCTGGATTAAAGATTGACTATATAACCGGCACCAGTATGGGGGCTATTATTGGTTCTTTATATGCCGCCGGATATTCTGCTAATGACATTGAAAAATTGCAAGAAAAATTGACTGGGATGTATTACTGTCAAATCAAATATCACTTCCCGTAATGTCCATGGAGGAAAAGGAAGAATACAATCGCTTTATTATTGAGTTACCCTATATTAATAAAAAAATAAGGCTTCCTAGTGGTGTTATTAAAGGACAAGAATTAGATTTAAAATTTTCCGAACTCTTTGCCCCATATTACCAAATTAAAGATTTTAATAAATTTAAAATTCCTTTTAAGTGCATGGCAACTGATCTGGAAACAGGAGAGTTGGTTGTGTTGGAAAACGGAAATATCATTTCTTCAGTAAGGGCAAGCATGGCCATTCCATCAGTTTTTACAGATGTTACTATTGATGGCAAAAGGCTACTCGATGGTGGTCTTGTTAGAAATTTTCCGGTTAAGAATGTAATTGAAATGGGAGCGATTATGTAATTGGCAGCAATGTAAGCAGCGGCCTTTCTACAAAAGACAAAATCAATAATCCGGTTGATGTTATTTTACAATTAGCCTTTTTTAAAGAAGCAATTGATTTTAAAGAAGAAATTCCGTTAACTAATTTATACATCTATATGCCGGTAGAAAAATATGGTACCGGAAGTTTTGGAAGCAGCAAGCAAATTATTAACAGAGGGATTGAATTTGGAAAAAAAATATTATCCTCAATTTAAAAACTGGCAGACAGTGTAGCATTATTTCCCGACAGTCAACTAAAGCAACTGCCTTCTGTTTCCGACGATTCTGTTTTTATAAAAATGTAGAAATTAAAGGATTAAAAAAACAACCCGTTCATTTTTCCTTCACATGATGAACTTTGATACTGAACAATACTATAATTCATTAAGCATATCAAAGGCAATCAGAAGAGCATACGGCTCCAGGTATTATAACAGCATTACGTATACATTAGAAAATCTTGGGCTGATAGTGTCAAAATAATATTTGAAGCAGAAGAAAATCCAAATACATATCTAAAAGCTGGTATCTATTTCAGCAAGTTCAGGGGAATTAATAAAACCTGAATGTAACATCAAGAGATTTTCTGATACGCAATTCAAGAAGTATGATCTCTGTATCTATTGGCGAAAGCATGCAAATGGATGCCTCACATTTCCAATATTTGGGTCGCAATAAAGGTCTTGCAGTTGTAGCAAAAATTAATTTAGAAAGACTCTATATCGAAACCTTCAAACAACTTTAAACTAGACGGTGCCTATAAGCAACTATTTTATAAAGGTGCTGTAGACATACAAAACAGCAGTAACAACAGGTATGCGATTGGTGCAGGCACTTCAATTGAAAACATTCATTTCAATCCTGCAATCAGTTCTATTGATGAAGCAAGAGGCAATTTCTCTTCAATGAAAACCTATATATTTTTTAAATACAATACGCTGAACAAAGGCTTTTACCCAACCAGAGGGGCTAGAATAAATACCGAGCTTGGCCGTGTATACAATCAAGAGCCAAGCGTTACATTGTATCATAATGGATTGCCAACTGATCCGGCTGCAATCAGTTTTGATGACTATACTCGTTTTTATCTCGATGGAGTAGCATATATTCCAATCAATTCCAACTTCAATATGTTTACGGAATTTCAATCAGGCATTAACTTCACTGATAAACCTAATGTCTTAAACAACTTTTCAATTGGTGGCCTTACTGGTAATTTCAGAAATCAGATAAAGTTTGCCGGCTTTCAGGAAGCCACACTCAATTCCCCGAGTGCAGTAATGCTGCAGGCTGGTCTTCGCTATAATGTCATTAACAATCTTTACCTCGTTGGCCGCTTTACCAGTTTAGTAAAAGATTTTGTGGCAATAAACAATGGTCCTGCTAAAACCTCTTTTCTAAGTGGGTATGCATTAACCTTTGCTTATAAATCTCCTATTGGACCTGTGGAATTAAGTATGCTATACTCAGATCAAAGTAGAAAATTCCAGTCGTATGTTTCTATTGGAATACCGTTTTAAAAAAAGGAGTGCTTTCGCACCCCCCTTTCACACTAAACTAACTGCAAATGAGAAACTTTATCCGGCTTCAAATAATTGATGATAACCGTTTATTCTAATAGGATCAATATAATTATTACTACTCGTTGGTAAGCAACAATACTCTGCATCATTAACAATAAGCACCGACTTCTCTAGTTCGTTTCTGTATTGTTGACCTACAGGTAGTTCTTTTATGCTGAAGCCAAACTCTTTCTTTATCAAACTGTACAATTTTTTCCAGCGACACAATAAATGATTTATGTATCCTGATAAATAAATTATTTGGTAAAAACTGCTCAAGCCGCTTCATTGTTATCAGCACCATGTACTTTTTGGTCTCCGTAAATATCTTCGTATAATTTCTTGCTCCTTCGATATACAGAATATCACTGAAGCATAGCTTAATATATTTACCATCGGTGCGTATAAAGAAATATTTTTTCATGTTTACTTAGTTTCTTGTAGGAATCTCAATTTGTAAATAAATTGCCTAACGTTTTATTTAATTCTTCTCCACGAATATTTTTTGCGATAATTTTTCCGGAAGGATCCAGTAAAAAATTTTGCGGAATAGCCATAATGCCATACTGTTTTGCAGCAGCATTATCCCAATATTTTAAATCACTTACTTGTGTCCATGTTAAACCATCTTTATGAATAGCATCTAACCAGGCTTGCTTTTTATCTGGTCTGTCTAAAGAAACACCCAGTACAGTAAACCCTTTATCCTTATAAGCATGAAAAGCTTTTACCAAATTGGGGTTTTCTGCTCTACAAGGACCACACCAGCTGGCCCAAAAATCAACCAATACGTATTGCCCTCTGAAAGAAGAAAGTGACACTGCTTTTCCCAATGTATCATTTTTGTAAAATCCATCGCCATAACGCCGATACCAGTTTTTTTAGCTACTTCTATTTTTTCTTTAAAATCAACCCCTGATGGCGATTCTTTTGGTAGCTCTCGCAAATGTTTCAAAAATGGGTTCTATTTTTTCTGCATTAATGTCATATCCAACATATTGATTCAACACATATAAGGCAATCGGAGATTCCGGATTTGCAGTAAGATAAGCCAGTTGCAATTTTTCTTTTTTCTCTTCACCTAATGATGAAAATTGTTCGCTTATCTTTTCATCCCTTCCTGATCCTTGTCTTTCTTAAACACCATATATTGCTCATTGAGTAACTTACCCCTTTCGTCATAAGGCACCTGCAATTCTTTATACATTTCAAATGCCTGTTGTGCAGCAGAGCCTGTTACTTTTGCAAATTTTAATGAATCGCTTGTTTCCACTTTAATCTTCCCCGGTTCTATAAACAATTGCATCCTATCGGTACGAGGCTTGACATCAGTCGCTCCCGGTTCAAATCGAACGGATAAAGTAGCAAGTGTTGGTTCTGCCACTTTGGTTTGAAACTCAAATTTTCCTTTCTTTAAAATCACACTATCCGTTACCCTTTTATCTCCACTTATGTAACTGAGATAAACCATTTTAACGGTTTCTGTAAACTTCATTTTGCCTTTTAAAGAACCTTTTTTTTCTGGCTTTCCAGTAAAGGCTAAAGCTGGAATTAGTAAAATCAATAATAACTTTTTCATATATTTTTATTTAGTAATTAACGTTATTGTAATTTTTCGTAGGTATTTTTTGGCAAAGGCAGATTAAATTCTTCATAGCTAAAATCTTTTAGTTTACAAATAATTCAGTTAGCATTTTTTCAAGCTCTTCCCCCTTTATATTTTTTTCAATAATTTTTCCGTTAGGGTCTATTAAAAAATTTTGTGGAACGGCAGCTATTCCATAAAGTTTTGCAACATCATTATTCCAGAATTTAAAGTCACTAACCTGTGTCCAGGTAAGCTGATCTTTATGGATAGCGTCCATCCATAACTGCTTATCATCGGGACGTTCTAAGGCTACACCTAAAACAGTAAACCCTTTGTCCTTGTAGGTTCGAAAGGCTTTTACAATGTTTGGATTTTCTGCCCGGCAAGGTACACACCAGCTTGCCCAAAAATCAAGCAATACATATTTACCTTTAAAATCTGCCAGAGATACCGGATTGCCCAGGTATCATTTTGAGTAAAATTGATAGCAGTTGCTCCAACATTTGTTTGCTTTAAAGACTCCAATCTATTTTTAAAAGCAAGACCTCTTTCTGATAATTGTAAGGATGGGTCTAAAATTTCAAAAGCAGGCTCTGCCTTTACAACATTCATATTACCAAAACTAAAAAAGACATCCAGAATGTAAAAAGCAAGCGGACTATTTGGATGACTGGTAAAGTAATTACGCAATAGTTTTTCTTCCTTTTCTGCTGATACTAATTCCAACTCTTCCTTTATTCTTTTCATTCCAGCTTCGTCATTTTCTTTTTTAAATTTTTGAAATTGACTGTTTAACGTTCTACTGCTTTCATCAAAGGGAGTTTTAAGCTTAATATACTCCACAAAAAAATTATGAGATTTAGAGCCTTTTACTTTGGCAAACTTTAAAGAGTCTTTTGCTTTAATAGTCATTTTACCAGGCTCCATAAATAATTGCAGTCTCTCAGTTCTAGCTTTCTTTTCTGTAGCGGTTGGCTCATACTTTACAGTAATAAAGGCCCAGGTTGGATATTCAACTTCTCTTAAAAAAGAAAATTTTCCCTTTTCGGGTTTTGAACTATCCACCAGATTAATTCCATCTCCAGTATAATTTAAGTAAACCATATTCACAGGATCCTTCATTTGAAGCCTGCCATTAATAGTTACATTTTGTGCCTGCCCAGTGAAAAAAGCAACAACAGCAAATAAGGTAAGTGAGACTATTTTCTTCATTTTTAAACTATTATTTATTTAAAAAAGTGTCGGGGATTATTGATTCCAAATCCATTCTTTACACTATTTGTTATGACTAATAAAAGTCAATCAACAAAAACCTTATTTTAAAAATTTACCCAGCGTCTTATGTAATTCCTCACCCCGAATATCTTTAGCCACAATCTTTCCTGTTGGATCAATTAAAAAATTGGCTGGTACACTTTTTACACCATACAATTTTGCAGCTTCATTGTTCCAGAATTTAAAATCACTAACATGAGTCCAGGTAAGTTCATCTTTTATGTATGGCTTTCATCCAGGCATCAAACTTACTGGCTGCTCTAAAGAAACACTAACTGTAAAGCCTTTATCTTTAAAATCATGAAAGGCTTTTACAACGTTTGGGTTCTCTGCACGGCAAGGCACACACCAGCTTCCCCAAAAATCAACTAACACATATTTACCTTTGAAAGAAGACAGAGATACAGGAATACCCAGCGTATCATTTTGAGTAAAGTCCTTCGCAATTGAACCTAGTTCAGTGTTTTTAATAGCATCCATTGCTATTTTAAAGGAAACCCCATATTCACCCAATTTAATTTTTGAATCCAGGCCTTCAAAAAGAGGTTCCGCCTTTTCCAGGTCCATTTTTCTACTAAAATAATACCATAAAACATATGTCGCTATGGGAGATTTTGGATTATTAGTCAGGTAGTCTACCAATAGTTTTTGTTCTATTTCAGCTTGCAATGCTGCCATCTCCTCATTTGTTTTTCGTATTTCAGCTTCATCCTTATTCTTGTCTAAAGTTTTTTAGATGATCACTAATATTTTTTCTCTTTGTTTCATAAGGTTCTCTTTGTTTAAGATATTTATCATATACTTTCTGCGATTTTGAACCGGAAATTTTAGCAAACTTCAAAGAATCTTTAGCGTTTATTGTCATAACCCCCGGTTCTATATATATTGGTAGCCTTTCTACAGTACCTCTTTTTCCGGTATCTGCTGGCGCATAACTAACCACCAATATCGCCCAAGTAGGTTCGGTAAGTTCTCTTGAGAAACTAAACTTCCCGTCTATCAATTTTGTTACGTCGCTCTTGTTTTCCCCAGCAACATAGTATCCCAGTATAATACTTTCAACAGGGTGCTTTAAATTCAATTTTCCTTTAATAGTATTTGTTTGCCCAGAGACGTTTACAAATAAAAAGGTAAATGCTAGGAAAGAGATTAACTTTTTAAGTTCTGAAAGCGATTTTAAATATTTCATTTTATACTTTTATTTTAACCAAGGTTTTGTGAACCTTCATTAGGAAAATTATTTTATAAGTTTATTGGTATCTCCTGTTGCTGTTTCCAAAATTTAAATTCCATTTTCATTAAACAAGGCAATCAAGTCTGGACTTGAAGGGTTTGGAGCATTTGAATCGATAATTTTACCTTCTGGATCTATTAGGATGAAGCGAGGGATAGCTATAATTTGATAGTCTTTAATGATACTGCTGCTCCAATCACCAATTGCTAGCAATTGTACTCCGCTTAACTCTTTATTGGTAATCATTTTTCTCCAGGCATTTTCCATTTCTTTTGTATCGATAGAAATACTTACAAACTCTATATTTTTACCATGATATTTTTTTTCAACTTCTTTAAGGAAAGGCACTTCGGCTAAACAAGGTCCACACCAGGTTGCCCAAAGATCAATATATAAATACTTTCCTCTAAAGTCACTTAAAGAACTTGTTCCTCCTGAATGATTAATATAATTTGAAAAAACAGGAGCTGGAGTTCCCTTTGCAATTTTTTTTTAGTTCAGTATACCTTTTAGTAACATTCTCATTGGTTTCTTTTGAAGTGGATACAGAAAGAAACGTGTAATAATAATCATCTATATTTGTTATTTCACTGAGGTATCTCGCTGCTGATTTTTTTAATAAATCATTTTTTATATAGTCGTTAGGAATTGCTCCAAATACTTTTAGTTCAGTTACGTTATAATTACTTCCCTCTTTTTCTGCCAACCTTTTTGCTTTCAGCTCAAAATACTCTTTAACCAAATTGCTATAATACCCTCTGTGTTTATAGGCTTTTTCATTTGTAAAATTTACTCCTTTAATTCTTTAAGAAAATCGTCTGAGACTCTGAAAGTAGCGAGTTGACCAGTAACCTGACCGTGTAAATACTCGTATTGAATTAGATATAACAGAGAATAATTAATCAATTCCTGACGCTCAAATTGAACAAAGTCTTTGGGCATGTTTGGAAAACTATCTAAATACTTTATCAGATTATTTTTAATCATAGTAGCTTTTGCCTTATAATCTGATGGGTTTAATTTTTTATATTCCTGAAAATCTCCTCTTAAACCGTCGACTCTGGCACCTTTAGTCATTAGGTAAATAGAAGGATTAGGAACCGGGCCTGTAAGTACAGCCGTATTTACCATTTCTTTCTCTACGAAAGTGAGTTTGTATTCACCTCCTTTGGTTAAATAGATATCAATCCTGTTCATTCCTGAACCTGCAAGCCTATAAGTTCCTGTACCAGAAGTAATGGTATCGCTGATAAAGGATCCATCTTTTGCTACTTTTATAGAGAATCTACCTTTAACGTCTTTATGAACCAGTTCAAATTTTCTCCCGAAGCATTGGAAATGGTTCCGGTAAGCAAGATGTAATCTTTGGATAAATTCGCTTTGCCAGCCTTTAAAACCAATACTGAAATTATTATTAATACTATTTTCTTCATAAAATTTAATTTAAAATACTGCTGTCATTTAAAGTTTAATATCTTTTAATAAGGTGATCAATTCAGAAACTGATGGACGTGGCGCATTGGGTGTAACGATGTTTCCTATTGGGTCAACCTATTGTTTGAGCAATTAAAAAGAATAGTGGAATTATTTTTTTCATTTTTATACTATTATTTTATTTAAAACCCAACATACTATTTGTCATGGATTCTTGCATCCATATCACATTCATTAAATGAGCTTCATATTTCGGGGAGTAATAATCTGAAAAAAGCACTAGAAATAATAACTTGCCTAACCCAAATCATTCTTCTTTAATAAAAAGAAATTCGAGTGTTATTTGAGTTAGGCAAGTATTAATGCATACACTATTTATTTTTTTAACCTTATACCATCCAGACAGAAATAAGGTGGTACCAGCATATTTCCACTTACATCTTTATAAGAAGAACTGAGATGAAAAACCAGTTTATCCACTGCACCCAAAGAAGTTAAATCAACCTTAAACCAATCAGGTGCTATGTAGTTGAGTGTAGGATTGGCTGGATCCACATTTGGCCTTATCGCAAGCCAATAATCTACACTGCTGGTTGCAGCTCCACTCCTAAATCCATTGACAGTTAATTTGACAAACCCTGTAAAGAAAGCATTGTATGCTGCTACAGAATCAGCCGCAACCTTCGTAGGTGTGTTACCCGCAAGTCTTGATGCATCTGCTGCAGCTTTACCCGCTTTTCTTTTTTCTAAAATTTCATGACCCGCAAGTCTTACTAAATTACTTCCACCCGGACCAGGCAATCTGAAACGTCCATACATAAGTGTAGATGTATTAGGATTCTGTATATTTCTCACTTTTGTTCCCGTGAGTGAATATTCCTGTGTAGTAGCAGTAAGTGTTCCGGAATAATTAGTGCCATAGGTTTCCAACAAATAATTATAAGTAGTGTTTGCCACTAAAATATGCTCTACAATGCCTGGGTTTGCAAGGGTAATATTGGCATCATCATCTTTTACACAGGCTACCAAAAAATTATTAGTTCTGTTTGGCGTAGTGGTGAAAACACTAAAAATAGTTGAATCAACGCCAGCCTTTATTTGTGCCGCCGTGGGAGTAGCGGGTCCAAAATCAGGACTTAACCCCCAGGGGTAAGAACACCAGTTTTTATTAGAAACTGCAAAACCGGAAAAAGTACCATCACCATTATTTTTTACATTCATCGTTACCACACCTGTTTTAGCATCACCACTGGAAAAAGGTGCCGTAGGAATATTAAACGTAAATGTTCCTAATGTTTGATCTTCAAAAAGAATATCATCAGGATAAGGAATTAGTACATCCCTTTTTATTTTTGTACAGGACAAAAGAAAAGTCCTGTAACAAACAATACAACTTTATATAATTTAATTTTTTTCATTTTTCTACATTTAAAATTTATTATTCAGGGTTCTGCACCATTTTGCCATTATTGAGCATTTCTGCATCCGGTATTGGCCAGCATAGTTTATTTTCCACAAATGGAACAAGTCCTCCTTTAAGCGTTACCATAAATGGCTGTCCTGCAAACTGGAACCTGGTTGATGCAAAAAACTCACTACCATTTTCCAAAACGGTTTCAAGAAATATTTCTTTAAAAATCATCAGCATTAATTCATCCTGATCTGCAGGATTAAGGGCTGGTAAAACCGGATTCGTTCTTCTGGAACGCATTAAATTAATGGGCGCAATGGAAGCAGCTACACTTGCTCCTGTTCTGGCCAAAAGTTCTGCTTTTAACAGGTATAATTCTGGAAACCTGAAATTATATACAGTATAAAATTCAGCCTTAGGATCAGTAGATGTCCTGCCGGCAAACTGGCCATAACGAGACAACTTTTTGAAATTGTAAAACTGTGTAGCATTTGATGAAGAAGTAATACCAGTAACGATTGGCCATCTACCATCAGCATTAAACCAATCCAGGCCATATTTTAATCCAGCAGTTGGCGGAACACCCGTTGATAATGGAATTCTATTCCCATTACTTGTAACGGTTACAGCTTCAAAAAATGCGGTAATTCCTCTATTTTCAGTCGATTCTATATACCGGTTAAATAAACATTCCTTTGAATCCCAACTATCGGCATAAACTTTACTCATATCAGCTTCCATATCCCATATTGCCGGGTGATTATTTAAAACATCATCTACCAATGTCAACGCCGATTGCAAATCAGCCATCGTATTTCTATAACCACCCCGATATAGCAGTATTTTTGCTTTTAATACTTTTACAAATTGCTTTGATATATATCTTGAAGAAGTAAAATCGGGCATATTTTCAATGGCAAAATCAAGATCCTCATATATTTTGGCATAACTTTCTCCAACGGAAATTCTCTCCTGTTCCACATTACTTAAATCAACCGTTACATCTCTGTAAAGTATACCATACGGATCGCTATCCTCTTTCCACCAATGACCAAATGCCCATAGCAGGTTTATATTCGCCCATGCTCTTAAGCCCCGGGCTTCAGCAAGCACACTAAGCCTTTCGTTACTTTTTATTTGCGCATCGCTCAATGCATTAATGCCAGTTATTGCAAAATTTGCTGCGTTAACGGTGCCATAATAAGTTTGCCAACAAGATAACGCTGCGGCACTTGGCGAAGTTTGCGTATAGGTCATGTTATAATCTACCGATCTAAAATTCATAAAGCCGGCCTTAGTTACATAATTACCATTATTACCGCCCCAGCCATTATTCAAAAAAGTTCTGTAAATGCCACCCACTGCCGCCTTGGCCGTAGTTATATCAGATATAGCACTTCCTGGGTCTAGGTCATGCAAAGGAGGAAGATCTAACTTTTTATCACAGGAGAAAAAACCTGTTCCTATAACCAGAATCAATAGTTGATATATTATTTTTTTCATTTTTACTTTTATTTTAAGGTGAATTTGAAACCCAGGTTATAATTCTTTGCATTTGGATATTGGCTATTATCAACGCCCATTCCGGTACCAAATCTTGAATTAGACCAGTTTCCCTGAGGATCAAAACCAGGATACTTTGTAATGGTAAATAAATTGGTTGCCTGAAAAGTAATATCTAAACCCTGTAAAATATTGCTTAAAATTTTACCCTTAATACGATAAGTAAGGTTTAATGAACTAAGCCTTACATAAGAAGCATCAAACAGAAAATAATCTGAAAAAGTGCTATTAGATCCACTACCGCCTGGTGTTACCCTGGGTATAGTAGTTTCATAAGGGCCCAATATAGTAGCGCTTTGACCTGCGATCAGATTGCTTTGATTATTGTTATTCGACGCAAAAGAATTCATTGGTAATGACCAAGGCGGGTATGCCCATAGGCATAAGAGAAGGTTGCATTGACATAAAAGTTTTTGTAAATAACAGTACCTCCAAAACCACCAGAAAATTTTGGTTCAGCACTACCTAAATAGGTTTGATCATCTACAGTAATCTTGCCATCACCATTTAAATCCATAAAATATAAATCTCCCGGAGCCTCGGTTCCAGTGCGATAAAACTGTCTGGCACCGGTAGCGGTTTGGCTTTGCAAAGCAATAATTTCTTCTTGCGTTACAAACAATCTGTTTGCAGTTTTATAACCATACCATTGGCCCGTTCTTCCTCCTATTTCTATTCTCATTCTCCTGGTTGAAGCACCAGGTAGATCCAATGCTTTAACCTGATCATTGAATCTTGTTACCCTACTAATATTGCGACTGATATTAAAATCCAGGGTTCCTGTTAAATTTTTCCTTTTAATAACCTGTCCCTTAATATCAAACTCTATCCCCTTGTTGCTCATGGCTGCAACATTGGAAGAAACAGAACTAAATGATGAACTTGGTGGTACGGGGGTAGAATAAATCAAATCCTTTGTCCTTTTCTCATACAAACCAAAAGTTCCAGTGATCTTATCCTTAAATAGTCCGAAATCTAAACCAAGATCAAGCATTAAGGTTTCTTCCCATCGTAAATCCGGATTTCCAAGCGAGGTTGGGATAATGGCCGGTAGATTATTATAAACTGTACCACTAACACCCGTTCTCCAACTATAATTTCCTAGGTTTTGCGAACCCGTTCTTCCTGCTGATCCTCTGAGTTTTAGATAGCTGAATATTTTACTCAACTTGCCGGTTTGCATAAACTTTTCTTCCGAAATCAACCAAGCTGCTGCTGCTGAAGGGAATATTCCCCAGCGTTTATCAGGGCCAAATCTGGATGAACCGTCACGACGAATGGTTCCGGATAAAATATACTTCTTATTATACTTGTATGTTAACCTTGCAAAACTGGATACCAAGGCATTTTCTGTGAAAGATTCTTCCAAAGCACCTATGACAGCGGCAGAGCCAAAATCATTTAATACATCATCATCAGGAAAACCGCTTCCGCTCATACCAAAATGCAATTGGGAGTAATTCTCAGTTGAAAAACCAACTAATCCTAGAAAATCATGCCGGCCAACATATTTAGCATAGGTCAGTGTGTTTTCCCATACATTAGTTACATACTTATCTTCATCAAGAGATTTATTAGCTTCGTTAAAATAAGCTGACCCTCGTCTGAAATAAGTTAAATAGTTATTGTTTCTTGAAGTAATGGTATAAGCCGATCTTAATATCATTCCATTAATAGGCGTAACCTCCAAATAAGACGTACCATTAAATGACTGGCTCTTTCCCCGTTGTGTATTACGAAGTTGTAGGGTTTTCAGGGTTTTAATAATCCCTTGTAAAAATGCTGCCATCAGCATTAAAAGGAGGAATATCAGGCCTTACATAAGGAAGTACAAGCATCATGTAATCTTTATCGTTTGTTTCACGGAAGGATCCTGATAGGTTCAGACCAAACTTAATGCTCTTGGCAAGTTTCGCTTCTATATTTACACGACCACCATTGGTTACACTACCGCCAGTTTTTATAATACCTTGTGTATTAGCACGGAATAGAGATACATAGTAGGATAAATTATTGGCACCGCCTCTTACGGTTAAGTCATATTGCTGGTTAATGGGATTTTGCGACATCTCTTTTAGCCAATCAGTATTCCCGTCAGCATAACCACTATCCAGGATTTTAAAAGTACTCCTGTTATATTCACTGGTATTTAAATTCATAAAGGCGAGTTCATCCAAATATGTCCTGGTGTATGTATCGAAGCTGCCCGATGTAAACACTGCTTCTCTTGCACCTTTATCAGCAGCATACTTATATTCTGAAGAATTCATATACTTAAATCCATTATAATTCTGGTGCAAATAACCAAGCCTCGATGACACCTCGATTACTGGCGGCATGTTACCAGTACGACCTCTTTTGGTAGTTACAATTATTACTCCATTGGCAGCTCTTGAGCCATATAGGGCAGTTGCAGAAGCATCTTTCAGGATATCTATACTTTCTACATCTGTCAGGTTGAGATTAAACAAGGCGTTGCTAATATCGCCTGTGGTAGTACGAGATTGATCTGAAGAAGGACGGATAGAGTTAGAGCTCAACCGAAAAACAGTGCTTGATTCTGCATAATTTGGCACTCCATCAATAACCCATAGCGGCTGGTTATCACCAGTAAGTGAGGAAGCCCCCCTTACAATTACACTAACAGGGGCAGTTGGCGAGGCTGATTGAATCACAACACTTACACCAGACGCCTTGCCCTGCAACAGGCTTGCAATGGAAGAACTCATTGGTGCATTCTTTATCGCCTCAGTACCTAAATGGTTAATTGAACCAGTTACATCTTTTATTTTTTGGGTTCCATAAGCGACAACAACAGTTTCATCCATCGCTTGTACTTTTACAACCATTTCTACATTCACTACTTTTTTAGTCCCTGCTGTAAGTTCTTGGGTATCATGCCCTACTGCAGTAAAAACCAATATTGACTTTTCATTAATTTCTGCCGATGACAAAGTATATTCACCATTAGCATTTGTTTTAGTTGCATATCTGGTTCCTTTTACTGTTACCGTTACGCCTTCTACCGGTTCTCCTTTATCATTAACAACACGACCTTTTATTTCAATGGGAACTGGTTCGGTTACAACTACAGGATCCTTAACTTCAGTTTTTGTTGTTACCTCTTTTATCAAGATGGTATTATTAACAATAGTAAAATCAAGAGGTGATTGATTAAAGCATTCAGTCAATGCCTCATTAACAGAAACATTTTTTACCTTGATGTTTACTTTTTCTGCCTTATTTAACAAGGCATCATTGTAAAAAAATTGAAACCCCGTTTGCCGGTTAATTTCTTTAAACACCTTTTGCAAGGATGCATCTTTCATCGACAAGGTTACTTTTTGCGAAAACCCATTTGCACTCACTTGCAAACAGGCCGCAAATAATAGAATGGCTGAAAATTTCATAATAAGTAGAGTTTTTTTGTCTACCGAAAATTTTCGAAAGACAAGTGTCATTCGTTTTGGTTTAACCTGCCGCAGCAGGTTGAAACAAAGAGCAGTTAAATTCATAACTTTGTTTTGTTTAGGTTTAAATAATAAGCAGTCTCCTACGATTGTATATAAATACAAACCTGAATATTTTCCGGGGTTCCGGCCAATGGAATCCCGGTTTTTTAGGCCTGTATAAAATTTGATTTTGGTTTTACATTACCGTAATTTTTTTCCCTTCTATTTTGAATTTTATTCCCGCTTGTTTCATAATCATCAGCACTTCAGATAGGTTACTGTTACGGCTTACAATTCCAGAAAAAGTTTCCTTGCTGGGTACTCCCTGATAAACAACATCAAGATCATACCACCTGCTAACATTGCGCATGATATATTCAATACCAGCACTATTAAAATTAAAATTGCCTTCTTTCCAGGCAATAATCTCATCTACATTAATATTTCTATTTAGCGTCACCTGTCCAGCAGCGTTTATCCGAGCTTGTTCTCCAGGATTTAAGTTTTGTGTTTTACCTGATAAATTCCCTGTTACTTTTACACTTCCTTCAATCAAGGTTGTATTTATTGCAGGTTCATTACTGTAAGAGTTAATATTAAAATGCGTACCCAACACTTCCACTTCGCCTTTACCATCCACATCTACTTTGAAAGGCATAGCTGCGTTTTTCGCCACTTCAAAATATCCTCACCCTCTAATTCCACTTTTCTTTCTTTACCAACAAAACTTGTAGGAAAACGTAGTGTAGAAGCTGCATTCAACCACACTTTTTACTACCATCTGCTAATACCAACTGGTATTGCCCACCACGAGGCGTTGATACAGTATTGTAGACAACTTCAGAACCTATCCCCGCATTGTTATAGGCCAGTTGTCCGTCATCGAGTTTTATCACTTTCGTATTTCCCTGTTCAGCAAGGTTTCCATTAGAAGCATTATCCAGTATAATGGTAGAGCCATCTGCTAAGGTTAGTACCGCTTTGTTACCACCTGGGGCTACGTCATTTTTTTCTGGAATAGTTTTATTTACAATTGGCGACTTATTAGGTTCTTGAAAAGCAAAGCGGTAGGTTAAAAATCCGCCCAATAGCAAAACAGCGGCAGCAGCATACCACCAACGGCGGTTAGTTTTCATGCTTACTATTTTTGCTGGCTTTTTTCCCTGCGCCTCTATTTTTGCCAGGCAGCGTCAACTTTAAGAGAGTCAAAGAACTGTAATTCTTTTTTATAATACTTCATTTGTTAGCTCTTCAAAAAGGGTTCGGTTGTTGTCATTGCTTTCCAGCCATGTATCCAGCTCATTTTTCTCGGCAATAGAGAGTTCGCCTCTTAGGTATTTAAGAATAAACTGTGATTGTTGAAAAGCATCGTTTTGTTGATTCATATAAGATAGGTATTATGTAAGAACACCCTAGCCGGAGAAAAGGGTGAAAAATAGTAAAAACTATAAAGTTTTTATTAAAAACCCGTTACCGCCAACACTAAAATCAGGCTGCCCACATCCAGTTTAAGGCGTAACAATTGTAAAGCCCTTGCCTTTTGTGTTTTTACAGTATTGATGGAAATCTGTAGTTGCTCGGCTATTTCATCATTTTTTAGTTCGCCAAAATAAGCCAGCTCAAGCACTTGGCGGCAACCTTTGGGTAGTGTTGCTATGGCAGTATGAATTTCTCCAGCCACTTCCGAGCGGATGATGTTTTCTGTAATTTCTCTTCTGTAAATCCTGTAGCATCAGTACTCTCCGCAAATCGTTTCACTACTTGCTCATGCCGTATTACATTAAGGCAGGCATTTTTTACAGTCAGGTAAAGAAAGCTTTTAATAGAAAGCTCATTAGCAAAATCGGCACTTTTTTTCCAATAGGCTACAAATGCATCCTGCACAATATCTTCTGATGCTTCTTTGTTGCCAATCAGTTTATGCGCAAAATAACAGAGCCTTGTATAGTATAAGTCAAACAGGTGCCTGATGTCAAAACCATTCGGTTTGCCATCAGGTATACCTCCCTGCAGTTCAGTCATGGGATAAAGGTAAAAAATAGCTGCAAGTAATAATATATAAAGTCTTTCACCACACCTTATAACTAAATTCAATAATCCAGAGTTTGTAAAAACTTCTTGATTCATTCAGAATCAATCAGGCACACAATTACATCTTTGCTCCTTTTCTGTCACCAACGTCACCCAAATTTCAACTTCCACATCACTGTTTCTATTCTTGTTGGGCAATTGCATTCATCATGATGAAAAGGCTTTAAGGGATGCGCCTTACCAACCCATACATTTTTTTAATTACTAAATTTTAAATCATGGCACAACAAGATGGGTTCATCCTCATAAAAGGAACCCTTGGTAAATTAAACTTTTATAAATCAAAAGACGGGCACATGGTACGACAAAAGGGTGGAGTTTCTGCCGAACGTATCGCCAGTGATCCTTCTTTCCAGCGTACCAGAGAAAATGGTGCTGAGTTTGGTCGGGCAGGCAAAGCAGGTAAGCTGTTGCGCAATGCTATCAGGTCTTTATTGTTAAACACCGCTGATGGACGTATGGTTTCCCGCCTTACAAGGGAAATGATAAAAGTCATTCAGGCAGATAGCACCAATCCCAGAGGATTGCGAAATGTTATTGATGGCGAAGCAGAGTTATTGCAAAACTTTGAATTCAACATCAATGGTAAATTAAGCACCACCTTATTTGCACCGTTCACTCCAGCTATCGACAGAGTCACAGGTCAGTTGGATGTCAATATCCCTTCATTCATTCCGGGTAATATGATTGCAGCACCTGCAGGCACTACACATTACAAGTTGATAAGTGCAGGTGTCGAAATCAATTGAACAACAGAATTACGTGGTCCAAACCCAGTCCACGGCAGAGCTGCCATTAGACACTGCTCCAACTGCCGTTATTAATTTGGTGAATAATGTAACAGCGAACAGCACCCACCCATTATTTCTCGCATTGGGTATTGAATTCTATCAGCAGGTAAACGGCACAATGTATCCGCTCAAAAACGGTGCATTCAATGCACTGTCATTGGTTAAAATTTCCGGCCTGTAATTGTTTAACTTTTAAAAACACAAAATGGAATTACATCTTGTAAGAACCTATCATCCTTTAGGCACAAATGGAAATCTGTTGGTTGCTGGTAAACGAATCTGTTTTACTATCGAACTTCCCTGGAAGAATAACCAGCGGCAAATTTCTTGCATTCCCGAAGGAAAATACAGTCTCAGAAAAAGGTACACACAGCGTTTCGGTTGGCACTTACTGGTAGAGAATGTTTCCGGAAGAAGCGGAATCCTCATTCATGCTGCCAATGATGCATTGAAAGAAATAAAAGGCTGTATCGCACCTGCAACAGAATTGGTCGGCCCAGGTAAAGGCATCCTATCAAGAATTGCATTAAAGAAACTATTGACAATTGTTTCTCCTGCATTGGATAATGGTAAGCCACTTTTCTTAATCGTTAAAGACGCAAAAAATGAAAACAATAGTTGATCGCATGAAAACCAACACCCGGTTTTTTTAAGAAAGTCCGGAATATTGGTCTTGCTGTTCTTGCCTTGGGTACGGCTGTTTTAACAGCACCCGTAGCACTGCCAGCAATTTTAATTAAAGTAGCCGGATATATCACAGTAGCAGGTACTGTTATTAGTGGTGTCAGCCAGACTGCCGTAAAAAAATGAAAGAAAATAAGATGAGTGATCATTCAACTTTTAATGGAACTAAGGCAGGCACTGCTGGTGGAACATTAACGATCCTCCTCGCTAATCTTTCGGTTACAGATCTTTTACAAACAGCCATACTCGCCGCAATCGGCGCATTGGTAAGTTTCATAACATCTATATTGATGAAGTACCTATTTAAAAAATGGCGTAAAAAATAAGATCTGCAATCATCGATGCACTTTCAACCCCGCTGCTTCACAGCGGGGTTTTTATTTCGTGTCTTTTCGTGTGCTTTCGTGGCAAACAAAAAAATAGTTTGCGCAAGCAAACCATCTGTGCTAATCCGTGTTAATCTGTGGCTGGCCAGAAAACTGCGTAAGCAGTTCCTCATTCGTATTAAAACATTCGTGATTAGTTCCATTCGTGGCCTACAGTTTGCGCAAGCAAACCAATCTGTGCTAATCTGTGCAATCCGTGGCCAACCCAATTTGCGCAAGCAAATCCTCTTCTTTGTGTGAAACCTTGTTGCGTCAGCAAATCATTAATGTTTTTCATAGCCATCCCAAAAAACCGGACTACTACCCCAAAAATTCCGTAGTACTACGGGCACTTTTCCAACTCCTTTCTTACACCTTGCCAACGCAATTTATTTTAATCACCTAAATCCAAACTCATGAATCAAGCATCACCTCTTCCACTTCCTGGCTCACACTTTATTCCGTTAAGTCAGGCAATCGAAATGACAAGCCTCTATCGTTCACAACGAGAGAACATACTGGCAACCCCTTATCAAAATCAAAACATCTTGCCCATTTGCGAAACATTCAACCGGGCAGATGTAGACACAATCATGGCTAAGCAAAACTGCGAAGCTATCCGTATTTATTTTGGAATGGACGAAACATTTAAAGTCAAGGTAATCATTGTACCTGTAGACGAAAATGCAGAAGACATTCTCCCCGTTACTACGGAGCAAACCGATTCCGAAACCTCCGAGGACATTGTCGAAGAAGGCCATCGTTGCCCTCCGGCTTGTCCTCCACCATCACCGCTTAATACATGATTTCTGCTTTATCTTTAGATAGCATGAGTTACACTTGTTTGTAATATTAAGTTGTAGCATTTTTATACCTGCTGTCATTAGCGGAATTCGCTTACCAAAAGTGGATTCCGCTTTTCATCCTTTTATTATTTGTCTGTGGGTGGGTGCAATCAACGAATTGATAAGTATCTATTTATCACAGTCAGGGAACAGCACCCATGTCAATAATAATATCTATGTAATAATAGAAGCAATACTGCTTACATGGCAATTAAAAAATGGGGAGCTTTCGACCGTTTTCCCGTTTTGTTTTATTCCTTAATTGCAATATTTATAACAAGTTGGTTACTGGAAAATTATTTTCTTTCATCAATTCATACAACCGAGCCTTGGTTTCGCTTAGCCTACTCCTTTATTATTGTCTTACTGGCTATTCAGGTAGTAAATCATTTGATTATTTCAGAACGAAGATCGTTAATCCGCAATCCCATATTTCTCATAGCAATAGGATGGATTATTTACTTTACATATAAAGGATTGATAGAAGTGTTTTGGATCAATGGCTTCCATTCCTCCCCGGGATTTCTCACAAATGTATATTCTATCATGATTTGGATTAATTTACTGGTAAACATAATTTTTTCATTTGCTGTTTTATGGATGTCCGAGAAACAACGATTTACTTTGCCCTATTAATTGCAGCCATCATCATCGGTGCAATTCTTGGTTACTTCCTCCTGTCTATCGTAAGAATGCACCGGAGGTATATTCGCCTGCACAGGTCACGCAGCGAAGCACAAATTCTCTTGCTCGAAAAAGAACATAAAGAATTGCAGCCGACCTGCGCATGATGAACTGGGTCCCATACTCTCAGCAGCTAAATTTAAAATTACAGAAGTAGAGCCCCCTTCTCACGAAGACCGGGAGTTACTTACACAGGCAAACGACCATATCAATAATATCATAATCCGCATCCGGGAAATATCAAACGGCCTCATGCCAAATACATTGCTCCGCAAAGGCCCTATGCATGCCATTGAAGAATTCATACAAGCCATGCACTCTACATTCTCATTCAAAATAGAATTATTACCATACACGGTTCCGCTTCTTTCGCAACAACAGGCCATTAACATATATAGCATACTAAAAGAAATAATCCATAACACACATAAACATGCCAAAGCCACACGGCTAAAAATTCAACTATTCAGGCAGGCAGATAGGTTGGTAATAATTACGACAGATGATGGCATAGGTTTCAATCCTAAAAAAATGGCTAAAGAAAACCCAGGCCTTGGTCTGCAGAATCTGTTGTTGCGTACAGAAATGCTAGGAGCAACAATGTTTCTCGACACCAAAAAAGGAAAAGGCACAAAAATCATTATTGAAATACCAGTAAAAAATAAAACAACAAATACAGATGAAAACAAACACAGCCATTAATATCATTATGGCAGACGATCATGAGATTTTTAGAGATGGCTTTGCGGTTATGTTTCGCAGATCCACCGACATAAAATTAATTGCAGAAGCAAGGAATGGAAGGCAATTGGTTACACTGGTAGAAAAACACAATCCGGATATTGTACTCACTGATATTAAAATGCCCGATATGGATGGAGTGGAAGCTACCCGCATTATCACTAACAAATTTCCACAAGTCGGCATTATTGCATTATCAATGTTTGATGACGATAATCTTATAATTGATATGCTCGATGCAGGGGCTAAAGGTTACTTGCTCAAGAATGCGCACAAAAAAGAAATCATTGAAGCCATCAGAACAGTCAACAGAAATGATCCTTATTATTGTAATCACACATCTGCAAAACTGGCTGCTTTAATTGCAACAAGCAGGTTCAATCCAAATAAGCCGGTTGATAAAATCGCTTTCAACGAAAAGGAATTAGAAGTAATGCGGTTTATCTGCAAACAATTTTCAACAAAAGAAATCTCCGAAGCCATGCACCTCAGCGGTCGCACCATCGAAGGTTACAGAGAAAAAATTCTCGAAAAAACATTGGCCCGAAATACAGCAGGAATAGTGGTATATGCAATCCAGCACGGCATCTTCAAACCCTAAACACTAAAACTCATAACTCTAAACTCATAACCCTTTTCCCTCTATCCTCTATCCATTCACCATTGCCCACTTCCTACTAACTACTCCCTACTTCCCCTCACCATTCCAAAAACTCCTTCACCAATCCCTCCTCAATCCCCGTATAAGCACTAAATTCTGATGCTGTTACAAACTGTTCAGGCAGTTTCTCAAATGCCTTTTTAATATTACGCAGCAACTTTCTCGCTGCCCCCGGTTTTCGCCCTGTTATGTTCTCAATGTCTTTCGCATACACTACGATCCGTTTCGGTGGTTTACAAAATGTTGTTTTCATAAGGTGGTTTATTAATTCAATAATATCACAAAATAGAAACAGCTTTTGAATAACTGTACCGTAGTACTACGGTATTTTAGAGCAGTGCCTTCATTTAAACCTGCCATAAAAGATAAAATAAAGGTCGAATAAAAAATACCGTTCGGTATATATATTTACCTATATTTGTTAAACCATGAACAACGCTTCCTCCAAAGCAGAAAAAACAAGGCAGTTTATTATTGAAAAGACAGCTCCAGTTTTTAACGAGAGGGGCTTTGCTGGCACTTCAATGAGCGACCTAACAGAAGCTACTGGATTAACCAAAGGCAGTATCTATGGCAATTTTGAAAATAAAGACGAAGTTGCTTTGGCAGCCTTCGATTATAATTTTCAAAAAGTAACAGCATATGTAAAAGCCCGGATTTTGGAAACAGAAAATGCAATTGAACGGCTCTTGGTCTATCCTGCAGTCTATCGCAACTTTTTAAAGATCCCTTTTTTAAAACCAGGGTGCCCCATACTCAATACCTCAACAGAGGCAGATGATACACATCCTTTGTTAAAAGAAAAAGCAAATGAAGCATTGGCCTTCTGGAAAAAGTCAATAGAAAATCAGGTAAAGAGAGGAATAGAAAAAAAACAGATAAAGCCAGCCACAAACCCCACTCAAGTTGCAGTAATACTCATGTCACTTATCGAAGGGGCCATCATGCAGGCAAAAGTCACCAATCGGTCTGGAGAACTGAAGATCGCAATGGATTTTTTGGAAGCATATATTAAGAATCTGGCAAAATAATTTTTTTTGAATACTTATATACCGAACGGTATATTATAAACACATACAAATGAGAAAACTTCCTACAACACTCGAAAGCAAAATGAAAATACGTTTTCAGGATTGCGACCCCTACGGACACCTCAATAATTCAAAATATATAGACTATATCATGACAGCAAGGGGCGATCAACTCATAGAATTTTATGACTTTGATATTTATAAAATGGCACAGCAGGCAAAATTGGGATGGGTGGCAGCGCAAACACAAATTTCTTATCTCCACCCTGCACACATTATGGAAGAAGTGATTATTCAAACGCAATTAATTCAATCTGGCGAAAAAAGCCTGGTTGTTGAAGCAATCATGTGGAACCATAATAAATCAGTAGCAAAGGCATTAATGTGGGGCAAACTTGTTCACTACAATCTCCAAACAAAAAAAAGTCAGAATCATGCTGAGGAACTAAAGCAGTTTTTTAAACAAATCATCAACCCCCTGAAAGAAGACTTGAGTTTTGAACAAAGAGCAATGTTTTTAAAAAATAGTGTATCCAAAGAAGACAATAAAACAATGGCAAACTAAAATCAAAAAACATCATCGGTATGCAAATACAAAAACTCAGTTGGGCTGGTATTAAAGTAGTCTGCGGAAATAAAACAGTCTTGATTGATGCAGTCGAAAACTTCAAACCCTACCTGCCGGTCCTCGGGAAACCTCGTTCAGATGTATTTATTTTCTCTCCAACCACAACAGCAGATTATATTCTTTTTACACACCTGCACCTCGACCATTTCGATATGGAAGTAATTGACAAATGTTTAAAACCGGAAGGAAAGATCATTGCCAATAAAAAATTACAGCACCAGATTCCAGTTCATAACCACGAATGTATCTTTCTTGACGTTGACCAATCCATTACCGAAAACGGCATCACTTTTAAATCAGTCTTTTCGCTGGATGGCATAGGAGAAGAACAAACTGCATGGATACTGGACTTTAATGGTACAAAAATATTTCATGGCGGCGACACAATATGGCATAACCAATTCTGGAAAATTGGGAAAGAGAATCCGGATATTGATTATGCTTTTCTTCCTGTTAATGGAGCAGTAGTTAATTTTCAAATCGTCGGGCTGGAATATAGTTCCATCCCTGCTTCACTTACGCCGAGCAGGCCTTCAATGCAGCCAAACTTTTGCATGCAAAAAAATCATACCAATTCACTATGGAATGTTCGCATCACCCTTTACCAGCCAATCGAATTAGATCAAACAGTTTTTGAAGAACTCTCTCGTAACATACATCAACCTATGCAAATTTTGAACGATGCAGATTATCTCACACCAAATTAAATTCGATGATAATAATATGTACATAATAACAAATGCTTCGCTTACTGATTTACCCCTTATTTATCAGCTCTTTGATGAAGCCATTGCCTTTCAAAAAGAAAACAACTTTATTGGATGGCAAACCTATGATAAGGCGTTCATACAAGATGATATTAACAAAGGGCTTCTATACAAGATAGTAGCAGAAAATAATATAGTTGGCATATTTACTGTTTATTATAGCGACCTTCTTATCTGGCGACAAATGGAAAAGCAGGATGCCATCTATTTACACAGAATAGTTTTAAACAGAAAGTTTAAAAACATAAAAATATTTAAAGAAGTATTGGATTGGGCAACCCGGCAATGTCATCGCTTGCACTTAAAGTATATACGTATGGATACATGGGCAGGCAATGCTAAACTAATTGCTTACTACCAAAGCTTTGGCTTTCGCTTTATTGAAAATTTTACCACCTCCGCTACAGAAAAATTACCCTTGCAACACCGAAATCTCAATGTAGCCTTACTGCAATTTAAATTGTAACAGGCTTTAATAAACGACCACCATCCTCTCCCCCGAAGATTTCAATAAAATCAGAAGAAAAATCCTCCCCCGCCAAAGCAGGGGCCGAGCTATCTTATCATAAATAATTCTATAAAAAAGGTGGGTATTAAAACTTCCATTGAATAAACAGTTAAACCATTATCTCACTATTTTCGTACCCGAGCCCAAATGATAAATCTTAATGAAATATTGACCACCCTCTATCCCGATAAATCATTGTTGGAATTAGAAATATTGCTGAAACAGTTAAACCTCCATACTCCATTCAAAAGCACTACTGCACAATTAAATTCAATACTGACCAACGAAAAAAAAATCCTGCTGGAGTTAAAGGCATTACCCGTTGGTCATATAGTTGCTAATCTTTTGGTAGCAATAAATACAAAGCTACAAACAGAAACCAATCTCATTAAAAAGAAAGAATACGAGGCTTTCTTAAGCTCTTTATGTTATCAAATCTTGAGCTCATTTTTAATGAAATCTGCTGCTCCTAAAGAATCGTTGTTTAAAATGATTGCAATTGCTCTTACAGATACTTGTTCCTTTTATAACTATGACTTTAATCAGCTATCTGCTCTTTTCAATTTTGGATCTCTAGTAGCTTTTAAAAGAAGCATGAAAACTTCGTCCAAAAATAATACCGTTAAATCAAACTCCTGCTTTCCGCTGGCAGGGCAATAGCAATCAACTAAAAGAATTTATCACCCTTTTTTCAGAACAAAAATTAATGACCTCAAAAAAAGGGCTCAGCCAATTATTTAATTATCCTGATGCCCAATTAAACATCCAATTTGATCCGGGAAAAGCTGATCTCACCTTGCAGTTTTTTTATACTCTGAAAAAAATAAAATTGCTCTCTTGGTCAGGCTCAAAAGGATTTTACGAAGTGCTTGTTTTTCATTTGCTTGACTTCGAAGAAACATTTTTAAAAAATAAAACACCCAAAGTCCGCATTAATACCTTGCAACAAAGCAAGAAGAAGTGGGCTGAAAATCAAATACGTATAGACAAATGGCTACGCAATTTTGCTGTACCCCAAACTTGACCTCAAGCTTTCCCTCTGGTATTACAATATAAAATCAGTTGTCAACTTAATGTATGTTTGAAAAAATTAAGAGAAATGAAAAACCTAAAACAATTTGTTATCCAAAACCGATTAATGCCTGCCGATGTAATTGTATTACGCAAAAAATTCTTTGGCATGGTTGACCATTTTGCCGTCTTCCTTGGTTGGGATAGAAACAATATTAACAGACCTGTATTTGCTGCCAACTACACAGCAGGCACCAAGTTTGTTCAATCCAGAGAACTTGAACAGTTCCTTCTTGAATTGAATCCGGAACGAATTGAAAAATTTCAGGGGAACCAGACCCAAAGAAACCTCGCTGTAAAAAGAGCACTCTCTAAAATTGGCGAAAAGAACTACGACTATTTTTCTAATAATTGTGAGCATTACAAATCCTTTGTACAAACAGGAGTGCCGGAAAGCAAACAAGTTAAAGATCTCGGAAATGCTGTTACAGCTGCATTTGGAATAGCAATAGTTGCTGGCTTACTAAAGGAAATTTTTGATTAGAATCGATACACTTTTTTATACGGGTAAAGAGGATATATGTAAACGTATTTTATTTTTCCCCTCGTATTTTGGTAACAATTCCTTCAATGTTCTCTGGATATCGCCATGAATTATCATATTACCGCTGCCGATTTTATTGTATGTTTTTCCCATCCTCAGCAACAAAAACATATTAGTTTTCTAGTGTCTTAAATGAAACATCCCTCTGATGATTGATTACCTTTTCCTATCCAGTTTAGTGTGGGCATATCTTCGTTATTCATATATTTAAGTTCCTAAATATCATTCCTTTTAACCAGAGATAAAATCAATGGAACAATCTACATTCAATAATTGATCTAAAGGATAACCAGAATGCTCTATATTACCAATTTCGATTTCATTCTGTACAAAATAATCTTCAATGGAAATCAGTTTGCCGCTATTTCGTGAAAAGAAATCAATTAGTTCATTCAATATAAATGTCAGGTAGTACCGTAGGTTGGAAACGATATGTTCGTTATTAGTATTAGTAGCCGCATCATGTATAATTTCGTTTCGTAGCCTGTAAATGCGGGTAAAATGTGTTTCAAGATTTGCTTTATGCTTTTTAAGATAGTCGGAAGCATTAGCAGTTCCGCCGCCGACCGGAAAAAACCACTTATGTAATTTTAGAGCCCTATAGGCTATTAGCGGATGGGTGCTAAGTAAATGTTGCCCTGCATCTGTAAAAAATGTTTTTTCAGATAAACAGGAATAGTCTCCAGCACTAAATGAAGGAGCCAACGCTTGATTGGCACTGCTTATTTTGCCAAAATCGTTTTTGAAGCTGTAAGTATTTCGCTTCAGATAGGCCAGCAAATGGGCATTGATAAAATGTTCCTTAATACGGTTAATAGTGTTTTGACTTTCATAGTTTGAAAACAGGTACTCTAATCCAATCCAGTAGTTGATGAATTTATGTTCCACCTCTGTGGATTGATTGCCTAATCGTAAATAACGGATAGCCGACTTTATCTTTTCTTTTGTCTCTCCTTGAACATCGCCACTATTTAATATCGTTGGTAGTTTCCTAGTAAATTCTAAATAGTGGTCCTTTTCTACCCGGTAACTACCGTCCAGTATGTTTACATTATGCTGAAAGTCTGCACTGCCAGGCGACCGGGTGTCAACTACCAAAGCTCGTTGGTGAATATGTAAAAACTCATCCGCAAGTCCTAGGTTAATAACATCAAGATATTCCGACAAAACCGATCTTGCTTTCTTTAAAGCCGCAAGGTAATCTGAAGCCGAAACTACACATCGGATAAACTTTCTGTTAGTTGCGGTTACATTAAAATTGGATAATTCAGCACCCCTGCTTCCTGTTAGCCGTATATCATTAATATCATCTGCTAATCGCAGTGTGGCATTTTGAATAGCAGAAATTGAATCATATACTTTTTGTGTTGTGTCTGTTCTGAAAATTACTTCATACCTTATGGCAGCCGATAATATCCTTGTCCGGAAACTTGCAAAATGGGTTACAAAATTGTTTCCTTGAACCAGTGTGTTGACAAATATTCCATAGAGAAGCCGGTATAAATAACTTTTTGAAAAATCCCGATGAATTAACTCGCTGAAAAGTATATTTAGCGAAAGATCAATTTTTTCAAGTTCAGTAAGTGAATTGTTATTATTGGCAACAAGTGCTTCAAGTCCATCCAGTACAGTAATGAGATAATCGAAATTATCTGCAAGCAATGCTTCTATAGCGTATGTAATTTTCTTATAATTTTGTTCAGTTGCATTATTCATTAATTGCTTTAGGTAGTCATAGGAAATAACATTAAATGCAAGATAATTGGGGCATTATTTAGTGTCAAAAGGCACTCTTCAATAAGTGCTTTTTTTTCTTTATCCTTGGCCTTGATGGTATGAAAATGTTTGATTCTTCCCGCTTGGAACTCTTCTAAACAATATTTTAATTCCTCTAAAATCGACTTGGGGTTATTAAGTCTAACTCTGTATGAATCAATACTTCCTGAGTAGAGAAGTTCAATCGATTTTTCAATAAAAAACCGCTGGCAAACCGTTAATCCTGTATTTTTATGGCTGATAATTTGCATACAATTGTTTATATTTAATTACATTTGTGATACAAATATTAATTATAACTTATTAAAGATAAAAAAGGAAGACAGGTTGTATTGGATCTGGAGGCAATTCCGCAATGCTTCGCTGCTTCCTTAAATATTGAAGGGGTCTTATAAAAGGCTCCTTTTTAATTGCAAAATCGTAATTACAAGCTCTCATAATAGGTTTAAGTTTGGTTTTGCTAAAATAAAACAAAAGCTCCTTACGGAGCTTTTGTTTCTTTACCTGAATCATTTTTTTTACCTTAAAATACTGCTTATTAAGTGTATTAAATTAACCTAATTTGATATTTCTTTCACAAAATACATCCATTACGCCATCCCTCCTTTAAGCGAGAATAATAAAGAAACAATCCCGTCGGAACTACAAATGCCTGCAAGACTCTGATAAAATTACTCAGATATGTTCTTGTCGGACAATTCCTGCCTCAATTAAAAATCGTAAAGTCGTCTTTTTACTTTTTAAAGCATTCTCCGTCGCCTTTTTGATAATGTGAATTTGTTCTTCAATTTGCTTTTCTGTCATTAGTAACATTGATAATTTACTAGCTAGGATTTATAACTGTTTAATTTCTGCTATGTTTTTAACTACCACTTGCGCCTTCTCCTTATACAACTCAACAACTCCAGTCACACAAACTTCCTTATCAGTAAATAGTTCCTCAGGTGTTTTCTCAAACTCCTTCTCACATCACCCCATATCACAACAGTCAGCAATTGATTAGGATAAGCAGCACCAACATTTATAAGGTCGGCTGGTTTTTCGATTGCTCCATAAAGCGAATGCCATAAACTTTACCACATACTTTTACACTGTCACCAACATGTTTAGTAATATCTTCTAGCTTAATTGTAGTTTGAGAGTAGGTAAGAAAACTATAGGCTGATACAAGAATTGTAATCAAGATTTTTTTCATACTAAAGATTTAAAACAAAGGAAACATTCTTTACTTGAATTTCTACCGTAGAACTACGGTATTTGTGAAATGATTAATCTCCAAAATTAAACTCAAAATCGAAAAGCTTTTTGGTGGGACATCTAAACCTTTGGCAAGTTCCATTACTGTTGAGAGGCTTATATTAAATTGCCCATGCTCTATCTTAGAGATTTTACTCTCATCAATTGAACAATTATATGACATTTTTAAAAGAGATAATTTCTTAGATTCCCTTAATTTCTGAAGATTTTCTCCAAACTTCTTTTTTAGTATTTCGGTTTCTTTTTTTGTCATTACACCCTTTCCTAATTGAAAGTCAAGGTGTATTTTTTTTAAAAAATATTCACGGTCATATTTGACCGTGTTTCAAAAAACTTTGTTATCTTGTGTTTCGATAGAATTTTATAATTCAACATTCGTATTTGAATATAGTATGAAATAAAAAATAAGGTGCAATTAATTTAAAGAGTCTCGCTGTCCAAAGTATGACAGCCAAGAAGGCGAGACGGTAAGTTAAAATGCCCATGTCTAATTGGGGATGCTATTTTTGTATCTTCAAATGAGATATGGGTCTTACCGTAATTCCATTTTCTTGGCTGTCAATTCAGGGCAATGGTTGGTAAGGCCCATATTTTACTACCCACATAAGTGAGATTCATTGAACAATACATTTTGTCAATGAGAATTTATTATCTCCACAAAGAGCTTCACTTGCTCAAAACACAAATGGCCAAAAAGCCAAAAAATCCAGTGTAGATAGGCTGCTGCATTCCTATTCTCAATTAATCAACAACTATTCGTTTAACTAAATACCTGCAAATGAAATCTCTTTTTTGTTTATGGGCACTGCTATGCGCATTAATAAGCAGGGCACAACAGCAACCTTTGCAAATAGGCGACAGGTTCCCTGGTGTTAACCTGCCAAACCTTATTAATCATTCGGCAACATCATTACAATTGGCACAGTTTAAAGACAGTTCCTTGCTAATTAACTTCATGTCGGTGGGCTGCATCTCTTGTTTACATGCCTTACCTAAGATAGATTCACTCAGCAGGCAATATGGTTTTTCAGTTATCCTTGTTACTCCCGATAAACCAGAAAAAATAAAAGCTTACAAAAAAAATAAGTTCGGTAAAAGCATTCGCTTCCCAATCCTGGCACAAGACAGCATTTTAAAATCCTTCTTTCCACACCAGTTTATTTCGCATATCGTTTGGGTCTATAAAAACAGAGTAGCAGCCATCACTCGTACCGATTACATTACAGCCAACAATATAGAAACACTGCTGGCAGGCAGGCCACTGTCGCTGCCCGTCAAAAAAGATAACATAGAATATGATTACAGTAGTTCATTACTTCCACCAGTGGCAGCAGCGGAGCCGCCTCGTTCAGTCCTGCTACCATACAAAGAAAATATTCCGCATCGTTTCAGGCAAGGTGTAGATACGGCAACGGGTCGTCATTGGTTCCGCATCATCAATTATTCACTTACACAGATCTATTGCAAAACAGTGGGCTTGCCCATCGCATTACCAAAAGAGCAGCTTTCGCTAATGGTAACAGACAGCACCCGTTTCATTTTCAATAAACAAAAAGATTTCCACCAGCAATGGAATGCAACAAACACCTTTGTTACGAAGCTTCTTTTCCTGCCACATACACGCAGCAACAATGCCTACAATATATCCGCAACGATTTTGATACCCGTTTCGGCCTGCAAACAAAGCTTATCCAAAACCCAAAACCAATTCTCAGTATTAAACAACTACAACCATCAACCCACTTCCCATTCACTACTCACCACTAACCATTCCTCATGAACCAATCCCTCACCATATTCACCGTCCTCGTTCAGCAATACCATCCCACACTGTACCGCTTTGCCCGCTGCATCATAAAAAACATCGCCGCAAAAGCATTAGTGCAATGCTGGAACAAAAAAGAAGAACTACTAACAGCAACAGACATACATAATTTTTTAAAAACAACCACCCGTACACTTTGCCACCAATGGCTGCAAGAGCAGGCATTAGCAATACGGCAACAACAATACCGTACGCAACCTCCCTTTTCTTCAAGGAAAGGCCCGGGATGAGGTCCCTATTCACCATTCACCACTAACCATTCACTAAAAAAATTTATGAAAATTCACTTCCATTCACAATGGCACCTGCTCAAAACCCAGTTCGCCAAAAAACCCAAAAATCCTGTGTAGCTCTCGCAGTACTCCAACTATATCAATATACATTTCATATTATAAACGCACCTCACCCTCCCCCTTGAGGGGAGCTGGAGGGGGCCTTAAACCTGCTAACATGAAACACATCTTAATAATATTACTTTCCCTAACCACACTTTCCACCTTCTCCCAATCCATCACCGGTAAAGTTAACGAAAACAACGAACCCATTCCCGCCGCCACTATCACCATAAAAAGCACCGGCAAAAAACAATCACCAACAACAATGGAGAGTTCACCATTCCTCACTCCCTACTAACTACTCCCTATTCACCTTTCACAGACTCCCTCACCATCACTGCCATCAGCTATGAAACAAAAACTATTGCACTGGAACAACTTCCAACATCAAACATCCAACCGCTAACAATCATCCTCTCAAAAAAAATAACAACCTTATCCGATGTTATCGTCTCCACCGGCTACCAGCAAATAGAGCAAGGCAAAACAACTGGCTCATTCGAAAAAATGGACAACACTTTATTTAACAGAGTCATATCACCGGATATACTTAGCCGCCTCGATGGACAAATACAAGGAGCTTTCTTTACAAAAAATGTTGGGTCAGAAGGTATCTACATTCGTGGGCTAAGCACATTGCGTCCGGGAGCATCTGCACCACTGGTCATTTTGGATAATTTTCCTTATGAAGGAGATATCAGTAATATAAATCCTAATGATGTGGAAAGCATAACGGTACTCAAAGATGCAGCCGCAGCCGCTGTATGGGGTGCAAGTGCTGGCAACGGCGTCATCATTACCACTAAAAAAGCAAACTATAATCATCCAACATCACTATCATTTAACTACAACACTTCTTTTCAAAAGAAGCAAGATCTGTTGGAAGACAGAAACTTTATTCCCGCTGCCGACTTTATCAGCATAGAAAAAAATTTATTCAATACAGGCTTCTACAATGGCGCATTAAACAACACAACATCCCGTCCCGTTATTTCTCCCGTCGTAGAAATTTTATCGCAACAACGAGCAGGCTTGATTACACAAACAGAAGCCGATAATAATATCAATGCATTCTTGAATCAGGATATAAGACCTGACATTATGAAGTACCTGCGTCGCAATCAGTTCAGAGATCAGTATGCACTAAACTGGTCAGGTGGTAGCAGCTTGTTTAACTATCAGTGCAATCTAGGTTTCGATAGGTCTTTTGCAGAACTGCTTGGAGACAAAAAATCAAAGAGCCACTTTTTCTGCTACCGCAAACTTCCGTCCCATTCCCCATCTCGAAATTCAAACAGCCATCAACTACACATGGCGCAATATAGAAAAGAATGGTATCGAATCACTTTCTCCCGGCGGTGGCAAAGCTGTCATCTATCCCTATGCCCGTTTGGTAGATGAAAATAGAAATGCAATACCACTGCTAAAAGATTACAGAATGCCTTTTATTGATACGGCTGGTGCAGGCCGTTTGCTGGATTGGAAATACAATCCTTTGGACGAATTGAAATTGGCAGACAATGCTACAATTACAAAAGCAGTGTTGCTAAGATTAAATATTAAGTACAATATAAACCGCAGTCTATCACTAATCATTAATACACAGTTGCAGGATGATAACAGTCAGCAGCATTCATACCGATCAATAAAAACCTACAGCACCAGAAACTTAATTAACCGCTACACACAGCTAAATGGAGCTACACTTAAAAATAATATTCCGTTGGGTGGCATTCTCGATAACAATAGCGGTCACACCTTAGGTTATGCAGTCCGCAGCCAGCTAAATTATAATAACACTTGGAAAAAAATCTATAGACTCAATGCAATTGCCGGAGCCGAAATACGACAGACGCATTTCACAGGGGAAAATTTTAGGGCTTATGGGTACGATGATAACTTGCTTACATTTTCGCAGGTAGATTATATCAATGCAGTTCAGCTGTATGGCAACTTTGGTTCATCATCTATCCCCGCTTATCAAGGGTATGATGATGTCACCAACCGTTTTGTATCGCTATATACAAATCTCATCGGTTCCATAAACGACCGCTACACATTCTCAGCCAGTGCAAGAAAAGATGCTTCCAATTTATTTGGTGTAAATACAAATCACAAATGGACACCGTTATGGTCTACAGGTGCTGCATGGAATATGTCCACTGAAAAATTTTACAAATGGAAAGCCTTGTCTTCACTCCGTTTACGTTTCACCTATGGCTACAGTGGTAATATAGATAACAGTACTACTTCCCTCCCAATCATTGGTTACCGCTCCGGAATATCGCCAACATTTATTCGCTATGCAGTTCTTTCCACCGCATGGAACCCCGATTTGCGTTGGGAAAAAATCAGAACAATAAACTGGGGCATCGATTTTTTAGTAAAAAATAATCGCCTTTCCGGTAGCATTGAATACTACCGGAAAAAAGCAACGGATTTATTGTCGCCAACACCCGTAGATCCTACGCTGGGCTTGCCGGGAAATATAGTTACCAGAAATGTAGCAATACTCAATAGCAATGGTGTTGATATAAAATTAAACAGCAAGCTGATTAATAAAGCATTGAGATTAGACATAGCATTGTTATTCGCATACAATAGAAATAAAATTGAAAAATATTTAAACGAATCAGCGAATAAAGGAGGCAGGGTAGGTTATGGTTATGTTATTACACCTATTGAAGGCAATGACCCCTATGCACTGATAAGTTATAAATTTTGGGGCTCGATCCACAAACAGGCGACCCCATCGGAATGGTGAACGATACCATCAGTAAAAACTATTTTCTCATAAACAGTACTACTTCTTGGAACGATATGGTTCTCGGTGGCACTACCCGTCCTCCATATTTTGGTAATATAATGCCGTCAGTTTCATACAAAGGATTTACCATTTCTACAAACATTGGTTACAGGTTCGGTTACTGGTTTCGTAGGTCAGCAATTAGTTACAATTCATTATACAATAGTTGGCTTGGGCATAGCGATTATTATAAAGATGGCAAAACCCCGGTGATGAACAATTCACTTCCGTTCCTTCCATGACCTATCCTGCTTCTTCCGCAAGGGATGCATTCTACCAGTACTCAACAGCTACTGTTGAAAGAGCCGACCATATACGTTGGCAGGATATAAACCTTAGCTGGACCATGAAGGAAAATAAAAAAAGAAACCAATTAATTAAGAAATGGCAGGTCTATACCTACATAAGTAATCTTGGAATTATCTGGAGGGCAAACAAAGCCGGACTCGACCCTGATTTCGGTAACGAACTTCCGCCACAATTGGCATTTTCCATTGGCACAAAAATTACACTTTGATAAAAATTCATTCAATTAAAATTAAATAATGAAAACAACACTTTATATCGCAGCCATGTTATTATTAATTACATCCTGCAAAAAATACCTCGATCTAAAATCAGATAAAGAAAATGTGATACCGGAAACATTACAGGATGCACAGGCAATGCTCGACAACTACGGCACCATGAATCAGTCACATATGGCCTTGCCAGCCCAGTCTGATGATGATTATTATTTAACTGACGCCTATTACAATTCTATATCAGAAGCAAATCAGCAAACATATCCCTGGTTGCAAAACGCCACCTCCTTTAACGATTGGAGGCTGTCCTATAGCACGATAATTTATGCGAATACAGCACTGGAATTAGTGGAAAAAATTGAAACGGATGCAGCAGATATCCCTGTCAAGAATAGGATAAAAGGGTCGGCTTTATTTTATAGAGGATACACATTCCTCGAATTGGTCCAGATATTTGCAGAACCCTATGATAGAAATCTGGCAACTTCTCAATTGGGTATACCATTAAGATTAACAAGCAGTATCAGCGAACCAATTTTCAGACCATCACTACAACAAACCTACGACCAGATTCTAAACGACCTAAAGCTGGCGGCACAATTATTACCTGTAGCAAACCCTCCTGCCTCAAGACCATCCAAGCCTGCTGCTTATGCAGCACTGGCCCGTTGCTATATGGCAATGCAGGATTATCCAAAGGCTGGTTTATATGCCGACTCTTGCTTACAGCTTTATAATACCCTGATTGATTATAACACATTGAGTGCTTCCTCTTCAGCACCTTTTCCAAGATTGAATGTTGAAGTCATATTCCAGGCCATAATGTCGACCACCTCTATTCTTGGCGTAAATAATATGAGGATAGATTCAGTATTATATCTTTCTTACGAGGCGAAAGATCTGCGAAAATCTCTTTTCTTCAAAAGCAATGGTACAAACACATTTGGTTTCAAAGGCAGTTATGATGGCAACATTGAATCAAGACACTTTAACGGCATTGCGGTTGACGAAGTATATCTGATAAGAGCAGAAGCAGCAGCAAGAGCTGGTAATAAAGATTCAGCAATGAACGACCTCAATCGATTATTGAAAACAAGGTGGGCAACAGGCTTCTGTGTAAATTATACAGCAGCAAATGCAGTCGAGGCATTAAACAAAGTGCTACAAGAAAGAAGAAAGGAATTGGTTATTCGGGGGCTTCGTTGGTTTGATTTACGAAGGCTCAACAAAGAAACTCAATTTGAAAAACATTGTATAGGAAAATTAATAACCAGCTATTTCAATTATTACCAAACAGCCCTCGTTATACTTTTTATATACCGACAGAAGTAATTGCAATATCCGGTTTGCAGCAGAATGTCCGGTAAGAAAAAAGAAAAGCTACCGTTTTAAAATGGTAGCTTTCTTCAAACTAATCTCTCAGGTGTATTACACCATCTTCATAGTCATCAAATCCATAGGTTGAACTAATGGTACTCAAACTGGTAGCCAAGGGTTTTCTATTGCCAACGCTTCCGGTATTGTCATCAGCTTCAGCAAAACGGAACACAATTCTCCTTCTGTCATGCTACAAACTGGGTTCTCACCTGTCTCTACATAGTTGGCAGGATCGGTTGGTCCGTTTCCATTAATAGGATCATACTCAAACCATACGGTATCGGTAACTTTTGCATTATGGCCTTGCGAAACAAATGCACTTCCGGCTACAACAAGTAGTAGGGCTATCAGCCCAAACAAATATTTTTCATTGTATAAAAATTTAATTTATAAAATTTCGCTTACTCTTTTCTACAGGTTTTCAGCTTCCCCTGTTCCGGGTTCGCAATGCGCATTGTAAAAGCGGTAATGAACAATAGCAAGATATTCCATGTATATACACAAGTCAAGGTGATTGCTACGGTTTTTATCCGTAGTACTACTGTTTTTATAAATAGGGGACTGGCAGTTTCCCACTACCCATTAGCTACTCACTATTTGCCACACATTGTAGATAATGCATGAATAGTACATAGATGATGCATGGATAGTACATAGATGATGCATGGATAGTGCATCAATTCTGAATAATCAAATTAAAATCTTTTTAGTTAAGAAGAAACCTAAAGCTAGGCAATTTGATTAGCCATAATACGGACTAATCATCCAATAAACAATAACTCCCGTTACCGCAACATAAAACCAAATAGGCCATGTAATGCGAACAAGTTTTTTATGTTTTTCAAATTCGCCGGTCAGGCCACGATAGGCAGAGAAGAGAATAAAAGGAAGAATGATACCGGCTAATGGTATATGCGTACCCAAAATAATATAATAGATAATTCGGCTGCTACCCACAGCTGCTTTCTCTGTTTCAGAAATAATACCATCGAGATTTGTATCGCCAAATCTTGTTTCAGCCGTAAATAAATGATGACAGATATAGCTAATTAAAAAAAGTATGGACAGCAACATGGCTGTCATCATAATATTTTTATGCAGCTTGTAGTTTTTAGATTTAAAAGCTATCAATGCCACAATCAATAAAACTGCAACTACTGAATTGATTAAAGCATTTGCTTTAGCAAACAGGTGTACATCAAATCCCAAGTTTACCTCAAGCTTTACTCTGGCTAACAAGGTAATGGCAGTAAATACAATAATGGAGAAAATAAAAATAAGCAGCTTTGCTTTTTATCATTCTTTTTAAAACAGGTTCAAGCATTAGTTTTTGTTTTTTCTAAAGAAGAAGAAGAGTAAGCCCACACCCAATATGGCACATAAAAATGCTACAGCCATTATTTGCAATTTACCATCAAAGAAGCTTTTGGCTTTAGGATCTTTCTCCATCGTCAGCAACACAAGATCTCTTGATAATTGTGGCAATGCTTCTGCAGTATCCAATCCATGATAATAGCCTCGCACATAACGGTTGCTATCAATCAATACAAAATAATCGGTATGTATAAAGTTAGAGTCTACTCCCATACCATCTTCTGCAGGACTTTCAACTCATTGATGATGTAGTCATAAATTTCTTTCTTTTCGCCAGTAAGCAACCACCACTGTTCAGGGTCAACCTGAAAACGGTCGGCCCAATATTTTAGTCGCTCTACCGAATCTCTTTCGGGATCAATACTGAATGAAAGAAAATGTATCTGCTTATTAGTTTGGTCGCCAACTCGCTGCCCGTTATGAATTGATTCTGCAAGACGCTTCATATTGGCAGTAAGCGTTGGACAAATGGTAGGGCAATGCGTAAAGAAGAAGTCAGCAATAATTATTTTTCCTTTCAGACTGTCGAGTGATATTTTTTTTCCTTCCTGATTAGTAAAGAGAAATCGGCAAGTTGATGCCATACTGTATCAGTTACCCGTTTGCCATTTTTTGTAACCGTAACAAGGAATCGGGCAAATAATGCCGTGGCATATGTATTGCATTTTCACTTTATTCTTTACAATAAAATAAGCAATCAATGGCAGTAGCAACGCCATCATTATTGCATATAGAGCTTTTTTATTCACAACATTTACTTTATCAACCCCTTCGCTAAAACAGTAACCTTTCTGGGGAGGCAGGAGGGGTGAGGTTCAAATTAAAAAACCATTAAACCGCTTCCTTGTTCACTGGCAGCCGATTTAATGGTTTTGGTTTATTAAAATATCCGGCAGTAACTATTCCTTTCCACTTTTATGTTCTGCAGGAGTTTCGGTCTTCTGATGTTTTGCCGGTGTTGTAGTTTCTTTAAAATGTTTATCGTAATTATTACGAAGCTTTTTATAAGAATTACCATCTGCCAGAAAAGCAATGATAAACCATACAAACAAAACCAGCGGCACCACAATCGTCATGATTAAATTCCTGATCTCATCACCAAGGTGCATAAAAACAGAAACAATATAATATGCTTTCGCTAAAGTAAGAATGCAAACTACTCCTTTAAACATCAGTACCAATAAAGCACTTGGGTTCTCACCTTGTAATGGTATAAATAGATAATCCAATAATCAACTCTATGATAGTAATAACTGATAAGAGGATGGTCGTTTTACGAACCTTCTTTTAAATGTTGCATCGTCCTGATGTTCATGATGAATCGTTACTTCTTCAAATGCCGGATGTTCCATATTCTTTTAAATTACAAATTTATAAATTACAAATTAGAAAGCCATTTTCCTTTTTTGGAATTTGGGATTTGTCTTTGGTATTTTTTATATAAGGTAGAAACACAAGAATACAAATACCCAACAAGATCTACAAAGTGCCAGTACAATCCTGCCTTTTCAATCATCAGGTAATGGCCTCTGTTTTGAAAAACTTTCTGTGTCATAATTGGCATGATATTGATAACAACACCAGAAAACACATGGAATCCATGAAAGCCTGTAATGCCATAGAAATAACCTCCAAATGCTAATGGCCCTTTTTCTCTAACATGCATTTCTGTCAAGGTCAACCATTCCTCTTAATTGCACATCAGTCATTGCAGCCAATTCTCCGGTAGCATGAGAAGCATCATGACTATGTACTAATTGCACTAATGTTTCATGCGGTATTATTCAATGCAGCAGTTAATGCAGCATTATCATGTACTAAATTTCCATGGATTGCCACCCATTGTTTGTCAATCATTTCAATTTGTCCATTTGCCAATACAGCATGTTCACCGGTAATAAGGTGATGCCACTCCATGCCTGGCAACCTAAGAATGCAAGTCCACCAATAATAGTCCACCATCCATTTCATCACACCTTGCTTATCTCCTTTATGTCCGGCATGTACTGCCAATACCATCGTTACCGAACTAATGATCAAAATAAATGTCATTACACTCACAAAAGCCAATGGTAAATTAGCATGCCCTGCACCTGGAAACGCATTGAACACTACGTTAGGATCGGGCCAGAAATTCTGACTAAAGCGAATAGAACCATATGATATAAGAAATGCACCAAAAGTAAAAGCGTCACTCATCAGGAAGTACCACATCATCACTTTACCATACTCCAGGTTGAAAGGGGCTTTACCTCCGCTCCACCATTTGGTCTTATGCATTGTCGTTGTTGTAGACATAGTAATAAAATTAAAAATCCGGCCCTCTTTATCCGCCGATTATTAAAAAGAATAACAATAAATAAATCCAAAGCAAATCCACAAATGCCAATATACAGCCGCTACTTCTACCGGTACTGAACTATATAGTTTTGTTTTGCCAACAAAATGCTTTAATAAACATAATTAACAGTAATGATACCAATTACATGTATAGCATGCAATCCGAATATTACATACAAGAACTGACCTGCGCCAGCACCTCTAAATGTAATCTGCTGCGCCCACAATTCTTGAAAGCCAAACCACTGCAAAACCACAAATGCCACACCAAGAATTACTGTAATACCAATCAACAGCCGGTACTTATTCATTTCCCTTTGCTTAAAAGAACGTAATGCCATTTGCAATGGCAAACTACGGATTAAAATAACCGCGTTGAAACCCAGAATGCTTTTGGCAGCTCCACTGTTATCCAGTTTGTCTGATTGCTTTTTTTACAATATAAGCACTTGTCAAACCGGCAAACATCATAATGATACTGCCTATTGCCACCCACAAAGTAAATTTGTGGGGGTGCATTTTTTGTTTTTGTTATGTACTCACTATATCCATAATCAAAATTCCAAATTCTTAAATCTCAAATTCCAAATCACTAACTCATCACTAATCTTTATTTTAGTTATCATCCAGTTTTTTCAACATAGCTGAAAAAATCTTTCTAAGTTGTCCCGCTTCATCAATTAAAAAAGATCTTTAATCCAGTTCCTTATTACCAAACACTTCTATTAAACCTAAAAAGTGCATCGATTCTTTAGCCTCTTTTCTACTTATTCTAATTCTATACTTCAAATCTCCTGGGCCAACATTCTCATTCGCTTCAATATAATTTGCTCCAACCGAACCACTTGACCTTGTTACCTGTTTTATATCTTCAAAATTCTCTGTATCTCTTTTTAACTTCTTGGTAAAAGCCCTCACCCTTTTCGCAAATTGATAACACCGTTCTTCTAATGGATGCTCAAACATTGGAATTTGGAATTTACTTTCTTTGGAATTTCATCCTAAACCTTAGCAAGTAATAATGCTAACATCACAACTGGCAAATACATATAACTTCCAAACATTACTTGTCTTGCAGAAGCAATATCCATTTTCCTGTACAATGTCAAACATCTCCCTATCATAAATAAATTAGCTAATCCTATTAATGACAAACTAATTATTCCATTTACTCCTTCATAACTACACATTCCAATAAAGAACGGCCAGTGTAACCGGTATTAGCAACAACGAATACAAAATAGTTTGCAACGCTGTAAACTTGGACGGTCCCTTATCTGCTGGCAACAATTTGAATCCTGCTGTTGAATAATCTTTGAATCGCCCAAAAATGAGGAAACTGCCAAAAGAACTGAAACGCAAACATACCCAACCACCTGTTCCAAGATATCCATCACCAGCTGCCCAAACCAATCAAACATGTAAAGCACCCGGCACAGCACCTACCAACACAGCAATTGAATTACTTTCTTCAATGGCGTATAGATAATGCATAGAGGAACAAACTAAATGCTGCTAAACCCAGCCGCCAGCCAGTTGAAATAATGACCGAGAATAAAAACTCCCCGCCGCTCCAGTAATGATGGCAAAAGCCCATCCTTCCCTCAACACTCATCCGACCAACGCATCGGGTCTTTCGCCGCCGTCCGCTTCATCATCGCATCCGTATCTTTTCAACTACCTGGTTTATGGCATTAGCACTGCCTGTTACCAACATCCCACCTACAAAGAGCAAGAATATCTGTCCAGCGGTTCATCACATATTGTTCCGAACCTTGTGTCAGCAAAAACTAATAACACTGCTGAACACCACCATGATACTCAGCGAAAGCTTCATCAACTGTAAATAATCTTTTACCTTCTTCATCCGCTTCCGCTTATTATATAAGAAACATAAATTTCATGACCCAAACTTCTGTACTACCTGCTGGTATATCATCCCTTGCCTTCTTGCACTCCTTGTTCTTGCCACTGCAGAATTCTTGTATTCAACAAAATATGTCACCCCTATGGGGTTCAAATACATTCTTCTGTTTTCATTTCTCCGGGTTAAAACCGGAGCTACTGATATTTCGGCCCTACGGGACTATTTGTTTTATTCATCACCTTTTTCTTCGCTCTTTACACCTCCTGCATACAAGAACTTCAAAAAATTAACCTCTTTAACCCATTCAGCCTTGCAGCGATCACTAGTTCAGGGGGGCCGCTCTAATGCTTACTCTCATCCTCACCAATCGGCTCTGTCTGCGGAATAAATCTCTTCCGTCTTTACTATAATCATAAGGCCAACGATGCACTTTAGGAATTTCTCCTTCCCAGTTACCATGTCCTGGACGTAATGGAGTTGTCCACTCCAATGTATTGCTCCCCATGGATTTTGTTGTTCACTTTTCTTCCTTTAAATATTGAATAGAAGAAATTAAAAACAAACATCAACTGTACTGCAAATACAATAATGGAAACAATGGTGATCATTTTATCCATTTAAGTAAAATTATTAAAAGATACCCATCCTCTTTTATCAAGATAACGACGAGGCATACCAGCAAGACCTTGATAGTGCATTGGCCAGAAAATAAGATAAGCGCCAACCATTGTTACCAGGAAATGCATATAGCCTAGCGTATTATTTAAATATCGACCAAACATTTTAGGAACCAATGATAAATACCGGCGAACATACCAAAGATGGCAGCTACACCCATTACAATATGGAAGTGTGCCACAATAAACATGGTATCATGTAATGAATATCAATGGTTGAGTTACCCAGGAATATACCAGTTAATCCACCAGATATAAATAAACTTACAAAGCCAATAGAAAATAAAGTAGCAGGTGTAAACGAATATTACCTCGCCATATAGTAGTTAGCCAGTTAAAACTTTAATAGCGGATGGTACCGCAATTAATAAAGTAAGCAATACGAATATCGAACCAAGAAAGGATTAAACCCTGTTACAAACATATGGTGAGCCCACACCAAAAAGCCAGGATTGTAATAGCAAATAAAGGGCCCAACATCGCCATATACCGAAAATTGGTTTCGGGCATTAACAGATAAAATTTCTGATACCATTCCCATGGGCGGTAAAATAATGATATAAACTTCAGGATGCCCAAGAACCAAGAATAAATGCTGGAAGAAAATTGCACTACCTCCTTCATTTGGCAAAATCTGTCCATTAACACAATATCACTCAAGAAGAAACTTGTTCCTAGATTTCTATCAAATAAAGAAGAATAGCTCTGATAATAAAACAGGAAAGAAAAGTACACCCAGAATAGCTGTAAAGAAAAAGGCCCATACTGTTAATGGCAACCTTGTCATACTCATTCCTTTGTACGCATATTCAATACCGTAGTGATATAATTGATACCGCCTAAAAGAGGAGAAACGATAAACATCGCCATACTCACCAACCAAAATCCATACCTCGTTCGATCCGGACGGCGCTTGGCCTAATGCACTTAAAGGAGGATAAACTGTCCAACCACCAGATGCAGGACCTGTTGAAATAAACAAAGAGGCAAACATGATTATACTGGCAAAAAGAAGAACCAGTAAGAAAGCATATTCAGGAAAGGTGAAGCCATATCTCTTGCACCAATTTGCAATGGAATAAGGAAATTAGCAAATGTTCCGCTCAGTCCTGCTGTTAATACAAAGAACACCAATATGGTTCCGTGCATGGTAATTAATGCATAATAAAACTCAGGTTGAATCTGGCCACCCTTCGCCCAGTTACCAAAAAACGTTTCCAATATCGGGAACGATTGTTCAGGATAACCTAATTGCAAACGGAATAATACAGAAAACAAACCACCAATAATGGCCCAAATCATTCCTGTTATTAGAAATTGTTTGGCAATCATTTTATGATCCTGACTAAAAATATATTTTGAAACAAACGATTGATGATGATGGCCATGACCATCATGATGCACTGCATGTGCAGTGGCTGCTCCCGGATATACATTCATTGCTTCGCTCATACTTCTTTTATTTTTTTCCTCATCTCCGCCAACCGGCGGAGGTTTCAAAAATTCATTTTATTAAACTATCGCCTGGGTATTGCGATATTTATTATTTTATTATTGCAGCTAAGGGTTGAATCGTTGCTGCATCTTTTTAACCGATGGATCTTTGTCCGGATTTGCAACCAGATATTGTGGCTTTTTGCCAGCCATCCATGCATCAAACTCTTCCTGTTTTCTACAACAATTACACCTCTCATGCTATAATGTCCTTTACCGCACATTTGATCACAAGAAATTTCATAAACGAAATCTGGTTTCCCTGTTTTCTCAGCCATTTGCTTTGTCGTGTACTTCGGCGTAAACCACATGGTTGTTGGTGTGCCTGGCACAGCATCCATTTTCAATCTGAAATGTGCCAATCCCACATCATGAATTACATCTTTTGCGCCTATTACTAATCTTACAGGCTTGTTCACCACAAGGTGCATTTCCTGCTCCATAAATACATCGTCATGGTTAGCCGGGTCTTCCCAGATTTGTCCAGCAGGGTTGTTCTTTGCAGGATCAACATTCTTAAAATATTTTTTACCTAAAATCTTATCTCTACCTGGATAACGAAACTCCCAACCAAATTGCTTACCTACCACTTCTACTTGCATTGCATCTTTGGGTGCATCACCAGTTATTTTAAACCAGTAGAACAAACCAAATCCAACTAACACCGTAAGTGCAATAGCAGGAATTACTGTCCAGATGAGCTCCAGCTTATTATTATGCGGATAGTAAAAAGCTTTTCTTTTATCTGATTCCTGGTATTTGAACGAGAACCAGAATAAAGCAATCTGTGTAGCAAAAAACACAATTCCTGTAAGTGCAATAGTTATATAAAGCATTCTATCGATCAATACTCCATGATCAGATGCAGGTTCACCAAGAATTTTTCCTTTTAATTGTTCATTGCAATAATACACCCCAATGAAACCAACAATTAAAAAACCAATAGCAGAAATGCATTAACCTTGTTGGATTGTTTACGGGTCTTTTCCTCACTACAATACGTCACATATTCGCTGGCCTTGGCTATCTGAAACGTAATCAGAAACCCAAGTGCTAAAATCGCTATAATGAAAAATGTCTGCATAATCTATCTTCGATTAAAAATTCCAAATAAATAAATTCCAACAGCTTCAACAAATTATTTCAATGTGTTAGTCGCTCTTCAGGCGACAAACACTAACATTAAGTATGATGAATCACACTTTCTTTTATAAACGGATGATTCTTGGCTAATAGCGGTACTTTGCTTAAGCTCTGCCCGTTACAAACATGATTACTCCTACAAAACCTAATGCCACTCCAAAATCCCAAAGTATCATCGGCACATGTTCTTTTTGATGTCCGGGAAATACCATTTGGAAAAAATCTAACCAGTGACCAAATATTATCAGCAACGACATAAAAGTTAAGGTCGCATAATTCTTTTCGAATTCCTGCTCATAAATATCAATAATGGCGCAAGGAAATTTATAATAAACATGAGCCAGAAAATTCCACTATACATTCCCCTGTGCTCTTGGTTTGAAGTAAGTTGTTTCTTCCGGAATATTTGCATACCAAATCAACATAAACTGAGAGAACCACAAATAAGTCCAGAAAATGAGAGGCAAACATGAACTTACCTAAGTCATGCAAATGCTCTTCGTTCGTTAACTCCAGGTAATTATTATTCTTAAGGAAAACAACAAACAATGTAATCAAGGCTACACCGGCAACAAATGTGCTGGCAAAAGTGTACCAACTGTACATGGTACTGTACCAATGCGCATCAATACTCATTAACCATAACCATGGAATAGAGGACAAAACAGTTAAAGAGAAAACGACAATGTAAATAGCTGCCCAAACTGTATTGTTCCAGATATATTTTTTTCCTTCTTCAACATTCAATGGCTTATTATCTATGCTTTGAGAAAGCTTTCTCATTTTCCTTCCTAATAATGACAAAGAAAGAATTGTCAACACTGTCATTACTGCAAAGTTATTCTTATTAAAAATCCTTTTTAAAATTCAGGATAGCATCATGCTTTACATGTTCTGTATCTGTCCAGTGATATATTTCATGATTACCACCAAAGCAAATGAGTAAAAGAATAACGCCACAAATAGTTCCTACTACCGGCACACAGGCGGAAATAGCTTCTGAAACTCTACGGAATGACATCTGCCAGCCACCCCAAGCTAACGTAATAGCGCAGATAAAGAACATGGCTGCATTTACAACTAATAAAAAGTAAACACTGTTTTGCAACAATGAACCCCAAAAACGAGCCTGCGAAGTTGCATCACTTTTTGAACCATGTGTAGCATACAAGCCAACAATAGCCAATATGCCGACTACCATCAGCGTAATTGCTATAGTGTTAAAACGCTTTGGTACTGTATATTTTTCCCGGATTACCATCTTGTTCGTTTATTAATTCTTCAAAAACTATTTTGCTTTAGCTGCAGTCGTATCTGCAACTACTGTTGTCGTTGTTGTTGCTGTTCCACCTTGCTTCATTTTTATGTAAGCAATTACTTCCCAGCGTTGTAATGTATTTAGCTGAGAGGCATAACTACCCATCAGGTTTTTACCATAAGTTACAGAATGAAACATCGTTCCTTCCGCCATCGCTTTCATATCGTCAGCTAAAAAATTCTTTGGCGCAGCAGGATAAGGACCATCACCACCTTTCCATAAAGGACCATTACCATCCAATTTAGCTCCGTGACACACTCCGCAATTCACTAGGTATAATCTTTCTGCTTCAGTCATATCAATTTTCGATGCATCCAACGGACTTTTAACTGATGCTGACTGTGCATATCCGGCTTCATCATTCTTTAATGTATAACCAAACTGATCGCCTCGGGCAATAGTACCTTCCACAGGCATTGCATTATAATTAATACCATGTTCTTTTAAATTCTCTGTGGATGAGTACGCATCATATGCACGGCTTTCAGACATATCGGGCATATAAGCTCTTCCGGGCTACGCTTTGTTTTATCACAGCCAGCAAGTACAGCTATCGTCGCCAAACATCCTGTTATAATCCAAATTTTTTTCATCATCACTGATTATATAATTTATTAATGAGCCGCTTCAACTTTTTTCTCAAACGGCTTCTTGTCATTATCATAACGACCAAGCCACCAACCTGTTTCTTTATACTGAACACCAACTTCTACAGCACCAATACTTTCTAAAAAGCTAATTGCGTCTGCTTCGTTTGTTTTATCTGTACACTCTAAAGCCATTAAAAAGTATCGTCTGTTGAACGAGGATTAAAATGATCTTTTACAAATGGTGCTAACTGACACAGGTAGCAAAACGTTAATACCATTCCTACTGCCGCAAACAACACTGTTAACTCAAATGTAATAGGTATCCAAGCTGGTAAAGCAAAGAATGGTTTACCACCAAAATTTATCTGCCAGTCTACTGTCAAAGCCCAGGTTATAAAGCCTACTGCTGTTGCCGTTCCTGTAATACCGTAAATAAAACCTGCAGTATGCAAACTGGTATCTCTTAATCCCATTGCCGAATCCAAGCCATGAATAGGAAAAGGAGTAAAGACGTCATGAATTTTGTAACCAGCTCTGCGTACTTTTTTTACAGCAGGAAACAAAACTTCCTCGTCGTAAAAACTACCTGTTATAAATTTTTTTACAGCCATAAATTATTAAATTCCGAATAAAAAAAATCAAATTCCAAACATCAATCTTTAATGATGATCATGCAATTGCTCTTCTGCAAACTGATCCACACTTTCTTTATCTATTACATCCATTTTCTCTTTATAATTCTCACCACTGCGTTTTAATATATGTTTGATTTCTGCTAACGCAATTACCGGGAAGAATTTTGAGAACAGGAAGTAGCAGGTAAAGAATAACCCGAATGTTCCCATATAAAATCCTACTTCCCATATGCTCGGAGTATAATATGTACTCCATGAACTTGGAAGATAATCACGGTAAACAGATGTAACGATAATTACAAAGCGTTCGAACCACATACCAACATTCACCAATATTGACATAAAGAAAGTAACGGTAAGGTTTGTTCTCATTTTCTTAAACCAGAAAATTTGTGGCGACAATACATTACAACCCATCATTATGAAATAACTCCAACCATAAGGGCTATTCAGGTTCAATCTGTTTTCGAAGAATGCAAAATTCTCATATGGCTGAGCAGAATACCAAGCCATGAATAACTCCGTCAAGTAAGCTATACCAACGATTGAACCGGTTAATACAATAACCTTGTTCATCACATTGATGTGTTCAATCGTAATATACTCTTCAAGTCCCAAAACTTTTCTTGTAATCACTAGCAAAGTTTGCACCATAGCAAAACCAGAAAATACCGCACCTGCTACAAAGTAAGGAGGGAAGATTGTTGTATGCCAACCCGGAACTACTGATGTTGCGAAGTCAAATGATACAATTGTATGTACAGATAATACCAATGGTGTTGCCAATCCTGCTAATACTAAAGAAAGTGCTTCATGGCGTTGCCAGTGCTTGGTACTTCCTGTCCAACCAAAAGAAGCCACACCGTAAAACATTTTTCTCCATTTCTTCTTAGCTCTATCTCTTAGTGTTGCTAAGTCAGGTAATAAACCAGAATACCAGAATAATAATGAAACGGTAAAATAAGTTGATATCGCAAATACGTCCCAAAGAAGTGGAGAGTTAAAGTTCACCCAAAGTGGACCTCTTGTATTTGGATAAGGTAATACGAAAAATGCATCCCATACACGACCCATATGCCAGATAGGAAACTGACCGGCACACATAACCGCAAAGATGGTCATCGCTTCCGCAGCACGGTTTACACCAGTTCTCCAACCTTGACGGAATAATAATAAGATGGCAGAAATCAACGTTCCGGCATGACCAATACCTACCCACCATACGAAGTTGGTAATATCCCAACCCCATCCGATGGTTTTATTCAAGTTCCACTGGCCTACACCATACATTATTTCCATTATTACAGAAATAATTCCAAAAATCAATAAGCCCACAGAAATAAGAAATCCGATCCACCAAAGTTTGGAAGGCTTGGCTTCCACCGGACGGCAGATATCTTCAGTTACCTGGTGGTAGTCTTTATCACCTTCCACCAGCGCCGGTCTTACCTGTGATTCGTATCTGAGTAATGACATAATTAATTATAAAAATTCCAAATAATAATTTCTAAATGACAACTCCCCTTTACACTAATCAATTTCACTTTATTAATGCTGTGCTTCTTCTGGTTTTACTGCTGATGGCAATGTGCTGTCAGCTTTATGTTCTCCATTTGATGCATCATGTTCTGCTGCTGCTGAATGATCAGCCTCTTCATGCTGTTCAGTTTCAATCAACTCATCCGTATTTCTCACTTTAGCCAAGTATGTAACATTCGGTAACACATGCAATTGCTCCAGCACATAGAAGCCTCTTTGATGATTGTCTACTCTCACTTTGCTGATTGCACTGTTCTTGTCATTCGCATTACCGAATACAATTGCATCTGTAGGGCAAGCTGTTTGACAAGCAGTTTGTGCATCACCATCATTCAATATTCTGTTTTCTTTCTTCGCATCTAATTTCGCTGCTTGTAATTTCTGAACACAGAAAGAACATTTCTCCATCACACCACGGCTACGTACCGTAACATCAGGATTCAATACCATTCTGGTAAGATCATCATTCATCTGGAATATAGCCGGATCCAATTTACCTACTAATTGTTGATCCTGATTATTCGGGAAACTGTCTGCTCCTGTATAATCAGCCCAGTTAAAACGACGTACTTTAAACGGACAGTTGTTGGCACAATATCTTGTACCGATACAACGGTTATAAGCCATTTGATTTATTCCTTCAGAGCTATGATTAGTAGCTGCAACAGGGCAAACGTTTTCGCAAGGCGCATTATCGCAATGCTGACACATCATCGGCTGGAACACAACACCTTTTAGTTCATCAGGATTTTCATGATCGCTAATGAAATAACGATCAATGCGTAACCAATGCATATCATGGTAACGCAATACTTCACTTTTACCAACAACAGGAACGTTGTTCTCAGCATGACAAGCTATTACACAGGCATTACATCCATTACAGGAGTTCATATCAATGCTCATGCCCCACTTAATACCCGGCTGATCATGTTGTGGATATAAAGTTGCCTGACGGAAATCTTTATTCGCATTTTGATAAAATGCATCTCTTAATTCATCTCTCCATTCAGGAATTACATTTGGATGCTTTTTAAAAGTAGCCAATGTAGTTTCTCTTACTACTTCTTTGCGGTCTTCGTAAGAGTTATGTATTTGCGTTTGTGCAATCTTTTGTTTCTTATGTAGGTTTTCAAGAGTTGCTCCGGTCGCAAAATTATCAACCGTTGTTCCATTGAATGTAGCAAGCGGATAAACGTTTACACCAACACCTGCAACTGTTTTACCGATTGATTCATTTCTACCATAACCAACCGCAATAGCAATGGTATCAGCATTCATACCCGGCAAAACAAGAATTGGAATTTCAATTTCTTTTTTACCAATTGTTACTTTAATAACAGGCTTGCCAGGATAATATTCGTAATCAGTATTTAATTTAATGCCTAACTCTTTAGCTTTTGCCATAGATAGTAAAGCATAGTTGTCCCAGGTAGCTTTAGTAACAGAATCTGGTAACTCTTGTAACCATGGATTGCCAGCTTGTGCACCAGTACCGATAGATACTTTTTCATACAAAACAACTTCAGTTCCTGTTCCTTTTTTGTAAGCCGCTATTGCAGATTCTGCTGCTGCTGTTGCGCCACCGCCATAAGAAGCACCGCCGCCAGCTGCGTTTTCAATAACCCCATTTTGTAATGCAGTGTTGAATGCGTTTTCGTCGCCTAATTTACCAATCCAGTATTCTTTAAAATAGGTTTCGTAGTCTTTAGTATCACCTGCCCATCTTAATAAAGAAGTCTGGAATGGACGGGTTTTAAATAAAGGATATATCGTTGGCTGTTGGAAACTTATGATACCAGCTTTTGGTTCTGCATCTCCCCAGCTTTCTAAATAATGATGATTGGGAATAACGTATTCGCACAGCTCAGCGGTTTCATCCATTTTTTCAGAGAAGGAAACTCTTAGCTTCACTTTCTTCAATGCTGCTTTGAATTTGTCAGCATCGTAATGGTTGTATGCAGGGTTTGCACCATGAATCATTATTGTGCCAATTGAACCTGCTTCCATATCAGCAACCAGTTGTGCAAATTCGCTATCAATTCCCTGGCGATAATTAACAGGACGAGTCCAGTCAATCGTTGTACCATAAGCACCGATTACATTATTAATTGCATTAACAATGATCTGAATATTCTTATCGTTGCTGCCGCTAACAACCATTGCTGCGCCAGTATTTGCTTTAAGATCAGCTGCAACTTTTTTAATGCCTGCTGCCAGTTTTGCATCAGCAATTGATGGAGCCGTTGCGCCACCTAATTCTGCTAATAAAGCAACAGCAACAGCACCTGTTTCAGAAGGACGGTGGGTGAATCTTTCATCAGCATTAGAGCCTGTCATACTTAAATGACCTTCGAAATGGTAATGCTTGCTCATGGAAGGATTCTTCTCATCAATCTTTCTTCCTTTGGAATATCCTTTTGCAAATTCAACCGGGCTAAGCCATGTTCCTAAGAAATCAGCACCTAAACTCACAATTACTTTAGCTGCGCTAAAATTGTAAGAAGGAATTTTTCTACCAAATCCGCTGGCTTCGTTCGCCAGTATCATACCGCTGTAAGAAACAGCATCGTATTGAATATGCTTTAAGTTCGGAAACTTTGCAATTATTTCTTTTGTAGAAGGAGAAACGATTGTTGATGTCAATAACACAACAGAACCGCCTGCTGCTTTCATTGCATCGCCAACTAACTTATCAAATTGTTCGAAGGTTGGAACCTCTTCAAATTTATCTTTTACTTTATGTAAAGGAAATTTTGCTCTGTACATATCATACAAGTCAAGCACAGAAGCCTGAGCTCTTGCAGATGTACCACCTTGAGCAAATGAATTATTTTCTAGTTTATTTCCTTCAATCTTAATCGGACGGCCATCTCTTACTTTAGCCAAAACAGGTACCACATCTCCATCCTGCACATAAGTAGTTGCATAGAATTTGGCAACACCCGGAACCAAATTTTCTGGCTTGTTTGCATAAGGAATTGCTTTCTTAACCGGTATTTTACAACTGGCGGCCAATGTAGCAGCAGCAGTACTAAATCCGAGATACTTTAAGAAATCTCTGCGGGAGCTTTGGCATCTATCAACCCTTTATCATCAAAGCCTTCGAAAGGTAGTTCCTCTAGAAACTCATCCTGAGAGAGATTTTTAAGATTCTCCGGGTCGTTCACTTCTCCGAAACTTTGCCAGTATTTGTTTTGACTCATATAATTTCCCAGTTAGCAGTTGGCAATTTGCAGTTGCCATCTGAATTTATTTCAAACATCCTTAATAAAACGGCGACAGTTAACTGCAAACTGCCAACTGCTTATTTGTATTAGTAATGACATTTCTGACACTCTAAACCACCAATATGCTCAACTCTTACACTATCCATTTTGTGGTTTTTTATATCATTATGAAACTTCTCATATATGCTATAGAACTTATTTCCTGTGCTATCTGTATAGTTAAAATCAACTTTCGTTTCTCTGTGACAGTTGATACACCAGCCCATACTTAATTCAGCAACCTGCTTTACTTCATCCATAGCAGTTATTTCTCCATGGCAGCTCTGACACTGTACTTTACCAGCTCTTATATGCTGTGAGTGATTAAAGTAAACATGGTCAGGAAGATTGTGAATTTTGATCCACTCAATTGGTTTTGCTTTTGAGGGATCCCAATCGTTTGGTTTGTTAGGATCGAAGCCTGCATACTTGTATAATTTGGCTATTTCTGCCGTACCGTTTATCTCATTTCCTTCTTTATCGTAAAGTGTTGGCCCTTTGGTATATTCTCCAATTGCCTTATGACAATTCATACAAACATTTACAGAAGGAATAGCAGCATGTTTGCTTTCCCATGCATTGCCATGGCAATACAAACAGCTTATCTGATTGATACCAGCATGTACTTTATGAGAATAATATATAGGCTGAACTGGTTCATAATCTTTTTGACGACCTAAGCCAATTGCAGCACTACTTAGGTAATAACCAGCTATGGCAAAAAATAACAAAGCAAACATGGTAATGTAAACTTTGTTCTTATAGAACGGTACTGGCTCTGGACGGCTGATCCCTTCCGCATCGTCAGACATTTTCTTCAGGTTACTGTTAACCTGCATCAATATCAAAGCGATAATTGCCAAAATCAGGGAAATAACGCCGAAAATGATTGCGTTGTTGTTTGTTTTTGGAGGATCAACCGGACCACCAGTTTTTTCTTTTACAACTGATGCATCATTAATATATGCTACAATATTGTCAACATCTGTAAGGGTAATATCAGCAAACCCCGTCATCATTGATTTATATTGAGCCAAAAGACCTTGGGTATAAGTGTCTTTTGCTAAATAAGCTGCAGGGTTATTAATCCATTTCAATAATTCTTTATGGTCTGCCCAAGTATGCCTGTCTTCTAAGCCAGCTAGTGCCGGACCAGTGGCAGGCTTCAACACCTGATGGCAACTGGCACATTTGCCCATAAACAATGCTTTTCCTGCCGGAATATCTGCTGCCGAAACATTATTTATAAATGTAAAAACAAATAAAGAAAGTATTAAAGTTGTTAGCCTCTTACCGGTTAGTTTGCAGGGAATCATAGTCGCAATTGATTCTAAAAAAATGTGGATAAAATCCTTTACTCAGCCGCAAAAATAAGTCAGGAAGTTAACAAATCCACAAGCAGTTTAACTTTTTTTTGAGGCGCTACCAGTAAGGCTTTCAGGCGATTATTATGATTTTTTGCCAGTTCCTTAATTTCATTTGTCATAAATACGTCAGCATTGAGGTGTTTTCTGTGGAATGTGAAAAGAAGTAACCAGAACTAACTGTCATTGGTAGTTTTTTCTGCATTTTTGCGCCTCATAAATAAAATGATGTTCGATCGTCTTCAAAAAAAATGGAAAGTAAATGGCTCGCAACTGGTGTTAATCCTTTGCACATTTGCTATTGGCGGTAGTCTTACCGGTTTTGTGGGTAAAAAAATAATGAATGTCCTTTCTATTCAACAAGATTGGCTTTGGGCTATCATATATATACTACTTATTACCATTATTTGGCCAATGGCCGTAATCCTCGTCAGCTTTCCCTTTGGTCAGTTTAAATTTTTTATAAATTATATCAGAAAACTTGGAGCTAAGATGGGGTTTGTAAAGAGGTCGGAAATCGGAAGTCAGAAGTCAGAATAGTCTTAAATTTCAAATAGCTTTATTCTTTTTAGGTGTTTGAAGCCTTCTTCCATTCTTCGTAAGAAATTACTCCTAGTTCTGGTTTTGCCTCGCCTTCCAAAACTGCAATAAACTCCAATACATTTCCATCAGGATCGTTAAAATAAATTGCCAATGCTGGCATCCAGGCAAATACCATTGGTTTTTGTGTTTCGTCTTTTAAAAAATTGTACGGCTCAAGATTTCTTTCTTTCAGAAAATTAATTGATCTGTTTAAAATATCTTCTTCATCGCAACGAAAAGCAAAATGCCTTTTCTCCATTTCTTCCACTGGTTTTTCCCAAATACCAAGCATAAATTCTTTTGGTTTGCCAATCCAGAAAAAAGCAATTCTTCTTTTTTCTTCTTTATGACAAAAATCTAAACCCAACACATCTTTATAAAAGCAATTGATCGTTCCAGGTTGGTTACATTAATATGTGTTTCGTAAAGTCCCTTTATCATTTCATCTTTAATTTGAAAATCAGGTTAGCCAATATTTGACACCTCACCCCAACCCTCTCCTCTAAAGGAGAGGGAGCAACAACCCGATAGTATAAATTTTCTTTACTATTAAATTGGCAGTTGCATTGCAAGTATATTTGCCCAGTGAAAAAAATTGCAATTTTTGCTTCGGGAACAGGTAGCAATGCCGCTAAGATTATTGATCATTTAAAAAACCACAAAAGCATTTCCGTTTCTTTAATTGTAAGTAATAAAGTTGATGCCGGTGTATTAAATATTGCAACGCAGTCTTCCATTCCAACTTTAATATTGGAGAAAGAAAAATTTTTTCGTGGCAATGCCTTTACTGATGAATTAAAAGAGGCAGGAATAGATTTTATAATTCTTGCTGGCTTCCTTTGGAAAATTCCGACTGCATTAATTAAAAAATTTCCCGATCGTATCATTAATATTCATCCGGCTTTATTACCAAAGTATGGCGGCAAAGGAATGTATGGCCAACATGTACACCAGGCAGTAATTGATAATAAAGAAACAGAAAGTGGCATTACAATACATTTTGTTGACGAACATTATGATCATGGTGATATTATTTTTCAGGCTAAATGTTCGGTTCAGGAAAATGATACAGCATCTTCATTGGCTGCTAAAGTGTTGCAACTAGAGCATAAGTATTATCCAAAAGTGATAGAAGAGGTTGTTCTGCAAACCTAAAACAAACACTTTACAGTTCCTTTTGCATTTTCTTTTGTTACTTGCGTCAATTATAAAAAATTGCATCTGCGAAATTTCTACATATTACTAATTACTGTAATTACATTTCTGGGAACTACCATTTCAGCAAGTGCTCAATTATATAAAATAAGAGGAACGGTGTACGACAGTTCCAGAAACCATCCTATGGAAGCTGTAACAGTACTCAGCACTTCCGGCGAAGGCGTTGTTACAAACACCGAAGGCAATTATGTGATTGAGGTTTCGGAAAAAGATTCTATCTGGTTTAGTTATCTTAATAAACCAACAATCAAATTTCCTGTACTAAAAATAGCTAACCCAATGAGCTTCGATATTTCATTGCAGGTAAATGTGCCAGTGATGAAAGAAGTAAAAATAAAGTTGAAAAATTACCGGCAGGATTCTATTCAGAACAGAGTAGATTATGCCAAAATTTTCAATTACGAAAAACCAGGACTGAAAACTACTAGTTCCTCATTTGGTGCAGGTGTTGGTTTTGATCTGGATGAGATTATCAATATATTCCGCTTTAAGCGAAATAGAAGTATGGCCTCTTTCCAAAAACGTTTGTTGCAAGAAGAGGAAGATAATTTTGTATTACATCGTTTCAGTAAAGCATTAGTACGCCGTCTTACTTCCTTAGATGGCAATGCGCTGGATAGTTTTATGAGAGTATTCCGCCCATCTTATTTATTTACAAAATATTCCGGCGACTACGATTTTCAGTTATACATAAAACAAGCTTACAATCGCTTCCAGAAAGGCCTTCCGCCAGACGCTTTATTTAAAGAAGAGGAATAAATTTCTTCACAAATGGTCTGTAAGGCTTTCATTGCCTTACAAAAAAAGGTTCCTTTATTCGCCTTAGAGTTAATTCATTCGAAAACTGAAAAAGATTTCGGTAAATTTAGCAACCAAAAAACCAACATGAAACAAATTGCTATTTTCATCACCCTTCTATTACCGATTTACAGTTTTGCCCAACATGATCAACATGCTGATGATTCTAAAAAATCTAACCACAATCATTTAGCCCACATGCAGGCTGGCAGAGCACAGATTTTTTATATTCATAATTTGCCGGCCCCGAAACTTATGAGTGGTATTGGTAACTCTGATATGAAGATTGAATCTAAATCGGAAAAAACAAAAGCCTATTTTAACCAGGGTGTTTCTCTGCTGCACGACTTCTGGGATTTTGAAGCCTACCGTGCATTTAAAGAGGCGATAAAAAATGATTCCAATGCCATTATGCCCTACTGGGGTTTATTGCAAACACTTGGGCCAGATGAAGACAGCATCTATAAACACAATAAAATCACAGCTGTTGCGCAATTAAAAAAATTATTACCCAAAGCCAATGAAAGAGAAAAATTATATGCGGAGATTGGTATACTTAAAGATTCGTTGAAAGAAGCATCCTTTCCAGAGGTTATTAAAAAATTAGAGCTGATCGTACATAAATTTCCGGATGATATTGATGCAAAATTATTTTTAGCATTAAATAAAATGAGTGGCTTTGATACAGACATGAATCCAATGGAAGGCCAGATGTACAGCGAATTTTTATTGAAAGATGTGCAAAGAGCAGCGCCAAACAATCATGGCTTTCATCATTACTGGATTCATTTGATGGAACATTGTTGTCCTGAAAGAGCCTTGGCTAGTGCAGACATATTAACTTCTTTAGCTCCTTTGTCAGGACACATTGTACATATGCCGGGTCATATTTACAACAGGGTTGGCGATTATAAAAGAGCACATGATGCTTTTGTAGCTTCTGTTAAAACTGATTCTGCCTACATGAAAAATGAAGGTGTAGAAGAAGTGGACAACTGGAATTACATACACAACATCAATTATCTTATTAATAACTGTGTGCATGATGGCCGGCATAATGAAGGGTTATATTACGCCGAAAGATTAAAAAATATGCCCATAAACAAACTCCGCAAAAAAGTGTACGATGGTAGGTTTTTCAACCAAGGTGTAATGGCACCCGGCAAAATGGAAATGGCTTTTGGTAATTGGGATAAAGCAGCAGAACAATTTGAAGCTATTAAAGATAAGGACAGCGTCTTCAGCTATAAAAACATAGAATTTAAAAGTGCATTAATCTGTTTTGTAAAAGGCATGGCGGCTTTAGATAAAAATAATGTAGCACTTGCTTTGAAATATTCCAGCGACCTAGATGCCTTGTTATGGAGAAATCATAAACAAACTGGACAAGACAGCACTCTAAACGAAGGTTATCAAAATACCATTAATACAGCCAGCTTGGAACTACAAGGATGCATAGCCAGTCATCAGGGTAATTATGATATGGCACTAAAAATGCTGGAAAAAGCACACAAAAATGAATTAGATCTTGGGTATGGAGAGCCTCCATTATATGCCAGGCCGGTGGCAATAAGCATTGGAACCGCCCAAATAAAAGCAGGAAAATACGATGAGGCTGTTAAAACCTATAATGAGCTTCTACAGCGATTTCCAAAAAGTGCATTGATATATCATTGCCTGCAACAACTCTACATTAAAAAAGGTGACGCTGAAAAAGTAAAAGAATACACAGCATTGCTGCAAGCAGCAACTAAATATGCTGACGCAGGCTTCTATAAAAATCAGTAAACATAAACATTGGAAACACTATGAGTGGTTCCAGACGTTCGAAATTATTATTACTTGAAATATCTGAAACAAAATTTCATCGAACTAATAGCTTCTTTAAAAGCTAAATATCACCTCTAAGAAATCACTTATGGAAGTACATCACCATGCACACACGGCCCGAAAAAAATGGACACATTATTTCTGGGAGTTTTTAATGTTGTTTTTGGCTGTCTCATTGGGGTTTTTTGCTGAAAACACCCGGGAAGGTATGCTGCACAAAAAAGAAGTGAAGACACAAATGAACTCCATGCTTTCCGACCTTCAATCAGATATCATCCTTTTTGATTCAGTAACAGACCGCAATAGCTATGGTGCACAGATGGCCGATTCATTGATTGAGTTGTTACACTCGGATATTAACAATACCACGGAGATTTATTTTGCTGCCAGAACTGTTACTGCCAATCTCGGGTATTATTATGCCAACTCAAAATCATTTGACCAGCTAAAGAGTGCTGGAATGCTCAGGTATATAAAAAATAAAGAATTGCTGGATAGTATCGGGGCTTATTATGTATCCTTTCAGTGGCTGTCCAATCAAATCGACTTGCTGCGTTTTAAAATGGATGAAATTCACAAAGGAAATACTCGGTTGTTTGACAGTTATATTTTTCAGCAAATGATCAGTACCAGAATTATTGGTACTGCTTCTTTGGGTGGCCAGCGAACAACTATTAACAAACCGGCTGTAAATCCGGATTTGCTTTCTACTGATAAAAAGGATATAAACACTGTATCGCTGAATTATCATTATTATTCCTCTACCATTAAATTTTATATCCGTATGGGTAATACCCTTAAATACCGGGCAAAAAGTCTTATTGAATTAATTAAAAAAGAATATTCGTTTGATTAAAATATAGATTTATGGAAGTACACCACCATGCCCACACTGCTCGTAAAAAATGGACCCATTATTTCTGGGAGTTTCTAATGTTATTCCTCGCTGTGTTCTGCGGTTTTCTGGCAGAGTATCAGTTGGAACATAAAATTGAAAGAGATAGGGGAAAACAATTTATGAAATCGATGATTGCAGATCTGAAAAAAGATATCACTATGATAAACACAGTGAATCCTGTAAGACTTGAAAAACACCGGACATTTGATTCGCTGACCAGCTCAATTTTCTCAAAGACATATACCAGCAATGGTGCTGATTTTTATTATTGGGCCAGAATTATATCCCGCCAGGTTACATTTGAATCAACCGATGGAACCATGCAACAATTAAAAAACTCAGGTGGCCTACGGCTTATCACCAACCGGGTAATGGCTGACAGTATTATGGCTTACGATGTTTTATACAAGAGAATACAAGCTAGCCAGGAACTGGAAAAAGGTATTTTAAAAGACTACCGGGATGTTGCGTCAAAAATTTTTGATGCAGAAGTGTTTAATAAGATGTTCTTGAAAGGTTACGACTACAGTCTTAGCCCCAGCAACTATGTCCACTATATGGAAAGACCGGAAGGTAATCCACAGCTCCGGAAAAATTCAGAAGAATTATTAAATGAACTGGCAAACAGGTCGATGTATTGGTTTAATGTTTCGGGCAGCCTTTATATAAACTATGAGGAATTAAAACAAAAAGCAGAAAGATTGATCTTACTGCTTGAAAAAACATCAAAATAAAAATTGCTTTTATGCAACAGGAACTAACCGCCACAAATAAATAAATATGGAAGTACACCACCATGCCCACACAGCCCGAAAAAAATGGACCCATTATTTCTGGGAGTTTCTAATGTTATTCCTCGCTGTGTTCTGAGGATTTTTAGCAGAGTATCAGTTGGAGCATAAGATTGAAAAGATAGAGAAAAACAATTTATAAATTCCTTGGTTGCAGATTTGCAGGATGATGAAAAAATTCTATTGGATATGACAAGCTCAGAACAGCTTGGAATAGCAAGTCTTGATACATTAATGGATTTGCTCAATAACCCTTCACTGGCTAAGCAAAATGGTGATCAATTATATTATGTGGCAAGGATGGGGCCGAGATATATTCCTTTTGCCAACAACAGCAGGACTTTTGACCAGCTGAAATTTTCCGGTGGATTTCGTCTTATCCGTTTCCCGGAGGCCTCTAACAAAATAATGAACTATTATAACCAGTTTTCTTTGTTACGTCTGCTGGAAGCCAACTATAATCAGGAGTTTGATAATTTTAAAAATAGTGCGGCGAAAATCCTTGACCCTGCTATTTTAAGAAGGCAGGAAACTGATAACGGAGTAATTCTAAGAAGCACGGATAATCCGGTACTTAGAACATATGATGCTGAACTCCTGAAAGAGTTGGGGTTTCATACTTTACAAATGAATGGCTCACGACGATCAAAAATATTGATATTGGAGACGCTGAAAAAAGGATCAGAAGAACTGATGGTTTATTTAAAAAGCAAGTATCACCTAAAATAAAGAATCATTAACAATCAAAACCAAACTCATGCCAACAGCATTCAACGCATTTCATTTGATGAAGTCAATGACAATCATTGCAGCATTAAGTTTTATAACAGTTAGTTGCAATCATTCTACGAAAGAAGAAAAAACAACTGTAACAACAGAATCTGAAAAGCCCGATTATTTTTTACTCCGCCCGGATGTAGAAAAAGCATATGGCTATTCCCATGCTGTACGCATTGGGGATGATATTAAAATTTCCGGCGCAGTTAGCATGGATAGTGCCGGCAATCCAACTGCAGTAGGCGATCTTGCACAACAAGTAAAAAATTGTTACGCTGATCTGGAAAAAGTATTGGCTCATTATGGTTGCACATTTGATGATGTAGTGGTTGAAAATATTTTCACCACTAACATGCCTAAATTTTTAGAAGCCTCTGTTTACCGTAACGAAATTTATAAAAAGCAATTTCCTACTGGTTCATGGCTGGGTGTAAAAGAACTGGCATTGCCTGAGTTTATGATTGAAATAGAATTAGAAGCACACAAATCAAAGTAATCAGCAAATAATTACAACTACATGAAAAAAATTCTTGCAGCCTGCATTTGGTCCTTAGTATTCATTTCGGTTTGTGCACAGCAACCATATTATCCGGGTGCAGATTGGCAAACAAAAAAACCGGAAGAGTTAAAGATGAATAAAAAACTCTTAGACAGTGCTATAAATCTTGCTATAAAAAATGAAAATAAGGTTGACAGGGATTTACGTATCGCCAATATGAAATCATACTCCCGGGAACCCGACTATAAAATTCTTGGTCCTACTAAACTGCGTGGCGGCCCTGCGGGATTAGTAATAAAGAATGGTTACATCGTTGCGCAATGGGGAGATGTAAACCGGGTAGATATGACATTCAGTGTTACAAAAAGTTTTCTTTCTACCGTTGTTGGTGTTGCGGTTGATGAGAATTTAATAAAAAATGTATCAGACAAAGTGAATCAATATGTGTGGGATGATTCATTTGAAGGAGAACACAATGCAAAAATCACCTGGCAACATTTATTAACCCAAAGCTCTGATTGGAGCGGAACACTGTTTGGTTTGCATGATTGGGCCGATCGTCCGCCGAGAGAGGGTGGTATTGATGATTGGAAAAATAGAAAGCTGAATGAACCTGGAACTGTATTTAAATATAATGATGTACGGGTAAATTTATTAGCTTATTCATTATTACAAGTCTGGAGAAAACCATTACCCGTTGTTTTAAAAGAAAAAATTATGGAGCCAATCGGGGCTTCGACTACCTGGCGTTGGTATGGTTATGAAAATTCATTTGTAAACATGGATGGGCAAATGGTGCAATCTGTAAGTGGTGGCGGTCATCATGGCGGCGGAATTTTTATTAACGCTATTGATCAGGCAAGATTTGGTTTATTGTTTCTGCGAAATGGTAAATGGAATAATCGGCAATTAGTTTCTGAAAAATGGATTACAGAAGTGCAGCATCCTTCTGTTGCCAATACTAATTATGGTTATATGTGGTGGTTAAATACTGATAAAAAATGGGCAGCTGTTTCTGCAAAAATTTATTACGCAGCAGGATATGGCGGCAATTATATTGTTATAGATAATGAACATGATTTGGTGGTAGTTACTCGCTGGATAGATGATAATACTATTGGAGATGTAATGAAACTGGTTATTCAATCAATTGAAAAAAAATAATATTATGAAAAGACTTATCCCTTTAATCTGTGTCATTATTTTTGGTTGTAACTCTCAAAAGAACAGTGATATCAGTAAACAGTTAGATCAGTTCCTGCAAGGCCAGGCAGAATATTTTCGTTTTAATGGAAATGTATTGATTGCTGAAAACGGAAAAACTATTTTTCAGCATTCTTTTGGTATGGCTGATTTTGATAGCAACCGGCCGCTGAACGACTCTTCTGTTTTTGAACTGGCATCGGTCAGTAAACAATTTACCGCTACAGCAATTCTGTTATTAAAAGATAAAGGCAAATTAAAACTCACTGACTCGCTGCGCCAATATTTTCCGGAACTGCCTTATTCCAATATTACTATTTGGCATATGCTTACACATACATCCGGCCTGCCTGATTATTTCTGGTTGATGATAGAAAAATGGGATCACAATAAAATTGCATTCAACAATGATGTGATTGCATTTTTAGCAAAGGAAAAACTACCGGTTGTATTTGAACCGGGTACAAAATGGGAATATAGTAATACTGCTTTTGTTTTGCTAGCCTCCATCGTTGAAAAAATTTCAGGTCAGTCTTATAAAGAATATATGGCTGAAAATATTTTTCAACCGTTAGGAATGAATCATAGTCAGGTTTATAACACCCGCCGGTCTTTAAAAGATACGATTGCAAATTATGCGTATGGGTATGGCTACAGTGATTCATTGAAAAAATATATTCTGCCGGATAATGACCCTGATGCAAGTTTTGTAATTTATCTGGATGGCATACAAGGTGATGGCATCATAAATTCTACCACGGCTGATTTATTGAAATGGGACAGATCAATAAAAAATCATACCCTGCTAAAAGAAGAAACACAAAAAGAAATGTTGAAAGAACAATCCATGCAAGACACGGCTAATAAAACATATTATGGTTTTGGCGTTTCGCTTGACTCAACAGAACTAGGCTATATGATTTCACACTCGGGCGGATGGCCAGGTTATACAACCTTTCTTGCACGGAATACCGATAAAGATCAATCCTATATTTTATTATCCAACAACAGTTCAAACTCTCCGGTTATAAGTAAAACTTTACAACATATAATGGCTGGCAAACCGGTAGTAATGCCATATGTGCACAAGGAAATCACATTGGATTCAGTGGCTTTAGATCGGTTTACAGGAACTTATCATGGAGTAAATGAATTTAAACTTGAGCGAAAGGGGAATAAGTTATTCAGGGTTTTACCCAATGGAAATTCTATAGAAGTAAAGTCAGAATCAGAAAGCAAATTCTTTTATGCAGATGGTTCTGACCGTCAAATTGAATTTGAAATAGATGCCAACAAGAAAATAATTAAGATCTGGTTTATTGCTTATGGCTTAAAAACAGAATTAAAAAAATTAAATTAAAAGCATATCAATGAAAAAAATATTGTTGCTAGCTAGTGTCTTTCTACTGTATACATCTGTAACAGCTCAAAAACCAAGAGCCAGAGATATTGGCATTCCCTTCGATGGAACAACCGGAAAGTTTAATGCCATTACCGATGTAAAAGGAGTTGAAGTTGGTTACAGTACCATTATCTCCGGCAGTGGAAAAAACATCCGTGGTAAAGGCCCGGTAAGAACAGGTGTAACAGCTATTTTACCAAGAGGACATAATAACAACCCGGTATATGCCAACTGGTATGCATTAAATGGAAATGGTGAAATGACTGGCACAACCTGGATGACAGAGTCGGGATTTTTAGAAGGACCAATAATGATTACTAATACAAATAGCGTTGGTGTAGTAAGAGATGCAGTATTGAAATGGTATGTAAAAACAGGTTGGTATAAAGAAGATTTTTGGTACACCTACCCTGTAGTGGCAGAAACTTACGATGGTTTCTTAAATGATATTTATGGCTTTCATGTAAAAGAAGAAAATGCTTTTGAAGCATTGGATAGTGCTAAGTCAGGTTTTATAAAAGAAGGAAATGTAGGTGGAGGTACTGGTATGATGTGTTTGGGATTTAAAGGAGGCACAGGCTCTGCCTCAAGAGTTGTAAAAATAAAAGACAGTACTTATACAGTTGGTGTGCTGGTGCAATCAAACTTTGGTGGTAAAAGAAATTTTACCATTGCCGGTGTGCCTGTCGGGCAGGAATTAAAAGACACTATGAATTATGAATTTAAAGCACCACCATCTTACGAAGCTGGTGATGGTTCCATTATTGTCGTTGTTGCAACAGATGCGCCTTTATTACCGCATCAATTAAAAAGAATTGCAGCAAGAGTTCCGCTGGGTATTGGTATTGTTGGCGGTCGTGGCGAAAATGGTTCTGGTGATATTTTTCTTGCCTTCTCTACGGCTAATCCAACAGCCTTTCAAAGAGCAGAGTTTACAAAACTTGATGAGTTACCTAATGACCTGATTAATCCTTTGTTTAATGCAACGGTGCAAGCGGTGGAAGAAGCTATTATTAATGCTATGGTGGCAGCAGAAACGATGGAAGGTATTAATGGCAATAAAGCCTATGCGCTTCCGCATAAATTGGTGATGGACATTTTGAAAAAGTATAATCGGGTAAAATAAATTGATTGTGATGAAAAAAATAATAATTCTCATTTGTTTTATTGCAAGCATACAGAATGCTTATGCTCAAAATACAACGACAGATAGTTTGCAGGCAATACTGGTCAACACTACAAAGCCTATAGATCGGTTTACCATCATCAATAAAATAATGGAAACTACAGGTTTTTCCTCAGGCTACATTGATACTACCAGTTGTATTGAAATGCTGAAAATAGCACAACAATTAAAGAATGATTCTCTGCTGGCAACAGCCTATAATTGGATAGGCTCAAATTTTGGCCGCAACCAGGGAAATAATATTGCTGCATTAGAATACTATTTTAAAGCTATTCCTCTTGCAGAAAAAGCAAAAGATATGCGAAGACTTAGTTCTGTTTACTTCGATATATCAGGAGTATATTTTAACCTGCAAAACAATGAAGCAGGTCTTAAATATGCCCGTAAAGGCTGGGAGAATTTACCCGATAAGTCGCACCCCTTGTATGATTTTATGCTTGCCCAATATCAACGAGGAGTATCCACCTATTATATATTGACCAATCAACCAGATTCTGCGTTGCGCTATAGCCTGCCAATGACTGAAACCAGCCGCAGGGCAAAAAGCCTTCTTTTTGAATTTAACTCTATGCACTTGAATGGTGCTGCTTATGCAAAAGCAAACGAAAAAGAGCTGGCTGATGTTTATTTCAGAAAAGCGTTGGCAGTTTTAGATTCCATCAGATCGACACAAGGAATATTAAGATTCGGAATTAATTATATTCCTTTTTTACTTGCTAATAACAGGCTTGCCGATGCGAAAGTACAGGCGGTGCGGTTATTGAATTTTGGTGAAGAACTGGGGATTAACGATTTGAAGCTGGCAGGTGCTGGTTATATGCGGCAGGTGTTTGATAGTTTACAGAACAGGGACAGTGCTTATTATTATGCCAGAATGGAGGCAGAATTTAATGCCAGAATTTTCAGTCAGAATAATATTAATAAGACACAGGCATTGGCCTTCAACGAACAGATACGACTTATAGAGGATGAGGCAAAAAAAACAGAACAGGCACTCCAACGCAAACAAAACATTCAGTATGCTTTATTGGCACTAGGCATCATAATTTTTGTAATTCTATTTTTAGCACTCAGTCGCCGTCATATCACCAATACAAAACTCATTCAGTTTTTAGGTGTAGTTGCTTTATTAGTTGTGTTTGAATTTTTAAACTTATTGCTCCATCCGCTTTTAGAAAGAATAACACACCACAACCCAATATTGATGTTGTTAGCATTGGTTTGTATTGCAGCTTTACTTGTTCCGCTACATCATAAATTAGAAAAATGGGCTACTCATAAATTGGTGGAGAAGAATAAAACGATTAGGCTGGCGGCCGCGAAAAAAACAATTGAGGAGTTAGAAAAAAAATAATTCATAACTTTTCATGATGAAAAAAATCATACTTTGTATATTACTACCCCTGCAATTATTCGCCCAAACTTTTTCCAAAGAAGAAACCATCCGTTGGGAAAAACAATCCGAACAAGTAACTATTATAAGAGATAATTATGGCATTCCGCATATTTATGGTAAAACAGATGCTTATGCTGTCTTCGGGCTTTTGTATGCACAGTGTGAAGATGATTTTAAAAGAGTAGAGTTGAATTATGTAGAAAAGCTAGGAAGACTATCTGAAATTGCAGGAGAAAAAGATCTATACAATGATTTGCTAAATCGTCTTGTAATAGATACTGCTGCTGCAATAAAAGATTATGCAAAAGCTCCTGTCTGGTTAAAAAATATCCTGAACGCTTATGCTGCTGGCATCAACTATTATCTCTATAAAAATCCCAACGTAAAACCTGCTTTACTTACCCGGTTCGAACCATGGTATCCATTATTATGGACCGATGGTAGCATTGGTGCTATTAGTACTGGTGGCATTTCTACAAATGAACTCAAAGCTTTTTATTCCGGTAACGATGATGCTATTGCATACAATACACCCAACGATTTTTTTACCAAAGAAGAAAATATGGCAGGCTCCAACGGTTTTGCATTTTCGCCTTCCATAACTGAATCCGGCAATGCTATTTTATATATTAATCCGCATGTAACTTTTTACTTTCGTCCCGAAGTGCATATGGTTAGCGAAGAAGGCCTTAATGCCTATGGTGCTGTTACCTGGGGACAGCCATTCGTTTACCAGGGTTTTAATGAGCATTGTGGATGGATGCACACATCTTCACAGGCAGATATTTCTGATGCTTATATTGAAAAGTTGACAAAAAATAATAACAGTTGGACTTATGAGTATGAAGGAAAACAAAGACCAGTTATAAAAAAACAAATAACTGTAAAATATAAAACAGCAAATGGTTTAACATCTAAAACTTTTACAACACTCTTTACACATCATGGTCCCATCATGGCTAAGCGAGATGGGCAATACCTTAGCTTACGTCATAACAACAGAGATACAAAAGGATTTATGCAAAGCTGGTTACGTACAAAAGCAAACAGTTTTTCGGATTTCAAAAAAACAATGGACATGGGTGCTAATCCATCCAATAACACCGTGTATGCAGATGCGGAAGGCAATATTGCTTATTGGCATGGAAATTTTTTACCAAAAAGAGATCCACATTACGATTGGGGCAAACCTGTAGATGGTACAACTAAAGCAACAGAATGGCAGGGTTATCATACAGTAGATGAAAGTGTACATCTTTATAATCCAGAAAATGGATGGCTACAAAATTGCAACTCCACACCCTTTACGGTTGCAGGTAAGTTTAGTCCTAAAAAATCTAACTATGTAAGCTATCTGGCTCCTGATGGCGAAAACTATCGTGGCATTAATGCAGTAAGAATATTAGATCAGGAAAAAAAATACACCATTGAAAAAGTAATTGCAACTGGCTATAATAAAAGATTGGCTGCCTTTGAGGATTTGATTCCTGCATTAATTAATGCTTTTGAAAAACATATTGATTACAACGATACTGCTTTCGCCTATTTGGCCGGACCAATTGCAGTGCTGAAAAACTGGGACTATAATGTTTCGGAAAAATCTATTGCAACAACATTGGCTATAGAATGGGGACAGCGTTTACAAGTACAAATCAATCGTACCAATGGAGCTGACATTGTTGAAAAAACAAAGGGCTTTGCAATACTTGCAGGACCAAATACATTATTAGAACCATTATTAGCAACTATAAAAGACCTGCAAAGCCGATTCGGTAAATGGCAAATACCCTGGGGTGAAATAAATCGTTTTCAACGCATATCATCAGACATAGAAAATAAATTTGATGATAGCAAACCTAGTATTCCAGTTGGCTTTGCTTCATCTGCGTGGGGTATGCTTCCTTCCTATACCAGTCGATATTTTCCAGGCACTACAAAAAGATATGGTGTAAATGGAAATAGTTTTATTGCAGCCGTAGAATTTGGAAAAAAGATAAAAGCCAAATCTTTACTTGCAGGTGGAGAAAGTGGTGACGAAAATTCACCTCATTTTTTTGATCAGGGATTGATGTACAGCAAAGGACAATTTAAAGATGTGCTGTTCTATAAAGAAGATGTATTAAAACATTCTACAAAAAGTTATCATCCGGGAGAATAAATCATATCAATTCCTATAAATTATTTATTATGGAACAAACAACTTTGGGTATTGGCACCCGTTTACAGCACACATTGTATGGACCCGGTGTAATTGTCGGTATTAAATATGCTACATATCTCGTTTCTTTTATCAACCATGGCATTAAAGAAGTCGATAAAACAGATGATAAGCTCGATGAAATAATTCCAGAGAATGTGTCGGTTGAAATAGAAACAACAGCAGAAGTAGAAAAGTCATTATTAAAAATCTTAAGGCTTTGGGGTGGCATTACAGAAAATGTGCCGCTAGGTGACAAATGGATAAAGGGAATGATGCTTTTGCAACCCGCAGATAAATCATTAAAACCCAAAGAAATTCCAATTGAAGATTTCTTTCATAAGGTTGTAATGTTACGGGATAGACTAAGAGTGTTGGAGCAGAATATCAACAGCAGTAAAACGTTAAGCGACGAAGAAAAAGTGAACATCCAGCAATATATCACCCGTTGCTATGGTTCACTTACCACTTTTAATGTGTTGTTTAAAAATAAAGAGCAACATTTTGTAGGAGAAAAAGGTGGTAAGGATGATTAAGCGTTCATAAATACCGTATCTTGATTTCGCTTTAGCAACAACCATTAACCAACCATCGATGCAAACATTAGCTCCCGTTCAGTCCAGCGACAGAATTGTTTTTATGGATGTGCTCAGAGGCTTTGCCATTCTGGGCATTTTTATTGCCAACTTAGGTACTGGTTTTACTTGGTATAATGAATCAGCAAATGCTACCGGTCCGCTGTTATTACCCAAAGCAGATCATATCATGAGTTTTCTTCATCACATGTTTATAGAAGGAAAATTCTATTCTATTTTCAGTTTACTTTTTGGCTGGGGCATTGCTTTGCAATTTAAAAGAGCCGAGGCAAAAGGCGTCAATGCTTTTCCAACAGTAAGAAGGCGGTTACTCTTTATGCTTTTATTAGGTGCTATTCATTTGTTAATCTGGACTGGTGACATTGTGTTTTTCTATGCCTTGCTTGGGTTTATATTATTACCGCTGAGAAAGTTTTCTAATAAAGTATTGTTGACTACTGGAGTCCTTCTTATTCTTTCTCCTATACTTCTATATTGGCTGAAAATGACATGGCCTGTTTTAAATTATCCTTCTGAACTATTGATTAAAACAGGAATGAAGGTTGATCAATCTTTATTAAACCTAAAAAGTGATGAAGATTTTATGAACCTGATGAGACACGGCTCTTGGTTCGATCAGTTGAAGGCAAATATCACAGGTTTCTTTTTTCGTTATCAATATTTATTTTTTGTAAGTCGTATTCCTAAAGTTCTAGGTATGTTTTTAATAGGCTATGTAGTTGGCCGTTCAGATTTTTATAAAAACATTGCTCAGCATAAAAACCTACTCTATTGGATAGTTGGTGGTGGTCTGGCAATTGGCTTGCCTGCCAATTACTATTTGGCGCATTATATGAGCACAGCAATGAGTGATTATTTTCAACTAAAACAAAAAGGTTTATACCAAACAGTTTTTTATGCCTTGGGTGTTGTTCCATTAGCTATGGCTTATGTGGGCATTTTTATTTTGTGTTTCCAAAAAGAAGCTTGCAAAAAGACCTTGTCTGTTTTAGCACCTGTTGGTAAAATGGCTTTCAGTAATTATATCACACAATCATTAGTTGGAAATTTTGTTTTCCTCGGCGCCGGATTGGGCTACATGGGACAAGTGGGTCCTGTTTACTTTACCATTTTCGGTATTGCTTTTTTTATTTTGCAGGTAATAGGCAGCACAATCTGGTTACGGTATTTTAATTTCGGACCGGTGGAATGGATATGGCGAAGTGCGACGTATAAAAAATGGCAGCCTTTCCGAAAACAACTACCCAACAACCCAATCGTCTGATATTTATATTTAACAAGAATCGCTTTTCATTATTGCGTATCTTGAAGGCATGAAATGGACGCTAATACTCTTTTTATTTCCACTATTTGCTGCTTCGCAGGATTGTGATATTCTAATTACTAACGGGAAAATAATTGATGGTACTGGCAATGGCTGGTATTATGGAAATATTGCTGTAAAAGATGGCAAGATCATTAAAGCAGGAAGAGATATAACTCTTTCAGCAAAAAAAACAATTGATGCCAAAGGTCTCATTGTTGCTCCAGGTTTTATTGATGTGCACACACATTTGGAAGATGATGAAGCAAGAGATCCCAATGCTACTAGTTTTATTTTAGATGGTGTTACTACTTGTGTCACGGGAAACTGCGGCTCTTCTAATGTTGATATAAAAAAATATTTAACCTGGATCGATTCATTAAAACTTTCTATAAATGTGGCTACGCTTATTGGGCATAATGATGTTCGCAAAGCAGTAATGGGCAGGGCAAACCGTGAAGCCACTCCTGCTGAAATGAAAAGAATGGAAGAAATTGTTGACAAAGCGATGAAAGATGGCGCCGTAGGAATGTCAACAGGTTTAATTTATATACCCGGTACTTATACCAAAATACCAGAAATAGTTGATCTGGCAAAAATTGTTTCAAAACACAATGGTGTGTATGCAAGCCATATGCGAGATGAAGGTGATAGTGTAACACAAGCCATTGAAGAAGCTATAACAATTGGAAGAGAAGCAAAATTACCTGTAGAAATTTCTCATTTCAAATTAAGTGGTCAACACAACTGGGGAAGAAGTAAAGAAACGATTCCGATGATAGAGGCTGCAAGAAGAGAAGGTATTGATGTTACAATAGATCAATATCCATACACCGCCAGCAGCACTTCCATCAGCACTTTAATTCCTGATGATATTTTAGCAGATGGTCAAGATTCTATAAAAGCGAGACTACAACGTCCAGATCTTAGAAAATATGTAATCAATTCTATGCTGGCAAGATTGAAGAAAAGAAAATTGAAACATTTTGGATATGCCGTTGTTGCTAATTTCTCTCCCGACACTTCCTACAATGGCAAAAGCATTGAGCAGATTAACCTGATGAAAGGAAGAAAACATAAAGCAACGGAAGAAGCACTAACAGTAATCGACATAATGATGCAGGGCGGTGCCAGTGCTGTTTTTCATGGCATGGGCGATGAAGATGTAAAACGCATTATGCAATATCCGTTCAATATGTTTGCCAGTGATGCAAGTATAAGAGTATGGAATTCAGGAATGCCACATCCTAGAGGATACGGAACCAATGCAAGGGTTTTGGGAAAATATGTAAGAGAAGAAAAAGTAATCACATTAGAAGAAGCTATTCGCCGCATGACATCTCTTCCAGCTCAAAAATTTCAATTAACAGACCGTGGTTTATTAAAAGAAGGAATGGCTGCTGACATTGTCATCTTCGATGAAAAAGAAGTGAAAGATATGGCCACATTCGAAAAGCCACATGCTTATTCCAAAGGTTTTCATTATGTGATTGTAAACGGCGTTATTACTGCCGAGAATGAAAAACATCTTGGTGTAAGAGCTGGCAAGGCTTTATACCATAGCGATAAATAGTATTTTTCCTTTGGATAGCTGTATAACCCCTCAATCTGTCTCTTACACAAATGGGTAATACCTGTTGTTGCAACGTATGAATAACTTTACCCTTCATATATCCAATTAAAAAAATCAACCATGAGACACTTATTAATTACGTTAACAACAGCCATATTTTCTTTTGGTCTTGTTATTACTACCAATGCGCAGTTGAAAGACGGCGAAATTGTAAAAATCAAAAATGTAAATGCGGCTAAATATGTGGTACCAAAAGATGTAAATACGGCCCCCAATTCACAAATGGTTATTAATACTGGCAGAAATGATGCTTGGTTTACCTGGAAAGTAATTTCGGAACCAGGAGGTTATTACCGGTTTCAAAATATGCACACAAATATGTTTCTTGGTACAATCGGCTCGAGTAAGGAACAATATGGATTTATATGCCAGAAGTATGCTGCAAGAAACAATGCAGACGTACTCTGGAAATTGGTAAATACAGCAACCGGGTTCAAATTAAAAAATAAAAATTCCAACCTGTTTGCTGCTGTAGAAGGTGGTAGTAAAAATAATAATGCAATACTGGTCCAATGGAGTGATAATGCACAGCCGGATATTATCTGGCAGTTTGAAACCGCTGGAAGTGGTAATTCAACTGCAGGCGGAAAAAAAGTTTTATTTGATGTGGTATTGAATTATCTCGCAGTGTCTGAAGCCACCCGTAATAAAATTGATAATGGTGATTGTAAAAGAATATTCGGACAAGTAAGCACAGAGCTTTGGGAGCTTGATGAAAACAATGAAATGAAAACAAAACTCCGTTCATACAACAATATGCCGGAAATGATTTATAATCAGACAAACTATCAAAGTCCGCCAACTGCCGCTTTAAGTTATTACCAGGATAACAAAACTGCTTCTGAAAATAATACAATGGGTAAAGTAACCTACAACATTCCTGAAAATCTTTTAAAAGAAAAGAAACTAATGTTAGTGGTAAAAACTTTTCTCGGCACCCGCCACAAGGATAATGATTTTGCTTCTTTCGATGCGCTGAAGATGGGTGAAGCCATTCAGCATACTTACATCCTTAATAGTTCGGGCAAAATATCAGAAACGATTGAAACAATTACCGATCTGGCTACGACTAACAAATCTATGAACCTGATAAACTTTGTTGTCCCTTTCAGTTCATTTGTGCATGCAGATGATACGCATAAACTATGGGTGAAGTTCAGTACCAAAATAAACTAAACAAATAATTTTTTAATAGCTTTAAGCATCCGCCAAGTGGTGGATGCTTTTTTATTTTCAACAATCAAAAAGCTCTAAGTTTTTATTTTAATTATTTCTATCTATGAAAATATTCCGCATATACTTAAAACCTTTTCGCTGGTGGATTTTTCTAGCTCTTTCGTTGGCTGGTGTAGCGCAGATACTATCACTATATGATCCAATAATCTTTGGAAAAATAATTGACAACTATGCTCTCAATCCTGGTAATAAGACTGAAAATGAATTAGTGAAAGGAGTTTCCTCCCTTCTTTTAATTGCAATAAGTATTGCACTTGCAGCAAGATTGGTATTGGCTTTTAAAGATTATGTGATGCGGCTGATCGTTCAGAAATTTGGAATGCAAATTTTTAATGATGGTTTACGCCAAACATTACGGCTGCCTTACCAAGAGTTTGAAGACCAGAGCAGTGGTGAAATACTTTCCATTCTTCAAAAAGTAAGAAACGATACCGAACGTTTTATCAGCTCTTTCATCAATATTCTCTTTTCTTCATTTGTTGGAATCGGGTTTTTAATATGGTATGCGATAACGAAACACTGGGCACTTATTCCTGTTTTCTTAATTGGTGTTGTGCTGCTAGGCGGTCTCACCAGTTTGCTTAGCCGTTCCATAAAAACATTGCAACGTTCATTAATACGACAGAACCGTCAAATGAGCGGCACTATTACGGAATCTTTACGCAATATAGAATTGGTAAAAAGCCTGGGGCTTACATATCCTGAAATACGAAGACTGAAACAACACACACAGGATATTTATGATTTAGAAATGCAGAAAGTAAAAAAAGTAAGAACACTTTCTTTTTTTCAAGGAGCTATACTTACTGTGTTAAAACAATCCATCCTTTTTATTTTACTCTGGCTCATCTTCCGAAATGTTTTATCACCGGGTGAATTAATTTCTATGCAATTTATTTCTACCGGCATTATCGGACCGTTGCAGGATTTGGGCAGCATCATTCTTTCTTATCGAGAAGCCGAAGCATCATTACAGTTATTTAATGAGTTGATGCAAAAAGAGCCAGAGTACCGCCCCGAAGAACCAGTGGATGTGGGTGAGATAGAGCAATTACGTTTTAACAATGTTGTTTTCAAGCATCGCAATGCACATTCAAATGCATTAGATAATATTTCTTTCGAAGCCAATATCGGCGACACTATAGCATTTGTCGGTCCTTCTGGTTCTGGAAAATCTACTTTAGTAAAACTGTTGGTTGGTCTTTATTCCCCCGTAAGTGGCGATGTTTTATACGATAATGTTTCTTCTAAAGACATCCGTTATAACCGGATGAGAAAACAATTAGGTTTTGTAACACAAGACACACAGTTGTTTTCGGGAACCATACGAGAAAATATGAAGTTTGTAAAACCAGATGCGACTGATGAAGAAATAAACATTGCATTAGAAAAAGCATCAGCCACAAATATTGTTTACAGTGGCGGAAAAGGTTTAGATACCGTATTAGGTGAAGGTGGCAAAAAAGTTTCCGGTGGAGAAAAACAACGACTTTCTATTGCAAGGGCATTACTTAGAAAACCAAGATTGTTGATTTTTGATGAAGCCACTTCCTCATTAGATTCGTTAACAGAAGAACAGATAACAAAAACAGTGAAAGAAGTGTCTGCATTAAAGCAACAGATAACTATACTTATTGCTCACCGGCTTTCTACCATCATGCATGCAGATATTATCTATGTATTTGAGAAAGGAAAAATTACAGAGCAGGGCACACACAATGAACTGCTGGATAAAAAAGGATTGTACTACGCTATGTGGCGGCAGCAGATTGGTGAGCGGAAAACACTATTACCTGTTACTGAAGATGAAGAAAATTGATTTTTCCGGCAAGCCCTAAAAACTGTTTATATAAATTCTTATATATTTACTGGTATAAAATTAAATCAATATGCTGACAGGTGCAATTATCGGAGGTATCGTAGGTCTTTTCATAGTAATTTTTATGTTCAACGCAAAAGAACAGCGATATAAAAAAGTAATGAAAAGTATTACACAGCCGGTTGAATATTCTGCTTTATATCACTACGCTGATTTTAAAAGATACAAAAAGTCAATGAAATTTTTTGACTCTTATGGTGTATTATACCTGATAGGTAACACTGTTTACTATAAAACAACTCCCGAAGCAACACCCATGGAATTCAATTTGAATGAATGTGATATTCAAAAAGAAGAAGACTGGCGGATGTTAAAATGGTTTTCTATTACCAGACCATCTGGCGAAAAATTTTATTTCAATTCGCAAAAGATGGGTCTGTTTAAGAATAACAGTGAAGAAACGTTGAATGGTCTAGCTGTTCTTCAATCAAAAAAAGGGAGTTAAGCTACTATTACCAACCACCGCCGCCGCCACCACCACCGCCGCCGCCGCTGCTACCGCCACCAGAAGAACCTCCATCCGATGAACTTGAAGGTGGCGTACTGGCTGAAGAAATGGCTCCACTAAATGATGAAGCAAATGATGAGCTGAAGTTGTCATTATCCTTGACAAAGCTTTGTGAAAACGAAGAATTATCTCTACCATCTAAATATTCAGAATTGATACTATTTGCAAACTTTTTCCCCCATGCTATTTCACAATCCAGTGCAATGGCAAATGGTAAATATTTTTCGTAGAGTGCCAATGACTTTTCAGGCGGATTCATCAGATCAAATCTTTTTTCATCTGCAGTAGCTAAGAACATGCGGAAACCTTCAATATGATCTGCAAGTTTACGTCCTTCCGGACTATACGCTTTTAACAATCTGGAATAAAGCTTAAGTATAAAGACGCATAATAGAATACCTGCTGCAAAATATGCTAGCTGCCAGAAATTTTTTACAATCATCGAAATCATCAATCCATCAAAGATGGCCCAGGCTGCCGCTACTACACACACAAATATTGGAATGATGAGATAAGAATTGTTTAATGAAAAGTATCCCTTATAATTATTTTTATTTAACCCATCCTTGTTTTTATAATTCTTTTTGCAAAACTTTTCTATATCCGTATTAAGACTACCAAGACTACTGTTGTATGTTCCTTTTTCGATAGTGGTACCAATAAGGCCTTTTATCTTGCTCAAAAACCCTTCATAATCACTTTGCCTTGGTTTTTTATTTTTATCGCTATTTTTTATTCCGTATGAATTACGTTTGAATATTGTTCCTTGCTTTTGCACATCAATATAAATATGATTACGAACAGCAGCATCTACTATCATTGCAGCTGTAAGTTGTAGGCTAAATTTTTGTTTATATATATATCCTAATGCGGCGGGTGAAAAGCCAAGCGGAGGTTCGAATTGTGGATATATTACACCTCTCTTTGGATCTCTCCCATATCGCCACCAAAAGATGAAACAAAATATACTACTGAATAACGCTGCAACTGGTAAAAAGAAAACCGCTTTATTATTCAAAAAATAATATTTCATTTGCTGCCACTTGCCTGGTGCCGCTACAAATCCTTTGGGCCATGATATAGCAATTGTTAATCCCTGGTCTGGTAAAAAAGGTTTTGTTGATTTAAAAATAACAACCGTACTATCGCCTACTGTTGTCGTGGTATAGCTGCAATCTTCACTGGAAGATCCCTGAAAACCAGTATAACATTTTCCAGATAATAATGAAGCCCCTTTTGGTAAAATAACAGTACACATTGCCGAGTCAATCCGGAAGGACCAGCTATTACCCGTTACATTCCAATATAATTCATCATACTCTTTAAAGAATTTTAGTTGCTTTTCAGATTCATAGGTTATGCTGTAAGTATATTTTCCTGTTGGTAAATAATAATTGCTATTACCTGTATATACGAGCAAGCCCTTATCTTTTTTTTCAATTCGGGATTGTTCGGGCTGACCGTCTCTCAACACTTCTTTTAACTTAAAAGTCGTATTCTGAAATAGCTTGTATTTGTTGACATAATACAAAGGAAATGTTCTGAATATCCCCCGCTTGATCTCATTATTTATAACATCTGCATCAGTAATTGATGGCTCATTTCTGTATAGA
>JADJKL010000003.1 GCA_016706055.1 Chitinophagaceae bacterium | reverse complement strand
TTCAATACTACTATTTCGAAACAAGATATTCCATAGCTAGTTCATAACCCTTCAAGCCAAGACCGAAAATGCTGCCAACAGCCTTGCCACTCAGGTAAGAAAATTTGCGAAAATCTTCTCTTGCATGTACATTGGAAATATGTACTTCCACCACAGGTGTTTTAATAGCAGCCACCGCATCACCTATTGCAACAGATGTATGCGTATAAGCTCCGGCATTTAAAATAATTCCATCGTATTCAAAACCGATTCGTTGTAATTCATTCACCAATTCACCTTCCACATTACTTTGAAAATAGCTTACTTCTATGTTGGCATATTTCTTTTTCAACGTTTCCAGGTATTCTTCAAACGGCATATTACCGTAGATATCAGTTTCCCTTTTACCGAGCAGGTTTAGATTAGGTCCGTTGATGATGGAGATTTTCATTGCCCGAATATAAAACAAATTAGAAAGAAGTAGTTGCCGGGAAGATTAGAAGTCGGGAAGAAAATTCAGATTTAAAAAAACTTACCATCTTCCCGTCTTTCCGGCAAAAAATAATTGCGAAGCAATCAATTAATTCTTCTGCTCTTTTATCAACTCAATAAACTCATCAAACAAATATCTTGAGTCATGCGGCCCCGGTGTAGCTTCAGGGTGATACTGCACAGAGAAAGCAGGTTTCCCTTTCACTCTTATCCCTTCAATAGATTTGTCATTCAGGTTTACATGAGTTATTTCCAGGTGGTCAGCTTTTTTCATTGCTTCAGGGTCTACACCAAAGCCGTGGTTCTGTGTAGTAATTTCTGATCGGCCCGTTATTAAATTCTTCACCGGATGATTCAGCCCTCTGTGACCATGATGCATTTTAAAAGTAGGAATATCATTCGCCCTTGCCAGCAACTGGTGACCAAGGCAAATACCAAACACCGGTTTTTCTTCTTTCAATATTTCTTTCAATGTGTTCACAGCATAATCCATCGGTGCTGGGTCGCCTGGCCCGTTGGAAATAAAATAACCATGCGGTTCAAATTTCTTCACTTCAGCAAGCGATGTTTTTGCAGGAAACACTTTTACAAAAGCTCCCCGCTCCACCATACAGTTCAATATATTCCGCTTCACTCCATAATCCATCACTGCTATGCGAATGGCAGACTTTGCATCTCCCATTTCATAAGCCTTCTTTCGTACTAACAACAGAAGCCGGCCCTTCGCCCGGGTGTCCCCGGGGGGGGCGCCCCCCCCCCCGGGCCCGCCCCCCCCCCCCCAAGTGGGTTGGGCGGGCGTCCCCCCCCTGGGGTGGGGGAAAATCCCCCCCTCCCTTCCCCCCCCCGCCCCCCCCCCCCCCCCCCCCCCCCAACCCCGGGGGCCCCCCAGCCCAAACCCCGAAGGGGGGCCGCCCGGGGGGCGGGGGCGGCCGAAACGGGGGGGGAAACAAACCCCCGAAGGCCCCCGGGGGCCGCGGGCCCCCCCGACAACAAAAAGGGGGGGGGGGGTCGGCCCGGGCCACCCAAAAAAGGGGGGGGCCCCCGAAAAAAGGGAGGGGGGGGGGCGGTGGGGAAAAGGGGGGGGGGGGGCACACGGCTTGGGCAAGCTCTGTTCCAACCCATCCGGTTATCCGCACTCTCGTGACAGTATTCATTTGAATAATTCCATATCTAAAAGTTAAAAAAGTGCTTTAGCTTTTCCCTTTACCAGCCCGGGCCGGCCCCCGCTCGTGGGAAAAATCTGTCATCTGATTATATGACGCAGTTACATTGCACCTTTGGCTAGCGTACATGTTCGTCTTTTTCAACAATGTTACACAGTTGTGTTTAGGGTACCATTCACCTTCTAAAGTTGAAACAATAATTATTTCCTCTTTCATGGAGGTATTTATAAAGATGGTTTCAGCCCGAACCCTTCTTGGACCATTTACGACTGAAATTCACTGGTTCTTAACGGTTTTGAACTGAATCAAACTTCAATCTCACGGTGGGTTATCAAATTCTTTTGCACTTGCCCACTGCACTTTCACATCCGCTTCCTTCATTGGAAAAGAAAACAAACATAACCAAAGCAGTGCCAAAACTTTGATAAGCTTTGCAAAATCAATCAGTCAAATTCAACGTATTTCATCGGCTAGCCGGGCACGGAGGCTGGTGTTTTTAAACAACTCATCGTTTGTTGGTGGATTTGTTTCTATGGAAACAACTAGAGTTTAAAACTGATCCGAATGAGATCAAAGAAATTGGCCCTATGTAGCTGAAGCAATAAAACGAATGGCAATAGGTTCTCTATCCCAATTCTATGCCGCATCAAAGCAAGTACTAATTTTTCATTTTTTAAAGGACTAAGCAGCAAGGAAATGATATATGCATCTTACAAAAAAAACGTTTGCACATAATAGCTATACTTCGATGTATATGATGCGTTATTTCTTATCGCCGGAATTCCGGCAACCTGATTATGAAACATTACTTAACCAAATTAAGGGCTATTCCGAACACATTAAATTGATAAAAACTTTTTTCGAATCTGTTCAAGAAAAGAAAATATTCAAACGAAGTAACTTTGAGAATGATTTCTATTTTGACTAAAGAGAAAATATCATTTCACCTCGAAAGGTGTTCTTCAAAAAACAATACGACGTAGTGGGTATTTTCTCCCACCAACCACACATTCTTTATCTTTAACTCAAATTCTTGCAATGAATATAAAAATTAATAAGCTCTCTTTGATCGCAACTTTAAGAACTGTGACCCTAATAATCGGAATTCTATTTTCAATCATTTCATTGAGTCAGACAAATAAACCAGCTACAGATTATTTAAAAGTACCGGGACCAATTGTTTTCAACAAATCCACCTACAAATTATCATGGTCATCGCATCCATCTGCTGCTTACTATAAGCAGGAATATTTACCGGCTGGCAATACTGCCAACAGCTTTAAAAAAATAATCCTGCTCGAAGTGCTTGCTGGTGACTCAAAACCTGCTGACCTTGTAAATGCTAAAATTGCTGAACTTAAAATTCTTAAAGAAACAAATCCGGTGGTGAACTATGAAACATTTCAAAAAAATGGGGAGTATATGCTAGATTTCTTAATAAGTGAAAATGCATCCGATGGTAAAATAAATATTCTTGAAAGAAATGTTTATCGTTATAAATCAGGAGTTGATAAAACCGGAAAGAAATACGTCATGCTGTTTGGTGTAAGTGAAAGAAGTTATGGCAGTGAGAGTGATAGTTTTTTAAATGCGCTAAAAAAGACCAGATCAGTTTTGACAAATGCAGTTGCCACTTTTCTGATTCCGAAAATTACATTGTAGAATTAAACGATTCTCACTTTGCTGGTGATTAGTGTTTTCTTCTGCCAATTCATAAATTAAATGATTACAATCCGCAAAGCCACTCCAACTGATGTTGCATTATTAGCCGAACTCGGCAGTCAAACATTTATTGAATCGCATGGCCATTGCGCCTCAAAAGAAGATGTGGAGGCTTATATGAATACAAACTATAGTCTCGCAGCATGTGAGCAAGAGTTGAATGAACAAAAGAATATTTATCACTTTATTTATTATAACAACAAACCGGCTGGCTATTCAAAAATAATTTTGAACAGTGCTGCTCCGGCCGTTGCAGCTACCAACATCACCAAACTGGATAGAATTTATGTGCTGCAAAAATTCTATAACATGAAGCTTGGTCTTGCATTACTCAATTTTAATATTGAGCTATCTAAAAATAACAACCAGTCAGGTATGTGGCTTTACACATGGATAGAGAATGAAAGAGCAGTGAATTTTTATAAAAAGGCTGGCTTTAGTATTATTGGCAGTTACGATTTCAGGGTTTCCCCTACACATACCAATCCCAACCACCGGATGTACTTAGCATATTAGTAAAAACAGAATACAGTAAATATTAGATTATCATTAATACACTTTGTTATTATGATCACCACAAAAAGAACAAACTCCGTTAACAATGATTTTCAAACGTTGGTAAAAGAATTAGATGCCGATTTGAAAACTCGAGATGGAGAAGAACATGACTTTTATCATCAGTTCAATAAAACTGATATGATTCAACATACTGTAGTGGCATATGATGGCGATCAAGCTATTGGTTGCGGTGCAGTAAAAGAATATTCACCAGAAACAATGGAAGTAAAAAGGATGTATGTGCCGCCACATCATCGTGGAAAAGGCATTGCTTCCATCGTTTTAAAGAACTAGAAAACTGGTGCAAGGAATTAGGGTATAAAAAATGTGTGTTAGAAACAGGGAAAAAACAACCAGAAGCTATTGAACTGTATAAAAAGAATCGTTACAAGATTGTTCCCAATTACGGACAATATGAAAATGTAGAAAATAGTGTTTGTTTCGAAAAAGAATTGACAAACTAAAGCACTACGTTTTACAGGGCTTTAAATTTATTTTTCAAACAAATCAGTTTTTTACCATGTGTAAAATCTGCCCATTACTATTCTGCATTTCTGCCACCAATGTATCACTGTTAAAGTGGTAATTATATATAAACTTATATTCATTACCTTCTGCTTGAAAACTAAAGGTAGAATCTGTAATCTCTGTTTTTCCCGGATTATCAAATCCACTTTTTCCCATTGTAAGATTATCGCCTTTGAATGTATAGACTGTACCTAAATTACTTTTTACTGCCATCCCTTCTGCCCGCATAATTTCCCAAGCACCTTCTAGTTTGGAAGCAGATCCATTGTCTACAGTTACAGTTTCTTCTTTTGCTGGTTCTTTATTCTCAGTTTCCTTTTTGTCATCACTTCCGCAAGCAGTTAACATGGCTGTTACTAAAACAAATCCAGTTATTACTTTTAAAAATTTCATATTGTTGGTATTAGGTTAAAGGGTGTAAGATAAATTATTTTCAAAACTTTCCTTCATCCACATCTTTGATAAACTTTATTACTCCGGTCATAAATACCTCCTGATCGTCCCACATTGCAAGATGGCTTCCATCCGGACAATAGAGATAGCGGCCCTTCTGCACCATTGTACTTTGTTCTTCCATCGCTTTCGGATCCATCGTATCATGTTTTGCACCCACCATCAAAGTAGGTACATAAATTTCTTTTAAGCGGTTTTTTATATCCCATTTTGCCAGACGACCACTAATACCAAATTCACTTGGCCCTTGCATCATAGTGTATATAGTTGCGTTAGTATGTTTCATGTCCCGCTCCAATGCATTAGGCCACACATCTAAACGACACAAATGTTTCTTATAAAAATTTGGTAAGAGCAATTCCATATATCTTGGATTATCGAAATCCTTTTTTGCTTCAATAGCTCTTACTTCAGTCAATACGTTAGGATCCATTTGTTTTGCAAGTACTTCCTCTGAATATTTTCCATATTCAGGTGCACTGGCAACCATATTTGCTACCAGCAAACCTTTTAAATGCTGCTGATATTTTAGTGCATATTCCATTGCCAAAATTCCGCCCCAAGAATTACCTAGCACATAAAAGTTGGAACTATCAGCACCAATCGCCTGACGTACCTGCTCTACTTCATCTACAAAACGTGGAATAGCCCAGAGGCTGCTATCGGTAGGCTGGTCGCTATAATAAGAGCCCAACTGATCGTATTCATAAAACTCAAACCCTTCTCTTTGAAAAAAAGTTTCAAAACATTCCATGTATTCATGTGTGGATGCCGGTCCGCCGTGAAGTAATAAAATTTTAATTTTTGGATTGTTCCCAAAGCGTTTCGTCCATACTTTAAATTCTCCAACCCGTGTTTTTATTGGAATCATTCTTACTCCGGCCGATTGAACTCCGGTATCACCATAATTAAAATATTCCGCAACAGATATATTGCTACCTGATTTATTTTTGGCAGACTGTTTACATGAAAACAATAGCAGTGAACCGATTATTACAAAAAAAAGACTTCTCATACTTATTGATTTTAGCATAAGGTAAAGAATTTCCTTAATTTCAGTGACTATAAATTTCAGCATATGAAACTTCTGCTAACATTCCTTCTAACAGGCATTTTAATTTCTCTTCAAGCACAAACAAAAGCTGATAGTATAAAACTGATTCAACAATCAGTTAATCTTTTAGACCTCGACTTTACGGATGCAGAAGCAGACTCGATGATAGGAAGCATCAACGGCAATTTTCAATTGTATAAAGCAATGCATCGCACATTGCCAACAAACGACATTCAATTTCCTTTTGCATTTAATCCTGCACCTGCAGGAATGAAAATTCCAAAAAAACAATACAAAATCTACTGGGATGTACCATTGAAAACAGAACTTCCTGCTAATAAAAATGAACTGGCTTTTTATTCAATCCCACAATTGGCTTCGCTTATCATGAATAAAAAAATAAGTTCTGTGGAGCTGACAAAATTTTTTATTGCTAGGTTAAAAAAATGGGACGACACATTAGAATGTGTTATCACTCTTACCGAAGAATTGGCGATGAAGCAGGCAAAAAAAGCTGATGATGAATTAAAAGCTGGTATTTATCGTGGACCATTACATGGTATTCCTTATGGGCTTAAAGATCTGTTTGCCGTAAAGGGATATAAAACTACTTGGGGCACTACACCATACATGGATCAGGTACTTGATGTTGATTCTTATGTTTATACAGAATTAAAAAATAATGGAGCGGTACTTTGTGCTAAACTTTCGCTAGGTGCTTTGGCTTATAACAATAAATGGTTTGGTGGCGAAACAAAAAATCCATGGAACTTATTACAAGGCTCAAGCGGTTCATCAGCTGGATCTGCTGCTTCCGTAACAGCCGGGTTATTACCTTTCGCTATTGGAACAGAAACGTTAGGCTCAATTGTTTCTCCTTCTACAAGGTGTGGTGCAACTGGCTTGCGGCCTACGTTCGGCACCGTTAGCCGCTACGGTGCGATGGTATTATGTTGGAGTTTGGATAAAGTTGGACCAATTTGCAGAAGTGCAGAAGATGCCGCTATTGTTTATGCTGCCATTAATGGCACTGATGGCAATGATCCATCTGCTATAAAACATGCTTTTAATTACAGCGGAAAAACTGACTGGTCAAAAATACGAATCGCTTATGCTGAAAATTATTTTAAACGATTACCAAAAGAAGCTGACGAATGGAAAGTGCTGGAAGTGTATAAATCATTAGGTGCAAAATTAAAACCGGTTGTATTTCCTGATACCAGTTTATATCCTGTTAATTATATTAGTTTAATTCTAAATGCAGAAAGTGCTGCAGCTTTTGATGAGCTGACAAGAACGAACAGGGATGACCTGATTGAAAGACAGGATAAAGCTTTCTGGCCAAACTCCTTCCGTGCGGCGAGGACAATACCTGCGGTTGAATATATCAATGCCAATCGATACCGTTCTCAATTATGCAAAGGCTTTAACGATTTTATGAAAAATTATGATATTGTCATCGTTCCGAGCTTTGCAGGCAGGCAATTAGCGATGACAAATCTTACTGGCAATCCTGTGGTTTGCATGCCAATAGGATTTAATAAAGATGGCACACCAACAAGCATTACTTTGGTTGGCAATTTATATGATGAAAGCCACTATCTTAGCAGCAGCTAAAGCATTTCAGGATAAAACAGATCATAATAAAAAACATCCTGCTTTATTTAGTAATTAATTTTTAAACTCTTATAATGAAGAAATCTCTAATTGCAATTATTACAATTCTATTATTTTCTTGTAACGCAAAAGAAAAAGCAGATCTGCTTGTTTACAATGCTACAATTTATACTGTTGATTCATCCTTTTCAACTGCTGAAGCAATGGTGGTAAAAGATGGGAAAATAATTGCAACTGGCAAAATGGCTGACCTGGAGGAAACATATAGCGCAAAAGAAAAAATAGATGCAGCTGGCAAATTTATTTACCCCGGCTTCATAGATGCTCATGCACATTTTGTTGGTTATGGAATGAGTTTACGAACAGTAAATCTTGTTGGCACCAATAGCTGGGACGAAGCAATAGAAAAAGTAAAACAGTTTGCTACAGAAAACCCTGATGGTTGGATTACAGGTCGTGGCTGGGATCAGAATGATTGGGATGTAAAAGCGTTTCCAACTAACGACAAACTAAATGAATTGTTTCCTGACAGACCCGTATTGCTTAGAAGAGTAGATGGCCATGCGGCAATCGCAAACAAAGCTGCTTTAGACTTGGCAGGCATAAAACCTGGTGATAACTTAACAGGCGGTGAAATAGAAGAAATGGAAGGAACATTAACTGGTATTTTAATTGATAATGCTATTGGTTTGGTGGGAGCAAAAATACCTTCATCAACTGATGATCAGTTAAAAAAAGGATTGTTGGAAGCACAAGCAAATTGCTTCGCCATGGGACTGACAACGATTGATGATTGCGGACTTGGATTTGAAACAGTGGAAAGCATAAAAAAATTACAGGAAGCAGGTGAATTGAAAATGAGATTATATGTAATGCTTAGTGATGAAAAAAAGAATTATGATTATGCTACCAAAACAGGAATGATAAAAACGGATAAGCTAAATGTAAGAAGCTTTAAAGTGTATGGTGATGGTGCATTGGGATCGAGAGGTGCTTGCCTGCTAGAACCTTATGCCGATAAACCAGGTCACTATGGTTTTCTATTAAGCAATCCTGCACATTTTGATTCTGTAGCTAATTGGATTTATGATAAAGGCTGGCAGATGTGTACTCATGCAATCGGCGATAGTGGTAACAGAACGATGCTGAATATTTATGCCCGATACCTGAAAGGGAAAAATGACCGCCGCTGGAGAATTGAACATGCACAAATTATAAACCGCTATGACTTTAATTTATTCGGAGCAAACTCAATAATACCTTCTGTGCAACCTACACATGCCACATCAGATATGTATTGGGCTGGCGACAGAGTTGGCAGTGTAAGAATAACCGGAGCTTATGCTTATAAACAATTACTAAACGAAAACGGTTGGTTGCCACTTGGCACCGATTTTCCGGTAGAAGACATTTCAACCTTTAAAACATTTTATGCTGCAGTTGTACGTAAAGATGCAAAAGGATGGCCGGAGAATGGTTACCAGATGGAAAATGCATTAAGCCGTGAAGAAACATTAAAAGGAATGACTATCTGGGCAGCTAAATCCAACTTTGAAGAAAATGAAAAAGGAAGTTTGGAAAAAGAAAAGTTTGCTGACTTTGTAATACTAGATGCAGACCTGATGAAAGTAGCTCCTGAAAAAATATTGGATGTAAAAGTGCTGAAGACTTTTTTGGGTGGCGAGAAAGTATATCAACTTAAGTAGTTTATCGAACCACATAGAAACATAGGTTCATAGGATTTCACATAGAAAATTCTATGTGTGTATTACTATGTTTCTACTATGCCTATGTGGTAGAAAAGCTGAATAAAGATTTACAGTACAAGAGTGCGACGCAAGGGACGATGATAGTAGTACTACAGCTTGCTACAAAATAATTTTAAATAATTCTACTTAATTCTAACTAATTAATCCACAATTGTGGGTAATTCTGCCATCTAAATCGAGTAGCTGTAGGTTAAAAAATCATTATGTTTGTTAAATGAGTTGGATGGAAAAAGGTCTGTAAAAGTAGCAATCCTCGATCTTTATGATGGTTTCGCCAATCAAGGCATGCGGTGTATCCGTGCCATTCTGAAAGAATGGGCTGAGATGAATGATCTGGATGTGCAAAGCACTGAATTTGATGTGCGCCAAAAAGACGAACTGCCTGATACTTCCTTTGATATTTATATTTCGAGTGGCGGCCCAGGCGACCCATTAAAAAGTCGATTTGAAGATTGGGATATTGCCTGGTCTCGTTGGTTGGATAATATTGTACGATGGAATAAAAACCCAAGTACTACGCAGAAGAAACATATATTTTTTATCTGCCACTCATTTCAATTAGCCTGCCGCTACTTTAATGCAGGCATTGTTTGCAAAAGAAAATCAAACTCCTTTGGTGTGTTTCCAATGCATATGTTGGAAGCAGGAAAAGCAGAACCTGTTCTTGATGGTTTGAAAGATCCATTTTATGGTGTGGATAGCCGTGACTTTCAGGTAATACAACCTAATCATCAATTGCTGAACGAAATGGGTGCAAGCATTCTTTGTATAGAAAAAAGCCGTCCGCATGTTCCATACGAAAGAGCAGTAATGGGTATTCGTTTTAATGAATATATGATTGGCACACAATTTCATCCGGAAGCAGATGCTACCGGTATGAGTATTCACCTACAAACGGAAGAAAAAAGACAATCTGTTATTGAAAATCATGGTGAAGCAAAATTGATTGATATGCTGGCACATCTAAGTGATCCGGATAAAATATTATGGACCTACTCACATATCATCCCGAATTTTCTAAATCAATCTATCGCCATAGAAGAAGTAGTCTACTGATAAAGAAACATTTGCAGTGTTTTTACTGAAGCATACTCCAAAAAATACTGTGCATAAAGATTTACCAGTTAGTAGTATATACAAATTAATAATAAAATCTACCTTGCAACTAATTATTACACTATTACTACTTTGGTTTATGTGCTTCGATTAGTCTGATTTAACAACCTCAAATAATATCAGATGAAAAATTTAATTATCATGTTTGCATTTTGGTCATGCGGAACAGCTAATCAGAATGGAACTACAGAAGACTCTATCACAGTAAAAGTTGCTGACCATTTTGATATTAAACTACCGGCAGTGATGGGCACTGGCTATAGCTGGTCACTCAAAGATTCAGCTTATCAGCAGCATCTCTCTCTCGACACTACTTATGTTATTCCCAATCCTTCTGGCAATGAAGGTGCTAAAGAACTACAAGTATTTCAATTTACCGGACTTGTAAAAGGCACTGCCAATCTTCACTTTATACATAGCCGTCCTTGGAAAAAAGAGGAAGAGCCCAACAAGGAAAAATCCTACAAAATAATTATTGAATAATTTTTATCATTAACCAAAAAACCACGAACAATGAAATGTCTAAAAAATGTAAAGATCATTTTTCTTTTTGCAGCACTTATCTTTTCTCAATTCGTAATGGCACAACCTGTCATTGAGTTACCACAAAAGTATAAACTGCGAGAAGTAAATGCCGCACCGGTAATCAAAAATCAATTAATTGACCAACGCAAACTTATCGTTGCTCAAAAACTACAATTTAATGTAGGCTTTACCGGAGTAAGCAACAAACTACTTTCGCAAATAACAGGTGAAAAAGACAACATTCCTGCTGCTGAAGTAGCACGGATAAAAAACTACACCAAAACCCGTCAGTTCAGTCCTGAATACAAAGAATTTTTAAAAATAAAATTTGCAGGTTGTACAGCAGGCGCCAGTAAATACGATGCAAGAACGCAGGGATATGTAACTCCTGTAAAAGATCAGCAATGCGGTAACTGTTGGGCCTACTCTGCAGTAGGCGCATTTGAAGCCAGTTATAAAAAAGCAAATGGCTCTGTAATTGATGCTTCTGAGCAACATGCTGAAAACTGCGTAGACGGAGATTGTGCCGGAGGCCTTGCTTACAAAGTTTTTGAATGGATGGTTGACAATAATAAAAATCTTGAAAGAGATGCTGTTATTCCAGATGCTGGTGTAAACCAAAGTTGCCCAGCCGGAACACCTACTACTAATTATTATGCATCGGACTGGGGTGTTGTTAGCTCTACGGGTGACATAACAAAAATTGCCTCTGTAGCTGACATTAAACAAGCATTATGCTTATACGGACCTGTTGCAGCAAGTGTAACGGTTTCCGGGCTTTTCCAAAACTATACAAACGGTGTTTATTTTGGATTTGAAAGCGACTACGCCAATCCGAGTTCAAATCATGCTATACTTATTGTGGGATGGGACGATTTAAAAGGAGCATGGTTGATTAAGAATTCATGGGGAGATGATTGGGGCGAAAACGGCTTTATGTGGATTAAATATAACAGCAACAATATTGGTCGCCGTGCTGCCTGGGTATTAGCCAAAAAAGCACCAAAAATTATCAGACCAATTAAACCTCCAGTAAAAACACTTAAACAAGTAAATACGCCAATTCGTAATAACGATTAAATAGAAAAGAAAAATTATACTAAAAAGACTGGCCATTCGCCGGTCTTTTTTTATGAATTCTCTTTCGTAGATTTTACCTGTAGCGAAGTAAAAAACAATACCTTAATTTTATAACCATAGACATAAAATACAAAGTATGATACCAGCTATCCGCAAAGATTATAACGAATCGTTTACCAAGGAAAAATATGAAGCATTTCTGAAAGAATTACATGGAGCTCATCCGGGTGAATTGGATTTCCGGGTGGCTGAAACTCCCATTTTTGTACCTAAGGATTTCACAAAGAAAATAATTGATGCCTGCGAAAGTATAGTTGATATAATCGTTGATCCGAAATTCATCCAATTAACTGATAAATCAATCCCTGCTGATGTAAAAACGCCGGGAAGAAATGCACACACACAATTTATTGCATTTGATTTTGGAATCTGCATTAATGAAGCTGGTGAATACGAACCGCAGTTGATTGAAATGCAGGGCTTCCCTACCCTGTTTGCTTATGAGATATTACTGGATGATACGTTTCGAAATCATTTCCCTGTACCAGAAAATTTTAGTTGTTACCTGAACGGACATGATAGAGAATCCTACATCAAACTATTAAAAGAAATTATTGTTGGCAATCATGCACCGGAGAATGTGATACTGTTGGAAATATTTCCACGGCAACAAAAAACAAGAATAGATTTTTATTGTACCGAAGAATATGTAGGCATTAAAATGGTCTGCATCACAGAACTGATAAAAGAGGGGAAGAAATTGTATTACCTGAACGAAGGGAAGAAAACGGAAGTAAAAAGAATTTACAACCGTGTCATCTTCGATGATTTGCATCAGCAATCTGCCGAAGTGCAGGAAAAAGGAAAACTATTCTTTGAAGAATTAGATGTTGAATGGTGTCCGCATCCCGATTGGTTTTATCGTATCAGTAAATTCACATTGCCATTGATCAATCATCCGTATGTACCACAAACATTTTACCTGAACGAAGTAAAGCAACTGCCTGCTGATCTGGAAAATTATGTATTGAAACCACTCTTTTCTTTCGCCGGACAAGGTGTGGTGATTGATATTACACAAGAAGATATTGATAATGTAAAAGATCCGGAGAACTGGATTCTGCAAAAGAAAGTAAAGTATGCAGATGTAATACAAACACCGGATGTGCCTGCCAAAGCAGAAATTAGAATGTTCTATTTCTGGAAAGAAGGTGAAGCAAGACCTGTTGCTGTTAATAATCTTGGCCGCTTAAGTAAAGGAAAAATGATTGGGGTACGGTATAATAAGGATAAGGAATGGGTTGGGGGTAATTTTTGTTATTTCGAAACCCCCTAAATCCCCTTGAAGGGGGACTTTATACTCCGAAGATTTTAAATTATTTTTTTTATGCAACAGATAAAAGATTTACCAGTAAAAGAATTAGCACCAGGCTTAAATGGTTACTATGCACATGGCACCAGTATGACCTTTGGCTTGGTAGAAATAAAAGCCGGAAGCACCCTTCCTTCTCATAATCATGTACAAGAGCAAATCACTTATATACTCGAAGGAAATTTAGATATGACCATTGATGGAGAGCATTGTCCGCTTAGTACTGGCATGTATTATGTCATTCCATCCAATGTCGTTCACTCTGCAATTGCAGTTACCGATTGCAAAGTAATTGATGTCTTTAACCCTGTGAGGGAAGATTATAAAAAATAATCAATCTTTAAAATTCTTCTTCAAATGCACCAACCTCGCCTGAAAGGATTTAATGCAGGAGAAAGTTTTACACTTTTTACAGCAATTTTTCTTTCTGCCTTCCCGGCTAACCAATAATCTACCTTCAACTACAAAACCAAGCTACTCACTAACGAAATAATTTTTCCTAATTATCAACTATGTAACAAAAGTTACATTAAAAGGCTAAAGCTATATCTATGTTTGTTAGTGAACATTCACAAACTAAAATTTATAATCATGAAAGGAAAAAACAATATTGCTATCGGCTTCCTAACCATGGGTGCTTTTATGGCTTACGGCTTCCTGCTTATTTATTTGCGGGATTTTGCACCGGGCAAAGAAGAATGGGTTGCCAATTATTCATCAGGTAAACATTTTGAAAGCAGACTGGCGCATGTACACGGAAACTTATTTGCTTTCCTGAACATTCTAATTGGTTATTTGCTATTACATTTTAGAGATAAACTTAAAAGTGTAAACAGTATTTCCTGGCTGGCACTTACCGGCTTACTGATGCCGCTGGGTATTTTAGCTGAAGTTTACTTTGGAGCACCGCCAATATTTGTTTTAATTGGTGCCATTGCCATGACTGCTTCCGTTATCTGGCTTGGCATATCTTTCTTTAAAATGAAAAAACAAACAATTTCTTAAATCAAAAAACATTTAGCATGACGAACGCAATTGGAATCGAAAAAAACAAAGCGGAAAAATTAGCCTCTAAATTGAACATACTACTGGCACATTATTCCCTATTTTATCAGAACACAAGGGGCTATCACTGGAATATCAAAGGCAATAAATTCTTTGAACTTCACCTGAAGTTTGAAGAATTATATAACGACTTACTTTTGAAAATTGATGAAGTGGCAGAACGGATATTGACCTTGGGACATTCACCTGAGTTTAAATATTCGGCTTACAGCAAATCATCGGCTATTAAAGAAAGTGCTTTAGTTTCAAATGGAACGAAGGCAGTGGAAAACATCCTTGCATCTTTTAAAATCATTATTGAAATGCAAAGAGGAATACTGGTCTTGTCTGCAGATGCAAACGACGAAGGTACTAATGCTTTAATGAGCGACTATATCCGTTTACAGGAAAAACAAGTGTGGATGTATTCATCATTCTTAAAAAAATAAAAAATGAGTGTTGAGATTAAAACAAGGCAATTAGAAATCATAACAGCAGCAGGTGAAATCCTTTCTGAAAGTGGCATTAGTGGACTTACCACTAAGAAACTTGCCGCTAAAATGGGATTTGCAGAATCTGCATTGTACCGGCATTTTAAGAGTAAAGAAAATATTATTATTACTATGCTCAACTACCTAGCGGCGGATATGGATAAGAGGTTTGCTGCATGTTTGGTAAATGTAGATGGAACGGAATTGCAGTTAAAGGAATTATTCAATAATCAATTTGAGTTTTTTAAAAAGAATCCTCATTTTCTCGTTACAATTTTTTCTGATGGGCTGCTAGAAGAAAGTAAAAATATCAATACAGCCATCAGAGAAATAATGGCAGTTAAGAAAAAATACCTATTGCCAATTATAAAGCAAGGGCAAAAAGAAAGAACTTTCACAACCGATTTATCCGCAGAGGAGCTGGCACATATTATTATGGGAAGTTTACGCCTGCAAATGTTGCAATGGCGAATGTCTGATTATGCTTTTGATGTAAAACTGAAAGGAAATAAATTAATGACAGGCATCATCACATTAATAAAATCATAAAAAATGAAACAGAAACTCAGATATATTTTAGCAGTTGCATTGGGGTTATTTGCTTTACTCACCCTGTTTTTAAGCAGCTCGGTAATTTTTGACCTTTTCAATATCAGGGAAAAGGAAGGCAACTATGTCTTGTTTGTAGTGTGGGCAAATTTTATCAGCAGTATGATATACCTGATAGCAGTTTACGGATTAGTAAAAGCTAAAAAATGGACCGCATTGGTATTGTTGGTATCAGCCATCATTCTTTCTGTTGCATTTATCAGTTTAAAAATACATATCAGCAATGGTGGTATTTACGAAGCAAAAACAGTTAAAGCAATGATATTCCGCATAGGGCTGACACTTGTATTTGCTGTAGCCTCATATTTTTTTATCACAAAACAAAAATTAATCAAACCATGAAAAAATCATTTTATTTATTGCCCCTCGCACTTGTTTTACTGGTTGCCTGTAATAACAATTCAGAAAAAGAAACAGATCATAAAGACCATGATTCCACTGAAATGAATAAAAAAGATACTGACGCAAACCATGAGCATGAGGAAGAAGAAAACAAGGTTCTATTAGATAACGGGAAAAAATGGAAGGCAAATCCTGAAACAATTACCGGTATAGCAAATATGCAGTCTCTGGTACAAGACGGCATTTCAGGAAAAACTCCTTTAACAGCGTTGCATGAACCACTACAGCTTGAATTTAAAACCATTTTTGATAAGTGTACTATGACGGGAGAATCACACAATCAACTGCATAATTTTCTAATCCCATTAAAAGGAGATTTAGAAAAAGTTAAAGCAGGAAACGTAAATACCGAAAGCCTGAAAGAAATACAGGAGTATCTCTCAACATTTAAAAATTATTTTGAATGAACCTGAAAGATTTGCATACAGCCGATAAACCTCTGCAAACGAAAAAAATGTTTTCTGCAACAGACGGGGTACTGTCAATAAAGATTAATGCTGGTGGCCAGCTAAAAGAACATGTAACAAATGTGCCGGCATTATTGGTTTGTGTAATAGGTGAAGTGATTTTTGAAAATGAAAAGGGATTTAAAGAAATTTTAATACCCGGCGATTATGTAAATATTGAGACCAATGTAAAGCACTGGGTAACTGCCAAAAAAGATAGTAATCTGTTACTTACAAAATAATTTTTTTACGAAACAAGTTGGTGAATATTCTCTTCAATAAATATGTCATGAAGAAACTATTAATTATATCACTACTATCACTTGATTCATGTGGTGGATACAATAAAAGACAGATTGAGTAAGAAAAAAGTAAAAAATAAAACAGCTCAAAATATTACAGGTGAAAATGGCAACTAAGTATATATTAACGCCTCTTATCAGTATAATTATATTTGCAATTAATAATAATGATGCAACAGCGCAGTCAGTGAATAGTAAACATTCATTACGCATTCAGTGGGATAACGACTTTATAAATGTTCGTGGAGATGGTACAGACAGGTACTATACAAACGGTATGCGGATAGATTATTTTTATACAAAAAAGCGGAAAGCAAAATTCCCATCTTCACTTTTACTTAATATTTCGGATGAGAATAATAATATTTATGGATTAGGGATAGCACAATTTATGTTTACCCCTAAAAACATTGCCGTACCTGATATTCAGTATAATGATCGTCCGTACGCAGGTGCATTGTATGCAATACATTCACTTCAGTCAGCTAACAAGATAAAAAAAACAAAGGTTACTTCTGAAATACGTTTTGGTGTCATCGGGCCGATAGCTTTTGCAAAAGAAACTCAAACATGGGCACACAATATTATCAATTATACAAAACCACTTGGTTGGCACAACCAGGTGCCTAACGATATCATACTGAATTATAACATCAGTATAGAAAAACAAATGCTGCAGCCATCAAAACAAATTCTATTGGTAGGGCTTTTTGAAACATATAGTGGCACTGTTTATAATGCAGCAGGCGCTGGTTTTATGCTAAGAGTAGGGAAATTCAATAATTACTTTGATGATATTTCTGTACCGCAAACAACCCAAAAAAGCAAATCACAGTTATATGTATTTATGAAACCAGTTGCAAGGGTTGTCCTTAGTAATGCTTTATTGCAGGGCGGGTTAATAAATCAAAATAGTGATGGAAATACCGGCTATGTTTTAAGTAAAGATCAAATTGAAAGAGTGGTAGTGTTATATGATGTGGGGATTAGTTTCGAGAAACCAAAGTACAGTATCACTATCAGCCAAAAGTCTATTGGCCCGGAATTTAAAGGACAATATACTCAGGAATATGGAAGCCTAACTATGCAATTCAAATTGTAGTGGTAAATGAACTGAATTGTTGCAGCAGGCCTCTGTCTATAATATTCCGTCCCGGCTTGTGAGCCCCGAACCAAGGCACCAAACCCACTACAACTGTATTTGTAATTTAACTTTTTACCTTTTAGAAAATTATATTGGCACAGCTTTTTTTTATTACTTTTAATTGGTAGACAAAACAAAATGATAAAGAATCTATTTTACATACTCCTGCTTGTTTTTATAATCCAATGTAAACCAAAAGAAGATAGTACGATTACACAATTTCCCGATTAGCCAGCAGTCCCTTCATCCATCAAAAAAACGCATGCAACCCTTCTTGAGCAAATACATAAAATGACGTTGTATAAAGACAGTAGCGGTCGTGTGGCCAAAAAGATTGAAGATATGATGGAGCATCATTTTAAGGAGGAAGAAGATTTTATTCTGCCCCCCTTGGGACTTTTGCCCTTATTAGCAAACGACCAAATACCTCAACAAAATAAAGAGATTATCCTTTTAAGCGAAAAGGTGAAATCACAATTGAATCACATGAGCGCAGAACATCAATTGATTAAAGCTTATTTAGAAGAATTGAAACAGGCTTCCAATATTGAGAACCTACCTGAAATTATTGAATTTGAAAATGAGGTTTTTAAACATGCGACCAGTGAAGAAGAATTTTTTTTTCCGGTATCAATTCTAATAGGGGAATATTTAAAATTAAAATCAGTAATAAAACCATAGCTGATTTCATTTTTTGTTTTGGCAGTTGTGGTTTTATATCATTCTGCTCTGCGTTTCCGTCTGCTCGAATGGATCTTCATACCAACTACTTCATAACTAGCCAGGCACTTATAATGTGCCGGAGAGTCCGCCACAATTCTTTTTGTTTAACATTTCTTTTCTCTATCCAGCGGCTGTCGCATTCCGTTCAAAAAAAACATATTAAACACAATTTCAGTAACGGATCTTTAATGTTCTTATCGACCTAAAAATTGCCTTTAAAGTAATTTGCCTGTAAATAATAACCGGTACTACAGCAGGTGTTTTGAAGCTGGTATTGGTCATAATTAAATAAATTAGAGGTGCAAAATGTTTTGTGATAAATGTTACCGAAAAATTACAGTTGTTGAAGTAATTTGATGAAGAAATAAAATTAGCAACTAAATTAAAACATACAATCATGAAAAATATAATAAAAAATGCTAGTCTCTTATTTCTGGCAGCAGGTCTATTGTTAGCACTAACGTCTTGCAGTAAAGACGACACTTCTGCTAACAATTCCAATAATAACGGCAACATCAATCTTACTAACCTTCAGGCGCAACTAAACAGCCTGCCAATTGAACCACTGAGCAATGATGAATTGACCAGTCTTTCATTTATGAGGGAAGAAGAAAAATTAGCCAGGGATGTTTACATTACTTTATATAGCAAGTGGAGCGTAAACATTTTTAACAATATTTCATCCAGCGAACAAACTCATATGGATGCCGTATTACTGTTACTGAAAAAATATAATTTAACCGATCCGGTTGGTTCAACCGCAGTTGGTGTATTCAACAATGCCACATTACAAAATCTATATAACCAATTGGTAGCTCAGGGAAATAACAGTGTGCTTGATGCATACAAAGTTGGAGCAACAATAGAAGACCTTGATATTTTTGATTTGAAGAATACCCTTTTAAATAACGACAATCAGGATATTAAACTGGTGTATGATATGCTTACTAAAGGAAGTAGAAACCATATGCGTTCTTTTTATAAAAATATCCTGAATACAGGCGGCAGTTACACACCGCAATACATTACACAGGCTGAGTTTGATGCAATCATCAACAGTTCAATGGAAATAGGGTTTTAATAAAAATAAAATTAGATTTGAAACGCTAAAGAATCCTTCAGGAAATGGAGGAATACCTGAAAACATATAAAAACTATTTTGAATGAAAAGCATAAACAAATTTTTGGTCTTTACCAGCTTACCAGTAATATTATTTTTTATGGCATGCAAAAGCAAAAACCAGTTAAGCAGTGCAGAAAAATTGCAATACACAAAAATGGGCAGCAGTGTAGTAAAACAAACATTTGATACGCTTAGTCATTCACTGAAATCCGCTATTGGTGAAATGGGTGTTGAAAAAGCAGTTTCATATTGTCAGGCTAATGCATATCCACTCACTGATATATATTCATCCGATTCTGTTACAATCCGGAGGACAGCATTGAAATACAGAAACACTTCTAATAAGCCTGATACTGCTGAAGAACGGATATTGAAATTCTTTGCGTCGCAAAAAGAAAAAGGTATTATAAATGACTCGTTACATGCAATAACAGAGAAAGGTATAAATGGGAAAATACATTTTTACAAACCAATTATACTGCAATCAATGTGTACTAGCTGTCATGGCAGGAAAATAGATGCCGGACAATCTGCATTATGGAAAACTATTGATTCGCTTTATCCTTCGGATAATGCTTATAATTTCAAACCCGGAGACTTGAGAGGGATATGGCATGTAACGTTTATAAAAAAGTAAACATACCGTCCAGTTCCTATGACAGATTATTGCAAAAGATGGTTCGTGGAGACACAAACCATTGCACAGAAACTTTGTAAGGTATTGCAATGAAAATCAGTCTTTAAAATTCTTCTTCAACTCCGCCAGCTTCGCCTGAAAAGGGTTTAATGATGCAGAAGGCTTTCCTCCACCTTTAACAGCAATTCTTCTTTCCGTCTTCCCTTCTTCCCGGCTTACTGCTCCTCCATCTTTCAGTGATAATGCAATTCTCTTTCTCGCTATATCAACTTCCAATACCGTTGCCATTACTTTTTGCCCCAGTTTTACTGCTTCATTTGGATCGCTGATAAAGCGATTGGCCAAATGTGAAATATGAATTAATCCGTCTTGCTTCACTCCTACATCTGCAAAAGCTCCAAAGTTTGTAACGTTGGTAATGATAGCAGGAATTTTCATTCCGGGTTTTAAATCTTCCATTGTACTCACACCTTCTGCAAAGCGAAACTCTTCAATCGGTGAACGGGGATCTCTTCCCGGCTTTTCCAGTTCTTTTAAAATATCTTCTATTGTAAATTGTCCTATCGTTTCAGAAATAAAATCTTTTGCTTTGAGTAGCTTTCTTGTTTCTGCATTTTGAATCAACTCAGGAACGGTACAACTTACTTTGGCAGCCATCGCTTCCACTACATGATAAGTTTCAGGATGAACTGCCGAATTATCCAATGGATTTTTTGCATTATTGATTCTTAAAAAGGCTGCACATTGTTCAAATGCTTTTGGCCCAAGCAAAGACACTTTTTTTAATTCTTCCCTATTGGTAAATGGTCCGTTTTTCATTCTGTATTCCACTACATTTTTTGCAACAGAATTTGTAAGACCCGAAACATACGCCAGCAAATGTTTACTTGCCGTATTTACATCCACACCCACAAAGTTCACACAGCTTTCAATTGTTTGGTCTAAAGATTCTTTTAAACGGTTCTGGTTTACATCATGCTGATACTGCCCTACGCCAATACTCTTTGTATCAATCTTTACCAACTCACTTAACGGATCTAATAATCTTCTGCCGATGCTTATAGCACCACGAACGGTTACATCTTCATCCGGAAATTCTTCTCTGGCAACTTCACTTGCAGAATAAATAGATGCGCCGCTTTCATTCACCATAAATACAGCAACAGTTTTTCCAAAATCAATTCCTCTTACCAATTGTTCTGTTTCTTTACTAGCGGTACCATTGCCATAACCGATTGCATCAATATCATACTTAGCTACCAGTTCTTTAATAGTTTGTGTAGCACCGTTCCAATCATTCTGAGGTGCATGTGGGAATATGGTATTGTATTTTAAAAAAGTTCCTTGTTCATCCAGGCAAACTACTTTGCAGCCGCTGCGAAAACCCGGATCGAGAGCCATTATTCTTTTATGTCCCAATGGAGAAGCCAGCAATAACTGGCGAAGATTTTCTGCAAATACTTTTATCGCTTCTTCGTCCGCTTTTGTTTTACTCAACATTCTGAACTCCGTTTCGATTGAAGGCTTTAATAACCGTGAAAACGAATCTTCAATAGCCATTCCTACTTGTTGCGATGCTTCATTGTGAACGGTGATAAATTTTCTTTTCAGCTCATCAATGGATGCTTCTTTTTCAATATTGATATCCATAATCAAAAAGCCTTCCTTTTCTCCTCTTCGAATTGCCATTATTCTGTGCGAAGGACAATTAGCCAACGGCTCTTTGTATTCAAAATAATCCCGATACTTCTGTGCATCTTCTTCATCTTTCTTTGTCGTCAATACTCTTGAGCTAAATATAGCAGATTCAGTAAATATTTTTCGTACAGTATTTCTGGCTGTTTCATTTTCAGCAATCCATTCTGCCATAATATCCCTTGCACCTTGTAATGCTTCTTCAGTATCTTTTACCTGATCTGTAATATATTTTGCTGCCTCTTCCTTTGCATTCAATGTCTGTTGTGCAAATAATAAAGTTGCTAAAGGTTCTAACCCTTTTTCAATTGCTATGGATGCTTTTGTTTTCCGTTTTGGTTTGTACGGCAAATAAATATCTTCCAGTTCCGTTGCATTGATACAATCTTCTATCCGCTTTTTTAATTCAGGCGTCATCTTGCCAGCTTCTTCAATCGTTTTGCTGACTGTTTCTTTTCTTTTCTCCAGTTCATTGAAATATTTAATCTGGTCAATCACATTACCGATCTGCACTTCGTCCATATTACCGGTAGCCTCTTTTCTGTAACGGGCAATAAAGGGCAGTGTTGATCCTTCAGCATGCAATTCGAAAATGCTGTTGATTTGCTTCAATGATAAATTAAGAAGTGTTGCAATATGTTGAGAATATTTTAAATCCATTTCTTTCTGTTTGGGTGGCAAATGTATAGGCAGGATCGCTTATAAAAAATTTGTTTTTACAAGTTTTTCCTATATACAAATACCAACCCTTATTCTTCTTCTACATTCATTAGCTGGGAAAGAAGAGAATATGCCTTTGTTAATACCAGTGTCTTATCTTTTAAATTTTCTGACTGTCCTTCAATGGCCGTTCTTCCGTTTTGCCGAACAGGAGTTTTTACCGGAATCATCCTGAAAACGTTTTTCTCTTTTTCTTCAAATACATAGGACGATTCTCCATATCGTACAACCGCCTCATCAGGCACTGTTATCACTTTAAAATTATCAACAAGTATCCTTGCACTCAAAAACATACCCGGAATGAGTTGTTTTGGTTTTGTTTCAAAGTGACAATGCACTAAAGCGCTACGGTTATCATCTACATTTTTTGTAACCAATAATACTTCACAATCATATTCAGTTTTTGGATCTTCAACAAACGAAACTTTTACTTTTTGTTTTGGAAGAACAGCAGGCAAATCTTTCTCAAACACAACAAGCGATGCATGCATATCATCCGGGTCCTCATAATTTTTTGGGCACTGTAATCAGATTGTGACTGTTCAAATACTTTGGCTGCATTTACATCATTTTCATGAAGAAGCTTTTGTCGTTCATATTCTTTTTCCAAATACAGCAACCGGGAACCAGCTACTAAGTAGTCTTGTTGAAGTTGCACCAGTCCTGGATCTTCAATCCTGGCAATTACCTGTCCTTTCGAAACATGCATACCTGGTAATAAATTAGTCGATTTCAAATAGCCTCCCATAGGGAAACTGACTGATACCATATTTTGTGGTGGCACATCCACAGTTCCGTTCACAATAATTTCAGTACTCATAAATTCTTCCTTAGCAATACCTGTTGTGATGCCGGCATTTGCAACTTGCTCTTTACTCAGGCTTACCTGATTAGGCAGTTCGATTATTTTGCTTTCGGGTTCTTTCTCTGCTGATTTGCAAGAAGCAAACAGTAATATGACAAAATAAATATTTATAATACGCATATCAGTATTTTTAGTTTCCGGTTAAATAATTTATTTCTATTAGTACATTGTTATATTGTTGTATTGCCTGTAAATAGGATAACTCAATAGTAACTGCATTATTCATGAGCATGATCCACTCCAGATAACTAATCTGGCCCTGCTTATAAGCAATCGAAGCATTTTTAATTATTAAAGCCGCCTGTTGCAAGCCGGTCTTTTCGTAATATTCTACACCTGTTTCTTGCTTTTTTAATTCATCATTTAATTCTTTCCTTCTCGAGATAAGATAATATTTTGCTGCATCAGCTTCCAGCATTGCCACTTCGTGGCCTGCTTTTCCTGCCCTGATTTTTGCTTTTGTAGCCTTATTAAAAAGAGGAATACCAACTGACAGCATCGCTGTATGAAATCGGTCGCTACCGCCATAGTATTGCTGGCTAACTCCATCTTTGGATTGAAATCCTTTAATAGACTGGTTATTGTAACCGATCGTAAAATCAGGAGTAAGCTTAGTTTTTTCAACGGCTACCTGTACCATTGAGAGTGCCACTTTTTTATTTTCATATTCCAAAAGAGGATGATTATTAATTAAGGCTGAATCATTCGATTCAATTCTCAATCTCAGATCACTATAAACCGGCACTACTTTTTCATCGGTATGCAGCAACCATCCTAACTGATCCTGTAGTATAGCGATATCAGCTTTTAATTGCTTTTCCTGTAATTGCAGTTGTTGCAATTGTGCTTCAGCAGTTGTTTTTTCCAATTGATCAGACTCTCCTGTTTTTAAACGTAACTGAGCGGCAGATTGAAAACGGCTATAAATACTATCAAGTTTTATCAGAATTTTTCCCCGTTCCATTAAAATCACAATGGAGTAAAACCGAAGGCTTATTTCTTTTTCAAATCTGCATACTTCAAACTATATGCTGATTGTTGTAAACTTTCATTTGACTGGTAAAGATCTCTCTGCCTTTGGTAAACAACTGGCAAACTAAACGACTGGCCTACTGAAAAACGGGTGTCCGTATTAAAACTATTGACACTTCCATATTCGAAACCAATTTGTGTTTTTGGCGGATCAAAAATTCCCGTTTGTAACTGCTTCCAGTATTCCTTTTGCTTTTGCAATACCTGTAATTGCAGATTGCTAGCTTTCGCCTTATCCTGCATTTCCTGCAATGTTAATTTGGTTACTGATGTTTGCGCAGAAGACCCGATAGTAAAAGCAAGAAACAATAAAGTTAATTCTACATGCTTGCTCTTTTCTTAAATTTGATTTTGTCAAACCACCGAAATAATACCGGCAGAACTATTAAGGTCAAAAATGTAGCGGTAATTAAACCGCCTATAACTACGGTTGCTAATGGACGTTGCACTTCTGCACCTGCTCCATGACTTAGTGCCATTGGCAAAAATCCTAATGAAGCAACAGCTGCTGTCATCAAAACAGGCCGTAAGCGAATACTGGTTCCTTCCATAATAATTTTATTTAAGTCTACTAATCCTGATTTTTTTAACCTGTTGAATTCAGCAATCAAAACAATTCCATTTAATACTGCAACGCCAAAAAGTGCAATAAAACCTATACCTGCAGAAATACTAAATGGCATATCTCTTATCCATAATGCAAACACTCCCCCAATAGCCGACAAGGGAATGGCAGAAAAAATAAGTAATCCATATTTGATGGAGCCAAAAGCAAAATAGAGCATCAATAAAATAAGTAGTAATGCCGCTGGTACTGCTATTGATAATCGTTGAGAGGCTTCAACCAGATTTTCAAATTGACCTCCATAAGTAATAAAATAGCCTGTCGGTAATTGCACATTGGTACCAACTTTTTTCTCTACCTCTTTTACTAGCGACTCTACATCTCTACCCCTTACATTAAACCCGACAATGATGCGCCTACGAGTATCTTCCCGCTGAATCTGATTGGGTCCTTCCTTAATTGAAACGCTGGCCAGTTGATTTAATGGAATTTGTAATCCTGATGGTGAGGCTATTAATAATTGTTGTACGTCTTTAATATCATTTCGTAAATCTTGTTTTAATCTTACCACAAGATCATATCGTCGCTCATCCTCATAAATCAATCCGGCACTCTCTCCGGCAAAAGCAGTTCGTATCACCTGATTTACATCTGCTATATTCATTTTATAAAGAGCAATTGCATCCCGGTTATAATTAATGACTATCTGAGGTAATCCAGTTACCGTTTCAATATAAATATCTTTAGCCCCATCAACATTACTGATAATACTTCCTAGCTTTTTTGCATATGCCGACAAACTATCCAGATCATCTCCAAATATTTTACACACAACATCCTGCCGTGCACCTGATATTAATTCATTAAAACGCATTTGCACTGGAAATTGAAATCCTGCAATCATTCCTGGTATTTCTTTTAAGGCTACACTCATTTTGTCCGCCAATTCATCAAAACTGCTGGCCGATGTCCATTTCGCTTTTGGTTTCAATAAAATAATAATATCCGTCATTTCAACAGGCATGGGATCAGTGGGAATTTCACTTGCTCCTATCCTTGTTACTATTTTTTCTATTTCTGGAAAACGTTCCTGAAGAATAGTTGCCGCCTTTGTAGAATTGTTGATAGATTCTGTTAATGAACTTCCAGTTAATAAACGGGCATCCACAGCAAAATCTCCTTCTTCCAATTCAGGAATAAATTCACCCCCTAACCTCGAAAGTAGTAGCACTGAAAATATAAATAGCCCCAATACAATAGCTACAATTATTTTTGGGAATGCCAGTGCTACTTTTAGTACAGGCTGATACAGACGGGTGATAAAACGCATCATTTTATCTGCAAAACTTTCCTTGTGACTGATTTTCTTGCTTAATAGCAATGAAGAAATCATCGGCACATAAGTCATTGAAAGTATAAACGCACCAATTAAAGCAAACGAAACAGTTTGTGCCATAGGCCGAAACATCTTTCCTTCAATTCCCACCAGACTGAGGATAGGCAGGTAAACTATTAAAATAATAATTTGACCAAACACAGCTGAATTCATCATTCGTCCGGCAGAGACTTCAACCTCACCATCCATTTCTTTTTGTGTAATGTGTATGACTTTATTTAAATGCTTGCTATGCGATAACCGATGCATCACTGCTTCAACTATTATAACAGCTCCGTCAACTATTAATCCGAAATCAAGTGCCCCGAGGCTCATTAAATTTCCAGATACTCCAAACAAGTTCATCATAATAACTGCAAACAGCATGGCAAGCGGAATAACTGAGGCTACTATCAAACCGGCCCGTAGATTTCCCAAAAAAAGAACCAATACAAATATGACGATCAATGCACCTTCCAGTAGGTTTTTTTCTACTGTACCAATAGCCCGGTTTACCAATTTGGAACGATCATAAAAAGTCTCCAATATCACTCCCTCTGGCAGCGTTTTTTTTATTTGCTCAATTTTTACTTTTACATTTTTTACAACTTCTGAAGCATTAGCTCCTTTTAGCATCAATACCACGGCACCTGCAACTTCCCCTTTATCTTTATATGTCATGGCTCCATATCTTACTGCATGTCCAATCCGAATTTCTGCCAGATCTTTTAAAAAAACAGGAATACCATCGCTGTTATGACGAACAACAATTTTTTCCAGGTCAGCAGTTGTTTTAGCGATTCCCTCGGTACGAATAAATAAAGCAGTGGGGCCGCTTTCAATATATGCTCCACCTGAATTTTGATTATTTTTTTCCAACGCAGAAAAGATATCAGCAATAGTAACATTCATACTCTTCAACTTTTCCGGAATCACTGCTATTTCATATTGCTTGAGATACCCACCAAAGCTGCTTACATCAGCAACTCCTTCCGTACCTATTAATTGACGACGGACAATCCAATCCTGAATAGATCGCAACTCAGTAAGATCATATTTTGCTTCATATCCTTTTACCGGTCGTAGAATGTATTGATAAACTTCACCAAGACCTGTAGTAACAGGCGCCAGCTCTGGCCTACCTGCATTAGCAGGTATTTCGTCTTTAACTTTATTGAGTCGCTCAGACACTTGTTGCCTTGCCCAGTAAATGTCAGTATTGTCGGAGAATACAATGGTCACAACTGATAATCCAAACCTCGACATAGACCGTATTTCCTTTAACCCTGGAATATTGGCGTTTGCCTGCTCTATCGGAAACGTAATTAACCGCTCCACTTCCGGTGCTGCCAATGAAGGTGAAGTAGTAATTACCTGTACCTGATTACTTGTTATATCTGGCAATGCATCAATAGGTAGTCTTGTTACATTTATAATACCAGCAACAATTAAGGCCACTATGCCCAATCCAATAAGTAATTTATTCCTTATTGAAAATTGAATAATTTTCGTTAACATAAAAAATATTAATAAGCTAAAAATGTGCAGGATACCAAAGAGAAGGTTGATCAATCATTAGTAATAAACAATCCTTTGATTATTTAAAACCAATTTATGATCCAACATACTGCTGTATCATTGTAAATCAATAAATCAGACTGCTACCCGTGGAGGTTGGAAAATTGTGGAAGTGCATAGATGCAGGTACAATACAGTTGCAATTGGAATTACTTTATCAGCATCAAACCGATAATCCTGCTTTTCAATCTTTATATGTTGCGGTGGAATATCAATGATTAGTCCTGTAGCAGATGTGGTACAATTTGCATCTCTGAATGGCAATTGCTGATCCCTTTGATAATCATCATCCACAACTATTTTATCGTAATGAAGTTTGATAAACTGTATAAATGTGATAGAGGGATCTTCTTTTTATGTTCCTTAAAATGGTCTATTAAGACAGGTATCCTTAATAATTGATGTAATTCAGAATGAGATAAGACAATAATGCTGAGGAATAATATAGATACCCATTTTCGCATGACACCAAAAATAGTAAGTAAAGCTGAAAATTACAATCTATATTTTACTTTAAAGTTGTTCTAATTCCAAAAAATATACGAATTCCCTGATTTGGGGCATACACATAAGTTGGATCAAAACTCAACCCATAAGGATTATCAGGCGTAGCCAGAATTTTTCCATTTCCATCATACTGTACATTCTTATCAAAAGGGTCATTTGATCTGGCAATAATAAAAGGAATATTTTTTGCCAGTGTCCAGTTCAATAGATTTTTTACACCACCATAAAATTCAACAGATTTGTTGACTCTTTTAGTCACTTGTATATTCTGAATGCTCCATACGGGTGAAAATCCTGGTCTTGGATCTGTTGCAGAAAGTAATGGCAAACGCATCGGGCCGTACATATTTCCTGTATAATCAATCGTTAAACCTGCTCTGGGAAATACATATGTGAGAGCCCAAGTGCCACTACATTTTTCTGTGAGAAGCGGCAAAACTTTTGTTCGCTTTCCTGCATCATCTTTTTCTACTTTGGAAACATCCTGAATAGTTGCGCCAATTAAACTTTTAAACCGATGACCAATATTCAATTCAAGATTTAACGTAACACCTTTCGATGCTGAATATCCTTTCAAGTTTTCGTAAATAATTTTATTGGGATCAGTATCATAATCCGGAATAATCTGGTTAGAGAAATGAGAATACCAGGTGGAAGCATCAATATTCAAATTAACTCCGTTAAACGAAAAATATTTTGAGTAGTTAAGGTTGACATTAAAGCTCCGCTCAGGATTTAATGATTCTTTTATTTCTACTGCCCTTGCACCAGTCAAAGCAGCATGTTCTTCTGTAAACAAACTCACTACTCTAAAACCGGTTCCTGCATTTAAGCGAAGTATTTGTCTGTTCTTCATTGTCCATTTCCAGGCGAACCTTGGAGTGATGATGCTTTTATGAATAGGATGATAATCGTAGCGAAGACCTGAAAGAAGTGAATGTGATTCATTTAACTTCCACTCATCCTGCACAAAAATTCCGGGAATAATATATTTATCTGGTTGATTATTGCCTGTCAATGTATCTGAGGTAGCAGTAGTATTATCATCATAATAATTATAACGTACCGCAGAACCAATTAGTAGGTTATGTGCAGCACCAGCTTGTTTGTCCCATGTAAGCTGACCAAATGCAATTCGTTGCGTACCGTTATATGGAATCATTCCATAATAAGAATCCTGCTTATGTCCTGTTGTTGAAAACGAAAACATCATTTTTTCTTTTACCGGCAATTGATAATTACCGATTAGCTCCCAACGATTGGTGGAAATACTTTCGCCATAGATGCTGTCTGTTCCCCTGAAATTTTTATTCCAATGCATTTCTCCACCCCATCTGTTCTCCGTAAAATAACGACCGGCCAATGTAGCCACACGGTTCTTCTTTCTTATAAAGCTTAGCTTATTAAAAATGGAAACCCTGTGTTGTAACGTTACATCGGTAAACTGATCATTGTTTTTATCCAACGGATTTTGGTAATTATAATAGTTGATGCCTAACAATGAAACTGCTTTTTTACCAACTTTAAATTTTGTTCCCAGGTCAATAGTATGTTCCAGCCAACTTGTAGTCATTACGTTTCCTGTGAACACCGGAGCTTTCTCAGGAGATTTGGTAATGATATTTATCATACCACCAATCGCTTCCGAGCCATACAAACCAGAAGCAGGACCTTTTACAATTTCTATCCTATCTATCAATTGCGTTGGTATTCCAAACAATCCATAAACTGAGGCAAGGCTGCTTACGATTGGCATTCCATCAATTGTTACCATCGTATATGGACCTTCCAATCCATTGATATGAATATCGCCGGTATTACAAACACTGCAATTCAATTGCGGACGAACACCGTTTACATTTTGCAAAGATTCAAAAATACTGGGCGAAGGATTTTTCTTTAAAAACTGTGGCGTATATACTTCAACAGCGATCGGACTTTCGGATTTTCTTACAGCCCTCATCGTTCCTGTAATTACCACTGCATCCAGTTCTTTTTGTAATGGAGATAATAAGATGATAAAGCGATCTTTCGCACCAACTATATACTCCTTTTCTTTGAAGCCTATAGCAGTTATTAGAAGGCTTTGCTTTTCAGATGGATAAATAGAAAACTTACCATGCTCATCACTGACTAAAGATTGTGATGAATCTTTATAAGTAATTGTAGCGCCGGGAATATTTTCGCCGGTTGCTTCATTTCTAATTTCGCCATGCCTGGCTGTTTGTGTAAATGCAGCATAACTGAATAAAATGAATATTATTATTGAGTAAGTCTGTTTCATTTCGATGGGTATAAATATATTTTTAGTCTTGTCTAAATATTAGTTTAGGCTAATATAATATAATTATTGAAATGAAAAGAATTTTTTTTCTTCGCCGCCTTCTTCCTCTTTTTTTTTCAGCATAAAATACCCCAATCGCTCTCTTCTTCCTCTCTCCCTCCCCCCCCCCCCCCTTTGTTCTTATTACTGAATTTTAAATCTTATCCCTGTATAAAACATTCTTCCAGAAACCGGCCCCCAAATCATTGACGCATCGAAATTTGGACCAAAGGGTTGATCCGGCGCAATGATTACATTCTTCTGATAAAAGTTTGTAAGATTCTCTCCTCCAATATAAATATCAATAGGTCTTTTTTTACCAACTGTTTTTGTTACCTGCGCATTCATCAATGTATAGGATGGTGATCTTTCATCAAGTTGGTACTCTACCGGATTTCCTATCGTTGATGGAATTCGTTTTGTTCCATTAACTGTAATAGTAAAATCGAATTTCCAGCTTCCTGTTTCATAAGCCAGGTTGGCAAAGCCACGATGCTTTGATACAAATGGACGTTCCAACAAGTTTCCGCTATAGGTTGTTTTTACATCAAATAAACGATACGCAAGACGTACTTCAAATTTATCAAATGGCTCATAACTTAATTCAGCAAGAAAACTATTTGAATATGATTTACCATCAAGATTATAAAAATTCACTTCTTGAACTGACTTATCAAAATCAACAACAGCCTGATTGCTGAAACTGGTTCTATAATAATCTAAACCAATAGATCCATTTCTGTTGAATAACCGGAACTTTTGATCCAATGTAATACCTGTACTCCATGCTACTTCCTGATTCAATCCATAAGCTTTTCCAGCAACCGCAGTTGGTATATTCACTTGCCTTGAACTTACGAGTACACTGGAATTCTCTGCCAATATATTAGCCGTACGTTGCCCTTTTCCAAATGCTAATCGAATTGTCGTTTTCTCTGCTGGTTGATAGCGAAGATGAAATCTTGGTGTTACAAAAAAACCGTACAAACTGTTATGATCTCCACGAAGGCCAAGAATAATGTCCAGTTTTTTTAAATAACTGTAAGTGTATTCAAAGAAAGCACCTCCCACATTTTCATTTCTCTTGTAGTTTGTGTTACGATACAATTCATCATACTTATCTGCCACAAAACTTATTCCTGTTCTGAATTTATGATTCGTATTACCAATGATGGACTGATAGATCAGGTTGGTATAAAAATTAGTTTGCTTCGCATCATAAATCGTTTGACCGAAATAAGAATCCTGCTTATGAGTAAATGCAGATAACTGCACTCCAAAGCTCTTATAACTTTTTCCGGGAAAGACATAGCCAACTTTTGCGAATGCATCAAAACGCCGAGTATCAATTCCTAAACCATAGTGGTTAGTAGTTAACCGGTCTTTGGATGATTCAAACATTGTTTCGCCACCCACTTTATTATCAATCAGCACTCTTACTCCAAACTGCCCTTCTACCGTTTTACTATTATTGTAATTCCATCTGTTCAAAGCAGAAAAAAGATTTCCTGTTGGAATATCCCTGAAACCATCTTTGTTAAAATCTACATTAGGATTATTCATAAATGCATTATGTAATAATAACCCTGTTGACCATTTACTGTTAATCTTTTTAGCAAGATTCAGGTTCAGGTCTGTCTTGCCCATATTATTTACATAAGCATTTGCAAAAAGCTGTTCAGCTGTTTCAGGCTTTTTTAATTCCACGTTAATCTGTCCAGTTATACTTTCAAAACCATTGGCAACGGAGCCAACACCTTTTGAAAGCTGAATACTTTCCACCCATGTTCCGGGAATATAGTTCAAACCCCAAAGCGTAGCGATGCCCCTCGGACCAGGAAGGTTCTCAACATTTAATTGGGAATAGATTCCTGAAAGACCGAGCAATTGAATTTGCTTGGAACCGGTAACACCATCGCTGTAAGAAACATCAACGGATGCATTCGTTTCAAAGCTTTCACTAAGATTACAACAGGCTGCTTTAAATAATTCCTTCTCTGTCATTACCAATGTACGAATAGCAGAAGTCGGGGAAATGAAAGAGGCTCTTTTTCTTGCAGTGATCTTTACTTCTTGTAATTCCTTTTTTGTGTTCAGCATAATGTTTACATGCTGTCCAGCATTAACTTCAATGCTTTTGGTTTGATAACCTGCATAGCTGACTACGATATTAGTTTTTCCGGAAACAGTAATTGTAAAAAACCCATTTTCGTTGGTACTGATTCCCCCTGATGTCCCGGCAATAATAATTGAAGCTCCTTGTAATGGCTTAAGATTCCCCTTGTCATCTTGCTCTACGACTACGCCATTCACTTCTGTATCTGCTTTATCATCCAAGTCTTCATCATCTGTGCTTGCACCATCTCTGTATCGGCAACAATCAGGCAATGCACTATAAGTTATACCTGCTGATTTAATCAGTCTTGTATCATGTCCAGCATCGGCAATTCGATCTTGCACTTTATAGCTGGTGGTAATAGATGGGTTAAAATTGAGAGTAAGCATTTTTGTACGAACATCCCAAACGGCTGACTTTACTCCTTTCCCCTTCGCAGCGTCTTCAATCCTAGCTTTGCACATTTCGCAATTGCCAGATACTTCAAACGTAACAAGAGTGTCTTTTTGTGTATTGTTATTTTGTCCAATAGCATTAAAACAATTGAACAAAAACAAATAAATAATAATTTTTTTCATATCCATGTTCCTCATGGCTATGAGCAATACTATAATAAATCTTTAAGTGCTTTTTCGAGCTGCTTTTCTGATAAGTCCATTGCTAAAAGCTTGCCATCCTTATCAATTAAAAAAGTTGTTGGCAAGGCTTCAATATACCATTGTCTTGCAGTTGCTGCGCTCCATCCTCCATTTTCATTTACCTGTTGCCAGGTAATTTTATCTTTCTTCACCGCTTTTTCCCATGCACTAATATTGTCATCCAAAGAAACACTGAACACTTCAAAACCCTTATCCTTAAATTTCGAATATAGTTTTCCAATGTCCTTATTGGCAGATCTGCATGGCCCGCACCAGGAAGCCCAAAAATCCAACAGCACAACTTTACCTTTTAAAGAGGATAATTTCAACGTATCGCCACTCAATGAAGGCAGTGCAATTTCAAATGCATCCTTACCTTGTTTTGGCTGTGCGTTGCTTATTTGTGTTATCACTAAAAAAACAGATAGCACTAAAAAAGATTTAAATAGTTTGATCATAGCTTATTAGAAAGTACTCCGGAATGAGCCGGAGTACTACGATTAATAATTAATGTTTGTGTGCATCCTCTTTCTTACAGCAATCTTTGCCATCATGTCCTTCCATTGTGCACTTGCCATCTTTGCAACAGTCCCCGTCCGACCCGGTCGTCCGGGCGGGCATTTTGCTATCAGTTTTCTTGCAGCAATCTTTACCGTCATGACCTTCCATTGTGCATTTAACATCTTTGCAACAATCTTTACCATCATGACCTTCTTTTGTACACTTGCCATCTTTGCAGCAATCCATCTTACCCTCATTCGTATCCATTGATGCTTTTTCATACTTGCAGCATCCAGGTAATTTATTGTAGGCTTCCATGGTAGATTTAAAACCCACATTGTCATAACCTACGTCTGCAATTTTCTGCTGAATCTTAGCTGTATTAGTAGTACTGCTGGCATAAGTCACAGTCAAATTCTTTGTATCCTCATTCCAATTTGCTTCAGTCGCACCAGCAGCCTTAGCAGTTTTTTCAATTTTTGATTTACACATACCACAGTTGCCAGATACTTTAAAAGTTTCTGTTTTTGTTTGTGCAACTGCTACCATAGATACGGCTGTAAATAAAGCAGCCATTGAAAATATTTTAAACGATTTCATAAATTATTTTTTTTATAGTTAATTGATATTAAAATGAAACTGCATGGAAATCTACCATAACAGACATAAATCATCATTTCTATGTATTTATAGAAACGATAGCAAAACCTAAATAGTATCAAATTCTGAAAACGTTAATCTGCAGATAAGTATCCTGTGCAGATAAAAGAGGTGGAGAGTGATTGTAAGAATGACCTAGTAGGTCCGTATTTTGAAATAATGCAGCTATAAATTCTGAAGGTTCTATTACGAGTTGATCTATTGAAGGGAATTCATACGTAACAACCGGAATCTTATTCTGGTCTTGTACAAGTTTTACAACTTTGATTTCATCCCGGCAACAGCCATCAGAATCATCGGTGTGCATTCCGCATTTACCACATACTTTTTCAGAAGAGCTGAATAGTTGTGTGGAGGCAAGCCGATCCATACAATAATGGTGATTGATTACAAATCCGCTGGTTACAGCCAGATAGCAAACAAGCACAATTGATGTAAGTATTTTTTTCATGAACCCGACAAAGATAATATCAAAAACTGGTAGAAAAAAGTGCCCTTGAGCAGAATCATAAATGATTGCAAAACATTGTCAATCAGTTAACAAAGCTCCAATACACTCCTACTCTTATCTGAAGGCCTGGTAAAGCATAGCCCGGCGCAACAAGATTATTTCTTGTAAACCCAAAACCATTGGCAGCTCTTGCAGTATTTAAGTTTTCCGCCCTGACGTACGCTTTAAAGGGTTTAATTCTAAAATGAACATAGGCTGCAATATCAGGCAGCTGATTGCTGATTGTAATACTATCCTGATAAAAGAATTGCCCAAGCACCGGTGAATAGCCATCTGCCTTATATGCTGTTCTATACTTGAATTCAGCACCCATTGCAATATCAAGATTTTTAAACCCAAGATTACCTTCGTATGCAATCCTGTTACGGGTATAAATTACGGGAACATTGATTGGTGCATTGCCGATTGCCTGCTGAAAATAAATATCCGCATGCCAGTTCCAATGTTTGCCGAGTTTAATTGTTTTCTCGATTGCAATTTGCAATACATTCGACAAAGAACTTTCCTGTTGTAACTCGTAATAATTTTTAATGTACGTATAATTAGTAAACAGATAGTAATGGCCTGTTAATCTGAATTTAAACGATGGAAGAAAATAAGAAGCAAATAAGTGAGTGTTATTTTCTTTTTTGAAATCATTATTTACTTTCATCAGGTGAAAACTACTTCTGTTATCATAAATGGCAGAAGGAGATCGATTGGTATTTTGAAATCCAACCTGCAGATAGCCTATTTTATTCCCTAATAAACGTTGCAGACTTACAGAAGCTTCGAAATCGCCGGAATTAAATCCTGTAAAATATAGTTTACCATTTGCCTCAATATCCCACTGTTGATTTTTAGTTTTATTTCTGTATTCAGCATGGCCGAACAGATTATAATAATTTCCTTTTGAGGAGGAGAATTCCCCTGTCAGATTTTGAATCGTTAATCCTGCTTTTATAAACTGATTAAGATTCTTTGCATCAGGAAACTGGTAAATGGAAAAATCATTTGTAATAATTTTCCATGTTTCTCTTAAAAGAAATGTATCGACAGGCTTATTAAGCGTAGTGTCATAATATGTTTTGTAATAAAGAGAATCAGCGAGAAAATCCTGATAGATGTATTTATTCTGCTCAAGTGAAAAGGTATGCTCAAACCGAAGCCTTGGAAAAAATAAAGGAATAACTGTAGAATCAGTTACAATTGAATCTTTCTTGCCTAAATCATATTGCTGTCGTAACAATACTGTAAACAAGCTATATTTATTACCAGTTGTAATATTGGTTGAAAAAAAATTGGCTGAGAATGCTTCATCACCGCCCAGTTTTGTGGGAATATTGAAACGATCGTTATAGGCCTTATTTGGGTGGTTGAGATAATCAATCGTATCTATGATACCTCCATTCTCTGATGATTGCATTTTATTCCCCAAAAGCATAAAATAATTCTTGTAGCGTCTGTTCTTAGAAGCATACAATGAATTCAGCAGATAATTATTATGATTTGTTTTTTGATTTTTAAAAAATCCCGGAGCATTAATAAGCCTGTACCTGAATGCAACATTCCAGTCTGGCTTTAAGTTTTGTGTATGCACTAAATCTATTATCTGCTCCGCCCTGCTTGCCAGCTGGTAATTCAATTCCGTATACGGCCTTGTTGTATTATAAAAACGAACCGTCTCGGGTTTCAAGGTGTAAATATCAAAAGCATTAAACCCTGTATTGAAACCTGATGAAAACTGAGGAGAAAACAATAATGATTTAGCAGCATTACCAGTATTTCCTAAAAAAATATGAGTGGCGGGTATGGGAAAACGTTTTGCAAAATCACTAATAGAGGAATCAAGTTTATAAGTACTCGTTGAATCTAAATACCGGAAGCTAATAGTTATTGAATCTTCGTTCCTGTTTCTCCTATGTAAGCTATCTGTACCAGTTGATCCGGTTCTGCCTCCGGAGTTGCCATCAACAGTCCGTATTTTCTTACCTATACCTTGTAATATTTCTTCCTGTGCAGAGCTTTGTTGAGCAACAGCAAATAAGAGTAAAAAGAGTATGTATGTTGAAAAATTTTTCAGCACTGTTTTATTTTATTCAAACCGGTACAAAACCGCTGCAAGATAATCTTACAAAAGTAAATCAACACAGCATATTTGTTAATTATAAATTTATACCCAGGTTATAGAAAAGGCATTATTAATAACTATATCGGTAATAATCGCAAAAGGCTTCATTGCACAATAAGCGTTGAAGGGTTTTGTCTTTCAGCACATCAATATAATCCATCCATTTGCCATCGACTTTTATATTGCGGTACACTAATCGTATGCCCTGGCTGTAATCAACCCACCAATAAATATGACCCGTATATAATGGTTGAATAGGTTTACCATCTAACTTATGCCAGCCATAAATGGCCACTCTGTCTGCCCTTCCATCTCTTGTAATTTTTCCGCTTATCACTACATCTTTTTTTATACCAGCAATCAATCCGCTTCTACCCTTTCGCTGGCCTTCTATTATTAAATGGTGTTGCCACATCGTCGGAGTGCTGTCACGAAAGGCATACATCGGCACAGGTTCCAATTTTACAATAGCCGCATTGTAAATATCATCCACCATTTTTCTGGTTGGCAAAAAACATTCAAAATCATCCGCAATTTGCTGCGCAGCTTTAGGAGAAATATTTATTCTTGCCCAATCATCATTACTACCAATACTTAAATAATCCGGCGCTACATAATAAGTGGCATTGATTTTTTTACCCGTTGCTGAATCCGTTACCCAAACATTAATCGGTTTAAATTCTCTCAAAAATCCGGGAACATTTCCTGCCAATATTTCCTTCACAGCAAAAGAATCTCTGGCCGCCCAGTTCATCGCAGCTGCTTGTTTGTAAAATTCAGAACCGGTTATGGTGGAAGTACTTTCCGGCCAATGAAGTTTTTGTACCTCTTTGCAGGAAAAAAGAATTATACAGCATAAAACACACATTAGCTTCATCCCCGAAAGATACAGCATCTGCAAAAAACCCATTCACCATTCACTATTCACTATTCACAATCCTTATCTTCGCCACAAATCTTTACAGAATGAATCTACATGAATACCAAGCTAAAGAGTTATTAAAAAAATACAATGTTCCTGTGCAGGAAGGCTTTGCATGCAATACAGTGCATGAGGCAGAAGAAGCTTACCGCCAAATTAAGAATGAATCGGGCAGCAGCTTTGCAGTAATAAAAGCACAGATACATGCCGGAGGTAGAGGAAAAGGAACCGTAAAAGAAACAGGCATTAATGGTGTTAAGGTTGGTAAAAGTCTTGAAGAAATAAGCGACTTCGCCAACAAAATATTAGGTGGCACATTAGTAACTATACAAACCGGCCCTGCGGGTAAAGTAGTAAACAAAGTATTGGTGGCGCAGGATATGTATTACGATGGACCAAGCGAAAGAAAAGAATTCTATCTCTCCATATTATTAGACCGTACCAAAGGGCAGAACGTAATTATGTACAGCACTGAAGGCGGTATGAACATTGAAGATGTTGCACACAACACTCCCGATAAAATTTTTAAAGAGTGGGTTCACCCTTCTGGTGGCTTGCTAGGTTTTCAGGCAAGAAAGATTGCTTTCAATCTTGGACTTAGTGGCGAGGCATTTAAGAACTGCGTAAAATTTGTAACCAATCTTTACAATGCTTACATCGGATTAGATTGTTCAATGTTAGAAATCAATCCGCTATTCAAAGCGTCTGATGATAAAATAATTGCTGTTGACTGTAAGATGGGGTTAGATGAAAATTCTTTGATGCGTCACAAAGACCTTGCATCACTAAGAGATGTAACAGAAGAAGACCCAACAGAAGTAGAAGCCGGGCAGTTCAACCTGAACTTTGTAAAGCTTGATGGCAACGTAGGTTGCATGGTAAATGGTGCCGGGCTTGCTATGGCAACTATGGATATGATAAAATTAAGCGGTGGCGAACCAGCCAACTTCCTTGATGTGGGTGGTAGTGCTAATGCACAAACGGTAGAAGCCGGATTCAAAATAATTTTAAAAGACCCTGCAGTAAAAGCAATCCTTATCAACATCTTTGGCGGAATCGTTCGTTGCGACCGTGTGGCGCAAGGTGTTATTGATGCTTATCAAAAGCTGGGCAACATACAAATACCAATCATCGTTCGACTGCAAGGCACCAATGCAGTAGAAGCCAAAAAGCTGATTGACGAAAGCGGCTTGCAAGTACAGTCTGCCATCTTACTAAGCGAAGCAGCAGATTTGGTGAAGAAAGCAGTTGCATAAACACACTTTATCATTCCAACGAAATTGAGTTTTAATATTTAATCCCGGCTTTTCGCCGGGATTTTTCTTAACTTTCTAAGTTAACCATCAAAGCAGTGCTTCAAAACCGACAACTGGCCGCTATAATGTTTACCGACATTGTTGGTTATACTGCTTTAATGGGGCATGATGAAGAAAAAGCATTTGAAATATTAAAACAAAACAGAAGTCTCCACCACCCCTTAATCGAAAACAATGGGCGGTAAAAAGCGGGATGGAATTCTAACTTGCTTCAATACAGCAACCGATGCAGTCCTATGTGCTGGTAATATACAAAAAGCCACCGAAACAATTTCGGGACTGGTGCGCGATTCATCTTGGCGATAGTTTCGAAATGATGACATTTTGGTGATGGAGTTAATATAGAGCAAGAATATTATCACAAGCGAAAGTGGTAAAATTTATATTTCAAAGGTTCAATAATATTTCAAATAAAAGGGACAGTTCCTATTTATAAAAACTACTCAAAAAGTAAACGAAATCTATGCTGTACAAGTTGAACATACTTATAACCAAAAAAATATAAAAACGATACTCAAAAAACGGGTTAATACAAATACTGAAACGAAAAGGGTATTAGGAAAAATTTTAAATCTCTGGCACATGAAAGTCACTAAGAGTAGCTGGCGACTTCTTCGTTTACTAAGGAAAATTGATCTCGGCAACAATGTACATAATGTTCTGGAAGGGAGTGTTCGTAAACAAGGCCAGAAGTTAAGAATAACTGCACAACTGATAAATGTTGATGATGGTTATCACATCTGGTCGGAAAAATATGACAGGGATATGGATGACCTTTTTGCAATCCAGGACGAAATAGCATTAGCTATCACAGAAGAATTAAAAATCACTCTACTGGAAGAAGAAAAAGCCAATATCACAAAAAACCCAACTGATAATAAAGAGGCTTATGATCTTTATTTAAAAGGAAGATATTATTTTAATAAACGAGGCACAGGAATTATCAAAGGCCTTGAATATTTTCAACTAGCATTGGATAAAGACCCTGAGTTAACTGTTGCCTGTCAGCCAAAGGCCGGTGCAATAAAGCAATAAAGCTCTTCTTTATCTGAAGCCTATACAGCACTGGCTTTTATCAGTACATTTTATGATTGGAATTGGGAAGAAGCAAAAAATGGATTTGAACGGGTATTTTCTTATAATCCAAATTATGCATCTGCGCATTATTGGTATAGCTACTATTTAACTTTTGTAGAACAGAAATATGACAAAGCAATTTTAGAAGCAAAAAAGCGGCCCTAGCGTCCTCATTGTCGACGTATGAATGCCGGCAGATTTGAAGAAGGACTTACAGCAAGTAAAAAGGCACTGGAATTAGAAGCAAATTCCTATCCCGGTTACAGAGGTTTAGGATTAAATCTTGCCGGTCTTAAAAATTATGAAGCGGCGATTGAAGCATTTCAAATGGCAGTAACTGTTTCTGAAAGACAGCCACTTCCACTTGTAGAATTAGCTTGGATATATTCACTATCGAATAACCTATCTGCAATTCAGGTTATTTTGGATGAATTATCATTACGTTCAAAAACAGAATATATAGCTGCTACTTTTTTCAGTTGCCTTTCATATTATTTAAAGGATTACGACAAGTCTTTAACGTATATGGAAATCGCATATCAACAAAGGGAATGCATACTTGCCTGCATTAATACATATCCGCTTAGTACATTCATCAGGACAGATACCCGGTTTCAATCAATCATTAAGAAATTGAATTTCCCTGAAAGATAATTTAGACAAATTCCTTGCTAAACAGAAAGAGAGGATTACATTAATAATTCTCTTTTCAATTGCTTTGCCTTACTTCTGGTGCAAATACGGCCCATACATTGACAATAATGAGCCTGAAAGGATTTCTCCAATTAAAATACTAATAAAAGAACCCCCTTACCCTGATACCTTAATTATAAACAGGTCATCATCTTATTAAGTTTATGCAATCCTTTAACAATTGGCATCCATTCAGCAAAACCAAATGTTATGAGACAAGTATTTACACTCCTCGGGTTATTAGTATGCCTTTACACAACAGCACAAACAAAGAAAAACATTGACAGCAAGATTGAAAAAGTAACCGTGTTCCTCGAAGGAGCACAAGTGCAGCGTAGTGCTAAAACAAATCTTACTGCTGGCAAGTACGAACTGGTGTTTACCAACATCTCTCCTTCTATTGATAAGCAGAGCATACAGGTAAAGGCTGATGATAAAGTAACAGTATTGTCTGTTATCCATCAGCAGAATTTTTTAAAAGAACAACAGAAGCAGGAAGAGATAAAAGACCTCGAAGCACAAAAAGAAACACAAGTGGAAAAGATTGCCTTGCAGCGAAACATAGTCAATGTATTTAAGCAAGAAGAAAACATGCTTGTAAAAAACCAACTGATTGGTGGCAACGATGGAGTAAAAGCAACCGATTTAAAAGAGGCTGCCGATTTTCAGCGTAGCAGGTTAACAGAAGTGTACCAAAAGCAAATGGAAACCGACAGAGCCATTAAAAAAATGGAAGCTGAGTTGCTGAAAATAAACAAGCAATTATATGAGATAAATCAAAAAGCAGAAACATCCACCAGCGAAATACATGTAACCCTGAGCACCAAAGAAACCAACAATAGCAGTTTCACTATTACTTATCTGGTAAAAAAATCTGGTTGGTTTCCTACTTATGATATAAGAGTAAAAGACATCAGCAGTCCTATCAATCTGCAATACAAAGCAAACATATTTCAAAGTAGTGGCGAAGACTGGAAAGATGTAAAACTCTTTTTATCAACCGGTAATCCAAATGAGAATGGAACAAAACCAGTTATCAGCCCCTGGTATTTAAAATATACATATGCCTACCAACCCGTCACCAATACAATACAGGGCAGTTACTCTCCCGGCAGTGTAAGAGGCAGAGTTGTAAACGAAAGAGGCGAACCGGTTGTAGGTGCAAGCATAGTAGTAAAAGGAACTAGAACAGGTACTGTTACCGATGCAAATGGGTTTTACAGTATTCAGGTTCCTACGGGCAATACTACAATTGTTGCAAGCAGTGTAGGAATGGAAGCAATGGAACTTGCTGCAACTCAGAGTGGTTTAATGAATATTAATATGAAAGAAAGTGAAACTGCATTGTCTGAAGTTGTTGTAACAGGGTATGCTTTACAAGGAAAAGTAGCCGGTGTTCAAGTTACAAATGATTATGAAAATCAACCTATCCGAATTAGAGGTGTTTCTTCAATTAAAAATAATAAAGAAGCTTATAGAGATCAAAACCTTATCACCACTATCACTTACCAACCCACCACTACTATTTACGAAATAAAAGATCCTTACACTATTCTTAATGATGGCAAAACATACATGGCCGACATTGATGGCTATGAAGTAAAAGCACAATACGAATATTATGCAGCCCCTAAAATAGAAGCCGATGCAGTCCTTACTGCCAAGATTGTAGACTGGCAGGAATTAAACCTGCTACCTGGCGAAGCCAATCTCTTTTTCGAGGGCACCTTTCTTGGCAAGTCATTACTCGATGTAGAAAATGCCGGCGACACACTTAGCCTTTCATTAGGCAAAGACAAAGGCGTAGCCATAAAAAAGAACCCTGTTAAAAGATTACAGTTCCAAGCGATTTATTGGCAGCAATAAAACAGACATAAGGCAATATGAGATTGTGGTAAGAAATAATAAACAGCAACCCATCAGTATTATAGTTGAAGATCAGTTTCCTGTTTCTACTGTAAAAGAAATAGATGTGCAAGACAAAAAATATGAAGGTGCAAAGTTGGATGATGATACGCAAAAACTAACCTGGAACTTTACGGTAGATGCAAAAAAAGAAAACAAAGTGAATTTTAAATACGAAGTAAAATATCCAAAGGATAAAGTGTTGCAGTTGAGATTAAACATAACCCGGTTTAAACAAAACCGGCGGGGGGGGCCCCCCCCCCCCCCCCCCCCCCCCCCCCCCCGCCCGGGGGGGGGGGGCGGGGGGGGCGGGGGCGGCGGGGGGGGCCCCCCCCCCCCCCCCCCCCCCCCCCGGGGGGGGGGGGGGGGGGCCCCCCCTTGAGGTACCCTTCAAAAAGCGTGTAGAAAAATATAACGTTTATAGAAATATTAAAAGCTCAGTAAAATCATAAAGTTGCCGAATAGATTTACTACAGTACAAGTGTGCGACGCAACGAAAGATGATAGTAGGACAAAAGTTGGGGAACAAAAATGTATTCTTTGCTCCCCACCCTATTTAGCTTGGTGGATTATCTGCCCACACGGTTGTTTCTTCCCAGGCATCTATATCAGTTTGCATTTCTGCCATCTTATTACGTATTCCTTTTAGTGCTCCTGCACCCAAGAATAAACGAACTGGTGCGTCTTCGGTTTCTACAATCTTCATAATAGCCTGCGCTGCCCGAACCGGATCGCCGGGTTGTACGCCACTGTTGCCACGGATAGCATCTTGATTGGTATGTGCAGTTCCTTTGTAATCTTCAATTTCTATTTTGCTATTGTTTGCAGAACGGCCTGCCCAATCGGTACGGAAACCACTTGGTGCAATAACAGTTACTTTGATACCAAGCGGTGCCAACTCCTTGGCTAATGATTCGGAATAACCAGTAACGGCAAACTTGGTGGCATTGTACATACCAATGCCGGGGAATGCTACACTACCACCTACGGACGAAATGTTGATGATGTGTCCGCTGCGTTGCTTGCGCAAATGCGGAAGTACTTCTTTGGTAACGGCTGCGAGTCCAAAGAAATTTATTTCGAACATACGGCGTACCTGATCATCTTCGCTTTCTTCTATGGCACCGAAATAACCGATACCTGCATTGTTGACCAATACATCTATATGTCCAAACTTATCGATTGCTTCCTGCACAGCTTCTTTTACCTGCTGTGGTTTTGTAACATCGAGTGCAATGGCGAATGCGGTGTCGGGATATTTATCTGCCAGATCTTTTACATCGTTAGTGTTACGGGCTGTTACGGCCACTTTGCCTCCGTTTTGTAAAACCTCTTGTGCCAGATTTCTACCAAAGCCGGTGGAACAACCGGTGATAAACCATACTTTACTCATATAATATTTTTTTGATTGAATATTGAACAAACTTGCAACAGTATGGTTTAAATATATTGCGGAAAAGGGAATTTGTCGTTTTATTTTTTTGAAGACAGATTGCTCGAAGGCAACCATAGGCTAGGATAAACAGAGCAAAACGGTGTAAAACTCACTAGCGTCTTAGTTCATAATTCGAAATGAATTAAACTATATCTTTAATACATAAACCTTAATCAATGAAACACTTTCTTTACCTCGTAGTATTGCTTGCAGCCTGCCATCCAAAAGAAAAAGAACCTTCTATAGTAGGTAAATGGGAATATGTAAGAATGGAAACTTACAACCCTTCTGAGCCTATTAATTTACAAGATTCGATGTTGAATGCACTACACGAAAGCCAAAAGGGAATGACTTTTTGGTTTGGCAATAAAATTTTTAAAGCCACATCTAAAAGACCAGATGGCAGTACAGAGCCTATGGGTGAGCAGCACTATGAATTAGCAGAAGATAGAAAAACAGTAGTACTTAATAATACTGGCAGAGCAGATGATAAATTTCCAATTATCGAACTATCTGATTCGCTATTAAAGATCAATATATTTTACAGCCCTAAGGCATACATGGTATTTAAACGGATGGATTAGCTGTTGTTACTCTCTTTATTTACTTTCTGTAACCTCTTCAACTCTTTGCTTACCCAGATAATCAGCGGTATTGTAACCAGTATAAGAAACGCAATTACAACATAGTTGAGCCAGGGCTTTAATGCAGGTATTTTACCAATAGCATAACCTGCCAGTGTAAAACTTAATATCCATAATAGAGAACCTAAAAAGGTAAGCAATAAAAAACGCCGGAACTCCAGCTTAATAATACCTGAAACAATTGGCGAAAATGTCCTGATAACAGGCAAGAACAAACCCATGGTGAGAGCCAGCCAGCCATACTTTTCATAAAAGGATTTGGCTGTAGCAAGATGTTGTTTTTTAAAAAACCGAGAATCTTTTCTTTTGTAAAGCAAAGGCCCGGCCTTCTTACCAAACCAATACCCTGTAATGTTGCCAAGCATTGAAGCAATAACTAACAAACTACAAACAGTGTAAATATTATATGGAATTCCGCCGGTGGCCGTATAAATGCCTGCCGTAAAAGTGAAAGCACCTGTGGGAATAAAAAAGCAAAAGAATAAACCGGTAGTCCCAAACACAACCAGTGATACAAGAAACAAACCACCATAACTAATAAGTGCTTCTACATCGAAAACAGCTAAAAGGTTATTTGCGATAAAGATCATACGAGTGATTAAGCAGTTGTTGGTTTGTTCAAATATAAAATAAGTAATTTTATTAATGCCTGTTTTAAAAGCATCAATAGAAGATATAGCCGAATTAGTGCCACTGATCAATAGTGCTTACAGAGGTGAAGCATCTAAAAAAGGGTGGACAACAGAAGCAGAACTGCTGGTGGGTGCAATGCGTACAGATGTAGCTATGCTTACAGAACTGATGAGTAATCCAAATGCTACTGTATTGAAGTTTGTCGATGAGAAAAACAAAATCATCGGTTCTGTTTATCTGGATATTCAAGAAAGAGGTTTATATCTTGGCATGTTGACCGTTTCTCCAATGCTACAAGCTGGTGGCATTGGCAAGCAATTGATGTATGCCTCCGAAACTTTTGCCAAAGAAAATAACTGCTACTGCATTTTTATGAATGTAATCTCCGTTCGGCAAGAACTAGTGGCCTGGTACGAACGATTAGGCTATTACAAAACTGGCGAAACAAAACCCTTGCCAGCTGATAACCGCTTTGGTATTCCCACACAACCCATTGAGTTTGCTATTATGGAAAAGAAGATGTGATTAAGTTTTTTTTACCCCAGTAATGGAAAACCCATATTGGCTAGTAGTTGTAAGAGTAATATCTGTATAGTTTCTTTTTTTCAGCCATCGTTTTGCCTCATCATACGAAACCTCAAACCGAAATTCAGGTGTGAAGCCATCCAGCAGGTCAATCATCTCTTCCCTAAAGTTGGGAGCATTCCGGTTCTTTATTTTTTTAATAAGAAAGGTAAAAGGAAAAACGAAGATCAATAAAAACACAAGTGCAACTTTAATTGGTAGTCTTCGTGTAAATCTTCTTAGCAACATCATTAACCTGTGCAATATATTTTTTTGCGGATGATAAAGCCAGAGACATGCCTTACCGCCTTCCTTTATTATTGTTTCAATCAATGAAAGGGATTTCTCTGTATCGTTTGTATGATGGATGACGCCGCTGGAATACAACAAATCGAAAGATGATTCTTCAAAAGGAAGAAATTGTAGGTCAGCCTGTATATACCAGGCATTGCTATTTTTATTTCGTACATAGGCCAGCTCGACAGCTTTACTTATTTCTGCCCCGATGCAAAGTTTTGAAATGTTTGCGATTGTACTGGTCATCAATCCATGACCACTGCCAATATCAGCAACAATCTTATTGCTGAAGTATCCCTGCTCCTCTCCTGTTTCTCTTAGAAATACATTGGCAAGTTGTGAGGAATCGTCATGCCAGAGCTTATCATTTTTTTCAGGTTTTAGGAAACTCCATTCAAATGCAAAACTGGCTTTTGTTTTCTTATTCTTTCGGATGCAGTACTTTAATAAGTCAGCATAATTAGCTTCAAGTTGCTTTCTTAATTCAATAAATCCCGACAATTTTTTTTCAAGGAAATCACTGTAGTCAAACATGGATTCTACTAGCAACCTGGGAATACCGTCTATTACGGGAAAAACAAATCCTGCTTCAGAAAACAAGAGGCCTTCTTTTATTTCCACTATCTCTATGTTGTTATAAGCCTTTGTAAATTCAGAGATAAGTTCAAACCGAAGTTTTGCTTTGGAAACCGGGCATCGTAGTATTTCGAGAAATTTATATTGCATAGAAGAGTCCAAATGTATAACAAGTAAGATAAACTTATTGAAGTCCATAAGTCATTATAAGTAACCCTTTTCAAACATGGGCAAAGAGTTCTATTGTATCTTTTACATGAGTGGTCATCCTTTCGGGGAATTGTATAGTACCTTAAAGTATAAAACCAAATGCAATGAAAAAGATAGTCCCTGTTATTCTTTTGTGCTTTTTAGGCTTATCATCTGCTGCCCAAGAATCAAGAGACAAGGTGGAAAGAGCCTGTCTTGATTATATTGAAGGATTTTATGAAGGCGATACAACCAAATTGATCCGCTGCCTGAAACCATCATTGTACAAAATTGGCTTCTGGAAAAATAAAACTTCGGGTAACTACGAGCCTGATGGACAAATGACCTGGCGCCAAGCAATTGATTATGCAAAAAAAGTGTTTGAAAAAAAGAATTTTGCCAAACCTGATGCACTTAAAAAAGTTGAAATTTTAGATATTTTGAACTCAATAGCTAACGTAAAGGTTACCGCCTGGTGGGGAACAGATTATATACTTCTTTCTAAGCAGAATAATCAATGGATGATAGAACAGGTGATATGGGAAGGGCCGCTTCAGCAATAGATTTCTTTAATAAAAATTATAAGATAGCAGATCTGTTTGTAACATTGCAACATGTTACAAGAAATAGCTCCATGGTTTGGTTATCTCGCCACTTTGCTATTGGCTTTCGGCCTGCTGGTTAATAATGATATCAAGTTTCGCTGGCTGAACTTTTCCGGGAACATTGCATTTATCATTTATGGTGTGGTGCTTGGTGCTATGCCGGTAATTCTCACCAATGTATTATTATTATGCATCAACGTTTATTTTCTGTTTCGCATTTACAATCGTAAAGAGCTTTTTGAAATACTCGAATTTGGAACCGGCGGTATAATGGTTGAACGTTTTCTCCAATTTTATGAAAATGACATTGCTTTCTATTTTCCTGCATTTAAAAGAGAACAACTGGAAGGCAATCTGAATTTTGTTGTGCTAAGAGATCTTGTTATCGCTAATACCTTCAGCACAAAACTTTCGGATGATGGCACAGCACAAGTCATTCTTAATTATACCGTAGCAAAATACAGGGATTATAAAGTAGGAAAGTTCATTTTTGAAAAGGAAAAACAATTCCTGCTGTCAAAAGGTATTCAAAAAATACTACAAGGTTGTCGCCAATAAGCAACATGAGAAATTTTTGTTTAAAATGGGATTTAAAAAAGAAATAATTCTGGACAATGAATGTCTGACTAAAAAACTTACAGACTAAGCAAGCACTTTTTTATTTTTTTGCTCCCGAAGTCTTTTACGATCTTCTTCTACTTTATGATTGTGACGAATGACGTCCCAATATTCTTTACCGTATTCAACCAGTATCTCTTCACCGGCAGGAATATCCCTTTTTGCTTCTATAAAAACTTTTAACCCTTCCTCTACATATTCTGAATTGTTTTTTATTCCCTTTACTCTTTGTAATCCTTTTGCATCATTAGCATATCTGGCCAATGCTGAGGGGTGTCCGCTTGCATCAATAACATGATGACGTTTTACATAATAGATGTAACCATTATTTCCATCGTTATCATCCACCTCTTTCCAGGTAGTTATCTTTCCTTTATATTCTACTATCCGTGTATTCTTTGGAATAAATTCTGTCGCAAACAATCCATTGCCTGCGTTAGGCAATTGTGATAACTTAATCTCAATTTTCTTTTCTAATAAAGCCATAATGGGTTAATCTTTTTAAAGAGCGGCAAAGATAATGGTCTGAGCAATACTATAATATAGTAAAAGCAGGCAAATCATCCGCTATTTTTCCGGATAGCAAAAACCTGAGACAGGGTTATAGCATTATTTCTGCTAATTATTTTTTATTTTTGTCATTAATGATAAATTCTACATACAATACAAACACTGATGAGCAAGCTGATGTGGATACACTTACTTTAACAGAAGATCCATGCCATCTTGTTGTCTGGAATGATGAAGTAAACACTTTTGAGTGGGTAATTGAAACTTTGATGGAGGTTTGCGGCCACTCTTTCGAACAGGCAGAGCAATGCTCTTATATTATTCATCACAGCGGAAAGTATGCTGTAAAAAATGGCTCTTTTGATGATTTGAAGCCATTATGCGATGCTATAACTGAAAGAGGTATTAATGCTACTGTAGAAGTTTTAGCAGGATAATCTACATCTTTGCCAATGCCTTTATTTGCCCTCGATGCAGAATTGAAATTTCCACCTGTACATCTTGCAGAACCCGATGGCCTTTTAGCTTTAGGCGGCGACCTTTCTACCAAACGTTTATTATTGGCTTACAAAAGCGGAATCTTTCCCTGGTATGAAGGCGAAGACATTTTATGGTGGTGTCCCAATCCTCGTTTTATTCTTCTTCCTCATGAATTAAAAATCAACAAGACAATCAAACCTTTATTGGAAAGAAATGAATTTGAATTTACCATTAACGAAGCTTTTAAGGATGTAATTAATCAATGTAAAGAAATAAAACGTCCGGGACAGGAAGGAACATGGATTACAGATGAAGTGGAAAATGCTTACTGTAAATTACATGAGCTTGGTTATGCCCATAGTGCCGAAGTTTGGAAAGATAATAAACTGGTTGGCGGCCTTTATGGCATCCGTTTAGGAAAAGTGTTTTTTGGAGAAAGTATGTTTAGTAAAGCCAGTCATGCATCCCGCTATGCTTTCATCCGATATGTACAATATTTAAAAAATGAAGGTGTTGCCTTAATTGATTGTCAGGTGTACACAGAATACCTAGAAAGTCTTGGCGCAAAAATGATTGACCGGGAAGATTTCATTAAGAAGTTAAATGATTTGGTTCCCGATTAAATCAACCATAGAAATCAAAACCTTGTTTCAAGATATTTAGGCAACATTTCCCGCCAGGTGTTCCAGTCATGCGGCCAATCCGCTCCCCAAATATCAAGTTCGTACCAGATCCCTTTATCGTATAGCACTTTCGCAAATTTGCCGCTGGCAGCAGGATCTTCATAATTACCGCTACCACTGAGAATATGGATATGCTTGCTTTGTCTTATTTGCTCCAGCATATTATTGTCGGTAAGATTCTGCATATAATGCCATGGGCTATTGAAATAGGCATCATCATCAAAATATCCTTTTGTATATTCTGATAAATCGTAAACGCCACTCATGGCAATTACTCCATTTATCAAATCAGGCCGCTTTAAAAAAAGGTTCATGCTATGCAGTGCACCAAATGAGGCTCCACAAGTAATTATCGGAGTTTCCTGACTTGTGTTAGTGCGGATAAATGGAATTACCTCGTCAAACACATAACTATTCCATGCTTGTTGACGCATTGATTTATGCTTAGGATCCATTTCATTATTTAGCCAGCTCTCATTATTTATACTATCGATTGAAAATACTCTCACTTTTCCGCTATCTATAAATGGAGCTAAATGATCCATCAATTGAAAACGTTCATACTCAAGATAATCAGCAGCTGCAGTAGGTATCAGCAAAAGGGCAAACCCATAATCACCATAAGCGGCAATTGGCATTTCCTTGTTTAAAGACGGGCTAAACCAGGATGATAACTCTCTTTTCATATTTGATTTTTAAAATATTTTTGACCATAACTAATTCTCAGCTGGGTCATTGCGAATATAGAAAGTTTATGCCATTAGCCGCATAAACGTTTTCATCTTCAGGCTAAACGTTTCGCTATCTACGCAAAACCCGGTAAATTTGCCGCCTTAGCTGCATAGAATTGGAGGGTATCTGATTCAAAAAAATAAAGCAGCGAGTGAATGGGTATGGAACTGAGCAAAAACTTCGATCATCAATCTACAGAACAAAAATGGTATCAGCATTGGCTCGATAAAAATTACTTTCATAGTGAGCCGGATGACCGTGAGCCTTACACTATTGTTATTCCTCCGCCCAATGTAACAGGTGTGTTGCATATGGGGCATTGCCTTAATAATACAATACAAGATATTCTTATCCGCCGTGCAAGAATGCAGGGAAAAAATGCCTGCTGGGTGCCGGGAACAGACCATGCATCAATTGCAACTGAAGCAAAAGTGGTACAGATGCTCAGGGAAAGAGGAATTGCAAAATCATCGCTTAGCAGAGAAGACTTTTTAAAATATGCCTGGGAATGGAAAGAAAAATATGGTGGCATCATTTTGCAGCAGTTAAAGAAAATGGGTTGCAGCCTTGATTGGGATCGTACCAGTTTTACTATGGATCCTGATTATTACCAATCAGTAATTAATGTTTTTATCGATTTACATAATAAAGGATTTATCTACCGTGGCAAGCGGATGATAAACTGGGATGTAAAGGCAAAAACTGCTTTGAGTGATGAAGAAGTAATACGAAAAGAAACACAGCAAAAACTTTATCACTTAAAATATAAATTAGATGTTGATAAAGAAGAGTACATCAGCATTGCTACAGTAAGACCCGAAACAATAATGGGTGACACTGCCATTTGTGTACATCCTGACGATGAACGATACAAACATTTGCATGGCAAATTTGCTTTTGTTCCTTTAATAAACCGGAGAATTCCCATTATTACAGATGAATATGTAACAATGGATTTTGGTACAGGAGCATTGAAAGTAACTCCTGCCCATGATATGAATGATAATCAACTTGGGCAAAAACATAATCTTGAAGTTGTAGATATATTTAATGAAGATGGGACACTGAATGCCGAAGCACAAATTTATATTGGCGAAGATCGTTTTGCAGCAAGAAAGAAAATTGCAATTGAATTAGAAGAAAAAGGTTTCCTACTAAAAACAGAAGACTATACCAGCGAAGTTGGATATTCTGAAAGAACAAACGAAGTAGTAGAACCAAGATTATCCTTGCAATGGTGGGTGGATATGAAAAAAATATCCGGGCCTGCACTAACATCAGTTAATGATGATGAAATAAAATTCTATCCTGCTAAGTTTAAGAACTTATATCGCCATTGGATGGAAAATATTAAAGACTGGTGCATAAGCCGTCAGCTTTGGTGGGGACATAGAATACCTGCATGGTACGATAGTGAAGGAAGGTTTGTTGTAGCAGCAACAGAAGAAGAAGCAAAGAAAATGTTCAACGAGCAATTCTCAATTGCTGATGCCCAATTAAAACAAGATGAAGATTGCTTAGACACCTGGTTCTCCAGTTGGTTATGGCCTTTTGAAGTGTTTAAAGGTTATAGCAACCCAAACAACAAAGAAGTTAATTACTACTATCCTACTAATACAATAGTAACGGCACCCGAAATCATTTTCTTCTGGGTTGCCAGAATGATAATGGCGGGCTTTGAATACAAAGGTGAAAAACCTTTTAACGAAGTTTATTTTACCGGAATAGTTCGGGATAAGCAGGGAAGAAAAATGGCTAAGCAATTAGGCAACTCTCCTGATTTATTGCAAATGATTGAAAAAGATGGTGCCGATGCTGTTCGTTTTGGCATTATGATTTCTTCTCCGGCAGGAAATGATTTAATGTGGGATCAGGCAGGTAATGAGCAAGGACGTTTTTTTATCAATAAAATGTGGAATGCATTAAAGTTGATAAAAATGTGGGAAGGTCGAGTCGGAAGTCAGGAGTCAGGAGTCAGGAGTTTTGCAGTTGACTGGTTTGAGAATAGATTGAATGAAGTAAGAACTGAATTAGACAATCAATTTAAAGATTTCAATTTAAGTGCTGCTTTAAAAACTATCTATTCACTTATTTGGGATGATTTCTGTAGCTGGTATCTGGAATGGGTAAAGCCGGGATTTGAACAGCCGATTGATAAGGCAGTTTATGAAAAGACACTCATTTACTTTGAAGAGTTAATGCAATTGCTACATCCCTTCATGCCATTTGTTACAGAAGAAATTTATCATCAGTTAAAAGAAAGAAAAGACGACCTGACGGTAAAGCAATATCCTGCTGTAAAAAATACAGTACCCTCTATTCTGTCAGATGCTACTTTCCTCAAAGAAGTTATTACAGCTATCCGTGATGCAAGAAACAAGAATCAATTAAAACCGAAGGATACAATCAAGCTGCATATTCAATCTGAAAATAAAAATGTGTACGCTGCCATTGAAAACATTTTATTGAAACAGGTAAATGCAGAATCTATTAGTTATACATCAGACAATATCACCAATAGCATAACTGTTGTTGTACAAAAAGATAAAATCTTTATTGAGACGACTACAGAACTTGACACCAGTTCCCAAAAGCAACAATTACAAAAAGACCTGGATTACCTGAAAGGCTTTCTTATTTCAGTTGACAAAAAGCTCAGCAATGAAAAATTTGTCCAGAATGCAAAGCCTGAAGTAATAGAAATAGAAAGAAAGAAAAAAGCAGATGCGGAAGAAAAAATTAAAGTAATAGAAGAAAGCTTGACCTCCATATAATTTAGAGATATGGATTTGTATTTATCTCGGTATCAAACTTACCGGCAATACAAATTCATATCTCATTCCTTTATATCCATCAAATTGATCCTGATCTAACAAGCGGCTTGCCCGAAATCCAAATGTCAATGGATATTGATTCCACCACTTTGTATCAATAAAAATTTCTCCACCAACACTTCGCTGATTTCTTGTTTGCGATTTATCTATAGAATATACTTTAGTAAAATCATAAAAAGCATTGGCTCTTATCCGTTGCAAGTATAAAATATTCCCAAACCCCCAATCCGGATATAATAAAGGCAAATGATAATTTGCAGACAGCCGCCACATTCTGGAAAAATACCTTCCCTCATATCCTCTTGAATAAGCAAAACGATCGGAGAACACCAGTTGCGACAAGGTATCTCTTTGCTGAAACGAGCCTGTGAAAATCAAATTATGTGTTGACAAAAATCCCGGCACATAGATAGAACCGTTTGCAATAAACTGAGAACCTTTTACAGTTGTTATTGCATGACGATGGCTTGCATTTAAAGAATAGGCAAACCTTGGATAAATATGTTGCACAGCTCTTTGTATTTGTTGCGACCATGATAAAGAGTGTAACAAATAACTAAACGAGGTGGTACCTAGCGAATCTTTATAAAACCCTTTATTAAAATTATTGCGCAGCACATAATAGCTGGAAAGATTAAAATTCTTATAGGTTTGTCCGCTGGCAAAGTTCAATGGAATACTTAATCCAATTCTTGAATCTAATTGACTCCATTGCCGCAGCCTGCTTCCAATTACTGTACTTCGATCAAATGTATATTCTGTACCGAGAACAATATTAGGAAATAATGCACCGTACACTGCATTAACTCCAACGGCATTAGTTCTATCATTCTGATTATACTGATAATAAAATTCCGTTTGCAAAGTGTTCAACACATTCTCACCATATATTGAATAAGAAAAAATGGGATCAGAATAGTTTGGCCTCCAACTATGGAGATTTATCAGTTTTGTACTTTTCTTATAATCACTTACAGCAAATTGCCGTTGCAAAGCTTTCCCGTTTAATACATCGCCAACAGCTGCCTTAGTATCCGTTTGAAATTTTACATCTAATGTAGTAGCGACTGCTTTGCTTATTTCAATCCATTTAATATCCTTCTCATCCATTTGCTTTAGCTGATAGCCTTCAGCTGTAAATGATGACCATGGTATTTTTCCACCTGCTACGTTTACATTATAATTACCCAAAGGGCCATCACTTATTTTAAAAATTGTATTGTCACTCATTCGCAATGCAAAAACATCATCATTACCAGCATAGCTTGCCGTATAATAAATAACCCCATTACTAACACATGGATTTCCAACTACATTAAAAGAAGGAGAAGTAAGCTGAACAGTTTCTCCAGTTGGCAACATTGTTTTGGCAATATACATTCTACCGTCATTTAATCGTATGGCAGAAACAATCGTTTTATCATCCAGAAATTTAGGATCAGTAAATAAGTTGATCTCAGTGGAATGAATTCTGTTAAGCACTTTACCACCATTTGCACTTAGAATATGTAATTCCGATTTTCCATTTTCATCAAATTGTACAGCAGCAACTAAACTTCCATCTTCAGAAATATCAGGAGTAAAGTATTTTGTTTTATGTGTTAATGTTTGCTGTTTGCCTGTTTGTACATCCAGCAATTTTATTACACTATAATCTTTCCATCCCCAACGGGCATCTGATTCATATGCTGCGTAAACAATTTTTCGATTGCGGTAAGAGAACTGCTCATCTGTAACAATATCTCTTGTCTTTAACCGATGCTCGCCTTTTGCATCTTTTAAATAAAATGCCGGACGATTGCGGTAACTGGTCGTTCGATAAATTAATGAGTCAGTACCGACAGTATAAGGGAAATAATAATTTGTTACATAACTCTTTTTTACCGGCTGCACATATTCATCTCTTACTTGTGAAGTCCTTTCTGTTTGCTTCTTATAATATTCAAATGCCTCTTCTCTAAAAGTTTTGTAATCTATTCCAGCATGTTTTTTAATGGCTGTTTGAAATGGATAAAATAACCCTTTATAAGCACTGGCATCTGTAGTTACTTTCGTCCAGAAATCATCACCATATTTCTCTCTGCCATAATTTACCAAAAGATAGCCTAAGTTGTAATGATTCGGAATATAATCTTTCATTGAGCCGTTTCGCAATTTCATCCAAGAGTATTTTTTTCCGGCTTGCCATAATGAAGGATAAGCATTTAAAAAAAGCGGAAGCCTTCCTCTTCCTTGTTTTGATAATACTGTTTCGTTATAAACAGCATCACCCTCAAAAAACCAATCCGGTATTGCTGCATTGATAGCTAAAGAGTATCCTTCTTCGCCAGACACTACTTTCATCAACTTACTCAATCCATTATTAAAATTATTAAACTGCTGAATATGGCGGTATTCATGCAATGCCAATTGGTCTGACCAGCCTATGCTGCCCTGATTAAAATTATTAAAGTCAGGAGTCATGTAAAATTCACTTCTGAATGGCCCTAATTGTGCATAGCCATTTGCTATTGTTGTTTGATTTTGTAAAACAATACTTATTTTTTTTAGTTGATTGCCTAAAGAAACAGGTTTTTCAGAAGCGAGGTAATGAACAATTGATGCTACTCGTTGTGCCTGGCTGTCCAGCCCAACCGGAAAAATGACCCTTGCAGAATCCGTATTAATTTGTTTCCACTTAGTAGACGGAGAATTTCCACCAAACTGCTGTGCAATTACTATAAACGAAATATGAAATATTGAAATAACTAAAATAAACCTCCGCATGACAGTGAGTATTTAAAGGGAAGTTACGTAGAAAAACAATCGTTGGTTCATGGATTTGGCAAAAAATCAATCAACAACAATAGGCAATTCTACAAAAAATGTAGACCCATTTCCTTTGCTAGTTTCAAACCATATTCTTCCTTTAGCTTGTTCAACTATGCTTTGACACATTGCTAATCCAAGCCCTGTTCCCGAAGATTTTGTTGTAAAATTTGGAATAAATATCCGCTCTTGTATATCTTCTGGTATGCCTTCACCATTATCATTTATGGTTATAGATAATTTGTCTCCATCAACTTTCTCCGTGACTTCTATTCTACAACTTTCGTTTTCCTGACATGCCTGCACCGCATTCATAAAAAGGTTTGTAAAGAGGCGGTTCATTTGCGTTTTATCTTGATTAACCATTACTGAATTATTTACCGGTAGCCATTTTATTTCTACCAATTCATTTGGCTGATATAAATCAATTAACGACCGAATTACTTCATGCAAATCAAAAAGTTGAATATTGGTGTTGCCAATGTTGGCAAACTGTGAAAAGTCTGCAGCGATTTTTGACAGATGATCGATCTGTTCCACTAACGTATTTGCAACACTACCAGACAGTTCTTTTACATTCGGCTGATTATTATTAATTGCTTTTTGCAAATACTGAATACTAAGTTTCATTGGCGTTAACGGGTTCTTTATTTCATGCGCCACCTGTCTCGCCATTTCTCTCCAGGCTCCTTCCCTTTCACTTTTTGCCAATGCCACAGCACTATCGCCAAGTTTTGTCACCATTTTATTATACTCGGTTACAAGATCTCCAATCTCATCATTCCTGTTCCATACAATTTCTTCATTCTGCTTGCCAAGATTCACTTCTTTCATTTTGTCACTGATAATTGCAAATGAACGAGTAATTCTATTCGTAATAAACAAAGCAATCAAACCAGCTATCAGAAAAATAAATGCATTCAGATTAATAATCGTTACAAGGAAGTTTGAAATTTCTTGCCGCAGCTCCGGCCTTGAAGTAAAATATGGAATGTTTACATATGCTTCTACAATGCCTTGCTGATCTCTCACTGGCGAATAAATGCTCAAGTAAGAAAAATTACCAACCTTTTCTTCCTGCACATGTTGCACCTGCCGCATTCTGTCAAGATGGAAAAAAGCTCTAGGTTCCATTTTTTTACTGAGTACTCCTTTTGTGTACACATTCGCTTCAGACGAGACTTGCAAGTTTCCATTAAGGTCATACACATTTACATCCACTCCATGAATATCCGATACATCGTCAACCAATTTCTGAAGGTTGTTATTGGCTACCGTATCGTACACTTTTATTACATCATCAAACGTATTGTGATCTGCCATCTTCTTTTCCATTTCATTCACCATAATCTTCATAGTACGGCTTAGCTTCTCACTGTTACTTTGCCGGTTACGGCTTATAAAGAAAGAAATAGTTGCAAACCCTATTACTACGAATGAGAATATGCTGATAAAAATAATAGTACTATGTACTTGTGACCTGATGTTAAGCTCCAGTAGTTTTTTAATCCCCTTCCAGTTATATCCTGTTTTTAAAATGTAAATAATAATTTGTACCAATGCTACCAGAAATAGAAATGCACAAAAGATGTAGGAGAATAACGTAATTGTTTCAATAGTCGTTTCTCTTTTTCTGGCGATTACAACCACTTTGTCCTTGCTGGCACGGTACCATAGTTCATCAAAATCCCCATTTGTTTTTAATTTAAACTCGTCCTTCGGAATTTCTGATTCATTTAACCATGTAGCGAATGGGTAATTGCCAACGGGAGAAATAAGCCTATTTCTAATGTAAACTGCATTCGAATATATCGGAGAATTTTCCGGATCAGCTCCTTTGCTCTGACGAAATAATTCTGGAAACAAGGCATCCCGGCTAAAACTTTTAAGGTTTGAAACAATAAAAAATGAACCCATTTTTTTGTCACCTGAATCAACTACATCCCGCCGGATGATATAATTAAATTTATCATAAGCTGTTTCATAATAATATAACCCAGGTGTGGTGGTTGCCTTCGACTGCACAGTAAATATCACATTCAGCGATTCAAAGGATGTTGGATCTTCATTATCGAGTCCTTTCCCAGAAGAATCATATACATACAAACGGGTATCATACTTATTCAAAAATCCACTGTAGTTGCCGGTTATAATGCTATCTCTTAAAATCTGGCTTTGTTGCTTATCCTTGAAACGATAGAAGTTTTCGCTCAGGAAATCATTGTCAAGATATTTGATGGCAATGCTCATGAGCATTTCGCTGGACGGGTCTGTTTGCACAGCGAGTTTTTCAGCAATAGACTTTCGCTTTTCCCATTCCACTTTCTTATTCTGCGACAGCATTATTACTGATATAGAAACTGAAAAAATAAATATCCACGATAGTATACCTGCAATATTTATCCGAATATTTTTAAACAAAAGCCCTTTTCGGTTAATTAACCATGTGTAGCCTAACAACCAAATCAAAACAGGGAGATAAAATAATACATCTGCTGCAGCTGATTGAATACTTAAATAAATAAGTCCAACAATACATATAGCAAAGTAGATAAGATAATCCCGACCCGAAAGCAACGGGAATACAAGCCTGAATAATAATTGAGATAGATAATAATAAGATAGTGATAGACCCGCCAGAATAAAAAATCCTGCTAAAGTGTAAAGATTCAGACTGAAGAAATTGGTTACGTCAAAAGAAATCTTAGAATCGGCAACAAGGCTTCTGATTACCGAAGCCAGCACAAACGTAGAAAGAACAAGTAGGCATAATGCCAGTAAACCAATAATCCATTTTACTTTTTTAGGGATAGACGATGTTGGCAAAATCCTAAAGTCATAAAGTTTTGACCAGGCAAATAAAATAATCCATCCGAAGAGAATAACATTTATAAATAAATCTCCCAATGATCGTTGCACAATATTTGAGCCATATACTAAAGGACTGAAAAATTCAAACTGCCGAAGATTTAGCAACAAAGGGAAAAAATAAATTACGAGGCGCAGCGAAACAAGTGAAAAAACAAGCAGTGCTATAGCTTTCCATGCTCCTTTTTTTCTTGCAACCGATTCAACAAAGAGTTGAATAAACAACAGCAATAACAATACAGCACAAAACCTTAGAACAATGGTAAGCTTATTATTATATGGAACAGCTCCGGAATTCTTTTTGTCAAGATAAAAAAGGGTTTTCCCATTTATAGTTTTTACTCCAAATTCAGTAGGCTTTTCACTTATACGAACTCTTTGATTTGAAACTTCGCTGTATAAAAATGTTTCCGGCAGGTATTCAGTTTCAATAAAGAAATTGGACCGTATCGGAATCATTGCAAATGAAAGCAATTTGCCCTGTTTGCTTTTTACCGTCTGCTTAATTACATAATACCAGCCATTAGATAACTTTTCAAAATATTCCCCATCGTCAGCAGATAATAATTCCGCCGTAGGAACAATGATCTGTTCATTCCAAAATTTCATTCCAGCATCCCCGAAATCATTTATTGTATATAAAAAAATACCGTAACGCTTCGCAGCTACTTTTTCAAACTCACTCAATGTTTCCTTTTTCGCAACAAGTTTGCTGATTAACAAAGAGTCTTTTAAAAAAATCGAGAAGTCTTCCTGATTGTGCGCAATGTATTTTTCTGCTTTTATTACTTCCTTATAAACAGAAGAATCATTTGAATAAAGTGTATTAAAAAAAAGAGAAAGTACGAATAGTAATACTGATAGAGCAAGTATAGTGTACTTGCGCCAAAGGATATTTAGTAAGGATAACTTCACTTATCGGTTCGCTGTTTTTTAATAGTGTTCCAGATGGCATCCATTTCCTCCAAAGTCATTGAATGAAGGTCTTTGCCACTTTGGATTGCAGCCTGCTCCATTTTAGTAAACCGGTGGATGAATTTTTTATTTGTCAATTCGAGAGCATTTTCGGCATCTACCTGCAAAAACCGTGCATAATTTATTAATGAAAATATAAGATCGCCAAACTCAGCTTCCACTTCTTTTTGATGTGCTGCTTTTTCCTGACTGCTGGCAACAGATTCAAGATTTGCAATAGCTGTTTTTAATTCATCCATTTCCTCTTCCACCTTTTCCCAAACTTGCTGTTTTTCCTCCCATTCAAAGCCTACCTGCTTTGCTTTTTCCTGAAGCCGCATTGCCTTTACTGTTGCAGGTAGTGATTTAGGAACTCCACTTATTACTGACTTCTTCCCTTCTTTTAATTTTAGCTTTTCCCAGTTTCTTTTAACATCCTCGTCACTTTTAACTTCTACTAATTTGCCATCATTATCCGGATCGCCATAAATATGAGGGTGACGGCCAATTAATTTTTCACAAACTCCATTGATAACTCCATCTAATTCAAATTGCTTTTGCTCGGCACCAATCTTCGCATAAAATACAATGTGCAATAACAAATCTCCAAGTTCTTCTTTTATGCCTTCCCAATCCTCATCAGTTATCGCATCTGCCAGTTCATAGGTTTCTTCAATAGTTAATTGCCGTAGTGTTTGTATTGTTTGCTTTTTATCCCATGGGCATTGCTCCCGCAGTTCATCCATTATTTTCACTAAGCGCAGAAAAGCTTCACCAGTTTGATTAATCATAAGAGAAAATTATAAAGTAAAGGCGGAAAAAAGAAAAAAGAAAACAAACAAACTAAACATTAATAACAGAGATAAAATGAATACCAAAAACAACTTTATTAGAGTCTTCAACCTACTCTGACCATAAAAGTATCGCATTGCCTTATATAAGTATATCGTTAGCAGAATGAATAATGCTCCAATCAAATAATTGATAACTCCTAAATGTGTGATTGATTCTAAACTATTGAGGCTAAATACTGCCAAAAGAACAATAAATGTGAATATATAAAGATGAATGGTGAATATTCCATGATCAGCAAAGTAAAACTGCTTTCTGCGGATATAAACAAGCCGAAGTATGAGAGCAAATAATGGCAATGAAACAAAAAGTAGATATGGTAATTTATGTAGAAAAGAGTTGCCCAGTTTTTTGGCTGCAGCTGAAGGGTCGGAACCAAAGTCTTTATTCAAACTAATTTCTTTACGTATAATTCTGCTTCTAAACCAACCATCTTTTTTGGCAGTCGGCAAAGTTTTTTGTATTGAATCGTATTCATTTACTGAGTGATATTTATTCCCTTCACCTGTTATATTAAGTACTGATAAATCTTTGAACAATATTGGAAAATCAGCAACCAAAATAGCTTGAGTAGTATCTTTCAGAACTTCTAACCTGAGTAGTATATCTTTTTTTGAATCATCATTTGCAAATTCCTTTTCCAGCTTTTCAATCACTTTTAATCTTTCTTTGCCACTTATATCGGCATTTGAATCTAAATTGATACTTTTTGACCCTGAGAAAAAACCAAAAAACAATAAAAAGAAAATGGCTGAAGTAAATACATACATCCTTACTGGATGAAGATACTTAACCCTCTTACCCGACACATACTCTTTTGACAAGAAGCCTGGCTTAAATAGTAAATCCTTAGCTGTTGTAAAAAAACTCCCATCAAAATGAGTTATGTCATTAAAAAAATGAGTAAGCATATGCCAGAAAGTTTCCTTTGGCACTACATTCTCCTGGCCACATTCATGACAATAGCGGCCTTGTACAACTGTTCCGCAGTTTAAGCAGTCTTTCTCTTTTCGTTGAGGAATATGAGACAATGTAAATTTTTCTTAAAAATAAGCACAAAAATACAAGCAGTCTCAATTTTCCGTTAGTGGATTATTCAGATTAACTTTGAAACTTAAAACAATATCACCGGTATGAAATTCCTTTCTTTGATTGTATTAGGCTTTATCTCCTTTCAGGCAACCGCTCAATATTATTATAATGACATTATCGGGACTACAGAAACCAACCGTCTGATGAAAAATTATCGGGCTAATAAAGTTAAGATGGTTACAACAGTTGGTATTGACCAATATGGCGCAAAAAACGATACGTATGGAGAAGTGCAGGAAGTAAGAGAAAATGGTACAGTTTTAAAAACAAGTACACGGAATAATACACAAGTTTCTGTCTATTACAACAGGTTTGATGCGCAAGGAAGACTAATAAGCATTACCGACTCTTCTGCTGGCCTCATCAATGTAATTACATATCAATATGATGCAGAGGACAGAATTAAATTAATACAAAACACTACAGCAGATGCTGCTAATGATTTCAACCAGATTGAATCTCATCACTGGACATATGATGCAACAGGAAATCCATTAAAAATGTGGCGAACAATTAATAATGCAGACAGCCTAGAAATCCGCTTCATTCCAGACGAGAACGGACTTCCCGGTGATGAAAAAACTTTTAGAAGAGGAATTGAAACCGGTGCTGTTTATTATTACTATGATGAAAATAAACGACTAACAGATGTGGTACGGTATAATTTAAAATTGAAAAAATTATTGCCAGATATGATGTTTGAATACGATGAGCAAAATAGAGTCATTCAAAAAATAACCACAACACCAAGCCTAAAAGTAAGCTACCTCATTTGGCGATACATTTATGATAACAAAGGCTTGAAAACAAAAGAAGCTTTATTTAATGATGACAAACAATTAACAGGCAAAATTGAATATAGTTATACATTTAATCAGTAATAATTAAATGGATTTTTTTATTGTTGTTAGAAATTGTCGTTAAAAGCAAAAACTGGTTTTCTGTACATCCATTTCCCGTTTGTAAAATCAGGAAATTCAATTGTTTCATTTCCAAGCTCAATTGACCTTTCACTTAATGGTGTAATGGCACTCCATGCAGCCGCATCATACACATCCATCTGTGTTGCTGTTTTCTTTTTTACAGATTCAATAAACATATGTACCACATAAAAGTCCATGCCACCATGACCAGAACCGGAAGCCTCGTTGCTCCAACGTTTCCAAAGTGGATGATCGTATTGATCTAACCATTGTTTGGCATCATCCCATTGGTGTGGCTTGGATTTATCTTCAACATAAATTCCTTTTGCCACATCCATCCATAAGCCATTGGTTCCCTGCACTCGAAAGCCTAATGAATAAGGCCTTGGTAGATTTGTATCATGCTGTAATAATATTGTTTCGCCATTTGCACAACCAATAGAAGTGGTAACAACATCACCTAGTTTAAAAGTAATTTTTGCGTTAGGATGATCCGGTCCGCATTCCTTAATAATATGATCATGCAATCCTCTTGCCTTGGATGAAAAAGAAGAAATATTCATGAACCTGTTGCCACGGTTTATATTTATATAATGTGCAATTGGTCCGATACCATGCGTTGGATATAAATCTCCATTTCTATACACTGAATGATGAGTCCTCCATCTTGCTTCAGACCATCCTTTGTCGTCAAACTCACACCCATGTCCGTATGCATCAATACCATTATTGAATTTTACTTCCCGCAAATCATGCTGATAACCACCTTGTAAATGCACCAATTCTCCAAACACATTCTGGCGAACCATATTTAGAACAGCCATCACATCACGACGGTAACATACATTTTCCAGCATACAAACATGAGCATTGTACTTTTCAGCTGCTTTCACCACATCCCAATGATCTTGTAAAGTAATTCCGATCATTACTTCTGTACCAACATATTTTATTCCTGCCTCTAATGAGCCAATAATCATTTCTTTGTGCCATTCCCACGGTGTAGCAATAATTACTGTATCAATATTTTTTAACTCTAACATTTTTTTCCATGCATACAAGTCGCCGGTAAACACTTGTGGCATTTTCTTTCCACTCTTTGTTATGATTTCCTTTGAACTCGTCAACATTCTTTCATCAATATCACAAATAGCAATAATTTCCACATCATCTCTTCGCAGTAACAGTTCAAGATGATTTTGCCCCCGCAAGCCAACACCAATCATTACTGCTCTTACTTTCTCATCGGTGCCTTTTGCGAACAAGCTACCTTCTGGCAATAGTGTAACAGCTGCTGCTGCCATACCCGCTTTTTTTATAAAGTCTTTTCTTTCCATTGTTATTTATTTTAATGGTAAAAAATAATCTTATTCAACGTACTAACTATAATACTAAGCCTTTACAGTTAATTAAAGATTTAGATAATCTGGCAATGATAGTTGTGAAGCAACTGCATCATTAATTATTTTCAACACTCTTTCTCTTTCATCGCCTTCTAATATCAATCTTGGTGCTCTAACAAATTCAGTACTTAAACCCGTTTGCACAGCCGCCAGCTTAATATATTGCACCAATTTAGGAAGTAAGTCCAATTCAAGAAGCGGCAAATACCATCTGTAAATATCCAAGGCCTCTTTATACATGCCAGCTTTTACCAGTTTAAAAATAGCTACAGTTTCTTTAGGAAAAGCATCTACCAATCCGCCAACTATTCCATCTGCGCCGAGCATTACCTCTTCCATTATTAATGTATCCACACCACAAAAAAGTTTGTACCTGTCGCCAAACAAATTACGCATCCTTGTAATGTTTGTAATATCTCTTGTCGATTCTTTCACACATTGAATTGTATTGCATTTAGCCAGTTCTTCAAACATGTGAAGTTTAACCTCAATTTTATAATCAACCGGATTATTATAAACCATTATAGGCAAAGAAGTATTTGCAGCAATCGTCTTAAACCATTCCACTGTTTCTTTATCATCAGCCTTATAACGCATAGGTGGCAATATCATCAATCCTGCTGCGCCATTTTTTTCTGCATCTTGTGCTAGCTCAACTGCCACTTTGGTTGTTTGCTCAGCAATCGTAATTAGTGATGGTTGCTTTCCTTTTAATAAGTCAACAGAATACTTAAGTAATTCTATTTTCTCTTCACCATCCAATGTGCTGCCTTCGCCCAATGATCCTGCAAGTATGAAACCAGTACATCCAGCAGCTAACTGTGCTTGTACATTTTTTTCAAACATTGCATAGTCAATCTTATCATCCTTTGTAAATGGAGTAAGCATAGCAGGAAAAACACCTTCCCAATTTATTGTATTCATAATTTGATTGTTTTTAATCGTTGACGCAAATCTATGTTGTTACAATATATTGTGGCAACAAAAAAGGTTAGAATTAATTCTAACCTCTAAAACTATTGTGCCCGAGACTGGATTCGAACCAGCACACCGTTTCCGGCGCCACCACCTCAAGGTGGTGCGTCTACCAATTTCGCCACCCGGGCTTCCTGATTTTTTAGTTGCAGGAATAAGGACTGCAAATGTAAGCGGATTATTTTTTCAGAACAATTTTGAAAGTGGTCCCTTTTCCAACTTCCGAACTCTTCACATATATTTCTCCCTTATGATACTGTTCTATAATTCTTTTTGAAAGACTTAAACCTAAACCCCACCCTCTTTTCTTAGTTGTAAACCCTGGCTTAAATACTCTGGAAATATTTTGACTACTTATTCCTTTACCTGTATCGGTAACATCAATAGTTACTTTATTAGCATCATCATTCATATCCACAGAGATACTTCCCGTTCCTTCCATTGAGTCCAATGCATTTTTTAAAAGATTTTCAATTACCCAATCGAAAAGCGGAGCAGATATACCAGCCTCTATCTTTTCTTTTCCATTTGTTTCTACAGTGAAAATAATTTTACCTGTAGCTCTTTTTCGCATGTAATCAACCATGCTATTGATTTGACTTACCAAATCAAGCTTTTCCAATTGTGGGGTGCTGCCAATTTTTCCAAATCTGTCTGAAACAAGTCTTAGCCTGTTTACATCTTTCTCCAGCTCCTGTGTAATTTTTTCATTGCCCGGTTTATCTTTTAGCATTTCCACCCAACCTTCTAATGAAGAAACAGGCGTTCCTAATTGATGTGCTGTTTCCTTCGCCATACCAGCCCACACCTGATTTTGAACAGACCGATAACTGCTACGTAAAGAAAGCAGGGTGATAATGATAAACAAAGCCACTACTATCAATTGAACAATCGGATAATACCTAACCTCGGTTAATAATTTTGAGTTGCCATAATAATAAAGATTACGTCTTGTAGAGTCGAATGGATCAACCCAGACAATAGCCTTATTCTGAGATTTAAATTGTTTCAACTTTCCTTGTACATAAGAAATATTATTGGCCGATTTTGCAGAGTCGAGATTTATATATTGAAGAATACTATCCTTTTCATCAGCTTCGATAATCGGAATAGAAGTGTTTTGAGTAGTAATCATCGAAGCCAATTTCAAGTCAGCATTCTCAGGAGAATTAAAAACGAATTTCCCCGCTTCAACCCATTGTTCCACTTTTAGTTTTTCATCCTTTGCAATCTTCCTTGCCAGATATTGCGAATAAAATATAGTACCACTAATGATAAATATTGCAATAATGGCCAAAGCCGTTCTCCAGTTTAATATTTGCCTAAACATGTTTCGAATTTAACAAGGATAACCCGTCTTCCCGTATTTTTGATTAAATATTTCAAACAACCTTGAACCAATTGTCTAAAGTAGCCATTGTAATATTAAACTGGAATGGTCGGAAGTATTTGGAGCAATTCCTTCCGTCAGTCTTGGCGACACAGTATAGCAACTTTGAGATTGTCGTCGCTGATAACGGCTCTACTGATGATTCAATTGCATTTCTTCAAACTAATTATCCAACAATTAGGCTAATTACTTTCACTGAAAATTTTGGCTTTGCTAAAGGCTATAATGAAGCACTAAAACAAGTCGATTCCGAATACTATGTTTTGCTTAACTCAGATGTTGAAGTAACAGCTAACTGGTTACAACCAATGGTTACTCTTTTAAATAGTAATTCGAATATTGCTGCCTGTCAACCAAAACTACTTTCTTATAAGGATAAAAAAATGTTTGAATATGCCGGAGCTGCTGGTGGCTGGCTCGATAAATACGGTTATCCATTTGCAAAAGGAAGAGTTTTTGATATTAGTGAAGAAGATAAAGGACAATATGATCAACAAGAACCAATTTTCTGGGCAAGCGGAGCATCACTCTTTATCCGTTCATCTGTTTTTCATGCAATGAAAGGTTTCGATGAATACTTTTTTGCACACCAGGAAGAGATTGATCTATGCTGGAGAATACAACTGGCTGGCCATGCTATTTATTCTTGCCCGTCATCTGTTGTTTATCATGTAGGTGGCGGCACATTGCCAAAAGGTAATTCACTAAAGACATATCTTAATTTCAGGAACAACAAAATCATGTTGTCAAAAAATCTGCCATTTAGTAAAAAGCTGTGGGTAGTACCAGTAAGAAACCTATTAGATGCACTTTCCGCATGGAAAGGATTGTTATCTGGCGATGGAGGATATTTTATAGCTATTTTAAGAGCACATATAGCTTTTTTAAAATGGTGGTTATTCCACCAAAAGAAAAGCTTATTCCCTATTAACAGAAATGGCAAATTAAGTGGGCTGCTTAATAAAAATATGGTTTGGGAGCATTTTGCAAAAAAGAAAAAGACATTTGCAGAAATTGTGGGGAAAACCAACTGATATTTTACATTGAACCCTTATTTTTGCATCACAAAACCTGAATATGGACAGCACACAGGATTATCAAGAAGAATTACAAAAGGTACAAGACAAAGATTTTACGCATAACTGGGTATCTTCTTCAGCCTTTCTTTTTTATTTACAGGTAGCATGTATCGTTGCGATGACGTTAGGCAGTTGTTATATGCTTTCTACAAAAAGATATAGCAAAACCAAAGTAGAAGCTCCTGTTCAAGAAAGTTCTTTATACACTCCAAAGTATAAATAAGCTGTTTTAAATTTTTTTAAAAAGGGCAACTGCCCTATTTTTGCACCCCTTTAGTTCTTTATATGCTTGGTTACAAACTAAGCAACGACATGCGAAAGTAGCTCATTTGGTAGAGCACGACCTTGCCAAGGTCGGGGTGGCCGGTTCGAGCCCGGTCTTTCGCTCAGGAAATCCTTCCTCCATTGGCGGAGGGATTTTTTTTGAAAACACCTGATAGTAATATTATTAGCCCGGCTTTTGTACTACTATCATCGTCTGTTGCGTCGCACTCTTCATCGTTCGGTAATACTATTGAACAGGATTGAGAAAGCACACAACATACAGCCCTGGTGGTGGAATCGGTAGACCGTCCCGATTAATATCGGGATGGACAGCAATGTCCGTAACGGTTCAACTCCGTTCCGAGGCACCTTAAAGTTCTTTTAAAATAAATCACCTTGCCCTGGTGGTGGAATTGGTAGACACGCAGGACTTAAAATCCTGTGGACAGCAATGTCCGTAACGGTTCAACTCCGTTCCGGGGCACATTTTAAAGCGATTCAGTAAATTGAGTCGCTTTTTTTATGCACTACGTTTATATACTATACTCAGAAAAGTGTAACCGATATTATATTGGATACAGTGCTGATGTTGATGCAAGATTAATCAGACACAATTCCGGAATGGTCACCGCAACAAGAAACTGCAGACCTTATAAAATTTGTGCAACAAAGTCTTTTCCTGATGAATCGCAAGCAAGAAAAGAAGAACTTCGCATCAAGAAACAAAAAAGTAGAATTTATTTGGAATCGCTTATAAAAGGGAATTGGTAGACCGTCCCGATTAATATCTGGATGGACAGCAATGTCCGTAACGGTTCAACTCCGTTCCGGAGCACAACTTAAAAGCGATTCATGAAAATGAGTCGCTTTTTTTATTTGTACTAAGAAGCATTTGCGAAGTAGTATTTGTAGATTTGAAACAAAAGAAAACTCAATGGCAACTGATATAAAATGTCCTAATTGTGGTCACCAGTTCGAACCGAATGAAGCCATCCGGGAAGAAGTGGAAAAGGAATTACGTAGCAAAGCTGCTGACTGGCAGAAAAAAAAGAATGACGAATTTCAGCTAAAGCTAGAGGAAGAGAAAAAAAAGATCCAGCAATTCCTCGAAGAAAACATCCGCAAAAACATATCAGCAGATTTTGAAAACAAGCTAAAACTGGCCGAACAGAATAATAAAGACAACGAAGAAAAATTAAAACTGGCCCGTGCCAAAGAACTGGAATTCCTGAAAAAAGAAAATGAATTAAAAGCAAAGGAAGAAGAACTCGAATTATCAATTCAGAAAAAACTGAATGAGGAAAGAAGTAAACTATCTGTTGAAATAAGACAACTGGAAGAACAAAAAAATGCAGCAAAAGAAACTGATTACCAGTTAAAAGTTAAAGACCTTGAAGAAAAGTTGGAATCGCAGAAAAAACTGGCTGAAGAAATGAGAAGAAAAGCCGAACAAGGCTCTATGCAGTCCCAAGGTGAATCACAAGAATTATTGCTAGAAGAATTATTAAGAACCACTTTCCCTTTTGATGTTATTTCAGAAGTTGGCAAAGGTGTAAGAGGTGCCGACTGTATTCAAACTGTTCGGAATAATCTCGGCCAAGAGTGTGGTAAAATAATATTCGAAAGCAAACGAACAAAAGACTTTGCCAACGACTGGATAGAAAAGATAAAAGCAGATATGCGAAGCCAAGGTGCAGAAGTGGCAGTAATTGTTACGCAAGCATTACCAAAAGATTTTGACCGGTTTGGTGAAAAAGAAGGTGTTTGGATTTGCAGTTTTGCAGAAGTAAAGCCAGTTGTACAAATGTTGAGGAATGGCATTATTAAATTATCTACTGCATTAAAAAGTCAGGATAATAAAGGTGATAAGATGCATTTGCTATACGATTATCTCACCAGCCGTGAGTTTGCAGAACAATGGCAAGCCATCCGTGAAGGTTTTATGAGTATGAGAAACTCTATTCAAAAAGAAAGAGATGCAATGGAACGGTTATGGAAAGCAAGAGAAAAGCAATTGGATAAAGTAGTATTAAGCGCCGCTCATGTAAGAGGTTCAATTGAAGGCATTTCTGGAACTGATGTTGATTTGAATTTAATTGAAGATTCGACTGATATTGATGATGAGTAATTAACTCACCACCCAAGCCAATACCAATCCGTCAAACTGTTTGTAATTAACAACTAGTTCTGATTCGCTTTTTGAAAAAAAGCAATCGATAGTTTTATTTTCGTCATTTCTATTTAACAGTTGGATTTGCTTGCGAAAATCAACACCTCCGTCTCCATACCATTTAAAAACAGCTTCTTTGGCTGACCATAAAGTAGTGACTTCATTAAAATTATCCACTTCGTCAGCTTGACCAACATCTGGAACAAGGCTAAACCGGTCAAGTTCCTTTTCACTTAGAAATTTGTACATGATTTTTTCAATCTTCTCCACAGGAATTTCTACATCTATCCCTACCCTGCTTTCTTTGCTTACAATTGCTGCTGCATAATCACCACAATGAGATATAGAAAAATGATACTGTGCATCCGGGAGAAAAGGCTTTCGGGTGTCCGCAATTTGTATTAATTCGTATGGAAAGTCTGGGAAAAGGTATTGCAACAAAAAACGACCAGCCAAATGCTGCAATCGCTTGTGCGGATGGGTAACATCCCTGTGCTGTGGCACATTTCCTTTAAAGAATTCTTCCGATTCTTCTATCTTCCAAACACCCAATCTTGTGTTTTCGTTGATTTGTTGTTGAAAAAAAATCGGCATTATTCATTTTTGATTTTTCCTGCCCGACTGCTAAAAATAATTTTGTGGTCAGGCGGGGATTGCAGATTTTAGATTTATCATTGCAGAAAATCTATCGTCCGACATTTGAATATCCATTCATTTGCTCAGTAAAGATATGCAGTTGAAGAGTGCGACGCAAGGAACGATGACAAGAATTACTGAAGCTGGGTAACAAAAAATATTAAAAATGATTTTATCCGACACAAGAATTTTAGAAGAAATTGAGAAAGGCACTATAAAGATTGTTCCTTACGACAGAGAAAGCCTGGGAAGTAATTCGTATGATGTTCGTTTGGGAAAAACGTTGGCGACCTACAAAGAACATATGATTGATGCTAAAAAGCACAACGAGATTGAATCTTTTGAAATACCTGATGAAGGGATTGTTTTGTATCCACACATTTTTTATCTCGGTGTTACATTGGAGTACACAGAAACCCATGCTCATGTTCCATTTCTGGAAGGCAAGTCTTCTACAGGAAGATTAGGAATAGACATTCATGCAACGGCTGGTAAAGGAGATGTTGGTTTTTGTGGCAACTGGACCTTAGAGATTTCTGTAAAGCAACCAGTGAAAGTGTACAAAGGAATGCCGATTGGTCAGCTTATATATTTTCCGGTGGATGGTGTTATTGAAAATCCATACGACAAAAAGAAAAATTCTAAATACAGCAATCAGCCAGACAGGCCTGTGGAAAGTATGATGTGGAAGAATAAGTTTTAATGCCCCAACCCCTTCTGATGGTAAGACTTAGTTCAACTTCCAGATGGTGTAATTCAAAATCGTTGCAAAACTTACCCAACTGATATATGGTACTAATAGCCATGCTGCCAATTTACTTACATTACCAAATGCAAAGATTGTAAGTAAAATAAAAATCCACATAGCGATAATCTCAACCAATGCCCAGCCAATCTGATGCTGATCAAAAAAGATAAAAGACCAGAAAAAATTTAGTACTAGCTGAATGGTAAAAAGAGTGATGGCTGTTTTTTTCAAAATATCGCTGCTATCAGATTTCCATACAAGGAAAAGGGCCACACCCATCATAATATACAGCGTTGTCCAAACCGGAGCAAATATCCAACCGGGTGGATTCCATGATGGCTTATTTATCGTTTGATACCAGCTTTCTACACCAGTAGCAGTAAAAAATCCGCTAATAGCTCCAACAGCTACTGGAATTGCAATTGCTATAATTAATTTGATAGAATTATTCATACAATAATAACAAGTCAGCAATAAAATTGTTTACAGCGCTTCTACCCCATTTTTTTTGTAAAAAGCAATTAACCAAGCTACCACTTCATTATAGCTTCTTTTACCTGCTGGTTGGTTATTCGCTTTTAAAAAATGGCCATAGCCCCACATGATGATTGGCTCTATCGGATTCCTGTATTTATAAAAGAAATCTCGAAATTCTTTTTGGTCTTTTTTTACTTGCGGATGCACATTCTCATTTATTGATTTTGCCAAAGTGGTATCGCTGCGATACACTTCGCCGATTGCATAATTATAAGCATCATAATAAGCGGAATAACGAAAAACATTTGAATTGTAAGCCCGGCAGGCAAGAAAGCCTACAAAGTTTGCTTCATTTTCTTTTCCATAACCAAGCTGATGAGCCATTTCATGTGTTGTAACGAATGGCTCTAAAAATCTGGGTATAGTTGTATTAACCTGTCCTTCGCCGGAGAATGGATTATAATATCCCTGAAAACCGAGATAGTTTCCCAAATAACTGAAGATGGAAGGCTTAATTGACTTAGGCTTATATTTTAAAAAAGGATATTCTTTTGCTACCGCTGCATAAGCTTCTACAGCACTTCTGAATAACCTGCTTTTCCTGTTAAATGAATCTCGTTGTGCCTCTGTTGCAAAACCTGCATAATAGTTTAACCTTTGTTGTAATACATTGGTTAAGGTATCCAAATCCTTAAGTGTGTAAGTATTTACTTTCAGATCTAACTGATAGGCAATTCCACGGCGATTATAATTTAATCCCCAGAGAAGATTAAAGAAAACATATAAGAATAAGAGTATAAAAATTCCTTGTTGCAATGCGATTACAAAATACTTGCGGTTCAATTGCCGCTTGAAGAGCAGTTTGAAAAACTTAATAACTTTATAAATAATTACGATGATGAGAAAGCCATAAAACACATCGCCGATGCTGAACGGAAGCCAGCCAAATAAGAAACGCTGTACTTTAGCAATAACAGGATAAACGCCTCTGCTATAATTATGCTCCACCCAATTAGGATACCAGGAAGCCCACTTAATGAGGATGGTCAACACTATTAAAAGCACCCAATTCCAACTCTTCATCAGACGGGTAAATAAACGGGCCAGAAACTTTTGCAACCTTTCAAATTTTAATTATTTCCTTCAAAACCTGCCTACCGGCAGGCAGGTCAAACCAAAGCTGGGACAGATGGGTAAAAATAATCCAAAATCAGACAGAAAAAACCCATTTATTCCCTTACCTTTGCACACTCTTTTAAAAAGTTGAAAAATGAGCCGCCGACGGGAGTTTGAAATAGCTTTTGTGGGGTTGAAACCCGGAATACATGAATTCAACTATTTGATTGATGAAAGGTTCTTTGAAGCATTCCAACAGCAGGACTTTCGCCACTGCAAAGCCAATGTAAAATTATCGCTTGATAGAAAAAGCAGTTTTATGTTGTTGAAATTTGAAATTGGTGGTGTATTGGAAGTTACCTGCGACCGTTGCAACAGCAATTTGCCATTTGAGCTCTGGGATGAATTTAATATCACAGTAAAAATGGTAGAGAATCCGGAATTCATGAATGATAATGAAGAAGACCCGGATATGTACTATATCGCACAAGGCGAAAGTCATATTGATGTTGCTAACTGGATTTATGAATTCATCAATCTTAGTCTTCCCATGCAAAAGGCATGTGAATTTGAAAAGATGGATGGACCGCATTGTAATAAAAATGCGATGGATGTGCTTAAAAAAATGGAATCCCGTCCGGATGAAAAAGACGGAAAAACAAAAAAGAATAAAACAATTGAAAATCCAATCTGGAAAGGATTGGATAAGTTTAAAGGTTTAGAATAGCCTTCGTTAGCTCAGGCTGACAAAAGGCCAGAAATATTTTTATTATTTTAATAAGTTAGGTCATGCCAAATCCCAAACGCCGACATAGTCAGCAAAGAAGTGCAAAACGCAGAACGCATTATAAAGCAACTGCTGCTACGTTAACAACTGATAGTACAACAGGAGAAATCCATGTACGTCACCGTGCACATGTAAGTGAAGGAAAGTTGTTTTACAAAGGTAAAGTTGTTGCAGAAAAAGCACCTTTAAGAGCACAGTAATACTGCCTTAAAAGCAATTTTTTTAATTCCAAATCCATTTAGCTATATTGTCTGAATGGAATTTGGAATTTGTTGTTTTCACTAGTTTAGTAATCAATCAACACAACTTAGCCGATGAATGTAGGAATCGATATGATGGGTGGAGATTTTGCCCCGCTGGAAGCAGTAAAGGGTGTACAGCTCTATTTGTCGGGCCATAACATTCCGGCTAAACTGACTTTAATTGGTGATAAGGAGAAACTTGAAACTCTTCTTAACGAACATAATACTCCTCTTGAAAATATTACAATCGTTCATGCAGAGCAGGTAATAGGAATGCATGAACATCCTACCAAAGCATTAAAAGAAAAACAACAATCTTCTATTGCAATCGGCTTTCATTTATTAGCCTCCGGCAAAATGGACGCATTCATAAGTGCCGGTAATACCGGCGCAATGCTTGTTGGGGCTTTGTTCAGTATAAAAGCATTGGAAGGTGTTATCAGGCCAACTATTTCCAGCATCATCCCAAAAGCGGAAGGCGGTACTGGTTTGTTATTAGATGTGGGATTAAATGCAGACTGCAAACCTGAGCAGCTTAATCAGTTTGCCATAATGGGAACTGTTTATGCAAAACATATTTTGGGAATAGAAAATCCAAAAGTAGGATTGATAAATGTAGGTGAAGAATAAGGCAAAGGAAACCTATTGGCACAAGCAACTTATCCTTTATTGAAAGAGAATAAGCACATCAATTTTATTGGCAATATCGAAGGCCGTGATGTGTTACTTGATAAAGCAGACGTAATGGTTTGCGAAGGGTTTACAGGCAATATCATTTTGAAGCTAGCTGAGTCATTGTACGAAATCAGCAATCAGAAAAAAGTAACGGAAGCCTATTTTGAACGGTTCAACTTTGAAAATTACGGCGGTACTCCTGTCCTCGGAGTTGCAAAGCCTGTAATTATTGGTCATGGAATTTCCGGCAGCAAAGCCTTTATGAATATGATTCAGCTTGCTCAATTAATGATAGAGAAGAAATTAATGGAAAAGATGAAAGAAGAACTTTCCTGATTTCTCAATAAATTGAATAAAATACCGTTTTCCCGGTATAAGATTTATTTTCCACTGGATTATCTTTATCGAAACCACCGAAATTGAAAACATTAGCCACCACCATTTTTATTTGCCTGTTTTGTAAAGTAAATATTGCACAATCCAGCGACCCCATAATTATCAGCAAAGCTTTATTCGTCCCTGCTGAGAAAACAGTTTTTCATAAGATAGGGGACAGAAACATTGCCGTAAAAATATTTCAGTACGGCGATGTGAATGATTTTGTCTGCATAAATGTTCATGCGAACGAAACAAGTTCTTATAATGCTGCTAAATCTGTTTTGGAAGAAACAGGCGGCACACTTATCAAAATTGAAAACACTAATCAACGGGTTATTAAATTTCGCCTTAACGGAATCACTTATGGTTTTGACCCAAACAGGATATATTCCAGAATTGGAATAGAGCAAACATTAAGAGACAATAGACGTACCAGCAAACAGGCCATTCTTGAAATTGAAAAATTTGCAGGAATGCTCTTGCAACTTATACCAGACAGTACTAAATGCATTATTGCATTGCATAATAATACTGAAGAAGCTTATTCTGTAAGAAGTTATTTACCAGATGGCAATAGAAAGAATGATGCAAAGGCTGTTTATAAAGACAGTACGCAGGATGTCGATGATATTGCATTTACAACTGACAGCTTACTTTATCAGCGAATGGCGGACTTTGGTTTTAATAGTATTTGGCAAGACAATGAAAAGGTAAAAAAAGATGGTTCCTTAAGTGTTTATTGCGGAGAGAATGATAAACGTTATATCAATATCGAAACACAACATGGAAAAGTAGATCAGTATGTTATTATGTTAGAAAAACTGCTACTTGTATTGTTTGATGAAAATAAAGTACCCGCCGAAATACCGGAAAAGATTGAAGAAACTTCCCTATAAAAAAAGTCCGGATAAACCGGACTTTTTTTGTGATCCCGCTGGGACTCGAACCCAGGGCCCATACATTAAAAGTGTATTGCTCTACCAACTGAGCTACGGAATCAGCACTTTCCCGTTTTAGGGAGTGCAAAAATACAGTCTGAGAGCTATCATACCAAAACTTTTTCAAACAGTTATTAACAAAGTTTATTCAGTAAATAAAATGATTTGTTTTCTATTACTGAATATATTCAGATTACACCTTTTCTTTTTGCACAATTTTAAACTAGGTTTGTAATAATAATCATTACACATGTCAGCATATTTTAAAGATAAAGTAGTCGTAGTAACAGGAGGAACAGACGGTATTGGAAAAGCATTAGTAGATGCGTTAATTAAGTCTGGTGCAAAAGTAGCAACCTGCAGCCGCAATCATGATAAGCTTTACACATTGCAGGCAGAATATCCTTCTGTTCCATTGCACACAATGGTGGCTGATGTAAGTAGCGAAAACGACTGCCGTCGTTTTATGGAAACAACCATTAAAGTATTTGGTGGCATTGATATACTTATTAATAATGCCGGTGTATCTATGAGAGCATTATTAAAAGATACCGATACAGAAGTTATTCATAAAGTGATGGACATAAATTTTTACGGAACAGTTTACTGTACTAAATATGCATTGGATTCCATCATCGAAAGAAAAGGAACAATAGTTGGTGTTTCATCAATAGCAGGTTACAGAGGTTTGCCGGGAAGAAGTGGCTACTCTGCGAGCAAATTTGCCGTACAAGGCTGGTTGGAAGCAATTAAAACCGAGTTGATGGCAGATGGTGTTCATGTAATGTGGGTTTGCCCTGGATTTACTACATCCAATATTCGAAATGCAGCACTTAGCAAAGACGGAAGTTCACATGGTGAAACTCCAATGGATGAAAGCAAAATGATGAGTGCAGAAGAATGTGCTGAACATATTTTGAAAGCCGTGAGAAAAAAGAAAAGAACTTTAGTCCTCACTTTCACTGGAAAAAGAACCGTCTTCATGCAAAAATTCTTTCCTAAATTGGCGGATAAGTTTGCGTATAAATTTTTCTTTAAAGATGGGAAACTTGTAAAATAAAAATCCATTAAACCAAAACTGTTTTGCCGCTACTAACCCTCACATCTGATATTGGAAGCCCCGACTATTTAGTTGGTGCAGTGAAGGCGCAGTTATTACATATAAATCCTGAATTCCAGATCATAGATATTTCACATAACATTCCTCCGTTCAACTATCCACAGGCAGCTTATGTATGCCGAAGTGCATTAAAAAATTTTCCAGATTACAGCTATCATTTAATATTGGTAAATCTGTTTGAACAAAAACCAGAACAGTTAATCCTTGCCTTTCATAATAACCAATACTTGATTTGCGCCGACAATGGTTTATTAACAATGATATTGGAAGAAACACCTGAAATGGTGATCGGTATTCCGCTGGATAAAATTGCTCTAAAAAACACTATTCATCTTACATCAGTAATGGGAAAAGTGGTGAACCAACTTGTGAATGGCGAATCAATAAAAAACATTGGTAATCCTGAAGTGAATTATATTCAGAAAAGACACCTGCGTCCAACGTTGGATAATAACTCCATTGATGGCCAAATCATTTTCATTGATAGTTTTGAAAACGTAATTGTAAATATTACAAGGGAGCAATTTGAAGAGCAACGTAAAGGAAGAAGTTTTCAGATCGTTTTTAAACGAGATGAAAAAATTGAACAGATTAGCGAAAGCTATGCAGATGTGCCCGAAGGTGAAAAATTGGCGTTATTTAATAGTGCTGGCTACCTTGAAATTGCCATCAATAAAGGAAATGCCGCAGGTCTCTTTGGCTTAAAGGGTTTTTCCGAAAAACTTAGACAGGGTCAACTCTCCTATCAGACTATCAGAATTTACTTTCATTAAGCTAAAGATAGCTGCACTTGCCATCCGGTTTCAAAGTTATTATTCAATCGCTTTTCAGGGTACAATTATGGTAAAACCTCCTGTACGTCTTAGCCTTCTTTTAACCTATATTCCCCTATTTTTGCTTTCTTTCAAAATCAACACTTTATGAACTTCAGAAAAGTCAATAACATTACCGGCTGGGCAGTATTTTTTATCGCTTTTGCTACTTATTTTTTGACCCGTGAAGCAAGAGCAAGCCTGTGGGATACAGGTGAGTTTATTGCCAGTGCAGATAAGTTACAACTGCCGCATCCTCCCGGCGCACCATTGTTTGTATTGCTTGGTCGTTTTTTCATCATTCTTTTTGGAGATAATGGAATGACAGCAGCCAATGCAGTAAACTTTATGAGTGCCCTTGCAAGTGCAGCAACAATTTTATTTCTTTTTTGGACCATCACTCACTTTGCCCGCAAAATGATGGTGAGTACTGGTGAACAATTAACCGCACATCAAACATTTGCAACCATGGCCGCAGGAGCCGTTGGTGCATTAGCTTATACTTTTAGTGATTCATTCTGGTTTAGTGCTGTGGAAGGTGAAGTGTATGCCTTGTCTTCTTTCTTTACGGCATTGGTATTCTGGGCAATGTTGAAATGGGAACATGCTGATGAAAATGCAGGCAACGATGCTCATGCAAAAGCAAGAAGCGACCGCTGGATAATTTTCTTATTCTTTATGATGGGACTCTCCATTGGTGTTCACTTGTTGAACCTTTTAACTATTCCAGCCGTTGTAATGATTTATTACTACCGCCGTTATGAAGCAACAACAAAAGGTGCCATCATCGCATTTATTGTCAGTTGTATCATTACCGGATTAGTACAGGTTGGTGTAGTACAATATTCCATGAAGTCAGCAGGATTGGTGGATGTATTTTTTGTAAACACATTAGGCATGCCTTTCTTTTCTGGCTTTGCCATTTATTTTATTTTATTGGCGGCTGCAATAGTCTTTGCATTGCGGTTTAAAGAAAACAAAACATCCTCTGTTAAGATCATAACATTTTTTGTCGTATTCATTTGTTTATCATTCCTGCCGTTTATTGTAAGTACTGGTTCAGGCGGGACTAAATTTTTAAAATTCCTTTTATTGGGTGCTGTTGCACTGGCTCTTGGCTATTTCCTAAAACCAACTGCACTTAAAGCAATTAAGCTTACACTTTGGTGTTATGCGTTTATGATGTTGGGTTACTTGATGTATCTCACACCGATGATTCGTTCCAATGCGAACCCAGCAGTGGATATGAATAACGTTGATAATCCTATCAACCTTGTTTATTATCTAAGCCGTGAGCAATATGGTGAAGCACCGATTGTTTATGGTCCGCATTTTTCTGCTGAATATAAATACAATGACGAAGGTTATGTAGAGTTAGAAGACGGTGAGATGAAATATGTGAAAGGAAAAGACAAATACATTCCTACTGGTGTAGCAAAAAAACCTAAATATCAGAATGCAGATATGCAAATATTCCCAAGAATATGGGATGCCAGTAATGATCAGTACCATGCCGACTTCTATGCAGAATGGCTGAATCTTGGAAAAGAAAAATCTCCCGTTACCGGAAGAGAAAGATATACGCCTCCTACATACTCTGATAATATGGAATGGTTCTTCAGTTACCAGATGGGCTTGATGTACTGGCGATACTTCATGTGGAATTTCGCTGGTAAACAAAATGATGTGCAAGGATTAGGAAATAAACGAGATGGCAACTGGATAACAGGTATTTCAATGATTGATAATAATCGTTTAGGTGATCAATCAAAACTTCCTGATACATTAAATGCGAATAAGGCTCATAACAAATTATATCTTTTGCCTTTTGTATTGGGTATTCTTGGTTGTGTGTTCCAATTTTTCAGAAATAAAAAAGATTGGGTTGTTACCTTCCTGTTGTTCTTCATGACAGGTGTAGCGGTTGTTATTTATCTTAACCAACCAGGTAATCAACCAAGAGAACGGGACTATGCATATGTTGGTTCGTTCTATGCATTCGCCATCTGGATTGGGCTTGCTGTAATTGGATTTATCCGAATGGCAAAAGACAAAGCAGATAAGATTACTTTTCAAAATACATTGGCGGGAGGAAGCATACTTACATTTCTTATCACTTTCATGAGTGCTGCTCCGGGCACTTTCAATGATATGTTGATGACAGGTATTTATTCTACTGTGTTGTTTGCAGCGGTTGTTGCAGGAATAACTTTTCTCATAAGAGCTATTTCTTCCGGAGGACAAAACGATCGAATACTAAATCTTTCCACTACTGTTGTCTGTTTGGCTGTTCCGTTATTAATGGCACAACAAGAATGGGATGACCATGATCGTAGTGCAAAAACAACAGCACCGGATATTGCTAAAAACTATTTAGAAAGCTGTGCGCCGAATGCGATCATATTCACCTTTGGTGATAATGATACTTATCCTTTGTGGTATGCACAAGAAGTAGAAGGTGTAAGACCTGATATCCGCATCATCAATAACAGCTTATTGGGAATTGACTGGTATATCAACCAGCTTCGTTATAAAGTAAACGGGTCTGATTCGGTAGATGTAATCTGGTCTGAAGAGCAGGTTGAAGGGCATAACAGAGAATATCTTCGTTATAAAATGAGCCCTAATGCTGATCCAAATAAATACTATCCGTTGTATGATGTAATGAAAGATATAATGGGTAAGCGATACGAAGATCCTGAATCAAAAAGGGATGCTGGCCCAAGTGCATTTCCTGTTGCACAGATTTATAATCAGGAAACAAAAGCATATGATCCTGTTGCTAGGTTTAGTGTATCGGTTGATAAGGATTTAGTAAGAAAAAATGGTACAGTAAATCCAGCTGACAGTGTTCTTGATGAAATGCGATTTGAAATACCAAGAAACAAATTAGATGGCGGTTTGGTACGTAGCGATTTCATTATTCTGAATATCATCGCCTCTAATGCATGGAAACGTCCAATCTATTTTACTTCTCCGATGGGAGAATTAGGATTTGCACAATACTTGAGAAAAGATGGAATGGCTTATCGCCTTGTACCTGCTGTTTTAGCTTCGCCACAACAAAACTGGGTGGTAGAGCAGGCATTCCGCCAGAATGGATTAGGTGGCACACAAATAAGAGCCAACAATCTTGATTCCATGTACAAAACTATGATGAATGATTTTGAATTTGGTGGTGCAGGTAAAAAAGGTGTTTATTATGATGAAGAGAACCGTAGGCATATTCTTGCCATCCGTTCATTGTATGGAGAAGCAGCAGGTAATATGGCCGATGCTGGTAGAAAAGACGAAGCACAGAAATTGCTTGACAAGGTAGAAGCTGGTATTAATCCTGCAAATCTTCCTTATGGTTTGGTAAGCCGCTACAATAGCCACAACCAGACAAGCATGGTTTACCTGGAAGCATGTTACAAAGCAGGTAAAGCAGAACTGGCTGAAAAAGTAAGAACGGCATTACGGAAAGATTTGAATCAGCAGTTTGATTATTATGCTGCTCTTGGTGGTATGAGCCGTGCAGAATTTGACAACCTGTTTAACACATATGATAAAATGAGACAGGATGCGCAGATGAAAATGGCATTTGCACAATCGGCAGAGCAACAAAATCAGGCAAGAATGGAAATTAACAGAGCAGACTACTTCTTCACCGAAAGCCTGAAGGATAAACAGACCGGTCTAAGGACAGAGCTGTTGATTACGAAAAGCTTGTTTAGTGTGATGGATGCAGTAGAAGAAAAATATGCTCCACAATTAAAAGCAAAGCCAGCAACTGAAAGGCCAACAACTATTGACAACACTGGCAAACCTGATAGTACTAACAGGCCTGACAGCGGGAATTAATCGTAACATATAATTTTGTGAAGCCTCCGTTTTATACGGAGGCTTTTTATTTGAACTATATGGATATTAAGTTGTTGTTAATCTAAATCGACGGCAGGCTTTTTGTCGTAAATTGTCCATTCATGAAATGAGCAATAAAAAATATAAGCTAACCACATGAAAGGTTTTCATTTTACAAAATTTGATGCAGATAGTGATGGCAAAAGTAAATTTCAGCAGTTGCTAGATCTGTTTATGCAATTACTCACCTACACCAGTGGTGATGTAGGCGAAGCCATGCAATGGATGAATGAACTGGACAAGCAATACCAGTTAACGGATAATGAGTATGGCATGGGCGACTTTATAGATGAGTTGAAAGAAAAAGGTTACCTCACAGAAAATAATGAACGAGGTGAAATTAAAATAACACCCAAAACAGAACAGGCCATTCGCAGAAGCAGCCTGGAAGAAATTTTCGGAAAGTTGAAGAAAACAAAACAAGGTGATCATAAAACTTTTAAACCGGGACAAGGTGATGAATTAAATTCAGAAACAAGACAATTTCAATTTGGCGATATGCTGGAGCAAATTGATTTTACAGAAAGCATCCGCAATGCACAAATCAATCATGGTATTGATAACTTTCGGATGCAGGAAGATGATCTGAGCATTAGAGAAACTGATTTTAAATCGCAGACATCAACTGTGCTAATGATTGATATTTCTCACTCCATGATATTATATGGAGAAGACAGAATTACTCCCGCCAAAAAAGTAGCTATGGCATTGAGTGAACTGATAAAAACAAGATACCCGAAAGACACTTTGGATATTGTAGTGTTTGGTAATGATGCTTGGCCGATTGAAGTAAAAGATCTTCCATATCTACAAGTTGGTCCTTATCATACCAATACAGTGGCAGGATTAGAATTGGCGATGGATATTTTACGCAGAAGAAAAAATCCCAACAAACAGATATTCATGATTACCGATGGCAAACCAACTTGTTTAAAAATTGGCAAACGATATTATAAAAACAGTTTTGGATTAGATAGAAAAGTAGTAAATCGTTGTATCAATTTAGCTGCGCAATGTAAGAAGCTGAAAATACCGATTACAACATTTATGATTGCAACTGATCCATACTTGCAAAAGTTTGTACAGGAGTTTACTGAAATGAATAATGGAAAAGCATTTTTTGCATCGCTGGATAAGTTAGGAGCATTCATATTTAAGGATTTTGAATCAGGCAAAAGGAAGACAGTATATTAAATTTTTGCCGGGAAGACGGGAAGAAAATAAGAAAAAATAATTGTAAAATAAAATGTACCAGTTAACTGAACATGAAGAATCGCTTTGTAAAGAAGTAGTTGATTGTGCTTTTCGGGTACATAAAGAATTAGGTCCAGGTTTACTTGAAAAGGTTTATGAAGCATGTTTCTGTCATGAACTTGGCAAAAAAGGAATCAAATATCAAAGACAAGTTGATCTTCCGATTTTTTATGATGGACTTGTATTTGATGAAGGTTTAAGAATGGATGTATTTGTTGAAGAAATTGTTATTTGTGAAATAAAAGCCGTTGATACTGTTAACCCACTTTGGCAGGCTCAGATCATGAGTCATCTGAAGCTAACAGGAAACAATATTGGCTTCTTAATAAATTTTAATGTATCACTTATAAAAAATGGAATCAGGCGTTACTGTGTTGAATAAAACTTACCGCCTTCCCGTCTTACCGGCTATGAATACAAAAAAAATAAAAACACTCGGCGATCTAAAAGCATCTGGCTACGAACCTAAAAGCATAAAAGAAGAAATTCGCCAGAATCTTATTGAAAAATTGCAGAAGCACGAAACAACATTTCCCGGCATTGTGGGATATGAAGACACGGTGATACCTGATGTGGAAAGAGCTATACTAAGTAAACATAATATTCTGTTTCTTGGTTTGCGAGGACAAGCAAAAACAAGAATGGCGAGGCAAATGGTCGAACTACTCGATGAATATATTCCTGTTATTAGCGGCAGTGATATTAATGATGAGCCATTGAACCCTGTTTCGAAATATGCTGTTGATCTAATTGCAGAAAAAGGTGATGCTACACCTATTGAATGGATTCACCGCAGCCAACGTTATGGAGAGAAATTAGCAACACCAGATGTAAGTGTGGCTGATCTGATTGGCGATATAGATCCCATTAAAGCTGCCAATCTGAAACTGAGTTTTGCAGACGAAAGGGTGTTGCATTATGGAATCATTCCAAGAAGTAACCGTGGCATATTTGTAATTAATGAGTTGCCGGATTTGCAAGCAAGAATACAAGTTGCTTTATTCAATATTCTGGAAGAAGGTGATGTGCAGATTCGTGGTTTTAAATTGCGACTGCCACTAGATATTCTTTTTGTGTTTACTGCCAATCCGGAAGATTATACGAATAGAGGCTCAATCGTAACTCCATTAAAGGACAGAATACAAAGTCAAATACTAACGCATTATCCAAAGTCGCTAGAGAATGCATTGGAAATAACGGAACAAGAAGCAAATATAAGCGATGAACAAAAAGCAAGAGTAAAAGTTAGTGACCTTGTAAAAAGGCTAATTGAACAAATTGCATTTGAAGCAAGAGGCAGCGAACTGGTAGATAAAAAAAGCGGTGTAAGTGCAAGGCTTACTATTTCTGCATTTGAAAATGCTGTAAGTGCTGCCGAAAGAAGAGCCATTGTAAATAATGAAAAACAAACACAGGTGTGGATGAGTGATCTGGTTGGCATCATCCCATCCATTACTGGAAAAGTGGAACTGGTGTATGAAGGCGAGCAAGAAGGACCTTATCAAGTTGCGATGAATTTAGTAGATAAAGCTATCCGCACACAATTTGTTGAATACTTTCCCAATCCAGATCAGTTAAAGAAAAGAAGAAACACCGGCAAACCTTCTATAGAAGAAAAGGCGGATGAAAATCCTTATCGCCCAATCACTCAATGGTTTGATAAAGGCAACAATCTGAATATTTCTTTTAATACTTCTGATAAAGACAAATTTCTACAACTCTACACAGTAGATGGCCTTCATGCTTTGGTAAAAAAATATTTTCCAAAAGTAAATGATCTACAGGCTGCATTGATGATGGAATTTGTGTTGCATGGTCTTTCTTCTTATTCATTAATTAGTAAGAAAATCTTTGAAAACAAAGTGGAATTTAAAGACCTGATGGGAAGTATGATGAGCTTTGACAGTAAAGATTATGAAGAAGAGTTTGATGAAGAGGCTTAGAGTCTTATTCCAATACTTGCTCCACCCCAAAATTTTGTATTGAAACCTTTTTGAAATAAAGGACTGATAAAAATACGATAGGTCAATTTTTTATTGATTGGCTGATACCTGTATCCTGCAAGTAAATAACCATAGCCTTCGGTATTATCACTAAAAAAATATTTTTTATCAGGCGGCGCAGTACAAAAAACTTTTGTACCTGAAATAAGTACAGGAACAAAGCCTGCACCCATTTCAAGTAAATGTTTATTTTCCCTGCCAGATAATTTAACCCAATAGGCAATGACAACTGAAAACCACTATTGCAGGAATATCCACCTAACCCTAACGGTGTACCGCCTAAGCCAAGGCTGAAGCCAATTCCATTTTCCTTTTTTGCAAACCTAGCATCGTAATTAAGCGAAAATAATCCGCCCTCCCCAAATACTTCTAATTGCAATTGGCTTGCATGTTTAGAAACTTTATGTTGAGCTGTTGCTGAAAAAGAAACGAAAAGAAAAACGCTAAATATTATATTGCAAAATTTCTGCATCTTTTTATTAAGCTAATTTTATCATCATTCTGGTGATCCGTATTTGTTATTTTTTTTCTTTTCCACTCCCGAATTTGTATCCAAAAGATACACCACCGAAATACGGTATAAAACCAAATTCGCCAAATACTGGGGAAACAAATGCTCGGAAAGTAAATCCACCGTCTTTGGGCTGCATTCGATAGCCAAACAATACATGACCAAATGTGGTTGAAAAATTATCGGAATCAAATGAACTTGATGCAATCACAGGAGTAACTCCTGCTCCCAATTCAAAATAATTTCTTTGATCTTTCCCTATAAGATAGTTTACTCCAATTGGAATAAATAAAACTGTTACGTTGTCACCATCCGCCCGAAGACTAAACCCTCCAATACCAATCCGACCACCAATGCCATCTTCTTTGGGACCAAAACGGGTGTCGAAATTAAAAGAAGCAAGGCCTGGACCTCCTAACTCAAAATTTACTGACTTGGCAGATTGTGCCTCACTTAGCAGGTTAATCGAAACTGTAATAAGTAACACAAATAGTTTACGCATATACTAGATTTATTATGTAAGGCAAAAAAAATACAGAAACGCTGCATTCTTACTTAAAGAATGTTAACCTCTTTTTCTAAGTCTACTGAAAAATTTTCTTTAACTGATGCTTTGATCCGGTTGCTTAATTTATAAATATCTTCCCCAGAAGCATTTCCATAATTTACTAACACTAATGCCTGACTGCCATGACAACCAGCATCGCCAACCCGATAGCCTTTCCAACTGATACCAGCTTCGGGTCCACAGTTTTCTATCAACCAACCTGCAGCCAGTTTTATATTTCCATTTGGTAAAGGGTAGCCAACAATAGCTGGAAACTGAATCTTGAGATTTGTAAATTCATTATTACTTATTTCCGGATTCTTAAAAAAACTTCCTGCATTTCCAATCTCCGATGGGTTGGGTAATTTGGAAGAACGAATATTGATGACGGTATCTGAAATTACTTTGATGGAAAGCTCCTTTACATTTATCCTTTCTAGTTCCTGCTCAATAGCACCATAACTGGTGTTGAATATCGGATGCTTTCTCAATTGATATGTTACATTTAAGATTACAAACTGATCTTTATATTTTCTTTTGAAAATACTTTCACGGTAGCCGAATTCACAATCGTTTCTTGAAAAGGTCAATACCTTACTCTCGTTAATATGATATGCTTCCAGTGAAAAGAATACATCATTCAACTCCACACCATAAGCACCGATATTTTGCATGGGCGAAGCACCAACGTTGCCCGGTATTAGCGAAAGATTTTCGACTCCACCCCAATTTCTATTGATACAATGCAGTACAAACTGATGCCAATTTCCCCCTGCTCCTACTTTCACATACACATATTCATTGTCCTCATGAACTTCGTTGATTCCTTTAATTTCATTCTTTAGAACCAATCCATCAAAATGATTTGTAAGGAGAATATTGCTACCGCCGCCGAGTATTAGAGTTCTAAGTTGAGATTCTTGAGTCAGGAGTTCTGCCAACTCATCTGCGTTGCTGAATGTTGCGAATAAACGAGCCATTGCGTCTATCCCAAATGTATTATAGGGCTTTAATGAAATATTTTCCTGAATTTGCATACTGCAAACATCCTGAATTTTTATGACAGCTACACTTATTGGCGCCACCGGACTTATTGGCAATTATTTACTGGAAGAATTGTTGCAAGATGATTATTTCGACAAGGTTAAAATTCTTATACGACGGCCAATGGAGTTTTCTCATCCCAAATTGGAAAAGAAGCTTGTCGATTTTAATGATGGCGATTCAATGCTGGTAGCATCAAGCAATAGCGATGTTGTTTTTTGTTCCATCGGAACCACACAGAAGAAAGTAAAAGGTGATAAAGATGCTTATAGAAAGATTGATTATGATATTGCCGTAAATGCAGCCCGGTTTAGCAAAATGGTTGGCTGCGAAACATTTGTTTTAGTATCTTCCGTAGGAGCAAATAGCAAAAGCAATAATTTTTACTTGAAGTTGAAAGGCGAAATTGAAGATGCTGTAAAAGAAACAGGCATACATTCAATAAATATTATGCGACCTTCCGTATTATTGGGTGATAGAAAAGAAAAAAGATTGGCTGAATCAATTTCAAAAAAGATAATGTCTGTATTTTCTTTTCTTGTTCCTTCAAAATATAAAGCGATACATGGAAGAACAGTTGCTAAAGCGATGAAACAAGCAGCAAAAGAAAATAAACAAGGCTTCTTTATTCATGAATACAAGGAAATTAAAACAAAGGCCAAATAAATAGTAACACATGAAAAAATTACTTATCATCCTTTTCTGCTTTTTCACAACACAATTTGCATTTTCACAATCCGCTGAACAATTGTATAAAACAGGTGACTCTCTTCTTAAAGAGAAAGATTACAAAGCTGCGGCGCTGACTTTTGAGAAGGGAATTGAAAAAGAAGGAAAAGATGCAGAACTTAATTGGCAATGGAAAGCAGCGAATAGTTGGGCATTAGCAACCGATGCAGAAAAAGCCATGAAGGTTTTGGAGAAAATCGAGAAGTCAGATAAAATATCTCCAGCTGATGTGAATGCAATTGAAGCCGATAAAGATTTTGTTTCTCTGCATTCAGATAAAAAATGGAAATCAACGATTGAAGAATTAAGGGAAAAGGCAAACAGCAATTATAATATTGAGGAACTGATATATGGAAGAAAAGATGGAATAGCCTTAACGATGTTGCACTTGAAACCAAAAGGGAATAGCAATGAAAAAAGAGTTATTTGGGTGATGGCTGGCTCTTGGTATTCGTCGTATCAGCAGGCAGAAAGATCGGTTCGTCCATCTTCCATGTATTTAGATAAAGGCTTTAACGTTTTTCTTGTCATACTCGGTTCTCAACCCCGTTATGCAATACCTGATGAAATTAATGATGTGAAAAGGGCTGTGCGGTACATTCGATATAATGCAGACAAGTTTAAAATTGACCCGAATAAGTTTGGTATTCATGGCGGCTCTGCCGGAGGGCATCTTTCATTAGCTGTTGCTATGGCCGATGAAAACATTGATACAGCAGCAAATGATCCTGTTGACCGTGTGTCATCAAGAGTGCAGGCGGCGGCAGTGCTTTATCCACCAACGGATTTTATGAACTGGGGAGTTACTGGTGGTAATATGGTAAATGCTGGTGACTTATTAAAAGGTGCTGGAGTTTATGGCGCATTTGATTATAGAGTTTGGAATAATAAAACAAGAACTTTTGATTTTGTAAAAGATACCAGTGAACGAAATAAAATGGGCAGAGAATCATCACCTATTTATGCGATAAGCTCTGACGATCCGCCTGTATTTATTATACATGGCGATGCTGATAAAACTGTACCGATACAACAATCAGAAATATTTGTAGCCAAACTGAAAGAAGTTGGTGTACAAAATAAATTCATCATTAAAAAAGGCGGCGATCACAATCCCAATGATATGATGCCGGAGTTAAAAGATTTTGTGGATTGGTTTGATAAGAATTTGAAATAAATTATTTACCCGACAGCAGTTCCCTGAGCATCGTCCCTTGCGTCGCACTCTTCATCGTTCAGATTTCTATTGAGATTTTATACATTGGTTGCTGCTTATCTTTAGTCACCAACCAATGTGTAGTATTTTCTTGGACAACACTTTCCATAGCTGAATAGTGTGCTTATTTATCTTTCCTTTTTTTAATATCGGCTTTTTCAATATACTTATCCATGCGTTCAAATAGTCCCTTTGTGCCACCCCTTGCTATAGAAAAAAATGAGTTAATTATAATAGCTCCCAGAAAGGGAATCATATAGCCAATTGCAGATCTTAAGTCCAACTGAGGTTGAAAAAATTTGATACAACAAGGCAGATAAAAACCTACACCACTCATTAACGAGGCAGTAGCCATTTGGCCAAACCTAGTTGCTAATTTTTCTTTAGAATCCATCGGGTCAATACCAATATCATCCCAAACCCGCAATACAAAAATTATTATGGCAACAGGTAAACCAACACAAACTGAGATGAATATAAGTGGAATTATAGAGTTGTCATTAAAAATATGCTGGGAAAACTGAAAAATAAACATATAGGGTGCAAGTACAACACCAAACAAAACAAAGCCAATCTTTGTAAGTCGGTTATAAGATAGTGACTTTAATGCATCAAATATCATTTTCTTTTATTCTTTATAGTCTTTGTTCTTATAGCCCTGATAATAGAGAAGCTAATTGCGCCGGCATATGAATATAGCATCAATTCAATTCCATCTTTTGGGCTAACTCCTAGGACAAGCCAATCAATAAAACATGCACTGTAATAGACAAAACCACAAAATCCTGATGTGAAGCCAATAATTCTCAACTCCCATTCCATTTTCACATCCTGTGCTTTTAATTTTGGAATACCAATCATCAAAGCATTGAAAAAAGACATAGCAAGAGACACCGGTACGCCTATGGCTAATGACAGAAAAAGAATTTTGACAAAATCATTATGAGAATAAAGTTCAAAATAAAACCGATAAAGAAAACAGAAAGGGCCAGCTACACATCCGAATAGAATAAGCAGTATATTTAAACCTTTTGTAAATGATAATTTGGATATTAATTCAAACATGCTTTAAATCTTCCCAGCAAATTTCTGGAAAATACCTGAAATTCTGTTTTATTTTACCTCCGTCTTCTAATACTGTTGGTCTTCCCGAAAACTTTAAAAGGCCTTTGTTAGTGTTGTGTCCAGCCCTTGTGTGAATGCAGAAACACCAACAAGTGAATTGAGAATATCCTAGTCCTTGGTTCGTGGAGACACAAACCGATGCAAAATTTCACAAAAAATTTAACTTGATTTGCTCCCAATACAACTCAATTTTACCCCAAAAAATCGTATATTACAACCATGACAATACAAATAAATACCGATAAGAACATTGAAGGAAACGAAAGATTAGAAACCTATTTAAAATCATTAATCGAAGATGAATTATCCAGATTCGACGAAGATATTACAAGAGTAGAAGTTCATCTTTCAGATGCAAACGGCAGTAAAAGCGGACAGGATGATAAGGAATGTACGTTTGAAGTACGTTTGAAAAACAGACAGCCGATTGCTGTTTCCAGCAGTGACAAAACCGTAGAAGGATCAGTAAATAATGCTATTGATAAAGCAAAGCATTCATTGGATAAAATATTTGGCAAGTTGAAGCAACATTAAAAGATTGATTTTTTTTAATCTGCTTTCATTAAATCAGCATTCTGATTTGAACCCAGCGTAGAACATTTATGAAATGAGGCAACTATTATATTTGTTCCTTTCAACAATACTAATAGCTATTTCTTGCGAAAAGCAAAGCAATAATCCTGCTCAGTACTATATTCGGTGCAATATTGACGGTCAAGATTATTTACCGAACAATTGTGCTAATTGCATGAAAGGTCAATTGCTTGGAGATACAACTTTTCTATTAAATGCAAATGCTGGATATGAAAGTGTTGCTATTGGAATTATTAAACTTGATAAAACACCAATAGCTGTTACAACTTATGTTTTAAACGACAATTTACAACAGAGTGGTGTTTATGATAATTCTCCCCAAGTCACCGACATTTTTAAAACAGACGCAACTAGAATCGGTGAATTAAAGATTACAAATTTAGATAAAGTAAATAAAATAGTTGCCGGCACATTTTATTTTCAGGCTTTTAATTCTGTTCAAAATAAAACTGTAATCGTTTCAAACGGAGAATTTCGATTGAAATACTCAGATTATTAATAAACTTATTAAGCACAAACTTCTTTGTAGCCTGTTCGTGTCACCAAGAAGCGATGCAAAGCAAATACCCTCCAGTTTCATCAATCACTCTTCTACACCGCATCCACATCTGCCACAATAGTTACACTTCTGAAACTTTTATTTTGATGTAAGATAGCAACCTGTTCCAACAAGTCTTTCTTGCATTGCAGAATTGTTTTACCATCTCTCGGTAACTTTAATAATAATTCCATCAGGTATTGGTTTCTTATGCGACCAATTACCGGTTCCGCCGGACCAACGATGTAAGAGCCATAATTTCGCTTCATTGCTTCGGAATAAATATGCGCTGCTCTTTCCACTACTTCTTTTATTTTATGTTTGAAGGTGATCTGAATAATGCGAGAGAAAGGTGGATAAGCAAACTCTTTTCTTTTTTTCAACTCTTCGGCAAACATCATTTTATAATCATGCTGCTGCACAATCTGCAATAATGGATGATGTGGCTGCGAAGTTTGCACTAATACTTTAGCTGTTTCTTTTTTGCCTTCCGGAGTTTCAATGAATGAAGGTTTTCTTCCGGCACGGCCACTCACCTGTTCCATTAATTGAAAGGCTCTTTCATTTACTCTGAAATCTGCAAAATGCAAAAGTCCGTCCGCATCTAAAATTCCTACGAGGTCAACATTATCAAAGTCGAGACCTTTCACTACCATTTGTGTACCGACTAAAATATCAATTCGCTTTTGTTCAAATTGTTGTATCAATACATCATGTGCATTTTTTCCTCTTACGGAATCAATATCCATTCTCGCCACTTTTGCATCGGGAAAAATTTCCTGAAGTTGCTCTTCAATTTTTTCTGTACCGAAATTTCGTTGTGCAAAGGTATCGCTACCGCAAGCCGCACAGGTATGCACTGGCGGATAAGTAGTGCCGCAATAATGGCAAACCAGTTTGTTACTCAGTTTATGAAAAGTCAACGATACATCACAGTATTTACATTGCGGAATCCAGCCGCAGGTGCTGCAAACTTGGTATGGAGAATAACCTCTTCTGTTCTGAAAAAGGATTACTGGCTTGTTTCTTGCAATAACTTCATTCACTGCTTCAATTAGCGGCGGCGATAAAATGATCTTTGTTTTATCTTTCTGAATGATCTTCCTTGTATCAATAAACTCAATCGGAGGTAATCTTAAATCGCCATAACGTTGCAACAGTTCGACTAATCCATATTTTCCCGAAGTACTATTATAATAACTCTCCACAGAAGGAGTGCCGCTGCCCAGCAAAACCTTTGCATCAAACAAAGTAGCGAAATAAATAGCCGCATCTCTCCCATTATATCTTGGTGCAGGTTCCTGTTGTTTGTATGAAGAATCATGTTCCTCATCACAAATAATTAAACCAAGATTTTGATAGGGTAGAAATACAGACGATCTTGCTCCCAGTATCACTCTCAGTTCTCCGTTCTTCACTTTGTTCCAAATTTCCACTCTTTCATTTTGTGAAAACTTGGAATGATAAATACCAATATAACCACCAAAGTGTTTTTGTAAACGACGTATAACTTGTGAAGTCAACGCAATTTCTGGTAGCATATATAAAACTTGCTTACCTATTTTTATATAATCTTCAATCAGTTTGATATAAATATTCGTCTTGCCGCTGGAAGTAACGCCATGTAATAAGCAAACAGGTTTCTCATTCAGTCTATCTTTTACTTCGCCAAGTGCTTTTTCTTGTGCTGCTGTTAGTTCAAAATCTATTTGAACATTTTTTGGCAGGTATTGAATACGGTCAACATTTCTTTTTTCTGTATACAAAATATTTTTCTCCGTTAATCCTTTTAGCTGCGCATCCGATGCGCCGGATTTTTTCAGTAAAGAAGATTTAACTACTTCTCCTTCTGTTTTCATCAGATGCAGATAACTTAACAACAGTTCCATTTGTTTGGGAGCTCTTGTCCAGTTGTTCAGCAGGTCAGCTAATTTCTCTTCATTATCATATTCTTTATTTAGCAGCACATAAGTTTCCTTTTTAGCAGAATAAGTCTGCTTCAATGCTTCCCAAACAAAACAAACTTTTTTATGGATAAGGCGATTGATAACTGGATATACATGAGAAGAATCTAACACTTGTTGTACTTCGGTCAGTTTCAATTCTTTTTTTATCAGCAATGCTTCGCCAACTAAATATTCATCATGATCAAGTGTAGAAAAATCATCACCAAATTCTTCATTGTAAACTAAAATTGTTTCGCTGGATAATTTAAAATGAGCAGGCAATGCAGCCGCCATCACTTCGCCTTCGCTGCACATATAGTATGAAGCAATCCATTCCCACAGTTTTAATTGTTCTTCAAAAATGACAGGCTCTGCATCGAGTACATTTAGAATGTCTTTAGTCTCTATAAACTCAGGCTTATCAGTATGTAAAGCTTTTACTATTCCTGCATACTTTTTACTCTTGCCAAGGTTTACTTCTACCCTGCAACCGGGTTTGATTGCATCTCTGAATTGTTCAGGAACTGACCATGTGTAGTTTTTGGGTAATGCAGCAGGTATGATGATTTCGGCATAAAGCAAATTCATGCCCCTTTCCCTTAGAGGGGTATTATAATCTTTGATATCGTTTTTTCTGCTTGCATTAAAAATTAAAGATAATTCAAAATAGAGTGAGTGATATTACAAAATGCTGAATAGAATTAATGCAGTACAAGTGTGCGACGCAAGGGACGATGATAGTAGTAATATAGCTGACTAACAAATATTATCTTACTGCCTTATTTTCCTTCCGGCAATTTTCTCCAGGCTCCATTATACTCAATCAATTTCTTTTCCATAATTGCATACACTTCTTCTTTTAATTTATCCAGATCTGCAACAGCATATCCTTCAACTGAAATTTCATCAAGATAGAGAATCCTGTTAGGTCCGGGAGTCATCTTAAATAAACTTTCATACGGCATTCTTCTGTAAGCATCCAGATATAAAACAGGTTTAATGGGTGTTTGTGTTTCAATGGCTAACCGAAAAGCACCATCATAAAATTCTTTCAACGGCGTAGTGCCCATATTAAATGTGCCTTCGGGAAACACCAGCACTGAAATGCCTTTATTGATAACTGATTTTAATAACCTGATACTCTTGGCTCGGTTTGCCGCACTGCTTCTATCAACCGTAACAATAGCATTCCTATAAATAAACCCAAAGACAGGCACTTTACTCATTTCCACTTTGCCCAATGGTCTTATCGGTTGGCGAAAGGCTTTTGGAATCATTGCAGAATCAAGATAAGAGATATGATTGGTGACAAAAATATAAGGCCGTTTTTTGTCATGGCTTACTTCAACTATTTTTTTATGCCAGATAAAAATTACGAGAAACCAAATATCGGCCCAAACCATGCAGCAGCGCATTACCATATTGCCGCCTTTGATACGGCCAAAAAAACTACTGATAATAACAAAAGGAAAGATCAGTAACATGATGGCGACAAAAGTGATTAAGGCATATACACTGTAAATGAATTTCAACGGCGTCAGCAATACCTTCATCGTCACTTATTATTATATTTATCATCATCGCCGGGACAATGACATTCAAAATCCGTTTCCAGATCAATAACAGTTACTACCGTTGTTGATTCGTTACATTGGGCATACACAATTCTTACCCGCTGCTTATCTTTTGTAACACCTTCTACTGCATACCGGGGACATCTTGCATTTTTAATATCGCTTTTATTATAGTTGATGCTGCCATCTTTCATTATTTCTTCCACTTCCGCTTTAGAAATTTTTCGGCATTCCATACGGCAGTTTGCATGATTACTGTATTTTAAATAAGAAGTTCTGCGGTCGAATCCATGATCTCTGTTTACAGATGAAGCAGGATCGTTGGAATTGGTAGTTGTAGTTTTTGGTTTAGTAGAAGTAGTATCATTCCCTTTAACCAATTTTATTACCACAATGGCAACAACCATCAGTACAATCAGTATATATGGAGTCCATTTCTTGTTCACAATCATTGATTTGGATAAAAGTAACTGAATTTAAAAAATTATCGAAATCCTTTCCTCATGATTTATCTTTGCGACCTCTACTTGTGCGACGAAGCCAAATTTACAATAGCGGCATTCCATTTAAGCAAGTAGGCGTAGTTGCATGGCAGCATCCAGATCAGTGGCATTTCATACCTTGGGTTGTAAGCTCAATTTCTCCGAAACTTCTTCAATTTCCCGCCTGATGGAGAATGAAGGCTTTGAGAAAAAAGAATTTACTGATCTGGCAGATGTGTATGTGATTAACACCTGTTCTGTTACTGATAATGCCGATAAGGAATGTAGGCAACTAGTCCGACGCATACAAAGAAAAGCTCCTGAAAGTTTAGTAGTAATAACTGGTTGCTATGCACAATTGAAACCAAAAGAAATTGCTGAAATACCCGGCGTTGACCTTGTATTAGGTGCTGCTGAAAAATTTAATATCGCACAACATATTAGTGAATTGACAAAAGGTGATTCTGCAAAGATTAGCAGTTGTGATATTGATGATGTGACGGATTTCCATTCTTCCTGGTCGGTAAATGACCGCACCAGAACTTTTTTAAAAGTGCAGGACGGATGCGATTACAATTGCTCCTTCTGTACCATACCAATGGCAAGAGGAAAAAGCAGAAGTGATAGTATCGCAAATGTTATTGCAAATGCAGAACATTTAGCAAAACATGGTGTAAAAGAAATAGTGCTGACAGGAGTCAATCTTGGTGATTTTGGAAAAGGACCCGATGGCGCTGGTGCAACAATAGGTATAAGCAACCGTGAAGAAAATTTCTTTGAGTTGGTAAAAGAGTTAGATAAAGTAGAAGGTATTCATCGTTATCGCATATCCTCTATCGAACCTAATTTATTGACCAATGAAATAATTGAGTTTGTTGCCAATAGCGATAAGTTCATGCCGCATTTTCATATTCCATTACAAAGCGGAAGTAATAAAACGCTGAGTTCAATGCGCCGCAGATATAAAAGAGAATTGTATGCTGAACGAGTAGCATTGATAAAAACATTAATGCCGCATTGTTGTATCGGTGTGGATGTGATTGTTGGTTTTCCCGGAGAAACAGAAGAAGATTTTAAAGAGACATTTGATTTCTTGCATTCATTGGATATTTCTTACCTACATGTATTTACTTATTCTGAAAGAGATAATACTCATGCATTGACGATTAATGAGGTTGTTCCAAAAAATATACGACACGAAAGAAATAAATCACTTCGCAATCTTTCTTATATGAAGATGCAATACTTTACACAGCAACATGCAGGGCAAACCCGTAAAGTTTTGTTTGAAGGAAAAGATAAAAGCGGCATGATTGAAGGATACACTGATAATTATATTAAAATTGCTACTCCTGCAAAAGAAGAATGGGTGAATGAGATTGTGGAATGGAAGATATAAACAAAGCCCCTAAATTTACATTTCCGGAACGTTAGCTCAGTTGGTTAGAGTATTACCTTGACATGGTAGGGTCACTGGTTCGCATCAGTCCCCTTCCTCCTTTGTTTCCCCACAAAATGAAAGGTTTTTTTGCTTTTTTTTTTTTTATTTTCCCCCCGGCCACTTTTTCGCAGACCGCGGAAGAGGGTAGGCGGTTGTGTTTTTTTGGAGTTGAATAAAGGAGAAAAGGGGTTTTACAGTACTACCAATAAAAAAGATTTTTTGGCTGCTGAAATCTGAAACTTTTTAACCGCCTTCTGCTCTTGGTCCCCTTTTATTCTCTTCCCCGTCCCTGGTGGGGTGGGGAATGGGTCGGGCGCTTCCCTCCCCTGCCGGAAAAAAAATGCAGGGCCGGCCGGGGGAGGGCCGGTGCCGGGCGGGTTGGGGGGGGCCTGACACTCCCCCCCTCTGCCTGGGTGTGCTCGTGTTCCGTGGCCATAGGGGGGGAGGTAAGGTTGCTGGGGGGGGGTGGCGGTCCCTTCCTATCCCCTACCCCTCCGCCCCCCCACCCCCCCCCTTTTGCCCCCCCCCCGAATGTTTAGTTCGATCCGGGGGGGGGGGGGGGGGTTGGGGGGGGCGCGGCTTTCTTTTTCTTCTTCATACGGGGGGGGTTTCTTTCCATGGAATTTCGGGAAAGTCCCTTCCCCCCCCCCCTTTTGGGGGCGGGGCCTTACTTGCATTGGTTACCCAACAAATTACAGTTCCAAAAAGCATTTTTCTGCCAAGACCATAAAGCGCTGGTTTTTATTTTCTTCGAGTTAAATGAAATCAGAATGTTGTTATTTTCCAACATTCCTACCTTTAATCTGTCTATTAATTAAATGCACCAATATCAGGTTACCATAAAGTTTGAGATGAACGATGATTTCATGGATTTAGTTCCGCCTCATCGTACCTATATCAACTTCCTTATTAACAAAGGGACAATTGAGCATTATGCTGTTAGTATGGAAACCCAACGTTCTTGGATTACATTGATTGCAGAAAATAAAGCAGCAGTAGAAAAGATATTGAAAAAATCTCCTTTGTATAAATTCTGGACCTACGAGATTGATGAATTATTTGTTTTAGATGGACAGCATTATCGTTTACCAGAAGTGAATCCCAATTAGAAGCTCCTATTCTCTAATGACCATTCACTTTTTCAACCATTTGGGTTTTTGTTTCAGCACTTTTTTATAGACCGGACATTTTTCGGAATGTGCTCCCGGTAAATAACCTGCACTCATCAAAAATTCATTTACTATTTCTCCACCTGTAAATCGAAAAGTTTGTTTGAATAATTTTACCCACTCTTCTTTTGTTTTGGGATGATTTTTATCTAACCATTTTTTAAATGAACCAAACTCTTTTTGAATGTCTTTTATACATTTCGCATTATGGATTGTTGCCTCAATCTTTAAGCGATTGCGAATGATGCCCGCATCCTTCATCAGTTTTTCTTTTCGCTTATCTGAGTATCGGGCCACTTTGTCAATATTAAAATCATCAAATGCCTTAAAAAAATTGTCTTTCTTTTTCAGGATTGTTTCCCAACTTAGGCCTGCTTGGTTAATCTCTAAAATTAGTCTTGCAAAAAGGAGATTATCTTCTTCAATGGGAAATCCATACTCAAGGTCATGATAATCCCGGTGAACTGTGTCTTTTCCTTTGTTTTGAACAAAATCGCAGTAGGTCGTTGCCATTCAATGAATTTGACGCTAAAATAGATTAAAATTATTTTGTCTGAAAACTGCCACACCCCTATCTTTGCCGTCCTAAAACTGAATGCTTCGTTTTACTCGCAAGGGAGTTTAGCTCAGCTGGTTCAGAGCATCTGCCTTACAAGCAGAGGGTCGGCGGTTCGAACCCGTCAACTCCCACTAAAGACCTCAAAAGAGGTCTTTTTTTATTTAAAGACCTTTACATTCTACAAACAACTTTGCATCTAAATTAATGGGACTTATCGCTCCTATCTGTTAAAATTAAACCCAACTTAAAATAACTCTCAATACATTCTATAACTTTAAAGACTTAAAATTCTTTGGTATGAATGAATTTGATCAAATCAAGCAGCAGCAAAAAGAATCCTGGAATAAATTTTCTGCTGGTTGGAAAAAATGGGATGAATTGACTATGAGTTTTCTGCGGCCGATGGGTCAGAAGATAATTGAGTTTATTAAGCCCGAAGGTTCTCAAACCATTCTTGATATTGCAAGCGGAACCGGCGAACCAGCACTAAGTATTGCAACTATGCTTACTAGCGGCAAAATAACTATGGTCGATATTTCTGATGAAATGTTATCTATAGCTAAAGAAAATGCAGCAGCCAGAAATATCGCAAATACCGAAACAATTGTATCTGATGTTTCCAACTTACCTTTTGATGACAATACGTTTGATTCTATAAGTTGTCGATTTGGCTTTATGTTTTTCCCGGATATGCAAATAGCTTCCAACGAAATGAATCGGGTATTGAAACCTTCGGGCAAAATAGCTGTCTCCGTTTGGAATATTCCCGAAAAAAATTTTTGGGTCACTGCTACCATGGGAACAATAATGAAACACATTGATGTTCCGCCAAATCCATCCGGTGCTCCGGGTATGTTCCGTTGCTGCAAACCCGGATTAATGAAAGAAATATTTGATAAAGCTGGCTTTAAAAATATTGAGGAAGAAATAATTGCTACGACTCTCGATTGTGGAACCCCTGACCGTTATTGGAGTATGATGACAGAAGTAGGTGCTCCAATTGTTGCCGCACTAGGTAAAGCAGACGATAATGTAAAAGAAAAAATAAAAAATGAAGTTTTCGAAATAGTGGCTCAAAGATATCCCGGTAATAATTTGCAACTTGATGCCAGTGCAATCGTCATTACAGCAGAAAATTAAATAAAAATCAACTTTCTTACAGTAAGATAAAGTAGTTAATTTTGTCTCATTTCAAATAAATATAAATGCAAAAGACTGTTTTATTATTACTGTTGATATTACCGGCTCTGGCCTATTCACAAGTCAATATCAATAAAACAAAGGGTGAAATAAAAAAAGAAGTAGCTAATTTAAAAAAAACAGTTCCTGCATATACTTTTAATGTTTCAGAAACAGATAGCACTTTGACTATAATTAAAACAGATGCTGCTAAGAACCGGGAAGACGCATTACTGGAATTTGACAAGGCGGGCAAATGCCGATCAGAATTACGAACCTTTTACTGCGATCAATGCTATAAACAAGAACTGGAAAAATTACTTGGGATTGATAGATACAAATGGAAGAAACTCAATGAAAATCAGTACATCTCAAAGTTTGAAGAGAATCTGATGATTGAATTACCTACCGAAAACGAAACGAACAGCTTCAGTATCATCCGTACAAATTGGAGCAAAGTATTGTATGATATGCTGACAGAAAATTAATTTTTAGAAAAGGTCATTTCTCAGCCAATCCTTGATCTCGCCATTTCTTAAATACATTGACTGTACTATCGCTAAGTTTTTCTTTTTTCTTAAATGGCATAAAACCTTTTTCCCCAGGATTTAACTCTATCCTCCGAATCATTTCGTCAATATCTACTTTTACGTTGGCGTAGTTATTATATGCCTTTTTATTCCCTCCTTTTTCTGGAATATGACAGGGGGCACAATTAGTGGCAATTAAAGCCGTAATATCAGCTTCGTATGTCAATTTAGCTTCCGTGGAGCCTGCTGCTTTTTTAGCAGGATTACAATAACTGAATATTACTGCGGCTGCAACTAGTAAGGAGAATATATAATACTTCTTCATAAAATAGTTTCTTTAATAACTAAATATATTAAAAAAATAATTTTCAAAGAAATTAATGGTTGAATGGTACGAAATGGCTGCTTTTGTTTATGGAGATATTACAAAAATTTATATTTTGTGCATCCATAGAAGCATAAACCCCGTCTGCTGACTTGAGTGACCTTGAACCCTTCACTCAATCCCTTATTTTTGTTGAAACAATATTTTTATGTATAGACTATTATTATCAGCAGCTACTTTTTTAATAGCTATTTCAATTTCTGCCCAGCAAACTGTTCAACGCCCAAAATTAATCGTAGGCATTGTAGTCGATCAAATGCGTTGGGATTATCTCTATCGCTTTTATGAACGTTATGATAAAGATGGTGGCTTTAAGCGAATGCTTAATCAGGGTTTTACCTGCGAAAACACTTTGATTCCTTATGCGCCAACCGTAACTGCTTGTGGTCACAGTTCTATTTATACTGGTTCTGTGCCAGCTATTAACGGTATTACGGGAAACTTTTGGTGGGACAATGAGCAAATGAGGTCAGTATACTGTACAGAGGATAATACGGTGAATACAGTAGGAAGTAATTCTTCGCTTGGGAAAATGAGTCCTTATAATTTACAGACCACCACAATCGGAGATGAATTGCGATTAGCAACAAATTTCCGGAGCAAAGTAATTGGAATAGCAATCAAAGACAGAGGTGCTATTTTACCAGCCGGTCATAGTGCCAACGCTGCATATTGGTATGATAATACTGTTGGAGGATGGATTACCTCTACGTATTATATGAATGAATTACCAAAATGGGTTACTGATTTCAATGCACAAAAGTTAGTTGATAAGTATTACAAGGAAGGTTGGAATCTTTTATATCCTGCCAATTCATATATTCAAAGTACCGCAGATGACAAGCCTTACGAATCAAAACCATTTGGCACATCATTCCCCTATAATTTAGACAAATTCATAGGCAAAGATTTTTCAAAAATTGCTTCTTTACCAATGGGCAATACGCTTACGGCAGAATTTGCAAAAGCGGCCATTGCCAGTGAGCAGCTTGGAGCAGATGATATTACAGATTTCCTTACCGTTAGTTTTTCTTCCCCAGATTATATCGGGCATACATTCGGCCCCAATTCAGTAGAAAGTGAAGACGGCTATCTTCGTTTAGATAAAGACCTTGGAAGTCTTTTTGATTACTTGGATAAAACAGTAGGAAAAGGCCAATACACTGCTTTCCTCTCAGCAGATCATGGAGTAGCACACACCCCAGAATTTATGATAGAAAATAAACTGCCTGGTGGCCGTGTGTTTATGGGCGATGTTGTTAAACAGCTTAATAAAACATTGCAAGAAAAATATGGCATCAATACAATTATTGTTAGTGACGATAACTATCAGTTACACCTAAATCATCCGGCACTTGACTCTGCAAAAATTGATGTTAAAGGGCTTGCACAATGGATTGTTGATTATATGAAAGCGGAGCCTGGTATTGACAGGGTTTTTGCTCTTTCAGATTTGAACACTGTCCCGTTAAACAGCACCATTCGTACAATGCTGAACAATGGATATTACCCGAAAAGAAATGGCGATATACAGATAATTCTAAAGCCAAATTATATTGATGCCTATAGCAAAACAGGAACTACTCATGGTCTTTGGGACCCTTATGATGCTCATATTCCGCTACTTTGGTATGGCTGGGGAATAAAAGAAGGGAAAACAAACCGTGAAACCTATATGACTGATATAGCGTCAACAATTGCAGCCTTATTAAAGATTCAAATGCCCAATGGAAATGTAGGCACTGTGATTAGCGAAGTAATAAAATAGAAGAATCGAAAGTTCTTAAATATTTGTATATTCAGAATCAATTTCGACATAACCACCAAATTCTTAGTTATGAAAAAGTTTAGTTTCTTTTTTTGTATTTCTCTTCTGTTCTTTTCAATCACCAGTAGTGCTCAAAAAACACCAATTGACAGTCTGAAATTTTTTACAGATGATGCTGTTATTGAAATGACATTGACTACTGATATAAGAGGACTTCAAAAACAAAAAGGTAACGATGTTTTTCAGGAAGGAACTGTAAAAATGCAATTCCCAGATAAGACAGAAGTTACCGAAAAAGTTGCCGTTGGTGCAAGAGGAAATTTTCGCAGAGAATATTGCCGCATACCACCAATAATGCTCAATTTCCGGAGCCCCAACTCATCGCTAAATAATCTCGGTAAATTAAAATTAGTTATAAGCTGTGGATTAAAATCGGGTGACGAGGAACTACTTTTCAAAGAATATCTTATCTACAAAATTTATAACATCCTCGAAAATAAAAGCTTTCGGGTAAGGCTTTTAAATGTGAACTATGAAGATGCCGGTGGAAAGAATAAGCCATTTACCCAACATGCATTTCTAATAGAAGACGATGGCGAAATGGCTAGAAGAAATGGATGTAAGAAAAAGGATCATCCGCCTTATATGACAGAATCTACGGACAGAGAATTAATGACGTTTGTCTCCATATTTGAATATTTTATAGGTAATACAGACTGGTCAGTTCCAAATAATCATAATGTAAAACTTATTTTCGATCGTAAAAACGATGCAGCCTTGCCTTTTCCGGTGGCGTATGATTTTGATTATTGCGGCCTTGTGGATGCAAGCTATGCAATACCAAATGAAGTAATTGGGACTGAAAAAGTAACAGAAAGAGTTTACCGCGGTTTTCCAAGATCTCCTGAAGAAATACAGACTATTTTAAATGTATTTAAAACCAAGAAAGAAAGTATTTACAGCCTTATTAATAACTTCACTTTGCTAAGCGAAAAGGCAAGAAAAGTAATGACTGACTATCTCGAAGATTTTTACACAACAATAGAAAACAGTTCAAGGGTAAAAGCTATCTTCATTGATAACGCAAGAAAAAACTAATCAGTTAAACTAATAACCAACATGGAATTAAAAGAGCAATTTGAACAGGCCGCAGCAGAAAGTAAAGCATTGCCATCAAAGCCAAGTAACGAAACATTGTTACAACTCTACTCCCTTTACAAACAAGGAAGCATAGGAGATATCAACACAGAACCGCCTTCTAATCCATTCGATTTTGTAGCAAAGGCAAAGTATGATGCTTGGGCTGCTCTAAAGGGGAAGTCAAATGATGACGCCATGAACGGGTATGTGGAACTGGTTAATAAATTAAAAGATAATTAATTTATTGTTTAAGAGAAGCTAGTACTTCTCCGTACACAACATTTATTTGTTTACCAATAACTGAATAGCTGAATTTGCCAATCGCATTTTCAGCTATCTTTTTTCTGTCATATTTATTAATGCCTTCAATCATTTCATGCATCGCCTGTGTAAGAGATTCTTCATCTTTTGGTTCTATCATTATTGCATTTGACTGATCGACTAATTCAGGTATACCTCCAATATTTGTAGTAATTACAGGCAGACCACAACACAATGCTTCGCCAATAACGCAAGGGGAATTTTCAATATCGCTAAAGAGAATTAAGCAATCTGCTTTTTGCATTTCCGCTGCCACTTGAGTATATGGAATTTCGCCAAGAAACCTCAATGCTCCTATAGGAAAATCGAGACTTTTAGCATAGTTCCGTATTACAGAACCCTTATCTCCTATCATTATCAATTCAACATTTCCATACTGTTGAATAAACTTTTTAAAGCTTCGCAAAATTCCTTCTGCATTTTTTAATGGAACCATATTAGACACATGGATAAACCGCAAGGATGAGTTTTCTTTTTCTTTATAAAAAAACAAATCAGTATTTACTGTATTAGGAATTACTTCGTATTCCTTTTTACCTACCAACCTGTTCACACCTTTTGCTAAGTAATCACTAACACTGATAAATTGGGAAGCCTGTTGGAAAATTTTCTTTGTATATCGTTTAAAAGCTATCCCTCTCGATACATAGTTATCTTCAATAAGATTATTATAAATACCCCAATGCTCTGTAACTAAATAAGGTATTTTGTAATTTCTCTTTATCCATAATCCAAGTATACCTGCCTTAAATGGCACATGTACATGCACAAGGTCTGGTTTCCCATTTTTTATTATATAGTTACGAATCGCTTTTTTGTATAATGCAAGCCAACGCAATTGATTCGTCAATTTGGCCTTAACCGATTTCTTCTTTTAAAATAAATGATATGTTCTGTAAGCTGCCCAGTATTATTTAATTCCTGACTGGGGTTATCCTCTTTATCTGGATAGTCATAAGTAACATGAATTACATGAATATCATTGAACAAAGCCGCTGCCCTTGCATGTCGTTGAATAAAGTCGCCATTGAATGGCTCCATTTTGGACGGATACCAACTACATAGCCAAAGTATCTTTTTCTTTTCCATCAGGTTCTAAAAATAAACCAGCCGGAACAGAACACAAAACATGATTTTAATAAATTATATATTTGGGTATGGCAATTTTTAATAAATCAAAAAGCCTTCGGACAGATGCAGGAACTGGTTTTGGCACCAATAGTAACAGTACCGGTGGTCGTTTTGTTAACAAAGATGGACATGCCAATGTAGTAAAAAGAGGTGTAAACCTGCTGAATCGCTATAGCTGGTACCATACTATGCTTGAGATGAAAACAGGTAAATTCCTTTTACTCATTTTCCTGATATACATTGTGGCTAATCTATTTTTTGCAGGCATCTATTATCTTATTGGCATTGACCATCTTGCCGGAGTTAATACAGGTTCGTCCTTTAAAAATTTTACTGAGGTGTTCTTTTTTAGTGCCCAAACTTTCACTACTGTTGGTTATGGCCGCATAAGCCCTGTTGGTTTTATGGCAAGTGCCGTCTCCACATTTGAAGCCTTTCTTGGTTTATTGAGTTTTGCTATTGCTACTGGTTTATTTTATGGTCGATTTTCAAGACCGCAGGCATTTTTAAAGTTCAGTAATAATGCACTGATAGCACCTTATCAGGAAGGCACAGCATTAATGTTTCGTGTTGCACCATACAAAAACAATACATTATCACAACTTGAAGTAACACTTACTATGGCCATTACAACTGAAGAAAATGGCAAACTAACAGATCAGTTTTTTTCGCTTGATATGGAAATATCCAAAATAAATTCGTTGGCACTAAGCTGGACAATTGTTCATCCTATCAATGAAGCAAGCCCCTTTCATGGGTTAAGTAAAGAGGATATTAGTCGTACAGATATTGAGATAATGGTTTTTGTAAAAGCTTTTGATGAAGTTTTTTCAAACAATGTAGTAAGCAGAACTTCCTATATCAGCAATGAAATTGTGTGGGGTGCAAAATTCAATATGATGTATCATCCAAATGAAGACATGTCTAAAACAATCCTTACGCTGGATAAGCTAAACAGCTATTCTAATGTTGAAATTGACAAAACGAACTCTTCTATTTAAAGTCATTTCAAAACAGGTACAAGTCGGATAAACTCCTTTCTGTTCAGGTAATAGAAAGCCAGTAAATAAATCATTGGCAAAAAACTGAAAACCTTCAACATTAATATCCCTGTAAAATAGCCAGACAAATAAAAAGCTGATAAAGTAATAAACCCCAGAAGTAATTGCCAATCGCCGATAGCACATTTTACTTCAAAAGAACAATACGTATCAGCTTCCTTATAATTTATTTTTAATGGCTTTGTAATATGATACCCATCAGTAATTACCAGCCGGGGATTATTTTGCTGAACAGGGATTAAAATGGGCTTTGTATTTAATATGATATAAATTTCTTTCCCATTTACAATTGCTCTTATTTTCAGGAAGCTTAAAAGTGCCTGATTCTTTCGAACAAGAATAATATGATAAGGTGCAGCAATAAGAAATAGTTTAAATCCATCTCATCCTGAAAAGTTATCTATTTAAGCGCCTTGATTATCTCTATAAAATCACCAGCTACTAAAGATGCACCACCAACTAAACCACCATCTACATCAGCGCAGCTAAACAACTCTTTTGCATTATTTGCTTTTACACTTCCTCCGTATAGAATAGGAATTTCATTAGCAACCTCTTCGCCATATTGTCCGGCAATTACCGAACGTAAATATTGATGTATTTCTTGTGCCTGTTCGGTACTGGCTGTTTTTCCAGTGCCGATTGCCCAAATTGGTTCGTAAGCGATTACTATATTCTTTACCTTATCAGCAGGTAAATGAAATAAAGACTCTTTCAACTGAGCTGCCACATAATCGTTCTGCGTTCCTGCTTCCCTGATATTTAATGGCTCACCACAACAGAATATTGGTGTTATAAAATTTTCAAAACACAAGTTTACTTTCTCAGCCAACATGGCATTTGTTTCGCCATTATACTCTCTTCTTTCGCTATGACCTACAACGCAATAATTAACATTCATTGAATGAAGCATCGCAGCAGAAACTTCTCCGGTGTAAGCTCCAGATTTTTTATGATGGCAATTCTGTGATGCAACATAATAATTCTGTTCCTCCTCTACTTCACTTCTGGTCATTAATAAATAAGGATACGGCACTGCAAAAATTGCCAGTTGGTGATTGGCTAATTCTATTTCAGCACCAAGAATATCATCCAATAATTTTTCACCTTCCTGAAACGTACAATTCATTTTCCAGTTTGCTGCAGCGATTTGTTTTCTCATTGATCGTTGGTTTTATAATTTATTTTACTATTTGTTACCAATTAAAACTTATCAAATATAAATTTCAAAACACTTCTTTCATCATCCGACAACGTCATTCCTTTTAAATGTTTCCAGTCTTCAATGTCAAGTAATGCTTTTTCCAGTTCATATCTTTTAACTCCTTCACTTCCCCACGAAAAACTGGGAATATATTTTGGCGTAAGACCCAATCCAAATACATTACAACTAACACCAATTACTGTTCCTGTATTAATCGAAGTATTAATTGCTGTCCGGCTATAATCTCCCATCATAACACCACATTTAATTCCTACATTCATTTCCCCTTTCGGAGTCCATATTTTCACTTCGCTGGCATTATTTTTAATATTTGAATTAGTAGTGCCTGCGCCTAGATTGCACCACTCACCAATTACAGAATCGCCAAGATAACCATCATGTGCTTTATTTGAATAACCAAACAAAACCGAATTTTTGATTTCACCACCAGCTACGCAGTAAGGACCCAATGTAGTAGCTCCATACACTTTAGCACCCATCTTCAAACATGACTTCTCTCCCATTGCAAAAGGCCCACGGATAATACTCCCATCCATCACTTCTGCATTCTTTCCAATATAAACTGGGCCTGTAGATGCATTAATAATACAGTGCTCCATCTTTGCTCCCTTCTCTAAAAAAACCTGAGATGCTTTTGTCACCTTATTAGTTTTAGAAATAAGTTGCGATTTTCTTTTTTTAGTAAGCAAAGCAAAATCCTGGCGGATTGCCCAGTCATTCAATCGAAAAATATCAAAGGCAAATTGAATTGATTTTATTTCTTCTTTAATTGCAACCGCCTTACCTATTTTTATTCTGTGTTTATCTATAATTTGATCTTTAGTAAACCGGTAAACTACAGCATTCGCATTCTTATCCGAAATAAATTCGCCATCCTTCAACTTTTGTATCGCCTTTACTAATATCAGAGTCGGCAGTATGTTTCCATGAATCATAAAGCAAACACCTTCTGCTGCTGCTTCATCCATATTAATTGACCTGCTCATGTCTTTGTAATCATCTTCCTTTTTGTCAAATGATGGCAGGCCAAGCATCTTTTCCCATTTTTCCCGGATGGTTAATATACCAATACGAATATCCTGCATCTGCCTTGTTAAGGTAAACGGATGCAGATTTTCCGGCTGGCAAAACTCTTCTGTGAAAATGATTTTGTTCATACTGAATTGTTGTAAAAATAAAGAACCTCCCGAAGAATCGGGAGGTTCAAAAGTATAGCCATGAAAAACAAACTCATTACCCGGTTACTACCAGGTTCTGAGTAGTTCTACAATTTAATAATATTATGCCTTTTTTGCGTATTTCTTCTTGTATTTGTCAATACGACCTGCAGTATCAACCAGCATATTCTTACCAGTAAAGAAAGGGTGAGAAGTGCTTGAAATCTCCAACTTAATCAGCGGATATTCATTACCGTCTTCCCATGCTACTGTTTCTTTTGAAGCTGCTGTGGAGCGGCTAAGGAAAGAATGACCGTTACTCATGTCTTTGAAAACTACTGTCCGATATGCATCGGGATGGATTCCTTTTTTCATAACTCTATGATTTTTAAGGCTACACGGATTTTGCCGTATAGAATAAATAGATAATTTTTGGGCGGCAAAGATAGGCCTGCAATGGATTGTAGCCAAATCTTATTAAAAGATAATGGCATTGTGTATAATGGCCTTAAAAGATGAAAGCATCAAGTTAGCTTACTTTCCGGCTTGCGCCTTCTTGTTTACTTACCCGATGCTTTCTGGAGCTACTCCACCGTTTGACGGGCTTCTGTCTCTCCCAGAGTAACTTTCACCTTTTGACGGGTTTCTGTTTCTCCAAGCACTTCCATTTTATTGCTAAAACTTCGTGCAGTTGTATATCAAATATACTTTATCAGAATACCGTTTTCCAAATTTTTAGCCCCTTTGATATGCACTCCTTTTCCACTCCATTATGCACATAAAACGAGACTATCCGCAGGTTTTGAAGGATTTTAATCCCTCATATTCACATATTGTAAAGGAATTCCAAGATTACCGTTGGTGCAGAGTTCAATTACTTCCTGAAGGTCATCTCTTTTTTTACCCGTTACTCGTACTAAATCATCATTTATTGAAGCCTGCACTTTTAAACCAGCATCTTTAATCAACTTGACAACTTTTTGGCATCTTCCTGAGCAAGGCCATTTCTAACTTTTACAATCTTCTTCCATGCCTTTCCAATCTGGCTTCCTTCTTTAGCAGCATCAAAAGCTTCTGGTGCAATTCCCTGCTTATGTGCCCGGCTGATTAACACATCCAGCAACTGCCGCATTTTCATATCATCATCCGTTTCAAGTTTTATAACATTTTCCTTTTTGTCAAGATCAATGACAATATGTGCTCCTTTAAAATCAAAGCGGTTGGTGATTTCTTTTGTAACAACATTTACAGCATTGGCTAAAGCCTGTGGATCTACTTTACTTACAATATCAAATGATGGCATAAGGATGTTTTTTGGTTCATAGCAAATATAAAAAAGTCCTGCTACTAAAGCAGGACTCTTTTGATTCTAATGATCAAGGTTTAATAGCTAATGTATATAATTAATTACCACCAGTGTTTACCCTATTCTGCTCATCATCTGCACCACCGGTTTTCCTTTTTTGAGAATTGACCTTTCCTTTATTAAATCTGTAAGAAAAATTCAAGCTAAATACTCTGGAATCTCTTGCCTGTTGAAATGCAGCGTCAATATTTCCGTATTTAATAGTACCAGCAATTTTTTGGGAATATAATAAATCCCGTACACTGAAACGTAATGACCCTTTACCTTTTAATACTTGCTTACTCACACCCACATTCATCATTCCAAATCCACCAATCCTGAAAACTCCATCTATGCCAGCCGTTCTGTAAAAACCACTCAACTCAGCACCCCATGTTTTACCAAACTTAAACTGGTTAGATAAATTGAACTGCCCTGTTGTAGCACTGATTGTTTCAAAGCCTCCATTGATGATGCCTTCAAACTTATTATTATAAACATTTGCATACAAATTAGCACTCCACCACTTTTTAATTGAACCACCTGCATTAACTGAAATACCATACTGTTGCTGTTTTGCAATATTCTCTTTTTTTATCGCAGTTTCATTTTTGTCTGGAAATTGCTCAAGCACTTCATTAATAATATCTGTTGTTTGTGTAAAATTTAAAGTTGTGGTTAAAAAATCTTTATACGTATGACTCAATTCTACATTGTGAGAAAACTGAGGTTTCAGATTAGGGTTTCCTTTCTCGTATGTGTATCTATCTAAAAACTCGATAAAAGGATTCAGGTCTTCATAATCAGGGCGGTTTATTCTACGACCATAATTTAAACCAAAGCTATTTTTATCATTGGCTTTATATTGAAAATAGGCGGTAGGAAAAATCTGTGTATAGTTTCTCTTGAATTTTTCACCAGTCGTTAGCTGATTACCTTTCGCATTTGTATTTTCAGCTCTCAAACCAAATTGTCCAAAAATTTTCTTGCTTAAAGGCCTGCTATAATTTACGTAAACAGCATTTACATTTTCATCATATTTAAAATGATTGCTTCTGTTAACATCTCTTACTCTCATTCCATAATTTAGACTATCATAAATAGCATCGTTATCAGTCGTAACGAAACTTGTTTTTACTCCAGCTTCAAATTTTGCACCATTCTTAAGCGGATGTAAATAATCAAACTTTGCTGTGCGGATATTTATATCCTGAGGCAAATTACCGTATAAAGTATCTGCTTTCATATAAGGCAATCCAAATGGATCGTAGTAGGTATTAATAAGAGAACTTGAATTTGTCCTGCTATAATTTAAGTAATCAACATCAGCTGTTAATTCTTTACCAGTAGAATCAAACACATGACGGAAGTTTAAATTGGTGGTAAAGCTTTTCCATTTTGTATCATTCCCAGAGTTTGCTAAAGTACGGCTTAACGGGTTTTTGTTTGCATCAGTGATGTATACGTCGCTGTTACTTTTAAAATCACTAGGATTAATATTACCAGTTAAAACAAACCCGAATGTCGTCTTCTTTGAAGCGGCATAATCCATTCCTAGTTTTGCATAATAAGATTGATTTTCATTTAGCAGATTTGTTTCCTGATCAAAATGAGATTTTACTTCTTTTGTTGATGATTCAATAAATTTCCTTTGGATATCAATGTTGTTAAAATTCTTATTTGTGTTATAACTTAAGTTAGTAAATAAATTTACTTTATTTTTTCTGTAGTTAAAGTTGAAAGACTCATTAAACCTTGAGTAACGACCTTGGCTATAAGTAGAAGAAATACTTCCGCTATATCCAAACTGTTTTGTTTTTTTCGTTTTTATATTTATAATTCCGCTGTTTCCAGATGCTTCATACTTAGCTGGTGGGTTTGTCATTATTTCAATCTGTTCGAGCTGACTACTATTTAAACTGGTAAGATAATTTACAAGATCTGCTCCTGCCAAGTAAGTAGGTCGTCCGTCAATATATATTTGTACTCCCTGCTTTCCTTTCAAGCTGATATTACCATCTTTATCAACACTAATACCGGGAGATTTTTCCAGCACTTCCAATGCTGTAGTGCCTACATTCGTAACAGTAGCATCTACATTCACTATCATTCTGTCAACCTTTTGTTCTATCAAAGGCTTCTTTGTTGTAACAACAACAGCACTCAACGATTTAGCCTGAGGAATCAATTCAATTGTATTTACATTAACTGAATTATTCATTGCGTTTATTTCGACTAGCTCAGAAAACCCTTTGGTATGTCCTACCGCTGAAATTGAAACCAGGTACTTTCCTTCCGGTATAGCTTCAAATACATATTTACCGGTCTTATCGGCAACACTAATTTTTACTACTGAAGAGTCAGCTGCTTTTAACAACGTTATCGTTGCAGATTCAATTGTTTTTGTATTACCATCTATTACTGTACCGGTAATTTTTCCGGATTTTGTTTGTGCTTGACTGGTTAAGGTTAATGCTGTTAAAACAACTGTCAGCATGGTTAAAATCTTTCTCATTTTTTCTTTTTTTGTGCGTTTCTACTATATTTTAAATATTACAGGACAAACTTAGGTACTTTATATTGCATAGTACATTGTTTAGTAGTAAGCGGCCTATTTTAGGGATAATCGGCTGCTTTACTAACATGGGTGTGACGCAGCACCTTATCTTCAGTTACTGATTTCTATCTTTTTGGGATAAATGGTGACTAGCTCCGATAAATGGTCATCTACGCCATAAACTGAAGTAAATGTCAATTCTATCGGATTTAAAAACAATCACTTTAAGGCGAACCGCCTTTTTTGCGCAATGAACTGTAGAAATATGAGGTAAACCAATGGCCTATAAGCCAAATTCGGCCTTAATGGAATCATGATAAGTGCGACCAGAAGTAAGACGGGTATTTGCCTTATCATCCATTGTAAAGAGGTAGCGGCTATTAAAATGGCGGTGCATCTCTTTGATCCTGTCTTTATTTATGATATAGGATTTTTGAATACGGTAGAATTCGCTTGGCAGCTTTTCTTCTAATGCTGTTAGTGATTGATCAGTCAGATGTTTTTGCCCGTCAATTGTATTTATATATACATACTTGTCGCTTGATTCTAAAAAAGAGATATTTTCAAATCTTACCAGGTTTATCCTATCTCCGGTTTTTATTGGCAATGCCGTCGCCTTTTGTGGCACTTGCAACTGACGAATTACCTCCTGCAAGCTTGAAATATCTACTGACCTGGTAAGCCTTCCAAACTCCTTTTAGTTTACCAATACTTTGCTCCAGCCGCTCTTCTTTTATTGGCTTCAATAAATAATCAATTGAAAAAGTTTCAAATGCCTTTATAGCATATTGCTCATAGGCTGTAGTGAAAATAATATTGGGCTTTTGTTTCAGCCGCTCAATTACTTCGAAGCCGGTTAAATCAGGCATTTGAATATCAAGAAAAATAACATCCGGCTTCATCTCTTCTATTCTTGCTATCGCATCTTTACCATTGCCAGCTTCGCCGATTACTTCAATTATATCAGCATATTCCTGCAGAAGACTTTTCAGTAGCCTTCTTGCTGCTGGCTCATCATCAATTATAATAGCTTTATACTGCTGATTCATCTTTCATCAGTTTATGAATAAAAAGAGAAACTTTTTTTTGGGGTTGATTACTAAAATGTATTTCATAATTATCTGGGAACAACAGATCCAATTTATCATACACACTTTTTACACCATAGCCGGGATTCAATTCTTCCGGAAAACCGGGGCCATTATCCAGAATTTCAAAAACCATTCCCTTCTCATCCATTCTTATGTTTAGTTTTATCTCCGTCATTTTCCCAGTTGCTTTCATCCCATGCTTCACTGCATTTTCCACTAACGGCTGCAACAAAAATCTTGGAACCAGGTAATGATTTAAATCTTCTTCTACATCCACAGCATAATTTAACTGATCTTCAAATCTTATTTTTCAATTTGAAGATACACTTCTGTCATTTCTACTTCATCCTTAATAGTTGAATAATTACTGTTGCTGTAATTAATACTATACCTGAAAAGATCCGCTAACGCAATTGTCATTCTTCTACCCTTCTTACCGTCCGTTATGGAAAGATCAGCAATCGAGTTCAACGCATTGTACAAAAAATGAGGATTTACTTTTGATTGCAACGCATCCAGTTCTGCTTTTGCCTTTGATTCCCGCATCCGGCTTAGTTCAAGTTCTTTTGCATCAAACTTTCTTTTTCTCTCCACTTCAAGATAGCTGATTACTGCATAAACAAGACCTGTAGCACCAGAAAGATAAATGCTATTAATAACTGCATACTTCAGATATTGCATTTGTCCTTCATACAAATAATAGGAGAATGGAACATTAATCGCTAACGTACTGATAATTAATGACAGAATAACAAGCGACTTGTGCTTAATAAAAGAAAGCTTTTTCAAAGATTGGCTCTCTGCAATTGCTCTTGCCAGATTGTAAACCACAATCGTAGTAATTGTTGTAGAAGCTATATGTCCAATTATTGAATGAATCCAACCAAACTTTGCCAGCATATAAAAAAAGGCTCCGTTCATTGGCATTAATGCCGTAGAAAAACAAAAAATAACAACCCAAGCTGCTGCATTTTTTCTAAGCAATTCATTCTTAATTGAACCTTTGAATAAACGATTGAATTGAGTAAGCAGGTACAAGCCAGCAAATGCAGTCAATAAACAAACGACTATTAATAGTATATACTCAAGAAGTGTAGGCTCTCTCATTTACAATGCCAAAATACTAAAACGGTAACATAAAAGCATTCCTCCTTCGCCAAATGCCGAATTTAAGGAGCGAACTGATTATATTGTGGAAAATTTTCAAGAATGATAATTGATTTCAGATCAGATACGGTTACCAAACCAGGCTCGGGAATGTTAGCGGCAATGATGCAAGCAAAAGTTGGTGATGATGTTTTTGGCGAAGACGCTTCCATTAATGAACTAGAAAATATCACTGCAGAGATATTTGGAATGGATGCTGCCATTTTTTGCCCCTCTGGCACAATGACCAATCAAATAGCCATCAAATGTCACACACAACCCGGTGATGAAGTAATTTGTGATGAGAGTTCACATATTTATCAATATGAAGGTGGTGGAATTGCATCTAACTCAGGGGCTTCTGTAAAACTGCTACAAGGTAATTTGGGAAGAATAAATGCTGACATCGTCAAAGCAGCAATCAATGCGGATGATGTACACAAGGCTAACACTAGTTTAGTTTCACTAGAAAATACTTCCAACAGAGGTGGTGGCAGTTGCTACGATTTTGAAGAAATGAAAAAACTACAAGCTTTATGTAAAGAGAATCAGCTTGCCTTTCATCTGGATGGTGCTAGATTATGGAATGCACTTATTGCAAAAAAAGAAACAGCAAAACAATATGGTGAAGCATTTGATAGCATTTCCGTTTGTCTTAGTAAAAGTTTAGGCTGTCCTGTTGGCAGTTTATTAGTCGGCAATAAAGAATTTATAAAAAAAGCCAGACGAGTACGAAAAGCTTTTGGTGGTGGAATGCGGCAAGCTGGTTTTATTGCTGCTGCAGGAATATATGCATTAGAGAATAATATTGCCCGATTAGAAGAAGATCATATACATGCAAAAAAAATAGCTGAAACTATTTCAAAAAAAGGATTTGTAAAAATGGTGCTGCCGGTAGAAACTAATATTATCATTTTTGAATTGGATAATACCATTTCAGCACCTGAACTTGTATCGAAATTAAAACTCGAAAATATTTTAGGGTATGCTATTTCGCCAAACCGTGTACGATTAGTGCTGCACCTGGATATAAATGAGCAGATGGTCAATAAAACAATTGAAGTCTTTAATTCACTATAATTATTTTAAGATTATGCTACCTTCAATCAACCCAACAACAACTGCTGCATGGAAAAAACTTGATCTACATGCTGCTGAGATGAAGAAACAGCGTATGCGGGAATTGTTCAGTAGCGACCCCAGTCGCTTTTCCAAATTCTCCATGTGTCTTGATGAGATAGTGCTGGATTACTCAAAGAATTTAATAACAGAAGAGACCATACAATTGCTAATACAACTTGCGAATGAATGTAAAGTAGCTGATGCCATAAAAGCCATGTTTAATGGCGAACAAATTAATGTAACCGAAAATAGAGCTGTCCTGCATACTGCGTTGAGGAATTTTTCTGATAGTCCTGTATATGAAGAAGGTAAAGATGTAATGCCTGATATAAAAAAGGTTTTGCAAAAAATGAAGATTTTTACAAAGCAAGTTCACTCAGGAAAACATAAAGGATTCTCCGGAAAAAAAATAAAATACATTGTCAATATTGGTATTGGTGGCAGCGATTTGGGGCCATTAATGGTAACAGAAGCATTAAAACCATATTGGATAGATGGTATACAGACATTTTTTGTATCGAATGTAGATGCTTCGCATATTACTGAAACATTGAAAAAAGTAAAGGCAGATCAAACACTATTTCTTATAGCTTCCAAAACTTTTACTACACAAGAAACTATGACAAATGCTCATACAGCAAGAGCTTGGTTTCTTAAGAAAGCAAAAAATGAAAAACATATTGCTAAACATTTTATTGCTCTTTCAACCAACCAAGCCGAAGTGGTAAAGTTTGGAATTGATAAAAAAAACATTTTCGGCTTTTGGGATTGGGTTGGCGGAAGATATTCTCTTTGGAGTGCCGTAGGTATGTCAATTGCATTAACGATTGGATATAAAAATTTTGAGCAGTTATTAAAAGGTGCTCATGCCACTGACAATCACTTCCAAAATACCTCTTTCGAAAAAAATATTCCTGTGCTAATGGCAGTACTCGGTATTTGGTACACTAATTTTTTTGGAGCTCAGTCCGAAGCCATATTACCTTACGATCAGTACCTCCATCGTTTTGCAGCTTATTTTCAGCAAGGAAATATGGAAAGCAATGGCAAATCTGTTGACCGCAATGGTGAACCTGTTGAATACGCCACAGGACCCATTATATGGGGAGAGCCAGGTACCAACGGACAGCATGCATTTTATCAATTAATTCATCAAGGCACTCCGTTGATTCCCTGCGACTTTATTGCGCCTGCAATTAGTCACAATCCCATTGGCGATCATCATGAAAAATTACTGAGCAATTTTTTGCACAAACAGAAGCGTTGATGAATGGTAAAAATGAAAAAGAAGCTGAAGATGAGTTAGTTAAACAGGGACTTTCTGCAGAAGCCATTACCCGTTTATTGCCATTCAAAATTTTTAGCGGTAACAAACCTTCCAATTCGATTTTAATAAAAGAAATAACCCCTTTTAGTTTGGGAGAATTGATTGCTTTATATGAACATAAAATTTTTGTACAAGGCATAATCTGGAATATTTACAGTTTCGACCAATGGGGTGTAGAATTGGGTAAACAGTTAGCCAATAAAATTCTGCCAGAACTCCAAAATAATGAAGCTGTTTCAAATCATGACGCATCCACTAATGGCCTTATCAATGTCTGGAAGCAAATGAAAAAATAATCCTACTTTTAAGGAAGCTAAAAAGTTCAATATGAAAAAGGTTTTCCTTCTTTTAGGTATAGCAGGTTTTACAACTGCATCTGCACAGCAGAAAGATGTATTTGATATTAACCGCTATTTAAAAAAGAAAAATGCTGAAAAATCCATAACTATTCCCAAAATTAAATTAGGTTTTCAAAAACCAAATATCTTCCAAAGAAACCCTGATAAAATATCCCCCGGTTATTCTTATTCATTGCCAAACGGCGACAAGGTTTATTCTTCCCCTGCTTACCACATGCCAATAGTAATTCCCGACATGAGGCAATTCAATAACATGCCCAATGTAGTAATAGTGGGTCGGCGTCCTGATATAGTTTCACTTGCTAAAATCCCTAATGCGGCAGTGCCATTCACCATTCCTCCAATGTTTGACTGACGATTATGCTGTCTTAATAGCCAAAAAATCCATTTAAAGATTAAAGAAGGATTGTAATCAAATTCGTTTCTATCCTCGGATTTTATATTTTCCGGTCTTTGAAATTAAAGACTGATGAGCTGTCTATGTGATAAATAATCTTGTTCGTCACAAAACAAAAAAGCCCTCCCGAAAATCTGGGAGGGCTTTGAATATTTGTTGATCTAAATATTATTGTACTAAGACTAAACCTGAAACAATTTTACCTGTAAACTCATGAGCAACTTTTACTACATAAGTACCACGAGGCATATTTGTCAAATCAAAGTCCATTTGCAAATAAGGAGCAGTAATGTTCATCAGATTGAAACGTTTGCTAGTAATTTCCTGTCCAAGTGAATTGTAGATTGTAACAATTCTCTTCTCAGAGAAATCACTTTGGAAATACAATCTTGCCTGGAATGCACCAGCTGTTGGATTTGGATAAATCCACAAACGATCAGATGATTCAGATCCAATTACAAGTACATTAGACTTAGCTGTACAACCAGGTGTTTGATTATCTACAACCGTAGCCTGATAAGCACCTAATTTATCAATATTGACTGATTGAGTATTAGTAGCACCTGCAATTGCAGCACCATCTCTTGTCCATGACCATGATATAGCCGCTGGTGAGCTGCTACCTGTAATAACAGTAGTCTGTCCTGGAGTTAAAGCCAGATCAGGAGCTGAAATAGTTACCACTGGCAATGGGTTAACCGTAAGCTTAGCTGAATTAGAACTAACTGTACCTACACACGGTGCAGCCGTGTAATTAACACGATAAAGGTTATTATTCATTATCTGCGCAACATTTGTAAGCGTTAATGTTGAACTTGTTGCACCTGTAATGTTAGTCCATGTTAAACCGCTATTAGTACTTACCTGCCATTGACGTACGAATGGTCCGCCAGTTGCAGAAGCACTTGTGAAAGTAGCAGTACCACCCAAACAAACAGAAGTGTTTGTAGGATTAGCAACACCAGAAATAGGAATAACAACATTTACAGGTACTGTAGTTGTTGCTGAAGTACATGGTGTTCCTGTTGTAAATGAAACCTGATAGTTAGAGGTAACTGTTGGCTTCACATATATAGCATTTGCAAGTGTTCCGGTATATGCTGTTGCTGCTAAAGCATCAGTAAACATTGTACCAGCAGGGCCAGTCCATGTTCCTTGTGCAGCACCTCCTGTAGTTGTGTAAACTACATTATCTATACCAATGTAATTAGAGTTCGCACCAGAAGGTCCACCATTTGTAACAAAATATCTAAAGGCGACACGTCCAGTTGTTGGAGCTCCAAGACCACTAACAGTAGCAGTAAATTGAGTCCATGTATCAGGATAACCTGAAGGGCCTGCAATAAGTGTTGGGTTAACGGACAACAACAAGGTTGCAAAGTCTCCAACAGAAGTATTTGTAGCACCCACATTTGTACTTGCTCCATTCCCACTAACTCTTACTTCTAGTCTGTCAGGGTAAGTTGCACCAGTAGCTGTTCTAGTCCAGAATGTAACTATATCGCCATTTTTAATGCTCAAAGTAGGCAAGAATAACCAGTTGCTAATTGTATTGGCACCCGTAGTGTTATTAAAATTTGCACCAATATAAGAATCAGCAGGACCACTTTGTGCATTGAAAACCGCAGTATTTCCTTGGAACCATCCAGAAGTACCAACAGGAGAGCTGTTATTTTGAGAAGCCCAACCAGCAGGTAGAGGATCAGCAACAGTGAAACCTTCACTTAGTAGGTTTGAGTTACCCAAAGTATTGGTCAACGTTAATTTCTGAATTGTACCCAAACATATTGTAGCAGATGAAGGTGTAACCACTGGTACAATTGGGTTTACTGTTAAAGTAGCAAACCCTGAGAAATCAGGAGCATTACAAGGGTTTGAAGCTACAAGACGAAATTGGTAGCCACTATAAGTTTGAGATGCATCAGTAATAGTAAGTGCATTTGTATTAACACCACTAAATGGAGATGCATTTGGCACAAATAACCATGGAGACCCACTGTTTACTCTATACTCCCATGCATATGCCGGGGCAGTACCAGTAACGGTTGCAGTGAAAACAGCTGTACCACCGCAAGTTATAGAAGCATTAGAAGGATTGTTAGTAAAATTCAGTGACACACAAGGTATAATGTTTACTGTATAATCTTCTACCTGACCATAGTCAGAATTTCCGCAAGGTGTAGCATTAGGCCCAAAGAATGAATCATGCAAACGGATTCTCATTCTGGTAGACCCAGTAGTTGCTCCTGCTGGAATTGTAATATTACCAGTATAAGGACCGGTAACTACAGGTGAAGAGTAAACCAACTCCCCTGCATCAGAAAAACTACCATTCTTATTAAAATCAATCCAAACCAATACCTGATCAAAGTCGTAAGAATCAAGACTTTCAATTGTAATTGGTAATGTTTGACCTTTTACAACATCAGTTGATATTGTCAAAAAGTTTTCGTAACCAGCAAGTGAACTTGACGCATTATCAATTGTACCAAACTTCACATTATCTATTATTTCAAATGAGGTATCATCTCCTTCAGCATCACAATAACAATTAGCTGCTGGTGTAAGTGTAACTTCAAGAGGAGTTGAGATTGTAGTAATACTACTATTTGTACAAGTAACCACACATCGGTAAGAAGTTGTAGCAGTTAGTGTTGTACCATAGTTTTGAGTAGTAGCACCTATAATATCAGTCCAAGGGCCTGCAGTGGAAGTAGCAGATTGCCACTGGAAAGTAATACCGCTAGCATAAATTGGATTCTCTAAGGATAATGTGAAAGGTACTGCTGCACATATACTAGGGTCAGACGATTTCGTATCGCCTGGATCTGGCGTACCAGAACAAGGAATAAGTGGAATAGAATATATGCCAATTCCTGAAATTTGATTTAGAAAGCCATAACTACCAATTAATGTACTTGCTCCAGTCGTAGTATTTATTACTCTTAATTCGCCTTCTAAATTAGTATTATTTAAGCAAGCCCAATAGTACTGACCATCGCTAAAATCAAAATGACCATCTTGACCATAGTTTGCATCCACACCAGTAGGGCCTACCAATGTAGGTACACCTGTAGTTTTATTCCATTTATATAAATTGTCGTCAACAATATCAACTGAGAACAAAGTACCATCCGGAGCTGCATTAATCATAATTGAACCGCCGGCAGTAGCGGTTGGTGATCCAATAGTAGTACAAGCACCTGTCGTAATATTGATTGTAAGAATTTGCGCAGATGTAAGGCCGTCATTTGTTGAAACGCCATACATTACGTTAGTAAATGGATCCCAAGTTATTCCTGTCATATTGGAAAATGGCAGCCCTGTACAGTTCGCTACAAAAGTTCTGACACCAGTAGTAGTATCTACAGTATACAATGAAAATGGAGGAGCCTGATCAACTGCATATAATTTATTGTCCAGCGTATTCCAAGCATTGGCACCATTAAAACCAAACACAACAGGTGAACCAATAGGGGTCAAAACTGTATTTGATAAGAACTGGGAATTCAATTGGAAATCAGATGGAACCGTATAGGGAAAAGCCCGACTCAGGGGATTTGCTGCTTGTGGACTCAAAACCATATTCTGAGGAACTGGCTTAAAGCCTGCAGGAATTGGAACTCGGCCAACAGAAGGAGGGCTATTTTTCAGCTTAGAAATAGCTTTTTCAAATTCTTGCTTTTGTTTTTTAGATTCAGTTTCTTTCTGATTCTTAATTACACGTCTTTCGACTTTTTGTCCCCGTTGTTTTGAGAAAACGAAGTTTGAGTAGTAAGTCCAAGAATCATTGCAATGGCAAAGATTCTAATACTTACTAACCTTAGTTTTTTTAGCGTAAAGTTTGGTTGCATAATGTGTTTTTTAATTAAATGATACTACCAGAAAAACTGGCAAAGTCCAGAATTTGGGGCGAAAGATAGGTTTTTTTATAAACTTTAAAAAAAAATATGTCTTTATATTAACATTCTCTGCTATTTAAATTTAGGAAACAAAGAGAATTTTTCTAATTAATTTTTCCAAAATGGAAAATCAAGGAGATAATAAAAAGACCCGCAGATGCAGGTCTTTAAAATATCATAATTGACAATCACAATTGGCATTTTTACCATTTATCTGCTTCTTCCGAATCTTTTGGAGTAGGCTCTTCAGATACCTTTACTTCAGTTACTTCTTCCCGAGTAGTGGTTTCTGTAGTATTTTCTACATTTATTATATCCTCTACCTTTTCCTCAGCTGTATTGCTTGTAATGCTCTCTCTGTTTGAGCCATCATTGCTATATCCATTTTCGTCAGGATTCTCTTCATGATTAAAAGCGTCAAAATCAAAATCGGGCATCAAATCAGTCTTTACATAGTCAATAGACTCGCCTAATGCTTTAATGAACTTATTAAAATCTTCTTTATACAGAAAAATTTTGTGTCTGTCATATCCATTGTCATCAAACCTTTTACGGCTTTCAGTAATGGTAAGATAATAATCATTTCCCCGGGTAGCCCTTACATCAAAAAAATATGTTCTTCTTTTGCCTGCACGGATGCGTTTGCTGTAAATGCTCTCCATTTTCTTGTCATTATTCTCGTACGCCACAGTTAATAAGTTTTAAGCAGTTAGTTAATTACTATTCAATTTGGAAGGCACAAATATAGAGATGTTTTTTAAACAGGCAAATTGATGGATGTATGTGTTTAATTGCCTTGTTTCATATCCTGCTCCTGCTGTCGGGCAAAAAGCTTTGCATAGTGACCGTTTCTGCCTAATAGCTCTACATGTGTCCCTTGTTCAATTATTGCTCCGTCTTCCAGTACGATAATCTTGTCAAAATTAAAAAGCGAGAAAATCCGATGTGTAATAATAATGGCCGTTTTCGCTTCTAGATATTGATTCAGACTATTGATAATCTCCTGTTCCGTTCTTGCATCTACAGCACTCAGACAATCATCGAAAATAACAAGGTTCGGGTCTTTAATTAAAGCTCTTGCAATAGAAATACGTTGTTTCTGACCCCCACTAAGTGTTACCCCTCTTTCACCCACCATCGTATCATACTGATTAGAAAACCCCTCAATCTCTCGTTCTACACTAGCCTGTTTTGCTGCCAACTTCACATTGTCAAAAATGGCCGTATCTAATCCAAAGCCAATATTGTTACTCACCGTTTCAGAAAATAAGAAAATGTCCTGCGGTACATAACTTATTTGCTCCCTGAGCCTACTCAAATCCAATTCTTGGATATTTTTACCATCCAGCTTTATTTCCCCTTCCGTTACATCATACATTCTCAACAACAGTTGCCCCAGGGTTGATTTACCACTACCCGTTTTTCCGATAATGGCTACTTTTTCGCCACTTTTAATTGACAGGTTGAATTTTTTTAATGCCTCGATACCATTATGTGGATAGGTGAAACCTACATTATCAAATGCAATATTGCCTTTTAACTTAATTACGCTGCTGCCAGGATTATTTTTTATGGCTGGCTCTGTTTTTAGAAACTCATTTATTCTTTTTTGAGAAGCGGCTGCCCGTTGAATCATACTTGCCGTTAGCCCAATAGCACTCACAGGAAAAGTGAGCATATTGATATACATGACAAATTCCACGATTGTATTGATACCGATATTATGACCTCCATTAATGTAATATAATCCCCCAATCATAATAGTTAGTAACGTACTAATTCCTATCAATAAGGTAATAGAAGGAAAGTAAACAGCTTCTACTTTTGCTAACCCAATAGCATTTTTTTTATATGCTTCACTATTGTTCGTAAAGAAACCAAGCATTGCTTTTTCCTGAACAAAAGATTTTATTACTCGTATGCCTGAATAAGATTCCTGCGCATTGGTGGTTAAATTGGAAAGAGCTTCTTGAATTTTTTCGCTTTTTCTATTAATTGTATTGTTGACAAAATATATTGTGATAGCCAAAATTGGCAAGGGAGCCAACACATACATTGTTAACTCCGCATCCCGTTTCAACATAAAAAACACACTCAGAGAAATAATGGCTACAAGATTCGCCAGATACATAATGGCAGGACCTGTAAACATCCTGACACGGCTTACATCTTCAGTAATACGGTTCATGAGATCACCTGTGCTGTTTTGCTTATAAAAAGCAGTATCTAGCTTTTGATAATGGCCGTATATCTCATTTTTCTGATCATATTCAATGTGGCGGCTCATTACTATAATAGTTTGCCGCATAAGAAATAAAAAGAAACCTCTTATTAATGCAAGTATCAGAATCGTTATTCCACAAAGTGCTACCACTCTGCCTGTAGAACTAATGCCCTGTACACTATCAATGAATTTTTGAACAAGGACATCATATTCAGGTGTTCTTTCAGGGGCTTTGTAACCCGGTAAGTCTAATTTATTCTGCACAAAATCAATAACAAACCCTGTTACCTGAGGAGAAAGGACACCTAAATAATTGGAAAGAAAAACAAAAACCACCCCAACACCGAGCCTGTTTCTATACTTCCAGAAATATTTGTTGAGTGCCTTAAGTTGTTTCAATAAAATAATTTATTACAAAGTTAAATGAAGTGTCACTAAAAGTTTGGGTTGAAATGACTTAGACCTTATTTTTGCGCCGGAGAGCTGGCAGAGTGGTCGATTGCGGCAGTCTTGAAAACTGTTGACTGTAACAGGTCCTGGGGTTCGAATCCCTAGCTCTCCGCTTTACCCTCCTTAGCCTTGGCGATGGAGGGTATTTTTATTATAAACCTTCTGCCTTTTCTTTTACCACAACAAGATCCTTTATATCAACCTGCATAGGTAGTAACCCGATTTTCACAACAGCCTTTTTAGTTCTTAATTCCATCACAATGCCTACCTGGTGATTTTTTTTCATTTTTACCTTATCGCCGACTTTTATCTCCCCTCCTATTTCACTGAACTTTGAATCTATTTTTTTCTCCATCTTACTCACCACTTTCTTTTCATTCTTTTTAAATAACAAAGCTTCCATTTGCTTTATTACTTTGTTCTTGTTCTCCTCTTTTTTCCACTCTACCATTATCTGCTTCAGCTTCCTCTCCATATCCTTCAAATACAAAATTCGCTCTACTGCTATTTTATTCTGTTCTTTATGAAGTTCAACCTGTTGCTGATGTTTTTCTTTATCTAATAAATGCTGCAATTCCTTTTTCTGCTTTTCGTTTTCTTTTATCAGCTTATGTAATTCATTTTCTTTCTTTTCAATATCTCGCAGATCTTGTTCTGTCCTATTCAATAATTTATCCAGTCGAAACTGATCTTCATCTACCAACTGCCTTGCCTTGTTTATTAAATTTTTATCTAACCCAATTCTTTCTGCAATAGAAAAAGTGTAAGAGCTTCCGGGTTTTCCAAGTAATAATTTATACTGCGGCTGTAAATTTTTCTCATCAAATGCCATCGCTCCATTCAGAATACCGGTTGTTTTACCAGCCATTATCTTCAGATTAAGATAATGAGTCGTTACAATGCCGATTGCATGTTTTTTATTGAGCTCCTGCATAATAACTTCTGCAAAAGCACCACCAAGGTTGGGGTCACTGCCACTTCCCAATTCATCTATAAAGAATAAAGTCCTTCCATTCGCATTTTCCATAAAGTGCTTCATGTGTAACAAATGGCTGCTATAAGTACTTAATTCAAACTCGATGCTTTGTGTATCACCAATATGAATCATCAATTGTTTGAAAATACCAAATTGAGAAGATGGATGTACCGGAACTAGCAATCCGCTTTGAACCATCATCTGCAAAAGACCAATGGTCTTCATTGTTACCGTTTTCCCACCGGCATTGGTCCGCTGATTACCAAAATTCTGTTTGCATCATCCAGCGTTAGTGTTACAGGTATGGTTGGTTTTCCTGTTCTTTGATTATATAAAAGTAATAATGGATGATAGGCTTCGACTAAATGAACTCCTGATTTCTCTACAACAATTGGATATTCCCCTTTTATTTCTGCTGCCAGTTTTGCTTTTGCTCTAATGAAATCATATTCGCCAATTACTGTGTACCAACCTGTCAATAAAGTAGCATAGACCGAAAGTTTCGAAGTAAGTTCTCGCAATATTCGATAGACTTCTTTTCGTTCATCATTTTCTAATTCATAAACTGCATTATTAAGCTCAATCGTTTCTTCCGGCTCAACAAAAGCTGTTTTGCGGCTATCACTTTCTCCATGCAAAATTCCCTTCACTGTTCTTTTTTGTTCGGCAAAAACAGCCAACACTCTTCGTCCACTCATAAAGCTTTCTTCAATCTCTGCGAGATAGCCTTGCTTATTTAATTTTGAAACTATCTTATCAAATAATCGCCGTAACTCATTTCGTTTTCGGTAAAGACTTAACCGAATGTTTTTCAAATCTTCTGAAGCATTATCTTTTACCTGACTGTTTTCATCCAGCACTTCATTGATTAATTCAGGAATTGCTTTTTCGTAATAAGTATTGCTGATTACTTTCAGTAAAATCTGAATATGCAATCTTCTTTTCGTTATCAAACCAACGAAATATTTTCTCAATAACTGCTGCCAGTTTTCTTATATGGTTAAGCTCCTCTCCACTCAACACTGCACCAGGAATAGAAAGCAGTTTCAATTCCTTAGACATGTTTTGAACAAAATCGTTTGGGAAAGAAATGCCGTTGATTACCAGTTGCCGGTATTCATGGCTTTGCCTTAGCTCAGTTTCTACAAATTCTTTTTTTGTGTGAATGCGTAGCTCATTGGCTTTAATAGTTGCCAATTCTGTTTCACAATAATTGGCAAGGAGTTCTCTTATCTTATTAAACTCAAGTTGTACAAATGCGGATTCTGGAAAAAGTTTCATGCTGAACCTCGTATCATTTAAAATAAGTTGCAAAAATAATGAGTCTGCAGTTCTTAGTTTTACTTCTCCTTTACTTGCAATTCTTCCCAAGGAGTTGTTCCGTCTTTCTGCCGGGTAAATTCGTATTTGTTGGTTGACTGCAATACAATTTCAGCGGTAGTGTAAATTTTACAACCCTGCATAAGGTGTCCGCCAATTGTCTTTCCGGTACTATCACTTATACTTATGTGCAAATGCGACCCGTTTGTACTTACTGTTCCGGTCAGGCTTACTATTTCAAAATGGCCCGAATCACTGTTCCCTTCAGGCTGATTGGCAAACCGGATTGTATAATCTGTAAGGCTACCAACACAAGTGGCAACCCATCCGGCATTAATACTATTCTCTTTCACTATCTTCTCAATTCCTTCTTTCAAATCTTCCCCAGGTTTTAACCGAAAAGCATACGTAGAAATAATTTCCTGCTCCATATTTTTTTGTTGACAGGCTGAAAAAATCAGCATTGTTAAAATAATTGCAATTCCTCTCATTCTAAATCTTCTTTAATCGTCCTTACGTAATTAATGCGATCATGTTTTTGTTAATGAACAACAAAAAACAAACTATTGTCATGCAACTTACAAAACAACTACTTGCTATGACACTAAATTGTGCGAAATTTATATTATTGAACTTTAAATCAAATAAAATGAAAACTATTTTGGCAGCCACAATTGTTTCTCTGACAACGCTGCTTTCCTGTTCGCAAAAACCATCCAAAACAAATAATTTGAACACAAGTAATAATAAAATGACAAACGAAACAGAACAAACAAATTCCGCCACCACTGAAACTGCCACATTTGCAAACGGTTGTTTCTGGTGTACCGAAGCAGTATTTGAAGAATTAAACGGAGTTATTAGTGCTACTTCCGGTTATACAGCTGGTCATGTAAAAAATCCTACATACAAAGAAGTGACAACTGGACAAACTGGCCATGCAGAAGCTTTGCAAATTGTATATGATCCTAAAAAAATAAGCTTTGATGAACTACTTGAAGTATTCTGGGAAACACATGATCCTACAACATTAAACAGACAAGGCGCTGATGTGGGAACACAATACAGAAGTGGAATTTTTTATCATAACCAAGAGCAAAAAGAAAAAGCAGAAAAATATAAAGCGGAGCTTGACAAAAGTGGTGCATTTGATAGACCTATTGTTACTGAGATAACAGCTTATTCAAGTTTCTATGCTGCTGAAGATTATCATCAGCAGTATTATGAGAATAATGAAAACACAAATCCTTATTGCAGAGTTGTCATTCGTCCTAAGTTGGAGAAATTCAGAAAAGTATTTAAGGACAAATTGAAATCGTCTAACTAAAATTCAATTTACTTATCAAACTTAGTGTACCTGAGTTCCAATAAATTTAACGCATTGGGCTTAAATCCAACTACGTTTGGTTGAGCTAACCGTACCACTTTATCATACCAAAGTGGAACAACCGGTGCATCGTTCATCATTATCTGATCCGCTTGTTGATATAATTTATAGCGGATAGAATCATTGTCTTCCGTGATTGCTTTTTCAAAAGCTGCGTCAAAAGCTGCACTGCTATATCTGGTATAATTAGGTGGCGCAGGGTTCTTAGAATAAAAAACAGAAAGATAATTTTCTGCATCGGGATAATCAGCTATCCAGCTACCTCTGAAGAATGCAGCAGTAGAACTGGAAGTCATTGTAAGTAGTAATGATTTTTGCACCACATCTACCTGCACAGGAATTCCTGATTCACCCAATTGCTTTGCAATAAAATTTGCCATATCTGCATAAATGGGAATTGTCAATAGTTTTATTGGTGGCAACCCTTTGCCATCCGGAAATCCCGCTTCAGCCAAAAGCTGCTTTGACTTTGCAGGATTATAATTATACCCTTTTACTACAGCCGTATCAAATGAAGGCAAGCCCATTGGTACAAATCCGGATTCTGCTGGTGTACCTAATGAATTTCGCAGATATAAAACCATTTTTCGTCTGTCAAATCCATAGTTAACAGCTTGCCTTATTTTTCGCAAACGCATCGGAGAGTTTCTCACTAATTCGTTTGTTGAATCAACTAAAATTCCGAGGTATTCAATATTGAGATAAGGATTTGTTTGCAGTACTATTTTCCCTTCCCAATCTTTTCTCAGGGTTCCTTGTTTGGTTAATATCTCATCTTTAAACGATGCTTCTATATCATTAATGAAATCTAATTGCTTTTGACGAAACAATAAAAACTCAGTAGCCTTACTATCATAAAATGAAATATTTACTCCGTCCAGATAAGGCAAACGAACTCCTGCACTATCTTTTTCAAAATAGGTTGGATTCTTTTTCATGATCAAAGCCTGCCCTTCTTCCCAGGTAATAAAACGAAAGGGACCTGTGCCAACAGGATGACGACGAAAATTGATTCCATAATTTTCAACCGCTTCTTTAGCAACGATAGAACAATACTGCATTGAAATAATTCCAAGAATAGGCAAGTAGGGTCTTAAAAGTTTTAGCTGAAAGGTTGTATCATCAATTGCTTTGAAGGGTTGTATCGAATCAACCTTACGGTTAAATATCCAGGAACCGGGGCTAGCAGTTTCTTTATCAATTATCCGTGAAAGGCTGTATTCAACATCATAGGCCGTTAATTTTCTTCCTTTCCCTTCTGGAAATGCAACATCATCATGAAAGAAAACATCATCTCTCAGGTGAAAAGTGAAGATGGTACGATCTGCAGAAATATCCCAGCTCTTTGCCAATGAAGGAATGATATGAAGGCTATCATCAATTTCAACTAACGTATTATAAAACTGGTGAGCGGCCCACATAGTGGACTGGCTTTTTGCAAAAGCCGGATCCAATGAAGAAATACCATTGAATTCATTGTAGTGAAAAACATTTCCTTCACTTTTCTCTTTATTGTAACAGCCAGCCAATTGCACTATTACAATGGCAATGAATATTATTTTTATAAAATTAGTTTTAACGTTCATGTTTGTTATCAAGCCTTAAATTTACAGTAACAAAAATTATTATGGAGAAATACATTATCAAATCAATATACGTTTCCCTTTTATTAATCTTTTCCATCAGTGCCTGTGCACAGCCATTGCATCAAAAAGGAAAGTTTACAAAGCAAGATACGCTGCGTGGTAGCATAACGCCGGAAAGAGCCTGGTGGAATGTTCTTTATTATGACATTAATGTAACTCCAGATTATAAAACAAAAACAATTAAGGGACAGGTTAAGATTACCTATAAAATCACAAAGAAGCCGAATGGCAAACCCAAGATGCAAATTGATTTGCAAGAACCAATGCAAATTGAAAGAGTTTTTAGTAATGATGGGCAAACTGTGAGTGTAATGAAAACGCCAACAGGTGGCGGATCAAACCTTCATCAATTGGCAAGACAATTAAAATTTACAAGACAAGGCAACGTATATTATATTGAAGATGCTCCTGCAAAAAATAATATTGATTCGATAACAATTGAATTTTCAGGAACACCCAGAGCCGCAGTAAATCCGCCTTGGGATGGTGGATGGATATGGGGCAAAGATGCCAAAGGTCGTCCATGGATGACAGTTGCCTGTCAGGGATTGGGTGCCAGTGTTTGGTATCCCTGTAAAGACCATCAAAGCGATGAGCCTGATTTAGGAGCCAGTTTAAGTATTACAGTTCCTGATACGCTGGTCGCAGTAGCCAATGGACGGTTAGCATTTCAAAAAGATAATAGAGACGGAACAACCACATGGAAATGGGAAGTAAAAAGTCCAATCAACAATTATAATATCATTCCTTACATCGGCAAGTATGTTCATTGGTCGGATAATTACATTGGTGAAACAGAAAAAAATCTTTCACTGGATTATTGGGTGCTTGATTACAATCTTGAAAAATCAAAAAAGCAATTTGGGCAGGATGTAAAACCAATGCTGAAAGCTTTCGAATACTGGTTTGGGCCTTATCCATTTTATGAAGATGGATACAAACTGGTTGAATCATCACATCTTGGAATGGAGCACCAAAGTGCTGTTGCCTATGGCAATCATTACCAGAATGGATATCTTGGCATGGATTTATCTGGAAGTGGTTGGGGTCTTAAATGGGATTATATAATTGTACATGAAAGTGGGCATGAGTGGTTTGCCAATAATATAACGACGAATGATATTGCCGACATGTGGATACACGAAGGTTTTACCATGTACTCCGAAGTATTGTTTACAGAATATCATTATGGCAAAAAAGCTGGTGATGAATATTTGCAAGGCATCCGAAAAAAGATCAGCAACGACAAACCTTTAATTGGTCCTTATGGAGTAAACCAAGAAGGCAGCAGCGATATGTATAACAAAGGAGCAAGCCTTTTACATACAATACGACAGATAATTAATGACGACTCTGTCTTCAGAAAAATATTAAGAGGATTGAATAGTGAATTTTACCACAAAACGGTTGACTCAAAAGATGTGGAGGCCTATTTTTCAAAAATAGCTGGGATAGATTTGAGTAAAGTATTTGATCAATACTTAAGGACAATTAAAATACCACAGTTAGAATATAAAATAGTTGGCGATAATCTTTCGTATCGCTGGGCTAATTGTGTAAATGGATTTGCAATGCCTGTAAAACTGGAAGGAGTTGATGTATGGTTGAAGCCCACTACAGAATGGAAATCTATCACTATGACTGCCGAACTTATGAGTAAAACAATTTCTACGAGTAAAAACTTTTACGTCACTACAAGGAAAGTAGAATAAGAAAAATCGGATATTCACTTTTCACCATTCACTATCTTTACCGCATGAGCAGTATTCGCAGGCAAAGTATTATTTCATCTATCGTAATATATATTGGCTTTGCTGTCGGCTTATTAAATACTTATTTTTTTACAAGAGAAGGAACTTTTACCGAAGCTGAATACGGACTTACCACAATTGTTATTGCCATTGCCACTTTGATGGCCTCTTTTGCAACATTGGCAATGCCATCTTATATTTTTAAATTTCATCCTTATTACAATGACAATCTTCCTCCGGAAAAAAATGATATGATTTCGTGGGCTTTAATAGTAAGCCTGATTGGCTTTGTATTAGTTATGATTGTAGGCTGGGCAATGAAGGATATTGTGCTTCAAAAATTTGGCACCAATGCACCCAAGCTGGTAAACTATTATTACTGGATATTTCCCATGGGTCTTGGTCTTACCATTTATGCTGTGCTCGAAGCTTATACATGGAGTTTGCATAAATCTGTGCTGGCAAATTTTTTCAGGGAAGTGCAGTGGCGTTTATTTACAACATTGCTAATTGTGTTATACGTCACCAACGTAATTAAGGATTATGATTTATTTATCAAACTTTTTGCTTTCACTTATCCGGGCATAGCCGTTAGTTTGTTTATTTATTTAGTCGCAACCAAGCGGATTCATTTCACACTTAAGCCAAGTAAAGTAAGTCGCAGGTTTTTAAAAAAAATCGTAACACTTTGTTCATTCGTTTATGGCGGCACTTTGATCTTTACATTATCGCAGGTATTTGACACTATTGTTATTGCCTCTATATTAGAAAATGGTTCGGCGAAAGCAGGTATTTATGCCTTAGCAACAATTATGACCAGCATTATTCAAGCACCGCAGCGGGGAATTATTTCTGCATCTATTTCGCATTTATCAAAAGCATGGAAGGATAAAAACATGGCACTTCTTCAAAAAGTATATCAGCGGTCTTCCATCAACCAATTAGTGTTTGCCTGCGCCATTTTTTTATTGATATGGATGAATTTTTCAGATGGCATTAAAACCTTTGGCGTAAAACCTTCCTATCTGGATGCTTCTTCTATATTTTTTTTATTGGGCATTACGAAGATCATTGATATGGGTACAGGTGTTAATGCACAAATCATTGCCACTTCTACCTTTTGGAGATTTGAATTGCTAAGTGGCGTCGTTCTACTAAGTGTAATGCTTCCATTGACTTATTTTCTTACGAAAGAATATGGATTAATTGGACCTGCAATCGCCACTTTAGTTTCAATAACCATATACAATATTATCAGGATTATTTTCTTGTGGAAAAAATTTAAACTGTTCCCATTCACTATTCAATCGCTTTATACTTTGCTGTTAGCTTCCGCTTGTTATTGCATTTGCTATTTTACATTTAGAGATGTACATGGATTTGCCGGAATAATTGGACGCAGTGCAAGTTTCGTAATCCTTTATGGATTGGGTATTGTGTACATGAAAATTTCACCGGACATTACACCAGTTGTGCAAACCATTAAAAAAAGAATGGGAATTAAAAATTAATGAGTGCCTTGAGCAATCTCTTCTTTGTTCTCAATCCTTCCGCCACCAATGTAGCGTTTCAGATAATAGTTTTCGAAAAGATCATTCACCATTACACCTCTTGAAACAGAAGCATGAATGAATTTATTATGACCAAGGTAAATGCCAACATGAGACACACCTCTTCCAGTAGTATTAAAGAACACAAGGTCACCCGGCTCTAAATCGGTAGTAGATAATTTAGTGCTTACCCTGTATTGATCTCTGGAAACTCTTGGAATTGCCATTCCATACAATGCAGCATAAACTCCAACAGTGAATCCTGAGCAATCAACTCCGCTTGTAGTATTACCGCCAGTTCTGTACCGAACACCATACCACTCATCAACTGCTTCGAGCAATGATTTACTTGGTAATGATTCGACTTCAGTATTCATCAACACAGCATATTTTAATTGAACCGCTGATGCACTCTCTACTTCTGCAGCAATGCTGGAAAACATTCTCTCATATAACTTTATTTCGTCCAGTTTATCAGGTACAGTAACAGCATCCATACTCTTTCTTCTGCTTACAACAGAAAGTTTAGATGAAGGTTTTGCATCTTGCTTTGATTCAATTTTATTAGTTGTATTATCAACTTCAGTCTGAGGAATAACTGAAATCTCTTCAATAAATTTTGTCTTGGGAGCTGGGGTATGAGCGGTAGCCACCTGCTTATTACTTGTAAAGTTCAGCGGCTTAAAAGTTGAACAACTGCTCAAAAAAATGATAAATGCTACTGCTGGTAAAATCTGCTTAACCATTACGTCTTTCTTTTTAAGATGATTTCATGGGGTTTTCCAAAATATTGTTTGCCCTTCACAACTCAATTCAACACAAATACAAACAATTTTCCTTCTCTGCGAAGGCGGGCAAAAATAACGGTAAATGCCCGAAAAAAACCTCTTTCCCTAAACGAATTTTGAAGCATAAAATTGCCGCCCATTTAAGTCAATGATAATAAGTACTTTACGATTCATTTTAGGTTTTGAATATTGAGACAAATCAACCATTGATTTCAAGCATTTTTTTCCTATTATTGAACATCAAGATAAATACACCATGCAAACTCTATTATCCCTTCTCACCATGTACATTCTGGCAACAGGTTGCCAGAGTTCAGGAAGCACAGTACTAAGCCATGATGATTCAATGGCGAAAAGATTAATTGTTGTTGATACCACACCAGTTATTCCGCCCCCGAAGCCATATTCCGTAATCGAATACGAAAAGAAAGAAACTTTGGCAGCGGCAGGTGGCACCAAGTCAGTCATTTTTAATTCCAAAGGTTCTAAGCTTTATGCAATGAACCTGGAAGGAATGAGTGTTTATGAATTTGATCAGGCTACTCGAAAACTTACCAAAGAGTTCAAGTTTACACCTACAAAAGGAATGGGCTGGGATTATAATAAAAGTCGCCCTATCAATTCTTTTCAGGAGAAACCAGTGGAAGCTGCTTTTAGTCATGATGATGAAATCCTTTGGGTTTCCTTACACAATGCAGAAGGCATCGTTCCTATTTGGGTAAATGATTTTTCAAAAAATACTGGAACTGTTAATGCAGAACAAAAAACAAAACCTGTTACAGTTGTATATCCCGGATCCGAAAAAAAGGATTCATTCCGTGTACCGTTAATTGAAACCGGTAAAACACCAAAAGTAATTGCTGTTACATCAGACAGTAAACATTTGTTGGTAAGTAATTGGCATTCCAGAAATACAAGTGTATTAGAATTGAATAAAGATGTGTATCCATTTGGCAAAGTGATTAGTACTGTAAAAGTTTCCGCCATACCAAGAGGTGTAGTGATAGATAATGAAAATAAAAAATCATACATCGCCATTATGGGCGGTGCCAGTTTGCATGTAGTGGATAACAACACTTGGCAAACGGATACAGTATTAAATGTTTGGTCGAGCCCAAGACATGTAGTGATGGATACCAGCGGACATATTTTTGTTTCGTACAACAGCCTTGGAACAATTGCCTGTCTCGAAGCAGGAACCGGAAAATCTTTGTTTACTGCAAAAACACATTCGCAGCCCAGAACAATTATTTTGTCAAAAAACCATAAGTTTCTTTTTGTAACCTGCTACAGCAGCGACTATGTAGATGTGTACAAAATCAACGAAGATAACTTTGAGAAAGTGGCATCTTTGCCATGCGGCGGTCATCCGGTTGGTGTTGATATTTATGAAGATGATGATAAACTGGAAGCTTGGGTTTGCAGTTACAGTAATGGAAAGATTAATATTTACACTTTTAAGAAGAAACGATAAGTCTTTTATAATAGATTAAATGATTCTTGTGAGCTATGAAATTTTCTCATCTCCATGTACATACACAATATTCACTTCTTGATGGAGCAGCATCAATTCAGAACCTTTACAAAAAGGCGATAAAAGATGGAATGCCGGCATTAGCCATCAGCGATCATGGTAATATGTTCGGTGTTTTTGATTTTGTGGCAGAAGCTCATCGTCATAAAAATGAAGATGGCACTGTAAAAGTAAAACCTGTTGTTGGTTGCGAATTCTATGTAACCGAAACAAGACATCAAAAAACATTCACTAAAGAAATAAAAGACAAACGTTACCACCAGATATTATTGGCGAAGAATGAGATTGGGTATAAAAATCTTATCAAATTAACTTCTCTGGGATTTGTAGAAGGTATGTATGGCAAATACCCAAGAATTGATAAAGAACTTATTCTAAAACATCATGAAGGATTAATTGCTACAACTTGTTGTCTCGGCGCATCTATCCCGCAAGCAATTCTTAAAGAAAGGAGAAGAAGATGGAGAAAATGAATTCAAATGGTGGCTCAATATTTTCCAGGAAGATTTTTATGTGGAGTTACAACGCCATGGCATGGCAGATCAAGATAAAGTGAATCAAGTTCTTATAAAATTTGCTAGAAAGTATAAAGTAAAGATCATTGCCAGTAACGATTCACATTATGTGGAGCAGGATGATTTTAATGCCCACGACATTTTACTTTGTATAAACACCGGTGAAAAAATAAGCACCCCTGCCCTCCGGGATTTCAATGATGATGATATCAATGTAAAAGACAAACGGTTCGCTTTTCCTAACGATCAGTTTTATTTTAAAACAACGGAAGAAATGGGCAAAGTCTTTCATGACTTGCCAGAAGCATTAGACAATACCAACGAAGTTGTAGATAAGATAGAAGTACTAAACCTTACAAGAGATATTTTGCTTCCCAACTTCCCTGTGGAAAAAAGATTTCAGGTTCATACTAAAGAAGAAACAATTGGCAAGTATAAAGTTTCTGCAGAATCGCAAAACCAGTGGGAGTATTTAAAACATATTACTTACGAAGGTGCTGCTAAACGATATACTGTACTTACTGATGAAATAAAAGAACGGTTAGAGTTTGAACTCTTCACCATTAAAATGATGGGCTTTGCCGGTTACTTTTTAATTGTTGGTGATTTTATTGATGCCGGAAGAAAGAAAGATGTTTTCATTGGGCCGGTCGTGGTTCAGCAGCCGGATCTGTTGTTGCCTATTGTATCGGCATCACAAATATTGATCCCATCAAATACAATTTACTGTTCGAAAGGTTCCTAAATCCCGATCGTAAATCAATGCCGGATATAGATACCGACTTTGATGATGAGGGAAGACAGAAAGTAATTGATTACGTAGTAGAAAAATATGGCAAGAATCAGGTAGCACAAATTATTACCTACGGTACCATGGCTGCCAAGTCAAGCATTGCCGATGTGGCCAGAGTAATGGATCTTCCATTACCGGAAAGCAGAATGCTCACCAAACTTAGTTCCTGATCGTCCGGGTACAGAATTAAGAAGAGTATTACATGCTCCAATGAAAATAAAAGACGGAGAAAAATCTTTAGAAGAAAAAGATGGTTTGGGAAGTGATGATATGGAGAATGTAAAAAAGCTTCGTGATATTTATAAGGATACCGATTCCATACTCAGTAAAATTTTGCATGAAGCTGAACGACTAGAAGGCTCTGTTCGTAATACAGGAATTCATGCTGCAGGAATTATCATCGCACCAAAAGATTTGATGGAACTGATTCCTATTGCCACTTCAAAAGAATCCAATCTATGGCTTACACAAATTGAAGGAAATGTAATTGAAGATGCAGGTGTTATCAAGATGGACTTTTTGGGTTTAAAAACCCTGACCATCATTAAAAATGCATTAGCTCTCATCAAACAAATGCATGGCGTAACGATTGACATAGATACTATTCCGTTGGATGATGAAAAAACATTTGAACTCTATCAACATGCTGCTACCATTGGCACTTTCCAATTTGAAAGTGCAGGTATGCAAAAATATTTACGGGAATTAAAACCCGATAAGTTTGGCGACTTGATTGCAATGAACGCCTTGTATCGTCCCGGTCCGATTGCCTACATCCCCAATTACATTGACCGTAAGCATGGAAGAGAAGCGATTCAATATGATTTGCCCGAGATGCAGGAGTATCTCGAAGAAACTTACGGTATCACCGTTTACCAGGAACAGGTAATGTTGCTGGCACAAAAATTAGCCGGCTTTAGCAAAGGTGATGCGGATGTATTGCGAAAGGCAATGGGTAAAAAACAAAAATCGGTGCTGGATAAAATGAAAGCACAGTTTATTGAAGGTGCTACAGCCAAATTGTTACCTGCCGAAAAGTTAGAAAAGATTTGGACCGACTGGGAAGCATTTGCACAATATGCCTTTAATAAATCTCACTCCACCTGTTATGCATATGTAGCATATCAAACTGCCTATTTAAAAGCCCACTACCCTGCTGAATATATGTCGGCTGTACTAAACAATGCTGGCAGCACAGATAAGATTACTTTCTTTATGGAAGAGTGTAAGCGAATGGGATTAAAAGTACTCGGGCCAGATATCAATGAATCATTAAAAGGATTTGCTGTAAATAGCAAAGGTGAAATTCGTTTCGGCCTCGGCGGATTAAAAGGTATTGGAGATGCAGCCATCGAAAGTATAATCGAAGAAGGAAAAAAAGGCGGAGCATACACAGATATATTTGATTTTATCAAACGCATCAATCAACGCACCGTTAATAAAAAAACATTGGAGAGCCTTGCCTATGCCGGAGCTTTTGATTGTTTTCCAGAGCACACCAGAACACAATATTTCAATGTGCCGGAAGGAGAAATAATCAATGGCTTAGAAAAAATAATTAAGTACGGGCAGGTTTACACTAATCAAAACACCAATACAGCTAACACTTTATTTGGCGACCTTCCCATTACCATGGAAATACCGCCACCACGGATTCCTGAATGCGAACCCTGGCCATTGGTCATCCAATTAAATAAAGAAAAAGATGTAACAGGAATATTTTTAAGTGGCCATCCATTAGATAATTACAAATTCGAAATGCGGCATTACGGTGTTACTCCTATTGCCGACTTTATTGAGTTTAAAGAATCTATCAACATGCAATCAAATCCCAACAGGCCTTTCCGTCTTGTTGGCTTAGTGGTAGATGCACAACACCGTGTTGCCAAGAGCGGAAACAAATATGGCAACTTTGTAATTGAAGATTATTCTGGCAAAACAGAGTTTCCTTTATTCACCGAAGACTATATGCGTTTAACGCCCATACTGCAACAAGGCAGCACTGTGTTAATCAATGGGTTTTTAAAACAACGTTATAATCAGGAAACTTTTGAGTTAAAAGTGCAATCTGTTTCGCTGGCAGAAACGATGAAACGGGTAATGACCAAACAAGTAACCATCGAAGCACATCCGCAGGACTTAAAACCTGAGACGGTAAAATTCATTGAGCAAAATGTAAAAGCACATCCCGGTATGACCACTTTACGTTTTTCATTGGGCGTACCAAAAGAAAAATTAAAGATCAGCCTCGTAACGATGAGCAGCGGATTTGAAATGAATGACGAAATGGTTCAGTTCCTCGAAGCAAGTCCAGAGTTTGATGTGCAGGTCGTTACTGTTTAGAATTCATTAAGACAGTAGCCATTTTAGCATATTTGTAAGCTATCTGACATACGTAGCTGACAAGTTTTACACAAATCCACGACAGAGCTGCATAATCAACCGAATGGACTTAAATTTGTCCTCCTCTAAGAAGAAAATATTAATTAATCAACTTCCATTCACAAATAAAAGTAATAACAATGGCAAAAGAGTTTAACGACGCAAATTTTCAAACAGATGTATTGTCTTCAGATAAATTAACAGTAGTAGATTTCTGGGCAGAGTGGTGTGGACCATGCCGTGCAATCGGACCAGTTATTGAAGAGCTGAGCAAAGAGTATGATGGCAAAGTAAATGTGGGTAAACTAAATGTTGACAACAATCCACAGGTATCCATGAACTATGGTATCACTTCCATCCCTGCTATTCTTTTCATCAAAGGTGGCGAAGTGGTTGACAAATTAGTAGGTGCACAACCCAAAGGAAATTTTGTAAAAAAAATTGAAGCACATATTTAAGTAAAAGAAATTACAAATAACAGATCCCAAATTCCAGTTAAAAAGGAGTTTGGGATTTTTCTTTGTCCACCGTAGCCTTGGCGAAGGTGGTTTTGTTACCCAGCTACATTGCTACTATCATCTTCTGTTGCAATCTCTGATTTGTTATCTTTATTCTTCCAGCGAAAGAATAAAAGATAATCACTTCTTCATCGTTCTGTAATTCTACTCAGCATTTTTTAACATCCCGATGTTCATCAAAAATATTCTAAACAAAAAAATAGATTGTACTAATGTCATATAAAAATTATAACACTAAAAGTGTTGATTTTCAAGATCAACTTTATTTTGTGTAGTACATCTTATATCATAAATTTAAGTATTGTACGCCACTTTATTTGAAACCTCGTTTATAATAAAACAGCATAATTTAAAATGACTGCCAATTCCCTGAACAGCATTCCGTGGGCAAGGACTAAGAAGTTCATTTTTCTTTTCTTCTTTATTTATTTTGTTTGGCATTTCTTATTCAGCCCTGACTTATATGTTATGATGTTTGGGTATAATGAAAGTGTATTCAATTGGTTTGACAAATTTTATATGCCAATTGGTTTATGGCTAAATGACTATATATTACATTTCGCTTTTGACAAAGAAACTTTCCAGCCTGAAAGTGTAATTGATTTCTCCGAACATCTATTTTTTATTCTTGCGTCTCTGTTAATTGCTTCTATTTGGTTTTTTCTAGACAGAAAAAGAAAATCATACAATGATTTACATTTTTGGTTGACAATTCTTTTACGCCTTGCATTATCAATAATAACAGTTGGCTATGGAATTGAAAAACTAATTCCAGTTCAAATGCCAACTCCAAATCTTTATCAATTAACAAATTCCCTAGGCAACCAAAAATGGGTTACTATGGCCATTACTTGGAGTAGGGAAAACTTATCAAATGTTTAGTGGAGCCCTTGAGATTATAGCAGCTTTATTAATACTGCATAACAGAACATTGGTATTAGGGCTTATGATGCTTGCAGGCATTTATTTGAATGTATGTATGATGAACTACTCTTTTAGCGTTGGCGTTTTATATTTTGCCACATTTCTACTACTTGTTACATTGTTTCTATTGTATCCATATGTAAAGCAATTGACCAAAATATTTATACTGCAACAACCAACAACCTTGAAAGCCATCAACAACAGTAATTCAAAATATAAAATAAATAAACTTCTATTAATCGCTTTGGGTATTCTATTTGTAACTGCATTTACATTTAATACAGCTGGTGCTTTCAAGCAATACCAAAAAAACATTATTTCAAAAAAGAAGACCCAAATTTATAAAGTTGATGTACAAATTGTAAATACCGACACATTGCAGGCAATTGAAAATTCTAAAAGTCGTTGGCGTTATTGGATGGAATATGAAATTGAAAATAAAAAGGCTATAATAATATTTTCTATGGACATTAATAATCGTATGAGGTATTATTATTCCAAAGACACACTAAACCATCAAATAATTTTATTTCCTCAAAAAGTCGAGGGTGCCATGCAAGGCACAGACACTTTAAATTATTTGCTCAAACCGAATGGGCAACTTGAGATTAAAGGTGATCTAAACGGGAAAAGCAACACTATTTTATTACATAGTTTCTCAATAGACAGCTTTCCATTATTACAAAGGAAGTTACATTTTTTTCCAACAGAATAAAATAAATAGAGCAAAATGGTTTAAAAGTGACGTACAACATTGGATTTGCCTACGTCTGCTACCAAACGAATACAGAAAAAAATATGTTGGGATGGCTTTTGTTGAGCAACCTCACACAGCAATTTTTTACTCCACCGAAAATTAAAGAATAAAAAACACCTCCCTTATTTCCCAGCAATTTCTCCCGAAGGGGACGTTGCGTTCCTCAATTATCAAGCAAATCAACATAACAAGGAAAAATATTCGGTTTTCAGATTTAAGAATTTGGAATGAAGGTATCTGCTGCTGTATATTTATGTGTTGGCAGATTGCTACACTGGCTATGCCTTCACAACTTAACCTAGCCAAATTCTTTCTATGAAACAGTTCCTCATCTTATTCTTCACATTGCTGACATTAAACATATTTGCACAGAAAACTAAAAAGTCAAGCAAAATTTCCATTGGCTACAGCTTCTCTCCCGACTATAGCTTCAGAACACTTAAAAATGGAGATGGCAATAGTTCTACCGACTTTGTAATAGAAAGTAGAAACGATAATGAAAAAGCAAAGTTTGGTTACACAACAGGTGTTAATGTAACTTTTAGCTTTTCCGAATTTCTAGGCTTCGAAACCGGAGTACAGTATTCAAACAAAGGGTACAAAACGACGGAACAAGACTTAACATATATTCCACCCAACCCTGATTTACCTAACAAAGCAACTTTAACCCATTCATATCAATACATTGGCATTCCTTTAAAAGTAAAGTTTGTGTCCGGTAAAAACAAGACTCGATTTTTTTCCACCGCTGGCTTCATGACAAACTTTTTACTTAATGTAAAACAGTCAGTAGTTTATAAATACTCCAACGGAAAAACAGAGAAAAAAAACGAATCATCAACCTCGGTTTTCAATAAGGTTGAGCTTTCGCCATTAGTAAGTTTTGGCATTGACCATAAGTTGACAGACAAAATACATTTATCAGCAGAACCAACTTTTAGATTTGGACTAACTAAAACCAAAGATGCTCCAGTTCAAGAAAAACTTTGGAGTGCCGGAATAGTTTTTGGAGTTTCATTTGACCTAAAATAATAGAAAGCCATGCACCTATTTCTTGGAAAATATCATCCTTATTTTGAAGCATATACATTATGCTGTAAATTTAAATAGTGGCTTTGACTAGGTACTCGAATAAATCATCTTTTACTATTATGAAAACAATATTTTTCTTTATTTTTCTTCTTATTTTTCTGAACGTTCACTCACAAGACAGTTTGAAAATAAAACAAATTGATTCCATTGTATTAAATATCAATTCTTCAGATTTACCAGTTCAAAAGGATACAGTAATTCTAGACCAGCCGCAGTTCGGAGTTAAAATGACAACAGACATGTCAATAATTATTAATGACAAGAATCTACTCAAATATGTTCAGAATGTAAATGGTGTTATCAAAGAAAATGGGAATGATCGGCAAATGAATACATCAAGTACATTTTATTACGACAATAATAAGTTAATTAAAGTTGAAGAATATTTAATCGAAGGAGACAAAAAAGGAGATATGAATTGGTATTTTTCAGACGACAAGCTTTTGTACTACACATTTGAATCCGAAAGGTCAGAAGAACGAGCAAACATGCTACTTACATTATCAAAAACCATTTTGAATCAGATTTTTAAATAATCTACGCCTTGGTTCGTGTCTCCACGAACCATTAACTTACAAACAACATAAATCATTATAATGGTTTTTGGAATAACACCCATATCTTATCTCCAACAACCAAATCCTTCCCTCCCGTTCTCACCCGCAACAACTGCCCATTCACCAGCACATCAACAACATAATAACTACCGAAAAAGTAAACAGTCTGCACAATTCCTTTTGCAGCATTATTACTTTCTGTTGTAATACTAAATTGCTCTGGCCGCACAATTAATTGTTCTTTATCAGCAGCATTTGGGAAAAACTGCTTTACATTTTTTGTATTCAGCAGATTATATTCACCAAACAGGCCTGCACAATATTCATTAATCGGTTCGTTGTAAATTGTTTTCGGAGTACCTTGCTCCACTATCTTACCTTCTTTCATTACATAAATCGTATCAGCCCAATAAAGTGTGTCCGCCGCATCATGCGATACCAAAATGCAACTGGTATTTAGTTGAGTACCAATATCCAGCAACACCGATTTAATTATGTTCTTATGTATCGCATCCAAATTAGAGAAAGGTTCATCCAGCAATAATAATTTGGGAGAAGTAGTTAGCAACCTTGCCAGTACAATGCGTTGTCTTTCGCCGCCGGATAGCTGGTCGGTTTTTCTTTTTAATAAATGCTCAATCCGGCAGATGCGATAAATGTTGTTGGCGGCTTCTTCCGTCAGCAAGTTCTTACTTTCAAGCTCCTCTTCTACTCTATAGTTATTTCTTAATTCAAAATGCTGGCTCAGGTAAGCAATCTGCGGATGCCCGGGAAGTAATCTCTCCAACGGACCTAAAACTCTTTCGCCTTCAAAATAAATATTGCCTTCATCGGGTTGAGCAAGGCCGCCAATCATTTTCAGTAGGGTTGTTTTGCCGGAACCTGTTTCGCCTGCAATGGCAATTTTCTCCAACGGTTGTTGAGAGAAATTGATATCCTTAACTGTAAAGTTTTCCTTTTCTTTTTTGCCTGCACCTACTACTTCTAATAAAGCCATGCCCGAAAATAAATCTTGCGGGTTAATTTACAAGGATTAATAAATAATCGCAGACAATAGTACATATTGCAAATGCTCAATAGCCCCGCCTGACCATCTAAAATATATTCTAAAATAGTCGGGCAGGGAACAGAACGATGCAGTGTGCGACGCAACGAAAGCTGATAGTAGTACTTCTGCTGGCTAAATAAAATTCCTAATGCTGCACATTGGCCACATCTTCCGGTTTATGTTTATGCCGGAAAAAGATTGCAAACAGAATTGCCACTACCAATGCATAAGCGGCAAAAGCAAGCCATGTGTCGTGCCAGATTCTGTCGCCGCCAGCGGTAGTAAAGTATTTATCAATTACATAACCACTTATAATGCTACCGAGAAATGCACCAACGCCGTTGGTCATCATCATAAACAATCCCTGAGCACTGGAACGAATGGATTGATCGGTAGTGGTTTCTACAAACAGCGAACCGGATATATTGAAGAAGTCGAATGCAAGACCATACACAATACAAGAAAGAATGATCATCCACAAACCATCGGCAGGATTACCATAAGCAAACAATCCAAACCGCAGCACCCATGCTATCATGGAAAAGAGCATTACCTTTTTTATTCCGAATTTTTTCAAGAAGAATGGAATGGCAAGAATAAATACTGTTTCAGATATTTGAGAAATAGAAAGAATAATAGTAGAATATTTTACGACAAATGATTCAGGCCCATACGCAGGCACTTTTTTAAAATCGTCGAGGAATGTATCTCCATACATATTGGTAAGCTGCAATGCAGCACCAAGGAACATAGAAAAAATAAAGAAAGCTGCCATTTTATATTTTGCAAACAGCTTAAATGCATTTAATCCTAATTGTTCAATAATAGAAGCCTTTTTTGCTATTGATTTTAGTGGAGGACATTTGGGCAAGGTAAATGAGTAGATGCCTAATAGTATGGCAGCAACTCCTCCAATAATAAATTGATTCGTATTCGCCTTGCTACCAGATAGATTGGTAACCCACATGGCAACGATGAAACCAATAGTTCCCCAAACTCTTATTGGCGGAAAAACTTTTACTACATCATAGTTCTCCCGTTTAAGTATTGTATAGGAAATAGAATTAGACAACGAAATCGTAGGCATATAACACAGCATTGCTGCGAAGATTATATAATACAAACCATCTGCATCTTTCGCCTGTGGTACAAAGAAAAGAGCTATTCCATATAAAATATGCAGGGCTCCATATAGCCGTTCTGCATTGATCCATTTATCAGCAATGATACCTGTAAGTGCAGGCATAATAATAGATGCCAGAGCAAGGGTTGAAAAGATGGCACCAATCTGTGCTCCAGTGCCCATATTATTTGAAAAGAAGTAAGTGCCAAATGTAATAAGCCATGCACCCCATACAAAGAATTGTAAAAAACTGACAATGGTAAGCCGTAGTTTGCTGTTCATGCGCCTTTTTTTAAGAGTAGTAAGAATATAAGAATGGAAGATAAGGATTTTAGTGTTTTGTACCACAAAGAACACAAAGCAGGCACTAAGTTCACTACGTAGTGTTCTTTGTGTTCCTTAGTGCACTTTGTGCTCCAAATTACTGAGCAGATTGGTTAACTTTACACCCTATAAATTGTTACATTATTATGGTGAATACAGATATAGCTCCTGAACTAAAATTGATAGCTGAAAAAGTAAAAGCAGGGCAACGGATCACTGACGAAGAAGGCTTATTCCTTTTTGAAAAAGCCAGCCTTGGATTTGTGGGTAGCCTTGCCAATGAAGTGCGGATACGAAAGAATGGCGACAAGGTTTACTTCAACCGCAACTTCCATATAGAACCGACGAATGTATGTGTGTTCAGTTGCAATTTCTGTTCGTACAGTAAACTCTATGCAAAAAGAGATGAAGGCTGGGAAATGAGTATTGACCAGATGTTGCACATTGTAAAAAAATACGACGGACAACCCATTACCGAAGTGCATATCGTTGGTGGCGTACATCCCAAAATGGATCTGCAATTCTTTGCTGATTTGTTGAAAGCCATCAAAGCTCATCGCCCCGAATTACATATCAAAGCATTTACAGCAGTGGAATATGACTATATGTTCCGCAAAGCAAAAGTGAGTGTGGAAGAAGGATTGAAATTTTTAATTGCTGCTGGATTAGATAGCATACCCGGTGGCGGTGCCGAAATTTTTGATGAAGAATTGAGAGAGAAAATTTGTGCCGATAAAGTAGATGCAAAAGGCTGGTTGCTGATACATGAAACCGCACACAAACTTGGATTGCATTCCAATGCCACGATGTTGTTTGGCCATGTAGAAAATTATGCTCACCGGATTGACCATATGAAGAGGTTAAGAGATTTGCAGGATCAGACTAATGGCTTCAATACTTTCATTCCGCTCAAGTTCCGCAATAAGGATAACGACATGAGCAATGTACCTGAAAGCAGTGTGGTGGAAGACATGAAGAATTATGCTATTGCAAGAATCTACTTAGACAACTTTCCACATTTGAAAGCTTATTGGCCGATGTTGGGCAGACAAAATGCGCAACTCTCTCTTTCCTTTGGTGTAGATGATATGGACGGAACAATTGATGATACCACAAAAATTTATAGCATGGCTGGTTCGGAAGAACAAACTCCTTCGATGACAACGGAAGAACTGGTAACATTAATTAAACAGGCAAAAAGAGAACCGGTGGAAAGAGATACTTTGTATAATGTGGTAAAGAATTATTCCAACGAATTAAGTGCTGAACTGAATTAAATATTTTATGGCAGAAGATTTAGCAATAGTAACCGGTAACAAAGCAGAGCAATACCAATCACTTATTCCACAGATAAAAGGATTGCTGGAAGGCGAAACGGATCTAGTGGCAAATATGGCGAATGTTGTGGCTGCATTGAAAGAACAGTTCGGCTGGTTCTGGGTTGGGTTTTATGTAGTAAAGCAAAACGAGTTAGTACTTGCTTTTAGCTCCTTTCCAAGGACCTGTTGCCTGTACAAGAATAAAAAAAGGCAGAGGTGTTTGCGGCACAAGCTGGGCCGAAGCAAAAACATTGATTGTACCTGATGTAGAAAAATTCCCCGGCCATATAGCTTGCAGCAGTTTATCAAAATCGGAAATTGTAGTTCCTGTAATCCGCAACAATGAAGTGGTAGCTGTGCTGGATGTTGATGCCAGTGAATACGACCAGTTTGATACAACTGATCAGCAATACCTGGAAAAAATAGTAAACCTCGTTAATTTCTGATGCAATCTCTTTCTATAATCGTTACAGGAAAAGTACAAGGCGTTTGGTTTCGCCAGTCTACCAAAGACAAAGCATTAGAGCTTGGCATCACTGGTGAAGTAAGCAATCAACCCGATGGAGCAGTTAAGATTATTGCTACTGGAACGAAAGAACAACTTTCTCTTTTTACAGACTGGTGCAAACAAGGTCCTCCAAAAGCCAACGTAACAAACCTCGATGTCGAAGAACTTACATTGCAAACGTTCAAATCATTTACTATAGAACGATACTGAACTTCTTCTCCCCTTTTAGTGAGTTAGGTGCAGGAAACTGATGTACAACACTGCTGCATGGCAAAGGAACAACAACAACTTGCTCAGGAATACTGATTTCTTAAAATGTCTTTTAATCTTCTTCAACCTGTTTTTATGAAAGTGGTGTATATGAGCCAATTCATCCCAAGTAGGCACTTGTGAATGCGACTTTTCAACAGGGATATGCGATTTGGCACTTATCGGCGACTCTGTAGATTTTACCGGAGCATCATGAGCCACAGCTTTAGAGGTCTGCTCAGTGTTATCAGTTTTTAAAGTATTATTTGAATTTGCAAAACTGTTAGTTGCACCTGCAATAACGAAGGCAAGTATCAGGGCGATGTGGATGAAGTATTGTCTCATATAATTTGTTTTAATACCCAAATTTTTATGAAACAGCACCCCGAAAACAAGGTAGGAAATGCGTAAAATGAGAGACAAGTATTTCAACTTGTAAAAGACATTAACAACTGCGTGGATATGCCTACTGGCCAGACATCCGTACTAATACTTTGCAGAGAGAGTATCTACGCCGGTTTATAATCGAATACACCTTCTTAAAAGTTTGGAAGAACGGGCAATGCGTACAAGTACGTATTCTTGAGAGTATCTACGCAATATGGATTGAAGGCCTTTGAAATTCGGAAACAGCTGTTTACTTTAGAAGAAGAATCTTATTCCGCCTAGTGAAAGCAATCATATAATTATTATTTAACAATCTAAATTAATTTTTATGCTTTCAACATTTAGAAAATCCCAGCTAGGTATAATTGCCTTTATTAGCCTGTTCATTCTTGTATCTTGTTCTGATCAAGATAAAAAAGGCGGAGGTACAAAAGATGACCCAATTGCCTCGCATCCAATTTACATGAATTGTGTTACAATAGATAGTGCCCATATTGCTGAATGGGTAAATAAAGGATGGACTGATACATTAAATGTAGAAAGAGCAAAAAAAATCATGTTTCAGTTCTATTCTCCTGACGCCAAAAAAGCCAATAAAAACATGCAGTTAATAGCATATCCAGCAAAAAATTTTATGAAAGTAATTTCCGAAGGTGTTCAATATGCTGGCATTTTTGCTGATTCTTGCAAATTAGAATTAAAGGATACATTTATTCTAGGTAATAATTACATCGGAATAAAAAAATTGAAGATTCTGGAGAAAGATGGCAAAAAAATAAAGAATGGTTTTCAATACCTTTTAATTAGACCTATACAGGGCGGTTTTGGCAAGTATGTTTACTTCACTGTATATAGTGTTTTCAAAGGCGTTGGGACTAAAGGAGAAGTTGAAATAAAGGCATTGTCCGAAGAAATCTCAGACCCATGTCCTAAGTTTTGTATAGACGATATCGAACCAAAAGAAGATGAGTAATAATTTATGAATATTTACCTATTCATCCGCAATTGGGCAGAGGTATGGGCATTTTTCATACCTCTGTCTGTAGTGTGGTTTTCAAAAGAAAAAATACCGGATAGTTTTAAACCTATTACTTTATACTTATATATAGGTTTGGCATTGAATGCTATTTCAACTACAATGTTTGTTTACCACAACAAACTTCCTGATTTTCTTTTCAACAATAATATTATATATAATATTCACTCCGTAATAAGAGTTACTTTTTTCAGTTGGTTTCTTTTAAAAACAAAAATGTTTAACTCAAACAATTTTTTTAGAATTACACTAATTCTTTATGCTGCACTTGCAATAGCAAATTTTATTTTTTTTGATTCAATTTTAGAATTTAGCACAGCATTAATGCTTGGGGAAACAGTTTTGTTGATTATCCTGTGTACTTCTTATTTCTATCATGCCATTCTTGATGATGAAACTAGCCGGATTAACGATCCGTATTTTTTATTAACCGCCGGTTTGCTTTTATTCGAAATGCTGAATTTTTTTGTGTATTTATTTTATACGCCGGTTGGGGATCTGCTGGATATTAATATAAAGCGATCAATATGGACAGTTCATAATTTCTCACTCGTTGGTTTATGTATTGTAATGGCAGTTACATTTAAAAAAAGTATTACTAGAAAATTGAATCCCGATGAATAATACAAACCATGAATTACTTCTATACGTTATAATAGGCATTGCTGCAATGTTTGTATTTGGCTTTAGCTTTCTCTTGGTAGTCGTTCGCAGTCAAAGAAAAAAGTCACAATTACAAAAATCGATTTCAAAATTAAGAGTAGAACAACAAAATCAATTAATCGAAGCTGCCGTAAGAAGCGAAGAACAGGAACGGCACCGCATTGCAGAAACATTACATGATGAAGTAGGCGCCATTCTTTCCTCTGCCAAATTGCACTTGCTGGGCATTAAAGCCGATGTACTAGATGAAAAAGACCAAAAACTCCATGAAAAAGGAAGAGAGCTTTTAAATGATGTGATACAAAAAGTAAGAGGCATTTCCCATAATCTTCATTCTAACATTTTGAAAGAGTTCGGCTTGAACGAAGCTATCAGACATTTCGTAAGAAAAGTAACAGAAGGATCTATGCTGAATGCCAGCACCAATCTGGATGATAATTATGCTACTGAAAATCCTGAAAATGATATCAGTATATATAGGATAGTGCAGGAACTGATTAACAATACTTTGAAATATGCCAATGCTACAGAATTTCTAATAAGCTCGGTACTAACTGGCAATGAACTCGACCTTGCCATTTTCCACAATGGAGATGGCCTTACCCAAGAGCAGTTTGAAGAACTCCGCTATCAAAAAGAAGGATTGGGTTTGAAAAATATTCAGAACAGAATTATATTACTGAAAGGTTCTATTTATTTTACTGGCGGCACTGAAGGTTATCGTATTAATATTCATGTACCGGTTAAATCAAATCAATCATGAGTACAATAAAAATTGCTATTGCCGACGATTATAAAATTTATCGGGACGGGCTTAAAGTAGCCCTTTCAACAGACGAAAATCTCAAAGTTATTTTTGAAGCTGATAATGGCGAAGAGTTGATGAAAGGGTTAGAAACAATATCACCCAATGTTATTATCATGGATCTGAAAATGCCCATTATGGATGGCATGGAAGCTACCAAAGAAGTACGAAAAAAATATCCATCAATAAAAGTATTGGTGGTTACCATGTATGATGACGATAAATTTATTATTCACCTGATGGAGAATGGTGCCAATGGTTATCTCCTGAAAAATACAGAGCCGGATGAAATAAGAAAATCAATTTACTCCGTACATGAAAATGGATATTATTTTAATGATATTGTCAACAAAGCTTTACTTAAGAAACTGGTGTTGAAGAACAACCTGAAACCTTCGTTTAATCAAAATGTGGAATTAACAGAAAGAGAAGTGGAAGTATTAAAACTTATCTGCGAAGAAAAAACAGCTGCTGAAATTGCAAAGGATATTTTTCTTAGTCCTCGTTCAGTAGAAGGTATCCGTCAGCGACTGATTGAAAAAGTGGGTGTCCGCAATACTGCCGGGTTGGTAATGTTTGCTGTAAAAAATAATATGGTTGATTAAATTTATTTCAAGTTAGTCAACATATCCTTCGTCATTGAGGCTAAATCATATTCTTCTTTCCAACCCCAATCATTTCTGGCTACACTATCATCAATACTTTGCGGCCAGCCATTTGCAATTTCTTGTCTATAATCGGATTTATACGAAATAGAAAAATCAGGAATATGCTTTTTTATTTCCGCTGCAATTTCTTTGGGAGAAAAACTCATCCCAGATACATTGTACGATGTACGAATTTTTATTTTTTCTGCCGGAGCTTCCATCAATTCAATAGTTGCCTTAATAGCATCTGGCATATACATCATTGGCAAATAAGTATCTTCTTTTAAAAAGCATTCATACTTTTTTTCTTCCAATGCTCCTAAATAAATTTCAACAGCATAATCCGTCGTTCCGCCACCGGGTGCCGATTTGTAAGATATTAATCCGGGGTAACGTAAACTTCTTACATCTACTCCAAAACGATGATGGTAATAATTGCACCAGAATTCTCCGGCATATTTGCTGATGCCATACACCGTTGCAGGTTCTATGATTGTTTGTTGCGGACAATTTTGTTTTGGAGACGTTGGTCCAAATACTGCTATTGAAGATGGCCAATATACTTTCTGAATTTGCTCTTCTCTTGCAATGTCTAATACGTTCAACAATCCTTGCATATTCAGATTCCAGGCAAGACTTGGATTTTTTTCGCCAGTAGCAGAAAGTATAGCTGCCAGTAAATATATCTGTGTAATATTTTGACGGATAACTTGTACATGAAGCATTTCCTTATTCATTACATCCAATGAAACATAAGGCCCTGTTCCTTCCAGCAATGGATTTTGCTCCCGCAGATCTGAAGCTACCACATTAGCATTTCCATAAATTTTCCGCAGAGCCAACGTAAGTTCCACTCCTATTTGTCCCGATGCACCGATGACGAGTATTTTGTCTTTTATCATAACTTGAATTAAAGGCACAAGATACAAGAAATCAAGAGACAAGAAATACACTCAATACTTTAAAACCTCTCCCTTGTTTCTTGTAACTTGTTCCTTGTACCTTCCATACTATCTTTGCCACATGGAAAAATTTCTTACCGACTTATTTGAAAACCAAAAGTACAATCCGGATAATTTTTTTCTGATGGCTGGGCCATGTGTGGTAGAAGGAAGTGACCTTGTAAATGAAGTGGCAGAAAAAGTGTCCGGCATTTGTAAAAGATTGGAGATTCCATACATTTTCAAAGCATCGTATAAAAAAGGAAACCGCACTAGCGGAAGTTCTTTTACTGGCATTGGTGATGAGATTGCATTAAAAATGCTGAAAAATGTTGGTAGCACTTTTTCTTTACCAGTGGTAACAGATATTCATTCTGTGGAAGAAGCTAGATTGGCTGCTGAATATGCTGATGTTTTACAAATTCCTGCTTTCCTATGCCGCCAGACCGAATTATTAATAGCTGCTGCCGAAACAGGAAAAATTATCAATGTAAAAAAAGGACAGTTTGTTAGTGGCGAAGCCATGGGCTTTGCGGTTGATAAAATTAAGAATGCAGGTAATGATAAAGTAATGCTGACAGAAAGAGGAACCACATTTGGCTATCAGGATCTCGTAGTTGATTATAGAAATATACCTGCTATGAAAGCACATAATGTTCCCGTAATAATGGATGTAACACATTCATTGCAACAACCGAATCAAACATCGGGCATAACAGGTGGTAATCCACAACTGATAGGAACCATTGCAAAAGCTGCTATTGCCGCCGGTGCAGATGGACTCTTTATTGAAACGCATCCAAATCCTGCTGTTGCAAAAAGCGATGGAGCCAATATGCTACAATTAGATTTGCTGGAAGAATTACTGGTAGATTTAGTGAGACTGAGAAAAGCAGTGATTTAATTAGAAAGATGGCACTAATTTATAGTTCCAAGATCTAAGCACTATCGTATTTGCACAATTTAATACCGGTAATTAAGAGATTTCCGTGCAGAGAGTGGCGTATATTTATGTGTTAGTAGTAATTTATGGAGCACCCTTTAATGACATAAGTTTATATCTTCCGACGCCTCACAGTTAACCTGAACTAAACAAGTGTCCTTGAAAACTCGCACTTGTACAAAATGTGGTTATAAGCCGCCAAAGACAAGTAGAATAACTATTCAACCAGCTTTTCCCATTCCATTGAGTGAAGAGTACGTAGGGGATGAAGGAGTTTTTGAGAATGCTGATAAAAGAGTATTAGATAGTGGCTTTCAATTGAAGATTGATTATCCTATAAAAAAGTCAAGAAGAAAGAAAGCGGCTAAATAATTATTGAAAAACCGAGCTTCACTTGTTTTTGAGATATTGAGGAGGCTCATCAAACACTCATAAGTTATTTGACAAAAAGAATGCCTGGTGGTATGACTGCACATATATCTTGGCAAGACACAATAAATGGTTTGACAAAGACAGGTTTGGAATTGGTTACAACAAAGGCAAGATTGAATTATGGTATTCATTAGAAAATGATAAAGTTGAACTTTTTGAAAATGGTAATCGGGTGACAGTAATAGATTTTGGCAAATACTTTATGTTCAACTAAACTATCCTAACATCGGCTTGTCAAAATACGGGCAATAGAAAATGTTTTTAATTTTCTTTCCCAACAACAAATCGCTTTTCGGACGTTGCGTATGACCCCATTAAAATTAACAGCCATTTTCTTTATTTTTAATCATAGTTTATTAATCATAAAATTATAAACCGAAACGCAACGTCCCCTTCCTTGCTGGGAAATAAAGAGAAAAACCATAGTCACTCTTCTAAAGGCAGGACAACACAAAAGTTTAATAAAACAAAGTTTAAAGACATCCTTAAAGACATTGATGTTTTTTTGCAGTCCTTCACTATGACAAACATTCAAGAGCCAGATAAAGTTGAGTTGAGAGCATTAGCGTTGTGAAACCGATCCCCGCTTCTTGGTATTATTAAAAAGACAACTGAACGTTTTGGTCTATCTATTTCAGAACCCCTTTCCTATCATTATCCCAGTGGACAACCGGACTCAACAACTAAATACACATGGGCGTTTTCAAAAGACAAATTATACGAAGTTATTAAATACATTATTGATAACGCTATGCCAAAGTCAAACTTTGGACCACTGGACTTTTTACTTATAATTTCAAGTTAATTGACCCGACAAATAGGATATTATTACAAAACCAAGAACAGATCTCCTTTGCTCATTTGGTTTTCTAGAGGCAAGGCTTGTTCTCCAACAATATATTTTCCTCATGAACAAGCGGATAAGAATTTTTGGGATTACATTGACAGTCTAGTTCCATATCTACCATTCAAACTTGAAGAAAAATCGATTGCCTGAATAAACAGGAGGCAACTCAAAAAATTAATAGACAAAAAAGGACTCCGTTTTCACAGAATCCTTTCAAATATTTTTAATCGCTGATATTTATCGCAAATCAACTACTTCTACTCCTGGATATTTGCTTTTATCAAACGTAAACATAGCATCTGCTAATGCAGCATTTGTTTTCATGGTGGTAACAGTATAGATATATCTGTTGCCAGCATTTTCTAAAACCTTTGTGCTGTAAATTGTTTTTGCCGCTTTATCTACCTGCACATATACTTTATGAAAAGGCTTGCTTTTATCTTTTGGCGTTAATTCAATTTCCTGAACTGTTTTTGATCCAACTTTTTTCTCGCCATTTAATATATAGCGAAAATCATTATCGTAAAAATTAGTAAATAATTTCTGAGGCGTAATCATTCCACTGGAAGCATCAAGTTCACTGATCGTTACTTCATTTACCGATTTATCATAATTCCAAACGGTAGTGCCATTGCAAAATATTTCCTGTCCGCTGAAATTCACTTTATACTTCGTTCCTTTCATAATTATCTTACCAGTTTTGGTAGAAAGGGCTTTGCCTGCTGCATTTTCAACTTTGTAAGAAAAGTCAGCTTGTACTGTAGAAAATGTTTTGAATTTAGCACTAACCGCATCTAAAATGGCCTTTGCGGCCGGATCGCTGTTTTGTGCATTGGAAATAATAGATACGATAAATAGAGAGGCTAATAGGTATACTTTCTTCATTTCTAAAAGTTTGTGTGGCTGTCTCTGTAACAAATACAATCTGCATTAGTCTTCAAGACGGTCAAAGGTAACAATATCGGCTTTACTACTTCGCTAAAGCTTCGTAGCACAGTGTATGACAGACAATGACCGTACCGGGTTGCAAATCAATGCATTTTCTTAACAACCTTCTAACGGACTACAGTGTAAAACCCTGTGACTATGGTCAAGCAATTCAATACGGCAATTTTCAAACTGAGACACTACCTAAAGGGCTAACCAATCATATCCAAATGCTGCTGCAGTTCCATTTCGGTTTTAATCAGCACATCTCTTGCTTTACTTCCTTGGTTTGGACCAACAATTCCAGCTGCTTCCAGCTGATCCATTAATCTGCCAGCTCTGTTATAGCCCAATTTCATTCTGCGTTGCAATAAAGAGGTAGAGCCAATTTGATTCTGTACAATTAATCTGGCAGCATCTTCAAAAAGAGCATCACGGTCAGAAAGATCAAAACCTTTTCCTTCCAATTCTTTTTCATCAATATATTCAGGTAATAAAAATGCCTGTGGATAGCCTCTTTGGTTGCCGATAAATTCCACCACTTCCTCCACTTCAGGAGTATCTACAAATGCACACTGTAAACGGGTCAGTTCACCATTATGCGAGATAAGCATATCACCTTTACCAATCAATTGTTCGGCGCCACCTGCATCAAGAATAGTCCTTGAGTCAATTTTGCTCGACACTTTAAAAGCTATTCTTGAAGGGAAATTGGCTTTGATGGTTCCGGTAATAATATTAACTGAAGGACGTTGCGTAGCAATTATCAAATGAATACCTACCGCCCTTGCTAACTGTGCCAATCGGGCAATCGGCATTTCGATTTCTTTCCCGCTGTCATAATCAGATCTGCAAACTCATCAATAACCAATACAATAAACGGAAGATACTGATGCCCTTTCTGCGGATTCAACCTGCGTTTGATAAATTTCTCATTGTACTCTTTGATATTTCTGGCACCAGCTTCTTTCAAAAGATCGTAGCGATTATCCATTTCAATACACAAAGCATTTAATGTATGCACTACTTTCTTTGTATCGGTTATGATAGCATCTTCTTCACCAGGCAGCTTCGCCAAAAAATGTTTTTCAATATGCCTGTAAACACTAAGCTCTACTTTTTTTGGATCAATCAACACAAACTTCAGGTGTGATGGATGCTTCTTGTATAATAATGAAACTAGAATTGCATTTAAACCTACGGATTTACCCTGTCCTGTGGCTCCTGCCATCAATAAGTGCGGCATCGAAGTAAGGTCAACAATGAAGTTTTCATTATCAATTTTTTTACCAATAGCAATTGGCAAGCTGTATTTATTATTCTGAAATTTTTCTGACGACAACATAGATTTCATACTCACTATCGTCTTTCTTACATTCGGCACTTCTATACCAATGGTTCCTTTGCCGGGAATGGGTGCAATGATACGTATACCCAATGCCGCTAGGCTTAGAGCAATATCATCTTCCAGATTTTTAATTTTTGAAATTCTTACACCTGGGGCAGGTACAATTTCATATAGTGTAACTGTTGGACCAACTGTTGCACTGATCTTCTGAATCTCGATAGAATAATTTCTCAGTGTTTCAATAATCTGGTTCTTATTATTCTGCAATTCGTTAGTATCCTGAATTATTTTTTCGCTACCATGTGCCTCTAATAATGTTAGCTGGGGATATTTGTAATCTCTCAAATCCAGTGTTGGTTCATACGGCGGTAAATTCTCCACAACTTTGTCTTCTTCTTCTTCCTCCAATTCATCAGGTACCACTTTTATTTCCAACTCCAACGCATCATCAGATGTTTTAGCCACTGGTTTTTCTTTTGCAGGTGGCAAAATCTCTACTGGCTCATCATCTATATCCAAATCAGCAGTATCATTCTTTACTTCTTGCTGAATATCTTCTTCCGGCTCATCCTTTTCTATCATTTTAAAATCATGCATCGGCTCTTCATCCGGAAAATTGATAACAACAGAGCCATCTGCAAAAACAGAACTGCTTTTCTTTCCAGCATCTTCCTTATTTGTATAAAGATCATTAACACTTGTTTTCTCAGTATCAGGAATTACTGCAGTCTCTAAATTGCTCTCTTCATTACTGTTAGCTTTTGCCTCCAATTTTTCAGGAAGCTTAAGAGCTGGGTTAAATTGCCAGATAAAGTACCCAATTGCCAATAATAATAAAACTGCTGCGGTTCCAAAGTTCCCATGGCTCCAACCAGTTTTCCGCTTATCATATTACCAACGCCACCACCAAATGCAAAATCGCTATTGGAAAAAATAAAAGCTAGTGAAACTGATAACACTAATAGTCCCAGCGTAACATACTTAAGGTTTCGCCAGATAGAAAATACTTTGCGTCTGAAAAGTAGATTCACACCGACTACAAAAAAGAAAGTGCAGATAAGGAACGAGGCAAGTCCAAAAGCCTTGAAGATGAAAAAGTAGGACATCACTGCCCCGAAACGGCCCAGTAGATTAGCCACAGGCTTATCATTATCTAACAAAGCCGAAAAGCCTTGGCTTGCAATGGCCTGGTCTTCCTTCCATGTAAACAAGTAAGAACAGAAGGATATAAATAAGAATATCGCCAGCAATAATGAAACTGTTCCGATAATTTTCCAGGTACGTTCATCCCGGGCAATTGCTTTCAAATCCAGTTTCTCATCCTTTTCAGGGCGAAACGGTTTTACATCAGAATTGGCCGGTTTTTTCGCAGGAGTGCTTTTTACTTTCTTTTTCAGCTTATTAGCCATGGCGGCAAAGATACTATTTCAGGATTTCTGTTTGAAATTTTATACCGATTGTGCATCCGTAATAGTCCAATTACATTGGCCTAAACGGCTGCTACATCGGCATAATAATAGAAAGGAACCAGATTAATTGTTATATCTGGAAATTATTACCTGAAAGTGGTATGCCAGAAACTACAGCATACAAAACCTATGCATTACATTTGAAAGATAAGTTACGCTACCTGTATGCAAAAGAACAATTGGCATTTTCGTTTACTAATAAGTATTTGCTTGATAATGTCAGGCATTACCAGCCTTGCTCAGGACAGCAGTTTCAATGCGTACATTAATTTGAATAAAATTACCGTAGCAAAATCAATAGCTGGAAGTGTAAGCAGTGTTTTTGTAAACCCATCTTTTGAATTGCAGAAAGAATATAACAAACTGAAATTTGAACCAAAGGTAAAATTCAAAGGCTTAATTCCAGATAAATATGTAACAAAGAAACTGTTATTAAAATTCAATATCCAGAATACGGCAGACACCATCAGTTCAATTTATTTCTTCCCGGGTTTTTATTACACCAATATTCAGTTATATAAATTAAACGGTTCTTCGGTTAACAAGATACCGAATGTGCTGCCAAATAATCCGGATAGTATTGGCTACAGACTTATTACATTAAATCCTTTTGATTCTTCCACCATCGTGGCAGAGCTAACATTTTTAAAAACTTATATCAATTCTATTCGGCCTCGATTGGTGAATACCGATCATATTAATTCCTTTATTGCAGAAATAAGAAGTGATCATGATCAAGACAATCTATTTACTTTTCTTTTTTGTGGCTTATTATTGATGATGATTCTTTTTTCAATTGCAAACTTTATTCAAGGTGCAAACAGAGAATTTCTTTATTATTCCGCTTATGCACTTTTTCTAGGGGCAATGCTTCTTACAAAAGCTATATTCAACTTTCGCATAACAAGAGCCAGCTTTTTTCTTGAAAGCTATTTAGATTTTATTCTCATGAATATAGGAATCATATTCTATATGGTCTTTATGAAAATATTTCTTGGCACAAAATCTAAATATCCTTTTTTGTATAAACTTTATACTGCCGGTACTTTCTTTCTTTTAGCGGCTATGGTGTCATATACTTTTTTTCACTATCTGACCGACAACTACGTATTAGAGAACCTTATTGAAACTGTTACAAAATTCCTACTACTGATAATGGTGATTATTTTTCTAGTTTATAGCTTCAACCATTGGAAAGATAAATTATTGCGTTACTTGTTTTGGGGGAATTTATGTCTGCTACTATTTTCCATCATTTCGTTTGCAGCAGTACTAATGCGATCTTTTTTCATATCCATTCCCGGAGCATTAGGATCATCACTTTTCTATTATGAATTCGGCCTTTTTCTCGAACTTGTTTTCTTTTTATCTGCATTAAATTACAAAAACAACATAAGAATTATAGAACAAACAAAAGAAAGGGAAAATTTAAAAGCCCAGAATCTTTTACAGGAATACGAAAAGGAAATTGCGGTTTACAAAGCACAACAGGAAGAAAGGCAACGCATTTCTGCTGATATGCATGATGAATTAGGATCAGGCATGACAGCCATAAGACTAATGAGTGAAATTGCCCGGAATAAAATGAAAGAGAATACTCCAGTTGAAATTGATAAAATATCTTCTTCTGCCGATGATGTATTAAATAAAATGAATGCCATCATCTGGAGTATGAACATCGGCAATGACACTTTGGATAATCTTATATCCTACATCAGAGCATATTCTATTGACTATTTTGAGAATACTGATGTTGATTGCAGTGTAAATGCACCGCCAATAATTCCTACAACTGAGATAACTGGAGATAAACGAAGAAATATTTTTCTTTCGCTAAAAGAGACGCTAAATAATGTCTTAAAACATGCCAAAGCCAGCAATGTTACTATTACAATTGAAATAGATAGTAGTTTAAAAATTCAGGTGTCTGATAATGGGAAGGGAATTGACAAGGAAAACATCAGACAGTTCGGAAACGGATTAAAAAATATTGCTAAGAGAATGGAAAATATCGGGGGCACATTTTCAATAGAAAATAATAATGGCACTATTACCACTCTTGAGCTACCGCTATAGTTATTTATTTTTCAACACCGCTAAAAGCAAAAATATCCAGCCGGCAATAAAAAACAAACCTCCAACCGGAGTTACAGGACCTACAATATTTACAGCACTATTATCTTCTATTTTCAAAAAGGTAAGTATGTAAAGAGATCCTGAAAACAATATGATGCCTGTTATAAAACTCCGACCTGCCCAACTAATCCAGTTGTTCTTATATTTATCTGCAAGAATACCTATTGCCAGTAATCCCAAGGCATGATACATCTGGTATTGAACACCGGTTTGAAATCCGTGTAGGATTTTTTCATCCGTAGTGATTTTTTCCAGCCCATGTGCGCCAAAAGCTCCAAGGGCTACAGCTAACCCTCCAAAAAAAGCAGCGGTAATGATTAAACTTTTATGCATGAAATATTTTATCGATTAATTTTTCTATTTCTATCGGCTCTTCGTCAATAGCAATTTTTGCCTGTTCATAATAAATTCTCCGATCAGCAAATTTTTTATTGATATAAGATTGTAACTGATCGTCCGAAAGATTTTTTATTAGTGGTCTTTTTTCTTTTTCTTCAATGAGTCTATCAAATATTGTTTCTAAAGGTGTATGAATCCATACCGTTGTACCGGAATGATTCATATAAACGATATTATTAAAATAGCAAGGTGCTCCTCCGCCACATGCCATCACAAAACTATCATGGCTTTCAGTAATAATATGTAATATCTCTTTTTCTCTTAATCGAAATTGCTCTTCGCCTTCGGTTTCAAATACTTCATTAATCGTTTTTCCAGCCTGTTCAATAATCTGCTCATCGAGGTCAAAAAAACGCATACCAAGTTTTTCGCTTAGTAAACGACCCCAGTGTGTTTTACCGGAACCCATAAATCCTATTAAGAATATTTTCATACAACCCCCAGTTATGGTCTTATAGTTTTAGATTCATTATTCCCCTAAAGGGGAGTTTATCAAACATTCAATTATGGTAAAAATTGTTTGGACCCTTTGAATAAATTAGCTTACAAAACACAACCATTTTACATATTGATCAATAGCGAACAGAAAGTTGAAGAGTGCGACGCAACAAAAGATGCTCAGAGAACCGATGCTGGTAACAAAATTATTCAACTTAACCTTTAAAGAACTTTTGAAAACATTGATGATTGATTGATCTAAGTCCTCCCTTTAGGGAGACAGAGGGTTTTATTTAAATGCATTAAACCCTGTAACATCCATACCCGTTATCAGCAAATGAATATCATGTGTGCCTTCGTATGTAATTACACTTTCCAAATTCATCATATGACGCATTACAGGATATTCGCCGGTGATGCCCATACCGCCGAGCATCTGTCTAGCATCTCTGCAAATATTTGTTGCTACTTCACAGGCATTTCTTTTCGCCATACTTACTTGCTGTGGCGTTACTTTTCCTTCATTCATTAAAACACCTAAACGCCAATTTAATAATTGTGCCTTGGTAATTTCAGTTACCATTTCTGCTAACTTCTTTTGTTGCAACTGAAATCCTCCGATGTATCTGCCGAATTGTTCTCTCTCTTGTGAATAGCGTAAAGCCGTATCATAACAATCCATTGCAGCGCCGATTGCTCCCCAGGCAATGCCATATCTTGCTTTTGTTAAACAACCCAGCGGGCCTTTCAATCCTTTTACATTAGGGAAAATATTTTCTTTAGGAATTTTTACATTATCAAAAACTAATTCGCCGGTAGCTGATGCTCTTAAACTCCATTTGCCATGGGTAGTAGGTGTAGTGAAACCTTCCATTCCTCTTTCTAAAATCAACCCTCTTATTTCACCGGCTTCATCTTTTGCCCACACAACAGCTACCTGCGAAAAGGGTGCATTGCTGATCCACATTTTTGCGCCATTCAATATTACATGATCACCAGCATCTTTATAATTCGTAAGCATTGAACTTGGGTCACTACCATGATTAGGCTCAGTTAGTCCGAAACAACCAAGCCATTCGCCACTTGCCAGTTTGGGTAAATATTTTTTTCGCTGCTCCTCGCTTCCGTATTGATAAATAGGAAACATAACTAACGAACCTTGCACCGAAGCAGTGGAACGAACACCGCTATCTCCTCTTTCTAATTCCTGCATCATGAGTCCGTAAGAAATATAATCCAGACCACCGCCGCCATATTCTACCGGAACAGTTGGACCAAAACAACCAAGGTCACCTAACTGCTTTACAATCTGCTGCGGGAACTCAGCTTTCTGTGCATAGTCTTCTATAATGGGAGAAATTTCTTTTTTTACATAACTGCGGACAGACTCTCGGATGAGTTTGTGTTCGTCGGTTAATAATTCATCTACGCCAAAATAATCGGGACTTGTAAAATTATCTGTACGGGCGGCCATGCAATTGCAGATTTTAGGTTTATGATTTTAGATTCACCACCGCAAAGGTAAATGATTGGGGGAAAAGGAGGATATTTGGTTTATGCAAAACCCCAATAATCAAACTGGCAGGAATATTTTCTCAGTTGTAGCAGGTGTTCTTACTTCTGTAATACTTTTTTTACTGGCTGGGCTTATTTTGTTACTATTTATTGCAAGCAAAGCAAAAGGGCATGGCGAAGAAAGTAATCTTGAAAAAGATTCAGACCCGATTAGTATTGGTATAATTATAACAACTTTTATTTGTTGCGCCGTGGGCGGGTTTGTTACAGGAAAAATTTCCACAAAAAATGATATAATTCATGGAAGCATTACAGCAATTGTTTTGATTTTTTTGCAAGCTTATATTTCAGAATTTAAGTTTGCCTCTACTGATATTTTTAATTATTTAATTATTATTCCATTTACCTTGATAGGAACCGCTTTTTCCATACGGATGAAAAAACAAAAAACAATATGAAAAATATCCTCCTTTTAATCAACTGCTTATTCATATTAAACATTTCGGCATTTTGCCAAAAAGATTCCACTGCTATAAAAGCAGAGCCTAAAGTCAAACAATTTTGGATGGTTATTTTGAAAACCGGACCCATGGATAAAGAAATAAAAGACAGTACAGAACGAAGCAAATTGTTTGCAGGTCATTTCGGCAACATGGAAAGACTTCATAATGAAGGAGTATTAAAAGTAGCTGGCCCGTTTGGTAAAAACGATTTTACATGGCGGGGACTTTTTATACTTGATTGCAAAACAATAGAAGAAGCAGAGGATTTTGTAAAAACAGACCCTACTGTAAAATCTGGTGTTTTTATTTATGATATTGTACCATGGTATGGCGAACCATCAGGAAGTTTTGTGCCAGGAAAACCGAAGAAAGATTTATAATTCCCATTTTCAAGTTTATATCAACTTGAAACTCAATTTTACAAAATGAATAAGCGAATATTTTTTAAAAATTTACTGGCAATTGGGTTTTTTTTTGCGTTTGGTTGCATTCTGCAATTTTTCAGAGATCAGAATGTGATAGAACTAGTTTTCAACATTTTACTTTAACAGTATCTGGGCTTTTCAAAGTTGGTTTTAGCTTCAAACAAGGTCTTCATTCTATTTTTCGGTAATTATTTTAAGATAATAATTCTTCTCGAACTATTAATCTTGTAACTACTTCAGTTGTTCAAGATTTGCAAGCGATTAATGCAATATCAAAAATAATCTAAAATAGCACCCTCTCTAATAATGGCGTTGCCGGTAAAGCCCATAAATTAGAGTTCATCTTTTCTTATCTCCTTTTTTGCTCAACATCCCTATTCATCTCCAGCAAATCGACCGGCTGAGAAAAATCACCCAATAACCATTTGCTATAATAATCCGCCAGTAGCCAGAAAAAATACTCTGTCATGTCTGCATAACCATGTCTCTGACCAGGGAAGATAAAAAGGTCAAACCTTTTATTAGCTTTGATCAACGCATTGGCCATTCGTATTGTATTAGCAGGGCTCACATTATTATCAATATCACCTGTGGTTAATAATAAATGTCCTTTTAAATTTTTTGCAAGTTCAGGGTTCTTCTCAATATTATAGAGAAAAGTAGTATCGCCTTTTTCATTTACAATTTCTTTTACTCCATGATGTTTTTCGCTCCACCATCTATTATAAATACTGTTATCATGATTACCCGAAGAAGAAACGGCTACTTTGAAAAAATCAGGATATACGAGCATCGCTGCTGTACTCATAAAGCCACCACCGGAATGCCCATGAATACCTACACGGTTAATATCAATATATGAATAGCGGTCAGCTAATTGTTCAATCGCCGTTTTCTTATCTGCCAAACCATAATCTCTCAAATTACCATATCCATAATTATGATACCATTTTGAACGGCTCGGATGACCACCACGGTTTCCCACTGTCATTACAATAATTCCAATTTGTGCCAACCGATCGGTTCTTGCATTTGGCAAACTAAAAGATTTGTTTACAGCTTCTGTTTGCGGACCAGGATAAACATACGCTACAATCGGGTAACTCTTTGTACTGTCAAAATTGAATGGCCGATACAACACACCATACAAATCAGTAATGCCATCATCTGCTTTTACTTTTATAATCTCGGGGAATTTATAACCAGCAGCAAATAAAGAAGTTAGGTCTGCTTTTTCAAGATCCATTATTTTTCTTCCTTCAGCATTATATAAAACAGATGCAGGAACTGTATTTACTCTTGAGAAATTATTGACAAAGAATAAACTATTGTCATTCATTTTCATCGAGTTTTCAAACTCTCCAGGATTTAATAATTTAATTCCGCTTCCATCAAAATTTATCCTGTATAAATGCAGGTAGTAGGGATCTTCATTTGCTTCCCTACCGTTGGCAGAAAAGAATAAAACTCTTTTCTTTTCGTCAATACCAACAATATCTTCACAATGGTAAGAGCCGGATGTAATTTGGTTTTTTAATTTGCCATTCCCATCATACAAATAAAAATGTCCCCAGCCATCTCTTTCACTCCATTGTATTAATTCCTGACCATCATTTACCAAACCTAATTTTCTTGTTTCTACATAGGTGTTCATTCTTTCTTCTACCAACACTTTCACCGTGTTTGTATTAATATCAACCTGACAAATATCAATGCGTTTTAAATCTCTGCTGGTTCTGTTAAAGTAAAATTTATCGTTTGTACCCAGCCATACCAGCGGACGCCAATCATCATCCCTAGTATTTACTTTATTATTGGCAGACCATATACTCATATCCTGGTCTTTAAATTCTCTAATATCTAATTCTTTTGAAGTCTTGGAAACCATATTAAAAAGATCAACATATTCCACAGGAGCTTCCTTTTCTCCAGGCATATGGTATTTATAGGTTTCTAATGTTGGCCGGGGTTCAGCAATACTATTAATCACCCACAGATCTTTCACTTTACGCAAATCTGTCCGGTTCTTTACAAAATGCTTTGAATCTGGTGACCATAAAATAAAAGCAGGCTTCCGCTTATTTTTATTTTTTTCTTTATCTACATTCGTCTCATTCTGCGAATTGCCATATTCAAAATATTCAATCCCATCTTTTGTTAGCTGATTTTCAACAATTGTAGAATCCTCTTCATTCACCAATGCTTTTTCATAATTAGCTTTATCCATCCAGTACAGGTTGTATTTTTTTGCAAATACAATAGTTTGTCCATCGGGTGAAATGGAAGCCCATCTCAAATTTCTTTTTGGCTTTTTAAAATCATTTAATTCTACTAAAACACCTGTATTCAGATTATACTCAAAATAAAATGTCTTCTTTTCCTTTTTAGGAGGTGCTGCAGGTTTTTTAGAGCTTGAATCTTTCTTCGTAGTAGTGTCTTTTATTTCTACTTCAAGTGTACTTTTCACTTCAAACTGTATCCAATTTTCATCTTTTACAAACCGTAAACTATCAATGGTAAGATGTTGTGCATCGAACGGGTCTCTTACAATCTTTGTAATTTCTGCGGCAAGTTTGGCATTATCAAACATCAGTTTCTTTTCCCCCTTTACTGGATCTACGATATACCAATTTTTACCATTAGGAGTTTCATACTCATACCAAAAACGATCTGACTGCTTAAGCCAATGCGGATCAACTGAAGTACTGAAAACCATTTTCTCTAATTTCTTAGAAGTAAATCTTGAAGCTAACTGGTAATTAGCTTTAGTAGTTGATTCTTGAGCAGTAGCCGACAAAATTAATAATAGCAGTGTAATAACTGATAAGAGTCTTTTCATATATTAGCCGATTTTGGTAAATGAAAATAAGGATAAATCAAATGCGCAGGGAAATTTTTACATATAAGGAAGAAATGAGATGCGATTATAAATAGGTACGCATTTCCTGTTGATATTGCAGTGCAATCTCTCTTGCCCTTTCTGCAAAATCTTCACCATCAGAAGCATAAATAATAGCTCGGCTGACATTTACGAGGATGCCGCAATCTTTATTCATTGCTTTTTCAGAAATTTCTTTGAGGCTGCCGCCTTGTGCACCAACACCGGGAACAAGATAAAAATGTTCGGGAGTTAATTTACGGATATTGATAAATGAATCTGCTTGTGTAGCTCCAATTACAAACATCAAATTTTCCGGCGTTCCCCAAGTGGAAACAGTTTCTAATACTTTTCATACAACAATCCATCACCAGTTCTGTTGCAACTCAAAATCATTCGCACCTTTCTTGTACAACCGTTTAATCAAAACATTGCCCTTAGAAGCAAAACTTGCCCACTTACCTTTATGTTTCAAAAAAGGTTTTACACTATCCTCACCCATGTACGGTGCAACGGTAATAGAATCAAAAGGCATGGTTTCAAAAAATGCTTTGGCATATTGGTCGGATGTATTACCAATATCGCCTCTTTTGGCATCTGCAATTTTGAAATGGTCATCACCAATATAATTTACTGTTTTCTCCATAGCTTCCCAACCCTTCAAACCAAGTGCTTCGTAAAAAGCGGTATTGATTTTATAGGCTACACATAGATCTTTGGTTGCATCAATGATTGCTTTGTTGAAAGCAAAGACCGGATCAGCTTCTGCTAAAAGATGTTTGGGAATTTTAGTAATGTCGGTATCTAAACCAACACAGAGATAGGATTTCTTTTTTTGGATTTGTTCGATTAGTTGGTTGCGGGTCATGCAGCAAAAATACAGTTTGAGGTTGGAAGTTGGAAGTTTGTGCTATATCCTTATTGAGGTATTTTCTGAATTATTTGCTGGTGTAATTCTGCATTATCCCAATTATCTTCTATTTTTTCTATGGTCATCACTTCCTTCATAATTTCTTCTTGCATATTTCCTCTGGCCAATGCATCTGAATATCTGATATGCGGACTAAACGTTACTTGCGAATAAGCAGGAATCCATTTATCAGGATATTTTTCATGCAGTCTTGCTTCTATTTTCTTTTGCAATAAGAATTTTGGATCGGCGGTTCTGTCCCGCATTTCTGTAAAATTATAAACGGCCATATCTGCAATGGCATCTCCATCCGGCTTACGTTGTGTTTGATATTCTTCTAAAATACTTTTCCAATCATCTCCATTCTTTTCAATCAACTCATCTAAAATCCTGCAATCTTCAAAACCGCAATTCATTCCTTGTCCGAAGAAAGGAACAAGTGCATGAGCTGCATCGCCGATCAACGCAAATTTATCTTCCCTTACCCATGGAAAACATTTTACCGTAACTAATGAAGAAGTAGGATTAGTGAAAAACTCGTTTACATAATCGGGCATCAGCGGAACTACATCAGCAAAGTTGGTGGCGAAGAACTGTTTTACTTTTTCTTCTGTATTTATTTTATCAAAAGACAATTCACCTTCAAAAGGAAAAAATAAAGTACAGGTAAATGTTTTGTCAAGATTTGGCAATGCAATCAGCATATAATCTTTCCGTGGCCAGATATGTAATGCATTTGGCTCTAATGCAAATTCCCCTTCCTCATTTGGCGGTATAGACAATTCTTTATATCCGCAATCAATATAGTATTGCTGATAATCAAACTTATCATGTTGTAGCTGATGTTGCAATCTTGCAGCCGAAAAAGCTCCATCCGCCCCGAATATAATATCAGCTTTTGATGTAGGAAGTTGTTTTCCCGCAGTGTTTTCAAATTCTATTTTGTCATTCTTCCAGTCCAGCGTTGTACATTTTTCATTAAAATATATTTCGACACTATGTTCTTCAGCAATTGACATTAATCTTTTATTCAATTCGCCTCTTGATACAGAATTTATATATTGTCCTTCTTTTCCATAAGGTTGAAATGTAATTGAGCCATCAACATTATGAATTTGCCGGCCATGCATTGGAATACAAATCTTTTTTATCTCTTCCGATAATCCTACTTTTTCCAATGCAAGTAACCCACGGTCACTTAAAGCAAGATTGATAGAACGACCTGCACTCAGTTCTTCATTTCGCATATCACTCCGGCGTTCGTATACAGAAACTTTATGACCTCTTTTTGCCAGATAAATTGACAAAAGAGAACCAACAAGTCCCGCACCAATTATTGTTATGTCTTTTTCATACCCCAAACCCCTAAAGGGGCTTTATAGTTTTTAAAGTAAATAATTTCTATTTTAGTATTGAAGAAACGATTTCTCCAAACCTGCAGATATCTTCAAACGAATTGTATAAAGGTACAGGTGCAATACGAATTACATTTGGCTCCCGCCAGTCTGCTATTACACCTTGTTTTGTTAATTCATCAAATATTTTCTTGCCATCTCTCAGCATCAATATAGAAACCTGACAACCTCTTTCATTTTCATTTGCAGGAGTGATAATTTCTAATACTTTTTCTTTTTGTCTGCTGTTTATATCATTCAAAACAAAATGAAGAAATGCCGCCAATTGTTTTCTTTTTCATGCAAACTTTCCATTCTGACTTCATCAAAAATATCCAACGAAGCTTTATGTGCAGCCATTGATAAAATGGGAGCATTACTTAATTGCCATCCTTCCGCAGTTGGTATTGGTTCAAACCCCTTTCCCATTTTAAAACGGGTTTCTTTTTTGTATCCCCACCAACCTGCAAATCTTGGCAACTCATTATTTGTAACATGTTTCTCATGTATATAAGCACCTGCTACTCCACCAGGACCGCTGTTTAAATATTTATAAGAACACCAGCAGGCAAAGTCAACATGCCAGTCATGCAACTTTAATTCTACATTGCCAGCAGCATGAGCCAAATCAAATCCTGCATAAGCACCAACAGCATGAGCGGCTTCTGTTATAGCTTTTAAATCAAACAACTGACCAGTGTAATAGTTTACGCCGCCAAAAAGAACAACAGCAACTGATTCGCCATGTTCTTTTATAACTGAAAGAATATCTTCTGTACGTAATGTATGTTCGCCTTCTCTTGGCGCAACTTCTATCACAGCTTTATCAGCTTTATAGCCGTGATAAACTGCCTGCGTTTCAAATGCATACTGATCAGAAGGAAACGCTTTGGCTTCGCAAATAATCTTATACCGTTGTTTTGTTGGCCGATAGAAACTTACCATCAGCAAATGAAGATTGACAGTTAGCTGGTTCATCACTACCACTTCATTTTCTTTGCAGCCTACAATTTTTGATAATTGCTTTGGAAAAATCTCATGATACCGCATCCATGGATTCTTCGCTTGAAAATGTCCTTCCACTCCAAGCTTTGCCCAGTCATCTAATTCCTGCTGCACATATTGAGAAGTTGTTTTGGGTTGCAATCCAAGAGAGTTTCCTGTGAAGTAAACCGAGTCCTTCCCATTATGTTGAGGGATGAAAAATTTTGAACGAAAACTTTTTAGTACATCTTTTTCATCCAGTCCTTTGGCGAAGTCTAAAGTATTTTGATAATTCATTTTAATTAGGGCTTAAGCCCATTTCCGTTTTGTTATCTCGGGTGTACCTAACGTTGCAATAACTTTTAATTCAATTGCAATAGGTGTTGGCAAACTCTTTACTTCAACAGTTGTTCTACATGCCTGTACAGAAGTAAAATATTCTGCATAAATTTTATTATAGATCGGAAAATCAGTTTTCATATTAGTTAAAAAAACTGTTACATCAATTATTTTATCCCAACTACTGCCACTTGCTTCTAAAACCCCTTTTACGTTTGCAAAAACAGAATGACATTCTGCTTCTATATCATACTTTACAATATTTCCATTAGCATCTAATTCTAATCCGGGAATAGAATTGTCCTTTGGACTTCTTGGTCCAATGCCTGAAAGAAACAAAAGATTGCCTGCTTTTCTTGCATGAGGATAAGCTCCGAGGGGAGTTGATGCGTTTGATGTATTTATTATTTCAGTCATAAATTATGAGTTCTGAATTAAGAATTATGAGTTAAGAGTTGATGTAATTCATAACTCATAATTCTAACCTCTTAATTACAATTCAATACAAACATTCTTCGACTCAGTAAAAAACTTCAAAGCTTCCCAGCCTCCTTCTCTTCCAACTCCACTATTCTTTACGCCGCCAAAAGGTGTTCTTAAATCTCTGAGTAACCAGCAATTAATCCATATAATGCCACTTTCCACTTTTGCTGCCACCCGATTGGCCTTGCCAATTCCATTTGTCCAGATGCTTGCTGCTAATCCATATTGTGTTGCATTCGCCAATTCAATTGCTTCCTCTTCTGTTTTAAAAGTTTGCAGCGTAACTACTGGACCAAAGATTTCTTCCTGGTTGGTTTTGCATTGCGGACCTAATCCTTCAATCACCGTTGGTTCAATAAAATAGCCATTGGCACAACGTCCTTCCAACTTCACTGCTTTACCTCCACATAAAATTTTTCCGCCTTCCTGTTTTGCTGTATCAATGCATCGAATAATTTTATCAAAATGCACTTTACTGACTATGGCTCCTTGTTTGGTTTCTTCTTCCAAAGGGTCGCCTACTTTTAAACCTTTATTTATCCAATCAATAAAATCTGTTTTGAATTTTTCATAAATACTTTCTTCAATCAATATTCTGCTACCACATAAACATATTTCTCCTTGGTTTGCAAAAGAAGAACGGATAGTATTGTATAACATTTTCTTCCATGATCCTTCATGATTGGCTACATCTGCAAAAATGATATTAGGATTTTTTCCACCCAGTTCCAGTGACAACTTTTTAAACTTTGGTGCAGCTAAAGTTGCAATTCGTTCTCCTGCTTTGGTGCTTCCTGTAAATGAAATGGCTTTAACGTCAGGATGTTTTACAATTGCTTCGCCAGTAACAGCTCCTGTGCCATGAACAATATTTAGCACTCCATCAGGCAAGCCTGCTTCTTTACAAATTTTAGAAAGAAGAAAGGCAGTAACAGGTGTTACTTCTGACGGTTTAGCAATTACACAATTACCTGCTGCTAATGCCGGTGCAATCTTCCAGGTGAATAAATACAATGGTAGATTCCATGGAGATATACAACCAACAATTCCAATTGGTTGACGAAGTGTATAGTTTATAGCCTTGTCTTCCATATTGTGACTCTCCGTTGCAAAATGCATAATGCCAGTTGCAAAAAAACGAAAATTAGAGGATGCTCTTGGTATATCGACTTCTTTGGCTAACCAAAGTGGTTTACCATTATCATTTGTTTCGGCTATTGCCAGTTCTTCTAGATTTTCCTCAATCAGTTCTGCAATCCGGTTGAGAATTCTGAACCGTTGTTCAACTGGTGAAACACTCCATGCAGGAAAAGCTTTCTTAGCGGCTTCAACAGCTATATTTATATCTTTCTCATTGCTTTCAGGAATTTGTCCAACAATTTCTCCTGTAGCAGGATTAAAATTGTCAATGAAATTTCCACTTAAAGGACCAATTAAATTCCCTCCTATATAATTCTCTAAATGATATGGAATATTTAGTTTCATTAAAATATAAATTATATACTTCCTGTACGACCGCCGTCGACCGGAATACTTACACCATTTACATACGATGCAGCTGGTGATGCAAGAAATGCTGCGACTGAAGCTATTTCAGAAGCATCTGCAAAACGTTTCATCGGCACTTCATCCATCATGTTTTTTTCTACAATTTCAACAACCGTATTCCCTTTTTTAGCAATATTGTCTATCAAGGTTGATAATCGGTTTGTTGCAGTGAATCCGGGCAATACATTATTTACGGTGATATTAAATTGTCCTAATTCATTCGCCATACTTTTTGCCCAACTGGCAACCGCTCCACGAATGGTATTACTAACTCCCAAATTCTTCAATGGAATTTTTACAGACGTTGAAATGATATTTACAATCCGGCCATATCCTTCTTTTTTCATAGAAGGAACAACAGCCTGTGTTAATATATGATTGCAAATTAAATGCTGATTAAAAGTATTTAAAAATGCTTCTTCTGTTGCATCTATAATTAAGCCTGCAGCAGGACCGCCTGAATTATTTATTAATATGTGAACTGTATTTTTTTCAACATGCTTTTGAATTACATTCTTTACTTCATCTGGTTTACTAAAATCTGCCACTAAATATCCATGCTGTTGTCTTAGTTGTGTATCCAATTTTTGTACAGCATTTTGCAAAGCCTCTTCATTTCTTGCTACTAATGTGCAATTGGCACCCAATAATGCCAATTCTTCGGCAATGGCTAAACCAATACCCTGTGTGCTGCCACAAATAATTGCATTTTTTTCTTCTAAAGAGAGATTCATACCTTCAAACCTAAAGAAAATTGTTGTAATTTTTCGCAATTAAAAAAGCTGAGTAGAATTCATGCAGATGAAGAGTGCGACGCAAGAGACGATGCCATGGAATACTGAAGCCTGCCTACATAAAAATTTCGGTAGGTAAACTGAATAACAAAAAAATCTATACTATGCCTGTACTTGCTCCTTTTAATTTAAAAAAATGGATCGCTGACAATAGAGACCTTTTAAAACCTCCTGTTGGGAATAAATGCATTTATGTAGATGCGCAGAACTTTATTGTGATGGTGGTTGGCGGACCAAATGCCCGTAAAGATTATCACTACAACGAAAGTGAAGAACTTTATTACCAGGTGGAAGGAAATATTGTGTTGAAAATAATAGATGAAGGTGTGCCAAAAGATATTCCTATTAATGAAGGTGAACTATTTTTGCTGCCGCCAAAGACTCCACATTCACCACAGCGGGGTGAAAATACAGTTGGCTTGGTGATTGAAAAAGTAAGGGAAGATGAAGAAGAGGAGAAAGATGCATTTCTTTGGTTCTGTGAAAACTGTGGTAATAAATTACACGAAGACAGTTTGTTTGTAAAAGATATTGTGAAGCAATTGCCACCGGTGATGGATAAATTTTGGGGAGACGAGGAATTACGGACTTGTAAAAAATGTGGGACAGTAATGCAACCACCAGTAAAAAAATAGTAACCACCTTTATACACCATTTCAATTTATTTTCGGATATGAAATTTTTGCTTTTAAGTTTTTCATTTTTTTATTGTTCATCTTTTTTATTTGGTCAATCCATCAGCAAGAGACAAACTGTGTACCTTGAACTTGGGGGCAATGGATTATTTACATCGGTGAATTATGATTACCAGCTAACAAAAAACCGGGCTTTGGCATAAGGCCGGGATTGGTTTTTATTCATTAGACCCTTTTGTGTTGACAATTCCGGTTGGTGTAAATTATCTATTTGAATTGCAACAAAATAAATCATACATGGAACTTGGGCTTGGTGCTACCTGGACAAAAGAAAACGTTTCGCTATACCTTGAGCCAGATCTGAGTAAAAAGCGAACAAATTTTGGTAATTACTTTCCGACAGTTGGATATAGAAAGCATACAAAGAAATCATTTATGTGGCGGATGAGTTTAACACCTCTTGTAAACCAAAATGGATTTCAACCATTTTTTGGTGGTTCTTTTGGGAAATTATTTTAAGCTGCATTTTAATTACTACAAATGAAGATTGATATACATACTCACATTATGCCGGAGAAGATGCCGAACTGGACGGAAAAGTTTGGCTATGGCGAATTTATACATTTGGAACATCGCAACTGTGAAGCTTGTATGATAAAGGGTGATAAACTTTTTCGTGTAGTTGAAGAGAATTGTTACCAAACTGAAGCTCGGTTAAAAGATATGGAAGACACTGAGGTGAATATGCAAGTGCTTTCTACTATTCCGGTGTTATTTAATTATTGGGCGAAGCCAGCTGATGGTTTAGAAACCTCTAGATTTCTGAATGATCATATTGCCGAAACTGTTTCAAAAGAATCGCATCATTTTATTGGATTGGGAACAGTTCCTATGCAGGATATTGATCTTGCAATAAAAGAAATGGAACGATGCATGAAAGAATTAAGAATGCCGGGATTGGAAATAGGCTCCAACATCAATGGCAAAAATCTTTCTGATGAATCTTTCTTTCCTTTTTATGAAGCTGCAGAAAAAATGGATTGCTCCTTATTTATCCATCCGTGGGAAATGATGGGCTCTGAACAAATGGAAAAATATTGGTTGCCTTGGCTTGTTGGAATGCCGGCAGAAACTTCTAGAGCTATTTGCTCAATGATTTTCGGTGGTGTATTTGAAAAATTCCCCAAACTGAAAGTTGCCTTTGCACATGGAGGTGGCTCCTTCCCTATTACTATTGGCAGAATAGAACATGGCTATAAAGTACGGCCCGATTTAGTTGCTATTGACAATCCTATTAATCCAAGAAATTATTTAGGAAAATTTTGGGTTGATAGCTTGGTGCATGATAGAAAAGCTATGGAATTTTTGATCGATCTGATGGGCGAAGATTTTATTTGCTTGGGAAGCGATTATCCTTTCCCATTGGGAGAACATAAACCCGGCAAACTGATCGAGAAAATGGACCTCGGGAAAAAAGTAACCAATAAGCTGCTTTATAAAAATGCAGTGGAATGGTTAGGATTAAAGAAAAAAAACCTTCCTGAATTCTATTAGGAATTTACTCACTAAAAAGATTCGGATAGTCAGATATAATTCCATCTACTCCCATTTTTTTATATTTCGAAATTTCCTCTTTTGTATTCACCGTCCAGGGGATTACTTTTATATTCTTTGCATGACAGCTTTCTATTAGCTTATCATTTACAAGCTGATAAGCAGGACTATAAATTGTTGGAGTAAAACCCAAATCCTTTAACTGCCCTTCCAGATTTCTCTTATCAAAATCCTCAATCAGCATGGCCGTTTTAATATGCGGATATTTTTTATGCAGGTACTGCAATGTTCTGAAATCGAAAGACTGAATGATTACATAATCCTCAATATCTTTTTCTTTTATAACAGCCATCAGCAATTCAACAAATTCCGCAGGTGCCGGATGAAAGATACCATCAGTCTCAGGTTTTGTCTTTGTTTCAATATTATAGTAAGGAAAAGGTCTTCTTCTTGTCATCATATCTTTTCTCACACTGTCAATCACTTCGCTCAGTAATGGTTTTACCGCTTTCATCTTTTTTTTGCTGTGGAAATCTTGGATGTGGCTTCATTCCAACATCATATTTTTTCACCTCCTCATACGTCATGTTATAAATCTTCAATGACTTTTCTTCCGCTTCTGTAACAAAAGAACCATCAGGCTTTGTGGTAATTTCATGATTAAAAAAAGGCTCATGTGATAGTACTACCTTTTTATCTTTTGTAATTACTACATCTAACTCCAATGTTGTTACACCCATTCCCAATGCATTAATCATTGCAGGCACGGTATTCTCGGGCATTAATCCACGGCAACCTCGATGACCTTGTTTATCAAACTCGCCTTTTACGTAAGTGCTTTTATTTTCATCCTGCATTTTCTTTGAATTTGAGCATGAACAAACAACTGCTAGCAAACTAATCAATAAATATTTTCTCATGATTTAAAAACTTTAGACTTTCTGTTTTCCATTATTACAGCTATTTCCTCAGCGTCTCCACCTTGCAACTTTAATTTATCTACAATGTTGTCATAACTTTTTTCATCCCTATCCTGACTTAGTTTAAATACATGCTCCAAAGATGTAACTTCAATTTCAAAAGCGACAATTGCCTTCATAAGTCTAGCCGTGTTTTCTGTCGGCAGGTTATCATATATAGTTGTTGAACTGCTGTTATTATCTTCATAATGCAGGGTAAGCCGTTTCAGAATAGCAACCAGTTCTTCGTCATTTCCGAAACGGATAATTCCTATTGCATGAACACTCATAAAATTCCAGGTGCTGGCCTGGTATGGGTTGTCGTACCAAGTTGCACTGACATAACTATGCGGACCTGTAAATATTGCCAACACATTTTCATTTTCGACAAATGCTTTGTGATGGTCAGTATTTCTCATTATATGACCGGTAAGAAAAAATTTTCCGTCTCTTTCATCAATAAATAAAGGCACTTGCGTTGCTACAGGATTGCTTTCTGCATCACTGCCAGCAATAAAAGCAAATGGATGGTCACGGACGAATTGTTTTACAATTTCTTCATCTTCTTCATGATAGTAAGGAAGCTTATACATAATGGTTGGAAGTTTGATGTTCCATGTTGGAGTTTAACCCTCTTTTCTTGGTTTGCTTTTATATTTTGAAGATTGTAAATAGTCAATAAAAGATTTTATTTTATTACCAAGCATCACTGAATATTCCAATCTTTCATTTAATACCTCTTCGGTAATAGGTCCTTTATCAAATGCTCTATACAACTGCGACCTTACTTCACCATTCGAGCCTTTCGAAATTATCAAATATTGACCAAATTCTTGATTCGTAAAACGTTCAAACCCTTCAGCAATATTATCCATCGTAGAACCTGCCGATCTATTTATCTGGTCTTTTAAACTAAAGTCATTTGCAAAACTTCCTTCATTTGTCAACGAATAAATAGCTTTAGCCTGCTCCCTTGCCAACTTCCATACTTCCAAATCTTCAAACCTAGTAACTGTAGCCATTAGAATGTTATTAAAATTATCACGACAACATCCAACATCAAACACAGAACCTCCAACACATTTACACCGTCTCCGCAATCTTCTCCGCACTAATATTCGCATTCCGCATCGAAATACTTCTCACTACTTGTGCAGCAAATCCTTCAAATGCTTTTTTCGTAACCGCATCATCACTCATCATTACCGGCACACCCTGGTCACCGCCCTCACGGATGCTTTGCACCAATGGAATTTGTCCAAGAAAAGGAATATCATATTCATCTGCTAAATGCTTGCCGCCATCTTTTCCAAAAATATAATATTTGTTTTCTGGCAACTCAGCCGGCGTAAAATAACTCATGTTTTCTACCAGTCCGATAATCGGAACATTCATTTGTGCCTGACCAAACATGGCAATTCCTTTTTTTGCGTCTGCCAAAGCCACATCCTGTGGAGTAGTAACTATTACTGCACCTGTTACAGGAACAGTTTGCATCAATGTTAAATGTATATCACCAGTTCCCGGTGGCATATCAACAACGAGGTAATCCAATTCATCCCAATACACATCTGTTACAAATTGTCTGATGGCACTGCTCGCCATTGGTCCTCTCCAAACAACTGCATTTTTTTCATCAACGAGTAATCCTATACTTATCAATTTCAAACCATAACGTTCCAATGGAGCAATCTTTGCTTTTTCCTCTCCCACTTCTATCATCATCGGTCTTTCGCCTCGTACACCAAACATGATCGGCACACTTGGCCCATAAATATCTGCATCCATCAAACCAACTTTTGCTCCGCCTTGTGCTAATGCAAGAGCAAGGTTTGCTGCTACTGTTGATTTACCAACACCGCCTTTTCCACTCACCACCGCAATTATATTTTTCACTTTCGGAAGCACAGTTCCGGGATCTGTTCTTTTTGTCGTTGTGTTCGATGTAAAATTCACTTTTACCACCGCCTCTTTATTCACCAGTAATTTTATTGCATTAATGCATGCATTTTGCATCATCTCTTTCATCGGACAAGCTGGCGTCGTCAACACAATTGTAAATGAAACATTGTTGCCATCAATTTCCAGATCTTTAATCATATTCAATGTCACCAGGTCTTTTCCCAAGATCAGGTTCCTGCACATTACTCAACGCTTCCATTACTTTTTCCTTCGTCATATTCCAAGTATTTGTTAAAAGTCAATTTAAAGCGCAAAGTTAACCATTGTAAGGGGCAAATACTTTTACGAAATCAGCAACTTGTCATTATTTTTGAGGCAGTGAAAAAACATTTACTCTTTACAGGATTACTCTTTCTAATCCTTACACAAGCAGCCAAGGCACAATTCGAAACTTCCAGAGATTCTGTGGTGCAATTATACGGTGTCGTAATGACGGCGGACAGTCTTGTAGGCATTCCTGCCGTAAGTATTATTGTAAAAGGTCAGAACCGCGGAACCATCACCAACAATCAAGGTGTTTTTTCAATTGTTGTTTTAAAAGGCGACCAAGTTGAGTTTTCGCATGTCACTTATAAATCAAAACTTGTTACCATCCCTCGAAATATTGATGGCAACCAATATAGCATGGTGCAGTTGATGGTGATCGATACTGTTTATCTTCCAGCTACCATCATCAAACCAAGGCCGACCCCTCAACAATTTGAAAGAGACTTTGTAAAAACCAAAGTTCCTGATGATGATATAGAAATTGCACGGCAAAATACCAGTGCAGCCAAGCGACGCATTTGGTTAAAAACAATTCCCGGCGATGGTGGCGAAGCTACCCGCATACAAATGAATAAAGTGGCCAACCGTGCCGTGTACCAAGGTCAAACACCTCCTATGAATATTTTCAACCCTGCAGCTTGGGGCGAATTTATACAAGCATGGAAGCGAGGGGATTTTAAGAATAAGAATTAATGCCCCTGTCCCCTAAAGGGGAACTTAGATTTGTCATTCCTTTTTTCTTTCGAATTATCAAGAAAGCAATTGAAAACTATTATTTAGTCATCAACTGTACTACTATCATCGTCCCTTGCGTCGCACACTTGTACTGTATATCGCTATTCAGCTTCTGAATAATTAACTTCTTACATTTGTATTAATCATTCACTTTTACCTAAAGTGAAATTTGCACAACTCCCCTTTAGGGGAAAAAGAAAAACTACACTTTATGAATCTAAATGGGGGTTTTGTATCCGTAATAGGTGCCGGCACAATGGGTAATGGCATTGCACATGTATTTGCACAGGCAGGTTTCAACGTAACAATCGTAGATGTATCGCTGGCGCAATTAGATAAAGCCGTTGCTAACATTGGTAAGAACTTTGACAGACAAGTAGCTAAAGGCATTGTGACAGAAGAACAGAAAACAACTGCATTAGCTAATATTACCACTGAATCAAATATCATTGAAGGAGTAAAAGATGCAGAACTAATAATTGAAGCAGCCACAGAAAATATTGATCTTAAATTGAAAATATTTGAACAGCTCGATATGTATGCTCCAAAAGAATGTATACTGGCTACCAACACTTCTTCTATTTCCATTACAAAAATAGCGGCAGCCACCAGCCGTGCTGGAAAAGTAATCGGTATGCATTTTATGAATCCGGTACCGGTAATGAAACTGGTTGAGATCATTAATGGCTATGCTACTACAAAAGAAGTAACCAATACAATTATTGAACTAAGCAAACAACTTGGCAAAGTGCCTTGTGCTGTTAATGATTATCCCGGCTTTATTGCCAACCGCATTTTGATGCCGATGATTAACGAAGCCATTTACAGTTTGTACGAAGGTGTAGCTGGTGTAGAAGAAATAGATACGGTAATGAAACTCGGCATGGCACACCCAATGGGACCATTACAACTCGCCGACTTTATTGGTCTCGATGTTTGTCTTTCTATTTTGCATGTATTGCATGATGGTTTTGGCAATCCTAAATATGCACCTTGTCCTTTATTGGTAAATATGGTAATGGCTGGTAAGCTTGGTGTTAAGAGCAGCGAAGGGTTTTATACTTTTACAGCAGGAAGTAAGGAGTTGGTGGTGAGTGAGAGGTTTAGATAATTCTTTGTATAATTATACATTGATATCAAATATTTATACAGAGTGCGTATATTTGAGTGAAGTAACCCAAAATCCGAAAATTTGATTCACTACTTTAAAAATTATTTGAATATCAAAATATTTTAGCACTTCTAACTTTTTTCACTCATTTTCTAAACCATTGACAGATGCAAGATTTTTAAACAACAAATAAGTCAAATCCAACAAGCGACAACAAACCAGTTCTTAGTGTTCAAAGAACTAATCAAAGATAACGCAGTATTTTTAAACAAAAGTTCAGACCAATCAATTTAGAAAACAATGCTTAAAGTGAGCTTTAAACTTCAAAGAATAGCATCAATTACAAAGATTTGCTGATAAAGATGAAAATTTTGGTACAACACAAGACCTTCAAAACACTTTATCAAAGGATTCCGCATGTAAAAACTTGGAGATTTTATACAAAACACTGAAACTAATTATTTGAATAAAGCTATATTCTATATAAAACATAACAATAGTTTGGGAGAAAGAGTTGCAAAAAGTTTATTCTTTTTATCCAAGCAATACGGAGGAACTCCAACAGAAACCTCACCCTTTTAATATCAATCCTTTAAATTTTTTATGAAGCAGAGTAAAGAAGCAATTGACGAGTTAAATAAAAATTCTCTTCAACAAATACAAGACATATTGAGAGGCAAAACTTTACCAACAGGACCAATGGTAAAAAGATAACCTTGATATTATAAAACATTTAATAAAGAGGTTAGCATATCAACAGGTCAGTCTTAATGAAAAGGCTAAGTTGACAAACAAATTTATTAATAACCTTCGTTATTATGCCATTAGTTCGTTGTTGTCAATTTGGACCCATTTTTTTCAATCAAAACTAATTAGGCTGGACAACAAAAGTATGGCTACAAAAGAAACAAGCCGGTTTCAGCAGTTTGAACAATTTATCGAGTTTGCACACAGCAAAACTATCTCCAGCATACAATCAGTAATCTCTGATCTTCGAAGTCTATAACTTTGAACCTATAAGTTATCTTTCTGTTTTAATTTAAAGTAACTATGTCTATAACTACATCACTAAAAAACTTAATTGGCCAAACCGACATCTACCTTCTTGATCAAATCATGAAAGGAAGATATACCGAAAATGAGAAGATACTCGATGCAGGTTGCGGCGAAGGCAGAAATATGCACTGGTTTCTGCAAAGTGGTTTTGTAATTTATGGAACAGATATAAATGAAACAGCTATCGCACAATTAAAATCAGCCAATCCAGATTCGCCGGCAGAAAGGCTACAAGTTGCAGCCGTAGAAAAATTACCTTTCACCGATAATTATTTCGACCATATTATTAGTAGCGCCGTTTTACATTTTGCAAATAGCACAAAACATTTCAAAGCTATGCTTACAGAAATGGTAAGAGTATTGAAAACAAACAGCTCATTATTCATCCGCATGACATCCGATATTGGTATTGAAAACAAAGTAAAGCCAATCGGCGACGGCGTTTATATAATTCCTGATGGCTCTAAACGATTTCTCTTAACCAAGACTTTACTGAAAGAATGTATGCAGGAAAATAATCTCTCCTTTTTAGAACCTTTAAAAACAGTAAATGTTGACGACCTACGTTGTATGAGTACATTGGTATTGCAAAAGAATTAAACACTCTGCGTCTCTGCACCTCTGCGGTTATATTTATATTTGAATTGCCTCTACTTCCACTCCTCTTAAATCGTTCAGCTTATTCTCCACTTCCGCCAACCAGTTTTGCGGCACTCCAATATTCATAGAACAGAATAATTGCATCTCTTGCTTTTCTACCACACAGTCAAACTGCTTCACCACCATCATCACTTCATTCATTTGAGTATAATCAAATTGCAACTGAAAATGATGCAGCACCGGCTTTTGTACAATGGCTGTAGTTTGTAAAGCAAAAGCTGTTGTGGTTTTATAAGCTGTTATCAATCCGGGAATACCTAATTGTGTGCCACCAAAATAACGGGCAACAATTACCAGCACATTAGTTACTTGTTTGCTGTCGATTTGTCCCAGTATTGGTTTACCAGCAGAGCCGGAAGGTTCTCCATCATCACTCACCCGGTAAGTATTTCCGTCAAGCCCTAAACGATAAGCAAAACAATGATGCGTAGCTTTCGGATGTTCCTTTTTAATTTCAGCAAGCCGCAGTTTAAATTCACTCACATCCGCAATAGGAAAAGCATACGCAATAAACTTGCTGCCTCTTTCTTTAAATTCAGCAACAGATGGTTTTTCAATAGTATAGTAATGTGAGTCGGTAGTCATTATTCGGTGTTCGTTCTTGTATAATATTCGATTCTGTCAGAAAGTATCTTTTCTTCATTAACCATTAAAGCATCATTAAGATTCGGAGCAGCCAGCCCATTATTAACTACTAACTCTTCATTACTAATTACTCTTGCTTCATCCCACAAATCAGCATCAATAAAACTTTGCAACAGTTTTGCACCGCCTTCAACAATGACTGACTGAATATTCAATTGATATAATGCTTTTGATATTTCTGAAACGATATTTTTCTCTTTCTCAATCTTATAATAAATAAGATTCTCATTTTCTTCCTGTTTAACATTATTAAAAACTATTGTCTTTACTTTTTTATCAAATAGTTTCAAATGTAAAGGCAGCCGTAAGTTCATGTCAAGCACTAAACGTATTGGTGAATTCCCTTCCCAAAGTCTGGTGGTTAATTCCGGATCATCCAGCAGGCTGTGTTTGTTCCCACAAAAATAGAAGCCTCTTCACTTCGCCATTGATGTACAAGACGATTCGAGTATTCGTTACTAATAAGTAGCCGTTCGCCCCCCCCAAACCCCTCCAAAAGAGGGGCTTTAATACCCGACAGTGCAGAAGTCCCTTTAACATTCTTGTCTTTTAATCTAACAGACTCTAAAGTCCCTCCTGCGGAGGGATTTAGGGAGGCTATTTTCCTATCAGCCGTCTGCGCCCATTTCAAAATTACATAAGGTCTTTTCTTTTCATGAAAAGTGAAGAATCGTTTGTTCAATGCTTTGCATTCATTTTCCAATACTCCTGAAATAACTTCTACACCTGCTGCTTTCAACCTTTCAATTCCTTTACCCGGCCCGACCTCGTTATTCCGGCAGGCGTTCACTTCTTTAAACGGATCTCGACAGCCAATAACAACTTTTGGAATTTTATGCTGAATAATAAGATCGGCACAAGGTGGTGTTTTCCCAAAATGTGCACAGGGTTCTAAAGAAACGTATAGAATTGATTGGTTAATCAAATCCTTATCATCCTTGCTAACTGAAGCGATACAATTTACTTCTGCATGTGCTGCTCCATATTTTTGATGCCAACCCTCGCCAATTATTCTGTCTTCAAACACAAGCACAGCTCCAACCATTGGATTCGGCGCAACGAAACCGGCTCCCTTTTTTGCCAATTCAAGGCAACGTTGCATATATTTTTGATGGCTATCCAAGATGTATTGCTGATTGATGCAAATATAACCGATTCCCATAGCGTAGTCTTTCAATTATTCTTGAAACAATCAGGTTGACAAATGGAACCACATAGACACATAAAAAACATAGACAATCACATGGAGTTAATCTATGTTTATTACTAATGTACTATCTGTCTATGTGGTTCAAATAGAATTAAATTTGAAATTACCAACCACTTAGTAAGTTTGCCAATATGACGATGCAGGAAGCAACATATTTTTTATTGAATAAGCTTTGTACGATTTACGATAAAAGCGAAGCCAGTCAAATAACAGACTGGGTAATGGAACAACTCACCGGATCGAAAAAGGCAGAACGGATGGTCTATAAAAATGAAATTATTACTATTGAAGAAGAATTGCTATTACATCAATATTCAGAACGATTATTACAACATGAGCCAGTTCAATATGTTTTAAATGAAGCTTGGTTTAGTAATATGAAATTTTATGTTGATAAAAATGTGTTGATTCCACGACCTGAAACAGAAGAGTTGGTTGAATGGATTATCAGTAACTGTAAATTCCCAGTAGATGAATTAAAAATATTGGATATTGGAAGCGGCAGTGGTTGTATTCCTATTTCCTTAAAGAAGAGAATACGAAAAGCTGAAGTATGGAGCTTTGATATAAGTGAAGGAGCTTTGACTGTTGCACAAAAAAATGCTGGGGATTTAGGACAAGAAGTGAATTTTATTCAGCTTGATTTTTTAGACCAACATTCGTGGAAGAAATTGCCAAAGTTTGATATCATTGTCAGCAATCCCCCTTATATTCCTGAAAAAGATAAACAGACTATGCAGCCAAATGTGCTAGAATATGAACCTGCTACAGCTCTTTTCGTTCCTGATAATGACGCATTAATTTTTTATAAAGCGATAGCTGAATTTGGGAAAACACATCTTGAAAAAAGCGGAAGTGTTTTTATGGAAATCCATGAAAGCCTTGGAAAAGAAGTTGCTGAACTTTTTCAGCAAGCTAGCTATTCAACAGAAATAAAAAAGGATATGCAAGAAAAAGACCGGATGATTAAGGCCGGTCTTGTATAATTTATTTCAAAAGTATTGTTTAATCTATCCTTGCAACAACCTTTGCTGTATCTTTTTTAGCAATCCGCATAATTCGGAATACTTCGCCATAATAAGCAGTGGTATCAGCATTAATCACAACCGTAGGTGTATCAACAAAAGCTTTATATTTTTTAATCTCCATCCTAAGTAAAGAATCAAACATTCCTGATTCGATTTTTGTTGTGCCTATAAAATATTGCTGATTTTTATCAATAGAAACCATGATATTCTGTTTCGCCTTCACATCTTTTGTTCCTCTTGGCAATCCTACTTTCACCACATTCGGATTTGCCAATGTTGCCACGATAAGGAAGAACATCAAAAGGATAAAAAGAATATCATTCAATGAATCTGTAAAAACTTCAGCCGTTTCTTCTCTATGTCTTTTTCTGAATTTCATTTTCTTTTTTTAGTACAGGAAATTTATCTACTGTTTTTTATCGAGTTGGCTCCTGCAAAATATCAATGAAGTCTGAAGAAGCAGCTTCCATTTTATTGGCCGTTTTGTCAATCTGCGTCATCAGATAACTATAACCAAGATATGCCATCAAACCAATAACTAAACCGGTAATAGAAGTAATCAATTTAGTATAGATACCACCAGCAATTGTTCCTACTTCAAATTCGTTAGAAGTTGTAATATTGGAGAACATCTGCATCAATCCCATCAATGTTCCTACGAAACCAAAAATTGGTGCTGCTTTTGAAACAACCGAAAGCACACCCATGTTTTTTTCCATTTTGTACATTTCAAGTGTACCTACATTGTCCATGCTTTTTTCGATGGCATCGATAGGTTTACCTATACGTTGTATGCCTTTGTCAATGATGCTGGCAACAGGATTGCTAGTGTTCTTCGCATAATTTCTTGCAGCGGTTACATTCCCACTCATGATATTATCACGGATGATATTCATAAAATTGGGATCAATCTTAGAAGCATTTTTGATACCAATACTTCTTTCTGCAAATACATATACTGCTGCTAGCAACATCATTCCCAACGGAATCATAATCCAACCGCCGGTGGTTAATAATTCTCCAAAACTTAAATATCCATCGCCGTTTCTATCACCGGCTACTTTTTTTGTTACTTGTGCTACTGTGTCGACAATCTGTAAGAGATCAATCATAATAATGGTTCTTTAGGTGTAAAAGTAGGTGTTGCCTTTTAATTATCTTTTTTGTGTTTTCAACAGTTCTTAATAAAGTTCAATAGAATCGTTATTAATGTTTCCTTGAACGAGAAAAATAGTGCCACGTTGTATGGGTTTATCAAGTTTTAGAGGAATTTAACAAGTAGCAGCAATAAAAAAGTTCGGAGAATTTATTGAGAAATTACTTCATCAATAAATTGACCGAACCTTTAAAACACTTTACCAGCAACAGTTCTATTGTCCTTTTGTACCCGCTTGTTTTACCATCAGAGCCTGAATTTGTTTCATTGTCCCTTCCATTCCATCAGGGCTTCCATCAAGGAATATTACGTTGCCTTTACCGTATTCTGCAAAATTCTTTATCGCTTCTGTCCACATGCTGAATAGAATTACATTGGTATCAAGGTTAGCTTGCTTCATTTGTTCAGCAGCTTCTGACATGCCTGTTGCTACTTCTTTACGGAACAAAGCCACACCTTGTCCACGAAGACGAGCGGCTTCTTTTTCTGCTTCAGCTGCAATTTTAGTCGCATTACCATCAGCCTCTGCAGATTTTGTTTTAGTAATTAATAATGCCTGCCCTTCATTCTCCGCAGCAGCTTTCAGATTATTACTAGCAACGACTTTACTCATTGAATCAAGAATTACTTTGTCGAATGTAATATCATTGATTTGCAAATCCTGCAAATGATAACCCCATTCTTCCAGCGAATGATCCACTTCCACTTTTACATATTGAACAATTTCACGACGAAGCCCTAATACTTCTGCCTGCCGTTTCGTTGCTACAAAAGAACGGATATTACCTTCAATCGTTCTGATCAATGCTTGCATCAGATCCCTGTCTGCAATAAATTTAAATGCTACTTTTTTAATCGTCTCTTCGTTTTCGTTTTGCACGGAATAAAGCAACATGCTTTTGAAATACACATTTGCCTGATCCTGCGTTACCGCCTGAAACTCTAATTCTACTGAACGATTTTGAATGGAAACTTTCCTCGCAACTGTTTCAAGGATTGGTATTTTCATATTTAATCCTGGCCGTACAACACGACGATATTTACCAAACATGGTAATAACGCCAATATAGCCTTGATTGATTGTAAAGAACGACCCAAAGAAAATAATTAGCAAGATAAGTACCCACCAGTAGCTGGCAAACAAAGTTCCATAATCCATAGTTAAAAATTTAAAATGCAATGTACGATTTAAACTAATTGCTTATTATAAACTATGGCTGGCATATCAGTTTTTTTCTTCGCAAACCATGGCCAAATGCACCATTGTTTCTACGGCCTTGTTCATGTCCTGAACACTAATAAATTCAAGCTTGGAATGTATAGCTTGTTCGCCGGCAAATAAATTTGGACAAGGTAACCCCATAAAGGACAAACGACTGCCATCGGTACCGCCACGAATGCTTTCCATTTTTAATGTAAGTCCGGCTCTTTTAATAGCCTCTTTTGCATAATCAACTACATGTGGATTTCTGTCCAGCACTTCTTTCATATTACGATACTGCTCCGTTACTTTAAATTCATAAGTAGCTTTTGGATGTGTTCGCAACCTTTCTTCAATTTGAGTTTGCAGATAATCTTCCTTTTTCTTTAAACCCGGTGTATCAAAATCCCGGATAATAAATTCAATGGTACATTTTTCAGCAATCCCTTCGATACGTACAGGATGTATAAAGCCTCGTTTACCATCTGTTGTTTCCGGCGATAGTCTGTCTTTTGGTAATGCTTGTAAAATCTCTCCTGCAATCTTCATTGCATTTACCAATTTATCTTTTGCATAACCGGGATGAGCTATCACACCATGAATTGTTACCACTACACCATCTGCACTAAAGGTTTCATCTTCCAATGAACCAGCTTCACCACCATCTAATGTATAACCAAAATCTGCACCCAGCTTTTTCATGTCAACATGGTTCACACCTCTTCCCACTTCTTCATCCGGTGTAAAAAGTAATTTTATTTCACCATGCTTTACATTCTTGTTTGCTATTAAAAAATTTGCCAGATCCATTATTTCTGCCACTCCTGCTTTATCATCAGAGCCCAACAACGTTTTACCTGAAGCAGTAATAATATCATTACCAATCTGCGTATCTAAGTATGGATATTCGGACTTTCTCAAAACCTGTGTTGTGTCATCAGGTAGTACAATATCATCTCCCTGATAATTTGTATGTAGAATTGGTTTAACGTTAGTGCCACTGCAATCAGGAGCAGTATCAACATGAGCACAAAAACAAATGACAGGAACTTTCTTGTCTGTTGTTGAAGGAATAGTAGCATATACATAACCCCACTCATCTAAATGAGCATCAGTTACACCAATTTGCATCAACTCTTCCACCAAAATCTTGCTCAGGTTTTTTTGCTTCTCTGTTGATGGAAAAGTAGTTGATTGCGGATCACTTTGCGTATCTATCTGCACATATTTCAAAAACCGCTCTGCTGCTGTAAACTTATAATTTGAAAACATACTTTTGTTGTAGGGAACGTAATATACTTTAAAAGTTAGAATGGGCAATGGACAATTATCAATGGAGAATAGGCAATTAGCAATTAGCAATTAGCAATAAAAAAAGTTCAGTCTGTTATATTGTTTAAGACTGAACTGTTTTGAAAAAAAAAATCAATATGCAAAAAATTTTCATTTGCATATTGTCAATTGCCTATTGACTTAGGGCATAATAATTCTTGATTCAGGGGCAACTATTTCCACCAGTTCAAGATCAAAAGTCAAATCTTTTCCAGCAAGTGCATGATTAGCGTCTAGCATTACTACTTCTTCCTTTATTTCTTCAATTTTTACCTGAAATTGTTGTCCTTGCTGATCACTCATCATCAATGGCATACCTACTTCCAGTTTCATATCTTCCGGAAATCTATCTTTTGGCATTTCAATTATCATTTCAGGGTTTACCGGTCCATAAGCTTCTGCAAAAGGAATATTGATGGTTTTTTTCTCCCCTACACTCATCCCTGTTACTCCATCATCAAATCCTTTAATCACCATTCCACTTCCTACTTCAAACTCCAATGGATCTCTACCTTCTGATGAATCAAACGTTTCGCCGTCATTTAATTTTCCATGATAGTGTACTTTAATTTTATCTCCACTCTTTACCTGCGCCATTTTATTATTTTTATTAATTAGAAAATAAATTTAGGCTTGCAAGGTAACTAAATTCAGCCATGCAACCGTTTAAACAAAAAACTTTATCTACAGTAAGAATTTTATTAATTTCCCTGATAAATTACTCAAATGAAACTTCTTAGACTATTAATTCCATGTTTCTTGATTGCACAAAGTTGCACATCACAGAATTCTTCAATCAAAATGCCTAAATATGGAATAAATAAAATAATGGCTGGTGCAGATAGAATTAATGTTTACTTACCATTATTAAAAGGAAAGTCAGTTGGGATATTTGCAAACCAGACATCAATGGTTGGCAATACCCATCTTGTAGATACACTAATGAAACTGGGTGTTGATATTAAAGTAATCTTTGGACCAGAGCATGGTTTTAGAGGAACAGCGGATGCAGGCGAAAAAGTTGGCAATTATAAAGATGAAAAAACGGGTATTCTTGTAGTATCGTTGTATGGAAATAAAAAAGCACCATCTCCGGAAGATGTAAAAGATGTTGACATATTGATTTTTGACTTACAGGATGTTGGTGTTCGGTTTTATACTTACATCACATCTTTGCAACATTTTATGGAAGCGGCGTTTGAAATGGGTAAACCATTGCTATTACTTGACCGCCCTAATCCAAATGGTTTTTATGTTGATGGGCCAGTCCTGGACATGAAATATAAATCTGGCGTAGGCGCACAACCAATACCAATAGTTTATGGAATGACGATTGCTGAATATGCGTTTATGATTGCAGGAGAACAGTGGCTTACTGAAAAAGCAAATGCCAGATATGCATATTACAAAACCGCAGAAAATTCTGTTGACACTCCTTTTCATTTTCAGGTGATAAAATGTTCGGGCTATACACATAACTCAAAATATGTGTTGCCAGTAAAACCATCGCCCAATCTTCCTAACATACAATCAATTTATTTATATCCTTCCACTTGTTTCTTTGAAGGCACTGTATTAAGCGAAGGCAGAGGTACAAACAAACAGTTTCAGGTATTTGGTCATCCATCATATCCAAATAATATGTATTCGTTTACACCTAGCCCGAATGAAGGAGCAAAAAGTTCAAAATTATATGGGCAGGTTTGTTACGGATGGGATTTATCAGGTTCCCCCGAAGAAGTGTTAGTGAAAGTTGACGATAAAGTACAACTAAAATGGTTGATAGAAGCGTATAAATTATTTCCTGATAAAGACAATTTCTTTTTAGTTCCTAAATCAGGGAAAATGGATCAATCATTTTTTAATAAGCTTGCAGGTAATAACGATTTATGGCAACAGGTAAAAGCCGGAAAATCTGAAAAAGAAATCCGTGCAAGCTGGGAGCCGAAACTTGGTGAGTTTAAAAAAATAAGAAAGAAGTATTTGTTATATGAGGATTTTGAATAATCAGATAAGCTGATGCTGAGCTGCTAATCTTATAAGGGAGGCTGTATTTTTTGCATCAAATTTTATCAACAGATTTTTTCTGTGTGTGTCAACTGTAGAAGGGCTGATAAATAATTTTTGTGCGATTTCATTGTTTGTCAATCCTTCTGCAATAAGTTCAAGCACTTCTTTTTCCCGTCTGGTAATAACAGGTATTTCACTTTTGTCTTTACTCCTGAGTGATAAAGCGGCTTCATTACTTAGAAAGGTTTTGCCATTTGCAACAACTTCGATTGCTTCCATTAATTCTGCTTGTGTTGCATTTTTTAGCACATAACCCGATGCCCCGTTATCCATCATCTTTTGAATAAAACTTTGCTGGTTAAATGTGCTGAGTCCAATGATAAAAACAGAAGGATATTTTTCTTTTACTTCTTTGCATAAATCAATGCCGCTTTTATCTGGCAAATTAATATCCATTAAAATTACATCAGGCTGCTGTTGCTGTAAAAAAGCAAAGCATGAGCTAGCATTGGTAGCATGACCGGCCCAGTCTATGCCTTTTTCATTTTGGAGTAAAGAGCGGATACCCTCAATTACCATATAATGATCATCAACAATAAAAACTTTTATAGCCATTAGACATTTAATTCAATATGAACAGAAGTTCCTTTGCCCGGTTCTGATTGAACATCTAATTTACCTTTTAAATACTCAACTCTGCTCTGAATATTACTCCAACCGATACCTTTGGTTCCTTCCAAAACCAACGTATTAAAACCTTTTCCATCATCTTCTACTGTGATGCTAATTGCTTTGTCCGTCTTGCTTACTTGCACTATGGCTGATTTCGCTGCAGCATGCTTCATCGTATTATTTATAAGTTCCTGTACAATGCGATAAATAGTTATAGAGGTTGTTTGTTCAACCTCAACATTTCCCAAGCCTATTGACTGATAATTGATCTGTAATGCTCCAGACTGGTTAATATCATTACAAAAATCTTTCAACGCCGTATCTAATCCGAATTTAACCAGAGCTTCAGGCATCATATTATGTGCCACACGGCGCATTTCTCTAATGGAACTGTCCAGCATATCCATACTGCGTTCAAACGCCTGATGATTTTCAGGTGTCATTACTAAATTTCCTTTCATAGCATTTAATGAATGTTTAATACCTGACAGCATTCCACCCAATCCATCATGGAGGTCTTTTGCTAGGCGAGTTCTTTCTTTCTCCTCTCCTTTCAATACATCTTCGGTAGCTGTTAATTGTTTTTCGGTTTCTAATTCTGTAATACGTCGTTGCTGTAGTTCTTGTTTGTTTTTATAATTGCGAATAAGGAGTAAAGAAATAATCAGCAATGTGACTGCGCCACCAATGAGAATATAGTTAAGTATGCTTTTTTGCCGGATGGTAGTTTGCTGAAGTTTTAGCTGTGTATCTTTCTTTTCAGTTTGATACCGAGCTTCCCGTTCAGAAAACTCTGTTGCTTTTCGCTAATTAAAAGACTATCATTCAGTGCATGGAATTTTTCAAAGTATACATAGGCTTCTTTGTATTTCCCTTCAGCAAATTTTAGCTCCCGCATTACATCAAAATAACTACGCTGCTCTGTTGGATCATCTGTAGTCAGGTAATAATCCTTTGCCGCTTCCATATACTTATCGGCAGCCGGATATTGATTCTCTGCTATGGAAATTCTGCCTAACTGCCAGTTTGCGTTGGCAATATCACTTGGCGATTTTATGGTATTGGCCACCTGCAGACTTTTCTGCGCAAATAATTTTGACGAGTCTATTTTCTTTAAACTAAAATATTCCTGTGCTATACTCTGGTAGGCTCCTTGTAAAAAAGTTTTTAAATCTACTCCATTTTCCATTTGTGATAAAAACTGAAGCCGTATGCGAAGTGCTTTTTCCGTTTGCCCATTTTCGGAATAATTGTCGGCTTTAATTTGCATGTAACGAGCCAATGTACTTACCGCAGCTGCAGTTGTGTACTTTTTAGCAATAGCAATAGATTTATCTATGTATTCATCTGCTTTGATAAGATTTTTCAACGTATTAAATACAGTACTTATGTTACTGTATAAATCAGATTTACGCAAATCCAATTGACGCTCAGTAATGGACTTATCCTTTAAAATTTTGGGGTTCTCAAAAATTTCTGCTGCCTTTAAATAAAAATGTATGCAGCTATCATATTCACCTTTCCAATATTTAATATTTCCGATGTTCAAATTAGCACCTGCAATCAGGTATTGATTGTTGTTACTGTTAGCCGACTTAAGAGAAAGTCTATAATACTCAAGAGCTTTATCTGTATTATTAAAAAAACTATACCAGATACCCATCGTTCTATAGGAACTTGTAATAGCATTTGTTTCTTTTATAGCAAGACTCTTGGTTAATGCCTCCTCCAACAATTGCTTCGACAATAAACTATCATGCTCCATTAAATCATGCCCCATATTTCTCAATTGGGATACTTGGGCAGTATCCAACGGCATTTTATGAATAAGCTCCAGCTGACGATGTATGCTATCGCTGTCATTAGATTGTGCTTTGGCAAAAAAGGTTATACAATACAAAAAGGAGCATATGAGAACCTGCTTACTATTCATTATACAAACTTATTAGTCGCTTTAACAATTCCTTGTCCCCTTTTTCCATGATTTTCATGAAACTACAAAATATCCTGCTTTTAGGGGATAGAAAATGATGTATCCCTTGCTCATTTTTACAACATCAAACACTTAAAATGAAAAAAATACTTCTTACTTTTCTAAGCTGTCTGCTCATATTACTTGCAATGGCTCAGCCAAAACCAAAGCCTAAGCAACCTGTACAACCAGACATGAACAAAATGATGGAAGAAGCCATGAAGGATATGAGTCCGGAAGAAAAAGCGGAAATGAAAAAGATGATGAAGGATGTAATGCCTGCATTAACAGAAAAGTCGGGCAGAATGGCTGACTATCCTGATTTTACAAGTAATAAAGAACTGGTACCTAAAAAAGATATTGCAAGAATTGCTTCTATTTCAAAGAAAAAAATAACTCAGGCGGACATGAGTGCCTATGCTACAAATCTTTACTCCAAAATAATGGCAAAAGGTGATGCTGCTGAAGTATCACTGGTAAAATCCATACTACCTAAAACTCCCAAAGCAAATGACCTGTCAAATGCTTCCGTGTTATGTATGATGCAAGGCCATCCCCAAGCTGCAATGGCATTAAGCATGAAAGCAGTGCAGGCAAGTCCTGCCAATGTGAATCTGCAAAACAATATGGCTGCATTGTTAACACAATACGGCTATCCCGAACAAGCCATTCCTATATTACAAAAACTAAAAAATGACTTCCCTTATAACAGCACAGTTTTAAATAACCTTGGGATGGCTTGGTTCAACCTAGGTGTGCTAGACAGTGCAAAAAAAATTACAGAACTTGCTATCCGTGTCAACCCATTCCATCCAGAAGCCAAAGTATGTGGCGGCATTATTGAAGAAATAAACGGGGATCCGGTAAAAGCAACTAAAGATTATACAGAGGCAATAGAAAATTCAGCCGACCCTTTTATTGACAAAATTTTAAAAAATAAGAGCGGTGATAAAGGGTTTGAGAAAATTGATTTTGAGAAATTAAAACGTAGTATAACTATCTATGAATACTTTCCAAAAGATTGGATAAAAATCCCGCAGCTATCAGATAATGTTTCAGGATATGAGCATGACAAGAGTACTAAAAACGGTTTCAATAAAATGATGGATGAACTGACAAAAAAAATTGAAACCATGCAAGAGGCTGCAGATCATGAAATTGAAACATTGATGAATAAGGAAGAAGGTGAATTCGCAAAAGAAATGAAGAAAGAAAGCATGAAAGGGGTTAACAAAATGAGTCTTACTGCAGTTACCGTGCTCAAAATATTACAAATCTATATTGCCAGGCAAACGCAGGACGACATGAAAGAATACATGGATCTCCAAAACAAGAAAGATGCTAAAAGAAGTGAAATGACAAAATCAGGTAACAATGATAAATGTCCAGACTTTGACCGCAAAAACAATGAATACCTTGCCTACATCAATCCATTAATCAGAGATTTTCATGCTAAAAGAATTGAACGATTTCGCAGCTGGTTAAATGTTTTTTGCACATGGGTATGGTACTTAACAGGTAATCCGAAAAATGTTTCAATGATGCAATGCGTCGCATGGACTGCTGGACTTACCGAATATTATAAAGATGCTTTCGATGACCAAGAAGCTATTGCAAAATCTTGTGTTAACCAAAATACTGATGGAAGCATTTTTATACCAACACCCGAAATTCCAAATTTCAGCTGCCCCACAATTGTAAAAGTCCCGGTAGGACCCGACTGGCAGGAACTAAGCAACGCTGCTAAAAATTTTGACATTAACAGCCTGGGAATAAAAAATAATCCAGCTAGTCCTGTTCCCAACCATACGCTGGCTTTTGGCGGATTTGATATCACCATTGCACAACCCGGAAAAGCTCCTTTTGTAAAAACAGCAAATGGCAGCACCGCACCGGGAATGATAAATGAAAATGATGACGCCTATTTAGCACCATTATCTAAAATTCCTTTAGAAGAACTTAGTGAGTTACCGATTTAAGAAGAGATCCAAACTTTTGAAAGACCTTTTAAATAAAATGATGACAGCGGATTGCAATAATATAAAAAGTACGAAAGACAAACTTAAAGAGCAAATAGACCGGATGGGAAAAGGAGTAAAAGAACTAGAAGCTTATGAGCATGTGATAGAGCAAATAAAAAAATTAGAAGCCGAGATTGAACAAAAAGAAACAGATGCCCAGAAAAAAGAACAATTTAAAAATTGACGGAAAGAGTGCAGCAGGAAGTTGATAAGATGGATAAATATGAAGAAATGAAAGAATCGCATAAAAGAATCGAAGATCTGATAAAAGAAATGGATCAGATAGATGAAAAGAATGCATTTAAAAACTATTCAGACAAAATAATGAGCCTTGTTGACGAAATAGAAAATACTCCTGCTATCTTAAAAGATATCCAGCAAAATGGCATTCAGCCATCTATCAACAGCGGAGTTCAGGCACCGGGAACATTTACAGCAAACAAAGCTCTATTTCAATAAATAGAAAATTAAAAAATGATATAAAACCAATAATATGAGACATACAACATTCTTAGTTTTCATTCTCTTTTCAATTTCAGCTTCTGCTCAGGATTGTACCAAAGAAATGTTAGCACAAAAGCCAGGTACCTGGAAAGCAGGCCAACAGGGTTCGATTAACAACGTAAGTGCTGCAGATCTGTCAAAAGAAAAATTGATATTAGGCAATATCCACAAACTGGTATCATCGAATTATTCTCCCAAAGGTTGCCAAATATTGTACAGCAAATCTTATAGTAAATATCCAAGTCCGGGACAAATATGGATTGCTGACCCCTACTTTTACTCTATGTATATCCTACGGTATTTATGTGACCCTAGTAGTGGAGATAAATCAAAATATTATACTGACTACTCAACACCAACTACGGTCAATATAGCAGCTAACATTATTTCTTCATTAAATAGTTTATATGCATCAAATATGCCCGATGATGAACCCAGAGGTTATTTAAAATTAGACCAACGACCTCAAAAAAAAGACGGCGTTTGGCTTATGGGTGAAGTAATTGTAGCAGGACAAGCTGGTACGCCATCCGAAATAAAAGAATACCGCTGGTTGATTACCTATAATGATACGCTTCCTTTTTCATATCTCAACAGAAGAGAATACCTGTTGACACAAAAGAAAAGACTCGAAAAGACAATGATAGAAAGCCCTGGTGACAAAGTTTACTTAGAAAAATATATGAAGACAATCAATGATTACCTTAAAAAAGCAGAATCATATTTAAATCAAACTGCTGTTTGCATGTGGAATGATGAAGAAAGATTTGAAGGCTTTGTAGATGAAGGCACCAAAGGTTCTTTTATTGCTGTAAAACCAAACATGGATTACTATCATAAAAAACTGCCTAAATCATCCGCACAATTTTTTACAGTGGTTTATAAAATATCATATGGTGACAGGGTATTTGACGAAAACATTGCCAACATAAAGAAGGCAGTTGATTTTACAGCACTGAGAAATATGCTAGGTAAATAATCACATTTAAAGTTTAAAAAATGAAAAAAATAATCCTCCTTTATGTATTCTTTTTATCTGCAATTGGTTGCTTTGCACAAAAACAAACATTCGAACAGGTTAGTTATACTGCACCGAAGGCCTGGAAAAAAGAAGTAAGGAATGACATAGTAGGATATACTTTTATAAATACTAAAGATAAGAGCTGGTGCCGGATAGCTATTTATAAAAGCACTGCCAGCAAAGGGAATATAGAACTCGATTTCAACAGTGAATGGGATATGCTTATTGCCAAACCATATAAAACCAAAATACCTCCCCAAATGAATGAACCGCAGGAAGCGAATGGTTGGAAAATAAAAGCAGGCGGCAGTTCATTCAAATACAATAATCAAGATGCCCTTGCAATGGTAACAACTTTTACAGGTTACGATAAATGCTTTAGTATAATAGCAACTTGCAATAACGAAAAATATGTTGATTCAATTCAAAATTTTATTCAATCCATAGAATTAAAAGAGCAACAAGAAAATAAAGAGCCAGTTATAAAAAGAAATACTGTTACTAATTCGAATATTATTGGTTCATGGGGTAAATCTAATGCCGTGTCACAAATAAATAACCGATACGGAACCTACAGTTATAACAAACAACAGTATTACTTTAACACAAACGGCACTTATACATTTTTAGGTAAAAATTACAGCGAAGATTATGCAGAGACCATCTTAATAAAAGAAAATGGGACTTATGTGATTACTGGAAACCAGTTACAGATCATTCCAAAAAGCAGCGTAATAGAATCCTGGAGTAAAAAAAATGGTGGTGATAACTGGGGACAACTTAAATCAAGCCAGAAAAGAGCATTAGAAAAAGTAACCTACCAATATAATATGGAAGGTAGAAATCTTATTCTCAGCACATCAAAAGAAACAACAAGGGATGGAAGGTTCAGTAATGGGAATAACTATACTTATGGACCACCTGAAACTTTTACTGCAATTAAATTACCCGGACAATAAAAATATTATTCAATTAATTAAAATAAATAAGGATGAAAAAGCTGCTATTTGTATCAACTTTAATTTTAACTGGTTTTTTTATCAGTCAATCACAAGAAAAAAATGCTCCTGTAGCAGAGCCTGTACAGTTGGTTGTTGACAGCCACGACAATGTATATTTTCTACATAGAAATGGGCTTGGGAAAATTACATCCGATGGCAAATACATTGATTTAAAAAACGTAAAAGGGAATGACCGAAAAACACCTTACACCAGCGCAGAGGTAAATATGGTAATTGATGCAGAAGATAATTTATATGTTAGTTCGGGTAATACAATTACAAAATATACCATCAATGATAAAAATGAAATAACCCGAACGCCGTTTCTAACAGAATTTTATAAATACCGGCAAAAGGATGGCCCGCTAAAAGATGCGATGTTTTCTTCAATTAAACATATGGCTAACGATAAGGAAGGCAATATTTATATTCTAGAGGCATATTCCAAAACACAACGAATGGATACCAGCAATGTAAATTTCCTTACAGACAATTTCTATTTGAAAAAGAATAAAAAGCCTGATCAATTAACTGTTATCAGAAAAATAAGTGTTGACGGGATGGTCTCTACATTAAAGAACGGGCAAGGTAAATACATCATTTTAGAAGATTTTGTACAAGATATTATAATGGATGCTGATAATAATTTGGTTTATACAAACTCAACAGCCCGGACAGTTGAAAAAATAGATTTAACCACAGGAAAGAAAAGCTTATTGGCAGGCAAACCATACAAAAGAGCAACCTGTCCTACCTATGTTGTTGGAGATACTTCCAAAGCAGAATTGTTTGACCCAGGAATGCTAGCCATTAATAAAAATGGCGACATATTTTATGCTGATGTAAGAGCACAGCGTATTACTAAAATTTCTAAAGGAAAAGTAAGCACAGTAGCAGGTAATGGAGCAATACAACCTTGCCATGCAAATATTCAAGGGCTTGCACAAGAAGGTCATAAAGATGGAAAAGCACTTACGGCTTTATTTGCTTATCCAAAAGGTATTGCATTTGATAGCAAAGGAAATTTATTTATCGCCGACGAATGGAATAATTGTATCAGAAAATTATCTTCTGATGGCATAGTAAGTTCGTTAAATCCGGTATTTAAAAAATATTAGTATTTGCAATTGGTAATAACTTATTAAATAAAAAAGAACGATAAAAAATCCAGTTTTTTAGGGATAGCTGATTTGGATTTCAACATTCATCTTTATACTATGAAAAAATTATTGCTTTTTTATATTCTGCTAAGCGGCTGCACATCGCAGGCACAAAAACAAACCTTTGACCTTGTAAGTTATACTGCACCCAAAGGCTGGAAAGTTGATAAAAAGGAAAAAACAATTGCCTTTACAAAAGAAGATAATGCAAAAGGGACTTTTTGTGTAATTACTTTATACAAAACGCTGGACGCAGGCAGCAACTCAAAAGAAAACTTTAATACCAGTTGGGAATCTTTAGTAAAAGAAACTTTTACTGATGCAGCACCCGAGATGCAACCTGTATCAGAAGACAAAGGATGGACAGCCGAATCCGGGTATGCGTCTTTTGAAAAAGAAGGCATCAGTGGTATCGTATTGCTTGCTACTACAACCGGTTTTGGCAAGCTGGCGAATATTCTCATCCTTACCAATACAGATATATATGAAAAAGAAATGACGGCTTTTCTTGAATCGGTTGATTTGAGAAAGCCGCCTATTACTGAAAACAAAAAACCAGCTTTGGAAAAAAGAGTAAATGCTAACAACGCACCTGTTGTTGGCTTGTGGGGATTTTATAACTCAGAATACTATGGCAATGTGCTTACAAGTGGATATTTCAGAAAAGAATATACATTTTATGAAGATGGCACTTACCAATATCGGAGAAAAGACTGGTCAACTACTGTAAAGGAAATATTATTTGCGTACGAAACAGGCACATACACAGTTAGCGGAAATCAACTAACCATTTCACCAAAGCAGGGTAAAAAAGAATGGTGGAGTAAAGCAGCCAATCAACGAACAAATGAATGGGGTAAGCGACTCAGCGTTACTAATCATAAATTAGAAAAGATTACTTACAATTTTGAAATAAAATATTTATCAGGCATGGAGAAAAATTACCTGATGCTGCGATCTGCAAACCCAACTGAACGGGATGGAAAGAAGAGCAATCAGAATAATTCCTTACATGAATTTAGTTATAGTCAGAGAAAACTAAATGAATCGCTAATTGATAGTCCGCCCGGAACAAAATAACAGTTTGATTATTTACCTTCGCAGCCATGAAGGATTACAAATCTTTGCGAATTATTTTTATGGGAACTCCTGAATTTGCTGTTGCATCTTTGAATTCATTAGTAAAAGCAGGTTGCAAAATTGTAGGTGTTATAACTGCTCCCGATAAACCGGGCGGAAGAGGAATGCAACTCCAGCAAAGTGCTGTAAAAAAATATTCGGTTGAAAATAACTTGCATGTACTTCAACCAGAAAAATTAAAGAATCCCGAATTTTTAGCTGAACTGAAATCACTGCAGGCAGATTTACAAATTGTAGTGGCGTTCCGAATGTTACCGGAAATTGTTTGGAATATGCCGCCGATGGGAACCGTTAATCTACATGGAAGTTTATTGCCACAATACCGGGGTGCTGCCCCAATTAACTGGGCAGTGATAAATGGTGAAACAGAAACAGGTGTTACTACTTTCAAGCTGAAACATGAAATAGATACCGGCGATATTTTGTTGCAAGAAAGTTTTTCTATTGGAGAAAATAATAATGCAGGAGAGGTTCATGATAAAATGAAAGAAATTGGTGCTGAACTTTTAGTCAAAACTGTAAAGGGGTTAGCAGATGGAACGTTGAAAGAAATGCCTCAATTGGCAATTGGCAATAAGCATTTGACAAATCTGCATCATGCACCAAAAATTCATACAGAAACCTGTGAAATAGATTGGAATCAGCCGATAGAGAATATATTTAACCTGATAAGAGGACTAAGTCCCTATCCTACTGCCTTTACTTTTTTAAATGACAAGAAGTTAAAAGTATTTACAGCTAAAGTAGAATTAATAATACCAACTATAAAAGTTGGTGAGTACGAAACTGATGGCAAAACATTTTTAAAGTTTGCAGGAACAAATGGATTTGTCCATTTACTGGAAATACAATTAGAAGGGAAAAGGAAAATGAATATAGAAGATTTCCTGAGAGGCTATCGCTTTAATTAATAATTAACCTTCACAATAAATTTACCATCATCCGATATTTCTAAAGCAGATGCTGCTGCATTACTGATTCGCACATCCAATCCGGAATTCTGACGAATACCACTCATTTCTCCCAATACTTTTGCATACACAGCTTTATTGTTTGTCGGGTTAATCACTTTTACAATTGTTCCTGGAGAAACTTTGTCAATTAATAAATAATATTTTGCATCCTGCCAACCGCTTGTGGTTTTAAATATTCCGGATGTTACTGTTTCTTCTTTTGTAATAGGTGAAGTCTTTATTTGCTGTTGAAAATGATTTTTAAAATAGCCCTGATCTATTGTTGTTGGTTTCACTTCTTCTTTTACAACCGGAGGCTCTGGCTTTTTTACAACTTCAACTACCGTTGGTTTCTTTTCTTCAGGTTTTACTTCTGGTTTTTTAACCTCCTGAATAACTTCATCCGCATTCTTCTGTTCTTCTTTGTGAAAAACAGATTGTTCTGGTATAGGCTTTCCTGCAATAGTAACAGATTTCATGGAAGGGCTTTCAATAAAACCAACAATCAATTTTGTATCAGACTTTGCCTCGTCTGATGTAATACCATTCCACCAACGAAGATTTGACTTAAGCACATTATTATTATTCTGACTCACTTTATCCAGGCTTTCTTTATTTCCTGTTTTATAATAAACAGGAGTTCCTTTGTTACCTTCTTGCTTAAAGTTTGCATTTGTGAGTGGAATTCTTAGCTTCTGATCTATTTGCAATCCTTTATTATAATCCACAGAATTAAAAGCTGCAATTACTTTGTAGTCTATATTGTACATACGACCCAACGCATAATAGCTTTCTTTGGCCTGCACTTTATGTTCAAGGTATAATCCTTTGTCACTTTTTTTTACCAATAATTCTGTTTTCTGTGCTGTTGAAATCAAAACAGAAAATAAAATAAATAACAATGAAAATGAGAATCGTTTCATACCAATAAGATTTGAGTGCAAAGATGCGTATTTTCTGATTTTTTCAGCCCTTATTTATCCTTTAATATTCTCAATTCTTTGGGATAATAATTATTAATACGATTGGGCAAACTATTTATCCAGCCTAAAGGATGATTTTCGTAAGTGATTAGTTGCCAGCCTTTGTGGCTTGTTTCAATGTTCAAATCTTTTCGCTGTAAGTATTTTATTGCGTTTTCATAATCGACTTCTGTCCTGATTACAGCGTCAATCATAATTCCACTCATCGCCAATGCATGATCGGGAACCATTTTATTCCGCATTAATTCTCCAGTTAAAACTCCAGAGTAAATTACATGTAATTGTTCCAGCAGCATGCTAAAGTCCTTTACTAAACTTTCGGGCCATGCATAAACGGTATTTTTATATTTGATAAAGTTAAAGCCTTCTTTCTCTACCCATTCTTCAATCATCTCCAAGTCAGTTTTTTTCGCTTCTTCAGGTTTTTTCTTGTATCTAAAACTGTCATCATTTTCTCCTTCCATTTTCTGAAAACAAGAAAGAAAAAACCCTTCTCCTTTTACTTTATCCGGCCAGAAGCGATAGCCATGATTTTCTTTTATAGAAATAGTTTCTGTAATTCCCCATTTATCATCAATTTCAAGTTGGATGTTGGAAGTTGAAAGATTATCCGTTATCCAATCCATTATATCTTCATCTTCTTCTTTCGAATAAGAACAGGTAGAATAAATTAGTATCCCATCTTTTTTTAATGTTGGCCATACATCTGCCAATATCCGTTGCTGACGTTGTGAACATAGCTGTACATTATTTTCGCTCCATTCTTCAATAGCTGTAGGATCTCTGCGAAATAATCCACTGCCGCTGCACGGAGCATCCACTACGATAACATCAAAATAGTTTTCAAGTTTTGCAAAGTCTTTGGGGTCATTATTCGTTACCACTACATTCTCACAACCCCACTTGATGATATTGTCTTTTAAAACATTTGCTCTTGAACGGATAACATCATTACTTACCAACAAACTATCTTTTGAGATCAACGATTGAATATGTGTTGACTTACCGCCAGGTGAGGCACATAAGTCCAATATTTTTATTGGTTTAGACAAATCAACCGTTTGCTTCAATGCCTGTTCCAAAAACATAGAAGATGCTTCCTGTACATAATAACAACCTGCATGAAATAAAGGATCGAAAGTGAAGGAAGGACGGGATTCCAAATAATAACCACAATCAGTCCAACCGATTTTATTTCCGGAATTGAATTGCCATGCTTCTTCAATGGGTTGAGCCGTATAGATGTTATTTGTGCTCAGATAAATGAATATTTTCAAAAGCATTTTTATCAAACCCCTTGATTGTTTGCAATGAATTTAATAAATGAACTGGTAACTGCATGTAACAAATCTAAGCACTACATAAAAAATATTTAGAAAGCCTTTTTCTCAATAATTGCTTTTGCTTTTTCAATCTCAGCAATATATGCATCCATTGTTTTTGAAACTATTTCAATATTATCCTGTGCTTCCTTCCAATTACGCTGTTCGATGGCTTCACGAATGCCTGGTAATGTTTTCACACCATATCCTGTATAATAACCAGGTGCATATATCTGATGTTTGTACCAGGGTCTTCTTGGCAAACCCTTGTCATTGATCAGGCTTCGCTCTGCTTTGTATAAAATTTCATTAAGCTCTTTTTGTTTTTCGGCAGGCAACCCCGTCCCGTTATTATATTGTTGTTGAAATTCTTCTGCTTTCTTCTTTAATTGTACAAGAGCATTTTCAAGGCTGCTGAAATTAATAAAAGGAACTTCGTCTTTAGGTTTAGGTGACTGTATACTTTTGGTTGGATCTTTTGCCAGATCATATAACTTATCCTTAATCATTTTATTTTCCTGCTCTGTTTCTGCTCTTGCGTCATCAAGCAATTTTTTTATTTCAGTTACATAATCTGCCACTGTTTTATAAAAACTATTAAAATCAAAAGGCAATACATCTGCATTGGCCAGGCGTAACATTGTTCTGCCGGTAGTTTTAGATAAAGTGATTCCGTATTGGAAGCCCGGATCCATAAATTTTGTAAAATGATCATAAGAATCATAAATAGAATGATACTGATCACCCTGACTTTCACCGCCAAACCCAATATTGATAGAAGTAATTCCAAGATATTGCAAGAAACCGCCCCAATCACTCCCTGCACCCAATGCTTCTAATTTCATGTTCTTATCACCTGCTATCTTTTCCCTACCTGCTTTATCTGCAGTCACAACTGTTTGTGCATACTTTCGTTCCCTTACAGAGACCCCTGTTTCAGGATCAATTACCTGTTCAATGATCTCATTAAAGAAAGGTTCAAGAATATGTGAGCCACCAGCACCTACAAATCCACGGCCATTACCATCAGTATTAATATAAGCAACCACTTTTTGTTTTAATTCCTCCTGATGATCCTCTGCCCATTCTGTAGAACCTAATAAAGAAGGTTCTTCTCCATCCCATGCACAAAATATAATAGTTCTTCTTGGACGAAATCCTTTCTTCACCAACTCGCCTATTGCTCTTGCTTCTTCTAATTCTGCCACCATTCCGCTAATAGGATCTTCTGCACCGTTTACCCAACCATCATGATGGTTACCGGCTATTACCCATTCATCGGGTAATTCACTGCCGGGCATTTTTGCAATTACATTATACAACGGTTTAATGTCCCAGTTGAATGCCAGGTTCAAATGCACTTTATCAACTGATGGACCTACATGATAAGTGAATGGCAAACCACCTCTCCATTTTGCCGGCACTACTTCACCCTTCAGGGATTGTAATAAAGGCAAAGCATCTTCCCATGAAATCGGAAGCACCGGAATTTTCATAATAGTCGGTGCATCTTTTATTGCTAATCGTTTAGCATCTTTGGTAGCGCCTATGTTTGGCGTCAAAGGATCTCCCGGATAAACCGGCATATCCATTACCGAACCCCGTTGAACTCCATCTTTAGGTCGGTATCCTCCTTCGGGATAAGTATCACCAATGCCATAACCGTCATCCGCAGGATCGGAATAGATAAGACAACCAATCGCACCATGCTCTGCAGCTACTTTAGGTTTTATACCTCTCCATGAACCGCCATATTTTGCTATTACTATTTTACCTTTTACACTTACTCCCATCTTTTCTAACTCCTCATAGTCTGCAGGAATTCCTCTGTTAACAAACACTAATTCTGCTGTTACATCTCCATCAGCCGAATAGGCATTATAAGATGGTAGTTGCTCTGTTTTTTGTCCGGATGTTTTATCAGCGGACAATGTTGATTCTTCCAATTTTGCTTTGTAAGGTTTAGCACCAAGCAATTCAAGCTGTCGGAATTTAGGTGTCGGAAATAAAACATAATAGTTAGTAATTTCCGTTTGATATCCCCATGAACGTAACAGGCCGGCTATATATTCTGCATTTAATTTGCCTTGCGGTGATCCCACATGATGTGGATGCGAAGTCAGAAACTGCATCCATGTATCCTGATTCTTTGGATTTAATTGCGCATCAAATTGTTTTTCCCATTCCAGTTGTTTGGCAGCATTGGCGTCGGTAAAGCCCATTATTTTCTGGGCAGATCCAACAAGTACAAAAACTAAAGAAACAGCTATTAAGCCGAATAACTTTTTACTCATGATTTCCTTTTTAAAAAATGTAGAAATTATAAACTTTTTATCTCTCCGCACAAATCTTGTAATACCTTTTTAGCATCACCAAATAACATTGATGTTTTAGGCCTGTAGAAAAGGCCGTTTTCGATCCCGGCATAACCCGGTTTCATACTTCTTTTATTGACGATTACATTTTTTGCAAGCTCAACATCCAAAATGGGCATTCCATAAATCGGAGAACCGGGATCTGTTTTTGCAGCAGGATTAACTACATCATTTGCGCCTAATATCAGCACAACATCGGTAGTTGGAAATTCATCATTAGCCTCTTCCATCTCCAATAATTTATCATAACTCACATCGGCCTCTGCTAATAAAACATTCATATGACCGGGCATACGACCTGCAACCGGATGAATTGCATATTTTACCTGCACACCTTTTACTTCTAATAATTTCTCCAATTCATGACAAGTATGCTGTGCTTGTGCTACTGCTAATCCATATCCCGGAACGATTAAAACTTTATTCGCATAACTCATTACTACTGCAGCATCATTCAAACTTATTTCTTTGTATTGTCCCTGTTCGCCATCTGCAGCCGCAGATTTTCCGCCACCACCAAACGAACCAATCAAAACATTCACCAATGAACGATTCATTGCTTTACACATTAATACTGTAAGAATGGTTCCCGCCGCACCCACTAAAATACCGCCGGTAAAAACTACTTTGTTGTCGTATAAAAATCCGCTGCAAGCAGCAGATAATCCGCTTAATGAATTCAATAATGAAATAACAACCGGCATATCTGCACCGCCAATCGGCAACACAAAAAATATTCCATAGACCAACGACAGCATAAAAACAACATAGAAAAGCATTGTTGTTGTATCTGACTGCAAATCGGAAGTGATGAAAACAGCTAAAGCAATGCTGGCTCCTAATAATAATAAGTTTATTATATGCTGACCTTTGAAAGCAAAGTCTTTAAATTTTCCACTTAGCTTACCCCAGGCAACAATACTTCCAGAGAATGTGATATTACCTAATATGACACCGGCAAAAATGATTGCCATCGTTCCTGCGGAAGAAGCCTCCACCGGAAATCCCTGATCTGCTAAATGATTAAATTCTATTACAGAAATCAATGTTGCACTGGCACCACCTAAGCCATTAAACAAACTAACCATTTCCGGCATAGCCGTCATCTTCACTTTCTTTGCAGCCATCACTCCTATAATAGTACCAACTGCAATAGCTGCAAAAATCCAGATATGATTTTGCAACAGTCCTCCATCAGGGTTTCTATATAGGAAAATTGTACCTAAGATAGCAGCTACCATTCCTACACCTGCAATCATATTTCCCTTTCTTGCACTGGCAGGGTTCGACATCATCTTTAATCCCATGATAAAAGTGACTGCCGCAATGATATATATTATAGCAAGTATTGAAACTCCCATATTTTTATTTTTTCTTCTTAAACATTTCTAACATTCTATCTGTAACTACAAAGCCACCAACTACATTAATTGTTCCTAGCAATACTGCAAGGAAGCCAAGAATCAATGCAACATAATTGTCGGAAGCTGCTCTACCCATTACGATAATAGCACCCATGATTACCACGCCACTAATAGCATTGGCATGACTCATTAATGGTGTATGCAAAACTGTTGGCACTCTGCTGATGATAATAAAGCCGAGAAAAATTACGAGGATCAGAATATAAACCATTTGTTCATTTGCACTGATCCAATGAAATACTGATTCCATAGTAAATAATTTAATTAGTTATTGCTGTTTTTACCCGTTCATTTTTAATTTCCCCATTGTGTGTAATGCAACTTCCTGCCACCAGGTCATCTTCCCAATTAAGGTTGATATTATTTTCTTTATCAATTATTAATTGCAGAAAGTTTAAAATATTCTTGCCATACAATTTACTGGCATCAGAAGGCATAGTTCCCTGAAGGTTACTATTCCCTAAAATCATAACACCATTATGATTGATGGTTTCATTATTTTTTGTAAAAGGAGTATTCCCACCGGTAGATGCTGCAAGGTCAATAATTACAGAACCATTTCTCATGGTGCCCAGCATTTCTTCTGTAACCAGTATCGGAGCTTTGCGTCCGGGAATTTGTGCAGTGGTAATAATGATATCTGCTTTAGCTATACTTTCAGCTATTTTCTCTTGTTGTTTTCTTTTATAATCTTCTGTTTGTTCTACGGCATAACCACCTGCGGCACTTGCATCAGCAGCTCCTTCTACTTCTACAAATTTTGCACCGAGGCTCATTACTTCTTCTTTTACTGCCGGTCTTGTATCAAAAACTTCTACTACTGCGCCCAATCTTTTGCCAGTTGCAATTGCCTGCAATCCAGCAACGCCTGCACCAAGAATCAAGAGCTTAGCTGGTTTTACACTTCCTGCCGCCGTCATAAACATGGGAAAATATCTTGAGTATAAATTAGCAGCCGTAAGCACCGCTTTATATCCTGCAATGTTTGCCTGCGAACTCAACACATCCATTGCCTGTGCCCTTGTAGTTCTTGGCAGCATATCCATTGAGAAGCAGGTGACATTTGACGATTGAAAACTTTGAACCAGTTCTTTATTAAAAAGTGGCTGATACACTCCTAAGATAATTGCCGAAGCATTTAATTGTATTGCAGGTTCAGCAGAATGAATGCCTAACAAAATAGCTGATTGAGCAACAACTTCAGTCCTGCTTTTTATTTCAGCACCTGCATCAATATAGGATTGATTATCTGCATAAGATCTTTCGCCTGCACCATCTTCTACCCATACATCAATTCCTTTCTTGGTCAGTGTTGCAACTGCCTCTGGCAATAAGGAAACCCTTGTTTCATGGGACGGCTCTTTCAACACTCCGATCGTCATTATTAATCTTGGTTTTAGTTATGCTGAAAGATACTGATTATTTAAAATCGTATAACAAAATGTTGCTTGGCCAGAAATTCTTTTCTGAAAAGAACAATGCCAACAAAGAATAAGTCAATTGTACAAATCACTTCCGGATGGTTTTTGATAGATTCCCAAGCTGCTTCCATTTCCTTGCTCCAATGGATATCGTCAAAAATCATGATGCTGTCTTTATTGATTCTTGTCAATAATTCTGCAAAATATCTCTCAGTTGGCTCCTGCCGGTGATTGCCATCAATGAAAATAAAATCAAAAGACGACTGCTTATTGATGAGAGCAGGTAATGTGTAATCAAAATTCCCTTTTTCAATAGTAACATTCTTGATATTTAATTCATCAAAATTTTTAGCAGCCATTTCAGCCACTTCATTTGCACCTTCCATTGTAATCAGATTGGCAGTTGTATTGCCCAGTGCCAGATAAGAAGTGGTAATACCCAATGATGTGCCTAATTCCAGCAACTGTTTGGGTTTGTATTCCTTAACCATTCTGAAAAGTAGCTGTCCGTATTTTTTAGGTTTAGCTGAATTCTTAACTATAGAAGAAATTGTCCGTTTGTTCGTTTTATTAATGGATGAACCTGCACCAAAATCTTCAATCTCAAGTATTGCATTATCGCTTAGTAACTGACTTCTCAGCTTTTCAACTCTTGTATATTCTTCGTACTGTTTTTGTCATTAAGAATATTGGTGATGAAATGAAAGATAAAGGGTGAATGTGTACCATGGCCCTTACCATTGGAAGAAGTAAAGTAATATTTCAGGTATTTAGCAGCTAATTGAAATCTTGAGTACATATTGATTTATCAGTAATGATGTACTAAATTCTTTCCCATGTTTGAAAAGAATAATTGTATGCATTTTTTTCATCAGCTTCATAATTCTTCTGGCTAACCAGTTGCCATTCTTTCGGATGGATAGCAGGGAAAAAAGTATCAGCTTCCGGCTCCGCTTCTACCCTTGTCATGTAAATCCGTTTCGCTTTTGCAAAAAGTAATTTATAAATTTCTCCACCGCCAATTATCATTACCTCTTTAGCATCGGTAGCCTGTGCTACAAACAATGCATCTTCTATTTTTTGAACAGCGATGGCTCCTTCTGCCTTCCAATCAGGATTATGCGTAACGACAATATTTTTTCTTCCAGGTAATACCTTGCCTAATGATTCAAAAGTTTTCCTTCCCATTACTATTGGCATGCCCCAAGTTACATTTTTAAAATGCTTCATATCGTTGGGTAAATGCCAAGGCATTTTTCCATCTTTTCCTATTGCGTTGTTTGTTGCTGCGGCAACAACTAAAGAAATGATCATACCCCCAAATATAGTTTTAAATTCAAAATTTCTTTTGCCCCTAAAGGGGAGTCTTGTAAAAGCCAATTAACGCAATCCTTTATTTTTTTGAATATCGAAAAAAAATAAACACTGATTGGTCTAAGTCACCCCTTTAGGGGGACAGGGGGTTCTTTATACCGCTACCGGAGCTTTTATCGCCGGATGGCATTCATAATTCTCCAACGCAAAATCTTCAAATTGAAAACCGAAAATATCTTTCACTTCTGGATTCAACTTCATTGTTGGCAAAGGAAACGGCGTTCGGCTTAATTGAAGTTTCACCTGCTCAACATGATTATTGTAAATGTGTACATCCCCAAATGTGTGAACAAAGTCTCCCGGTTTTAAATCACACACCTGTGCTATCATCATTGTTAGCAATGCATACGATGCAATATTAAAAGGCACTCCTAAGAAAACATCGGCACTTCGTTGATATAACTGACAAGACAATCTTCCATCAGCTACATAAAACTGAAACATATTATGACAAGGCATCAATGCCATTTCAGAAAGTTCTCCCACATTCCATGCACTTACAATTAACCTTCTGCTGTCAGGATTCTTTTTTATTTGTTCTATCAATTCAGAAATCTGATCAATGGTTTTTCCTTCTTTTCCTTCCCAGCTTCGCCATTGCTTACCATATACTGGTCCGAGATCACCATTATTATCTGCCCAATCATCCCAGATTCTCACACCATGCTCTTTTAAGTATGCAATATTCGTATCGCCTTTTAGAAACCAAAGCAATTCATGAATAATACTTTTTAGATGTACTTTTTTTGTAGTTACTAAAGGGAAGCCTTGTTCCAGATCAAACCGCATCTGGTAGCCAAAGCAGCTTTGTGTTCCGGTACCTGTTCTGTCAGTCTTATGAGCTCCGTTTAATAAAATATGCTGAAGTAATCCAAGGTATTGTTGCATGGCTGCAAGGTAAGAATAAAGGGATTAGCGGATTAACATGAAGTACAGTTGTGAAATACCTGTGGAAGAATTCTAATTGTCTTTCCTTCTTTTCAATTCCTTTTTAATCAATCCAAGTTCTCTGCCCGTTTGTCCCTTAATTGAAGTATTTTCTTGTGCTCTCCGCATCAGGTATGGTATTACGTCTTTGATAGGTCCAAAGGGAAGATACTTGCTGACAGAGCAACCAGCATGTGCAAGGTTGAATGTTATATTATCACTCATGCCATAAAGCTGGCTCCAATGTATATGCGGATGATCTAATGGCAATCCTTTCTGCTGCATGAGTTTTGTAGCCAGCAGATTGCTGTATTCATTATGCGAAGCAACGATTAAAGAAATACGGTCAAGATGTTCTATACAAAATTCTACTCCTGCATTATAGTCTTTGTCAGTACTTTCTTTAGTGGATTGAATAGGCGATGGATATCCTTTTTCGGCAGCTCTTTCCCTTTCCTTCTCCATATATGCACCTCTTACCAGCTTGGCGCCCAGAATAAAGTTTCTTTCAACAGCAGCCTCATACGAATGTTTTAAGAATTGTAACCTGTCGAGTCGATAATGCTGAATAGTATTAAAAACTACACAACGGTTTTTGTTAAATGTATCCATCATCAACATGGTGATTGCATCCACCGGATCTTGAATCCATGTATCTTCTGCATCTACCAAAACTCCTGTTTTTTTATTCGCAGCCGTATCACAGATACTCATCATACGATGACGAACTCTGTGCCATTCTTCTTTTTCTTCTGCATTAAGATTTTCTACGGCTTTCAAAAACCTTTTCATCAATGTTCCATCAAACTCATGCATCATTGCATCCAGCTTTTCCAATAATGCAAACCTTGCAAAGCCGGTAACTTTTACACTCATAAAAGGAATCATTGGTTGTGTAGCAGCATAATCTATCACCTTGATAAATTCATCGCAGGCATGATCAAAATTTACTTCCCCTTCTTTTCCTTCCACACCATAATCAAGAATCACTTTTACTTTGTACTCACCCAATTTTTGCGCTACAGCTTTTGTTTGTTCAAGTGTTTCCCCTCCTAAAAATTGAGAAAAGATTGTATTGCGGATAATCCCTTTTATTGGTAGCCCAACTTTAAGTGACCAAGGAGCTAACCATGTCCCTAATTTCACAATCCAGGATTTTCCCATCAGGTTAAATAAGAAACGGGCTTTTTTTAACTGTTTATCTGTTTTATACTCAAATGCAAATTCAGTATTATCAAATGAGATTTCGGGGGTAGATGCCATATAACAATCGTAATAGGTAGCAAAGATAAGAGGTAGCAAATTAGACCAACCATCAGGCAACAATTAATACATATGATTTTTATCATTTTACAGAATTGCCAATGCTTAACTTTGCCAAAATTTGTATACATGGAATCAAAAACACCTGCCGCAAGCCTGATCATTATGACTGAACTTGTGCTGCCGAATGATACTAACCTTTTTGGAAACCTGATGGGTGGCAGATTAATGTATTGGATGGATATAGCATCCGCATTGTCTGCGCAAAAACATTGTAATGCTCCAGTTGTAACAGCATCGGTTGATAATATTTCTTTTGAAAACCCTATAAAATTGGGCAACGTTGTTCATATTGAAGCAAACGTTACAAGAGCCTTCAATACTTCGATGGAAGTACATATGAATGTATGGGGAGAAGACCTGAAGCAACAGGTAAAGTACAAAAGCAATGAAGCCTATTATACATTTGTTGCCTTAAATGCTAATGGCAAACCATCACCAGTGCCACAACTTATTGTTGAAACAGATACTGAGCAAAAACTTTTTGAAGGTGCATTAAGAAGAAGACAGCTACGATTAATACTCGGCGGTAAAATGAAACCGGATGATGCAGCAGAATTAAGAGCATTGTTTGTGAAATAATACTACTCTTTGGTAATCCAATGATGTTTTCCTTTCATCATGTAATCTTTGCTTTGTTCAATTGCATCCATAATCTGATCAAGAATAATATCGGTTGATGCCTCAAAATCAATATCAAGCGGCGCTTTAAATGTAACGGAAAGTACTGTGCCTTTCTTTTTAAACTTTAATCCTTTTTTATTAAAGGCTCTCCAAAATCCGTTTATAACAACTGGTATAACAACTGGCTTTACTTGTTTAATTAACAATGCAGTTCCCCTTCTACCTGGTGCAAAAGGCTTGGTTGTACCTTGCGGAAAAGTAATCACCCAATTGTTTTCTAATGCTCTATGTATTTTTCTAGAATCGGATGGATCCAATCCTTTTCTTACTTCTTTAGACTCCTTGTTCCAGGTTCTTTTTACCGTTATGCCGCCAGCCAATAAAAATAAACGGCTTATCAAACTTCCTTTCATAGTAGCTTCTGCAGCTACATAATTTACTCTAGTAAATGGATTCAATAAATAATAAGGAACCCCTAAACGATTTCGCTTTCCCCATTTTACTGCACAGAAAATGTGAAGGAATGTGATTACATCAGCAAAATAGGTTTGATGATTACTGACAAATAATACCTTTTGCTTTGGCAATTTTTCAAAATGTTCTGTCCCGGAAATTTTTAACTTATTGACAATGGCAAGGCCAGGGTAAGAAAATAAGCCTACAAAAAAGTAAACAATTTTTCTAACCGGATGAAAATTCCTTAACCTTTCGCTAATAGAAGCCATGAAAAAATTTTGATAGCTAATAATAATTCAAAATAAGTGATTGTAATGGAAGAAATAAAAAATAAATGGTCAATAATACTTAAAACACAACAATTAAGAATTTCTATTGTTCACCCAAATCTACTCATAAAAAAACCCACCTTAAAAGGTGGGTTTTATAATTCTGCAATATTCTTATTCTGGTTTAGCTTCTTCAGCAGGTGTTTCACCACTGTCTTCGCCATCCATTTTCTTCTTAAGATCAGCCAATACACCTAAATCACCAAGAGTAGCTTTTTCAACTTTACTCTGTACACTCTTCACAGCTTTTCTAGTGTTGTCTGCATCAACTCTTGCTTCTTTCTTTACAGCATCTGCAGCATCTACCTGAACCTGCTCCCAAATACGGGTATGAGAAACAACAATGCGTTTTTCATTGCGGTCAAACTCAATCACCATAAACTGTGCAGTTTCATCAGCACCAATGCTCTTACCATCTTCTTTTGAAAGATGACGGTTAGGAGCAAACCCTTCTAATCCATATGGCAATTGAACAGATGCACCTTTATCATCACGACGACTTACTGTGCCTTCATGAAGACTTCCGATTGCAAATGTATCAGCCAATGTATTCCAAGGATCTTCTTCTAATTGTTTATGGCCTAACTGTAATTTTCTGTTCTCTTTATCTATTCCTAAGATAACTACATCAATAGTTTCTCCAACTTTCGTGTACTCACCAGGATGATTGAAACGCTTCAACCAGCTCAAATCACTGATATGAATCATACCACCGATACCGGCAGACAATTCTACAAACACACCATAGTTAGTGATGTTCTTCACTAAACCTGGATGCTTGCTGTTCTCAGCAAATTTGGTTTCGATTTCATTCCAAGGATCTTCAGAAAGTTGTTTGATAGACAAACTCATCTTTCTACTTTCCTTATCTAAGGTTACAACTTTAGCTTCATGCTCATCACCCAGCTTAAAGAATTCTTTAGCATTGATTGGTGTATTAGCCCATGTAATTTCTGAAACATGGACAAGACCTTCAACACCAGGCTGAATTTCAAGGAAAGCACCGTAGTCTTCAATGTTAACCACTTTACCAGTCACTACATTTCCTTCAGCAATATTTTCTGCCAATACATCCCAAGGATGCGGCGTCAATTGCTTCAAGCCAAGGCTGATACGTTTTTTCTCATCATCAAAATCAAGTACCACAACATTGATCTTCTGATCAAGCTTTAATACTTCAGTTGGATGAGAAATACGACCCCAAGAAATATCAGTAATGTATAACAGACCGTCTAAGCCACCAAGATCCATGAAAGCACCGAAGTCAGTGATGTTCTTCACTGTACCTTCTAATACTTGTCCTTTCTCCAGTTTGCTCATAATCTCTGCTCTCTGTGCTTCGATATCGCTTTCGATAAGTGCTTTGTGAGATACAACAGCATTCTTAATAGTCTCGTTGATCTTAACTACTTTAAATTCCATTGTCTTTCCTACAAACTGATCGTAATCTGTAACAGGCTTCACATCAATTTGTGATCCTGGTAAGAATGTTTCCATTCCAAATACATCAACGATCAAACCACCTTTCGTTTTAGAAGTAACAGTACCAGTGATAACTTCACCAGTCTTATGCACTTCCATAATTCTTTCCCAGGCTCTCGTAATGCGGGCCTGACGACGGCTTAAATTCAAATGTCCGTCTCTGTCTTCTTTCTCAACAATCATTACTTCCACTTCATCACCAATAGCAAGAGAAGGAAGGTCACGGAATTCATTCAACGAAATCAAACCGTCACTTTTAAATCCGATGTTTAATACAACGTCAGTTTTTGTTAAACCAACAACAGTACCATTCATCAATTCGCCATCATTCAATTGCTTGAAAGTGTTGTCATACACTTTGTGATACTTCTCTTTCTCTTCTTCAGAGTAAGAAGTAACATTGCGTTTGTCAACATTCCAGTCAAAATCATCATGCGGTGTTTCAGGTGCATAAGCAGGCTTCTTTGGAGTTGCCTCCTCAGTTCCAACGGAACTGGAATCTGCGACAGGTGCAGTTGTTGTCGCTGTAGAAGCTTCGGATGCGTCTGTCGACGTATCGCCTGCGTTCTCCTGTGCATCAGCGTTTAGGTTCTTTAAATTTTTGTTTTCAAACATTTTTTAAATCCCGAAGGGTTTTATTTTCGGGGGAGCAAAGATAAAGAAATAGCTCGGGTTTTTCTGATACAACTGAGGAGAATTTTGAATTATGTTCCCAGCTGTAAAGCCTTGATTAAGCATCCGTTGCGACGCTCCGTTCTGGGTTCTGTTCGCTGTTCATCTGCTAATTCTTCCTATATTCACAAAAACTAACTTTTTGCTCTATTCTATACTTAAAAGAATTGCCCGGTTAGCACTACCCATTTTCTGCCGGAAAATCATAATCAATAAGCCAGAAGTATTAAAAATTAAAGGTCCGGTGTTGCTGGCTTGCAATCATCCCAACTCGTTTCTTGACTCTATTATTATTGATACTTTATTTGAAGAAACAGTTTGGTCCTTAGCCAGAGGCGATGCTTTTAAAAACCCTTTCATAAAAATTCTTGCTGCATTAAAAATATTACCTGTTTACCGGCCAAGCGAAGGAGTAGAAAATCTTTCTGAAAATTATAAAACATTTGATGCTTGCATTGAGATATTAAAAAACAATGGTGTCATCACTATTTTCAGCGAAGGTAAATGTATTAATGAATGGCATCTTCGTTCTTTAAAAAAAGGAACAGCAAGATTAGCCATCAAAGCATGGGAAGAAAACATTCCGTTAACGGTTATTCCTGTAGGGTTGAATTATAGTTCATTTACAAGATTTGGTAAAAACATGTTTATCAATTTTGGAGAACCTATGCAAAAAGAAGATATGAATTTTAATGTGACTGACGGATTAAGGCACCAGGAATTTAATAATTTACTGCAGCGAGAATTAGAACATTCGGTATTTGAAATACAAAAAAAAGACAAGCAAACACAAAAAGAGCAGTTAGAAATTAAACCTTCATCAGCAAAAAATATACTTCTTATACTTCCTGCAGCCATTGGTTATCTAATTCATTTGCCACTTTATCTTCCTATAAAAAAATATATCTGGAAAAGAACACACGACAATGATCACTATGATTCTATAATGGCAGGGATAATGATGCTTTCATATCCGATTTATCTTTTATTGCTGATCACTATTTCTTGGTTAATCACTTCGTGTTGGTGGGTAATTGGAATGCTTTTGGTATTACCATTCACAGCATGGTCTTATATTCAATTAAAACCACAAATAGATAAATAAAATTAAACGGGCAAGGAGGCAACATTTTTTGCGGCTATAAAACCACTTGTCCATGCATGTTGAAAATTAAATCCGCCTGTAACTCCATCTACATCCAGGATTTCGCCGGCAAAGAAAATATTTGGAACTACTTTACTCATCATTGTATTATGATCAATCTCATTTAACTTAATTCCTCCGGCTGTAACAAACTCTTCTTTAAATGTAGTTTTCCCTTTCACATTAAATTCGGCTGCACATAAGTTTTTTATTAGTTTGTTTTGTTCTTTTGCAGGAAGATCAGCCCATCTAATATCAGTTTTTACACCTGAAGACTCCAGAATAAACTCCCATAATCTTTGCGGCAAGCCAAATGGATTTTTGTTGGCTATTTTTTGTGCGGCAATATCAAAGCGGATTTTTTGAAATTGTTCTGACAATTGTTGTTCATTAAATTCAGGCAACCAATTAAGCAAAACCGTAAAGTCATAATTCTTATCTGCCAGTTCTCTTGCTCCCCAGGCACTTAGTTTTAAAATTGCCGGACCACTTAATCCCCAATGAGTAATCAATAATGGACCAGATTGAATAAGTTTTGTTCCAACAATTTTTACAGTAGCATTTGCTACACTTATACCCATCAGTTTAGTAATGGGATGCTTAGGTATGTCCGGCAGAGGTTAAAAGTAAATAAAGAAGGAACCGGCTCTTCAACCGAGTGACCCAACTTTGTTAACCATTCAAACATTGAAGTTTTTGGATAACCACCACTTGCAATACAAATGAAATCTGAAGTAAGTAATTCGCCATTGGATAATTCTAATTTAAACCAATCATCTTCCTTCACAATAGTTTTTACTTCTGTTTTCATCAAAATCTTCACTCCATATTGCTGTGCTTCACTCAGTAAACAATTTATGATTGTTTGTGATGAATCAGTAACAGGAAACATTCTTCCATCTTTCTCCGTTTTTAATTTCACTCCTCTTTCTTCAAACCAGTTTATTGTATCGGTAGTAAAAAACTGGTGAAATGCTTTCTTTACAAAACTTCCACCTCTTGGATATTTTTTAATAATTTCTTGTATATCATAACAGGCATGCGTAACATTGCATCTTCCACCACCACTTACGCCAACTTTTGAAAGTAGCTTATTGCTTTTTTCAAGAATAAAAATCTCCAACTCTGGATTCATTCTTGCTGCATTGACAGCACAGAAAAAACCTGCAGCACCTCCACCAATTACTATTAATTTTTTATTAGCCATTTCCTAAAAACAAACCCTGCCTACCGGCAGGCAGGCCCTCAGTTGAGGGGCTGCAATATTTGTTGAGTAAATAAATTCGGGTTAGCTTTTTCTGCTTTCTCAATTATACTGTAGTCTGATAAAATATCTGCTTTGCCTTTTCTCACACAAACATCATGTTCAAAATGAACAGAAGGTTTCCCATCATTTGTTCTCACTGTCCAGCCATCATCATCTGTATAAACATCTCTTGTACCCATGTTGATCATCGGCTCTATAGCTAATACTAATCCTTCTTTTAATTTAGGACCGCTTCCTCTTTTTCCATAATTAGGCACTTGCGGGTCTTCATGCAAATTCTTCCCTAATCCATGCCCTACTAATTCTCTTACCACACCATATCCATTTTTACGTTCAGTATGTTCCTGAATAGCAAAAGCAATATCACCGATTCTGTTTCCAACGATTGCCTTTTCAATTCCTTTATATAATGATTCTTTTGTCACCTGTATCAAACGCATAACTTCCTTACCCGGATCACCAATGGCAAATGTATAAGCATGATCCCCATGCCAGCCGTTTAATATTACACCTACATCAATTGTTAGAATATCTCCTTCAATTAATTCCTTTACTCCAGGAAAGCCATGTACCACTACATCGTTAACTGAAATGCATGAATTAAAAGGATAGCCATTATAATTAAGAAATGAAGGAATTGCCTGATGATCTCTAATAAACTCCCCTATCTTTTTATCAATGGACAAAGTTGTAATTCCTGGCTTAAGTGTTCCTGCAATTTCAGTCAGCGTTTTGCTTACCAATAAAGCACTTTGTCGCATCAATTCAACTTGTTCATCTGTTTTATAAATCATCATAGCTTACAAATATCCTTAAAAAAAGTAAAACCCGTCTCGCCTGAGGCGAGACGGGTCGTATATCTTTTGTAATTAATTAAATCTGAACAGGAGATGCTGATTGTCTTCCTTGCAATCTTCCGCTTTTCATTAAGCCATCATATTGACGCATCAACAACTGAGTTTCTATTTGCTGTAATGTGTCTAAAACAACACCTACCATAATCAACAACGAGGTTCCGCCGAAGAAAGTAGAGAACTGACTAGTCACACCGAAACGGGCAACAATACCAGGCAAAATACCAACGAATGCTAATAAGAAAGCTCCGGGTAATGTTATTCTATCCATGATTGTTCCGATATAATCTGCAGTCGGCTGCCCTGGCTTTACACCTGGTATGAAACCGTTGTTTTGCTTTAAATTATCAGATATCTGTTTTGGATTAAATATCAAGGCAGTGTACAGGAAGGTAAATCCTATTACCACAACAGAATAAATCAGCATATACCAAATATTGGTATGATCATTCATGGCTTTTAGAAAACCTCCGCCAGTTGTACTGAAATTGGCGAAAATGGTAGGTATAAATATAATTGCCTGTGCAAAGATGATAGGCATCACACCTGCTGCATTTACTTTCAAAGGAAGAAACTGCCTTGCACCACCAAACTGGCGATTACCAACAATTTGTTTTGCATAATTAACTGGTACTTTTCGTACACCTTGTATCAATAACACACAACCCATGATGATTGCAATCAAAATTGCAACCTCAATAATGAAAATCAATATATCTCCGCTACGGCCAGATTTAGCACTTAGCTCCTGAAGGAATGATTGAGGTAAACGGGCAATAATACCAATCATGATGATCAATGAAGTACCATTTCCTAACCCATTGTCGGTTATTTTTTCCCCAATCCACATTACAAACATGGTTCCAGCAGATAATACTACCAGACATGACAACCAGAAATAACCAGAAAAGGCAGGCATAATTGCGCCAGACTGTGCAAACATTCCTTGCAAGTATGAAACATAAGCTGAAGCCTGAAGAAGAGTGACAATTACCGTAAGATAACGGGTGTATTGATTTATTTTCTTACGACCACTTTCCCCTTCCTTCTGCATTTTCTGAAAACTAGGCACCAACACCGTCATCAACTGCATAAAGATAGAGGCAGAGATATAAGGCATAATTCCTAATGCAAAAATGGATGCATTATTAAATGCACCTCCGGAAAAAGCATCAATAAGCCCAAGAATACCAGTACTGTTTTGGTTGCTGGCGTTTATTTTTGTTGGATCTATACCTGGCAATACAATATGAGAACCAAGACGATAAATAGCTATCATCATAAGGGTAAATAAAATTTTACCTCTCAAATCCTCGATGCTCCAGATATTCTTAAGTGTTTGTATTAATTTCTTCACGGGAATTAAAAAAATTTAAAAAGCCTGTAAAATACTACTCCGGAATTCCATTGCAGTAAAAATAAAAGACGCATTGTTATGCGTCGTTGCAATTTAGCAAATTTACTTTACAATTTCTACCGTTCCACCGGCTGCTTCTATTGCGGCCTTTGCTTTTTCACTTGCTGCATTCACTTTGAAAGTAAACTTTCCTTTTAGTTCTCCATTACCCAATACCTTTATTCTGTCTGTTTGTCCAATCAATCCATTTATGTAAAGATTTTCTAAACTAAACTCAGTAATACTATATTTTTCTGCCAGTTGCTCTACCTGACCTAGGTTGATTACTTTATACTCAATACGATTTGGATTTTTGAATCCACGTTTTGGAACACGACGCTGAATTGGCATCTGACCACCTTCATGTGCTCTTTTATTTTTAAATCCAGTACGGCTTTGTGCGCCTTTTGTACCTTTTGTAGCAGTTCCACCATGTCCGGAACCATCACCACGGCCAATACGTTTTACTTTGTGCGTTGCACCTTTTGCAGGTTTTAATTCGTGTAATTTCATTTTGTTGCTTTTATTTTTTACTCAACGCCCCGAAAGCATTCGGGGCTCGCTATTTTTATAAAGAATAAATGCGAAATAAATCCGCACTCAATTTTATTAACTTAATTCCTCAACTTTAAGAAGATGACTCACTTTTGTGATCATACCTAATATCTGCGGAGTAGTTTCTACTTCCTTAGAAGAATTCATCTTACCTAATCCTAAAGCCTGTACTGTCAGTTTTTGACGCTCAGATCTGTCGATAGGACTTTTTACCAATGTTATCTTTACCTTTTTCATAATAATTCAATTCGATTATAATCGGATTAACCGTTAAATACTTTCTTCAAACCCATTGTACGAGTTTTTGCTACTGCAATCGGTTCACGAAGCAAAGCCAATGCTTTGAAAGTTGCTTTTACCACATTATGTGGATTAGCAGAACCAAGAGACTTCGCTAATACGTCAGTGATACCAGCACTTTCCAATACGGCACGCATAGAACCTCCGGCAATTACACCAGTACCATGAGCAGCTGGTTTAATCAATACTTTAGCAGCACCTTCTTTTGCCCACTGATCATGAGGTATAGTACCTTTCATAACCGGAACTTTAATCAGGTTTTTCTTTGCATCATCAATTCCTTTGGCGATTGCTTCCTGTACTTCTTTGGCTTTACCAAGACCATGACCAACAATACCATTTTCATTTCCTACAACAACCAGTGCTGAGAAACTAAATGCACGGCCACCCTTTGTTGTTTTTACAACACGGTTGATGGCAACTACTTTATCTTTCAGTTCCAGGTCTCCGGCTTTCACCTTGTTTACGTTAAACTTTGACATTTATTCTTGTAATTAAAAGTTTGAAAGTTGTTTGCTTAAAATTTAAGTCCACCTTCTCTTGCTCCATCAGCTACAGACTTAACACGGCCATGGTAGAGATAACCACCACGGTCAAATGTTACATCGTTGATTCCTAACTCAACTGCTTTTTTTGCAATTGACTCACCAACCATTTTGCTCTTATCAACTTTGTTAGCTTTCTGAGCTTTGATTGCTTTATCCTTCGAAGAAGCCGATGCTAATGTTACTCCACTTGCATCATCAATCAATTGCACATAGATATCTGTATTACTTCTAAAAACAGACAATCGTGGCTTTTGAGCCGTTCCTTCACTAATCTTCCTGCGAATGCGGTAACGGATGTTTGTTCTTCTCTGTGATTTAATTTTTGAATTCATCTTATTTAATTTTCAATCCTGATGCTGCCAGGATTTAATTTTTACTTAATTATTTACCAGCCGCTTTACCAGCTTTCTTACGAACAACTTCACCCATGTAACGAACACCTTTTCCTTTGTATGGCTCAGGCTTACGAAGACCACGGATCTTTGCAGCTACCTGACCAATCAATTGCTTATCAATTCCCTCAAGAGAGATCGTTGGGTTTTGACCTTTTTCCTGTGCTGTTGCAAGTTTTAATTCTTTCGGTATTTCAAATATGATATTATGAGAGTAACCTAAAGCAAGATCTAAAACATTTCCTTGACTTGCAGCTTTAAAACCCACACCAATCAATTCCAGTTTTCTTTCAAATCCATCAGTAACACCTTTTACCATATTGGCAATAAGTGATCTGTATAAACCATGCATGGCACGGTGACGAATCTGATCTGTAGGACGGGCAAATGTTATTGTACCATCTTTCACTTCAACAGTGATATCACGGTCAATTTCTTGCTTCAATTCGCCTTTTGGTCCTTTTACTGTAACCACATTATCTTTTCCTACTGTAATTGTTACACCTGCAGGAGCGATAACTGGTTGTTTACCTATACGAGACATAATTTCTAATTTTTATTTTGTGTTTTACTGACCGGTCAGCTTAGTATAGTTTCAGCTTAATGTATCAGTAAATAATTTTTATTAATAAATATAACAAAGCACTTCACCGCCAACGTTCTGCAATTTCGCTTCCTTATCAGTCATTACACCTTTAGAAGTAGACATAATTGCTACACCTAATCCGTTCTTCACTCTACGGAATTCAGCAGGAGATGCATACTGACGTAAACCCGGACGACTTACTCTTTCCATACTTTGTATAGCAGGAACTTTAGAAGTTGGATCATACTTCAGGGCAATTTTAATAATGCCTTGCTTGTTATCATCCTCAAACTTATATTTCAGAATATAACCCTGAGCATATAAGATTTCAGTCATACGCTTCTTCAAGTTAGAAGCAGGAATATCCACTACACGATGGCCTGCCATCTGTGCGTTACGTATTCTTGTAAGGAAATCTGCTATAGGATCTGTTACCATTTTATTTCAATTATTCAGTTCAAAATTTTGTTTGCTATTCTGATTGCCGGAGCAACCGAGTTATAGTATTTTTATTACCAGCTTGCTTTTTTCACTCCTGGAATTTTTCCGTTCAAAGCCATGTCTCTCAACATGATTCTGGAAATTCCAAAATATCTAACATATCCTCTTGGACGACCGGTGATTTGACAGCGATTTTTCAATCTTACCTTAGATGAATTCTTTGGCATTTCGTCCAAAGCTTTCCAATCGCCGGCTTTTTTAAGTTCAGCTCTTTTTTCCGCATGTTGGGCTACCAACTTCTCTCTCTTCCGCTGTCTGGCTGTTATCGATTTTTTTGCCATGTTTATTTATTTCTTTTAGTTAGAATTTGTTTTTGCAGCATTCTTAAAAGGCATTCCCAATTCTTTCAATAACTCATACGCTTCTTCGTCATTATTCGCTGTTGTTACGAAAGTGATATCAAGACCAGTAATTTTATTTACTTTGTCAATATCAATCTCAGGAAAAATGATTTGTTCCGTAACACCCATTGTGTAATTACCACGGCCATCAAATGATTTCTCACTAATTCCTTTAAAGTCACGAACCCTTGGTAAGGCTACAGAGATTAAACGATCTAAGAATTCAAACATCTTTACCCCACGAAGCGTAACTCTTGCACCAATCGGCATGTCCTTACGCAACTTAAAGTTTGAGATGTCTTTTTTAGACATTGTTGCGACAGCTTTTTGACCAGAGATTGTTGTCAACTCATCAATAGCTATATCAATTAATTTCTTATCTGTTACTGCACCGTTAACACCACGGTTCAAACAAATTTTTTCCAATTTTGGTGCCTGCATTACAGTATCATAACTGAATTTTTTCACCAGGGCAGGTACTACTTCTTTAGTGTACTTATCTGCCAGTCTTGGGCTATAACTTTTTGTACTCATTATTTTTTACCTCCCTGTTCTTTTTTTGTTTTGAAAACTCTTTCTGTTTTCCCTTCTTTTCTTACTCTCGTCACTCTTGCACCAGCCTTTTGAGCCGGATCCCAAAGCATAACATTGCTGATATGAATCGGAGCTTCTACTTTAAGGATACCACCTTTGGTATTTTGTGCTGATGGTTTCGTATGCTTGGTTTTAATGTTCACACCTTCTACTAAAACTTTCGCCTCATCTACCAATACTTCTTTCACAACACGGGGTTTTGATAAATCTTTATCATTACCTGTAATAACCACTACATTGTCTCCTTTGCGGATGTTGTACTTTGGTTTAAATCTTGCTTTCATGTTATCTATCATTAATGGGTTATCCCCTTTGAATCAATTATAATACTTCCGGAGCCAGTGAAACAATTTTCATGTATCCTTTGTCACGCAGCTCTCTGGCAACTGGCCCGAAAATACGAGTGCCTCTTGGCTCATCAGACTGGTTTAAGATTACAACCGCATTGTCGTCAAAACGGATATAAGAACCATCTTTACGACGCAGTTTGTTAGTTGTGCGAACGATAACAGCTTTTGCAACTGTACCTTTCTTAATACCACCTGCAGGCATTGCATCTTTTACAGTAACTACAATCTTATCGCCTATTCTTGCATAACGCTGACCGCTATTGCCCAGTACACGGATACAAAGCACCTCTTTGGCACCACTGTTGTCCGCAACTTTTAACCGGCTTTCTTGCTGAATCATTTTCTTAAGCTTTGAGCTATTAGCTGCGAGTTGCAAGCCTTTAGCAATTATTATTACCTTTTATTAATACGGCTCGTAGCTTATTAGCTCGTAGCTCGTAACTTTTTATTTAACTTTCTCAACCACTTCTACCAATCTCCAACGCTTTGTTTTACTAAGCGGACGGGTTTCCATGATCTTTACCACATCACCGATGCTACACTCATCTTTATCATCATGAGCATGGAATCTTGTGGATTTTTTCACGAACTTACCATAGATAGGATGCTTTACTTTTCTCTCCACCTCAACGGTGATAGTTTTAGTCATTTTGTTGCTGGTTACAACGCCTATCCTAGTCTTTCTTAAATTTCTTTCTTCCATTTTACTAGCTTTATTATGCTTGTGTTTGCTTTAACTTCAATTCTGTTTTCAGCCGTGCAATATCTCTGCGAACATCGCGGATTACCATTGGATTCTCCAGTGGAGAAATTGCCTGAGCAAATTCCAGTTTTTTCAACCGTAATTTATCTTCTTCAATCCTGGCTTTGAGATCCTGCTCATTCATCCCATGGATGCTTTTTACAAAATCAGCTTTTTTTGACATTGTTATTCGATTTATTAATTATTACGCAGTTACTAAATCACGGCGTATCATAAATTTTGTTTTGATAGGCAACTTACCAGCAGCTAATGACAAAGATGCACGGGCCACTTTTTCATCAACACCATCTATTTCAAAAATGATACGGCCTGGCTTTACTACAGCAGCCCAATACTCTAAGCTACCTTTACCCTTACCCATTCTTACCTCTGCAGGTTTCTTTGTGATTGGCTTATCAGGGAATATACGTATCCACACATTACCTTCTCTTTTCATTTCACGGGTTAATGCCTGACGGGCAGCTTCAATTTGACGATCAGTAATCCAATGTTGGTCTAAAGCTTTTAAAGCAAAAGTTCCAAAAGCAATTGTTGTACCTCTCTTAGCGTCGCCTTTCATGCGACCTTTCTGCATTTTCCTGTGTTTAGCTCTTTTCGGTTGTAACATTGTATATAATTTCTAGTTACTAGATTCTTGTTTTTAATTCAATTAATTTCTTCTTCCACCGCCGCCGCCTCTTCTATCTCCACCGCCTCGTCTATCATCTCTTCTATCCCCACCACCACGTCTATCATCTCTTCTATCTCCACCAGGTCCATCATTCTTACCACCTGCAATGATATTTGGATTCAAATCTCTCTTTGCTAATACTTCACCTTTACAAATCCAAACTTTGATACCGATTTTACCATATACTGTTTGTGCAAACACATTAGCATAATCAATATCCATACGGAATGTATGTAAAGGAGTACGGCCTTGTTTGAACTCTTCGCTACGGGCAATCTCAGATCCACCCAAACGTCCACTCAATTTTACTTTGATTCCTTCTGCACCCATACGAAGTGAAGAAGCAATAGCCATTTTAGTAGCTCTTTTGAAGTTGATACGATTTTCGATTTGACGGGCAATTGTATCACCAACAATCATCGCATCTAACTCAGGTCTGCGGATTTCCAGAATGTTAATCTGTACATCTTCTTTACCTGTTAACTTCTTCAACTCTTCTTTGATACGATCTACTTCTCCGCCACCTTTACCAATGATGATACCAGGCTTAGATGTGTGAATCGTTACAATCAGTTTACCCAATGTTCTCTCAATAACTATTTTTGAGATACCACCCTTGTTGATACGGGCATTCAGGTAAGTTCTGATCTTATGATCTTCGATCAGTCTTGTAGCATAGTTCTTTTTGTCTGCGTACCAGTTAGATTCCCACCCACGGATGATACCTAGTCTGTTACCAATCGGATTTGCTTTTTGACCCATGTTATTGGTTTATTAATTCGTTTAGTTTTTATTTTCTGCTTTACTATCCACTATCACTGTTACATGATTGCTGCGTTTGCGAACTCTGTAACCACGGCCTTGCGGAGCAGGACGCATACGTTTCAATGTTCTGCCACCATCAACCATTATTGTCTTAACTATCAATTGACTTTCATCGCCACCTTCATTCTTCTGCTTCCAGTTGTCGATAGCACTAAGTACTAACTTACGTAAAGGAACTGCAGAGTCTTTAGGGTTATGCTCCAATTCTGCCAATGCTTTATCCACTTTCATACCACGAATAAGGTCAACTAGTAACCGCATTTTACGGGGTGATGTCGGATGATTTCTCAGTTTAGCTACTGCTTCCATTGTTATTAATTTCTTTATTAACCTTCTTTTTTAGAGTGTCCTTTGAAATGACGGGTTGGTGCGAATTCACCTAGTTTATGACCTACCATAAATTCAGTTACATACACCGGGATAAACTTGTTACCATTATGAACAGCAAAAGTGTGTCCCACAAAGTCAGGTGAAATTGTTGAGCGACGGCTCCAAGTTTTAATTACACCCTTCTTATTTTTTCCCTCGTTGATAGCCATCACCTTGTTTTCAAGATGAGAAGCTATATAAGGACCTTTTTTAATCGAACGAGCCATGTTTAAGTCGTTGTATTAGTAAATAAATTATTTCGAAAGCTTTTTCCCGTCTTTACGCTGGATAATCATTTTATCGCTTCCTTTTCCTTTTGTTCTTGTTTTAAGACCTCTTGAATACTGACCATTTCTAGAACGAGGCTGACCACCAGAAGCTCTACCTTCACCACCACCCATTGGGTGATCTACCGGGTTCATCGCTACTCCACGAACTCTTGGTTTGATACCTTTCCATCTGTTACGACCTGCTTTACCCATGCTCTGCAAGAAATGATCGCTGTTACTCACAACACCTACTGTTGCGCAACAGTTAACCAATACTTTTCTTAACTCACCAGAAGGCATTTTCAATATTGCAAACTTCTCTTCTTTGTTTGTTAACTGAGCAGAAGATCCTGCACTGCGGGCTAACTTACCACCCTGACCAGGTTGCATTTCAATGTTATGAATATTTGTACCTAAAGGCATATTCTTCATTGGCAACGTATTCCCAATTTCAGGAGCTACGTTTGATCCACTTTCAACAGTTGCACCAACTACTAATCCTTGTGGAGCAATTATGTAACGCTTCTCACCATCAGCATAAACTACTAAAGCGATAAATGCTGTACGGTTTGGATCGTATTGAATAGACTCAACAGTTGCAACACCTTCTTTATTTCTTTTGAAATCGATTATACGATATTTCTTCTTGTGTCCACCACCTATGTAGCGCATTGCCATGCGACCAGTAGATGTACGTCCACCAGTTCTTGGTTTTGCTTCTACTAAACTCTTTTCAGGAATATTCGTTGTTATCTCCGCATATGCGTTTCCGATTCTCCAACGAGTTCCGGCTGTAACTGGTTTAAATTTTCTTAATGCCATTTCTTCTTAAATTCTAAATTTTATATTCCAACACTTCGCGGCGGTTGATTGCCATACTTTAGTTAAGGGTTAGATGTTTGAATACAAATCAATTGTTTCACCCTCAGCTACTGTTACATAAGCTTTTTTGTAAGCAGGCTTACGACCCTTCAAAATACCAGCTTTAGTAAAACGGCTTCTGTCTTTTGCAGGAGATACAGCAGTATTAACACTGATAACTGTAACACCATAAAAAGTCTCGATCGCCTTTTTAATTTCCAGCTTGTTTGATTTTCTTGCCACTTTGAATGTATAGCGACGCAAAGCATCTTGCTGTGCATTTGCCTTTTCAGTCAAAATGGGTTTTATTAATACGTCAGAAGGATTCATTTCTTTTTCTTTAAAATATTTTAAATTATGCTACTGCTTTTTCTTCGTCAGTGAAAATCTTAGCAGCACTCTCTGTCAAAATCAATACTTCAGAATTAATAATGTCGTAAGTATTAATATCACTCAGCAATACACCTAAAACAGAAGGCACATTACGTATTGACAATTGAACATTTTCATTATTCTCAGGCATAATGAACATTGCTTTTTTATCAGCAACTTTCAAACTACCCATAATATCAAGGAAACTTTTTGTTTTTGGAGAATCCATTGTAATGTCTTCTACAATAACAATCGCATTATCTTTTGCTTTATAGCTAAGTGCAGAAATTTTAGCAAGATCTTTTACCTTACGGTTCAACTTAATATCATAAGCATGAGGCTTTGGACCGAAGATGGTACCACCACCCTTGTATAAAGGGTTACGGATATTACCCTTACGGCTACCACCAGTACCTTTTTGACGATGAAGCTTGCGGCTTGCACCTTGTACTTCTGCACGGGTCTTCACTTTATGAGTTCCCTGACGCTGTGCAGCTAAATACTGCTTAACAGCCAGATACATAACATGATTGTTTGGCTCAATACCAAATATATCTTCAGGTAGTTCTACCGATCTGCCGGTTTCTTTCCCTTTTGTATTTAAAACTTGAACTTGCATTTTTTTCTTTTTTTTAAACGAAACAGAGTTTCGTTAACCTTATTTCTGAATTAAAACAATTGAACCGTTATGTCCAGGTACTGAACCACTAACAAGAATGTAATTTTTTTCTGCGAAAATTTTTACAACATTCAATCCTTTCATTTTCACACGGTCATTACCCATACGGCCGGCCATTTTCATTCCTTTCATAACTCTTGCAGCATCTGAAGAGTTACCCAAAGAACCTGGAGCTCTTTGACGATCATGCTGACCGTGAGACTGTTGACCCACACCATGGAAACCATGACGCTTAACAACACCTTGGAAACCTTTTCCTTTAGTGGTACCAACTACTTCAACTTTATCGCCTTCAGCGAAAATGTCAAGTGTAATTGTTTCACCAATATTTTTTTCTATGGAATAGTTGCGAAATTCTTTTGTAAACTTCTTTGGAGCTGTCTGAGCTTTTGCGTAGTGATTAACTTCTGCTTTTTGCTTCAATAATCGTACAGGCAGTTTGTTTGCCGGAAGGATCGAAGATGCTAGTCATCCCAATTTTTTTCCCAATAATACCTTTCATGGTTGTTCAATTTATGCCTGCAAGGTTATTGGGACATTCTTCGTTACAGTGACAGCGTCACTTTGAGTGTAACGAAGGGTCAATCCCCGTTTGCTACCGACCTTTTCCTTTATGGGGAAGTACCGGTAGTAAACAAACCCTGAATGGCTTGTTTTATGTTTATCGGCCAGAGCTCTTTTTTCTTTACCCACCGTCGCTAAAGCTATGATGGACAAGATTGAGAGTTAGCTAAAATTTAAAATTCAATTTATAAGAACTAATGAGGCGAACCTCTTTCTTTATTCTACGCTTTGATCTCTACTTCCACACCACTTGGAAGATCTAACTTACTTAGAGCATCCACTGTTCTAGAACTAGACGTGTAGATATCCAGCAAACGCTTATGCGTTGCTAACTGGAATTGCTCACGGCTTTTCTTATTAACGTGGGGTGAACGTAACACAGTAAATATTTTACGACGAGTAGGTAAAGGAATTGGTCCTGTTACAACTGCGCCAGTACTGCGTACTGTTTTAACGATCTTTTCAGCTGATTTATCAACCAGGTTGTGATCGTAAGACTGTAGTTTTATTCTGATTCTTTGCGACATGTGTAAAATCCCAATTTTCTTTTGGGAGTGCAAAGGTAAGGGTGAGAGTCATTCCATCCAAATAGTTATTGAATATTTTTAGGTGTGTGGACAAACTATTTTTCAACCATCCATTCTGACTCTATTTGTTTGATCTTCAATACTCAATGATTATTGGAAATTCAGCCAAAGTATAGCTATTATCCTAAAAGAAGAAAAGGACTCAACCGTGAGTCCTTTTCTTTTAATTTTTTGTTTTTCATACCAGCTAAATAGCTACTAAGGATTCCTAAAAACGAGTTGGAGCCTTTCGCTTTATTCACAAACACAATGCCATAAGAGAGAGAAACAGTTGATTTCAATTAAGTAATAAAAAAATCCCATGACAAAAGCCATGGGATTGTATAAATAAGTTGTGAATATCTTAAGCCGACACTTTGCCTTTAATTTTTGCTATCACTTCCTCTGCAATATTGGTTGGTGCAGGGTTATAGTGTGAAAATTCCATAGTAGAAGATGCACGGCCAGAACTCAATGAACGAAGTTGGGTTACATAACCAAACATTTCGCTCAATGGAACTTTCGCTTTGATAACTTCAGCTCCAGCTCTTGTATCCATTCCTTCCAACATACCACGACGACGGTTAAGGTCACCCGTTACATCACCCATATATAATGCAGGAGTAATTACTTCTACTTTCATAATCGGCTCCAATAAAACAGGTTTCGCTTTTCTTGCAGCTTCACGGAAACCTTGTTTAGCACACAATTCAAAAGACATTGCATCAGAGTCAACAGCATGGAAACTACCGTCAAACACACGGATCTTCATATTATCAACCGGATAGCTAGCTAACACACCAGTAGTCATTGATTGCTCAAATCCTTTAGTGATAGCTGGAACAAATTCCTTAGGAATTGATCCACCAAAAAGACCGTTTACAAACTGATAATGCTTATCAGGATTTTCTGCTTTCCATTCTGCGTCAACAGGCCCTAAATCAAATTGTATATCGGCAAATTTACCACGGCCACCCGTTTGTTTCTTTAATGTCTCACGGTGAGTAACTGTTGCCTGGAATGCTTCTTTATAAGCTACCTGTGGAGCACCTTGGTTTACTTCTACTTTAAACTCACGACGCATACGATCGATAATAATCTCCAAGTGAAGTTCACCCATTCCACGAAGGATTGTTTGTCCTGTTTCTTCGTCAGTATTTACACGAAGCGTTGGATCTTCCTCAACTAATTTGGAAATCGCCATACCCATTTTATCAACGTCTACCTGCGTTTTTGGCTCAATAGCAACTGCGATAACCGGTTCAGGGATAAACATATTTTCCAAAGTGATTGGATGATTCTCATCACACAATGTATCACCTGTTTTAATCTCTTTAAATCCTACTGCTGCGCCAATATCACCAGCTTCAATAAAATCAATTGGGTTTTGCTTGTTAGCAAACATCTTCATGATCCGGCTGATTCTTTCCTTCTTACCACTTCTTACATTTAATACATAAGAACCTGCATCCAAGTGACCAGAATAGCAACGGAAGAATGCAAGACGACCAACAAACGGATCTGTCATGATTTTAAAAGCCAAGGCAGCAAAAGGTGCCTTAGGATCCGGCTTACGGGAAATCTGTTCTCCAGTTTCAGGATCTAAACCAACGGTATCAGGAATATCTAATGGTGAAGGAAGGTAACGACAAACTCCATCTAATGCTGTTTGTACACCTTTATTTTTAAATGAAGAGCCACACATCATTGGAACGATGCTCAAATCAACAGTTGCTTTACGAACTGCTTCATGTATTTCATCTTCTGTAATAGAATCCGGATTATCGAAGAATTTTTCCATTAACTGGTCATCATATTCTGCTACGGCTTCTACCAGATTTGCTCTCCACAGTTTTGACTCTTCAAGCATGTCTGCAGGAATCTCAATCTCATCAAAAGTCATTCCTTCTGTTTCCATATGCCAGATGATACCTTTCATTTTGATCAGGTCAACAACACCTATGAAATCATCTTCAGCACCAATAGGTAACTGAAGAGGAACTGCTTTAGATCCCAACATATCTTTAACCTGCTTAACCACCATCAGGAAATCAGCACCGGCACGGTCCATTTTATTTACAAACCCGATACGGGGAACACCATAACGGTTTGCCTGGCGCCAAACAGTTTCAGACTGCGGCTCCACTCCATCAACAGCTGAGAACAATGCAATAAGACCATCCAATACTCTCATTGAACGTTCTACTTCCACTGTAAAGTCAACGTGGCCTGGAGTATCGATAATATTAAAGTTGTATGGTTTTGTATCTGCAGTCGCTGTTCCTTTATCTGTAGGAAAATTCCATTGACAACTTACAGCAGCAGAGGTAATTGTTATACCTCTTTCTTTTTCCTGCTCCATCCAGTCGGTAGTGGCCGCTCCATCATGCACCTCACCGATACGGTGGATCATTCCGGTATAGCGTAGGATACGTTCTGTTGTAGTTGTTTTACCGGCATCGATATGTGCCGCAATACCAAAGTTTCTTTGAAATTTTAAGTCTGCCATGACTGCTTTATTTTCAGTTGTTTAAATCAAATTAATAATAAACCTTCTCGGTTTTCGAGGCGCAAAGGTAGGGGAAAACATCGACTATTTTAGACTATTGAAATTGAAACATTCTATGTGGATAAAATAACGGATTGTGGCACCAGCAAAAAAATGTCCCGGATTAACCGGGACATTTTCAACTTTAAATACTTCCTTATAATTATTTAAAATAGCTCAATGTTAATTCAGAACGGCGGTTTTGTTGCTTACCTGCAGCCGTTTTATTAGTTGCAATTGGCTCTAACTCTCCGTGGCCTGTAGAAGTAATTCTAGTCTCATCAATACCTTTACTAACAAGATATGCTTTTACAGAAGCTGCACGGTTATCACTTAATTTCTGATTCAATTCTTCGCTTCCGTCAGAGTCTGTATGCCCGTCAATAGCCAATAACATGTCCGGATTTGCTTGCATAATAGCAACAACATCATTCAATCCTTTAAATGATTTAGATTGTAGCGTTGATTTCCCAGTTACAAACAAAATATTTTTAGCAGCCACTTCAACTTTCGTTTTATCTTCTGCCTTTATTTCAGGGCAACCCTGATTAGCTACAGTTCCTTTCAATTTCGGACATCTGTCTTCTTCATCATTGATACCATCACCATCTGTATCTGGTATTGGACAGCCCTGGTAACGAGCTAAACCGGCAACAGTTGGACATTTATCTTCCTCATCATTGATACCGTCTTTATCGGTATCTGGTATTGGACAGCCCTGGTAACGAGCTAAACCGGCAACAGTTGGACATTTATCTTCCTCATCATTTATACCGTCTTTATCGGGATCTGGGATAGGACAGCCTTGGTATTTAGCCAACCCCTTTACATCTGGGCATTTATCTTCGGAATCAATTATACCATCGCCATCTCTATCAGACGGAGGAGGAGGCGGTGGTGGGGGGATGACAACAGGTTCCTTCTTTTTAGTTAATCTGCCTAAAACACCTATACTATGCTGAAAATGATAATTAGCAGTTTCAGTGGTAATTGGAACTCTATAAGTAGAATTAGCTATAAGGTAAGCCTCATCAAACAAATTTATCTTGAGTCCTACGCCAAGTGGCATAAATGCACCATAGTAGCCAAGGTATTTATGTCCACCAATTCCTGCAGTTAAATAGGGCTGAAACCAATATTTTTCTGAGGTTAGTTTAAAATTAACAGAAGCATTTGCTTCTAATAGAAAATTATTGCTTGAAAAGGATTTATTTGGCATTGGATATTTAATAAAAGAACCACCCAAAGAAACAGCAAGATCCAAATGCCTTTTAATGCCTTTGTAATAATTGACTGCCAAACCAGGGGTCATTTCGTTGAATTTAGCGACAGACTTATTTGACAAGACTGAGGATAAAGAGGTAGTACGAATACGGGAAGCAGTTGTAAAGTCATTCAGAAAAAAGCTTATTCCCAATGATTTTGGCATAATTTCATCATCCTGACCGAAACCGGATGGCACTAAAAGGTACAGAGCAAATAACAATAATAATATCTTCTTCATAAAGAGATCGTTTGGTTTTAAAACTGGACAAAAATAACAGCAATGTTCAACATGTGGAAATAAATTATTTATTAATAATCAGCTGGGGTTAGTGCTGGTATTTTTCCTAATTGCGGCAATTCATCACTTTTTTGTTTGTTATGAAAATATCTGGCTCATTTAGTAGCAAAATATTTCTGCCGAATCATTTTATCTTCTCCATAAATATCATCATAAAACAGAATGTTACCATTTCTGCCCTCGCAAGTAACATTCCGGATAAATAAAGGCATTTTGTTCTTAATCGAAATGTTTCGCTTTTGCTTTCTGGCAAGCCATGCTTTAACAGAGTCTATTCTTGTGTAATTATTCCCTGTATTCAAACTACTGTCATTTCGAAATAAATAAAAAGCCAACTGCTGCCATTCCTGCACCCGAACACAACCATGGCTCAACGACCGCATTGCATTGGCAAATAGATACCGCTGATTTGTATCATGCAAGTAAACAGAATATTTATTATCAAAATGGAACTTCATTATACCTAAAGAATTTGCATCACCACTACCCTGTACTATTCTGTATGGAATACCTTTTGAATACTTTGACCAATCCACCGAATAAGGGTCGACCTCGTTTCCTTTTGAATCAATCAAACTAAATCCTTTACGAGCCAGATAACCGGGATTCTTCTTGACTGCTGGTAATATTTCTTTACCAACAATACTTGGCGGCGGCACCCATTGTGGATAAGTAATGATAACTGAAACTGCACTGTTTAATAATGGAGTTCTTGTTTTGGCTTTACCACAAATTACTTTTGAAGACAGATCAACCTTATCCCCGTTCATTACCTGCAAATAATTAGCGGATGTATTCACCCAAATATATTTTGCCGGCATTTTTTCTGGGAGCAGCTTGTATTTATCCATGCTGATGGCAATACGAATAAATTTTTCTCTATCACTTACGTTCAGCATTCTTACCGTTCCCTCGCCTGCTACTCCATCTACCGCAATGCCTTTTTTCTTTTGAAACAGTTTTACAGCATCTGCCATTTGTGTTGAATCTGCTGTAGTGCTATCAAAACTTATAAAACGGCCTTCGTACAATCGTTTTTGCAATGCCTGTTTAAATTTCTGCTGATTCTTTTCAGGATATGGAATAACTGTGAACTTTCTATAGTCTGAACTATCAAGAAATTTTTTAATGCCTGATTTTAATAACGCATATTCTGGTTGCGTTGGCTCCAATGATTCGATTACAGAAATTAGTCCCTTTGAAGAAACCGCATTTAACTGCTGTTGATAAAACTCGTTGGACAACACAGAATCTTTTCTTAGCGATATACTATCATCTGGAAGCCTTCCAATTTTTATATCTTTTACAATTTGTACAAAAGCATCTGTCAGTATTATATCTGCTTTCGCCCATAGAGCCGCATCTTTTCTGTCCGATTTTCCCAAACTATCAGCAATAAACTTATTTCTGATTACTCTTATCGCATCTGCGTGGTAATCTTCAGGAAACAGACCATACAATTGGGCATTCTCAATAAAATGATATAAAGAGTCGCCACTTGCTGACCAACTTTCTTTACTACACCAATTGGTTGAATATTCTTTTCCGGCATAGAGAAATGCCACAAATTCTTTTTGTGAAAAAACAAAGGAGGAATCATCAGCCAAAAAAGAGGGCAATGAATTATGCTGAAAAGTATTGCTGATTAATTCTTTTGCTTTTTGATTTAGTTCCTGTGGAGTGCTTGCAAAATGTTCACTCTTTTCTTGTTTGCTTTTACATGAAGCAAAAAATATGAGGCATACAAAGAAGCCTGCAACGAAAGGGTAGATTAGTTTTTGGGTGTCCATAAATTCAGTGTAGTGGCTTGTTGCTTATCGTAGTTTTATAGTAAGTTTACCTACCAATATGCATAACAATATAAATATTTTTTTTCGCTTCCGGTGGATATTAATTCTGACCCTGTTGACATCTGTTGGCACTGAAACAGTTGCACAGCAAGATTCCTATAAACGACCTACAAAAGGACTCGGATTAAAATTTTTGATGCATACAGACCTTATGCTGTTACGGTAAAGTTTTGGGAATTGGTAAAAGATGAAGACTATGTTGCTCATCCGAGAAATGGCAGCGGACATAACCGAGGCGTTGCAGTTGACTTAACGATTATTAATTTATCAAATAACAATGAACTGAATATGGGAACAGGGTTTGATAATTTTTCAGATACTGCTCATCATAATTTTACCAAACTGCCCGAAGATCTTTTGAAAAATAGAACGCTTTTAAAATCGACGATGGAGAAATATGGTTTTAGGGCTTATGAAAAAGAATGGTGGCATTATAGCTGGCCTGATGCAGCAAAGTTTGAAATATTGGATATTGAATTTAAGAAACTGATGAAAGAATTATAACGCAACCACATCAACCACCGCATCGATATTTATTGGACCATAAACATGCGGAAAAGTATCTGCTGTTGATTTTGACCAATCAAATACATATTTACTGGTAAGTTTATCTGATTCGATAACCAGTTTTACCAAATCGGATTTACCAGCAAAGTATCTTTCCAATACACCAGCTACCTGATGATCTTGCGAACAATGTATAAACCCTTCTGCTTCCAATGAAGGATGAATATATTCTCCTTTTTGCTTGGCGGCTTCCCAATCAGCCGCAGTAGTTACATGATAAAATACAGGCATTATAAAACTCTTTTAATTTTTTGTTCTAATAACATAAAGTCTGCTAACACAATTGCCGTTACAGCTTCTACTATAACGGGTGCTCTCAGGGCAACACAAAGATCATGTCGGCCTTTAATAGAAAAATCTTCTGTTTGTTTTGTATCCCAGTTCAAACTGTTTTGTTCTTTTGGTGTGGATGAGGTTGGTTTTACTGCTAAGCGAAAAACTAATTCATTTCCATTACTGATTCCACCAACTACTCCACCGGCATGATTTGTTTTTGTTTTGCCATCCATATTCTGAATACTATCATTATGCTCACTGCCAAACATTTTTGCAGCGGCAAAACCAGTTCCGAATTCAACGCCACGAACGGCAGGTATAGCAAATACTATTTGTGCAAGAACAGATTCAATGGAATCAAAATATGGTTCACCCAAACCAACCGGTAATCCATTGACACGACACTCAATAATGCCACCAACAGAATCTTTTGCATCAATTGCTTTTTGTAATCCTTTTTCAATATCGGCTTCTCCGCCAACTTCTGTTACCTCAGCTTTTATAGTAACATCTTTCATCAGCATTTTTGCAAAAGCACCTGCTGCTACAATTCCTGCTGTTAATCTTGCACTAAAATGTCCGCCACCACGATAATCTTCGTTACCGCCGAACTTTTGATGAGCTACCCAATCAGCATGACCAGGCCTTGGAATACTTCTTTGCTTTGAATAATCTTCGCTGCGGGTATTTTTATTCTCGAATAAAATAGTAATTGGGAATCCGGTTGTCTTACCATTGAAAACACCACTTTTAAAAATCGGAAAGTCTTCTTCTTGCCTTGGTGTTGTACCTTTTTGCTTGCCGCCTTTTCTTCTTTCCAAATCTGGTAATATATCTTCTGGCGATAATGACAAACCTGCGGGACAACCATCAATAGTTATCCCAACACATTCACCATGTGATTCACCAAAAATTGAAATACGAAATATGCGACCGAAACTATTCATACAACTTGAACTTATTATTTAAAGATACATCAGCTCCGAGTTTTTCCAAATCATTATAAAAATCAGGATAAGATTTTTTAATCGCATCCGCTTCTTCAATAACCGTTTCTCCATCGGCTTTTAATGCTGCTACAGCACAAGCCATGGCAATTCGATGATCATGCCTTGAATGAACGATTGCTCCTTTTACAGCATTACCACCATGCACAGTCATTGTATCATCATTCAAATCAATTCTCACTCCCATTTTTTCAAATTCTTCTTGCAAAGTAATAGCTCTGTTACTTTCTTTATGAGCTAGACGACTTACTCCTTTTATTGTTGATTCGCCATTACAATAAGCAGCTAATGCTACTAATGGAGGAAAAAGATCCGAGACAATCTGTTGCATCAAAATAAAATCCTGCATGAAAGCAGGATGAATTTTTATTCCCTTTGCTTCAATTGCAATACCAGCATTCGCTGCCATCAATGCATCAACGATTGCTTTGTCGGCTTGTGTCGAAGTTAAATCCAATCCTCTAACAGTAATTGGTCCGGCAATTGCGCCAGCGACTAATAAAAATGCTCCGCCACTCCAATCACCTTCTACTGTGTAATGAACTGCGGTATGAGTTGATTCTAAAACCGGTTCTGTACTAAAAATAAATTCTTCATAATTTTTATTCTCAGGAACTGTAAAGCCAAACTGTTTCATTACATCTAAAGTCAAATCAATATATGGTTTGCTTTTTAGCTCTTTTACTTTTATTGAAACATCTTTTGCACCAGCGGCTGCATAAGCCAATAACAAGCCGGTCAAAAACTGCGAACTTAAAGAACCATCTACTTCGATACTAGTAGGTTTCAACGGTCCTTGAATTTCTATTGGTAATTTTCCTTCATTCGTTTTCACTTTTACTCCCAGTTTTGGCAATATCTGATCAAAGAAATCCATCGGTCTTGTCAACAAACTTCCTGTTCCATTTATTATGATTTTCTTTTCGCTTAATGCAACAAGCGGTGTGAACATTCTGATACCTAAACCGCTTTCACCGCAATTAATTTCGTTTGCAACAAGATTTACTCCTGCACTATTGATCAATAAATCATCGCTTCTGAATTCAATCGTTACTCCCAATTTTTGAATAATATCCAATGCTGCTTTATCATCATTGGAATGTCCGGGATTATAAATAGAGTCTCTCCTTTATTCAATAAAGCAGCAGCACAGGCTCTTTGCATAGAGCTTTGGAAGCAGGTGCTAACTACCAATTTAACTGCGATGGTTGAATTGTAACTTTCATTTATAAACCCTGAATAATTTTTTCTAACTGTTTCAATGAAATTGATTTCACCACTCCTTTACCAATTTTTTCCAGTAACACATAATTCATTTCCTTCTTTTCCCTTTTCTTATCCATCTTCAACACATCAAAAACTTTTTGTTTATCAAATGCTGCATAAGTGGGGAGATTGTATTTTTCTAAAACACTAATCACTTTATCTGTTTGTTTGAAGCCACACAACTGTTCAGAAATATGACAGGCATACGTCATGCCGATTGCAATGGCTTGTCCGTGTGAAAGTTCATACTGATTTTCCAATGCATGGCCCAGTGTGTGACCGAAATTCAATAATCGTCTTTCGCCTTTTTCAAATTCATCTTTCTGTACCACTTTTGTTTTTAATAAGGCATTTTTCTGTACGAGATCACAAATCAATTTTTGTTTCCCCCGGTACGTTTTCAAAGAATTCTTCTCCAACTCTGCAAACATCTTCGCATCTTTTATGCAAGCATGTTTGATAATTTCTGCAAAACCGTTTTCCCATTCTACCTGTGGCAAGGAGTTGAGAAAAACCATGTCATGTAAAATAAATGCTGGCTGACGAATCACTCCTACCATGTTTTTATATACACCGACATCAATTCCATTCTTACCACCGATTGAAGCATCTACCAATGCTAATACAGAAGTTGGAATAAATCCAAACCGCAGGCCTCTCATATATACTGAAGCAACATATCCTGTAATGTCGGTGATTACACCGCCACCAACGCCAACCAAAGTTGTTTTACGATCGGCCTCCATTGCAATCAATTGTTCAACGACTGCATCAACAGTTTCCTGAATCTTAAATTCTTCACCTGGTTTTAATACAATTGTATCCCAACCTTTGAAACGTTTGGTATGGGCATTGTAAACATGTTCATCAGTAATTAATACCGTGGCTTTAATATCAGTTATCTTTTTCAGATGACTAATACCGTTGGCCAGATAAAAATCTGTTGATGTGTTTGAAAATTTATAAGTTCGTTTTGTCATTTTTGTTTTTTTCTCGCAAAGACGCAAACTTGTTTTGCCATTACATAATGCTCAATAGAATTACTTCAGTACAAGAGTGCGACGCAAGGGACGATGATAGTAGCACTAAAGTTTGGTTAATCACTCACCCCAATTTCTCACAGCAAAATAATTCATTCAATTCGCCCCTCCAAGGAGGGGAAGTCTCATTCACATTAGCTATCCAATATCTTCTTCTGATGATTGATACTTTCCATATGCACCGCATCAAAATATTTGGTGATGAATTCTTTGCTCAGTCCGATCTTCTCTCCTTTTGCACTTGCTCTTTCGATGATCTCGTTCCAGCGATTGGTTTGTAAAATGGTAATATTATTTTCCTTTTTGAAAGTGCCAATCTGTTCCGCAATTTTCATTCGCTGGCTCAGTACCTGCATCAATTCATCATCTAAATGATTTATTTGTTGACGCAATTTTTCCAACGCTGCATGATACTCTTCTGAATTTACATCTTCCTTTCTCCAGATAATTGTACCTAACATTTCGCTTAACACTTCTGGTGTTACTTGTTGTTTGGCATCGCTCCATGCATTGTCAGGATCAATATGGCTTTCAATCATCAGTCCATCGTAATCGAGATCAATTGCTTTCTGCATCACATCCAACAAAATATCCCTACGGCCACAGATATGCGAAGGATCATTGACGATCAACATATCAGGATGTTTCAACTTCATTTCAATGGCGAGATGCCACATCGGCGCATTGCGATACTCCGTATTGCCATAAGAACTAAAGCCACGATGTATCAACCCAATATCTTTTACACCGGCTCTTGCAATTCTTTCCACCGCACCTGTCCAAAGTTCCAGATCAGGATTAATCGGATTTTTTATCAGCACAGGCACATCCACACCACGCAGTGCATCTGCAATTTCCTGAACGCTGAATGGATTCACCGTTGTTCTGGCACCAATCCACAATACATCTACATCAAAAGTTAATGCATCTTGAACCTGCTTGCCTGTTGCCACTTCTACCGTTGTGGGTAAACCGGTAATCTTTTTAGCCTGCTGCATCCACGGCAACCCTTTTGCACCTACACCTTCAAACATGCCGGGTTTGGTTCTGGGTTTCCAAATACCTGCTCTTAGCATATTTATTTTCCCGGTTGCAGCTAGGCGCTGTGCGGTTGCCAATACCTGCTCTTCCGTTTCTGCACTGCAAGGGCCGCTGATGATTAGCGGACGTTTGTTCCAGGTGTCTTTTACGGATACTGTTGTTTGTTCTGTTGCTTGCATAATTACAAATTTAGTCTCAATCTCCAAAGGAGCATTAAGAAGCAATGTTTAATTTAATTTCGCTTTTCGTTTATTTAGTCTTCGTTTCTCAAACCAATTCGTTATTGATATATTTTTCGCCTGATCAAGATACATTACCAATAAAAGCAATGCACTTCCACCTGCTATACACATATAAGTAAATGCAGATGCTTTCCATGTATCAAGATTGTTATATACTTGTTGTCCATCTTTTTCTACGTAATAAATATTATCTCTATAATTAAAATTATATAGATTCTGATACCACTTTCTTGCATAAAGTGTTATAATTTCTCCTTCTGATGTCTCTATATAACCTCCATCATTTGCATTATCAGACAAATAAAATTCTTGTCCATTTCTTTAAGCCTGATTGTTGTTTTTGAGTATAGCATATTCCGTCTTCCTTCATACCTTTCATAAATTAATTTTTCAACAACTCCTTTATTTATAGATAAATAATTTTTTCCTGCAATGAAATATTCTAACGCATTAGCAGATCCAATTAAAAAAGCTATTGCTGCCGCTACACCCAAAAGGTTATCTCTATTCTTAATATTTAGCATTAGTTTAATATCCTCCTAATCTTATTTGCCTCTTCAATCAATCGCAATAAATATTCATTATCTTCTTTTTCAATGCTTTCCTTAAATCTTGTTAACTGAGAAATATGTTCTTTCAAAACATCCAGCACATTTTCTTTGTTCTGCATAAATATTGGTACCCACATGGCCGGATTACTTTTTGCCAAACGAACAGTACTTTCAAACCCGGCAGATGCCAACTCAAAGATGGTTTGCTGTTCTTTTTCTTTTTCTAATACTGTATTCGCCAATGCAAATGAGGTGATATGTGAAATATGACTTATATAAGCAGCATGAAGGTCATGGGCTTTTGCTTCCATTTCTAATAAGTGCATGCCAATTTTTTTGTACATGTATTTTACCCATGCCAACGCATCTGCATCGCTTTCATTTGCATTACAAATAATTACTGCCTTGTTTTCATAGGCGCCACGCATTGCCGCCGTTGGACCGCTATATTCGGTTCCCCACATCGGATGCGTAGCTACATATCTTCCCCTTTTAGGATGGTTTTTTATTGCATTAATAGCATTTGATTTTGTAGAACCTAAATCCAACACAATCTGGTTTTCAATTTTATCCATAATAGTTGGCAACAATTCCACCAGTTTATCCACTGGAATCGCAAGAACAATTACATCACTTTGTTCAATAGCATCATCAAGGCTTGTTACTTCATCCACTAGCTCCAACTCTACCGCTTGCCTTGCATGTTCGTCATTCGCATCTACACCAATCAGTTTTGATGAAAGCTTCTTTTCATGCAACTGAATAGCTAATGAACCGCCAATTAAGCCGACACCTACAATTGCTATTTTTTACGTTCCATACTTTATATTTTTAAGCTAAGAGTTTAAAAGAGGAAAATGAGACAAAGAGTATTTTTCTCATTTCCTCTTTATTCTCTTTTATCCTCTTAGCCTTATTCTTTTTATTGCTTCTTCAATTTTTTCTTCCTTCGCACACAAACTCACTCTTACATATTTTTCACCAGCAGTTCCAAATATGCCGGGTGTTATAAATACATTTGAGTTGTATAAGACTTCGTCACTTAATTCATAACAGTCTTTATATTTTGACGGTATGCTTGCCCACACAAACATTCCTGCCTGGTCTTTTGAATATTCGCATCCAAGTAAATACAACAACTGAAATACCTTTTCCCTTCTTAGTTTATAAACTGCGTTTACATCATCATACCATTCTTTTCCTAATAATAAAGCTTTTGCAGCGGCTAATTGAATTGGTAAAAACATACCACTGTCCATATTACTTTTAAATCGCAGAACTTCTTCAATTCTTTCTTTCGCTCCGCAAAGCATTCCTATTCTCCAGCCAGCCATATTATGACTTTTGCTTAATGAGTTTAATTCTATTACACAATCCTTTGCTCCTTCAATACTTAATAAACTCGTTGGTTTTTCATTCAGAATAAATGAATATGGGTTATCATGAATGATCAAAATCTTATGTTTCTTTCCAAATTGAACCAGCTTCTCAAATAACTCTTTTGACGGCAACTGCCCTGTTGGCATTTGCGGATAATTAACGAACATGAGTTTTACTTTCTTCAAACCTTTTTTCTCCAGCTTGTCAAAGTCAGGCTCATAATTATTTTTTTCACTCAGCTTATATTCTACACATTTTCCGCCAGCTAACTTAACTGCACTTCTGTATGTTGGATAACCCGGATTGGGTACCAATACTTCATCACCTTTATCAAGGTAGGTCATACAGATATGCATGATGCCTTCTTTACTTCCGATTAATGGCAAAATTTCAGCATCAGCATTTAATTCAACTTTATACCATTGCTTATACCAATCACTGATAGCTTTTCTTAAAACCGGAGAACCTTTATAAGATTGATATGCATGAACAGTTGGTTTCAAACTTTCTTCCTGCAATGCTTTTATTACATCAGGATGTGGCGGCATATCCGGGCTGCCAATACCGAGATTGATAATATCCTTGCCGGATTTATTCAAGTCTTCAACCTCTCTCAGTTTCTGAGAAAAATAATATTCGCCAATTCCATTTAGTCGCTTGCTTGTTTTCATTTTCTAATACCTCTTTTATAAACGCCATAAATTCTTACCGCATCCGTTAACGTTTTTATTTTTTCCATTACTTTATAAAACTGATCCAGCGAATCAAATTCCATATCGGCATGAAAGCTGTATTTAAAATCACTACCCGGAATTGGAAAACTCTGCAGCTTGCTTAAGTTTATTCCACCATCAGCAATTTTGGTCAGCACTTTTGCCAAACTACCTTTGTGTGATTTGTTTGAAAATTAACAGAAGCTTTATCTGCACCTTCAATTTCTTGCAGAACATCTTCCCGCTGCAAAACCAAAAATCTTGTATAGTTATTTTTTATCGTATGAATGTTTGGAGCAATAACTTCTAGATTGTAAAGTTCTGCTGCTAGTTTACTTGCAATGGCCGCAATATGTTTACTCTTATGCTGATGAACATGTTTGGCACTTAATGCCGTATCATCTGATTCTACCAATTTCCATTTATAATTATCTAAATAATCATAGCATTGTTGCAATGCCATTGTATGAGAATGCACTTCTTTAATGTCTTCCAATTTTACACCAGGATTGACTAACAGGTTTTGCTTAATGTGCAGGTAAATTTCACCAGCAACTTTTTAAATTACTTTTCTGTAAAAGGTTATAGTTGGGTAAAATGCTTCCTGCAATTGAATTTTCAATAGCCATTAAGCCGCCATCGCTTTCTTTTTTATTCGAAGCAATCTTCATCACTTCTCTAAAAGTATCACAGGTAATTACTTCTACATTCTTCCCAAAAAACAATTGTGCGGCCACTTGGTGAAAAGAGCCTTCATAACCCTGTATTGCAATTTTCTTTTCCATAATAAAAGCAAAAATCCCGGTCTGTTGTGACCGGGACTTTTTTATGTTGATTTTTAGTTGTTCTTAATTTAGTTTCAACAAAAGCATTCCCGGCCTCTTTTGATAAAAGAAGTATGTAAAATAGAAACCAAAATATGACCTTGTTGCTTTCATTAGAATTCAAATATAACTTTCTTGTTCAGTAATTCAAATCTTTTTAAAAATTATTTTCTTCTTCCACCACCAGATTCGGCATCATTCATCCTTATTTTTCTGCCACGATAGTTTTTTCCGTCAATTGCTTTTATCATTTTGCTACCAGCAGATGGTTCAATTTCGATCCAACTGGTCATTTCCTTCATATCAATACGACCCAGTACTTCCTTCTTCAAATCACTCATATCAAGTATAAACTGCAAGAAACTTGCTTTGTAAAAGCCATCTTTGGTTCCAAGGTTTACAAACAATCGTTGGTAGCCACTTCCACCACTGAATTGTCTTCCTTTTGTATCCCGGTCTCTTGGCGAGGATGGTCTTTCTGATCGTTCGCCTCTTCTATCACTTTTTCTATCATCCGTTCTTATATTAAGATCGGCAGCATTCTCATAATACTTCAAAAATCTATCAAATTCCAAGGCTGCAACTCTTTGTAATATTTCTTCTTTATCAACTTCAGCAAACTTTTCTTTTAGCGTTGGCAAATAAGTTTCGTATTCGCCATTGCTGATGTCAGCACTTAACATTTTATCAATAAAATGGAAAAACTGTTTCCGACAAACATCTTTACCAGTCGGAATATCCATTCTATGCCTTGGTATTCATGATTCTTTCTATCTGGCGAAGACGATATGTTTCTTTTGGAGTAACAATAGAAACAGAAACGCCGCTCTTCCCGGCCCTACCTGTACGTCCGCTTCTATGGGTGTACACTTCCACATCATCCGGTAGTTCGAAATTAATTACATGGGTGATGCCTGTAACGTCAATTCCTCTTGCCGCAACATCTGTTGCAATTAGCAATTGAATACTTTTATCACGGAAAAGACCCATCACTTTATCTCTCTGCTGCTGCGTTAAGTCTCCGTGAATAGCATCAATATCGTATCCTTCTCTTGTTAATCGTTCGGCAATATCTTGCGTATCGGCCTTTGTTCTGGCAAATACAATTCCATAAATGCCTGGGTTAAAATCAATGATTCTTTTTAGTACTTCGTATCTGTTATGATGCTGAGTAGCGTAGTATTGATGATCGATAAGTGCTGCAGTTGCATTGGTTTTACCTATTGTTATTTCAAAAGGCTTGTCCATGTACTTTTTACTTACCTGGCGAATTTCCGGTGGCATAGTGGCACTGAACAACCAGGTACTTTGACGATTGGGCGTATTTTTCAGTATAAACTCAATATCTTCTTTGAAACCCATGTTCAGCATTTCATCTGCCTCATCTAACACCACATAATGTATTTGTTCCAGGTTGATTGCTTTTCTTTCAATCAGATCAATCAAACGACCGGGAGTTGCCACGACAACATGTGTGCCTTTTCTCAAATCCCGGATTTGCATAGATATCGAAGTACCTCCATAAACAGCCGTAACGGAAATATTATCTTTCTTACTTCTAAAAGTTGTAAGATCTTTAGTTATTTGTAAACACAATTCCCTAGTAGGGCAAACAATCAGGGCTTGCGGAAAACGATCGTCTTTATTTATTAATTGCAAAAGCGGCAAACCAAAGGCTGCAGTTTTACCAGTTCCGGTTTGCGCCAGACCAATAAAATCTTTAGTTCCTTGTAATAGTACAGGTATAGCTTTTTCCTGAATGGGTGTTGGTTCTGTAAAACCTAATACTTTAATTGATTGAAGTAACCCTTCTTCAATTCCTAATGCTTCAAATGTGGACACTGATAAAAAATTTGATAAGGCGGCAAAGTTAGCCTTAAATAAAACGAAAGGCGAATGAATTTTGCTGTCTTTGGGTGAAAAAAAAGACCTTCCCAAAAGGGAAGGCCTTTAAGCTTGCTTGCCTAAAATAATTAGTTTGCTGGAGTTGTAGCAGTTGTATCTGCTGGAGCAACTACTACAGTGTCAACTGGAGCAACTACTACTGTATCAACAGGAGCAACTACTACTGTTGTATCAGCAGTATCTTTCTTTTCAGCGTCGTTGTTACATGCTACAAAAGCTATAGCGATAACTGCAATTGCAAAAAACTTCTTCATTTGTTGTAATTTTTGGATTGTTTGAAATATTTCGCTGTTTATACCCAAATCTGAAAAAGGTAACCCAAGATTTATTATTTTTTTCCTGAGACTCAAAAAACCAGCCTTTTTGTTAATAATTAATTTCCTGTAGTGCTACAGATCTGCTTGGGCACCATTTATTTATTTTTAATAGTCGGACAGGGTTACTATTTTTAATTTTCTGTATTAAATAATGGAATGTGAAAGACCAGCAAGACGAGAATGCACTTTTGAAGGGATTAGGTATCAGCGACAAAAGGCCGTTGAAACGATTTATCAGGAGAACTTTAATATGGTTCAGTCCTTGATAATCAATAACAATGGTTCATCAGATGATGCAAAGGATATATTTCAAGAAACCATGATCGTACTTTACGAAAAAGTAAGATCTGGAACTTTTGAGTTGAATTGCCAGATAAAAACTTTTATTTATTCAGTGGCAAGAAGATTGTGGCTCAAACGATTACAATAGCAAAACAGATTTTCTGCTACCAGCGATAATCTGGATGATTTGGTACCTGTTCAAAATGAGATTGAGGAGCATGAAAGAGTCAATGTTGAATTTGAAATAATGGAAAAGGCCTTGATAAATCTGGGTGAGCCTTGTAAAAGCCTTTTGGAAGCTTATTACTTGCAAAAACAGAATATGCAGGTAATTGCAGCAAATTTTGGTTATACTAATGCTGATAATGCTAAAAACCAGAAATACAAGTGCCTGATGCGATTGAAAAATATTTTTACTGATTATAAAAACGGGAATGGTGATGGAGGATATTAAAATTTTAGACGCTGTAGAACGATACATTAAGGGAGAAATGAACCCTGATGAAAGATTGCAATTTGAAAACCTGCGGAAAACGAATGCTGAAATCGATCAATTGGTGGTGGAGCATACTTTGTTCTTACAGCAAATGAACCGATTTGGCGAATGGAAAAAATTTCGTTCTTCTTTAAATAATGTTCACACACAATTAGCAGAGCAAGGCAAAATTGATTCCACAAGATTGAAAGGAAAGGCAAAAGTTATTTATCTCTTTAAAAGATATAAAAGAGTGGCTGCTATTGCCGCTGTTATTGCAGGTGTTACCACCGTCGGCATTTCAGCATTGGTAAATACTTTTTCACCAAAAGCTGATAATGCAAAGCTTACTTCATTAAGCCGTGATATTCAGGACATCAAAAAGCAACAAAATGTGCAAGGGCATGAGGTTAATGCTATAAAAAATAAAATTTCAACTTCCCCTATTCCATTTAAAGCTGGCGGTTCTGGTTTTCTCGTTGACGGCAAAGGGTATTTGGTTACTAATGCGCATATCATTCTTGATTCAAGAAATATCGTAGTTATAAATAATAAAGGTGAACAATTTAAAGCTGTAATAGCCAAGGTGTTTGCTGATAAAGACATCGCTATTTTAAAAATTGATGACGAGTCTTACAAATCTATAGGAGCACTTCCTTATGGTATCAGCAAGTCATCTCCTGATGTTGCAGAACCTATTTTCACATTAGGATACCCTAGAAATGAGATAGTGTATAGTGAAGGCTATCTGAGTGCTAAAACAGGTTTCAATGGTGATACACTTAGTTGCCAGTTGGGGATAGCCGCTAACAGAGGAAATAGTGGCGGACCAGTCTTCAATAGTCAAGGCGAAATAATCGGTGTTATTAGCTCTAAAGAAATGGAAGCGGAAGGAGTTGCCTTCGCCATTCAATCAAAATATATTTATAGCGCAATAGAAGAGTTGAAAAAAGATACAACCTATCAATCTGTAAAAATTCCTTATAAATCATCTGTTAAAGGAATGGACACAAAACAGCAGGTAAAGAAAATACAAGATTTCGTATTTATGGTAAAAGGCGATTAATTAAAAATATTCATACATAGAAAAGCTATCCGCTATAAACGGATAGCTTTTTCTTTTACGACAATATTATTACCAAAGATTGGATGGATATTCTCCGCTGCTGATAAGCTTGTCTAACGATTTTTTTACAAATGGAGCATCTTCTTTATATGTTACGCCAAACCATAATGAAGTGGTTGGTATCACTTCAATAGTGCCTCCTTTCTTTATAAACTGGTCAGCAACGATTGGAATAAAAAATTCTGATTTAAGCTCTGTACCAACTTCCTCTAAGAATTTATCAAACAACTCCTTTGTATAAGCAAAGAAGGAAGGATCAAAACACCAGAAATTCATAGACACTCTTGTGTTCTCAGAAAGGCTAGACGGTTCCAAGCCATCTTCGCAAGTAATAGCATCACCTTTTTTTGCTATATTAATCCTTTCAGTAACAGATGCCAAGTTTCCATTATTATCTAAGCTGCATACACCTCTATTTACCGTTCCATGTGCTGATAAAGTCTTCAACAAGTCATAGCCAACAATGGCATAATTGTTTTCAGTGCATCCTACATTTAAAAATGTAGCAGCGTTATTAAAAGCATTACTGCCATAAAAATCATCAGCATTTATTACAGCGAAAGGCTCCTTAATCACATCGGCAGCACACAAAACCGCATGTGCCGTTCCCCAAGGTTTTGTTCTTTCAGGATTTCTTTCAAACCCTTCGGAATAAGAATCGAGTTCCTGAAAAACATATTCTGTTGCAATACGATTCTTCAGCTTTGGCTCAAAAACTGATTTAAAATTTTCCGCAAATTCTTTACGAATAATAAAAACAACTTTTCCAAAACCTGCCCGGATAGCATCGAATATGGAATAGTCCATAATTGTTTCTCCGCTGGGTCCAAATCCTTCCACTTGTTTCATGCTTCCATATCGAGAGGCCATTCCTGCTGCCAGAATTACTAATGTTGGTTTCATAATTTGTATTTACTTATAAATCTTTACCCAAGTTATAAGGCGCAAATTTAAACTAATTTCGTTCAGACATCTCTGCTTTTTATATGCAAGCTATCAACACAGAAAATATAACGATTGATAAAGTTTCAATGCCTTTGCTTACAGAAAAAAAAGTAAGTGTTGATGTATTGCGACTTGATAAAATTCATCCACTTATTTCGGGAAACAAGTGGTTTAAACTGAGGTATTATATTGAAGAAGCTAAACAAGAAAACAAGAAAACTATTTTAACATTCGGCGGCGCCTGGTCAAATCATATTCTTGCAACGGCAGCAGTTTGCAAAATTAATCAATTAAATAGCATTGGAATAATAAGAGGTGAAGAAGCTGAAAACTTATCTACTACATTATCTCAAGCAAAAGAGCTCGGCATGCAACTTTTCTTCATTAGCAGAAAGGATTACCAACAAAAAAAGATTCCATCAGAATTAAACGACACCAATTATTATCAAATAGCAGAAGGTGGCTTTGGAAAACAAGGTGCAGCAGGTGCAACAACTATTCTTGACCACTGTAGAATTGAAGACTACACACATATTTGCTGTGCAGCCGGAACAGGAACTATGGCAGCTGGATTACTTCGCAAGATTTCTGAAACACAAAAAGTAATCGCTATTAGTGTTTTGAAAAATTATCTCGAAATGGAAGATTCGATAAAAAATATTATTGACGAGCCGGTAAAGAATTTGATAGTAAATCATGACTATCATTTTGGTGGATATGCAAAAACAAACCGGCGCTACTAGAGTTTATGAATGAGTTCTATAATCAAACATCTATTCCAACTGACTTTGTATACACTGGAAAACTATGCTACGCCATTTTCGATATCGTAAAGAAAAACTACTTTCCCGAAGGAAGTAATTTACTATTGATACATAGCGGTGGATTGCAAGGCAATGCATCGCTGAGTAAAAGAACGTTAATATTCTAAATTTTTAGTCCTGCTATCCTATCTTTGAAGAAATCAGACAAACGAATCCCTGTCTGCCGACAAGCAGGCAATTCCGATTTCGTTTTATACATATGAAAAAACTAATTCTTCTACTTTTATTATTTTCAACTTTTACATTTTGCAAGATTTCTGCACAAGACACACTGCCAAAATTTTCATTAAACAGTGTTGGCAATAGCCGCATCATTGTGAGTTGGACAAATACATTGCCTGATGTAAAGCAAATAAGCATTCAACGTTCTTTTGACAGCCTTAGTGGTTTCAAAACAATACTTACAGTGCTTGATCCAACTCTCCCGCAAAATGGCTTTGCTGACATGACTGCCACCAATGAGCATATGTTTTACAGGTTGTATATTCAACAGGATAAAGGAATGTACCAATTCAGTAATACGAAAAAACCAATAAAAGATACTATAAAGGTTATTGCACAGCTTCCCGCCGATTCTGCAAAACCTGCTAATCCGTTTGTTGTAAATCTTAGCGGGTTTCCCGGCACAGATTCTGTTGCTACACCAAACCCTGTTACTGTAAGAAACAAACCAACAGGGTTCATTCCATCATTGCATGTATATACTTACAGAGATGGAAATGTAAATATCAACCTTCCTGATGATGAGAAGCCCAAGAAATATTCTATTAAGTTTTTTGATGAGGAAGGAGAGTTCTTATTCGAACTAAAAGATATCAAAGAGAAAAACTTCAAGATAGATAAAGCCAACTTCTTTCATGCAGGCTGGTTTACCTTTGAATTATCAGAAGATGGCAAGCTGATAGAAAAACACAAGTTCTATCTAGAGAAGGACTTCTGATATTAATTTAGCTTCAAATACTTTTTCGAAATTATGTCTCACTTTTCTTTTTACTTCTTCCATGTCGGCTTTGTAGCCTAATTCTTTTCTAATGATGTTACCTGCTTATTTACAATACCACAAGGGATAATATGATTAAAATAAGAAAGATCCGTATTTACATTAAAAGCAAAACCATGCATAGTAATCCATCGGCTGCAGCGAACACCAATCGCACATATCTTTCTCTCTTTTCCGAGAATCGTGGTATCAATCCAAACACCTGTTTCACCGGCAGATCGTTCTCCTTTAATTCCATATTCGTCCAACGTAAGAATGATTACTTCTTCGAGGTTTCTTAAGTAGCGGCCAATATCTGTATAAAATTTTTCAAGGTCCAAAATCGGATACCCAACAATCTGGTCATTACCATGAAAAGTAATATCCCCGCCCCTGTTGGTACTAAAGAATTGAATATTTTTTTCTTTTAACTCCTCGTCATTTAATAAAACATTCTCTTTATTTCCACTTTTTCCCAAAGTGTAAACCGGCGGATGTTCAACAAATAACAAATAATGTTTTGTTTCATTTTCCAAATTCGAAACGGCATCAGACATCTTACTTCCAACCTCTGACTTCCTTCTTACATTTTCCTTCAATAACTTTTCCTGATAATCCCATGCTCCCTGGTATTCCATTTTTTCCAGATCTCTGAATATGACTGATTGTTTTTCCATTTGAAAAGCAAATTTACCAACAAAACTTCAACCATTACCTTTGCGCCATTATGACCGACGATTTAAAAAATAATGAATCCGAAACTACAGAAAGTAATGACGAACTTTTTGAACGTTTTGCCATCACTATAGATAAGGGACAGGATGCGCTGAGAATTGACAAATTCCTGATGCAGCGTATTGAAAACGCCACGAGGAATAAATTGCAGCGAGCCATTTCTATGGGTATGGTGCAAGTAAATGGTAAAGAAGTAAAGTCTAACTACAAAATAAAGCCGCTCGACTCGATAGTGATTTATTCGGATATGAGCCCTGAGCAAACCGATCTGGTGCCAGAGAAAATGGAGCTGAATATTGTGTATGAAGATGACGACCTGATGATTATTAACAAACCAACAGGTATGGTGGTACATCCTGGAAGTGGAAATCACAATGGCACTTTACTAAACGGCGTAGCTTATTATTTAAAACAAAAAAATCCTGAACTGACAGATGATGTGTTGCCAAGATTTGGATTGGTACATCGAATTGATAAAAACACCAGCGGATTATTGGTATTGGCAAAAACAGATGTGGCCATGCGGCACTTAGCAAAGCAGTTCTTCGATCACAGCATCAGCAGAAAATATGTAGCATTGGTTTGGGGTGATGTTGAAAAAGATTCAGGAAGCATCGTTGCCCATGTGGGACGTAATCAACGCTTCCGCAAATTATTTGAAGCCTATCCAGATGGTGAGCATGGTAAAGATGCCACTACACATTACAATGTAATAGAACGATTCGGTTATGTTACATTAGTACAATGTGTTTTAGAAACGGGAAGAACTCACCAGATAAGAGTGCATATGAAATACATGGGTCATCCTTTATTCAACGATGATTTTTATGGTGGTGATAAGATTGTAAAAGGCACGGTGTATACCAAGTACAAACAATTTGTAGATAATTGTTTTAAAATTTGTCAGCGACAAGCTCTTCATGCCAAAACATTAGGATTTGTGCATCCAACAACAGGTAAGGATATGTTTTTTGAAGCACCATTGCCTACAGACATTGAACAGGTAATTGAAAAATGGAGAAAATACGGGAAGCAGAAAGCGGAGATTTGATTTATAAACTGGGAATTTATTTTCCGCCCAACATATTAAAAAGTTCTTCTATTAAAAAATAAAAGAAGGCTATATAATTATATAACCTTCTTTTATAAATATCTTCATTATATTAATTATCTTTTTTTACAGGTGGTGCTACAGGTTTTTCTTTTATGGGCTTTGCATTACCTATAATAACTTCTTTAACATCACTTGCCGGGGCAACGATCTTCGTGGCTGCCGGTGCTTCACCATCTTTTACAATTGTAACAACTGGAGCTTTTGCAGGTGCTATTATGGTAGTAGTAACTGGCTTTGGCTGCATATTCTTCAATTGGGTATCAGTAGGTTTGTCATAAGCAGACCCTTGTACAGCAGTACTTTGAGTAGTAGCTGCTTTGGTTTCGAAAGCATTTTTTATTTCAGCCTGTTTTAATACCTCTTGCTGTGCTTTATACTGGCTGTAAGGAATACCATTTACCAATGGATCGCTGCTTGCCTTTACATCCGTAGTACTTCTGCTATTTTGTGCATTTGCTGCCATAATTAATAACAGGACAAGGGCTGATAAAAATATTTTTTTCATGTTGTAATTTTTAATTGTGATTCTTTATCTGTGAATTAAATGGATACCAAATTTACACGCATTTGAGTTTTGAACTAGATTCATCGGTCCGCTGGTATTTTGATTGGCAGAAAATCTGATTATATCGCCGGCGTTAAAATTTCGTTCTACCTGAGCATGAGCGGCGGCTGGAATGTTACCAGCTATTGAAGTTGAGCTGTAACTCCGGGCAACACCAGTACCATTCACAGTAATCTGTCCAAAAATAAGATCTGCTCCTGAAGAAGGTGCAGGATCATTCCATTCCATATGCAGAAAAACAGAGTAATAGCCGGTTACCGGTATAGTGTACTCTCCTGTTGCAGGATTATAATTTGCTCCACCGGCTTCATCAAGAGCACCCCATTGAGTTGTAATATTGGTTTGAGTAGACGGAGGAACGGTGACAAATGCAGTAGTGCTTGCTGCACTCATATGTATCGCAGGAATAATAAAATCCTGCCAGCTTGCATTACCAGCTGCATCGCTGGTTAATACCTTTCCGGCACCTTCTGTGCCATCTGCCAATTTAAAAGCTCCTGCTACATCCAGTTTAGCAGTTGGTGCTGTAGTACCGATTCCAACATTTCCATTGGACAAAGTCCTAATAACACTACCCACTACCCCTGGATTTGCACCCGTACCATATCCTATATCAAAGGAACCATCCGTTTGCCGCTTCAAAGCCCATTGATTCGTAAGGTTTCCTGTTCCATCGACCTCTTTTAAGGATATAGCACCAGACCCTACACCATTTTGAAGACTATATAACGACAACTGTGCATCAACACTGTTAATGCGAATATCTTCATCACTCCACATAGCAGCAGGCAATACAGTAATAGGACTATTATCAACTAGTAATCGTCCGTTTACGTTTAGCCTTTCAGTGGGTGTTGTTATTCCTATGCCTACATTTCCGTTAGATAAGGCCTTAATAACACTTGTGGCAGCTCCCGGATCTGCACCTATGCCAAATCCAATATCAAAACTTCCATCTGTTCTTCTTTGAAAAGCCCATTGATTAGTAAGTGCACCCGTACCGTCCACTTCTTTAAATGAAATTGCCCCGGATGATAAGCCATCTTGAAGACTGTATAATGCTAATTGAGCATCTCCACTATTTATACGAACATCTTCATCAACCCAAGTAGCAGCTGGCAATACTGTAATTGGATTATTATTTTGAACTAACAACCTACCTCCATAAACATGCATTCGTTCGGATGGTGTTATTGTTCCAACTCCTACATTATTTCCATCATCAAAAATCTGTGAGTTACCAAGAGTAGCTCCATCGGGTGTCCACTTAGATACATAGTTTAATATACCGCTTCCTGTTACTATTCCAACTGCTGCTGCATCTTTCCATGTTGCATTTCCAGATGCATCAGAAGTAAGTATGCGGTTGTTCGCTTCATTAATTCCAGTGAAACGTAATCCACCTGTTGTTCTCAATGCACTTGGTGTTGCATTGCTGCTGGTTATAGTTGCTGCCCAACCTGTACCTGACGTATTTGCTTGTAAGGCATCGGCTGTACTGGCAGAATTGCTAATTGTAAATATGCCTGCTACACCAGTATTACTTGATCCATACACACCTGTGCCCGAACTTGAATTACCATTTACACCTATGCCACTAGGTGTGGTACCATACACTCCCCAGCCACTGCCTGCCTGGCTACCGTATACGCCTATTCCGTTGCCACCGGTTCCGTTATTAATACCACGAACACCGGCTGAAAATCCGCCAGGTGCTGCACTTGTTACTGTTCCTATTAATGCATTGGCACTACCAGCAGTAGAGTTTGTTAACCCTTCCAATGCTGTACTGCCGGAATTGGTTCCGCTATTTGTGATCTTAAATAATGTACCATTATCATTCTGCGTTTTATTAAACGGCAATATAAAATCACCTGCCGCGGCTGCAAACAATGAATAAGGCACCGAGGCAAGCTGTGCTGTTCCAATATTGATAAAAGTAGATCCTCCATTCGGGTCTATTTCTACCTGTATAAACTTGGCACCTACTGCCCAGTTTACTCCAGTTACCGTGCCTGATACCCCACTGGCACCAGGGCTGCCTACCTGTACGTTGAACAAGCCAAACGGGTTAGTAGTAACTGCTCTGCTTTCCTGATATACCGTTGGACCGGCTGCTGTATTGTTCCTGATCGTTAACCGTAACGTTATATTTTGATTCACCAGTACATTGCCAACACTATTGCGGGCAACACCTTGATAATTTAATATGCCCGGTGCCTGACTATAGCCTTCGGCAGTTAGCAGCATTACCGCGGTTATTAATAATAAAATCTTTTTCATTTGGTTATTTTTTAAGTTTTGATTTTGGTTTTATTTCTGATCCAGTTTGATCACCTTTAATCCACTATGACGGATCACTTCTTGGTTATCTATCGGCCGTTTGCTATCCGGTTTTAAATCCGCCACTACGAAGTAAATTCCGTTGGGATAACGGCTAAGGTCAAACAACTCGATACGGCAGCAGCCATCGTAGTGATAGCTTCTTGATTCCAGTATCTGACCCATCGTGTTAATCAGTTGCAGACTCATAAAGCCCGGTGTTTTGACAAAGAAGTCTACTTCGAAAGGACCAACTGTGGGATTGGGAAATAATTTGTAATCTCCTTTTTCAAATAATACCGTGTAAGGCGATATTCCCAGTTTGTCGGTACAAGGTTGCAATACTCCTTGTGTAACAAGGATAGAACTGTCCGGCGGTGCAAAAGCCTGTACTAGCACCAGCTCACCAAAACTCCACTCGTAACGGTAATACGACAACGCATTATCATACGTTCCACCCGCAGTATTGAATACTGCAGGCACTACACCGTTAAAAGGAGAAAGGGATGGAACCTGTGCTTTACAGAACGAAATTGCCAGCATTACCGCTAAGCAAGACAGAGTAATTCTTTTACTCATAAGCTTTGGTTTTAATGGTTATAAAAAGTAGAGCAGACTAATGAAAGGCTGTTGTAAGGATAATGGTGGCGCTGCTAATGAGAGAGATTAACTTATAGGTATTGAAAGCAATTTAGATAAACATTATAGTATTGCAAATTATATTTTTATTACAAAAATAAAGTGGCTAACCATTAATTAGTTTCTTCCAATGTGTGTAGGTCAACCTGGAAAAGACATCTTATAATCAACAGAAACTTTACCCTTAGTAATATCGTTGAGCTTGCCTTTCATTAATTTTCTTTTGAGCAAGAAATATAATCAATAAATAGTTTTCCTTCGATATGATCGTATTCATGTAAGATGACTCTTGCGGTAAGACCGGTAAACGTTCGAGGTATGCGTTTCAAAATTTTCATCGTCAAAAGTAATGGTTACACTCTCTTGCCTGTAAATATCTTCTCTAATCTTGGGAATACTTAAACATCCTTCGTTATAAGCCCATTCATCACCACCCAATTCGTCAATCTGTGCATTAATGAAAACCAATTTATCGCCAGGGGAATCATCAAATTCTTTTCTTTCATCTTCATTCATATTCTCAAACATCTGAGTAGTGTCAATAATAAACAGACGGATAGGTTTATTTATTTGAGGCGCTGCAAGGCCTACTCCACTACTTTCATACATGGTTTCCCACATATCTTCCAATAGTTTTTCCAGCTGAGGATAATCTGGTGATATTGGCGAAGCCAGTTTTCTAAGCACAGGATTGCCGTATGCAACAATTGGAAGAATCATTATTAAATATTGATTAAATAATTAAGCGGCAAATTTAACCTATTTCACTGTGTTTTAGTAGCTAAAAAAGAACTATAAATTGCGTAAATATTCCTGTAACATGATGGTGGCGGCTATTTCATCAACAAATGCTTTGTTCCGGCGGTCTTTTTCTTCATCCCCATTTCGAGCATAGCAGCTTTTGCCATTTTGGAGGTATAACGTTCATCTACTTTTACAACAGGCATTACTGGAAAATTCTTTTGTAACTCCTTAATACATTTCTCAACCAGCGGTGTGGCATGAGTACTGCTATCGTCCCAATTGGTTGGCCAACCGATGAGAACTAACTCTACTTGTTCTTTTATAAAATAATCTTTCAAAAAAGGAATTAATTCTTTTGAATGCAAGGTTGTTAACCCCGTTGCAATAATCTGCAACGGATCGGTAACAGCAATGCCAGTTCTTTTTAATCCGTAGTCTATACAAAGTATTCTTGGCAAAATGATGAATTAGGAATTGATGAATAAATCTGCAATAACAAAGATGGCGAAAACAACTGGAGGCAATTCCGTTTGCTGTCATAAATGCAAAGATTTACCCTGCGCAAATCATTTGGTTTAACGATTGAATGCTGATAACCTAACATAAGTACAAAAATTGCTGTGCCAATCCAGTACAACCATCCAAAATTCCCATAGTACCCGGCAAATACAATTGTGGCAGCGCTTAGTAAATGTAAAAACTCTGATACACTTAACGCTTTTGCTTTTCCTACCCATGCCGGAATAGAATACAACTGTTGTGATTTATCAAACTCTTCATCCTGTAATGCATAAATAATATCGAACCCACTTACCCAAAAAATAACCGCAATAGAAAATAATATTGGCAATAAAGCAAACTGACCGGTAACAGCGAGATATGCCCCGATTGGTGCTAGTGATAAACCTAAGCCTAATATTAAATGACAAAGGGGAGTAAATCGTTTGGTATAACTATAACCCAAAACAACAGCCAATGCAACAGGTGAAAGGTAAAAGCAAAGTTTGTTAATGAAGAAACAACAGGCAATGAACAATATGCAATTGACAATTGTGAAAGCCAATGCATTTTTTGCAGTGATAATCCCTTTTGGAATTTCTCTTATCGCTGTCCGTGGATTCTTTGCATCTATATTTCTGTCGAGATAACGGTTGAAAGCCATGGCGGCACTGCGGGCAAATATCATGCAGAGGACTATCAGAATAAAAAAGTAATAGTTGTTAATTAAATACACATTTGTTTTTTGCCAAGTTGTCTGAATCAGGTCCTTATGAATTTTTACATACGGAATGCTCAACAAACTACTGATACCAATTATAAAACCAATAAATGCAAAAGGCATTGCAAAAATCGTATGCGAGAACTTTATAAGACTTAGATAATTTTTTACTTTACTCATTTTCAATTTTATTTCACGCAAAGCCGCAAAGAAAAGACAAAGAAAGAAAACCACTTTTTACTTTAAACCTTTTAGATAGATAAAAGAGTCTATGGCCTAAGTTCCCCTTTAGGGGACAGGGGCATCCTTCCTCTTACCAACTCCCACAACACCACACCTGCTGCAGTTGCAATATTCAACGAATGCTTCATTCCCAATTGTGGAATTTCTAAACATCCATCTGTTAGTTGTATTGTTGATTGTTCTACTCCTGTTACTTCATTTCCAAAGATCACTGCTATTTTTTCATCAGCGTCAAACTCAATGGCGTTTAATTTATAACTGCCTTCAGCTTGTTCTACTGCATACACATTATATCCATTTGCTCTTAACTCAGTAATAGCTTCTGCAGAAGTGGTAAATGTTTCAAGAAACAGACTCTTCGGCACCCAAAGCTGTTTTCTTTATTTCTTTATGTGGGGGAATGGCAGAATAACCAATAATATAAATGGCTTCTACCAAAAATGCATCAGCCGTACGAAACACACTGCCGATATTATAAGCACTGCGGATATTTTCCAATACAACAATTACGGGTGTTTTCTCAGATTGCTTCACTTCTTCTACCGATTTGCGTCCCAATTCGTCCATGCTAGTTTTCGCATCGGGCAAAAGTAATTCACAAGCATTACACTTCCTGAATAAATGCCTCTAAAGCCTTTATATTTGTCAGCCCCGATGATATGGGACAAACAATGGCAAAAACACAATCTTCCGATACACCAATGATGCAGCAGCACCGGGCTATCAAGCAAAAATATCCGGATGCTATATTGCTGTTTCGTGTCGGCGATTTTTATGAAACCTTCGGACAGGATGCTGTGCTGGCTTCCGGGATTTTAGGCATTACGCTGACTAAAAGAAATAGTAGCGCCGCTTCTTCATCAGAATTAGCAGGCTTTCCGCACCATGCTCTCGATACCTATTTGCATAAACTGGTTAAAGCAGGTCATCGTGTTGCCATCTGTGATCAACTGGAAGATCCGAAGCAAGCTAAAGGCATTGTGAAAAGAGGCGTTACAGATATGGTAACGCCGGGTACAACCGTGAATGACAAATTACTTGAACATCATAGTAATAATTTCTTAGCGGCTGTTCATTTTGCAGAGAACGAACAATACGGCCTTGCATTCCTTGATATTTCCACCGGCGAATTTTTTATTGCTGAAGGCGACAGAGAATATGCTGATAAATTATTGCAAAGCTTTAAACCGGCAGAAGTTGTTTTTCAACGGCATCAGCAAAAGAAATTTAAAGAATACTTTAATAGCAAAATTTATACATACACTTTAGACGAATGGATATTTGATAATGCCTATGCAGAAGATATATTGCTGAAACATTTTCAGACACATTCACTAAAAGGATTTGGTGTAGATGAAATGAAAAATGGATTAACTGCTGCCGGTGCCATCATTCATTATTTAAAGATACCGAGCATCCGAATCTGCAACATATCACTGCGCTGCAACGGATGGATCGGGATGATTTTCTATGGATGGATCGGTTCACCATTCGAAATCTCGAATTAGTGTATGGCAACTCAGATGGCAATCACACTTTATTAAGTGTATTGGACAATACCGTTTCTCCAATGGGAGCAAGGTTATTGAAACGCTGGATTGTTTTTCCATTAAAAGATATTCAGAAAATAAACGAACGGCTAGATACTGTTGAATACCTGATAAAAGAAACAGAGTTTAGAAATAAAATTTCACAACACCTGAAACAATGTGGCGATATTGAACGATTAGTTTCTAAAATCCCCTTGAAGAAAATTAATCCAAGAGAAGTTTTACAATTAGCCAGAGGATTAAAACAAGTAGCTGCCATTAAAGAGCTTTGCCTTGCTTCTTCCAATGAATATTTAAAAAGATTGGGCGATGCATTAAACCCTTGTCCTTATATAGCAGAAAAAATATTTAAAGAAATCGTTGACAATCCTCCGGCCATTGCAGCCAAAGGCGGCATGATGAACAGCGGGGTAAGTAATGATTTGGATGATCTTCGAAAAATATCTTCCAGCGGAAAAGAATACCTGACTGAACTGCAACAAAAAGAAGCAGAAAAAACAGGCATCAGTTCATTAAAGATTGGTTTTAATAATGTGTTTGGTTATTATCTGGAAGTAACCAATTTGCATAAAAACAAAGTACCTGCTGAGTGGATGCGGAAACAAACACTCACTAGTGCAGAACGATATATAACTGCAGAATTAAAAGAATACGAAGAAAAAATAACTGGTGCAGAAGAAAAGATTCTAAAGATTGAACTGGAACTTTTTGAAGCATTGCTGAATGAGTTGTCGGATTATCTAGCACCGGTCCAAACCAATGGCAACTTATTAGCGATACAGGATTGTCTTTGTTGCTTTGCCAATAATGCTATTCAATTTCAATATAAGAAACCACAACTGCATAAAGGGGAAGAGCTCATCATCAAAGATGGCCGACATCCAGTAATAGAAAGAAATTTACCCGTTGGAGAATCGTATATCGGCAATGATCTGGAATTGAATAAATCAGAACAACAACTCATTATTCTTACCGGACCAAATATGAGTGGTAAATCTGCACTGTTACGGCAAACAGCATTGATCACCTTAATGGCACATACCGGTTCTTTTGTTCCAGCGGCAGAAGCAAAGATTTCCTTGACAGATAAAATTTTTACCAGAGTTGGCGCATCGGATAATTTAAGCGGCGGCGAATCTACGTTTATGGTAGAGATGAATGAAACTGCTTCCATCATTAATAATATTACAGACAGAAGCCTGATTCTGCTGGATGAAATTGGCCGTGGCACATCTACCTACGATGGTATTTCTATTGCCTGGGTATTGCAGAGCATTTGCATCAGTCGCCACACCAACCAAAAAACTTTATTTGCCACACACTATCATGAGTTGAACGAACTGGAAGAAAAATTTCCCCGTGCAAAAAATTTTCATGTAACGAATAAAGAAGTTGGCAATAAAATAATCTTCCTCCGCAAACTGGCAAGAGGTGGCAGCACACATAGTTTTGGTATTCATGTAGCAAAGATAGCCGGCATGCCACCATCATTAATTGACAGAGCTAATGAAATATTGCTACACTTGGAAAGTATTCATGAAAATGGAAAAGCTGAAAATATTACTGATAAGTAAAACATCACCACTTCAAAAATGCAACTCTCTATTTTTGATGCACACACCGAAACTTTTGAAGAAATCAGAAAGCTATTGGAAGGAACCGATATCAACAGACTTACTCCTGTAGAAGCTTTATTGAAATTACAGGAGATAAAAAGCAAACTCAAGTAAATCTATTCTGCATTAAACCATAACGGCGTTTCATCGTCCCAATCGCCATTATAATTAATCAACAACTCCTCTCCTTTTTTTATCTCCCTTACTGTTGTTATACTGATTTGCTGATTCGGATAATCCATCACATACTCACAATTGCTTTTGTAGGAGTGATTATACACCGCCACATAGCCCATAGCCATGCAGCACTGCGTACTGTCATCGCCCCACTCAAAAATATAATCATGTAAGGCAGTTTGATCTAGCAATTTTCTTTCTTCGGCACTCATTACTACCACCGGCGAAATCTCTACTACTGTTCCCGCAGCAATATGCTCCGATGTATAGACACCACGACCCATCAATGCGGTTGGCGCAATAAATAGAAACGGAACTATCATTTTCCCGATTATTGTTTCAACGAAGTAAAACATTTTCTATGTTTTTTCTCCCCCATTTTAAAATAAGGTAATCTGCATGTCGGGTCAGACTTCGTATTTTTGACTTATGTCAACGGAACTGGAAGAACCAACATTTCATGAACAGTTTGAATCCATCATTCAAACGGAGGATAAATTAGTCATTAAACAATTTTTGGATGACCAGAATATCAGTGATGTGGCACAACTGGTGGAAGAGTTTCCAGAATACGACAGCCAAATTATAGCGAATATGTCGGTACATCGTGCCGCCAGTGTTTTTAAAATTCTTGATCTACAGGAACAGAAAAGAGTTATTCAGGAATTACCCGCCAACACAACAGCAAATCTGCTAAATGAATTACCAGCGGATGACCGTACCGACTTTTTAGAAGAGCTATCGAGTAATACCGTCCGGGAACTCATCAAATTGCTTGACCCCGAAGAAAGAAAGATCACTTTATCATTGTTAGGTTATCCAGAAAATAGTATTGGCCGATTGATGACACCGGATTATGTATATGTGTATCCCTGGAATACGATTGAAGAAGTTTTTGCCACCATCCGTAAATATGGTAAGGATAGTGAAACTATCAACGTCATTTATATCATCAACGAAAAAGGAGAATTGCTGGATGATATCCGTATCAGCGATTTTATTTTAAATGCACCGGATAAAAAAGTTTCTGATCTGATGGACGAACGTTTCATTTCGCTAAACGCAAATGATGATCAGGAAACAGCAGCAGAAATATTTAAAATGAATAACCGGGTAGCATTACCTGTTATCAGTCAGTCAAACGAATTACTCGGCATTGTTACGATCGATGACATCCTTTGGGTGGCGAGTGAAGAGTTTAGTGAGGATATGCAAAAAATGGGAGGTACTTCTGCCTTGGAAGAACCTTATCTCGATGTGCCGATTTTTAAATTATATAAGAAAAGAATAATCTGGCTTATCATTTTATTTGTTGGAGAAACAATGACCATTGCCGCCATGGCAAGTTTTCAGGAGACATTAGAACAGGTATTAGTGCTTTCCACATTTATACCATTGATTATTTCCAGTGGGGGAAATAGTGGATCACAAGCTGCTACATTAATTATTCAAGCGATGGCATTAGGCGAAGTAGCCGTTGTAGACTGGTGGCAGATTGCAAAGCGAGAAGTGAAGTCAGGATTGCTAATGGGTGTTACGTTGGGTATCGTTGGTTTCTTCATCGTTTTTGGCGGTCACTTTGCATTTGATCTTTTTGGTGAACATTTCATTCGGATTGGTTTCGCAATTGGCATTGCCATAATTGGTGTCGTACTATGGGGAACAATCATGGGTTCTATGCTTCCATTATTATTGAAAAGATTAGGTGCTGACCCTGCCACATCTTCTACTCCGTTTATTGCTACGTTGGTGGATGTTACAGGCTTGCTTATTTATTTTGGCACTGCATTTATGTTGCTAAAAGGAGTTTTACTTTAAATCAATTAATCAGGATTTTATACAACTACTATAGCTCTTTATTTTTTTAATTAAATTATTGCTTAAATATCTTTGCAATTTTTATAATATCATTTATTTTAAATTTCACGAAATAAACTCCTTTTGGTTGACCGTGTAACGATAATGAATGGGCAAACGAAAATCCTTCTTTGGTCGTTTGGTATTCCCTAACTAATCTGCCATACATGTTAAATATCGAAACCATTACAGTTCCTTTAGCAGGGCTATTAAATGTAATAACGGATATGTCATCGGTAGGATTAGGATAAGCAACTATAGCTTGAGTTTTGTGATCAAGCTCAGTCTCGTTTATAGTTTCTGTTTGAGTGATTAATTCATTCCCATAGCCTGCACTACGATTGCCTGTAGCTTCATTTTCAATAAGCATAAATCCATTAATATAATTATAGGTATTAAGTCTTTCGACCTTTAAAACAACCTTTCCATTTACAGGTGTAATACTAGTAAACAAAGCTTTATTTGAATAATTATAATCTGTATTTATGGATACTGATGAGCTTCCTACTGTAAACCTGGTTGAATTGCCCGTTTTAGCCCGGCTGCCATACACTTCAAGACTATACTCCCTATTATTATCTAACCCAGAAAGTGTAATCGTTCTTACAACAGTACTATAACTGGTTGTTCTTCCAACTTCTATAGGACACATGGTGACCGGATAAGTTGAACCGTTATCGGAAACTGCACTACTTAAATTCAGTACCGCTGTCATTGACGAATTTGTTCCATCAGAGTATGTTGTACTACCCAGTGTTAGATTATTTAGCACATTCCAATTGTTCCATCCTGTTCCGGCAGGAAATGAACCTCCGTACATATTTACTTTTATAAATTTCTGAGTAACAACAGGAATTGGGCTTACTACAATCTGTACTGTGTCCTTATCGGATGAAGTACTATCATCCATCACTGTCAATTCAAACTGATAAGTACCCACTAAAAGATTGCCTGCATTTGTTATCGAAGAGAAGCTAGAATTGATGGTCGCTAGTGAAGGACCAGTCAATTGCTGCCATTGATAAGATGTAATTATTCCGTTGTTGTCAAATGATGCCGACCCATTTAGTGTTACAGAATTAACAGGAAGTGTTATGACCTGATCTGTTCCTGCATTCGCTATAGGCAAAGTATTTAAAGGCGGATAAACAGTTATAACTACAGAATCTTTATCTATAGCACCATTGTTATCTGTTACAGTTAATTCAATTACATAAATACCAGCAATAAGATTGCTAATAACCGGATTAGCCAAATTAGGATTATTGAACGAATAGGATGCCGGACCTGCTACCTTAATCCAATGATATGAAACAATGTTTCCATCAGGATCAGCCGAATTATTACCATTCAGCAAAACTGAATTTGCAGGCAACACCCTAAATTCATCACTACCTGCATCAGCAACTGGCGATTGATTAGGTGCCGAACCAATGTTAATTGTGACAGAATCCTTACCAATAGCACCCTCATTATCTATAACCATTAACTCCATAACATAAATACCAGACACTAACCCGCTAATTAATGGATTTTGGATAGAAATATTATCAATTGCAAATGGTATAGGCCCGGAAATTTTGTCCACATGTAACCAACGATAGTTCCATCACTGTCTACTGATAAACTGCCGTTCAACTGTGCTGCAGTTCCGGGATAAGCTATTACCAAATCTACACCTGCATTCGCATCAGGAGGTTGATTAGGGGGTTCTGCTACAGTAATTGTCACAGAATCAAGATCAAACATTCCGTTGCTATCTAAAACGGTTAATTCAAAAATATAAATCCCAGCCTCCATATCCGTAACATTGGCAATTGCAGAAAGACTGTCAGTCAATAAATAAGTGGATGAGCCTGCAACTTCTCTCCAATTATATGATGTAATTGTTCCATCAGGATCAAAAGAACCTGTCCCATTTAACTGAGTATTATTTACAGGTAATATGAGTACCGTATCCATACCTGCATTTGCAACAGGTGGTTGTGGAATTGGCGAAGTAACAGTTGCCGTTACAGAATCAAATGACACTGCTCCATAGTTATCCGTCACTTTTACCTGAAACTCGTAAACACCAACATGCATCCCAGTTATCATTGTAATGGCAGAGCTGGGATTGATAATCGTACATGAAGGCCCATTAATTTTCAACCATTGATAAGAAACAATAGAGCCATCCGGATCTGTGGAACCTGTACCATTCAATTGCAATGAATCTAATGGAAAAAGAATTGATACATCGTTACCTGCCTTAGCAATTGGCTCTGTATTCTTTCTTAAGCAAAGCGTATCCAACATTCTTTCAGCAACGGCTCTGGAGTAAAAAATATGATGTCCGGCGGTGTTGACATGAATTCCATCAAAATTGTATAATTCATTAATTGTTCCGTCAGGATTTGCAATACCTTCCCAGAAATCAATTGCTTTTTCAGCAAATCGCTGTAAAGTCCAGTCTCGTACTGCCAATTGATTACTTACTTGTGTTGAGTTAAAATTATTTCTAGGCTGTGGTGTAGTAACCCATACAGGGGTATTATTACTATTTGCAAGAGCCATTGCTCTTTCATAATTGTCCATTTGCTCTTGTACCGAGAAATTTGAAGCATTATCGTTTGATGGTAAGTTGATAATAATAAGATCAGGACTATAGCTAAGCGCCTTGGTAATATTTCGATTACTATCTGGTTCTGGTCGTCCTGGAAGTGGAATAAACCCTGTTGGATTTAAAGTATGATACGTTGTAAAACCAGAAGCGGCAAGATTAATTATCTGGCTTTGTAAGTTTTTACCTCTAACATAAAACCTCATTTTGTTAACCCAGGCACTGTCAATCGGTGTTGCTCCAGTGCCTATTGCAGTAGAAGACCCAAGTACAACTATTTTAAATATTTTTCCGCAATTAAGTGAATCTTGTCCTACAGGTGGAATATATTCCTCATTAACAATTACCTGTACATTAGAACTAGCAGTAGCTCCAATATTATCTGTGACTGTAAGCTGGAATAAATAAACTCCTTGAGTCAACTGGCTAACGGTTGTGATTGCTGAATTATTTGAATTTATAACTGCAGAAGGCCCAGATAATTTGGTCCAATTGTAAGAAACAATGGTGCCATCCGGATCATATGATAATGAGCCATTAAGTGTAACAGACGAGTTCGGCAATGTAATAGTTTGTGAATTCCCGGCAACTGCTACTGGCGACTGGTTTGGTGGTGGACTGCCATCAAGTTCTGTCAAAATAAATCCATTGATATAGTTATAATTGGCCAGTCTTTCAATCTTTAAAACAACCTTTCCATTTACAGGTGTAATACTAGTAAACAAAGCTTTATTTGAATAATTGTAATCTGTATTTATGGATACTGATGAGCTTCCTACTGTAAATCTGGTTGAGTTGCCCGTTTTAGCCCTGCTGGCATACACTTCAAGACTATACTCCCTATTATTATTTAACCCAGAAAGTGTAATCGTTCTTACAACAGTACTATAACTGGTCGTTCTTCCAACTTCTATAGGACACATAGTGACAGGATAAGTTGAACCGTTATCGGAAACTGCACTACTTAAATTCAGTACCGCTGTCATTGACGAATTTGTTCCATCAGAGTATGTTGTACTACCCAGCGTTAGATTATTTAGCACATTCCAATTGTTCCATCCTGTTCCGGCAGGAAATGAACCTCCATATATATTTACTTTTATAAATTTCTGAGTAACAACAGGAATTGGGTTTACTCCAATCTGTACTGTGTCCTTATCGGATGAAGTACTATCATCCATCACTGTCAATTCAAACTGATAAGTACCCACTAAAAGATTGCCTGCATTTGTAGTAGAATTATCAGGTGAGCCTAAAGCCGCATTTGATGGCCCATTTATTTGCCTCCAAAAATATGAAACAATATTACCATCAATATCACTTGAGCCATTACCTGATAACGATACGCTATTCAATGGCAATGTAATTGTTTGATCAGAACCTGCATTGGCTATGGGTGGTATATTGGGCAAATTATTCAACACGGTAATGACAACAGTATCAAAACCAGTTCCCCCTTGGTTATCAGAAACTAAAAGTTGAAATTTATAGATACCAGCTCTTAGATTTGAAATGCCCGTATTGCTTAATGCAGGATTTTGTATGGTAAATTGAGAAGGGCCTGAAATTTTACTCCAGAAATATGTTTCAATAATTCCATCAATATCATAAGAATTGCTGCCGATTAAACTAATGGGCATTGGTGTTGCGATAGTTATATCATTTTCAGCAATAGCAATTGGCAATATGTTAGGTGTTGGATTTACAACTGTTACTAACACAGAATCCTTATCAGAATTATTTGCGATATCTGTTACTGTTAATTCAAATTGATATGTTCCGGCAACAAGATTGCTAACTGTTGGATTGGAAATTGAACTATTATTAAAATTAAATGAAGATGGACCGGTTGTTTTACGCCATGAATAGACTAAAGGATCATTGTCGGGGTCAGAAGATGCATTACCGTTAAGAGTTACTTGCCGTAACGGATAGGTAATTGTCAAATCATTGCCAGCATTTGCCAAAGGTGGTGCATTTACATTTCTTGTATACTGAAGACACCATTCGTAAAAATTTTTCCCATTTGGCCTGTATGATGGGTCATATACAACTTCATGTGTTTGTTCATGAGTAAGTCCTGCCGGTTTTGTAAATACCGGGGGCACCTGTGGATTAAAGCTCTTAATCTTATTGACCATATTAGTTGTCCAAAGAATAGGAACTCCATCGGATGGAGAATGAACGGCCCAAACAGGCAAATTCCCTGCTGCAATAAATTTTGCTGTAGTGTCATAATATGGACTATTATACCCGGCAACTGGAATAATAGCCGTTAATCGCTCAGCGGCTGCGAGATTATAAGGAGCTTTCCATACCCCATCCCCGCCATTACTAAAGCCAGTTAAATAGATTCTTTTTGAGTCTATTCTATATCCCCGATTTAGAATAAAATCTATAACCTTGCCAATCTCCTGTGGTGTTGGTTTACTAATAAACTGAGGTGAAATAGCAATAAACGAAGTTACTTGCCCATTTACAATAAATGTGGATGGAAAAAGATTCAGATTGATAATTCTTGTAACGCCTTCTCTTGCTACAAGGTCTAGTGCGGATGAAGATCCATTTCCATATGATCCTGCACCATGTATATAAATAATCAATGGGTACTTGGCAGTAGTATTCGAATTATAATTTATTGGCAGATATTCCCAATAGCCATTACAACGACCATTAGGTATACTAACAGTTTTCTTAGTATGCGTCTGAGAGTTTCCAAAATTACTGAGAAATAATAACGGTAGCAGGTAAAAGGCAATACGTAGGCATTGGAATGAAAATCCTTTCATTTTAGCATAATTTAGGAATAAAAAAACGTACTAACTTTTCAAACCCAGGAACTACATATATGAATATGATAATGAAGTTTTCATAGTTGGAACGGAGGCTTTCTGAAATAAAAGGTAGGAATTAACTAAAAATAAACCATTATCTTGCTGATTTATCAAAGCAAAAAAAAACTTATACCTGCAATATCCACAATCGCTCCGCCCAACTCTTTAAGGACCTACTGGTAAAGAAGCATTTTGCAGGTATGCATAGTGTGGCCTCGAAAAATTGCTTAACAAAAACCCTTTCTATTCAATTTTGGTAAAACCCATATCCACTCTGAAATATATACATTTGCATAGCCAGCGAAAACCCGCAAAATTCAGATTAAACAAAAAATAAACCATGTGTGGAATTGTAGGATACACCGGACCAAGGGAAGCATATCCCATTATCATTAAAGGATTAAAAAGATTAGAATACCGTGGCTACGATAGCACAGGTGTTGCATTACAAAACAGTACGGGTCTGAAAGTATATAAGAAGAAAGGAAAAGTAGCGGAGTTGGAAGAGAGTATAGTAGGGAAAGATCTTCATGCCAATGTAGGTATTGGTCACACAAGATGGGCAACGCATGGCGAACCAAGCGACCGAAATGCACATCCACATCAATCGGCCAGTGGGAAATTAGCGATGATACACAATGGTATTATCGAAAATTATACTCAACTGAAAAAAGAACTCGTCAGCAAAGGGTATGAATTCTCCAGCGATACAGATACAGAAGTGCTGTTGAATTTTATTGAAGAGATCAAGAAAAATAATGACTGCTCGTTAGAAGAAGCCGTTCGTGTTGCGTTGAAAAGAGTAACAGGAGCTTATGTTATTTTATTATTGGATGAAGAAAATCCTGACACCATCATCGCTGCAAGAAAAGGAAGTCCGTTAGTTATTGGTGTTGGTAAAGGAGAACATTTTTTAGGTTCTGATGCTTCGCCAATGTTAGAGTACACTAAAGAAGTGGTGTATGTAAACGATTATGAACTGGCCATCATTAAGCCAGATGAATTAATTCTTAAAAATCTCGGCAACGAAAAAATAACTCCTTACGTTCAAAAGCTAGATCTCGAATTAGCTGCTATCGAAAAAGGCGGCTACGAACATTTCATGCTGAAAGAAATTTTTGAACAACCACAAACTATTTTTGATTGCCTGCGGGGAAGATTAGATGCAGAAGCAGGCACCATTACCATGAGTGGTATTCAACAATATGCAGATCAGATCATCAGTGCTAACAGAATAGTGATGGTTGCATGTGGCACCAGTTGGCATGCAGGTCTTATTGCAGAATATATTTTTGAAGAACTCTGCCGCATTAATGTAGAAGTGGAATATGCATCAGAATTCCGCTATCGCAATCCTGTTATTAATAAAGGCGATGTTATTATTGCTATTTCACAAAGCGGAGAAACTGCTGATACATTAGTTGCAATCGACAATGCAAAAGAAAAAGGTGCCATTATTCTTGGTGTGGTAAATGTTGTTGGTTCTTCTATTGCCAGAACAAGCCATGGCGGAGCTTACACACATGCCGGACCAGAAATTGGTGTTGCCTCTACCAAAGCATTTACTGCACAGCTTGCAGTGCTTACGATGATTGCATTGAAAGTTGGTTACATGAAAGGAACGATTTCAGAAGAACGATATATGCACTTGCTGAAGGAACTAAATGAAATTCCTGAAAAAGTGGCTTGGACATTAAAGCAAAGCGATGCCGTAAAAGCAATTGCAGAAAAATATAAAGATGCAAGAGACTTTTTATATCTCGGCAGAGGCTACAACTTCCCTGTGGCATTGGAAGGTGCATTAAAGCTAAAAGAGATTTCTTATATACATGCAGAAGGATATCCCGCTGCTGAAATGAAACATGGCCCCATTGCATTGGTAGATAAAGACCTGCCTGTGGTGTTTGTTGCCACAAAAGATACGTACCATGAAAAAGTGGTAAGTAATATGCAAGAGATCAAAGCAAGAAAAGGAATGGTCATCTCTGTAATTACAGAAGGGGATGAAGTATCAACAGAACTGTCGGATGATGTAATGATTGTTCCCGCAGCAGATGAAATATTGGCGCCGATGTTAAGTGTTATTCCCTTGCAGTTGTTATCATATTATATCGGTGTGGCCAAAGGCTGTGATGTAGACAAGCCGAGAAACTTAGCAAAGTCTGTAACGGTGGAATAAGTAACCCTATACTTCAGGATGGTGAGATGAGCACTAACCTCATGCTTTAGCATGAGGATTCAGAAGACAGCAACTAATGAAGGGCTTTAGCCCTGACAATAATAAAGCACTATGGCCTTCGTCAATATAATGATACATGCAGTCTGGGGAACAAAAAACAGGTATCCTTTTCTGAAAAAAGAAATAAGGCCTATTATATTTGAACATATCCGCCAAAATGCAAAGAGCAAACAAATATTCATTGATAGCATCAACGGAGTTGAAGACCACATACATGTATTGCTTGGGTTAAATGCAGATATGACAATTGCAAAAGCAATACAACTTATAAAAGGCGAAGCTTCTTTTTGGATCAATAAACAAAAACTAACTGCTGCTGCTTTTGAATGGGCTGATGAATACTATGCAGTATCTGTAAGTGAAAGCCAGTTGTCAAAAGTGAGGAATTATATTTCAATACAAGAAGAACATCATCGTAATAAAAGTTTTCAGGAAGAGTGTGATGAGTTTTTGAAGCTCTATGACTTTGGTAGAGGTCAGGGCTAAAGCCCTTTCTTCTACGCAGAATGTACTCCGCCCTAAAGGGCGGAGATACTCTAATCCATGTTTCAGCATGGTGCGGAAAACTTCACACGGACCAAGAAGAGTGTGATGCGTTCTTGAAGCTATATGACTTTGGAAGAGGTCAGGGCTAAAGCCCTTTCTTCTCCGCAGAATGTACTCCGTCCTAAAGGACGGAGATACTAACTCCATGCTTCAGCATGGGGACCAAGAAGACACCAACAAGAAGGGCTTCAGCCCTGAGTACTAACCTCACTCTTCAGAGCGAGGTACAACAGACTCTCGGCAAAGTACAGAGTCTATCGATAAAGGAACGAAGAAGACTCTAACCTCATGCTTTAGCATGGGGAGAATAAAGGAACGACAAAGAAGGGCTTTAGCCCTGAACCGACTAACCCCATGCTTCAGCATGGGGAGACCAAGAAGACAACAATCAAGAAAGGCTTTAGCCCTGAATAATTAACTACTTTAGTAACAACTATGAATATCATCAACAAAAAACCAATCTCCTCTCTCGGCTATGGCTTCATTGCCAAAGAATATATCCCGAAGGGAAAGAACGAATACTACCTCCGCAACATTCAAAACAGAAGCGGCATCAAATACCGCAAACTGACTGATGCGGAAATCAAAGCACTGGAAAAAAATGCCAACAGTTCCGACGACTGGAGCAAAGTACTTGTAGCTGATTTATTTAATCCCAACTTAATAAAGAACTGTTCGTTCTACGGATTGGTTCGCATCGGAAATTTAGAACCTTACTTTGTTGAATTCAATAATCTGCGAATGCCTGTTGGTTTATACAACAGCACTATAATCAGTTGCGATATTGGCAACAATGCAGCGATAGACAATGTAGCTTTCATGAGCCATTATATTATTGGCGATGATGTAATACTTGTCAACATCAACGAACTGGCAGTAACCGACCATTCCAAATTTGGCAATGGTGTTTTAAAAGACGGAGAAAAAGAAGCAGTACGAGTTTGGATAGAAATATGCAATGAAAATGCAGGTAGAAGTGTGCTACCATTCAATCGTATGCAGCCCGGTGATGCATGGCTTTGGAGCAAACATAGAGCAGATGATAAATTACTGGAGAAGTTCAAACAATTTACAGACGAACGTTTTGATACGCAACGAGGTTATTATGGAAAGATTGGCGACAGAACCGTTATCAAGAATTGTAAAATAATAAAAGACACCTGGATAGGAAGCGATGCTTATCTGAAAGGTGCCAACAAAATAAAAAACATCACCATCAATTCTTCTGCTCAGGCAAAATCACAAATAGGTGAAGGTTGCGAAATCGTAAACGGCATTATTGGTTATGGCTGCCGCATTTTCTACGGAGTAAAAGCAGTGCGGTTTGTAATGGGTGATAATTCGCAGTTGAAATATGGAGCAAGGTTGATCAACTCGTACTTGGGCGACAACTCAACTATTTCTTGTTGCGAAGTATTGAACTCATTGATCTTTCCGGCGCATGAACAGCATCATAACAATTCATTCTTATGTGCTTCCACCGTATTGGGGCAAAGTAATATGGCTGCGGGTGCCACTATTGGTTCCAATCATAATTCAAGAGGTGCAGATGGAGAGTTACTAGCTGGCCGTGGTTTTTGGCCGGGGCTTTGTGTAAGCCTCAAGCATAATTCAAAATTTGCATCCTTTACTATTATTGCCAAAGGCGATTTTCCCGCAGAGTTAAATATTCCGCTTCCTTTTTCTTTGGTAAGTAATGATGTAAGTAATGATAAGCTGGTGGTGATGCCGGGCTATTGGTTCATGTACAATATGTATGCACTGGCCCGCAATGCAGACAAGTATGCAGGCCGTGACAAACGTATTGATAAATCATTGACGATTGAATACGACTACCTGGCGCCAGATAGTGTAAATGAAATGATGGCGGCGCTGCAATTGTTTAAGCAATTAACTGCATCAGCATGGGCTACAAAGAACAAAAAAACAATCAGCGAAAAAGAACTACTGAAAAAAGGTGAAGCATTACTAGAAGCAAAAGCCGATGCCATTAACGGACTGGAAATATTTGCTCCTGACTTTGAGAACAGTAAAAGAAAAACAGAACTGGTAAAAGTTCCTGAAGCATATAACGTTTTTAAAGAGATGATTATTTATTACGGCATACAGCAGTTGATGCTGTTCATCGAAAATAAAAAAATCAATAGCTGGCAAAAATTATTAAAAGCATTACCGGCAAAACCTGTTCGTACGGCTTGGAAGAATGTTGGCGGACAACTGATACCCGAACCAGCCATCACGGCACTCATGAAAAATATTCGCAGTGAGAAAATAAACAGTTGGGACGAAGTGCATAATTTCTACAAAAGAAAAAGCAATGACTATGCTGCTGATAAATTCCGTCATGCATTTGCAGCCATGCTCGAAGTGCTGCAACTAACGCCAAAGAAATTTACTAAAAAATTATTTCTACAGCTTCTGCAAAATGCAGTTGTTACCAAAGAGTGGATCTGTACCGGCATCTATGCATCAAGAGCAAAAGATTATGCCAATCCTTTCCGCAATATGCTGTACGAAACTGAACAGGAAATGGAAAAAGTAGTGGGCAAACTTTCTGAAAACAGTTTTGTAAAACAACAGCAGGAAGAATTGTCCGTTTTTGCACAGCAGATAGAAGCCATTATTACACAGTATAAATGAACCGGCTTGTAGACCAATACATCGAAAGCCTGCCCGAAGAAAAGCAGGAACTATGCGAATATATCCGCCAACTCATTTTTGAAAATGTAGATGGTGTGGAAGAACGATTCAGTTACAAACTTCCGGTTTATCATTACTTCGGCATGTTCCTATTTATGAACAATACCAAAGAAGGTATTGATGTGGCATTTATGCGGGGCAAAGATTTGTTAGACGCATTTCCGCAACTGGAAAGAAAGGACAGAGCCATCATCGCATCCGTCTGTATCAAAAACAAAAAAGATATTGCAACATACGATGTGTCGCAGATGATTATTACAGCCGCTGCCTGGAATCAGGAAGCAAAGCAATTAAAAATTCCGATGGTAAAAAAAAGAACAGCAGCAAAAAAGAAAACCAAAAAGAAATAGGCTTACTGTTTTATAAAACGGAAAACAGTTTTATCACCTGATGATGATGCCAACACATGATAAGTTCCGTTGGTCAGTGCAGCCACATCCATTTGCAATACATTATTTCCTGCGGCAATTGTCGATTGCCATTGCTTCACCAAGTTACCAGCCACATCGTACACTTTAAAATCAACAGTGCTTGGTTTGGCAGCACTAATGGTAAGCGATGCAGTTTGCTGCACCGGATTAGGAGCAATTGATGTAATTACAAATCCTTTCTCATCATTTACAATAGCAATTACTTTACTGTACTTAACCGAGCCGTCTGTATCCGTCATCTTTAGGCGGTAGTAGCTGATGCCTTTTCCCAAACGGCTATCATTATAGAAATAAAACTTATTCGTTTCGCTGCCGTTGATGCTGGTTGTAAGAGTAAAGTTTCTACTGTCAGTAGATTTTTCTAATTCAAATATTACATACTTAGAGCAGCACTCGGCAACTTCCCAATTGATAGCTGCCAAGCCAGTCGAAATTTTTGTAGCAGAGAAATTAATTAGTTTGACTGGTAATGGATTCGTTGCAAATGGATCTGTCGTTGCTAAAGTAAATATGCTGGGCGTTAAAGTAAAATTGGAATTGGGTTATCTGTTGTAAGTGTGCCGCATCTATATGGTGCATTACAAGTAAAAACCACTCCCGGTTGATGGTTCATTAGTCCAATCTGTTCCGTCAAACTGGCTTACAAAAGTTGTTAGATCTTTTATACAAAAACTCGTTGGATGAACATCTAAGGCGATACGTTTTGTGGCGGTACTTAGAATATCTCTTTCAAGTGTCCAGTATTCAGCATAGCTTATATGATCAATGCCTGAGCCTAGAAAATAAGAATTCCCATATACATTTTGCGGATTTGCTCTTACATACTGCGCCGTAAACTCATCTGTTGCCAACTCACCAGTGCCATTTGTAATACCTATTGGAGCATAAATACCTCCTGTTCCAACGGGAAAAGTAAAATTAGTATTACCAATTTTTTCATCGGACCATCGATAAAACTTGTTATTGAACCACCAGTATATGATGAACCTGCAATCATAGTTAACAAGTTGGGTGCTGTAGTTGTTTTTTCCACTTGTAATGTAAGATTGTATGGTAGAGTGAGCGGAGTATTTAAAGTTGCTCCTGCTGCATTGTTCATTATAAGTAATAATCTTGTACCTGAAAAAGTTCCGGTATTTGATAATGACTGATTTGTTGTACCGTTAATTTCAAAATCATTGATTGTTCCTGCTGCACCAGTTGTAGTAATTGTTCCAGCATTAATTAAATTTCCTTTCAAATTTATCCTACCTCCATTACCTGATGTAACTGTATTGCCTGTTAGTTCAACAGTTGAAGTAGAGCTTAAAGTCAGATCACCATTTATTGTCATAGTAGAAACTCCAACAGATGCACCCGTCCTTACTCTAAAAGCAGAGTTGATATTTGAAATAAAAGTTACATTATTAAATGAAATATCTTTATTCAAAAAATAGCTGCTGACTGACTTGGACAATTCCATTCAAGATTGCCATAGGTATCTCCATTAAATAAGGGCCCATTTGTTCCAGAAGCATTATCCACTTTGCTAAAGAATTAGGATTCCATAAACCACCTGCTGGAAAGGAACCTCCATTTTTTTCTATAATATATTGTGAACCGTTTTCCATAGTTAAATAAGTTCCGGAAGGATCAGAATCAGTATTCCCGGCATTATCAACATATCGAATAATACCAGTTGATTTCACAACCAAATCAGAATAATTTGAAGGGTCTGTATAAATATTAAGCCTAGTATCATTTTCAGAAGCTGGTCCAATCGAACCGGCACCGGAAAATCGCAGTTCCCCTAATATTTCTCCGGTAACGCCCTTTGCAGCTGCTAAATCAAGAATATAATCAAGGTTTCCGCCTGTACTGTTTTCACTCCGTGAATCATTAAAGTACTTCCTGCATCAACTTGAAGTCCTTTTTGTGAGTGTACTTGTACTCATTAACTGCAATCTTCTTGTACCGCCGCCTACTTGTGTTACATTTAATTCAACAGTTGCATTGCTAGTAATATGAAGAGAATTGATTGCATAAGTTGTTGGAGAAAAAACATCCATATTCACAACAGCAGAAGTATTGAAAATGACATCATCCGTAGAAGTCGGTATTGTAGTTGGAAACCAATTAGCCGCATTATTCCAATTACCTGTGGCTCCTCCATTCCAAGTAATCTGGGCATCCGCAAATAAGGTGAATACCATCACCAATAAAATCAATACAAACCTTTTCATCGCTACTAGTTAGTTTAAGCGTTACGAAAATCGAAAAGGTTTTCAGGAGATGATGGATAACAGATTGCAAGTTAAGCCAATGACCTAAACTACATATTAATTCTTATAAATAGAAACCATTGGATGAAAAAATCCCGGCACAAAGGCCGGGACTATATTTTTTCGCAAAGAGAAGTCATTACAAGACAATGATTTATATCTTTTCTCTCAGGTGATTTGTTTTCGATTTAATGGTGTCTTTTACCTCGTTCATCTTATCCTTCACATCATCCATCGTATTCTTGGTTTTTTCTTTCACATCTTCCATTGTATTCTCTATTTTTTCTTTTGCATCATTCATGGTGTCTTCCATCTTTTCTTTTGCATCATCAGCTTTCTTTTCGCTGTCGTTACCACAGGCCGTTAATGCACCTGCTATCAACAATATGCCCAATAGTTTCTTCATAATTGTTGTTTTTAAATGTATGGCCGGAATATTCCGGAGCATTAAAGATAAAAATTTGCTTACCGCAGTAAACAATTCAACCCTTTATTTTTTCCGGAAAAAGAGCCGTACCGGCACACCACTCAGGTTAAAATTTTCCCGCAATTTATTTTCCAAATAGTTTTTGTACGGCGTTTTTACATCGTCTGGAAAATTACAGAAGAAGGCAAACGACGGAACAGCCGTAGGCAACTGGGTTACAAATTTTATTTTAATAGCATGGCCCCGCACCACCGGCGGATGGTAAGCTCCAATGGCTTTTAAAATGGTATCGTTTAGTTTGGAAGTAGTAATGCGTTGGTTTCTGTTGTCGTATACTTCCAACGCAATTTCAATCGCTTTAAAAATTCTTGTCTTCTCCTTGGCAGAAATAAACAGCACCGGCACATCATTAAAAGGTGCCAGCTTCTTTTTCAACATTGCTTCGTATTCTTTAGCAGTGTTGGTTTCCTTCGCCATCAAATCCCACTTGTTTACCAACACCACAATGCCTTTTCCTTTCTTCACCGCCAAACTGTAAATATTCAAGTCCTGCGATGTAATACCTTTCTCTGCATCAATCATCAACAAACACACATCTGCTTCATCCACTGCTTTAATGGCACGGATAACGGAATAAAATTCCAGGTCTTCATGCACTTTTGCTTTCTTACGAATACCCGCAGTATCTATCAGCACAAATTCTTTCTGAAATAAATTATAATGTGTGTGAATGGAATCTCTTGTCGTTCCCGCAATATCACTTACAATAGTTCTCTCCTCACCTACCAATGCATTCAGCAAAGAAGATTTACCAGTGTTCGGTTGCCCGATGATGGAAATTTTTGGTAACGCATCAATGGCTTTCACTTCATCCGAATCATCTTCGCTTATCAGCGCCGCCACTCCATCTAATAATTCACCTGTACCACTTCCACTTGCTGCCGCAATAAAAAATACATGTTCAAAACCGAAGCTGTGAAACTCATTGGCTTCCAGCATCCGTTCGTTGTTATCTACTTTATTTACGGTAAGAAAAACAGGTTTGGTACTTTTTCTTAATACACTAGCCATGGCGTCGTCCAAATTGGTCATACCCGTTCCGGCATCCACCATAAAAATAATGGCATTCGCTTCTTGTACCGCAATCATTACCTGCTTGGCAATTTCTTTTTCAAATATATCTTCACTACCAGAAACAAAACCGCCGGTATCAATTACGTTATAGGTTTTTCCGTTCCAGTCGGTAACACCATACTGGCGGTCACGGGTAACACCGCTTTCATCATCTACGATGGCTTTACGTTCCACCAGCAAACGATTGAACAATGTACTTTTTCCTACGTTGGGCCGGCCAACTATTGCGACGGTAAACGACATAATACTTTTATGAAAAATTCTTAATTATTAATTCTATTCAATTTAAACAAGTCAATAGTCAATGGTGAATAGTGAATGATAGTACTCTCCTATTGCCCATTCACTATTGCCTATTCACCAATCAATATCCGTATTCTTTGAGCTGCATATCATTCTCTCTCCACTTCGGTTTCACTTTCACAAACAATTCCAGAAATACTTTTCTATCGATGAATGCTTCAATATCTTTTCTGGCTGCAGTACCAATTCGTTTTATCTTCTCTCCTTTCGATCCAATTAAAATTACTTTCTGTGTTTCCCGATGAACGATGATGTCGGCAATAATCTTTACCAGCGTAGACTTTTCTTTGTACTCCTGTATCATTACAGCCGTGTGATATGGAATTTCATCCTGCGCCAGTTCGTATATCTTTTCTCTTATTATCTCACTTACAAAAAATCTTGTGTTCAAATCACTTATATCATCACCTTCATAAAACGGTGCGCCTTCCGGTAAAAACTCTAGGAAGGCATTTACCAGTTTCTTTTTATTAATGCCGGATAAGGCAGAAATGGTTATCACTTTTTTGCAATAAGGTTTTGCTTCAAAAAAATCAACCGCTTCTTTTATTCTTGCTTCGCTTTCAAGATCAATCTTATTGATGGCAACGATAGCAGGCACTTTTAATCTTAATGCGGAGAAGATGGCATCCACTTCTTCCCAATTCTCTTTTACATCTACCAGCAGCAACGCTACATCCGCATCTTCCAATGCACCTTTTACCGCCTGCATCATTTTTTCATGCAGCTTATATCTCGGTTCGATGATGCCGGGTGTATCAGAAAAAATTACCTGATAATCTTTTTCGGTAATAATGCCTTTGATGCGATGCCTGGTAGTTTGCACTTTGTGCGAAACGATAGCCAGCTTTTCGCCCATAAGTGCATTGAGCAAAGTACTCTTGCCTGCATTGGGTCGTCCAAATATGTTTACAAAACCTGATTTCATAAAAGAGGTGCAAATGTACGCCAAAAGGACGGCAGCAGTGCGAAAGATATGCTTTGCGAAACTTTCAGTTTCGCAGCACTATTCTGTTGCCTGTGGCAACAATAAGATGTAAATTCATTCACAAATTATTGATATGAGTTATGAATTTGCAGATGGTTATAAGATTAGAGACCAGTCAGCAACACACTTTCTTACGTTTTCAATAATGGGCTGGATAGATATCTTCAGCAGGCAGCGTTACCGGGATATTATTATTGAAAGCTTTCAATTCTGTAGGAAAAACAAAGGATTGCTCATTGGTGGCTATGTAATTATGTCCAATCACATACATGTTATCTGGACAGCCAGCAATAATAACCTGAGCGATATTGTGAGGGATTTTAAAACATTTACCAGCAAAGCGATCACCTCGTCGATTGAAAATGAACCTGAAAGCAGAAGAGAGTGGCTTTTATATATGTTCCGCTTTTTTGCGAACCGTACCAATGCTAACGATAACTTTAAAGTTTGGACGGCTAATAATCATCCAGAAGAAATTCACAGCGATTCGATGCTGAAAATAAAACTGAACTATATACATGAAAATCCTGTGAGAGGCGGATTAGTGCAGGAACCTGCTCATTTTCTTTATAGCAGTGCTGCTGATTATGCAGATAAAAAAGGGATAATGGAAATTGATTTTTTATACTAAGTATTGCCAAAGGCAATAAAATAAAACTGCGAGGCAAAATGCCTCGCAGAGATTCTGTTGCGAAGGGGAGGATCGAACTCCCGACCTACGGGTTATGAGCCCGTCGAGCTACCGCTGCTCTACTTCGCGGTGCAAAGGTAGCCGTATGAAGGGTATTTACCAAAGAAAAAACGTCCTGATTTATTAAAATCAGAACGTTTTTTATAATAATACCCCTTAGATATGACTATACTTTTCTTACACTGCTGGAGCCGCTGCTCTTCAGGTCACGGATAACACCGTTGCCTTTGTATTTTACATCACTTGCGCCGCTGGCCTGAGCCGACAATTCTTTATTCACTGTGATTTTAATATCGCTGGCGCCACTAGCCCTTGCATCGCAAATATCTGTAACTAGATCGTACCCTTTAAAATCGCTGGCACCACTTGCTTCTATAGATAATTGTGTGGCTGAACCAGTAATGGTAACATCGGAAGCACCGCTAAGATCAACTTTTAGTTTGCCAATCTCCATCCTGCCTTTTACATCGCTGGCACCAGATTGGCGAAGTGTAAGCTCAGGAGCGTTTAATGTACCGGAAATAAATACATCGCAGGCACCGCTAACGGTCATTGCATCAATTTGCTTAACAGAAATGTATGCTTTCAATTTTTTATTACCATTCCCCCATTTTACACCTTTGCTATCATAACCAATAGACAACACACCATTGCTTACTCCTACTGTTATTCTTTCTCTGTCTTTAATGTCGGCAGCACTTACCGCTACTGATTCTTCATTGCTCTGCGTAATAAATACATCAAAGGCACTGGACAAATTGATGGCATGAAAATTCTTTGCCGTTCTAAGCTCTACATTCGGATCATTTATTTGCTGTGCATTAATTCCTGCTACAAATAGCGCCGCTGTTAAAAACAATATTATCTTCTTCATTGTATAAATTTAAATTTTTGAAACTGTTCCGCCCGTATTTTTCTTTATCTCTTTTACTGAAGGGTTGCCTTTATATTTTACAATACCGCCAGTGCTGGCTTTTGCTTCAATTTTATTATCTGCATTTACCGAAATAATAGCTCCGGTACTTACTTTAACTGAACAATTTGAAGTACTCATTTCTAGTCCGGAAAATTTACTACCGGTACTACCATCAATTTCCAATTTATTGGCTGAGCCTGATAGGGTGATCTTAGAGCCAGTATTCTGGCTTACTCCCAATACGTCAATATCAACTTTTCCATTTACCAATGCCCCGGTATTAGCATTTAAATCTAATTTTGGAGATTTCAGCACTCCTTCAATTTTTACTTCTGCTCCGGTATTGGCATCAAGTTTATCTAATGATTTATAGGAAACATATGCCTTTAAATTTTTTGTTTCTTTTGTTTTATTTACGGCTCCGGATTTTGTTTCATAATGAATTTTCAAAATTCCATTTTCAACTTTAGTAATAATCTTATCTCGGTATTCTGGTTTATCAGCACTTACAGCTACATCTTCAGCATTACCTGCTGTAAGCATTAATTCAATACCAGTTCCAACTTCAATACCATGAAAACTGCTTACCGTTCTTTTTTCGGCGTTAACATCATTAAATGTTTTTTGGGCCAAGGCTGTTGTTGAAAACAAGACAACAATCAAAAAGGAATAAACTATTTTTTTCATAAACGATGGTTTAAACTATTATACGAAGAGTGCGGTAGAAAAGTTACAGCTTCCATAAATTAATTCTTCCTTATTTTTGTGGTAATCCCGCATTTAAGCGGGACAAGTTCTTAGCCTTTGAGTAAGAAGGCTTTAGTTTTCCAAAGTTCCGGGGTGTCTCCAAGTTAATTGGATTCTGAGATCAAACCCGTTGAACCTGGTCAGGGTAATGCCTGCGAAGGGAGTGATGCCGATAATAAAAAAGGTGTCAATAGTTGACCTTTCTCAATTGCATTTCCCTCTTATTTTTTAAACCCGCCTGCCGACGGGCAGGATTTAAAATCATTAAAAAATGAAGAGGATTATGATGCTTGGTTGTTTACTTGTAACTGCCAATGCTATTTTTTCGCAAGAAGTAAAAGACAGTTTTTACTCTTTAACACCCGTTGAGGTAAGAGCCATCCGTGCAGGTGAAAATGCACCGTTCACTAAAACCCCAGAAAGGAAATAACAAAAACAAACCTGGGACAGGATATTCCGTTCTTGCTAAACCAGACTCCATCTGTAGTTATAAATTCTGATGCGGGAAATGGAGTTGGCTACACCGGCATTCGCATAAGAGGATCTGATGCTGCAAGAATTAATGTAACACTAAACGGCATTCCTTATAATGATGCCGAAAGCCAGGGTACTTTTTTTGTGGATCTTCCAGATTTCAGTTCCTCCACCGGAAGCATACAAATACAAAGAGGTGTCGGCACTTCTTCTAACGGTGCAGGAGCATTTGGTGGCAGTATCAATATCAGTACTAATGAAGTGGTGAAAGACAGCTATGCTGAAATCAATAACAGTTTTGGTTCTTTCAATACCTGGAAACATACAATCAAATCCGGAACAGGATTAGTAAATGGATTTACAACAGATGTACGATTATCAAAAATTAGTAGTGATGGATATATTGATAGAGCCAGCAGTGATTTAAAGTCATTCTATTTTTCTACGGCTTATATAAAAGAAAAAACTTCTGTACGAGTAAATGTTTTCTCGGGTAAAGAAAAAACATATCAGGCATGGAATGGTATTTCGGAAGCTGACCTACTCGCTGGAAACAGAACAGTAAACAGTGCAGGAACAGAAAGACCCGGTGAACCATACGACAATGAAATTGACGATTACGCACAAACACATTACCAGTTATTCTTTAGCCAACGGCTGAATAGTAAATTGAATTTTAATACTGCTTTCTTCCTCACAAAAGGAAAAGGATTTTATGAACAATATAAAGCCGATCAGAAATATTCCAAATACGGAATGCCGGATGCACCGGGATTTCCTACCGCCATTACCCGTTCGGATATGGTTCGTCAATTATGGCTCGACAATGATTTCTACGGAAATATTTTTTCGTTGCAATTAAAAAATAAGCAGACAGAAGCTGTACTCGGCGGAGGATTGACCCGCTACAATGGTCACCATTTCGGAAAAATTATCTGGGCAGCAAAAGGATTGACTAGTGTAGATAATTGGTACGACCTTAGTTCAGATAAAAATGATTTTAATATTTACCTGAAACAACAAACAAAAGTTGCAGGCAACTGGAACCTGTTTTATGATCTACAATACAGGCATGTAAAATATAGTACAGAAGGGTTTAGAGATAATCCAACATTATCCATCAATAAAAATTTCAACTTCTTTAACCCAAAAGCAGGACTAAGCTATCTTAAAAACGGGTTGAAGGCTTATGCTTCTTACAGTGTTGCGAATAAAGAACCTAACCGTGATGATTTTGAAGCAGGAGCTTTACAACAACCATTGCCAGAACGTTTGCATGATATAGAAGCAGGAATAGAAAAACAAACATCTAACTACAATTGGGCGGCTACCGTTTACTATATGAATTATAAAAACCAATTGGTGCTTGATGGAAAAATAAATGATGTGGGTGCTTACACCAGAACCAACATTCCCAATAGCTACAGAGCAGGCATAGAAATTCAAGGAGGCATTAAATTTAATTCATGGATGAATGCGGCTGCAAATATTTCGCTGAGCGAAAACAAAGTGAAGAACTTTACAGAGTATATTGATGATTATGATAATGGAGGGCAGAAAACCAATAATTATTCTGCAGCAACCATTGCTTACTCTCCATCTGTTGTTGGCGGAGCCACTATCAATTTTATTCCTGTAAAAAATGGGGAGTTGAGTTTTTCAAGTAAATATGTGGGCAAACAATATCTTGACAATACCAGCAACAATGCCAGATTATTACATGCTTTTTTTGTACAAGATGTAAGAGCTATCTACACTATCAAGAACAAAGGGCTGAAAGAAATAAATATTATTGCGCAGCTTAATAATGTGTTTGGTAAAAAGTATGAACCAAACGGATACACTTATAGTTATTTTGTGGGAGGAGAAACGATTACTGAAAATTACTATTTCCCAATGGCAGGAACGAATTTTATGATTGGACTAAATGTAAGTCTATAAAAATGAAGTCAGAGGTCAGCATTCATACCTCTTACTTCCGATTTCTTATTTCTTATTTCGCTCCAAATTTTTCCTGCCATTCAAGCATACCACCTACCAGATTTTTAGTATTGGTAAATCCCATTGCATCCAAAAACATACAAGCTTGTCCGCTGCGATTACCACTGCGGCAATAGACGATGATCTCCTCTTCTTTCAGATCTTCAATCTCATCTATCTGCATGGTTTGTACTTTACCCAATGGAATTAATGTTCCATTAATATTGAACTCGGCATACTCATTCGGTTCTCTTACATCAATCAGATTTATTTTTTCGCCGGCATCAATCCGGGCTTTTAAATCTTCAGCAGTAATGTTTTGCATATGTAATAATTATAAGTCAAAATTAGTTTCTGTGCTGTCTTTAACTGGCTTATCAACTTGCAGCCATACATCAATAGTTTGCCCGGATCGGATTTTCTGAATCCGTTTGTCTTCATCAAAACGTTCAGGATTTTGTTTATATATCCATGCTGCTGCAGTATCCGTAACATCCGCCCTTGTAACAATTGCACCTATTACAATTCCATTTGCTTCTAAGATTCTTTTTGCTTCGCTATATGCCATTCCAGTAATTACAGGTACAGAAAATTCTTTATTCCCCACTCCATCGCCAAGCACTAATGAGATAGTACTTCCTTTCCTTATTTGAGTGCCGGGAGTAATGGAGCTTCCGTTATATAATTGTTCCAATATTGCATTCTTTGCAAAGTCTGGCTTGAAAGTGGTGTCGCCCAATTTAAGATCCATATTTTTCAACACCATTTGTGCATTACGAAGGCTATAACCAACAAGGTTAGGCATTTCTACCAAGGGCGGCACTGATCTGCTTATTATTAAAAAAACAGTTCGGTTTGATTTTACTATTTCATCTGCATCCGGAATTTGCTTAATAACAGACATTGGTTTAGCGGTGTCCACATAAACTGAATCCTGTATTTCAAAATCAAAGCCAGCCTTTTTCAGAATTTGTTTTGCCTCTTCATAATTCTTTCCGGTAACAGAAGGAACCGTGGCGGACTTACCATGGTCTGTAAGCCAATTTAATGACAAAAGGAATGCCGCAAAAATTGCAATTGCCAGTGCAATGCCGATCAGTATATTAAGCCACAAAGGCCGGTTTGTAATAAATTTAAACATTCGAATAATTATAGGTTATCAGTTTTGCTATTTCTTTTTATTGAAACTGTCTTCTATCAACTTTGTATAAAATTCTTTCAGATTCCAGCCCATTGTATGTACCTGCTGCGGAATAATGCTAGCTTCTGTTTGGCCGGGTATTGTATTTACTTCAAGCATGTAAGGTCTGCCTTCTTCTTCGTTGTAAATAAAATCAATTCTTACCACACCTCCACAATTAAATACATTATACACTTTCTTAGCCGCCTCTCTTACTTTTTCAGCAATGTTTTCATCTACAATTGCCGGTGTTATTTCATCAGATTTGCCGTAATACTTTGCTTCAAAGTCAAAAAAATCTTTATCGCCATGAGCCTTTACTTCTGTTAGCGGCAATACAATAATATTACCTTTTGATTTAAAAACACCTACTGTAAATTCTCTGCCATTAATCATTTCTTCCACTAACACCTGGTTATCTTCCTTAAATGCTTTTTCAATAGCATGACCCAATTCATCCGATGGCTTATTTACCTTCGACATACCAATACTGGAACCTCCATTATTAGGCTTGATGAATACAGGAAATTTTAATGTATTGACAATCTCATCCGGGCTTTCAAAATTATCTTTTATTAGAATAATAGATTTGGCAACAGCAATGCCTGCCATTCCCGCCACAGCTACTGCATATCTTTTATTGAAGGTGAGTGAAGAGGTTGCTGCATCACAACCAGTGTACGGTATTTTCAACATGTCGAAATAACCTTGCAACTTTCCATCTTCCCCAGGTGTGCCATGCATACCAATAAAGACGGCATCAAAATTTATTTTCTGATTATCCAGACTAAGTGAGAAATCATTCTTGTCAATTTCCGTTTTTCTTCCATCCGGCATATCATACCACCAGCCTTCAGCATTTACATCAATTTTGTAAACATTAAAAAGCTCTTTATCAAGATTTTTGCCAATGGTATCGGCGCTTTTATAAGAAATAATGGCTTCGCCTGAAAGACCACCGGTTACAAGAGCTATGTTTTGTTTCATCTTTTGGTGTAGTAGGTTTTATTCCCGTTTCAACGGGTTTAACTCTGCAAATATTGCAGAAATTTTTAAGATGCCCAACGCAAATAACCGTTATCAAATACCATTAACAAAAATTATTATAAATAGTAGTAAAATATGGGCTTTTAGGCTAAATATGAGTAATAAAAAGGTAGGAGATTTAAATAAGAAAGGTGAAGGCCGTTTCTCATTCACCTTTTTACAACGGGAAATATCACCCGCCACTATTTAAGCAGCTTTCACTGCTATATTGTATATATACAAGGTACAAAAACATTTGTGTGCTCCGGCGGAAATACTTCAGAAATTATGCACAGTTTGGAATCAAATATGCAGCAAATCTTTTTTAGCCATTAGCTGTTCTACCGTTTCCACATACATTTCGTCTGGCACACAACAATCTACAGGGCAAACTGCTGCACACTGAGGCTCTTCATGAAAGCCCTGACATTCTGTACATTTATTTGGAGTGATATAATAAATATCAACCGCCACCGGTGCATTTTTCTGATCTGCATCCACAGTAGTTCCATCCAGCAATGTAAAGCTTCCTTTTACAGTTGTTCCGTCAGATACAGCCCATTCTACACCACCTTCGTAGATGGCATTGTTGGGACATTCTGGTTCGCAGGCGCCGCAGTTAATGCATTCTTCTGTAATCTTAATAGCCATAGTATATTTAATTTAAAGGGTTGGGTGTTACTTTTGTAGCACAAAAATAACAGTCAGGAATGAATTTACAACATCGTATTGATTTATTGGTTCAGTTGGGGCAATATATTTTAGCAGATAATGAAAATTGGCTTGAAGTAAAAGAAAAAGCCAGCTATGAAAACAGTTGGTTTACACCGATGTTTGCAACAACAGCTACACAAAATATTGCTACTGAATTCCTACAAAAAGAAGTTTTAGAAAACTGGACAAAAGAATACAGCATCGAATCCAAAATCGCCAATCCACAAAAAGTTGGAATAGTAATGGCTGGCAATATTCCGCTGGTTGGCTTTCATGATTTTTTATGTGTTTTCATAAGTGGAAACATTGCTGTAATGAAAAGCTCATCCAAAGACAATGTGCTAATAAAAGATCTTGTTGAAAAAATAATTGAATGGGATGCTGATGCCGCAAACTATTTACAGTTTGCCGAAATGCTAAAAGATTGTGATGCTTATATTGCTACTGGCAGCAACAACTCTTCCCGATATTTTGAATACTATTTTGCAAAGTATCCGCATATTATCCGAAAAAACAGAACATCAGTTGCAATAATAACCGGCAATGAAACAACACAGGAATTAGAAAAACTGGCCGATGATGTATATTATTATTTCGGTTTAGGATGTCGCAATGTTACCAAAATGTATGTGCCGGTTGATTATGATTTTGTGCCACTAATTGAAGCATTTAATAAATATCAACACCTGGCTGATCATCATAAATACAAAAACAATTATGATTACAACCTGGCTTTACATATGTTGAACAAAGTGTACTACATGACAAATGGTTCCATTCTTTTAATCGAAGATAAAAGCCTCTTCTCTCCTATCAGTCAATTGAATTATGAATTTTATACATCTGAAGAGGAGGTCGTTAATTCATTAAAAGACAATCCTGAATTGCAATGTATTACTGGTAATAATCATATTTCATTAGGCACTGCGCAATGTCCTTCTGTCCATGATTATGCAGACGGAGTTGACACAATGTCGTTTTTGACATCATTATGACATTACAAAAATAATCAGGAAAAATGGGTATGCTTTTCACTGTAAAAAGTCGTAATTTTAAAGGAGCTATTAAGTACGAAGGTCTTAGTAAATATTTGTTAAACTAAACCAACGGTCAATATAGTTGAATGACAGTTTGTTATTTTGTAATGCAAAGGCATATATTTTGATATTGAAGCCTCATTCTACAAACCTTTATAAAAAGAAATGAATACTATGAAACTAAAACAGATTTTGCTGATTGTTGCAATAAGTGCGGTATCAGCTTTAACCAGTGTATGGATCTATGGAAAAGTAAGTGGCAAACAAACTGCTTTTTCTCAATCTATTAATGGTGGTAATGTTCCTGCTAACTATGCAGGATTTTTGGATGGCACATCAGGTGCTGCCGAACCGCTCGACTTTACCAAAGCAGCCAATGCTGCAGTCCCGGCGGTAGTACATATCAAAACAAAAATTGCTGCAAAGAAAGTAAGTAACAGCCTTCCACGCAACAGAAACAATGGTGGTATGGAAGATTTATTTGAACAATTCTTCAATAACAATTTCGGACCGCAGATACAACCTGAGCAAAGAGCATCGGGCAGTGGTGTTATTATAAGTGAAGATGGATATATTATTACTAATAATCATGTGGTATCGGATGGCGGCGATGGTGTAGCTTCTGAAATTACCGTTACACTCCACAACAAAAAAGAATACAAAGCAAAAGTTATTGGCCGTGATCCGAGTAGCGATCTTGCCGTTCTAAAAGTTGATGGAACAGGTTTACCATTTCTGCTTTATGGCAACTCAGATAATGTAAAGCTTGGCCAATGGGTGCTGGCAATTGGTTATCCGCTTACATTGGAAACAACAGTTACAGCTGGTATTGTAAGTGCTAAAGGAAGAAATATTGGCATTAACAGCAGACAAAGTCAAACACCTATTGAATCTTTCATTCAAACAGATGCTGCCGTAAACCAGGGAAATAGTGGTGGTGCGTTAATTACAACAGATGGTCAGTTAGTTGGGATCAACTCTGCTATCTATGCGCCAAACGGAACTTATGCAGGTTACTCATTTGCTATTCCTGTTAATTTGGTGAAGAAGATAATAAATGACCTCATCAAATTTGGTGATGTAAAAAGGCCTTACCTCGGCGTTTCCGTTGACCGTGAAAAATTTGATGCTGGCGATGGTGCTCATGTTGGTGAAATAGCGAAAGATGGTGCAGCAACAAATATTGGTTTAAAGCCGGGTGATGTAATTACCAAAATAAATGATGTCCCTATTTTCTCTTGGACAGAATTGCAGGCCACCGTTTCTTCTTACAATGCAGGTGATAAAATAAATATCACTTACAAAAGAGATGGCAAAGAAAATACAACTGCTGCCACCTTAAAAGCTATTACCGGAACATATGAAAGCTTGGCATCAACAAATACAAATGTCAGCGACCAACTAGGTGCTGACCTTGAAACCGTAGATGAAAAAACTGCTCTGAAAAATAATGTTGAAGGTGGTGTGCTGGTAAAGAAAATAAAAACTGGTGGAGTCTTCAGTAAAACAAGAATGGAGTCGGGATTCATCATTACTTCTGTAAATGGAATGGACATTTCAAGTATTGAAGACCTAAATGAAGCTATTAAAAGCTTGAAAGGAGAAACTATTCAACTAGAAGGAATGTACCCTGGTTATTCAGGTACTTACAGATACCCGTTGAATATGAATCAACCATAAGAATAAAGAATTAGAAGTTAAAAAGCCATCCCGATTTAATCGGGATGGCTTTTTTTATACATATAACTATTTTAAAATACACTGCTGTCTTGCCCCGATTTTTATCGGGGGATCTTTTCCTAAAGCAAACATAAATCATCTGGAAGAGATACCGGATCAAGTCCGGTATGACTAATGGCATACTACAGATTCAGCATTTGATAATTTAGACTAGAAAACTATTTCTCATACACCAGATATTCCCATGGCTGTATTTCAAAACTTTTCTCACTAGTAAAATCATTTGCTGCACCAGAGAAAATGTTTTTATAAATCCCCGTAACATGTTCATCCGTTATATCGAATCGAAGATTCTTCTCCGAAGAAAAATTTAAAACAACCAGCACTTCCTTGCTTCCATTCTTTCTTACATAAGCAATAATATTCTTGTCAGCACTTGTCTTTAAACGAAAAGTTTGTACAGCAGGATCGCCGCTTCTTACTGCAGGATTATTTGTTCGAAGATTTAGCAACGAAGTATAAAATTCCGACAAATCATTGTTGCTATTCCATTCAATCTCATCCTTATCAAAAAATTTCAGCTTCTTCCGGTTGGGTAATTCCTGCCCAGAATATAAAAGTGGAATACCATTCCAAGTAGCACTAAACACTGCCAATGCTTTTGCCATATCTCCATACTTATCATATTCCGTTCCGTTCCAGCTATTCTCATCATGATTGGTCGTAAACCATGTTCGCATGGTACTATCTCCAAGATCATCATATTTTTTTAGCAAAGTCAGCAGTGTATCAAGTGGCAATTTTTGTTTATAAAATTCTTCCGTTTTGTGCATCCATGCCCAGGAATAACTTGCATCAAAGGCTTCACCATATTCAGGATTTTCTAATTCGTCGTATTCACCGAGCCAGAATAAAGGTTTTATGTAATCAAGTGTTGCTCTTGCTTCTTTCCAGAAATCAAGGTCCACCCACGAAGCAAGGTCGCAGCGAAAACCATCAATATCACATTCATCTAACCAAAATTGCATGGCATCAATCATTCCTTTTCGTAATGCGGGGTTGTTATAATTCAACTCAATAATATCTTCCATGCCACCGGGCATTTTAAAATCGTTAGTGGCTGCATCCTTATTATAATACTCCGGATGAGTCGTCGTCCAAGTATGATCCCAACCTGTATGATTCGCTACCCAATCAATAATAACTTTAAAACCCATTTCATGTGCCATCTTTACCAGCTCCTTAAAATCTTCAAGGGTTCCAAACTCCGGATTGATGGACGTATAATCCGAACAGGCATAATAACTTCCTAAGGTTCCTTTTTTATTCTTTTCCGAAATAGGTGTAATGGGCATAAACCAAATAGTTTGCACCCCCATTGCTTTTAATCGGGGAAGATGTTGCATAAACGCATTGAAAGTGCCAGCCTCGGTGTATTGCCGCACATTCACTTCATAAATATTGGTGCTGTGTGCCCAATCCACCGGAATAAATTTGTTCATCATACTATCCTTTTTATATATAAAATCATTCTTCTTTTTCGTTGGCTTGCAAGAAGCAAGCAACAACACAATTGAAAAGAAAGCAAGCAAAGAAATCCTCATCAGTATCACTTTGGCGAAAGATAATAAGAACTTTTCAAGTAGTAACTTTACATCTATGAAGAGTTTTGAAGTCCCCATTATTTATAGAAGTCCGCTTATTTCCGCTATTAAAAACAAAAGGAAAGAGCAGGATAAAATGAAGAAGCCTGCCTCTCCGTTAGGGAGGGACTTCTCTCCTACTTTACTGGATTTTGGAGCTGTACAAATCTACCTTGCCCGCCATTTTGGATTTTGCTACGGTGTAGAAAATGCCATTGAAATTGCTTTTAGAACGGTGGAAGAAAATCCTGACAAAAAAATTTTCCTGTTGAGTGAAATGATACATAACCCACAGGTAAATGCAGACCTCGAAGCACATGGCATACAATTTTTGCAAGACACTTATGGCAAACAGTTAATTCCCTTTTCAGCAATTACCAAAGATGATATTGTTTTAATTCCTGCCTTTGGCACTACTTTATTAATTGAAGAAAAGCTGCGGCAAATAGGCATTCAAACAGAAAAATATAATACCACCTGCCCCTTTGTAGAAAAAGTTTGGAACCGTAGCGAAGCCATTGCTAAGAAAAATTATTCCATCATCATACATGGCAAACCGAAGCATGAAGAAACAAGAGCCACTTTTTCGCATGCAGCCAGCAATGCTGCATCGGTTGTAGTAAAAGATATGGACGAGGCCAAAGAGTTAGCAAAATATATTACCGGAGCAAAAGATGCCGCAAACTTTTATACAGAATTCAGCAATCAATTTTCCGAAGGGTTTGATGTCACAAAAGATTTGCAACGGATTGGTGTAGTCAATCAAACCACCATGCTGGCAAGCGACACACAGGCCATTGCCGATTATCTAAAGCAGGTAATGATTGATAGTTTCCCCAATGATAATCCCGAAGAGCATTTTGCAGATACAAGAGATACACTTTGCTATGCCACTAACGATAACCAAACAGCAGTGTCCGGTATGTTGCAAACAGATGCCGACCTTGCCATCGTTGTCGGCGGGTATAATTCTTCCAACACATCGCACCTTGTAGAACTGTGCGAAGAAAAATTACCTACTTACTTTATTAATAACGAAGAGAAGATACTTTCTGCAAAAGAAATACTGCATCATAACTTTCATACAAAAGAAGAATTGCTTACCAACGATTTTCTGCCTGCAAAAAATCCAGTAAAGATTTTAGTAACCAGCGGCGCCTCCTGCCCCGATGCGTTGGTGGAAGGTGTAATAAAAAAAATAATCAGCTTCTATGAAACGAATAGTTCTGTAGAAGAGATGATTGAAGAGTTTCAATGATTTTGGTGGGAGAAATATTAGCCCAGCTTTAGTACTACTATCATCGTCTGTTGCGTCGCACTCTTGTACTGTAGTAATTCTATTCGGCAGATATATATGAATTTATTATAAAGGCTAGTCGGCCTTAACAATCTTCGTGTTTTCTCATTTGAAAAACTGTTTTATCCATCCGGGGCGGATTATCCAAATCAAACTTGTAAGCAACGCTGGTGAGATGCCAATATATCCGTACTCTTTCTTCTGGCGAAAAATTAGAATAATCCCGCATAGCATCATCAGCTTCTTCAAAAGTCTGGATTTTGAAAGCCGTTTTATCCATCCGGTATTTTTTTGGCGTTGCCATTGGTTAAAATTAAGAAGTTCGTAATTGCGAGGCAAGAAAAATCTTTCAATTGCAAAGCATCGCCAATTCGCCGAAGTAATCTTGCTAATGCCGTTGGCATATTTGCTATGCTAGTTTGCCAACAGCAAGATACAACTGCGGCGTACTGCTTTTTTTAGAAAAGTTACAATGGAGGAAAAATTTTCGACAAAACATTGAATTGTCCAAACAACAGTCTACCATCCAAAGGCTCCTCCAAAATGTATAACACTAAAGACTTTCTTTCAATACTAACTTTTTTTCGCAAAGTTCATCCTAAATCATAAATTTATATGTTGCCTGCAACGCCATTAAACACACTTCAATAATTCAATATTATGAGACAACAAATACTTTGTTTTGTCTTTATTCTCTGCTTCGTACAAAGTTTAAAAGCACAATTTAACTACCCTACCACCAAAACAGTTGACAGCAGCGATACTTGGCATAACGTAACTGTAAAAGATCCCTATCGTTGGTTGGAAGATCTGAAAAATCCAGCAGTAGCAGACTGGTTTAAATCGCAGGCAAATTTTACAGATAGCATTCTAAATAAACTACCCTACGCTAATACATTATTTAACGAACTGACAAATTTGGGCATTGTTCAACCTGAACAAAAATTTAGTATAAGACGTGTAGGCAAATCCATTTTCTACAATCAGGTAAAATCGGGAGAAGGAAAATTTAAAGTTTACAGGCAATTGGATAATTCAAATTTACCACAAGTGATTGCGACACCCGAAATGTGGGGAGAGAATTACAACATATATGCCTATGACATCGACCCTTCGGAAAAATTTATTGCGATTTATGCGCTGGAAGGTGGAAAGGAAATAAATGAAGTAAAAATCTATAGCATTGCTGAAAACAAAATACTGCCCGATAAAATAGAAGGCAGCTATAAAGGATTTATGAATAACCAAGATGGAGTGTTATATTATATTCAGCGTCCCACCTATAATCCCCGTGAGAGTTATTCTCATAATGATGAGATTTTTAAAACCCATATTATTGGAACAGATACTTCGCTTGACAAAATAATTGTAAGCAAACAAACAAATCCTGAAGTAATGAGCTATACAGATGAAAGATATCTATGGGAGATTAAAACATTTAAAGGCTGTAATTATGAATTTGCGCCAATTTCGCCTTCAGAAATATACTATCGAAAATCAGGTACTGACAATAAGTGGCTAAACTTATTTGATAGAGAAGTTGAAGACGTTTCAGATTACATTTACTTCTATAATAATAAAATTATTTATACTTCTTTTAAAGATGCCCCCAATGGAAAATTAAAAATGCTGGATTTAAATAATCTTTCTGCAGCACCTAAAACTATTTTAGCTGAACAATCCGACCCAATAGATAATGAAGCTATTGGTCAAACTAAAAATTATCTCATTGTTCCTTTTAAAAAGAACGGAATAACTACCTATTCTAAATTTATATATTTACCTACTTATAAAATCACTACTTCGCCTTTTAAAGAATATACAGCAAGAACAAGATATATTGGAACAAAGAAGAGTAAAAATGACAGTGTATTTATTGTAAGGGAAGATTGGGCAAATCCTGTTCAACTTTCGTATGGGGATATTGCAAGTAAAATAGAAATACCAAGTAAATATTATACTTATACGCCATTGCCTTTAGCAAGCAATCTAAAGGTAGAAGAAATAGAAGTGGCAAGCTATGATGGCACATTGGTTCCCCTAACCATTATCCGAAGAAAAGATTTGAAAATGAACGGAAATAATATTGCTCTTTTAAATGGCTATGGTGCTTATGGAACTACCTGGGCTCCTGAATTTAATAGAACTTTTGCACTGCTTGCAAACAAAGGCATGGTTGTGTGCATTGCCCATGTACGGGGTGGCGGCGAAAAAGGAGACAACTGGCACAAGGCAGGCACCATGCAGAGTAAGCCCAATACATGGAAAGATTTTAATGCTTGTGCAGAATATTTAATCGCCAAAGGCTATACATCCAAAACTCATTTAGCTTGCGAGGGAGGTAGTGCTGGTGGAATACTTATTGGCAGGGCAATAACCGAGCGGCCCGACCTTTGGGCTTGTGCTATACCAGAGGCATCTGTTCTAAATATTTTGCGTTTCGAATATTCGGCTGGTGGCAAAACACAGGCAGCTGATTTTGGAACTTTGGATAATATCAATGAATATTTTTCAATGATGGAAAGCGACGCTTTATTGCATATTCAAAAAGGAGTAAGCTATCCCGCAATGTTAGTAATAACGGGTTGGGACGACCAAAGAGTAAATTGTTGGCAAGGCGGAAAATTTGCAGCAGCATCGCAACATGCAACAACATCAGGTAAGCCTGTTTTGCTAAAAGTAAATTTCAATGGTGGACATGGCGGTGATATGACAAGCAAAGAAGCAGCCATTAAAGAACAGGCAGCTCGGTACGCTTTTGTTTTATGGCAATGCGGTTTCGACCAGACTAATAAGTACAACTGATAAGGCAAAAGCAGACAACAAAACAAAATACCACTTCTAAAAAAAACTAATGTAGTAAATGAAAAAAACATTCTTAATCCTGCTTGTCATTTTGCTTTTCAACTTAGTAAATGCGCAAGAAGTTATTCCTAGCAAAGAGCATCAAGTAAACTTCAAACTCAAAATCACCGAAATAAAAAATCCAGATTCGGTGGCAGTTATGTGGTTTTTACAACCTTATGTGCAAGATGTAACTGTTGATCAGGTCAGTATGTTTCCACAAACTTCAGATGCAAATGGGCTTTATCAACAAACCATTTCTTTCCCCGACTCTATAATGGGTAGATCCATCGGATATAGATATATAGCAGCCCAGCATAAATCCGATTTTTGGCGGTTACTTGTTTTGGAGAAAAATCAAGTGCAAGAAAAAGTTGAAAGTTGGGGTTTTCTTGACGGATTGGATGCAAAAGTAAGACCAACACAAATGCTTTTTCCTACGCCCAATTCACCTGAAGAAACAGCTTTATTTACTAAGCCTTATGTCGGCATCACAACAGATGGCAAGCCAATAGAAAACCTTTTTCCAATTAAAAAAACAGGAGTATCCACTGTTGCTATTAAAAATGCAGTGATAGCATTTATCGAAACGCTTACTGAACAACAGAAAACAATAAGCACTTTTCCGATTGAATCCGATGAATGGAGAAGATGGCACAATATTGAATCTTGGAAAAGGGCTGGTGTTTGTTTGGAAGATATGAATGCCAAGCAAAAAGAATTGGTATTTGCCATTTTGAAAGAAGGTTTAAGTGCCAGAGGATTACAAAAAACAAAAGACATCATGACTATGGAAGCTTATTTGGCAACCTTAGTACCTGAAGTGAAAGCACTGGGTGGAGAAAAATATTGGTTTACTTTTTACGGAACACCGTCTGATATGGAGCCGTATGGTTGGCAAATAGAAGGTCATCATTTGATAATTAATTATTTTGTTTTGGGCGACCAAGTTGTAATGACGCCAACTTTTATGGGTTCCGAACCAAATCACATCGATTCAGGTGAGCATAAAGGATTGCGAACTTTTGAAGTAGAAGAAAGAAAAGGGTTGAATTTTATCTCTCTCTCAATAGAAAGCAAAAAGAAAAGGCAACATTTTTTCATAAAAAAGATTATGATTTTAACCGCTCAGAAGCATTTAGAGACAATGAAATTATTGCAACAACAGGTATTGCAGCCAAAGAGCTATCCAAAAAACAAAAAAATGCTTTGCTTGATTTAATTGCAGAATATGTAAACAACATAACAGAGGGACAAGCCAAAATTAAAATGGAAGATGTTAGGCATCATTTAAATGAAACACATTTCACTTGGGTGCAAGGCGATAAAACAGATGGTCCCTTTTATTACCGCATTCATAGTCCAGTGGTATTAATAGAATTTGACCACCAAACACCTGTGTTCGTTTATGATGAATCAAACCCAAATTCAGGCCCTGTTAAAACACATATCCATACCGTTGTTCGCACACCAAATGGTAATGATTATGGAAAGGATTTATTGAAAGAGCATTTGGAGAAAGATCATAAACATGACAAGAATTAATTTCCCTATTCTTGTTGTATAAAATCGTAAACGACACTTTACTGGTGTTGGTATTAGCAAAGACACCAATAAACAAATTTAAGTCTCTTACACAATTTAATCTGACTATTAAATAAAAAGCCTCTGTGTATTTTACAGAGGCTTTGATTCGATATTATAATTAGCTTTTATTATTTGTACAATAGAGTATAATACTCATGTGCCATGCGATTACTGTCGAACTGGAAACGAACATCCTGCATTCCATTCTTCATAATCTGTCGCCAGGTTTTGTAATCGTTGTAATACAATGGAAGAATTTCATTCTCTAGAATTTCATATAATTTATTCAAATCATATTCATCCTGCTCATGTGTAGCCATATTATCATAATCAGCTTTCGGTATTACAAACCCGTTATGACCATGATTGATAAATTCTGGTATCCATCCATCATCGGTAGAAAAGTTTACAGCACCATTCATAGCAGCGGTCATTCCACTGGTGCCAGACGCTTCTCGTGGCACTCTTGGATTATTTAACCAACAGTCAGAGGCCTGTTTCATTCTTTTGGATAGAGTGAGTTCGTAGCCAATAAGCACTGCGACATTTTTGTATTGCTTACTTAAATGCACCAGTTGATTGAATTCGCTGATGGCAGGATGATCTACCGGGTAAGGTTTGCCCGCCCAAATAATCTGTACAGGATATTTTGTGCTGTTCATCAGTTTGTGGAAACGTTCTTCTGCTGTTGTAATTAAGCCAGCTCTTTTATAACCGGCAAATCTTCTGGCCCACACAATGGTGAATACATCGGGGTTAAAAATTTTTCCTGTTTGGTCAGCTACTATTTCAAATGCTCTTTTCTTTAAATATTTTTTACGGTCATCAATTCCGTAATCATCTCCTGCTTCTTTAAACTTGTACAGTTGCTTATCGGCCCAGTACTTCCAGTTTTGTGCATTGGTGATGGAAATGATATTGCAAATGTTTGAATACTTGCTCCACATATGTCTTGACACATGGCCATGCAGTTGCGAAACGCCATTAGCCAATTGTGCAAACCGCAAGGCGGCTAATGAATGATTGAACTGATCTTCCGGCATACCGGTAAGTTTCTTTACTTCATCTACCGAAAGGCCACAGAAGTAACTCATCTTATGACATAAATAAATATCATGCTTCTCGTTGCCTGCTTCTTCCGGTGTATGTGTAGTAAAAACTAAACGCTTTCTTACTTCTTCTATTTTGTTGTTATACTTTTTGTAGAGATAGAATGCAGCGGATAAACCGTGTGCTTCATTTAAATGGTATAGCTCGGGATTGAAATTTAATATATCCATCAACTTAGCGCCGCCAACACCTAGTAAAATAAACTGTGCTACTTTGGTGGCAACATTCGCATCGTACAGCCGATGTGTAATTGTTTGCGACACATAATCATTCTCGGGAACATCTGTTGACAATAAAAACAACGGAGCTGTTTTAAATGTTTCTGGATTCAGGTACAAAACTTTCACCCACACTGGATGTTCATGAATGTTAATCTGAAACTTAATGCCTGTATCTTCTAAAAAACTATAATTTTTTTCGTTCCATGACACATCCAATGTCTGATCCTGGTTACGTTCTTGATCATAATATCCAAACTTCCATAGTATACCAACACCTATTAGGTTTTGCTTAAGCTCATAAGCACTGCGTAAGTGTGAGCCAGCTAAAAAGCCCAAACCTCCACTATATATTTTTAACGGTTGATGCGTGGCAAACTCCATTGAAAAATAAGCCACTCTTTTTTTGTACGTTTCTTCAATTGGATACGGAACGGAAAATTGGGTAAAATTCATAGTTTGTGTGTTTTTTACACGAAGCCGCAAGATAATAGTTTATCTCCATTTTGACTTCTTTATTGATTATGATTATTTAATAAGTATGACAACTAATTACTACGTTGATTATTCCGATTGGAATAGTTTGAAAGGTAATAATAAAATAGGCTTTAATTTACTTCGACTTATTCGCAGATTTACTGACTTTCTTTTTTGCAAAGCTTCCATCGAAAGAACAATTTAATCCACGTCTTGATCCACATCCTTCTATCTCTTTTAATGTTACAGCAGATGATGAAAAAATAAATTGTAGCTGGCAAGGATCGCCACCAACCTGGTACACAGCAGTGTTAGCAGTTTTCATTATTGCTTCGCCTTTTAACTCACCAATACATGCTGCATTGCTTTTTTCAAAATGGATAAAGAAGCTAATCTTTCCTGCGCTTCTTCCATCTCGTATTGAAACAAGGCTCATTTTACCACTGCTATAATCAGCCGAATATTTATTTTTTCTTGGAAGTGTATCAATAGGATTAATCAGTTCAGTTATTTTATCATCCAATGCATCTGTCATGATAAGCATAAAATTTTTTGCGCCGTTATTCAGCACATACACATCTCTTCCTTCACTTACTGAACCGTCAGTATTTTTCAATACTACTTTTTTTGTGATGGAATATTTTCTATCCATACTTACCGATTGCTCAGTAGAAGACTTTAGATCGGGACGCAGCACGGGCATGCCTGCAATAAATTTTTGATCTTTATCAAACCCAAGAACGAAAACAGCTTTCTTATCGTTGGTAACAGTTTTTACAAAAGATAAGTTTCTGCTTTTGGCACTGTTACTTTTCCCAATACATAAATTTTAGGCTTTACTCCTTTTGCATACACTTGCTGCAAAACTGAATCTGGTACAAATTGATTAAAATTTTTCTGACTGATGAGTAGCGAGTCATTATCCTTTTTAGCTTTTAACAAGCTGGTATCAGCAAACTCCAATGGCAAATCAAGCGGAGCGAAAAAATCAATGAAGTCGTTAACAGCTACTGTTTCTTCTCCTGACAAATTGATCTTCTTTTTCTGTTTGCATCCAGCTAAACTGGCAATTGCTACAAAAACTATCAAATATTTTCTGATGCCCTGCATACCTGAATTTTAATATCCCGAAAGTAGGTATTTCAAAATTAGATTCATAGTAGTTTTGAATTATTGATAAATAAATTTAGATTTGCCTAAATTTATTTTTAGCCATGTTGAATTATACAACCAGCGAAGAAAACTATATTAAAGCCATCTACCATTTACAAAAGGTGGATGGAATGGTAACCACTAACGAATTGGCTGCAGAGTTGCAATCAAAACCTGCATCGATTACGGATATGATGAAAAAACTGAAAGCCAAGAAATTGCTGAACTATCAACCCTATCAAGGCTTTCGATTAACAGCTGATGGAACGAAAGTGGCTTTGGGTATAATAAGAAGACATCGTCTGTGGGAGTTTTTTCTAGCCGAAAAATTAAAATTTACCTGGGATGAAGTGCATGAAGTAGCCGAAGACCTTGAACATGTAAGCAATAAAAAACTAATTGATAAGCTGGATGAATACCTTGGTTTTCCGAGAGTAGATCCTCATGGAGATCCGATACCAGATGCAAACGGCAAAATTGAAATCAGTAAAAAAATCTGTATTACTGAACTACCTGTAAACACTATTTCAACCGTAGCAAGTGTAAGTGACCACTCAAGTGAAATACTGGAACTACTGGAGCATAAAAAAATTGCAATCGGCACAAAGGTAGAAGTGAAGAAAAAATTTGAATTTGACAATTCGATGGAAATTAAGATTAACCGGCAGCCAGCAATTACAATCAGTGAACAACTGGCGAAAAATATTTTTGTGAATTATGGCTCGTAAACATGATAACTATGCTTCTTTAAGTGAAGTACACCAGAGTGTCGACACTACCAGTTTGAAAAGAACAGGATGGAGAAAAATACTTTCCTTCTTTGGGCCTGCCTACCTTGTTAGTGTAGGTTATATGGATCCGGGCAACTGGGCTACCGACCTTGCCGGCGGAAGTCAGTTTGGTTATAAACTCATCTGGGTTTTATTGATGAGTAACCTGATGGCTTTGGTGCTTCAAAGTCTGTCGGCAAGATTAGGCATTGTAAGAAGACGGGATTTGGCACAGGCCAATAGGGAAACATATCCGAGATACATCAATTATGCACTTTACGGATTAGCTGAATTGGCTATTGCAGCAACTGATCTTGCTGAAATTTTGGGAATGGCGATTGGTATACAATTATTAACTGGCCTTCCATTAATCTGGGGTGTATCAATCACTGTATTAGATACGTTCTTATTCCTGCTGCTGCAACGATTGGGCATGCGGAAAATGGAGGCATTCATCATAGCATTGATTGCCATCATCGGAATCTCCTTTTTGATTGTAATTATCATGGCCAAGCCTGTATTGTCGGAAGTAGCTACAGGTCTTATTCCATCAATGCCTAATAATACAGCCTTGTTCATTGCCATTGGTATTATTGGGGCGACGGTAATGCCGCATAATCTTTACTTACATTCTGCACTGGTGCAAACAAGAAAAATAAAAAGAGATGATGCCGGCATAAAAAAAGCATTGAAATTAAATTTTATTGACAGTGCCATTGCATTAAATCTTGCCTTCTTTGTAAATGCAGCTATTCTTGTATTGGCGGCTACCGTATTTTTTAAAACCGGCAGAACAGATGTTGGTGAAATAAAACAAGCACATGAGTTACTGCAACCCATGCTGGGATCGAAACTTGCACCCATCCTTTTTGCAGTGGCCCTCATTGCAGCAGGACAAAGCTCAACAATAACCGGAACACTAGCGGGGCAGATTGTAATGGAAGGTTACCTGAAACTTCGCATAGCACCATGGATGCGGCGATTGATGACAAGGTTGATTGCCATTATTCCGGCGGTTATAGTAATACTGATCAATGGTGAAGAAAATATTGACAGCCTGCTTATTCTAAGTCAGGTATTGCTAAGTCTTCAATTAGGGTTTGCTATCATACCATTGATACATTTTACCAGAGATAAAAAAACGATGGGGAAGTTTGCGATCAAGCCATTGACTATTGTAGTAGCTTCTCTTATTACAGCAGTATTGGTTTATCTGAATATATGGATGGTATGGGAAGAGGCTTCTGCATTTTTTGTATCCTCCAATAATCTCGTCTGGAAGATAGTGATCATACTGGCCAGTATATTTTTTATTGGCTTACTGATCGTTGCAACTGTTTACCCGATGCTAAAAAAGAAAAAAATAATCACTCCTGCTCAGTTGCATCCTGAAGCCAGTTCACTTCAACAACTTAATATTCCTATATACAAAAAAATAGCAATTGCTCTTGACTTCAGTAAAAATGATTTGAAACTGATTACTCATGCAATGGGCCAAGGGAATGAGAAAACTTCGTACGTACTGATACATATTGTGGAAAGTGCCACCACAAGAATCATGGAAAAAGAAACAGATGATTTGGAAACCCGAAAGGATCAGGAGCAATTAAACATTTACATTCAACAATTAAAGGAAAAAGGAATTGAGGCGATTGGCTTACTTGGCTTTAACGACAGAGCAAAAGAGATAGTAAGAATAATAAAAGAGAATGAGGCTGATATGCTTGTTATTGGTGCACATGGACACAGCGGTATCAAAGATTTATTATTCGGACAAACCATTGATGCGGTACGTCATAATTTAAAAATACCTGTATTCGTAGTTAATGTGTAAGTAATTTTTGATTTTCCAATTTAGCATGGTCTTTTATCAGATGTTTAAACCGGCTAAACGTTTCGGGTTTGATATGTAAAAACGAAGCAAGAAATTTTTGCGGCACTCGTTGTATTAATTCAGGATTCTTTGTTACAAAATTCAGAAACCTTTCCCTTGGTGTCATCTTCACCATTTGCAATTGCCAGCGATCCTTAATCACCATCGTATAGGTAATTATTACTCTGGCTAGGTGCTCCATTTTTTTTGAGCTGGCAAAAGCATTTTCCAAGTCATCGTATTTTATACTAATAACTGTGCTGGGCTCAATAGTTTCAACTATATATTCAGAAGGTTGTCTGCTATGAAATGATTCCTGACAATGAATGATATGACCTTCGCTTGAAATTTGTGTAATAATTTCCTGAGTTCCTTTTTTGTAAAATTTACGAATCAACCCTTTTACAATAAAATTGAAATAATTCTCTACTTCTCCAACTTTAGTCAGTTTTTCCTTCTTTCCAAACTCTCTGGTTTTGATTACGGGAAGCAACACCTGATCAAACTCTTCATCTGACAGTTTAACAAACTTGTTCAAATATTCCTTAAATACTTTTATTCTTTCCATTGCTTTGGTTGTTAAAAGGTACAACTTTTAGTCTTGATTTGAATCAATTATATAAAATAATCAGGAAATATAAGATGATCCAGGTTTCTACACTGCAACATTAGTCACATTTAATAAAATTGTAAGTTTGCACACTTAGCTGATAATCATCAGATTTTAAAAGAAAAATTTAAACAATAACTTATGACGAAAAAGATTGATGTAGCCAATCCGGTAGTAGAACTGGATGGTGATGAAATGACCCGTATTATCTGGAAATTTATTAAAGACAAGCTAATCTTACCTTATATCAATGTTGATATTAAGTATTATGACCTTGGGGTAGAATACCGTGACGAAACAGATGACCAGGTTACGATTGATGCTGCGAATGCAATAAAACAATATGGTGTGGGAATAAAGTGTGCTACCATTACTCCGGATGAAGCAAGAGTTACAGAATTTAATCTGAAACAAATGTGGAAGAGTCCAAATGGAACTATCCGTAATATTCTTGATGGAACCGTTTTTCGTGAGCCGATTGTTATCAGCAATGTACCAAGATTAGTTACTAACTGGACTGCACCAATCATCGTTGGTCGCCATGCCTTCGGCGATCAATACCGTGCAACAGATACTGTAATAAAAGGGAAAGGGAAATTGACAATGACATTTACACCAGAAGGTGGTGGTGATGTGCAGACTTTTGAAGTGTACAACTTTAAAGGAGATGGTGTAGCAATGAGTATGTACAATACTGACGAAAGCATAATGGGTTTTGCAAGAAGCTGTTTCAACATGGCACTAAGCAAAAAATGGCCGTTATATCTTTCTACAAAAAATACCATTCTAAAAAAATATGACGGACGTTTTAAAGACATCTTTGAAGATATTTATCAAAAAGAATTTAAAACACCTTTTGAAGCAGCAGGAATTACCTACGAACATCGCCTGATCGATGATATGGTTGCCAGCGCGCTGAAATGGAATGGCAATTTTGTTTGGGCTTGTAAAAACTATGATGGTGATGTGCAGAGTGATACCGTTGCACAAGGTTTCGGTTCGCTTGGTTTAATGACATCTGTGCTAATAACTCCAGATGGCAAAACAATGGAAGCGGAAGCGGCTCATGGAACTGTTACAAGACATTACCGTGATCATCAGGCAGGAAAACCAACAAGTACCAATCCTATCGCTTCCATCTTTGCATGGACAAGAGGTTTGGCTTTCAGAGGTAAGTTGGATAATAACCAGCCGCTGATTGATTTTTGCAATGCATTAGAAGCAGTTTGTATTGAAACAGTAGAAGAAGGAAAAATGACAAAGGATTTGGCTGTTTGCATACATGGTAATAAAGTAAAACATGGCGATCATTATTTATATACTGAAGAATTTTTGGCAGCGATAGATGAAAATCTACAGAAAAAGTTGAATTAATTATAATATTTATTTTTAGCATCCCGCACCTACGGGATGCTTTTTTTATGCTATAACTTATAGCGTCGTATATTTAATTTAATAAAGGCTCCTTTAAATGCCCGAAACAAAAACAGAAAAAAAACTTTCCCCCTGGCAGCGAAAAATCCATGAAATAATTTTCGAGGCAGATACACCTGCAGGTAAATGGTTCGATATTATACTTATACTCTTTATTGGATTAAGTGTAATAGCAGTTATGATGGATAGTGTGCAATCGTTGAAAGCAAAATATAGTGATCTTTTATTTTTTGCTGAATGGCTGTTTACAATTCTTTTTACGATTGAATACATACTTCGTCTTATTTCGGTTACTAAGCCCAAATTATATGCTCTCAGTTTTTATGGCATTGTAGATCTGTTAGCTATTCTTCCCACTTACATTAGCCTGATCTATGCTGGCGGACATTTTTTAGTTGTTATCCGTTTACTAAGAATACTCAGAGTATTCCGGGTATTAAAATTAATGCAGTATGTAAGTGAAAGTAAAGTATTAGCACAGGCATTAAAGGCCAGCAGAAGAAAGATTACCATCTTCATTTTTGTGGTGCTTACTTTAGTTACCATACTTGGCTCTTTGATGTATTTAATTGAAGGGGAAGAAAATGGGTTTACCAGTATTCCTAAAAGTATTTATTGGGCAATTGTTACATTAACTACCGTTGGTTATGGAGACATTACTCCACAAACTATGGTTGGTCAATTTGTGTCTGTAATCATTATGCTCTTGGGCTATGGAATTATTGCTGTTCCAACTGGCATAGTAACTGTTGAAATGTCGAACACTTTAAAATCAAAAAATAAAGGAAAAGAAGGGATCAGGGCTTGCAGGGGTTGTGGAAAAGACACTCATGATGAAGATGCGAAGTATTGCAAATACTGTGGAAAGGAATTATTATAAAAGCTTTACAAAAGAAAACGACCATTCCGAAAATCGAAATGGTCGTTTTTAAATTTATATATACTCCGTTAGATTCTGAAGTGTGCAAAAGCTTTGTTTGCTTCAGCCATACGGTGTGTATCTTCTTTCTTTTTGAATGCAGCACCTTCACCTTTTGAAGCAGCTACGATTTCACCAGCTAATTTATCAGACATGCTACGACCGTTTCTATCACGGCTGTAACGAATAAGCCATTTAATACTCAATGAAACTTTTCTATCCTGACGAACTTCAGCAGGAATCTGGAAAGTAGCACCACCGATACGACGGCTGCGTACTTCTACACCAGGAGTAACATTAGCTAAAGCTCTTTTCCAAACTTCATATCCATCTTCACTAGTTTGCTTAGTTACTTTATCCAAAGCGTCATAAAAAATTGTATAAGCTCCGCTCTTTTTTCCTTCCCACATAAGGTTGTTTACAAAACGAGTAACCAGTTTGTCGTTAAACTTCGGGTCTGGAGCTAAAGGGAGTTTCTTGGCTTGTGCTTTACGCATGACTTATTCTTGAATTACTTTATTAAAATTATTTCTTAGCTTTTTCTCTTTTGGTACCGTATTTAGAACGGCTTTGCTTACGGTCTTTAACACCGGCAGTATCCAATGAACCACGAACGATGTGGTAACGAACACCTGGCAAATCTTTTACCCTTCCACCACGGATCAAAACGATTGAGTGCTCCTGCAAATTGTGACCTTCTCCAGGTATATAGGCTATCACCTCAATTTTATTAGTTAAACGAACCTTTGCTACTTTACGCAACGCAGAGTTTGGCTTTTTAGGCGTAGTTGTATATACTCTTGTACATACACCACGACGTTGTGGACACTGGTCCAAAGCCCTTGATTTACTCTTGGCCCTGATAATCTGTCTTCCTTTTCGTACTAATTGTTGTATTGTAGGCATTCTTGACCCTTATTTTTGGGAGGGCAAAGGTAACGGTGAGAGGGTTAATCTCCAAAAAAATGATGGTCGAATTTTTTGATATTGAATGTTTTGGGGATAAAATAGCCCCGGATATGTTCAGGGGCTATTTTTATATCTATAATTATCTTATAATCAGTCGATTATACTTTCTGCATCCAATTGTATTTATCTTCTCTATTTCCTTCACGGATATCAGTCAGCCATTTTTTAATCGTTGGGGCTGTTTTCCAATTGTCCACATCAAACTCCATTACAAAATCTTTATAGCGAAGTTCCTTTATCATTGAGATAGTTGCCGCCGTCCCTGTTCCAAAAACCTCATACAGCTTATTGGCCTTATAAGCTTCAATTACTTCATCGATACTAAGCCTTCTTTCTTCTACAGTTAGGCCCATTTCCTGCAACATTGTTATAGTGCTTTGTCTTGTAACACCATTCAAAATAGTTCCTTGCTCCATTGATGGAGTAATGGCTGTGTTTCCAATAATGAAAAAGACATTCATAGTGCCACATTCCTGCACATATTTATGTTCAAAAGCATCAGTCCATAATACCTGATCATATCCTTTTTTCTTTGCTTCTGCAGTGGCATACATGGCAGCACCATAGTTACCGGCTGCTTTTGCATAACCAACTCCACCCGGAACAGCTCTTACATAATTTTCTTCTACATAAATCCTCATTGGTGCACTGTAATATGGACCAGTAGGACTTAGTATAATCATGAACTTATATGTATCAGAAGGACGAACACCAATCAATTCATCCGAAGAAAACATGAACGGACGAATATATAATGAATGGTCTGGCTTAGATGGAATCCAGCTTTTATCCAATTCAACTAATTGCCTCATCCCTTCCATAAATAATTCTTCAGGTACAGCTGGCATTTGCATTCTTTCTGCTGATATATTAAACCGTTTGAAATTATCAATGGGTCTAAAAATATATGCATCTCCATTACTATCCTTGTAGGCTTTTACACCTTCAAAAATTGCCTGCCCGTAGTGCAATGCTGCCACTGACGGACTTAACAGCAACGGTTGATATGGCTTTATTTCAATATTCTTCCACTCACCGTTTTCGTAATCAGCTTCCAGCATATGATCTGTAAAAAACTTTCCAAATGGAAGATTTTCCAAATTCAAATCTTTTAGTTTACTCTGTTCTGCTTTCCTAATTAAAATGTCCATTGTTGAGGTCATAAACGTTTATTTTTACAGCTCAAAGAAACGAAAAAAAACTAACACCTATTAGTATAAAATGTTAACCGGTATATGGGATTAAATAATATTGATTTGCCAGCAATTGTAGTGGAGCAGTTATATAATTCTTCTCTTGTTGGGAATAATACTGACGCTGAAGAAAAACAACCAATTTCTGCGGCTGTAAAGACAGAAACAGCTTCTAAAACAAAAGAAAGTCCGGCAGAAGAATGGAAATCTTTAGGAAACAATAATAAAAAAATATTGATTGTTTTAAAATCAGAAGAAGCCGTTCATTTACCTGACAATCAACTTACATTTCTTACTGGTATATTAAGTGCTTGTAATCTTAGCTTAGCTGATGTTGCAATTGTAAACACAAATAATCATCCTCAAGTTTTGTATAAAGAGTTAACTACATTCTTTGCTTCAAAAGTTGTGTTGCTTTTTGATATTGAACCTGCCGCATTCGGTCTGCCCATGAGTTTTCCTTTTTACCAGATACAAGCATTTGCAGGAAATTCCTTTTTATATTCTCCTTCATTAAATAATCTCGAAAATGATAAGGTTGAGAAAAGCAAATTGTGGGTTTGCCTTAAAAGACTTTTCAATTTATAAAGTCTATTTCTTTAATAATTTGTATATTAAGTTGGTCCAGTTATTTCAGGTACACAAAATCCTAAAAGTTTGAAATTAATATTTGCAACAAATAATCAGCACAAAGTAGAAGAGATCAGAGCTGTTCTTGCTGAAGGACTGGAAATTGTAACATTGAAGGAAGCTGGGATCGATATTGACATTCCCGAACCATTTCACACCTTGGAAGAAAATGCTTCGGCTAAAGCAAAAACAATCTACGATTTGACAACCATCAATTGCTTTAGCGAAGACACTGGACTGGAAGTGGCAGCACTAAATGGTGATCCAGGTGTAAAAAGTGCAAGATATGCAGGTGATAACCGATCATTTGATGCTAATATTGATAAGCTTTTGATTAATTTGGCTGATAAAACAGACAGAACTGCGCAGTTCAGAACCGTTATATCCCTTATTATTGATGGAAATGAAACGCAGTTTGAAGGGATTTGTAAAGGAAAAATAATTGAAAGCAGAAAAGGCGGTCAGGGATTTGGTTACGATCCGGTTTTTATTCCTGAAGGATCAACCAAAACTTTTGCCGAAATGGACACAAAAGAAAAGGGTATTTTTAGCCATCGCCGTAAAGCAACCGACAAACTGGTAGCATTTTTGAATAAACTATAATAAACAAAGGATTTTGACACCAGAAAGCAACCAAAATATTCCCGAAAGCGACCTAATTACAGGATGCATAGAAGGCAACAGGCGAATGCAGGAAATATTGTATAGTCGATTCTCTGCGAAAATGTATGGCGTTTGTTTGCGATATGCTTCCAACGCCGCTGAAGCTGAAGATATTTTACAGGAAGGATTTATAAAGATCTTTAAAAAATAGACACTTTTCGAAGCGAAGGTTCTTTTGAAGGCTGGGTAAGACGGATTTTTGTGAACACCGCTATTGAACATTTTCGTCGTAGAAAATACTTGACTCCGGTAACTGAAAAAGAAGAAAACACCATTGAAGGAAAATATATTTCTGTATTGGACGAACTAGCAGAACAGGATATTTTAAATCTAGTACAGGAATTATCACCAGGTTATCGAACAGTTTTTAATATGTATGTAGTAGAAGGTTACACCCATAAAGAGATTGGTGATATACTGGGAATAAGTGAAGGAACAAGTAAATCACAATTATCAAGAGCCAAAGTGATATTGCAGGATATGGTTAGAACTTATATTGACAAGCACAGAGGTGCAAAAACAAAATAATGAACAGCGGATTTCAAAATAGAATGTATGACTACGAAGCGCCTCCACCAGCAGGAGTATGGAATAGGATCGCTGTTGAATTGGATGACTCTGCTCTTGCAAACAAATTTCCTGCTACACTACAAAATATAGAGGTATCTCCTCCCAGCAATGCATGGAAAAATATTGCATTAGCAATTGACGAATCTTTATTGGTAGATGACTATTCATCCAGACTAGCTGGACTAGCTGTTGCGCCACCAACAGGTGTATGGAACAAAATAAAAAATAATCTTGATAATGAATCAGTAATTGCTATTCCTGAGAGAAGAAGAATAGCACCGCTTATCCGTTATGCAGTTGCAGCCGCCATAATTGGATTGATTGCTTGGGGAGGTTTTACCCTGTTTAATAATAAGTCAGGCGACACTCCAATAGCCAAAGAAAATCCTGTTGTTTCGCCAACCCCAGAAACAACTCCTGAAATAGCTAACGTAACTCCTGTAGAGAATACTGACATAAATGATATAAATACTTCGATTGAAGAAGCAAGAAATGATGCAGCTCTTGAAGCAAGTAAGAAAACTTTTGCAAACCTTGATGTAAGAGTTGCAAAAAGTAAAATTAAAAATGCCGCCGACTTTTATTTTGTTCCTGAAATCGATGAACCCGGCACAAGAGGCTTGGGCAACTGGGAACCACCTATTCCTAAAGAAGACCTTTCTAACCGGTATTTTACCTTAATGACTCCTGAAGGAAATATTATCCGCATTTCTAAAAAGCTAAGCGATATTGTTGGTTGTGTTTCAGGAGCAGAACAAGACAAAGAGTGTCTCGATCAGTTAAAAATATGGCAGCAGAAAATGGCTAATCCTAAGTCTACACATTCCTCAGCAAATTTTATGGAAATTCTGAATCTTGCCAATTCTCTGAAAGACAAATTATAGTTCTCTTCTCTTTCACTAATTTTATTGCAAACACTACTAAATGGCAAGAATTAAAATAGCTCTACCAGAACAATTTTCATTTTCCTGCCAGATAGCTGTTCGCATAACTGATATTAATTACGGAGGCCATGTTGGTAATGATACTATTCTTACCATCGTACATGAAGCAAGAATGCAATTCTTAAATAGCCTTGGTTTTACTGAAATGAATTTTGGAGGAATAGGAATGATTATGTCCGATGCCGCCATTGAATTTAAGAATGAACTGTTTTATGGAGAAACAGTTATTGCTTCAGTAGTAGTTAGCGATATTTCAAAAATTGGATTCGATCTGATTTATAAACTGGAAAAAGAAGAAGATAAAAAGATTGTAGCGATTGCTAAAACCGGAATGATTTGCTATGATTATACTTCAAAAAAAATTACCGCTATTCCTGAAATTGCTCTGAAGAAGTTATCGAACTAATCAGCTATTCCAAATTTTCCAATTCTCTTCCGCTTGTATCGCCAGCATATCTGCACCATTCTTAATTGTGGCGCCTTGCTCCTCTCCCTTTTGTAGAAACATTGTTTTTTCTGGGTTGTATATTAAATCAAAAAGATAATGCTCTTTTGTAATACTGCCATACGGTATTAATGGAAATTCGTTGATAGCAGGAAAGGTTCCCAGCGGAGTTGTATTGATAATAACTGTATGCTCTTTTACTATATCTTCTGTGAGGTCATTATATTCAAATGCCGAATGAACATTTTTGCGGCGGCTCACTATTGTATAGTTAATATCCAATTTTTTAAGAACAAAACAAACTGCAACAGCAGCACCACCATTTCCTAATACCAATGCTTTTTTGTGATCTGCTTTTAAAAGCGGAACAAAACTTTTTTCAAACCCTACATAGTCGGTATTGTATCCGATTAGTTTATTATCAATAATTTTAATACAGTTGCAAGCATTTATTTCAGCAGGTATATAAGCTAACGAGTCAAGAAGTTTTAAAACCTGTTGCTTATAAGGAATAGTAACAGCCAATCCTTTTAACGAAGAATGATGCTCTTTTAGAATACTATTCAATTCATCTATTGATTGAATAGAAAAATTTTCAAACCTGCAATTTGTTAGCTCTTGCTGTTTAAATTTTTCTTCAAAATACTTTTTTGAAAAAGAATGTGTTAGCGGATAACCAATTAACCCATAAAGCTGCATAGCCTTATCATCAACTGCTTTCTGAAATGCCTCAGGCATTTTCTTTTTTATCAAGGTATAAATCAAATGTATCTCCACGAAGTCCAAGACGCATTGTCTCCAATGGAATTACCTCTGAAGGAGCAATATTCCCAAGGTTTACATTGCATCCCACTAATTCAATAAAATATAGTTGTTGTGCTTTTTGCGGAGCTTCCCAGATAATTTTTTCAGCAGGAATCTGCGTTAATATTTCCTGCACCAAGCCTTCTCTTACTTCACCGCTTCCACGGTAAATACCCACATTACCAGCTTCTCTTGCTTCTGCAATTACATAAGTTGAACCGGCTTCCAATTCTGCTTTCATCAGTTCTATCCATTTGTATGGAGGAATGATATGAGCAGCATCTTTACTTCCAACTTCACTTAATACGGTTCCATGTTTTGTAAGCTTTTCAATATAACCGCATTTCTCAGCATGAGGAATTGTGATAGAGCCGTCACTTACTTCCATATAACTGATGCCAAAATCTTTACAAACTTTTATATAATCATCAAACTGATTACGAATTAAGAAAGCTTCAAATAAAGTACCGCCGAAATAAATGGGAATATCATATCCACGATAAACTTCCAGTTTTTCTTCAAGGTTTGGCGTAACGAACGAAGTTCCGAATCCTAATTTTATAATATCCACATGTGGATGCGATACACTTAAGAAATTCTTAGCTTCCTGCACACTAAGTCCTTTATCCATCACCATTGTTAATCCAGACTTGCGGGGCTTCTTTACTCTATCGGGTATTTGAGACAGGTTAAAATTCATCTTACTAATATGTTACTGAAAGATCTTGTTTAATGGCGGCAAAAATAAGGAAGATTGGGCAGAGTAACCCCGGCGCCCCCCCCCCCCCCCCCCCCACCCCCCCCCCCCCCCCCCCGGCCCCCCACCCCACCCCCCACGCCGCCCCGCCCCCCCGGCGCGGCTGAATGCCGCTAATAAGTTCAAAAATCAATTTATTAAATTGACCTATTTCTTTTGCTCTTGCTAATAACATCGACCACCTGCTGATTTTGTAATATAGATGGGTTTAATTCTACAAATCGTTTCAGCAGTTTAGGAGCTTGTCGCATTGCCTCTTCTAATTGAAGAATGGCTTCTTTGCCTTTATTTAATGCAAACAATACCGCAGATTTATAAAATAGAAATATTGGTTTGCCCTTGGTTATTTTCAACGCAGCATCAGTTTGCTCCAAAGCATCTTCAAAACTATCTGCATTAAATAAACAACGTATCAGAGCTTCCCAACCAGCCATGTTTTTTGGTCGTACCCTAACTACATTAGAAAAATATTGTGCAGCATCTTTAAACAAACCCAATTTCATTTTGCATTCTCCAGCCAATAAGTTGTATTCAGGCTGCAGCCGCTGCATCTTCATAGCTATTTCTAATTGCTTGAAACAACTTTGCCATTGTCCTTCATTGTAATAAGTGTAAGCTATTTTGTAAATCAGTTTGCTATCATCCTGCCGTAGATGCGATGCTTTACGATATTGTATTCTTGCCTGTGCATAATTTTTCATGCGGTCATGGCAATGACCAATGGCTTCAAAAATTACATCTTCAGGCTTTGCCAGTTCATTCACTCTTTCCAATGCTTCAATTGCCTCTTTGTATTTTCTCAGGCGAATAAAAGCATCGGCCATATTACGATAAGCATAATCAAATTTTTCTTCAATTGTTATGGCATATTTGTACGCATCAATTGCTTTCTCATACAATTTCAATCCCTGATAGGCAGCAGCTAGATTAAACCATGCTAATTCATTGTAAGGATATTCATCAATAATAACCTGGTGGAGACGTATGCTTTCTTCATTTCTTCCAGTGAAGTCTGTCCAGAAACAGATTTTATATAATGCTTCTTCATTATTAGGCTCATCATCCAACACCATCTTCAGGCAATCGAATACTTTATCAAAATCTTCATAATCGTCATACACATCTGCTAACTCAAACAGCATTTCAATTTTCTCGTCCCCTTCAAATAATGACAAGGCTTCTTCCAACAACACAACCGCTTTTTCCGGCTGATCTAATGCGAGATATGCATCCGTTTTAAGTATGTACACATTTATATCTGCACCATCTAACAATGAAGCATGTTCCAAAACATCCAATGCATCCTGGTAACGACGATTGGCAAGCAGAATATCTGCCTTCTTGATAAATAATCTTGATGAGTATGGAAACTGTTCGCTGCCTATTTCGGCGGCTTCCATTGCCTTTGCGAGGTCTTCTTTTTCCTGATAATAGTCTATTATTTTTTCAAATGCATCTTCTTCAATAAACGAATGGTTTCTTCCATTTTTAAAATTTTCATATTGCTTCAATAGTTCCCGTAGCTGTTCCCGATCTTCCCGGAATGGGTTGTTTTCTTTCATCTGGCGGACTTTTAGTGAGCAAAGCTTGTTAAAGAGCCGGATCAGACAGCAAAATCCCTTTGCTCCCTGAAAAGTTTATTTCCAACAAGTTAAGCGAAAAAAATGAGGTCTAAAAGGGATTTCTTATCCCCATATGTGCAAATAGCATCAAATTAAGACAAGCTTATGTAACAATTTGACATCTTTTGCGTTAAGAATGTATTAAAATTATTGATAAACGGTTTGCTTTATATTAACTTTTGTCTTTACTTTTGCAAATAATGAACCTCACCAAATTGACTATACCAAAATTTAATGCTGGCAAGAAGCTAGTCGCTACTATTTTAATAGCTGCAACTACTATTGTTTCATTTGGTGCTTTGGGTGATGGCAGAAAAGGACCAGATTTACCAAAAAAATCTCCATTGCTTTCTGGTAAAACTTATTCTCAAGGTTCATTCTCTTTAAAGTCTGGTTACACTTATCGTGGTAGCAGAGTTTTAACGACTACTCAACCAAATAACCTATACATCAACCTAAATACTGTTGTTACTCATCAGAGAGGAAATACAACATATATAGTACCTCTTAAAAAGAAGGTAATTCTTGATAAGGTTAAAATCGAATTAGGCAACAGACAATTCCAAAGGAATTAATCTCTACCATTCCCTTTACTTTCTTCAAAGGTCATAACTCGATAACCAGATTTTGGTAATTCAAACTTTGCCTGTGCTACAGGGTTAAAATTGATATTGGAAACTGTATACGTTACCATCATCGTTCCCATTGTTGCTTCATATTGCATAGCCAATCCAGGTAAATTTTTATTCAAATACTGAAAGTCTTTATTTACTGGAACAAGGTCTTTTGTGAAATAAACAATGAATGTATTACCATCAGCTAATGTACCAATAGCCTTTTGACAATTGTACCCTTGTATAATCTTTGTTTCATCTTCATATTTGAAAGTAATTCCCTCATATTTTTTATTCGATTGCTTCCATTCAGCAGGTGTCATCTTAATCATATACTTCTGCTCACCATATTCTTTTAATACAGTAACATTTGCGGATTTTCCATCAACAACAGTGGCCTGTACGCCTAATGAACTTACCATTTCTGAACGGCTTGAGTTTCCTTTTAAATAAACAATACTTGTAGCTCCATCCAGCAAATCTGCTCCCTGAGGCTTTTGGTCACCAGTATTAATCACAATATCATAGGTAATTGTAGCCTCTGTTAATTTCCTTTGTGCTGCAAGGTCTGCAGAGAAAACCAACGCTGTTAATCCAAGTAATATGTAAGTAAATTTTTTCATTTTTTAATATAGCTGTTTATTATATCTAAAAGACGTGCCAAATTAACCATTAAGTTGCGTAAAATAAAAAACCGGGCTGCTAAAGGCAAATCCCGGTTTTAGTTACCATTATTTTAACAAAAATCAGCGTTTATTCTTTTGCTGCGTTTCTTTCATTTTTTTCTGTTGTTCCTGCATCTGTTCCATCCTTTCCTGCCACTTTGATTTTGTTTTTGGCTTTTTTCGATTCTCTCCAATTTTAGCCAGAATTTTATCATGATCTATTATATAATTCTGAATAATGTACTGAAGAATCAACGTAATAAGGTTAGACACCGTATAGTACCAAGTTAGAGCCGAGGGAAGCCTGTTAAAGAAGAAGAGGAGAAACACCGGGAAAATGTAAGGCATGTATTTCATAACCGGGTTACTTTGATCCGGCGTCATGCTCATACTATATAATGAAATAAGGAAACTTGTTATTACTGCTGTAATGCAAAACAAACTTAAATGACTTCCTAATAAAGGAATATGAAAACCGAATTTAATCGGATCATCAAACGCAGAAAGATCGGCAGACCATAAAAAATTTGCTCCCCTTAATGCTACCTCTGAATTAAAGTAACTAAACAATGCAAAGAATATTGGAATCTGCAACAACGCAGGAATACAACCGCCGAGAGGGTTTACACCTGCTTCTCTAAATAGTTTCATTTGCGCCATGCTCATTGCTTGCTTGTCATCCCCGGTCTTTTCTTTTAGCTTGGCAATTTCTGGCCGTAATGCTTTCATTTTTGCACCGCTCAGATAACTCTTATAAATAAGTGGCGATGTAAGCAATCTGATAAAAATTGTAAGTAAGGCGATCACAATACCAAGGTTACCTGTAAACCCTCTTAAAAAATTGAAAATCGGCATGATGATGTACTTATTGATTGGGCGTACAAACGAATACATACCTTGACCAAGATTCACCAGTTTTTCAAATTTTAAATCATACGACTTTAATGCTTTATAATCAGAAGGGCCATAGTAAATGCTAAATGGAATAATAGTTGGCGCACCAGCTTTTACAGGCACTTTCATATTTGCAATTGATTGTACAACTGTTTTAGTTGTATCATCCGGAATAGTCCATTCCATTTTACCATTAGAAAAATTATCTTTCGCAACCAGAATGGTAAAGAAGAAACGTTGCCTTACACCTACCCATTTTACATTCTCATCAAATGTTTTGCTGCTCTTTCTTCCAATCGTATGATAATCAAAACTTCCATCTTCCACATATCCTATCTGTGTGTTTTGCTTTTCAAAAGAAATATCTGATTCCTGCTGCGCTGCGGCATACTGCCAGGATAAATTCATTACTCCCTGATTCAACATTTTATCAGCACCATTCATCTTTACATTGAAATCAATCATATAATCATCAGGCTTAACAACATACTCATGAGTAATATAAGCTCCGCTGCTATCTTCTGACTGAAGTGTAAATGAAATAACCGTATTACCGTCTTTTGTGCTTGAATCAATTTGAGGGAAAGATAGATTAGCTGTCTCTTCGCTGCTATTACCACCTGTATTGATTCTATAACTTATTTTATCAAACTCAGTAGCAGCCAATTTTACCAAACTGCTATCATGCTCTTTATAATTTTTGAGCTCCACCTGCTTTACTCTTCCACCTCTACTAGTAAAAGTTATTTTCATCAGCTTATTCTCTACCACAGTCAGTTTTTCTGTGCTGTCCAATGCCTTACCGAAATTTCCTACATTGGAAACCTTAGTAACAGAATCTATAACTTTTTTCGCTGAATCTTCGGCTGGTTTTCTTAATGCAATAATTGAATCTTGTTTAGATTTTTCAATTTTTGCGGCTTCCGCTTGTGTTTTACGGTATTCACTCTGTTGCTTATTTGTAAAATAAAAATAGCCTATAAATAAGACAGCCAAAACTGTAAAACCAATGACGGTATTGCGATCAAACTTCATTCTTTCTTTTTTTGGAGTGGGCAAAGATAACGGTTTCTGATTGCCATGTGCCTGTTTCAGAAACCTTATTGCTATCCGCTGGTTTCAAGCGGTTTACTAAGCAAACAGAGTTCCTAGTTTTGTCACTATTTGCAAATCAATTCATTTCGCTTTGTAACAGAGGACTCTTTGTTTCCGCCTTCTTTTCTGCGTAAGCTCTTGCAGCTTTTATAAAATGAACAAATATAGGTTGAGGGCTTTCTACAGTGCTTTTCAGTTCTGGGTGATACTGAACGCCGATAAAAAATGGGTGTTTTGGCAATTCAATGATTTCAACAAGGTCGGTGCCTGGGTTTTTTCCACTGGCAACCATACCGGCATTTTCAAATTGCTCAAGGTATTTATTATTGAATTCCCAACGATGACGATGTCTTTCATTGATCGATCTGGTGCCATAAATAGTTTCTGCCAATGAATTCTCTTTAATAGTACATGGGTAAGAACCGAGCCTCATCGTTCCACCTTTAATTGTAACAGCATTCTGTTCTTCCATTAAATCAATAACAGGCTCTGTAGTATGCGGATCCATTTCGGTTGAATGTGCATTCTTTAATCCCAAAACATTTCTTGCAAACTCAATTACCGCCATTTGCATACCAAGGCAAATTCCAAAGAATGGCAATCCATTTTCCCTTGCATACTTTACTGCAACAATTTTCCCTTCCACTCCCCTGTGACCAAAACCAGGAGCCACTAACAATCCATCCAATCCACTGAGCTTTTCTGTTACATTCACATCTGTTATAAATTCACTGTGAATATTGACTATCTGCACCTGGCATTCGTTCATTGCCCCGGCATGTATAAAAGATTCAAGAATTGATTTATACGCATCCTGCAATTCAAGATACTTTCCAATCAACCCAATAGTAACTCTGTACTTTGGGTATTTAAGTTTATCTAAAAATTCTTTCCATTTAGAAAGCTCCGGCTCCTTGGTATTTTCTATTTTTAATTTCTTCATACTAATGATATCTAACTTTTCTCTCATCATCAGTAATGGAACTTCGTAAATAGTCTGGGCATCGGCGGCTTCGATTACGGCTTCCAATTTTACATTACAGAACAAAGCAATTTTTCTTCTTAGCTCCGGTGTCAGTTCTTTTTCTGTACGGCAAACAAGAATATCAGGATGCACACCTTCCTGACTCAGCATTTTTACGCTGTGCTGAGTAGGTTTTGTTTTTAATTCTTTGGCAGCTTTTAAGTATGGTATTAAAGTAAGGTGAATAACCAATGTATCTTCTTCTGGTAATTCCCATTGTAATTGACGAACAGCTTCTACAAATGGCAAACTTTCAATATCACCAACAGTACCGCCAATCTCTGTAATTACAATATCGAATTCACTGCCTTTTCCCAGTTGCAGCATTCTTCTTTTTATTTCATCTGTGATATGTGGCACTACTTGTACTGTCTTTCCAAGATAAGCTCCTTCTCTTTCCTTATTAATTACTGTTTGATAAATGCGGCCTGTAGTAACATTGTTGGCCTGAGAAGTAAATATGTTCAGGAATCTTTCATAATGGCCAAGATCAAGATCAGTTTCTGCACCATCTTCCGTTACATAACATTCACCATGTTCATATGGATTCATCGTTCCTGGATCGATGTTAATGTATGGGTCAAATTTCTGAATAGTAACTTTTAGGCCTCTGGCCTGTAATAATTTTGCCAACGAGGCAGCAATGATTCCCTTGCCTAATGATGATGTAACGCCTCCTGTAACAAAAATATACTTAGCCATACAAATTGCTTATTTGTTTAGTTCAATTGCAAAAAAACTTGTGAAAAAACCCAGTCCAAATGACCAGCAGAGGTGTACTTTAATCAACTTAGTACAGAATAACTCCGTGAGGTCGTGTAAAAGTAAAAGAAAAATCCTTTCTGGTAAAATTTCATATCCACAGATATGACTTTCTGGGTGGAAAAGATGATTTGCCGTTACACTTTATTTACCAGTAGCATCAGGCTGCTTCAGTTTACGTATCCATAAGCGGCAGGCTCCTCCCGGAACTCCGTCTTCCTCTTTGTTCCAAACATTCATTTTCTCTATACTGATTTCAATATCTCCGAAATAAACGGGTTTGTAGCTTCTTCCGCCATATTTTGTAGAATCGCCTAAGACATAGGCAAGTTCACAAACAGGTTTTTCGTACGATTCTCCACCATCAGACACCCATTCTCTTCCACAACCCTTGTTTGTAATTTTAAGGTCAAGTCCTTTTACCTTCACAGTTTCACCTCTTTTCACAATAACCAGCGTATCACTAAAATCTTTTTGCGAAGTGCAACTTTGTGTGAGTATCAGAAAGCAACTGATTACAGTTATCAATTTAAATAAATTCATAATTTAAAATACTAAATAAAGTTCAATTAGATTATTTTCATAGCAACAAACTTAGTTCCTCAACTGCTTCAACACTACACATGAAAAAACTACTACTTAGTATTACCGCTTTATTGGTTATAACATTTATTCATGCCCAGAAAACTTATATCTGGTGCGGCACTTTAATTGATGGCATATCTAATGAGCCGGAGAAAAACATGACAATTGTAGTTGAGAAAAATAAAATCGCAACTATCGAAAGTGGTTTTTCAAAAGCAGGTGCAGCCGATAAAGTAATTGACCTGAAAACAAAAACAGTAATGCCTGGCTGGATTGATATGCATGTACATCTGGAATTTGAAACCAGTCCTAAACGACAGCTTGAAGGATTTACTTATAACCCTGCTGACTACGCATACCAGTCTGTACAGTTTGCTGAAGTAACCTTAATGGCTGGATTTACCACTGTAAGAGATCTTGGCGGAAGCGGTGTAAACATTTCGCTTCGCAATGCTATTAATAAAGGATGGATAAAAGGTCCTAGAGTGTACACTGCCGGAAAAGCAATTTCTACCACTGGCGGACATATAGATCCTACAAACGGATACCGGAAAGACTTGATGGGCGACCCCGGCCCTTTTGATGGAGTAGCAAACGGAGCAGATGAATGCAGGCAAGCCGTTCGCCAACGATATAAGGATGGAAGTGACTTGATAAAAATTGCTGCATCAGGTGGTGTACTAAGTGTTGCCAAAAGCTCTAGCAACCCACAGTTTACAGAAGAGGAAATAAAGGCCATTGTAGAAACGGCAAAAGATTATGGTTTTAAAGTAGCAGTGCATGCACATGGTGCAGAAGGAATGAAGAGAGCCATCCGTGCCGGAGTAAATTCCATTGAGCATGGTACATTAATGGATGATGAAGCCATCGCTTTATTTAAGCAATACGGCACTTGGTATGTGCCAACACTAACTGCTGGTGCTGCTGTAGCAGACTCTGCAAAAATTCCCGGTTATTATCCTGCATTGGTTACACCAAAAGCATTGGAGATTGGTCCGCAAATAAAAGCAACACTTGCCAAAGCCTACAAAGCTGGAGTAAAGATTGCATTTGGTACCGATGCCGGTGTGTACAAACATGGAATGAACTGGCTTGAGTTTGGACTTATGAATGAAGCTGGTATGCCTATAATGGAAACTATAAAAGCTGCTACCATTTATGCCGCAGATTTATTAGGTGAAAAAGATAAACTAGGAAGTATTGAAGCTGGAAAACTGGCAGATATAGTTGCAGTAGATGGCGACCCGCTAAAAGATACAAAAGTGTTTGGCAAAGTAGTTTTTGTAATGAAGGATGGAGTTGTGTACAAGCAGTAATTAAGTCTATCGATGAAAAAATTCATTTATTTCTTTATATTTTTTTTTGTAAGCATACAATATGATGTAGTTGCTCAAAAGAATGATGGCACAGATTATATTCTCAACTCCCAAGAATTTAAAACCTCTTTTCTTGAAAAGAGCTACTACAAGGATGTGAAATTGCCTTTCAATGAAATTATTATTTTCGATAAACGATTTGACACTTCAAAACTTGGCTATCTAAAGATTCCGAATATTGGTAAAAAGGCTTTTGGTAAAATACAATTGCAAAGAACCTGGACAGCAATAATCAATCACTATTTTAGAAAGAACTTAAACCCCTCTTCTACCAGCAAGCTCATTATTTATATTCGATCCTTTTGGATGCAAGAAGGTGCTCTGGATGAAATGACCACCAAGAAAGTAATCACCAAATCTATACTGGGAAAAGCTGATGCCTACGGAAACAGTAAAGCAGATATAGACATCTATGTACAGACAGACACTACATTACAAGCTCTCTTTAAAATTGAAGATGTATTTCTTAATTATTATAAATTCACAGCAAACAAAATGGACGAGTGGTTTTTTCTCCCTTTTGATTCTTTGGCAAGAAAAATGGCAACCACAGATGTAACCCTTACCTTAAATAAAAAAAGAAAACTTTCTTTTAAAGAAGTCAATGATTTTTATTCCCGCAGAACCAATATCCCTGTACTTGAAAACACAGAAACCCAAAAAGGAATTTATCTAACGTTTGAAGATTTTAAAAACAATAAACTTTGGCTTACCGATTTCAAATTCACCAATGGCAAGGTTACAGATGAACTCTATCTTATTAATAATGGAAAACAAACACTCTTTACAGATTTTTAGGGCTTTAATGATGGTAAAAATCTGCTTATTAAATTAGGCTTCAATATTTTTTCCGCAGTGCGACAGCAAAACACATTTGAAATTTTTGGAGCAAAGCATATAAGCAACTATCATAACAATCCAGGGCATCAGGCGCAAATAAACCTAAGTTCTGTTAGTTTAGATTTAAAGATTCTACAACTCAATATGGAAACAGGAACATTCTTTTAACTGTTTTATACTTCATAAAAAAGCCGCTGTAGATTAACAGCGGCTTTAAATTAATTAATCTAGCCTTACATTTTCATACAGGCTTCTGTACATGTATGTCCTGCTTCTCCATGAGCATATGTGTGGTTAGCACCATCTGCACATTTATCAGTACAAGTATGAGCTGCACCACAAGCTTCAGTACAAGTATGTCCTACTTCGCCATGAGCATACATGTGGTTGCCATCTTTGCAATCTGCGCCGCATACATGAGCTACTGCTGCCATTACACCCGTTGGTGTGGCCGGTGCTCCCGGAGTTTCAACTTTTTCAGTTCCTTCAGCTTCTGTTTTGTCAGTTTTTTTATCGCTGTCGCAGGCCACAAAGCCTAAAGCGGCAATAATCAATAAAGAAGAAAGTAATTTTTTCATATTAGCTTTTTATTTGTTTGCATGGAAGATAAAACAATTGATTTACCCGAAAAAATGAAATGCATAAGTCGTTGTAACTTAGTTAAAATAGCATTCAAAAATATTTTACGCAGCCTGTATATTTTAAAATCCCTGACATGGCGAGAAGCTTTAGTTATTTCCAAAAACTTTCAATCCGTAGTGGCCGACTGTGGTAAAATGGCACAACGAGTAACTACACCAATGCAGCACCAGGTAATTAATTTTACTACCGACACATTAAAACTATAACCAACGGCAATGCTAATGGGAGCACCAACAGTAATCGTTCCCAGAAAGCCCAAGCCAATAACGCCATACTTATTCCAGATGCGATAGATCAATCCGGTCTTTGGTTTTTCTTCTTTTGGCTTTTTATACTTTGCAAAAAATGCTTTGATTTTATCGCCCAAGAAAATGGTAACATATACTCCCACAATTCCACCCGTTAAGCTTGCCAAAAAAATTACCCAAGGCGAAAGGCCAAAAGCTAAGCCAGCAGGAATGGCGGCATATATTTCAAAAGTGGCTAAGCCTGCCACGGTCAAGATTTTTAATAACATGGCGCAAATTTAGTTGAAGAGGCATTTCAAAAATCACAACGATAACTTATTCTTTGCTTGTGTCAAAATGCTGAATAGCGAACCGAACCCTGAAGAGTGCGACGCAACAGACGATGCCATGAAAAACTGAAGTTGGGTAACCACACCTTCGCTAAAGCTTCAGTGTACAAACAAAAACATTTTCCTATTCCTTCACAATCTTTTTATAGCTCGCCACCAAGCCTCTTATTAATGATGAGCTGAAACCTTGGTGTTCCATTTCGTTGAGTCCGGCAATAGTGCAGCCCATGGGTGTTGTTACTTTATCTATTTCCTGTTCGGGGTGTGCTCCTTTTTGTAATAATAATTCTGCTGCGCCATTAACAGTTTGTGCTGCTATTAAAGATGCAGTGGCAGCATCGAAACCAATTTCTATTCCGCCCTGTATATTTGCCCTGATATACCGCATGGCATACGCCGTGCCGCAAGCGCCGAGTACGGTGGCGGCATCCATTAATTTTTCGTTGATGATAACTGTTTTGCCCAACTGATCGAAAAGCTGTTGCATATAATTAACCTGTGCATCGGTGGCGCCATTGTGTGCAAGGCAGGTCATGCTTTGTTGAATGGCAATGGCAGTGTTGGGCATTGCCCTGATAACAGGAACAGGTTTGCCAATAGCGGCTTGCAACTGCTCTATCCACACACCAGTAATGACAGATACTACTACATGCTTTTTTGGATTGAGTACGGTTTTTAATTCTTTTACTATGTCTGCATAGTTATATGGCTTTACAGCTAATATTATTACTTCACTATCCTTCACTGCTTTTTTATTGTCGCTATGTACCATGCAGCCCATTTCTGCAAAACGGCTGAGAGATGCTGGCTTGCGGCGGGTGATGGTTAACTCTACCGGACGGCTGAAATCGCTGTTGATTAATCCTTCTGCAATTGATGCACCGAGGTTACCACCGCCAATGATGGCTATTTTCTTACTCATGTATCTGTTTTTTGTAAAGATAATGACTACAGGCTGAGGATGTTTGTGTAATAGATATATGGTAGCCTACGACCAATGATTAAACAAAAGGGGAGAAAAAAAATTAATTAGTGCAATCTATAAACAATGCTATGTCGTATGTGTTGTTCTATAAATCAACTTAAAAATCAAAAAATTATGCAAAAGAAATTTTTCTCGCTGTTACTTGCAACAGCATTAGTAAGCTCAACTTTTATGGCCTGCAACGACGAAAAGAAGGCTGATGAAACCAAGATGGAAGACACCTCTATGGACAAAATGGATAAGATGGAACCAATGAAAGAAGATGGTGTAATGGTAGGTGGTGCGATGATGGTGCCTTCTAAAGACATCGTGGATAATGCAGCTGGTTCTGCTGACCATACTACGTTGGTAGCTGCTGTAAAAGCTGCTGAACTGGTAGAAACATTGAAGAGTGCTGGACCTTTTACTGTATTTGCTCCAACAAATGAAGCGTTTGATAAATTACCAGCAGGAACTGTTGACAATCTGGTAAAACCAGAAAACAAAGCTGCGTTAACTAACATTCTTACTTACCATGTAGTGCCGGGTGCTTTAAAATCTACTGATTTAAAAGACGGACAGAAATTAAAAACTGTACAAGGTGAAGAACTGATGATTGGTTACAAAGATGGCAAATGGACAGTGACTGACGCTAAAGGTGGTGTTGCTAATATTACTATTGCTGATGTTATTTCTAGCAACGGAGTTACTTATGTAATTGATGCGGTATTGATGCCGAAAAAATAAGAGCCTTATTCGAATGTTGTAATTTGAAGAAACGGGAGTGACGAGAGTTGCTCCTTTTTTTATTGTAAGCCGGGAAAAAATTTGCCGGAAAGGCGGTAAGACGGGAGGGAATATTTTGAAATAAGTATTATTCTTTCCGTCTTATATTCTTACCGGCAAAAAAAATACTTAGTAATAGTTACTTCCAGCAAGAAAATTCTTTACATAGTCTGCTACACCTTCTTCCAAAGAATAAAAAGATTCGGTGTAACCAGCATTTATGAGTTTACTCATATCTGCTTCGGTAAAGTATTGATATTTGTCCCGAATGTCTTCAGGCATATCAATGTATTGAATGTTCGGTTCTTTATTAAGTGTATTGAAGATGGCAGTAATCTGGTCTTTAAAACTTCTTGCTTTGCCTGTACCTAAATTGTATAGACCTGATTCAACATTGTTTTGCATAAGCCAGTAACAAACTTTGGCTATGTCTTCTACATAAATGAAATCCCGAAGTTGCTCGCCGTCTTTAAATTCCGGCTTATGCGATTTAAATAATTTCACTTCGCCAGTTTTCTTTATCTGGTTGTACCCATGAAAAATCATACTGGCCATGCGGCCTTTATGATATTCGTTGGGACCATATACATTGAAGAATTTAAGACCAGCCCAAGAAGGTGGTTGCGATGTTTGTTGCAATGCCCATTTGTCAAATTCATTTTTGGAGATGCCGTAGGGATTTAGCGGTTGCAGTTCATTTACTATTGCATGATCGTCTTTGTAACCCAATTCTCCGCTACCGTAAGTAGCAGCAGAAGATGCATAGACTAATGGAATACTTTTCTCAGTGCAATAGTTCCAGATGTTTTTTGAATATTCCACATTCAGTTTTTCATGAATGGAATAATCAAACTCGGTGGTATCTGTTCTGGCACCAAGATGAAAGACAAAATCGATAGCAGGATTATTTTCTTTTAACCAATCAAACAAGATTGACCTTTCTACTTTTTCAGTAAACTGCTTATCATCAAAGTTGAACCATTTGTCTTCGTTGTCAAACTCATCAACAATGATGATGTTGGCGTAACCTTGTTTGTTCAAAAAACCAAGTAAATGGCTACCGATGAAGCCAGCGGCACCTGTTAGTAGTATCGTTTTATTCTTCTCCATTATTATATTGAACTCAAAGCTGCGCCTGCTTCTTCTTTTAATAAGTAATTTTCAATAGCAGTATCATATTTTTCGCTCCACCAATCAATTGTTCCCCAGAAGTCTCCATCCACAACAATTTCGCCACTCGTTACCACTCCTACTTTTTCAAACGGAATATCTTTCACAGAAGCTTCAAATTCTTTTACTTTGTCTAACGCTACGGACACTACAACACGGCTTTGTCCTTCTCCAAACAACGAAGCATCTTTTCTTATTCCGCCAGAAGTGATTACAGAAAAGCCAAGTTCTCTATTGAAACCGCTTTCGCAAAGCGTTACAAATAATCCGCCTTCGCTAATATCATGTGCAGAAAGAACTAATCCTTTTGTTATTAATGATGCGACTGTTTGTTGCAATGCAAATTCATTTTCTAATTCAAAATGCGGAGCAGGCGAATATTCTACTTCGCAAAGTTTGCACAGGTATTGTGATGAATTAATATCGTTTGTTATTTCTCCCAGCACATAAATAATATTTCCTTCTTCTTTAAAGTCCAGTGTCATTCTTTGATCTACATCTTCCAATAAACCAACCATACCAATTGTTGGTGTAGGATAAACCGGCCCATCAGGATTTTGATTATAGAAACTTACATTACCACCCGTTACCGGTGTGTCGAATTTGCGACAGGCATCGCCCATTCCTTTTATGGCCTGCACAAATTGATAATACACTTCGGGATCGTAAGGGTTTCCAAAGTTTAAACAGTTAGTAACACCTAATGGCAAGCCACCACTGCATACAATATTTCTTGCAGCTTCGCTTACTGCCATCATTGTTCCTTTGTATGGATCAGCATACACATAACGGCTGTTACAATCTGTAGTTATAGCTAATGCTTTTTTTGTTCCTTTAATAATTACAATCGGTGCATCTGTTGGCGCATTGGTAGAAGTATTGTTTGTTCCTACCATACTATCATACTGATTGTATATCCATCTTTTAGATGCAATGGAAGGAAGCTGGATTAATTTTTCAGCAACAGCTTTTAAATTATCCGGAACTTTTATGGATGACGGATTGAATTTATTTATTGCTGCTAAGTATGCAGGTTCTTTGTATTCTCTTTCGTATTGCGGAGCACCACCGCCTAATACTAATTCATAGGCTGGCAACGAAGCTTCTAATTCTCCATTCATATAAAAATCAAGATTGCCATCATCTGTTACTTCGCCAATTACAGAACAAGGTAAATCCCACTTAATAAAGACTTTCATTACTTCATCTTCTCTTCCTTTTTTGGCAACGAGTAACATTCTTTCCTGACTTTCGCTTAATAAAAGCTCCCAAGTTTTCATATTGTCTTGCCGGGCAGGAACTTTATCCAGATCAATCCGCATACCTACTTCTCCTTTGGCACTCATCTCAGCAGTGGAACAAATAATTCCTGCAGCTCCCATATCCTGCATACCAACAACAGCACCAGTTTGTATTACTTCCAAACATGCTTCTAATAATTTCTTTTCCTGAAATGGATCACCAACTTGTACGGCTGGTAAGTCTTGTGCACTCTCAGCTGTTATATCTGCTGATGCAAAAGAAGCACCGCCAATTCCATCCTTACCTGTTGCACTACCTACAAACATTACAGGATTTCCTTTTCCCAATGCAATGGCGGAAACTGTTTCTCCATTTTTTAATATACCGACACTCATTGCATTTACCAATGGATTGGTATGATAGCATTGATCAAAATATATTTCGCCACCAACAGTAGGTACACCAAAACAATTACCGTAGTGGCCAATACCATGCACAACACCAGATAATAAATGTTGAGTTTTATCTTCTTCCAATTTTCCAAAACGTAAAGAATTCAATGCAGCAATCGGTCTTGCTCCCATCGTAAAAATATCTCTGTGAATACCACCACACCTGTTGCCGCACCTTGAAAAGGTTCGATAGCAGATGGATGATTATGTGACTCAATTTTAAAAACAACACCGAGGCCATCACCAATATCCATTAGGCCTGCATTTTCTTCGCCTGCAGCAACCAACATTCTTTCTCCATCTCTTGGCAATGTCTTTAACCATTTGATAGAATTTTTATAACTACAATGTTCGCTCCACATACCGGAGAAAGCACATAGTTCATTGAAGTTGGGAGTTCTTCCCAATTTCTGTTTGATCAATTCAAATTCATCGGCTGTTAATCGTAGCTGTTCCGCTGTCTTTACTGTTACTTCCATCTGTTTTTAATTAAATGATGTTTCAGGCTGCAAATTTAAAGGAACTCAGTTTCAGCTAACTCATAACTTGTCAACTTTGTGCTGACAATCACAGCAATATTGGCTATTTTGTGGCGGTAAAACCTTCACCTTTTGGAATACTTATTATTTGTAGCCTGGCTTGTAATTTTTGCCTGGCTGATAACCAAAATCAAATTCTTTACCAATACAGGGCTGAGCAAGCCCCAGTTGATTATTATTTTCTTGTTGAAAGTAATGGTAGGCATTTTTTACGGATGGATCGGTATTTATTATGGTGGATTGGCCCAAATGCAAGACACATGGGCTTATCACTTTAGCAGCATACAAGAGTATCATCTGTTATTTAGTAATCCGCATGAATATTTCACTAATTTATTTAATGACCCTTACAATACAGGTGTAGATAAATTTTTAGCCGGTAGCGATTCCTATTGGAACGATCTGAAAGGAAATATCTTTATAAAAATGCTTTCCATTTTTGATATTTTCAGTTTCGGGCATTATTATGTAAACCTTATCTTTTATTCATTTATTACTTTATATGGACCATTAGCCATCTATAAAGTAATGACAGATGTATTTCCCGGTAAAAAGCTTTCTATTTTATTGGCCACAATATTAATTCCATCTTTTTTATATTGGACCAGCGGCCTTCATAAGGAAGGATTAATCTTTACTGGAATCAGCCTTGTTATTTATGCCATTTATTTTGGCTTAAAAGAAAAACGTTTTGGCATAATAAGAATTCTCAGTTTACTGACAGGTTTATTGTTGTTACTTGTTCTCCGAAATTTCATTATTGTAATCATTATTCCTGCTATTATTGCTTGGTTAGTTGCTAACCGAAAACCTAAACATGGTTTAGCAATCTTTGGTTCATTATATTTATTATATATAGTCCTCTTTTTTACAATCAGGTATATCAGTCCTCAATTAGATTTTCCGCAGGCTGTTGTAAACAAGCAACAGGATTTTATAAATATAAAGGGCGGCAATTCAACAGTCCCCACTAATGAATTAGAACCAACAGCTATAAGTTTTTTAAAAAATACTCCTCAAGCAATCAATATATCAATACTCAGGCCCAACCCGGGAGATGTTCGTCATATCCTTTCGTTGGCAGCAGCATTGGAACTCACAGCTTTGTTTTTTCTATTCGCCCTTTTTATTTTATTCAGGTCTAATGGATATGAATCAAAAAACCTGATTTATTTCTGCCTATTCTTTTCATTCTCGCTGCTACTTGCCATAGGGTTTAGTGTAAATAATCTTGGTGCCATTGTGAGATACAGAAGTGTTGTGATACCGTTGCTGGTAATTCCAATGGCAGCACTAATTGATTGGAAAAGGCTGGCAAAGGCATTTTCCTCAAACATTAGAAATAAAAATAATGTTTAGAATTAATTGTATTATTCACTATTTGTTCGGATTAATAGCCATTTATTGATTTTATTTTCCCCATTTTTCTATATTTATCCATATTTTTTAAAAAAAATTGTTTTTTCTGCTGGAATCACATTGTTTTGCTGAAAATTAAAAACAATGTCTTTACGTTTTAATGCAATTAAAAATTTAGCTACGAATGTGGAAGCCAGAGTTGAGAGCTCTGACAAAATCACTAATTTTTTTGGAAGCAATGTTTTCACATTAAAAACTGCTAGAGAGGTTTTAAGTGATGAAGCTTATAAAAGTCTTCTTTCTTCCACAAAATCTAGTCAGAAGATTGACAGAGCTATGGCCAACCAGATTGCTAGTGGCATCCGTGCCTGGGCAGAAAGTAAAGGCGTTACTCACTTTACACACTGGTTTCAACCACTTACCGGAACAACTGCCGAAAAGCATGACTCATTTTTCACGTTGAAAAGCGATGGCACTGCCATTGAACAATTTGAAGGCGATGCATTAGTACAACAAGAACCTGATGCGTCTTCCTTTCCAAGTGGTGGATTAAGAGCAACATTTGAAGCAAGAGGTTATACTGCGTGGGATCCATCATCTCCTCCATTTGTTATGGAAATTGGAAACGGAAAAACATTATGTATTCCTACCATCTTTGTTTCTTACACTGGTCATTCTTTAGATTATAAAGCACCACTATTAAAAGCGACTGAAGCTTTAAATAAAGCAGCAGTAGATGTTTGTAATTATTTTGATAAAAATGTAAACAAGGTAACAGTTACCTTGGGTTGGGAGCAGGAATATTTCGTTGTTGACGAAGCGATGTTTAATGCAAGGCCTGACTTGGTAATGACTGGCAGAACGGTGTACGGACATTCATCTGCAAAAAATCAGCAATTAGAAGATCATTATTTCGGTTCAATTCCTGAAAGAACTTATGCATACATGAGGGACTTTGAAACCGAATCATATAAGTTAGGTATTCCTTTACGTACAAGACATAATGAAGTTGCACCTTGTCAGTTTGAGTGTGCCCCTATATTTGAAGAAGTAAGTTTGGCAGTAGATCACAATTCATTATTAATGGATGTGATGGATAGAGTTGCCCGTCGCCACAACCTGAGAGTGCTATTACATGAAAAACCTTTCGCTGGTATTAATGGAAGTGGCAAACATAACAACTGGAGTTTGGCAACCGATACAGGTGTAAATCTTCTGGCTCCGGGTAAAACGCCAAAGACCAATCTGATGTTCCTTACTTTTTTTGTGAACACAATAAAAGCAGTACATGATTATGCAGATATTTTAAGAGCTTCTATCGCTTCTGCGCCAAACGATCATCGCCTTGGTGCCAATGAAGCACCTCCGGCAATTATTTCAGTTTTTATCGGTCAACATCTTACTAAAGTATTGCAAGATGTAAAAGAAAGAGTTTCAGATAAAATGGACGAGACAGACGAGAGTATGCTGAAGATTGATATTCATCGTAGCATACCTGAATTGCTGATGGATAATACAGATCGCAATCGTACATCTCCGTTTGCTTTCACAGGAAATAAATTTGAATTCCGTGCAGTGGGATCTTCTGCAAATTGTGCAAACCCGATGACAGTACTGAATACAATTATGGCAGATACGTTAAATAAATTTAAAAAAGAAGTAGATGGCTTAATAGAAAAAGGAGATAAAAAAGAAATTGCCATCATGCAAGTCATCCGTCAATATATTGTTGATAGTGAAACAGTACTATTCGAAGGCGATGGATATAGCCAAGCATGGGAAAAAGAAGCAGAGAAAAGAGGTTTGGCAAATGTGAAAACAACTCCACTTGCTTTAGATGCCATGGTGACAGATAAAGCAAAAAATTTATTTGAGTCTAACAAAATTTATTCCCATAGTGAACTTGAAGCAAGACATGAAATCGAACTTGAGAAATATATTAAGAAAGTGCAGATAGAAAGCCGCATCATGGGTGAATTAGCAACCAGTCATATTCTACCTGCAGCAATACGTTACCAAACATTGCTGGCAAATAATATTCGTGGCTTAAAAGAAGCTGGATTACCTGAAGCAGATTTTGCTAATCAAAAACAAATTCTTGCTAAAATTTCTGAGCATATCAACAAAGCCAGCGACCTTGTTGAAAAATGATTCAGGCGAGAAAGGTTTGTAATAACATGGACGATACTAGAACAAAAGCAATTGCCTACCAAAGTCAGGTGAAGGATGCTTTTTTTGATCAGGTAAGATATCATGTTGACAAACTGGAATTACTAGTTGATGACCGTGAATGGTATTTACCTAAGTACAGAGAGCTATTATTTTTAAGATAATTTGAAGTTTACTTAATAGGAAGCCGGTACGAATAATTTTCTTACCGGTTTTTTGTGTTAACTCCTTTTTCTGTAATTTAAAATGGCCCAACTATTCAACACTACTGCGAATCCAAACATAATAAGCAAATGTTTTTTTATATCTGCGAGTCCACTACCTTTTAGCACCACCATCCGCATCACTTCAATAAAATAAGCAACGGGATTAAAACGGGTAATCCATTTTGCCCATTCAGGCATCCCATCAATTGATGTATAGAGTCCGCCGAGTAAAATAAAAATCATCATAATAAAAAAAGAAACAAGCATTGCCTGCTGCTGATTTTCTGCATAAGTAGACACCAGCAATCCCAATCCCAAAACTGCTAAAAGAAATATAGCTGCAAATATGTAAATAGTTACAAAACTCCCAACAGGTATAATGCCATAAGCCAGCCAAGCGATTGTTAAACCAATTGTAAGTACCAATAATCCGATAAGCCAAAAGGGAATTAATTTTCCCAAAATGAAATGAAACTTTTTAACCGGTGTAACATTTATCTGTTCAATGGTGCCAATCTCTTTTTCCCGTACAATATTAATTGCAGTGAGATTAACCCCTATCATCGTTAACAGAATAACCAATATTCCCGGCACCATGAAATATTTATAATTCATCAATGGATTGAACCAGTTGGAAGAAGTAATTTCTATTTGTGTTTCAGGACTGAATCTTGGAAATTGAATCCATTCTAAACGAACTTCCCTATTGAAATCCTGTATGATACTTCGCAGATAAGCACTTCCTAAATTGGCTTTCACTCCATCAATTGCATTCATTGCCAGAAATAATGTTGCCTGGTCTTCTTTTACTAATTCTTTTTCAAAAGAAGCTGGAATCTCCATTACAAGATCAGCGTTACCTTTTTCCACCTGCTGCAATGCTTCAGGATAAGAATTTGTATAAACCGCTAACTGAAAATATCCCGTTGAAGTAATTTTAGAAATAAGCTGGCGGGAATAATCGGAATGATCTTTATCAACCACACTTAATTTAATATTCTTGATTTCGTAATCAGCCGCCCATGGCAAAATCATTAGCTGAATGATCGGCATAATGAATATCAATCGGATAATAGACGGATCTCTGAAAATCTGCCTGAACTCTTTCTGCAATAAAAACCGTAGTGTTCTCATGCCAAACGGATTTTAAATTTTTTAATAGCCAATATCAGAAAGAAAAGTAGCATACCAGTTAATACTAATAATTCCTTCCAGATAGCCGACACCCCAAGACCTTTTATCATTACAGATTTTACAATATTATAATACCATTTGGCGGGAATAATATTTGAGACAACTCTTAGTGGTGTTGGCATATTTTCTACCGGAAACATAAATCCACTTAGCATCACTGTAGGAAGAAATAATGCTATCAATGAAATAAACATGGCTGTTTGTTGTGTTTCCGTTGCTGCAGAAATTAAAAGTCCTAATGCTAGTGAAACGAGAATAAATAGAATACTAACACCTAATAACAAAGTAATACTTCCATTAATTGGAACTTCCAACACAAATACACTCAATATTAAAATGCTAAAAATATTTATAGTAGATAATAAAAGATATGGAATTGCTTTTGCAATGACGACCATAATCGGTTTTACAGGAGATACCAATAATATTTCCATCGTACCGGTTTCTTTTTCCCGAACAATAGTTATTGCCGTCATCATTGTACAAACCAATAACAAAACCATTGCCATTACACCCGGCACAAAATTATAAGCACCTTTCATCTGCGGGTTATAGAGCATCCGCATTTCCGTATTGATTGTATATGGAAGCTTTCTTTCATAGGTAATTCGCTTCTGATAATCCATTACTATTGCCGAAGCATAGTTTGTTAACTGATTGGCTACATTCGGATCTGTAGCATCAGCTATTAGCTGTATCTGTGCTTTATTAAAATGTTGCAGGTCTTCTCCAAAATGTGCAGGAATTACCATCACCAGTTTCACAATACCTTTATGAAAAACGGCTTCTATTTCCTTATCAGATGACAAGGACTCTTCTATTTCAAAATATCTGCTTGATTCAATTTCAGTAATTAATGATGCAGTTACAGCATCTTTGGAATGATCAAGGATTGCAATTTTTGCATTCTTCACTTCATTGGTTAATGCAAATCCGAAAATGATGATCTGTGCAATCGGCATGCCCAGCAATATGAACATGGTCCTCTTGTCACGGAAAATGTGATAAAACTCTTTTTTAACAAATGACAGGAATTGCTTCATAACTCATTTCAAAATTTAATCGGCGGCTCTGGTTGCTTTTCTTGCTAGTTGTAAAAAAACTTCATCCATTGAGCTAGCATTATATTTTTCTTTTAATCCTTTCGGAGTATCCAATGCATCTATACGTCCATCTACCATAATACTCACACGGTCACAATACTCTGCTTCATCCATATAATGTGTTGTAACAAACACTGTAGTGCCATTTGCCGCAGCAGTATAAATCATATTCCAGAACTCCCTTCTTGTTACCGGATCAACTCCGCCAGTCGGTTCATCAAGAAATACTATTTCAGGTTCATGAAAAACGGCGACGGAAAAAGCCAATTTCTGTTTCCATCCCAATGGTAAAGATTTAACTAACGCATTGGCTTCTTTTTGTAAATGCAGATGATCTAATATAAAAGCTGTTTTCTCTTTAATAAATGCATTGCTTTTTCCATAAATACCTCCATAGAATTGCATATTCTCTTTCACCGTCAGATCATCATACAACGAGAATTTCTGACTCATATATCCAATACTTCTTTTAATCTTTTCATTTTCTTTATACACATCCAAGCCTGCAACAGTGGCTTCGCCGGATGTCGGCAAAGACAATCCGCACAACATCCGCATAGCTGTTGTTTTACCGGCACCATTGGCTCCAAGGAAACCAAATATTTCCCCTTTGTTTACTTCAAAAGAAATCGCATCCACCGCAGTAAAATCGCCGAACTGCTTTGTTAGTTTATTTGTTGTTATCGCTTTTACTTCTCTCATTCTTCTTTCATTAACTGAATGAAACAATCTTCAATGTCTGCTTCCACCCTTTTTATTTCAAACTCTTTTAAATCAGCTTTAGTGAGATTTGATTTTAACTGTTCGACATTTTCTTCCTTCTTCATCACTACATGATGGTATTCGCCAAAAGGATAAGCATCTTTAACAATATCCATTGCCTTTATTTTTTCTAAAAGCGGAAGCATGCCTTTTGCTTTTACGGCCATTAAAGGATTTTCAAAATCTTTAATTACACCATCAGGTGTATTTATCGACAACACTTTTCCTTTTTGCAAAAGCAATACTTTATCGCAAAGCCTAGCTTCATCCATATAAGGTGTGGAAACCAAAATTGTAATACCCTGAGCTTTTAATCCTTTCAGCATTTCCCAAAACTCCTTTCTGGAAACAGCATCTACACCGGTTGTTGGCTCATCCAAAAACAAAACTGATGGGCGATGAATCAATGCACAACTCAGTGCCAGTTTCTGTTTCATACCACCAGATAATTTTCCGGCTCTTCTATTTTTAAATGGTTCAATCTGTACGTAAATATCCTTGATCAATTCATAGTTCTCATTAATACTTGTATTGAAAATGGTTGCAAAGAATTGTAAATTCTCTTCTACCGTTAAATCCTGGTATAATGAAAATCGTCCGGGCATATACCCCACTTTCTTTCGTATCTCTTTCAGATCCTTTATCACATCTAATCCATCAACAGTTGCAGAACCGCTATCTGCCAACAGTAAAGTTGTCAGTATTCGAAAAAGTGAAGTCTTGCCAGCACCATCTGGACCGATAATTCCAAAAATTTCTCCTTCGTTTACATCAAATGAGATATCATTTAAAGCAGTGACTTTTTGCTTTTTTTTACCGTAAGTCTTAATTATATTTTTTACTGATATCGCCGACATTCTTATTGAAATTTTACTTCACCATACATTCCGATTTTTAGATAGCCATCATTTTTTACTTTTATTTTCATGGCATACACAAGGTTAGCTCTCTCTTCTTTTGTCTGAATGGTCTTCGGAGTAAACTCGGCCTTATCACTGATCCATGTTATAGTACCTGACAATTCTTTGTAACTGTCTTTCCCATCGTCTATTAAAACTTTTACTTGTTGACCCAGTTTTACCTGCGACAATTGCACTCCATTGATATAAGCCCGAAGTGTAAGAAAAGACAAATCAGCAATTTTATATAAAGCTTTTCCCGGCGATGTAATTTCTCCAGCTTGTGCATACTTAGTAATAACAGTTCCATTGACAGGGTTAACAATAGACGCTTTCTTCAACTGGTCATCTAATTGTGCTACTCTTTTTGAAAGTGGTTTGCCTTCGCTAAGAATACTACGATTTTGTGTTGCAATATTAGATTGTTGCACATTGATCTGCTGTTGGGTAACTCCCATTTGTTTCTTTACCACATCAATCTGTGCTTTTATATCGTCCAGCTGTTTACCTGTAGCCGCATCTGCTTTAATTAAACTTTCTACTCTTTGTTTTTCATGCAACATGTTATCCATTTGTGATTGTTGCACAGCCAACTGATCTCTCAACAACTTGACCTGTGGCCCAACATCAGCTGTTTTATCACCTAACGACTGGATAGTTGCTTCTGCTTGTTCTTTTTGTAGCGTAACATTTGTAGCGTCTATCAAACCTACAATACTGTCTTTCCCAATTTCATTTCCTTCTTCTATTGAAAAAGATAAAATCTTGCCACCTAGTTCTGACGAAACAATCACTTCATCCGTTTCAAAAGTACCTGTAGCATCAAACTCTCCATTTTTGCTGCTGCATGAATGCAGCATGAATATGCTAACACTTGTTAAAAGAAGAACAACTTTTTTCATATACTATTTTTTCTTGTTGTTAGAATAAATTTATTTCCCTGAGATGGTTTGATAATTTATTTGTGCTTGCAATAATTGTATCTGGTGTGAAATCAGTAATTGCCTAGCCTGATCTTCCGCATTTATTTCCTTTAAAAAATCATTGGCTGTAATAACACCATTTTCCAGTTGAGCTTTTGCAGCATCTGTAACACTTTTCCTGAGATTAATTATTTCGTCATCTGAAGAAACAAGTTGTTTAAATTTTTCAACTTCTGCTTGTTGCTGTTTAAGCTGTGAATTGGTATTAAGCAGAAAAGTTTCTTTTTGTATTTCTACAACCTTTCTGTTGATGGCTACCTGCTCTTTCTCTTTTTTCTTTGTATATAATCCGCCAAGTGACCAGTTGAACCGTACACCACCGATATAATAAAAATCAAATTCATTTTTCAACAAATTCAAAGCTGGTCTTCCGTATCCACCTTGTGCAAACAAACTGGCTTTGGGAAGATTTTTAGCAGTGATCAGTTTATCTTGTTGTCCAATTAATTTATCCTGGTCAGCATATAATTTTAATTCAGGCCGGTTTATTTCTTCACTCGTAGCAATTGAATTTGCAAATGGCTTTTCTAACAAAACTCTTTCATTTATATCCTGACCGATAAAAAGCGCCAACGCATCAAGCAAGCCTTTGCGGGAAGATTTAATTTCTATCATCCTTTGATCTGCTTTCAACAATTCAGCTTTTAACATATTCAGATTTGACCTGAACGCTACTCCGTTTGCAACCTGTGCTTCTACTCTTTTTATTCCGGTTCCTATATCTGTTTTTACCAGTTCAACTTGCTTTGATTGCTCATCGAGATAAAGAATACTCAGAAATAGCTGGTTGATCCTTTCTTTCAATTTATATAACTCCACTTCCACTTTTTGATCCTCAACAGATGCAGAAAGCTTCTGCAATTCCTTTTGCTCCTTTGTTATGCCACCATCATATATAAGCTGGTTTACATCAGCTAATAATTTATACTGATCTTTTGAAGGCGACTCAATTGTAAAACCGGGAATAGAAACGGGGATTTTAGTTACATCTGATTGGTAAGTGGCCTGGCCACTCAATGAAAACTGTGGCAAAAACCCTTTCTGAAGATTTTCAATACTTATAGCTTCCGTTTGCTTTATCAGCTCTTTTTGTTTTATGGCCGGATAATTTTTCTGAGCTAATTCATATGATTGCTCCAGCGAAAGCCTTTGCAGCTCCTGGCTATAAACTTGCGAAGAAGTGATAAACAGAAAAATGAAGAAAATTTGTTTCATAAATGTTTATTTAAAAAAGCATTTGGTTAACCCGTACCAGAAAATTATTTCTTGATTGAATCAATAATAAATTTTGGAATTTCCTTTTTCCGTTGTTCAATAATCTCATTAAACTGTTTGTCTGACAATCGCAGATTACGGACAAACATAGGTTTACCCAAAAAAGGGAAAATTGTCATAGAGATCATATTCATAAACAAGTGTATCGGGTTGATTCGTTTAATTCTTCCAGCTTTTATTTCCTCTTCAATCTGCTCTAAAAATCTGGCAGGCTTTGGCAAATTCTCTTTCCCCCAAACTTTATCCATAAATTTTTCTGGATCCCTGTTCATCTCATTTATTACGAACCATGGCAGGTAAGGATTCTCCTGCATTTCATCGATATATTCTGAAACGAAATTTTCAATCTTTTCAAACAGTGGAGCATCTGACTGAAAAATCATTGTGATTTTGGGGAAGAAACGCTGAGCCTCTACAACAAAAATGGTTTCGAAAAGTTTGTCTTTGTCCTTAAAGTAATAATGCAGTAATGCTTTATTGATGCCGGCTTCATCAGCAATATCCTGCATGCGGGCACCATTCATTCCTTTTGTAGTGAACACTTTATGGGCAGCTGCCAGAATCTTTTCTTCGGCAGAAATATTTTTTATTTTATTCTTTTTAACCATATAGTTTAACCAAATGGTTAACAAAAGTAATCATCATAACTTATACTGACAAATTAATTTTCTACCAACGAAAAAAGGTTCGCAAATGCGAACCTCTTCCATCTATATAAAATTGTTTGTTATTCAGCCCAACTCATCACATAATCATCATTTTCAATCTCTAATGCTTCCTTTGTGAGCATCAAAGGATGAAAAGTATCAACCATTACCGCTAATTCTTTTGTTTCTTTGGCACCAATACTTTTTTTAACGGCTCCAGGATGTGGTCCATGTGGTATTCCGGCAGGATGTAAGGTTATCATTCCTCTTGTTACATTTTTGCGGCTCATAAAATCGCCATCTACATAATACAGCAGTTCATCACTATCTATATTACTATGATTATATGGAGCAGGTATTGCATCGGGATGATAATCAAATAATCTTGGGACAAAAGAGCAAACAACAAAATTGTGTGCTTCAAAAGTCTGGTGTACCGGTGGCGGTTGGTGTACTCTTCCGGTTATCGGTTCAAAATCATGAATGGAAAATGCATAAGGATAGCAACAGCCATCCCAGCCAATCACATCAAAGGGATGAGTGCCATAATGAAGACCGTATAGGACTCCTTTCTTTTTGGCTTTAATTAAGAAGTCACCTTTCTCATCAAAAGTTTGCAGATTTTGCGGACATCTTATATCCCTTTCGCAAAATGGCGAATGCTCCAGTAACTGTCCATAGTTACTCTGGTATCTTTTTGGATAACGCATCGGGCTGAAAGATTCAACAATAAACAATCTGTTATCAGCAGTATCAAAATGAATTTGATAAATTGTTCCTCTTGGAATAACGAGGTAATCGCCGTACCCAAACTTTAATTCGCCATACATTGTTTTCAGTACACCAGTTCCTTCATGTACAAATATCATTTCATCTGCATCGGTATTCTTGTAGAAATAGTCTTTCATACTTTCTTGCGGAGCTGCCAGAACGATATGACAATCATTATTCACTAATATCGGAATGCGACTTTGCAAAAAATCTTTAGCTGGTTTCACCTTAAATCCTTCAAAGCTTCGGTGCTTCAACATTTTTTCTTCAGCAATGGTTGGAGAAACATTTATTTGCGGTTCTGTTTTTATAATTTGTGTTGGCGGATAAACATGATACATTAAGGAATAATCGTTTGAAAATCCTTCGGTAGAAAATAATTGTTCTGAATATAATTCACCATCAGGTCTGCGGAATTGTGTATGACGTTTATGCGGAATTGTTCCGAGTTTATAATAGTGAGGCATGATTATGAATTTATAATTAGTAATTGAGAATTAATAATTGTTGAAAAACAACAAATTATTTATCCAATTCAAGGAGACCATAAGAAAATAGTATTTCCATTTTCTTTTGTCAATATAATAAGTGAAGTTGCGTTTTAGAGGCATATTCAAATTTACAACTAATTTTATTGTACAAGATGACAAGAATAGGGCTAATATCAGACACACATGGTTTTTTAGATGAAGCAGTTTTTAAACATTTTGAAAACTGTGATGAAATATGGCATGCTGGAGATTTTGGCGAAGGAGTTGCGAACCGTCTGAACGCTGAAATCGGTCGGAAGATTAAAGGTGTTTATGGAAATATTGACGATGCATCAATAAGAAATGAATATCCAGAACAATTAGTTTTTATGTGTGAAGAAGTAAAAGTGATGATGCGGCATATCGGCGGATCACCTCCGAAATACAATCCGGAAACTAGAAAGGAACTAGCTATTCATCAACCACAATTATTCATCAGTGGTCATTCACATATATTAAAAGTGATGTACGACTCAACAATCAATTGTCTTCACATGAACCCCGGAGCTGCCGGCAAACATGGCTGGCACAAAGTAAGAACCATCATCCGATTTGTTATTGATGGCAAAGAAATGAAAACCTGCGAAGTGATAGAATTAGGAAAGAGATAGATTACATACCCGGCAACCATCCTCTTCCTGCACCAACTTCTCTGAAAGGCCATGGAATAAATATAAGAATGATTAGTAAAGCAAGGCCATAAAACAAGAATGCTCTTTTATGTTTTACTGCGTCTGGAACATCTTTTTTTGCATAAGAATAACCAATATGTATAAGAATAATTGCGACAATCATTCCTACGAAATGTTCAATAGCAAAAAACGAAGGACTGAATTTTTCATCACCACACTCATACCATTGGCTTGAATACTTTTTAAACCCATCGGTCCGGTAACCCACTGATATATTCCAACCAGTAACATTACATCTGCACTTATCATCAGGAAAAGCCCGGTTTTTCTATGTCCCGATGTAAAAGGCTTGTTCTTATCCACCAGACTTTTATAGACTGCAACTAATAGTAAGATTAGAATAATCCAACGAAGAACACTGTGAAGATGTAACATTCCTTGATACATACAATTAAATTTTATGCCTCAAAGGTAATAAGGTGAGCCATATGACAAAAAGATTATTCTACCCAATCAGCCACAAAAATATTGGTATCATGTGTGCCTCCGTTATTCCGGTTACTGCAAAAAACCAATTTCTTTCCATCTGGCGAAAACATGGGGAAAGCATCGAATATTTTTTCATGACTTACTTTCTGCAGGTTAGTGCCATCTTCATTAATAGAATATAGATTAAATGGAAACCCTCTTTTATATTCCTGATTACTTGCAAAAATGATTCGTTTGCTGTCCGGAAAATAAGAAGGTGCCCAGTTGGCCTGACCGAAATTGGTAACCTGCTTTACATTGCTACCATCTGCATTGGCTATAAAAACTTCCATATTTGTGGGAGCCACAAGGTTTTCAGCAAGCAAATCTTTGTACTCTTTTATTTCGGCATCTGTTTTTGGACGACTGGCTCTCCAGATAATCTTTTTACCATCTGGACTAAACCATGCACCACCATCATAACCCAATGTATTCGTAATTCTTTTTTCCGCTCCAGTTTTTAAATTCATAATATAGAGTTCAATATCTCCGTCTTTATCACTGGTATATATCATTTGTTCCCCATCTGGCGATAAGGTTGCCTCTGCATCATAGCCTTTTGCATTAGTCAGTTGCTTTACAATTTTCCCATCTAGGTCTGCCATAAAGATGTCAAAGCTTTCGTATAAAGGCCAGATATATTTATTACCATATTTTGATCTGTCTGGAACCGGAGGACAATCTGCACTGCCTAAATGTGTAGAAGCATAAATAATATGCTTGCCATCTTTGGTAAAGTAAGGACAGGTCGTTCTTCCTTTTCCACTGCTTATCATTTTAGGTTCAAATTTTTCCCCTTTTTTCGTTGGCACTTTACCCATAAAAATCTGATCACAAGGAATTCCAGCATTGGGATTGGTACGCTGAAAAACAAGATACTTGCTATCATAACTCCAATAAGCTTCAGCATTATCGCCCCCAAAAGTCAACTGCTGAATATTTTTCAGATGTGCTTCATCCGGATATCGTAAGGTATCTGCTACTTGATTTGCTGCAGCTGTAATTTTTGTCTGGTTACTACAAGAAGCTAAAAGAAGCACTAAGGAAAATAAGTACACAAGTTTTTTCATCTTTATTCGTTTAATCGGGAAGTCTGCTTTTTTGCAGGCTGCAAAGGTATTTTCTCAATAAATTTAATTTGTCAGAACATTGTCATACCTGCATTTATAAAATCAATTAGTTTTGAAAAATGAAGCGATTTGCAAAAATAATTAGCCCTGCCTTTATTTTGATGATATTTATCAGTAGTTGCACTGATAAAGGTTCCAATTCTCCATTCAGCGATATTCTTGAGAAAGAACCTTATTCCGTTTTAACTGACAGTATTAGTAAGGAACCTGAAAATGATGCACTCTATTTCCGCAGAGCCGTATTATTAAATTCAAATAACCTGCCCGAACCAGCACTTGAAGATTTTAAGAAAGCCTGGTCAATGAAGAAAGATGAGAAATATGCGTATGGGCTAAGCAATCTATTGCTCGACAAAAAACCTGACTCTGCTATTCAGTTTTTAAATGATGCTGTAAAAGAGTTACCAAATAGTTTTTTATTGCAACTAACATTGGCTCGTTCCTACGAAGCGACTGGTAAAACGGATAATGCATTGGAGCTGGTAAATAAAATTTTGCTCGCAAATCCAGAACAGGTAGATGTATTGAAAATGAAGGCTGGACTTCTAGGAAAAAAAGGAAACAATACAGAGGCTCTCACTATTTTAGAAAAAGCTTATTCACTAACGCCATACGATATAGAACTTAATTACGAACTAGCCTATAAATATGGCGAAGCAAAAAATCCCAAAGCAGTTGCTATTTGTGATTCACTGATAAAAATTGATACATTGAATTTACATGCTGAACCATATTATTTTAAAGGACTTTATTATTCTAATATCAATGAGAAAGCAAAAGCACTGAGTTTGTTCGACCAGGCTTTGCAGCATGATTATTATTACCTGAATGCTTATATTGAAAAAGCAAGAGTACTATACGACCAGAAAAAATTTAGCGAAGCATTAAAAACTGTACAACTGGCTAACACAATTTCTGCCACTTTTCCGGATGCATACTACTGGATGGGAAAATGTAATGAGGCAATGGGAAATTTAAACGAGGCCAAATTAAACTACCAACGGGCATTTAGTCTGGACAATACATTTACCGAAGCAAAAGCGACGGACAAGTTGGCTACAAGGAGAAAATAACCCAGTTTAAACCAAAAGAATGTGCGGAAACTGACATACCCAAATTCACCAATCACCTAATTAACTAATAAACTAAGTATCTTGCAGGGCAAATAAGCACTTATGCCAATCATCGCACCTTCCCTTCTCTCCGCCAATTATCTCAACCTCGAAGCCGATTGTAATATGCTGAACGAAAGTGAAGCAGATTGGTTTCATTTGGATGTAATGGATGGAAATTTTGTTCCCAATATCAGTTTCGGTCCAATGCTGATTGAGTTTTTAGAAAAGCAACAAAAAAGGTTTGCGATGTACACCTAATGATTGTAAACCCAGAAAACTTTGCCGAGCAATTTAAAAATGCCGGGGCTGATAATCTTACCGTTCATCTTGAAACCTGTAATCACTTACATAGAAATATTCAGCAGATAAAATCATTAGGTATGAAAGCTGGTGTGGCTCTCAATCCGCATACACCTGTTGCCGGATTAAGCGATGTGCTTCATGAGATTGACCTTGTATGCATGATGAGTGTAAACCCCGGTTTCGGCGGACAAAAATTTATTCCACATACAATCGAGAAAATTAAGCAACTCCGCAAAATGATTGATGAAAAGGGATTGAATGTGCTGATAGAAATTGATGGTGGTGTGACATTGGAAAATGCACCGTCAATCATTGCTGCTGGTGCTGATGTTTTGGTGGCAGGAAATACCGTTTTTAAATCTGCCGATCCGAAAGCCACCATTGCAAAACTAAAGTCACTTTAATTTTATACTTAAGTACAGAGATTTAATAAGTCACATTTGAACCACATAGAAACATAAGGAACATGTGCTTTTAATATGCACATAGATATCTCACACTATGTGTTACAGAGTCCCTGCTATGAACTATCTGCCTATGTGGTTCATTTTTTATATTTATAGTCAAATAAATCATCCCTACATTTCTTCAAGGCATTTAGGCAAAGCAAAATTAATTGAGTAATAGTGTTATCAAGATCCTCATCTAAGGAATGAACCTTTCCAGACTCTTCATAACCACACTGCTACTGTTTGTTACAGTCATCGCTTTCTCTCAGAAAAAATCTGCATACGTTTCCGGCAAAGTGGTTGACGATAATGAAAACCCTTTAGCCAATGTCTCCATTACAATTTTAGGTCAATCAAAAGGAATTACTACCAACGATTCAGGTTACTTCCGCTTAATGGTTGCTGCCGATAAAGCCTTTGCATTAATTTTCTCTTATGCTGGTCGCAATACTGAACAAAAGAATTTCATCCTAAATGAAGGTGAAGAAGAAACAATTACTATCCGATTAGAAAAAGGCGAGAAAACATTAGAAGAGGTAATCATTACCGATCAACGGGACAGAAGAGAAGCCGGACTTATAAAACCCAATCCAAAAACTATTATCAATCTTCCTTCGGCGGTAACAGGAGTTGAAAGTTTGATTAAAATATTTGTTGGCTCTAATAATGAACTGACTTCTCAATATTCCGTTCGTGGTGGTAGTTATGATGAGAATCTAATCTATGTAAATGATTTTGAAATATTTCGTCCGTACCTGGTAAGAAGCGGACAACAGGAAGGCCTTAGTTTCATCAATCCTGAAATGGTGAAAGGCATCAGTTTTTACAACGGTGGTTTCCAAGCGAAGTATGGCGATAAAATGAGTAGTGTATTGGATATTCAATATAAGAAGCCAAAGAAATTCGGCGGCTCTGCTTATGTAAGTATTTTGGAACAAGGCTTACAAGTAGAAGGTGTCAACAAAAATTCAAAATTCAGTTACCTGCTTGGCATTCGCAATCGCAGCAATAGGAATTTATTAAGCAGTCAGGAAACAAAAGGAAACTACGTACCATCATCAGCCGATTTTCAGGCATTGCTTGCTTACCAGTTCAATCCTAAATGGTCGGCTGAGTTGTTAAGTAATATTTCACAAACAAAATTTTCACTTATACCACAGGAAAGCCAGCTTACAACTTCTGTTTTTTCTCCAATCTTTAGTGCCACCATCGGTGTAGATATTTATTTTGAAGGAAGAGAGAAAGATGAATACCAAACCAACATGCTTGGCTTTTCTCTTATCAACCAACCCACCAAAAAATTGAAACTAAAATGGATGGCTTCCCGGTTTGAAAACGATGAAAAAGAAAATGTGGACATCATCGGTGCTTACCTTTTTGGCGAAAGAGATTTTGATAAACGAAATCCAACCTATGGTTTAATTGTAAACCCATTGGGTGCAGGGGTGTACCAGAACTGGGCAAGAAATGAACTCAACGTAGAAAACTGGAACCTATCACACAAAGGATTTTTCGATCAGGGCAAACATGCTTTTCAATGGGGCGTTGGTTATGATAAAGCAAAGATCAACGACAAACTAAACGAATGGGAATTCCAGGATTCCGCAGGTTATGCATTGCCATATCAACCCAATATGCTTCGCCTGAATAAAGTAATAAAATCATCAGCCGCATTAGACATCAATAAATTTTCCGGTTACATACAGGACAATATTTTACTTGGGAAAGATTCTTCCCATTCAGCAACGCTTACTGCCGGTGTTCGTTTCAATTATAATTCTCTCAATGGAGAATTTCTTATTTCTCCAAGACTCGGTGCAAGCTGGAGTCCTAACTGGAAACGAGATATTATTTTTCGGGTCGCAGCCGGTGCATACAATCAGCCGCCTTTTTATAGAGAGCTTAGAAGATATGATGGCAGCATCAACACCGATTTAAAATCGCAAAAAAGCTGGCAAGGTGTTGCCGGCTTCGATTATAATTTTATCGGCATTGGCGGCCGTCCGATGCGTTGGACAACAGAAGCCTATTATAAAAGCATGACCGATGTAGTGCCATACGATGTTGACAATGTCCGTATCCGTTACTTTGGAGAGAACAATGCCAAAGCCTACGCTGCCGGAATAGAAATGCGTTTACATGGCGAACTCGTTCCCGATGCAGAAAGCTGGATCAGCCTCGGCATTATGAAAACGGCCGAAGACATTAACGGCGATCATTACTATCGGTATCAAAATGCAGCAGGCGAATTCATCACAGCACAAAGCACCGACCAAACCATTACCGACAGTGCAAGATTTGATGTAGGCTGGCTTCGTCGTCCGCAGGATCGGCGCATTACATTCGGCATGTATTTCTCCGACTACCTGCCCACCAACAAAAATTTTAAAATGTATCTCAACTTATTGTACGGAAGCAATATGCCGTACAATATTCCCAATGCCGTTCGCTATCGCAATGCCGCCGTCATCGAACCGTATATCCGTGCCGATATTGGTTTCAGTGCATTGCTGATGGATGATGACAGAGCCAAACGCCGCAGCCACTCTCCTTTCCGCAACTTCGACAATATCTGGGCCAGCCTCGAAGTATTCAACATCATTGATCGTCCCAACACTATCTCCTATCTTTTTGTAAAAGATTTTTCCAACACCGTTTATTTATTACCCAACAGGCTTACACCAAGGTTGATTAATTTTAAGATTGTAGCGAGGTGGTAAAATATTATTAGCCCAACGACATTACTACTATCATCTTTCGTTGCGTCGCACTCTTCATCGTTCGGTAATTCTATTCAGCAATTTGCAACACTCGATATTTGCTCCAAAATCCTTTTGTAAAAGATTGGATTGTCCTAACGACAATACAGAAAGTATAACACCAAAGAATTGGCTTTCAATACCAATTTTATTTTGTGCAGTACGTCTTATAGCATAAATTTATGTGTTGGCAGCTATTTTATGACAGACCATCTTTCAAATTTTAAAGTAACAGATAGACAGACTTTCATCGAGTTTATAGACTTGATGAGACAAGACTTTATTGACAATCCAGAAAGTTGGGAAAATAATAATCTTAATGACTTTTTGCAGGCTTTTGGCTCATATGCAGAAGATATACAAGGTTATTATGACAACAACAAAATAGACATCAATGCTGACAAACCTAACTGGCAGACATTTGCAGACATTTTAAAAGGAGCAACGATATATGAGTAGCCCAACTTATAGACTTCGGTTCTTTTTTGACTACAACTGTGGAGGTTGTTTGTGGTGTGACAATGACGCTGCATATCAAAAATTTGACGTAGGCCCTTTGGACGCAGAAATGTATGATTTGAATGGAAATGTTATTCAAGACGCAAAAATTAAATTGCCAACTTCCATCAGACAAAGAGTTTTGGAACTTGACAAATTATACGCAGAAAGTTTGAATTGGAACGACCCAGCAGAACAATCACTTTGGGATAAAAATCAGTGGGAGTCATTTTACAATCAGACAAGAGATTTACACAAGCAAATTCAATTGACACTTGGTGACGACTTCGAAGTAGTTTATAAACAAACGTGACAAAAACAGCTGCCAACAAAAGTATTGCTGCAATTGGGGCTTGACGGAAGAACAATCGGCAGCAGTGCATATCCAATCTTTAGTTTCGGCGGACGGAATTCTGTTGGGCATTAGTTGTAAACTTCAACTTTTAATCATTAATTTAGCTTCAGTTCCGGGCAGACAGTTGGTCAATTCCCCAACTGCAGCAATACTCGAACGTTGGCAGTAATATTTCATGACAATGGCAGACATAGAAAAAATAATAGACAATTTAAATTTACCAAAGCAAATACTTGACAAAAGTGAGGCTTTACTAAAAACTCTTTTTGGGCCATCTTTTGATGAACTGGGTGGGATGATATCCGATAGTGTCAGACTAAGAAGATTTAAAAATCAAATCAAAATATTTTCCAAAGCTCAACAAATTTTAAAAGATAAAAATATTGACCCTAAAAAGGTTTCTTTAAAAGTTTTAGCCCCGTTAATAGAGTATAGTTCATATGAAGAAGAAGAAACACTTCAAGACAAATGGGCAAACTTAACAGCTCATATTTTAAGTTCTGACACTGAAACTATATTTAAGCATAACTGTATTTCGGTTTTGAATAAAATATCAACTGAAGATGCAATATTAATTGACCAGCTTCATGAACTCTTAATTGAAAAAAGGCTAGCAAAACATAAAAAACAAGCAGCATCGTTCCAAAGACAAATGAAGTTTTTAGATAATCCGCCAAAACCAAAAGAACCTGAAGAATTTTCACTTGACACATTAGTTTTTAGTATTGGAATGACAGCAAAAGAATTAGAATTACCACAGCTATCTCTTTCAATTAATATATCAAATCTTGTGACACTTGGACTTCTTAAATGGGAAACAGATGTTGAGGTTTCTGCAGAAAAATCATCAGAAGACCCAGAGGATACAGACATTGATGTAAGTGTTGATGTTTATAATAACGATGATTTTATTTTTACTCATTTCGGTGACAAGTTTGTAAAAATTTGTAAGTCTAAATAATACTACTGCCAACATGCGTTGCGTCAGCTGGGGCTGACGCAACGTCGAGCCGTCCGCCTTGTTGGTGTTCAACAAAAAAAAGTACGCCGCTGTTGTGTCTTGTGTGTTGGCAATGCAGCATAGCAAATAGACCAACAGCATAGCCTATAGTAATCATTCCTTCAAGCACCCTTACGCAAACCAAACAACAGAAAATTCCCAGTGCCTCTTTTTCGACAAACAAGAAGCCCAACATAGCAGCACATCACCTGTCGAAAAAGCAGTATGTTCTGAAGTGATACGACAAAGGAGTATCTACTTCAGAGCACCTCCATGTACTTACACAATCAAGCAGCAGAATCTTACCCCATCCCTTACCAACCAATAGTAAAACATAAATCTTTCGGAGTCGCTGTGCGTTGTCGCCATGGTTCGTGTCGCCACGAACCATGATGAGTTGAGAGAGATAAATAGGTTAGAGAAAATTGTTTTCAGGAAATATCAATGTCGGCAAATAGGCACAAAACAGGATAGGGAAGGGATTTCCCTAAATTCGTTTTGTGGTGTTTTACAATTGCACAAGGCTTTACCTAACACCAACAAAGTTCGTAACTGTCGTTTGCGGTCATTGTTTTGTAGAGTAACCACACATAATTACGTTTCCGTTTGTAACAAAATCTAGTTGATTTCGTATAAGAGTAATGAATTTGAAATTTTTCTGCTATCTATTACTTATCACATTAATCTGCAAAAAGAGTTATTCGCAGGAAATTGTAAAGATTGGTTTACTTGAAGAGACGATTTACCCATTTGAATTAAATAGCCCAAATCTATTTTTTGACTTTTTCAAATCAAAAAGCAATTCTAATGAGATCAAAATTATAGGAATGGGAGAGGCAACTCATGGGACAAAAGAGTTTTTTAATATAAAAAAGGAAACTTTCAAATTTTTAGCTTTGCATTATAATTACAGAATTTTCGGTATAGAAGCTTCTTTTGGAGGTTGTAGTTATATTAACGATTATGTAAGTTCAGGTACTGGCAATATCGATTCAGTAATTTTAAATTTTGATTTCTGGACATGGCGAACTGAAGAAGTTAAAGATCTTATTCTTTGGATAAAAGACTTTAATCTTGACAAATCTCAAAATGAGAAAATAATATTCTATGGTTTTGATATGCAAAACATTTATTCTCCGATTCAATATTTAAATACTTTTTTTAATCATACTAAAATTGAGAATAGTAAAAAACTTCATGAAATTATCAAACCAATTACCCAGCTTTCAGAATTAGATGTATACAAAAAACTTGAGAATAAAATTTTACATTTTTCAGACACTCTTTTCCAAATACATGATTTAATAAATGATTGGTTACAAAACAATAAAGCTGAAATTCAGTCTATTCATTCTGAGAGACAATTCAGGTTATTACAATTCTGTTCAGACAATTATTATCAGGCTATTAAAAATCTTTCTGCTGGTTATTATTACAGAGATAGCTGTATGGCAGTTAACATTACGAAAATTCAGCAACAAGAAGATGCTAAAATGTTCATTTGGGCACACAATGGCCACATCAATTTATCAAACTTGGATAAAATTTCGGGGTCTAAACCTATGGGGGCATATTTAAAATCCAACTACAGAGAAAAATACTATTCAATTGGCTTTGTCTTTAGCAAAGGTAATTTCCAGGCAGTAAAAGGTCCAAATAGTATTTTTGGTGGTTTATTAAAATACATTTTTGCCAGAAAAAAATTATATAAAGGATTGATAGAATGTTCTGTCCCAAACAGTAAAAGAAACACATTAACAAACAATTTTAAACTAATAGAACACACTGCTTTTCTAATCGATTTAATTAATACAAATAATACTGTTTTTACAACTTCGAAACAGGCATATGATATTGGCGCAGTGTTTATAAACTATAAAAAGAAGTGTTGGTCAAATCATAGCAAAAGAACAATTTAATAGTTTAATTTATTTACGTAATACAACTAGAGCAACGCCTCTTAAAAGAAAAAAATAGAGAAGAACGGAGTTATTTCTACCCTTGCGGTATTCAATAAGAAGAAGTTGCTGCCGTTGTGTGTAGGCAAAGTAGCGGAGCAAAAAGATCAACAGTATAAAGTATAGGAAAAGAGTTTTCTTATGTTCGTTTGTTGGGGTCTTTGCAATTGCACAAAGCTTTACGCAACACCAACAAAGGTCGTTTACAGCTTTTGGAAAACAAACATCAGAAAAATCTGTAACTTTAAAATCATAAAACAAATCGCATGCAGCCTTCTGTAGATATTGAATTAAGTAAATACTGGGTATTGCTTTCTGCCGAGCAAAAACAATCTTTGCTACAGGTTATTAAATCTTTCATCACTGATCAGGAAAAAATCAGCATTCAACAATACAATCAGGAACTGGCCGAAGTTGAGGCAGAATACCAAAATGGCAATCACATAACTTCTGATGAAATGCTAAAGCTCATACGGCAATGGCAATACATAAGCTAGAAATAGTCTGGACAAAACGTTCCCAAAATGATATGAGAAATGCTTTTGACTACATCAGTCAAGATTCTGTTCGAAATGCTGTGTTAGCATTAGAAGATATTGTTGCAATGACCAATAAAGCATTAACTAACTCTGAATTTTTTGCACCTGATAAGTTTAAAGAAAGCAATGACGGAAGCTACCCGGCTTTTGAAAAACATCACTATAGAGTATCTTATCGGTTCGACAATAAAGCAATACGAATATTAAGAGTAAGGCATACAAGCCGGGAGCCAAAAATTTACTAAGCTTTAAACTCCGCTCACTACTTCTTCACCCAAAACTCTTCCGTCCACTCCGTCTCACAAGTAACAGGATGCTTTTCAACTTCTGCAAACACCTTATCCAATTGTTCTTTCGTTAATAGTTCTTCGAGATAAACAAACAAATCTCTTTCTTCAAAACGGATATGTTTATTCAGCAAGTCGCCAAGAATCAACAATGTTTGTTTATCTGCTTCTTCATCCAAACCCAATATCAATTCCCGTATATGGTCATGTTCTTCCTTAAGCTGTACTGCCATCGGATGACCTTTCGGCATGTAAGGAATCAATATTTTCTCTTCCTGATAAAAATGTTGCTTGATATGATTTCGCCAATACCACATTGTATAGTTTCTAAGCTGCTCCAATGAAGTTTTATTCTCCAACCCTTGTTTTATTTTCCAGGCAAACAATAATCCATCATGGTGTTCCCTGCTTAAAGGAGCTAATTGCTCACTTCTTTTTATTGGTTTAGTTTCTTGTTTCATACTATAAAGTTAGATTCTTTAGTATTTGCTCAGCTGATTATAAGCAGTAAATTGGATGATTAATATCAGCAGGTAAAAAGACCAGCTTTTTTCTATAGTAAAAAAACTATTAACTGAACCTTTACGTTGCATATTTGTATGCACATCTGTGAATAAGTAACTTTAGGAAGTAATAAGTTTCATAAGTTATATTTGGGAAACACTACTTCGCTATGGCTACGTAGTGTAAAGAAGGGTAAGTCTTCTGAAAATAGTCAGAAGAAGCAAAACTAACCCGGCAATACCCTTCGCCGGTTTTATGAAAACATGGTTCCGCTTTCCGCCTTATGAATAAAGCAGCCATTAAAACTGAAGTGAATTGACAGACACTATCATCAACCTTGAAACCGTAAACCCTATTGAATTTTTTGGTGTAAACAACGGTAAACTCGACATCCTCAAAAAGAAATTTCCTCTGCTAAAAATTTTATCCCGCGGCACTCAGCTAAAACTTAGCGGTGCGCCGGAGCAAATAGACACGGCAAGAGAAAAAATCTCACTCATCATTTCCTACCTCGAAAGAAACGGTCATATGAGCCATAATTATTTTGAGCAGGTATTGGGTGGCGACGATGCCGAAGTAATTGACCATTTCCGGGAAAAGAATCCGAATGAAGTATTGGTTTTTGGCCCCAATGGAAAATCAGTACGGGCAAGGACAGCTAATCAGAAAAAAATGGTAACAGAATCTGAAAAGAATGATGTTGTGTTTGCCATCGGCCCAGCCGGTACTGGTAAAACCTACACTGCTGTTGCTTTAGCCGTAAGAGCATTAAAAAACAAACAGGTTAAAAAAATCATTCTTACCAGACCAGCTGTAGAAGCAGGTGAAAGCCTTGGTTTTCTTCCGGGTGATCTGAAAGAAAAGATTGATCCTTATCTACGACCACTGTATGATGCATTGGATGATATGATTCCTGCAGATAAGCTGGGCTATTATATGACAACAAGAACTATTGAAATTGCGCCACTGGCTTATATGAGAGGTCGTACGTTGGACAACGCCTATATCATTTTGGATGAAGCACAGAATGCGACCGAGCTTCAATTAAAAATGTTTCTAACAAGAATTGGTGCCAATGCAAAAGCCATCATTACTGGTGATATGACGCAGGTGGATCTGCCACGAAATCAACGAAGCGGATTAGTAATGGCAGCCCGTATTTTAAAAAACATTGAAGGCATTGCACATATCGAACTGGACGAGGAAGATGTAGTACGTCACCGCTTGGTAAAAGCCATCATCAAAGCGTATAATAAAGAACAGGAAAAAGAAGAACAGGATTTTGCAAACCGCCAGACTCCTTCAATTACAAAGAAAGATAAGCCATCTGACTAGTGCTGATAAAGATTTAATTATTTTGCAGGAATGAAAAGAAAAAACATACTCTTTTTATTCCTGCTTTTTTTTGCAACTGCTTGTCGGGAAAATGCTAATGTACAAAGTGCAAGCATGTCCGACAGTGTGCTTGCTGTTAATTTTCAATTGATAGATAGCGTAAAGCCATTACTTGAAAGTGGCGATCTTATTTTCAGAAATGGAAACGATGATGTAAGCAGAGCTGCGAGAAGTATGAACAGAAAAGACACTTCTTTTTCGCATTGCGGATTTGTATATAGAGAAAATGACAGTTTTTTTGTTTACCATGCCATCGGCGGAATATATAACCCAAGTCAGAAATTAAAGAGAGAATTACTAGATAGTTTTTGTAATCCGAAAGAAAATGATGCAATCGGTATTTACCGTTATAACCTTTCCATAAAAGAAGAAGACAAATTAGATACGATTGTAAAAAGATATTTCAATGCAGGCTTAAGATTCGACATGTACTTCAATTTCTTAAGTGATGATGTAATGTATTGCTCTGAATTTGTTTTCAAGTCTCTTAACCAATCTACAAATGGCTCACTTTCAAAGTATGTGCGGCTGGACACCATACCATTTGGCGTAACTACTGATGATCTTTTCCTTAATGAAAACAGTCATCTTATAAAAAGGCAGCAATTCAGTAAGTAAATACTGTAAAATACGCCTACATTTACACAACCTAAAACCAAGTAAAAATGAAAAAATTATTAAGTGCCTTTACGCTGGCTGCTGTCGTTATCAGTTTTTTAACCGGCTGTAAAGGAAAAGATGCTGTAAGTGGTGGCGATCCTAAAACCGTATTGACTGCTTTTTTTGAATTAATGGCAAAAAAAGACTTTGAAGGTGCTGCTAAATTAGCCACCAAAGAAAGCAAGGGCACAATGGACATGATGAAAAAGGCAATGGATATGGGAGAAACCATGAAGGATAAAATTGGCGATGTAAAAGAAAAAGACAATACAGAAGATTTTAAAAACATGCAAATTGGCGAAGCCAAAATAGATGGCGATAATGCTACTGTATCAGTTACCAATCCTGGTAAAGACAACGCAACATTTGCTTTTCCGCTTAAAAAAGAAGGTGGCGATTGGAAAGTGGATTTCAGCATGGGAACACTAATGAAAATGGGAATGAACGAAGCTGGAAAAAAAATGAACGAAAATAAGGGAGATGAGGAAATAAACGACTATGACCCATCGGACACTACTTATTCAATGGATAAACTTAAGAACCTTATGAACTCAGACTCCTTAAAAATGGGACTTGAGAAATTGGATAGCATGATGAAGAGCCTAGACCCTGAAAAGATGAAAGAAGTAAAAGACGCTATGGAGAAATTGAAAAAAGCTACTGAGCAATAAATTCTGACTAAAATACAAAAAAGCACTTCCGCAAGAAGTGCTTTTTTATTTTCAATCCTATTCTCCTTTTAAATTTCAGTAATTTGCAGTTATAAATTAACACATGAAAAAAATAATAACGCTGCCTTTTTTGCTGATAGCCGTTTTGGTTGTTTCTTGTAAAGATGAAGACAAAAAGAATCCAACAACAGCAGAAAGCAGTATTGATGCAGCAAGAAATTTCATTCGGGCCGCATTAGATGGTAAGTTTAAAGAAGCTAGGGTGTTTATGTTGACGGATTCTATTAATACAAATTATATGGATGTGGCAGAACGTAGTTTCGAAAGAGTTGATCAGCCAACAAAAGATGGATACAGAGCATCATCCATTAATATTCATGAAAAAAAAGTAATAAATGATTCTACCGCTATTTTGATTTATTCTAACTCTTTTAAGAACGATCATGATACATTAAAAATTCTTCGAATCAATAACCAATGGCTTGTTGATTTCAAATATTTATACGAACATGACAGAGACACCTTGATGAATAAACCAATAACCAAAGATTCTCTTCGATGATAAAAAATATCTTACTAGTCGGTTTGGGTGGCGGTATTGGAAGTATGCTTCGGTACATTAGTCAGCGAATGGCTGATAAAGTATACCCGATTCATTTTCCCTGGGGCACCTTTGCAGTGAATATTATTGGTTGTTTTTTAATCGGGATATTTTGGGGCATTAGTTTCAAATCGTTTGAAACTAATGAAAACTGGAAGTTATTTTTAATGACCGGCCTTTGTGGTGGCTTTACCACTTTTTCGGCTTTTACATTGGAAGGAATTGGTTTGTTGAAAGAACAAAAATTGGCTTTATTCTTTTTATATGTAGCAGGAAGTGTTTTAGTAGGACTGGCAGCTACTTATTTGGGAATGAAATTGAGTAGGTAAAATATTAATTATGCAAACTGTTAATCATCCCTGGCATGGTGTGCATTATGGAGAAAATTCTCCGTCCACTGTTAATGCCATTATAGAAATTCCGCAAGGCTCAAGGGCTAAATATGAAGTTGACAAAGCAACAGGTTTATTAAAATTAGATAGGGTTGTTTATTCTTCTTTTCATTATCCAGTTAATTACGGATTCATTCCTCAAACACTGGGACAAGACAATGATCCACTGGACATATTGGTTTTATGTTCACAATCCATTCAATCACTTTGCTTGGTTGAAGCAAATATTATTGGGAATATGCAGATGATTGATCAAGGACAGGTAGATGACAAAATAATTGCCGTTGCAGCAAATGACCCTTCCGTTAATCATATAACCAGAATGGAAGAACTACCTCATCATTTCTTACTGGAGTTAAAAAACTTCTTTGAGCAATACAAAGTGCTTGAAAATAAAAAAGTGGAGATAGATAATTTTCAGGACCAGCTGATTGCTTATCGCATCATTAATGAAGCGATTGCTTTTTATAAAGACAGTTTTATAAAATAATACAATTGAAAAAAAAATCTGGCGATATGGGTACAGAAACATTAATACTGCTGATAGCAATTGGTTTTACGGCGGGTGTACTGAGCGGACTGGTGGGAATTGGCGGTGGAATTATTATTGTACCTGCCCTGATCTTCTTCCTTGGTTTCAGCCAGCAGGAAGCACAAGGCACTTCATTAGGTTTATTATTATTACCTGTCGGCATACTGGCGGTTATTAATTATTACAATAAAGGATATATTGATGTAAAAGTAGTGGGTGTGATGTGCCTTGCTTTTGTCGTTGGCGGATGGGTGGGCAGTAAGGTTGCATTGCAGCTTTCTGAAGAAACAGTGAAGAAAATTTTTGCAATAATATTATTATACACCGCTTTTAAAATGCTAAGCTGGGATGCAATGATTGTGAGATGGGTGAAGGGAATTTTTTAAATCACAAAAATTCTTCTAACAGCTCTTAACCGCAAGGTCTTTTTCCCGGTTTCGCTATTTATTATTCCTTTCTTAGTCAATAAGTCCATTCTTACTTTTCCTGATGAATGTATTAGCTGATTATTCTCCAGTATAATCCCTACATGTATAATATCTTCTTTGTTATCAAAAAAAGCAAGATCACCCGGCTGTACTTCATCAAATTTTTTAACAGATTTTCCAACCTGAGCCTGTTGCCATGCATCACGGGGAAGATCGATACCCATTAACTTATATATCACTTGTACAAAACCACTGCAATCAACTCCCAGCGGAGTTCTTCCACCCCATAAATAAGGAGCATTCAACCATGCAGTAGTTAATTGAGTAACTAATTCCGTTGATGGGACTTGCTCGTCTCTTTTAAAATATTTTCCTGAAAAAAGATATTCAGTCTCTCCCAATCTTCCTTTCCCATTTTCAAAAAGGGTAAGGAAGAGCCAACCGGTATTTGCATTTTCTTTTCTGCCAACAAAGCAGAGCCTAACATTTCTGCCGTCACAAAAACATTCATCGTATTAGCTCTGTCTTCTTCTGTGGATTGTAGCATTGTATTCGTAATCCATCCAATATAACCATCATGTAGGCTTTGAATTTTTACCCATAATTCTCCTTTTGTCTTTAATACTTTTACTGACTCGCCAAACAAAAGCTGGTTCACCATTTCTTTTCGGTGACCGGGTTTTTTACGAATTGGTGCGGCGGGAACTGAAACAATTGCATATTGCATGAGATAAAGTTTCATCTAAAATAATAAAAGCTGATTAATCAACTAAATTTTTATTGAAATTGTAAAAACCTGCATCTAACTCGTAACAAATAACTATTTTCCAACTGTGAAGGGCGATAAATACCAACATATAACCGATCAGGAATTGCTGGAAAAGTTTCATTCAGACCATAACAATGAGTGGTTGGGTATTTTGCTGCAACGCTATACCCTGCTTTTGTTAGGTGTAAGTATGAAATATTTAAAGAATGAAGAACAGGCAAAAGATAGTGTGCAACAGATTTTTTTAAAAGTGATTCAGGAGCTGCATAAGTATAAGGTTGAATATTTCAAGTCGTGGCTATATATGGTGGCTAAAAACCATTGCCTGATGAAACTGCGGGAAAGAAATGGCAAGTCAACCGTTGAGGTTAATGATAATATTACTAATAAAGCAGATGAAGAAGCAGATCGCCAAGTTTTATTACAAAACGATCATACGCTGGACCTGCTTGAATTGTCGCTAAAAGAACTAAACCCTGAGCAACAGCAATGTGTAACTTTGTTTTATCTTGAAAAGAAAAGCTACCAGGAAGTAAGTGACGAAACAGGGTTTACCATGCTACAGGTTAAAAGCTATATCCAGAATGGAAAACGAAATTTGAAAATTTTAATTGAGAAAAAACAAGAAGAAGAAAAGAACAATAAATAAGATGTCAGAAAATTATAAAGACATATTATCCAATTTATCTACCAGTATCGATCAGGAAACATTATTGCTTTACCTGCAAGGAAAGCTATCAGAAGACAAGAAGCATGAGATAGAGAAGCAGCTGTTGCAAAATGAGTTTGACGAAGAAGCAATGGACGGCCTTCAAGAATTTCATGACAATGAGCAGTTGCAGTACATGGTAGAAATGCTGAACCGTGACCTTAAAAAGAAAACAGAAAAGAAGAAACGTCGCAGAGAAAAGATGAATATTAAGGACCAGCCTTGGCTCTATGTTTCCATTTTGATATTAATTATTATTCTCGCCTTATCCTATATTTTCATTCGCAGAATGCTGCATAATGGGTAAGCTTTAATATTTCACTTTCCCTTCCCAGTTTTTCCAGGCTTCAAAAACCTCTAAGGCTTTTGGATGCGGACAATGAATAAAAGGAATATTCCGGTCACTCATCTTAGCATAAATTTCTTTATAAATATATTCATCGTCAAAGTCGATTGCAGCAGCTTCTTCTTTTGTATTGGCATACACCACTCTTTTTGGTCTTGACCAGTAAATAGCACCTAAGCACATCGGGCAAGGTTCGCAACTTGTATATATTTCGCAATCCGTTAATTGATATGTTCCTAATTTCTCACAGGCATTTCGAATTGCCACCACTTCAGCATGTGCTGTTGGATCATTTGATGAAGTAACTTCATTACTTCCCTCTCCAATAATTTCATCTCCTTTTACAACAATACATCCAAACGGGCCGCCTTTTCCACCTTCCATTCCTTTTTTAGAAAGTTCAATTGCTCTTTCGAGAAATTTTTCATCTCTGCTTTTTCCTGTATTCATATACTTTATTAATGATTTTGATACAAAACTGTGGATTTCTGCGCTATTTTCCACAGATTATTCACTCCACTCCTTCCAATATGAAGTTAATATTAATTTTAGGTTAACCCCATATTACCAGCAGTATTGATTGTAATTTGAGCCTCGTTATAACCACTAAACTTTAAGCCATGCGATGGGAATCAGTTTTATCAACCACAGAAGACCAAGTGTATCACCTTTACAAAAAAGATAAACACCTTCTTACACTTACAGTCCATCCTTTTTCAAACTCAGCAAGAGTAGAATGTAATAAGCAAAAAGAGTATTCTTTATTAGAAAGGAAGGATTTTTACGCAACAAAACAGTTCTTCTTTGCGAATATGGAACCCGAATCGGAGAGTTAGGCCATGAAAACAATGAAACGTATATCAGTATGAATGATGAACGATTCTATTATTCAAATGATAACGAGCCTGGTGGTAAATTGAATATTTATAAAGACAATAAGGAAAATCCCATTGTAACTTGTAATGGGGCTGATGAATTTAAAAAAGATAAAAAACTTTCTGATATTTCACATCCGGGTTTATTGATGGCTGTTTGCTGGTATATGTTTTTACCAGCAATGAAAGAAAAAATGACAGAGTTGGTTCCAGCTTAGTTGCTATAATTTTTCCCAAGTTTCTTTTGCAAATTGCTCCAGCGATGGATCTCTTGCTGCCATTAATAAAATGGTGCAATCATCTGTAAAATGCGGCCGGGCAGATGCAACAAAATCATTTCTATCTTCTACAAAAAAAGCATTCTTATCCAGTGCCTTTAAATCATTGATCAGATCATTTGCAGAAATATCTTTTACGGCTGTGCCACCTACATAAAAAATTTCACTCATCCATATTTCATCATCTTGTCGCAATGAGTTGGCTATTTCTTCCACAAATTCTTTTCGCAGAAATTTTGTCGGCTTGTAACCGTGTGGTTGAAACCAGGCTATTACTTTCTTGGCAACTGGATGACAGCCCTGTATAGCTGCTGCACATTTTACCGGATTATGTGCATAGTCATCAATTAACCAAACTCCATTCTTTTGGCCATACACTTGAAAGCGGCGATAGATTCCTTCATAACCTTTTAAACCAGCAGCACAGGTTTCTAAATCAACACCAATGGAATTAGCAACGGCTGTTGCTGCCAATGCATTTTCCATATTGTGCTTACCTGCGGTTTGTATTGAGAATTGTGTATTATTAATCAAATATTGAATATTGAAGCCTGATTGTTTAAAGGCTTTGGCTATATAACCTGCTTCCTGTTCATCGGTAGAAAAATCTTGTGCTTTGTTTTGAGATAAACTTCTCGCCAAAGGGTGTGATTGATTGACTATAAACTTTTTACTATTATTTTTAAACTCGCCAAACACTCTCATCAATTCATCAATCTCCTGATGGTCTTTATCTATGTTTAATAGCAACCCTATTTCCGGTTTGTATTGTACAATTGAGCCATCGCTTTCATCTGCTTCAATTACAAGCCAGTCGCCTTTTCCCACTTTTGCATTTCCAATTTTTCCTTTCTTTATCAAATTTGTCAATCCAGCACCGCTTATAATACTTGGATCTAGTCCGGCATATTCCAATATATCAAAAAGCATAGCACTGGTAGTGCTTTTACCACTAGTTCCTCCAACTGCAATTGTTTTTTTGCTAAGAGCAATCATTGCCAGCAATTCGGATCGTCTGATAATTGGAATACCTAATTGCTTCGCCTTTTGAATTTCCATCACTGTATCTTCAATAGCAGTAGAAGCAACGATAAGATCAGTTTGTTCAGTAATACCCTCTCCATTTTGTAAAAAACAATGTATGCCTTCTGCTTCGAGCTTTTCTTTTGTTTCATTATACTCGTCTGGTGCAAAAAAGCGATCGCTGCCAGAAACTTCCATTCCAATTCCTTTTAGGTATTGAGCTATTGCACTCATCCCTACACCGGCTATTCCAATAAAAAATGGGTTTTTGAAATCTTTTATAGAGGAAATCATACTGCAAATAAATGAATTAAAGGCAGATAAGAGTCATTATATGTATCATAAGGTTTCCCAATCTATGAAATTGGAAAAATTATTGGTATTTTAAACTTTAATTTGAACAATCTGTCATAAGCCCCACCAAAAGCATATTTATGTTTGCCACCAGACCGAAAACAACTACTACCGCCATTATTCTTTCTCTTCTCTTTTTCATAGCTTGTACCAAGAATTCTGATTCAGGAGCCACTGCACCACCTGTTGATCCAGTAAGTTTGGTTTTAAACCTGCCTGCCTTACCATTTAATTATGCTAACCCAACCTTACCAGCTTATATAACAGCACCTCCAATTCAGGCACAAATCAATACACCGATCAATAATCAAATAACGGATAACGGAGCTACACTTGGCAGAGTACTTTTCTACGATAAAAATCTTTCTATTAATAATTCTACCTCCTGCGCATCCTGTCATAAACAAGCCAATGCATTTTCAGATACTGAGCTAAAAAGCAAAGGCTTTAATGGTGGTCTTACAGGAAGGCACTCAATGCCTTTAACTAACGTAAAATATTATCCCAATGGACGTTTTTTCTGGGATCAACGAGCTGCAACATTGGAAGAGCAGGTACTAACTCCTATTCAAGATGCTGTAGAAATGGGAATGACATTACCCCAACTGGAAACTAAACTAAGAAGCCTGCCTTATTACTCTTCCCTTTTTACAAAAGCATTTGGAGATGCGACTATAAACAGTAATCGTATTTCATTGGCTCTTTCACAGTTTGTAAGATCAATAGTTTCCTTTCAATCAAAATACGATGCAGGCAGAGCAACTTTTCCTGTAAACCCTGCTCCGCCAGCTAATGCTGTCTTTCCAAACTTTACCGTTGCAGAAAACAGAGGAAAAGAAATTTTTCTATCGCCACAAAATGCATGTGCCGCATGTCATGGTTCTGAAACTTTTACAGCACCGCAAGAAAAAAATAACGGCTTGGACTTAACAACTACCGACAGAGGCTTCGGACTTGTTGCAAACAATACAAACCTTGATGGAACATTTAAAGTAGGTTCGTTACGAAATGTAGAACTTACTGCGCCTTATATGCATGATGGCCGGTTTGCAACATTGGAACAAGTGGTGGAACATTATAGCACAGGTGTAAGGGATCATCCAAACCTTTCTCCTCAATTAAGACTGCCAGGTGGTCAGCCACGACTATTAAATCTTACACCACAAGATAAAGCAGCATTAGTAGCATTTCTTAAAACACTAACGGATGTGTCTGTAACAACAGAAGTGAAATATTCGAATCCTTTTAAGTAAGAGAAATTATTTTTTTGAGGCTCTGATCATTTCAGGATAACCCATTTTCTTTGCCAGTGCATTTACGGCCATAGTAATCCGTTTTACTTTAGTAGGCTCTGTCTTAGCACTATCAATCCATTTGCTGAAATATTTTTGATGAGAACCGGTTAAGCTTTTGAAAAACAATTTCCCTTTTGGCTCGTCTGCCAGGCAATCCATAAAATCTTTATTAAAAACAAAATCCTTTTCGTCTACTGATAATTGCACTTTGAGTATTGCACCTTTTCGTTTACCAATTTCTTTTCGTAAATCGGCATTCAACGCCATTATAAAAATTCCGCTACCCATTGGAATCAAAGCAATCCCATCAATTTTAAAATCATCCAATTTACCTTTTACCCGAAATGATTTTTTATTGCCCGGTTTTAATTGCTGAGCAATATCTGCAGGTATTTCAATATAAGTCCAGCCGGTTTTTTCTCCTTTAGCTTCAAACCGATGGATTGTGGCAGTAAATTTTGTTATACTTCCCATAAAAAAATTAATTTTATAACAAGAAGGCTTTAAAAATACTTCTTAATCCAGATATGAAAAAAATAACATCCGCTTTTGAAAAATTCTCTGCCAAGGTTACTAAAATAACAGGCAAACCTATTTCATTTTTGATGGCCATGTTTATTGTTATTGTCTGGGGAATTACCGGCCCTGTTTTTAAATTTTCCGATACCTGGCAATTGGTAATAAATACAGGTACTACCATAATAACATTCCTGATGGTATTTGTTATTCAACAATCGCAAAACAAAGACACTATAGCCTTGCAATTAAAATTAAATGAATTAATTGCTGCCACATCTACTGCCAGTAACAGGCTAATTGATGTGGAAGATATATCAAGTGAAGAATTAGAAGTGCTTAAGAAATTTTATATAAAGCTGGCTATGATGGCGAAAAAAGATAAAGACATACATAAGACTCACTCTATTGATGAAGCAAAAACACTGCATGATAAAAAAAAGAAATAAGCCGTTAGAAATCGGCTTATTTCTTTTAGTTCTAACGGACTTATAGCTGATTAATCATCATTTTTTACTTTCGTTTCGCCTGTTTCTCCATCTGTTTTAACCTTGGTATCACCATTTTTAACTTTCATGTCACCATCGTCATCCATTTTCACTTTGTAATCCCCGTCTTTGTATTTTAATGACCCATCATCATCTATTTTAAGCTTTTCATCACCATCAAATACATACTTATTTTCTGAAATCTTTATCACATGACCATTAATTACTTTTCCGGTAGCACCAAAAATGGTATCCTTATTTTTTGTATCCACATAAATATATACTGGTTGCTTATCGGAAGTTCTCACCATCAATCCAGTGCTTTCATCTTTTACCATTTCTATTGATTTACCTGTTTCAAGGTCGATATACTTTTCGCCTGAATCAGAATCAGAACATGCAAAGCCAATCCCCATAATTAATGATACACCTAAAATTGTCTTAACCTTTTTCATAATTTATATTTTCCTTATGATTTCAATTATCAAGCCAATATTATTTGATTGGCGGAATAGATACTTTTGCAGCATACTTTAGAAAATGTGGAATCCTTTCTACATTTTTGCTTTTAAATCCTCAGGATCAATGCTTAAATATATAAGTCTCTTTAGCTTTTTTTTATTTTTCTCTACACTTGTAAAGGCGCAGGAAATTAATGTAACTATTAAAATTCTGACAAGTAAAAAAGAGCCTGTATTGTTTGCCACAGTTACATTATTCAACCGGTTGGATAGTGTAAGAACATTTACTAAACTGACTGATAGTAGCGGTATAGCACAATTTGTTCTGCGATCAAACAATCAATACAATGTAAATATCAGTTCTGTTAATTACTTATTAATAGATAAAGGAATAACTGTTTCTGGAGAACAAAATATTTTTAGTTTCGTTGCTGAGGAAGCTGGAAAAACTCTCGAAGCAGCAGTTGTTACTTCCAAAAAGCCTTTAATGAAAATGGAAGACGATAAGCTAATCGTTGATCCTGAAAATCTGGTAGAAGCATCTACAAGTGGTTATGAAGTGATTGAAAAAACACCGGGCTTATTTGTAGATCAGGATGGAAATATTTACATCAGTAGTATGACTCCTGCATCGGTGCAAATTAATGGCCGTGATATGAAAATGAGTGCTGCCGATGTAGCTACCATGCTAAAAAGTCTGCCGCCAAATTCTATATCCAAAATTGAAATAATAAAAACCCCTTCGGCAAAATACGATGCTTCTGGTAGCGGTGGCATTGTAAATGTGGTTTTAAAAAAAGGAGTAAAAATCGGATTAACCGGAAGTGTAAATGGCGGTATGCAGCAAGGTGTTTATGGAAACCAGTTTATTGGATTTAACCTTAGCAATAATGATGGAAAGAAAAGCTCTTACATAAATCTGAATTACAGCAGAAGAAATAGTTTTGAAAAAATTGTGACTGACAGAATTTTTGCACCTGATTCAATTATTAGCCAAGATGCGTTCACAAAATATCCTGCTAATACGTACTATGTAGGATACGGTCTCAACTATTCATTAGGTAAAAAATGGGAGCTTGACTTTTCAGGAAATGTAAACATAAATACAAACGATAACAGAACGGAGAACCAAAGTTTGATTCAAAAGATAAGTACTTCACAAACCATCTCTGAAAACCTTAACACGGTAAGAAATGAAGGAACCAACTTAGTAATTGGCAATGGTATTGAATCAAAATTAAAGATTGACTCCGCCGGTTCTGAATGGACCAACCAGGTTTTTTATTATGCATCGCATAACACTTCAGACCAAACCTACGCTACTACTTTTTATCAACCTTTTTCGACAACTCTTGCAGGCGATGGAAATGGAGATAATAAAAGAGGATTTTTTTCGGCGAAGTCAGATCTAAAAATAAAGATGAAAAATAGATTCACTTTCGAATCAGGAATAAAAACCACAACGCATACTTATAAAAATGTAACAAACTATTTCCGAGAAAGTAACGGATCAAGAATTAAAGACAACAGCAGAACCAATACATTTAATTACAATGAAAACATCAATTCAGGATATCTGCAAGGTTCTCAAACTTTGGGTAAAGATTTTGTAATTAAAACCGGACTAAGACTGGAAAACACAAATATGAATGGACAGCAAGTAATTCCTTCCGATACAACCTTCAACATTCATCGGACCGATTTGTTTCCATATATATACCTGAGCAAAAACCTGATGAAGATTGCTGGTTATGATTTAAGAGCTTATTTAGTTTATCGCCGCACAATTACAAGACCCGTTTATGAACAGCTAAATCCTTTTTCCCGATTTGTTGATCAATATTTATCTGAAGCTGGCAATCCCACTCTTAGGCCACAGTTCAACCAGAACTACGAAGCAAATATCAGTGTAGATGAAAGGCCAATTCTTGCCATTGGTGTAAATGATACGAAAGATATTTTTACAAATGTTATATATCCATCTGATACAAGCCAGATTCAAAACATTCGTACCTACGACAATTTGGGAAAAAATAAAGAGTGGTATTTCCGTGGGCTTGGTGCAATACCTCCGGGTGGCAGGTATTTTTTTGTAGCCGGAGCTCAGTACAATCATAATTTTTATCAGGGATTGTATGAGAACAAACCTTTTTCATTTAAAAAAGGAACCTGGACATTCTTTACTTATCAAACATTCAAAATTGATAAACGTTCTGTAATAACTTTAAATGGATTTGTACGATTAAAAGGTCAGCAACAATTTTATGAATTGACCACATTTGGTGCATTAAATATGAGTGTAAACAGAAAGTTTTTAAAAGACAAATTGGTAGCGACAATAAGCATCAGTGATATGTTCGCTACCAACCAGAATAACTTTACTTATAACCAGGGCTCAATTGATGCCAGTGGTTATCGCCAATCAGACACAAGAAGAGTCGGACTTAACCTTCGTTATAATTTTGGCATCCGTAAAAAGAAGAGCAAAGGAGTATGTTCAATGTAGAACCACCGGTTATCAACTAAAACAAGTTTTAAAATAAAAGCAATAATCTGGGTTTTATAGATTACCTTTGCATCTGTTAATTTGAGCGAACAGCATTTTAGTAAGTGAACGATTTTTTCTGCTACGCATTTCTGCTAATAGTTAGTCTTCTTTACCCATTGCGTTAATCTCAAGAATTTTTAAAAGTTAATTTTTTTACATGAACATTTATGTTTCAAATTTGAGCTTCGCCGTTGTGGACGAAGACCTTAGAAGCTATTTCGCTGAGTATGGTGAAGTTACTTCTGCAAAAGTTATTATGGACAAGTACACTAACCGTAGCAAAGGCTTTGGTTTTGTGGAAATGAGTGATGATGAGGCTGCTAACAAAGCAATTGCTGAGTTAGATGGTGCTACTGTTGATGGCCGTGCTATCAAAGTAAGCGTTGCAAAGCCAAGAGAAGAAAGACCTGAAAGAGGGGCAAGACCTGCATATTCTAACTCTAACAATCGTTGGTAATAGCATCTGACTTTATCTTAAAAGCCCTTCACATGTGAAGGGCTTTTATTTTAGAGAAGCTTTTATTCTATTATTTAAACTTCAGGTTCATTGAGACAATATCCGACTTCAATCCATTTGTTCTTGTATAATGTCCGTATCGCAACTCAAGCATGCTTAATCGCTGGATTCCAAAAACACCTTTCGGCGGGGTAAGCCTGATACCAGCTCCATAAAAATTGCTATTGAATGCAGATAAATCATAGTTACTTGTATAATACTGATCGGCGGATGTATGCGATTTATAGGGGGCAAAATAGTCTACAGCCGTTTGCTTGTAGTATCTATAAAACGGAGTGATAGAAAAAAATGGAGTCACTTTAACCGGTGTTTCCAATTCTAAGGTATGTGCGGTTAATCCCCAATCGTCATGATAATAGCGGTAAAACGATCTTAGAATTACTTTGTCTCCAATAAAATAATTTGCCCGAAATCCTAATGGGATTTTCATTCTTGTATCTGGCAAGTTTTCTTTATGAACAGAATTATCATTAAAATAAACTCTGTAAAAAGGAAGACTCAACAACCCTTTTTGTGAAATCAGATCGGCAATAAACATTAACTGCAAACGCTGATTAATAATTTGCGAATAAGATAATGAGCCGCTGAAAGAATTTCTAGCTGTGCTTCCATAATGTTCATCATCACCTCCGCCTCCACCACCGCTTCTAAGTTCAGTGGGATAAATCAGACTAACCTTGTCAATATAAGCCTGAGCTTTTGCTGTAAACTCACCGTTTCTGTTATTTGTTTTTTTAGAAAAATTAATATTCCCACCAAAAGATTGATAATCAAATTCAGTAGAAGTAGAGAGGCCTGCTCCGATGGTAGTACCATTCTTTTCATTTTCCATAGACCAGGAAACAGATGGGAAAATTCTTGTATCAGCATGGGAAGCCGAAGAGTTTGCTTTCAAATCTACCTGATCAGAAGAAGCTGAAGTATAATGATCCAAACCAACTTCAAGATCAAAACTGTGCTTCCTGTCTTTTTGTCCCACTTAATAAACTTTACATCTATTGTATTGGAAATGTCGTTTAATTTTTGAGAACCAATACCGCCGTTAACTGCTGCATTATTACCATCTTGTTTGTAATAACTTGATACGAGGTTCGCTTCTTCAAATGTCAACTTTCTGCTTTTGTAAGTGGAGGAATCTTTTTGTGGTGTTTGAGCATAAGCAGAAAAGAAAGTCAGAACTATGCCAACAACTCCTAAACATATTTTTTTCATTGTCTAAAATTGAATGTGAAGAATTAATTACAACCGCAGCCTCCGCCGGTTTTACCACCATTAGCACCGGAGGCACCTTCTCTATAAGATTGAAAACTGGATTCTGTCTTCTGAATCTTGCGGGAGCTTAGTGTCATCTCACCATCATTCAATTTATTTTTTTGATATTCCTTTACTGTTGTACAGGAAGAAAGTGTGGCAACAACGCTGACTGCAACAATTGCCAGGCTGTTTATTTTTGGTTTGGGTTTTACTAATTTCATCAATGAAGATTTATGTTTTTAGATGTGTAGATTTTATCATTGTCATCAACTATAATACATTCAATTCCCTTTAACTGATTTACCAAATCCAATCCCACTTTAATTCCCATAATCATTACTGGCGTAGCCATAGCATCAGCAATTTCAGCATTAGGGCTAATAATAGTTACACTTTTTATACCTGTTACCGGCAAACCGGTTTTCGGATCAATCGTATGCGAATATCGTTCGCCATTTATAGTTATAAACTTTTCATAGTTACCTGATGTTGCGATAGCAGCATTCGAAACTGATAAATAGGAAAATGAAGTTCTTGCCGCATTGGGATCGGCAATGCCAATCGTCCATTCTTTTCCATCAGGTTGTAAGCCCCAAGCACATAAATCACCCGAAGCATTTACAATACCACTTTCGACTCCAGTCTGTTGCAAAATTATTTTAGCTCTTTCTGCGGCATATCCTTTTCCTATTCCACCGAAGCCAATCCGCATCCCTTTCTCTTTCAGATAAATAGTACATTTCTTTTCATTCAGGAGAATATTTCTGTAATTGATTAAGTGAACAGATTTTTTTGCAGTAACCGGATCAGGTAATTCAGTCATATTCTTATCAAAGTTCCAAAGCCTTTTATCAATTGATCCATAAGAAATATCAAAAGCACCTTGCGTTATTTCAGATATTCGAATTGACCGATTAATAATATCAAACATTTCCTTGTCCACTTTTACAGGCTTAATGCCAGCATTCCTGTTGATAAGATTTGTCTGGCTATCCTCGCTGAAAGTTGTCAATAGCTTTTCAATACGGCTAATTTCAGCAATCGCCTTATCAATTTTTTCATAGGCATCCGCTTCATCTTCGGAGACAACTGTAATCTCAAAGCGGTTTCCCATCAACTTTATCACTTTGCGATAAGCCGTCATTATTGTTAAACAAATTTCAGTTTCCAATACCAATTGTGGACTTTATTTGACTTATAAACTGTTCTGTTGAAAGCCCAGGATTGCCTTCCCACGACTTAATTATTTTGCCTTTTTCATTTAAAAGTAAAGTGAGAGGGAATACACCTTGCGAATTGTATTTATCTGCAAGCTTATCATTCTTTTTTTGCTGCTCTTTGGATAGTTGATTCTTTTTAAGGCGAGGGAAATCAGCATTTACCAAAACAAGATTTTCGCTGGAAAACGTTGCAAACGATGCCGATTCAAAAACATCTTTTGTAAGTCTGATGCAAGGACCGCACCAATCTGAACCCGAAAAATTGAGGAGAATAAATTTATGTTCTGTTACAGCTTTCTTTTGAGCTTGTTCGAAATCATTTTCCCAACCAGCAATATTCATTGACAGAAAAACGTATGCGAAAACGACTGAGAAGAAACGCATAATAATATATTTAATGTGAAACTAACGTACTAAAAAGCCGATTAGTGTGATAAAAATCACATTAACATATTATTAGCCAAACAGGGAAATGCTTTCCAACTATTCCAACCCAAACATTCCCTTATTCAATTGTTGAAGAATCTGGTTTTTATATTCTGCAGGTACCAGCAATGAAATATTATGCGGACTTCCTCCATAAGAAACCATCCGGATAGGAATATTTAAAATAGAACCGAAAAGCTTTTTCACCATTAACTCCGTTTGTGAAATTTCATTACCCACAACAGAAATGATTGTTTGATTTTTATCTATCTCGACTGTACCAAACGCCTCAAGTTCTTTTATTATCTCCTTCAGATTATGGTCGGTATCAATTGTGATTGAAACAGCAACCTCAGAAGTTGTTACCATATCAATCGGTGTTCTGTACTTTTCAAACACTTCAAAAATCTTTCTAAGAAAACCATAAGCTAGTAACATTCTACTGCTCTTAATCCGAATGGCAATAATATTATCCTTGGCTGCAACTGCTTTTACTCCTACTCCGGCAGCTTTTTCGGCAATAGTTGTTCCTTTGGCTTCAGGTTGCATAGTGTTCAACAGCTTAACCGGAATGTTATACTGTTGCGCCGGCCAGATGGATGCAGGATGTAAAATCTTTGCTCCGAAATAAGCCAGCTCTGCCGCTTCGTCAAAACTCATCTGCTCCACAGGAACTGTATTCTTTACAATTCTTGGGTCGTTATTATGCATTCCATCAATGTCTGTCCATATTTCACATACAGAAGCATTAATAGCTGCTCCTATCAACGAAGCAGTGTAATCACTCCCACCTCTTTTCAGGTTATCTACTTCACCTCTTGGGTTACGACAGATATATCCTTGTGTAACAAATAATTTTTTGTCCTTGTGCTGATTTAATATCTGCGAAAGTTTGACTTTGATGCTGCCAATCTGTGGCTCATCATAATGATCAATCGTCATAAATTCCAAGGCTGGCAAAAACAAATGATTAATCCCTAGTTCTTCTAGATAAACAGAAAATATTTTGGTAGACAGCAATTCGCCTTGTGCCAAAATATCTTTGCTTAATGCTTCGCTGAAAGAAATCTTAAGAATAATATTTAAAAACTCGAAATGCTCGGCAACAATTGCTTTTGCTTTTTCAGAAGTAGCCGGTTGCTTAACCAATTCATTTATAAAATCCTGATAATGTTTTTCTAGTTTATCAATAGTTTGTTTTGCTGTACCTCTGTCACCATTCGCAATATGATTGCCAATTTCTACTAACGCATTTGTAGTGCCAGACAAAGCTGACAATACTACTATTACTGGTTCTGTTTCTTTAGATACCAACGATACAATCTGCTGCATACGTTCCGGCTTACCCACACTGGTGCCGCCAAACTTCATTATTTTCATTTTGTTCCCCCCTCCAATATTTTAGTGGATTATTAATCGGCAAGCAAGGCGGCAAAGATAAGCTTCAGAATTGAAGATTTTCTTCTCATAAAGAAGCGATCTGAAATTTTTCCGATAACGATTGCAAGTCATCAACTACTTGTTTCAACAATGGAATTCCATCTTTCATTCTTTCTCTTTCAAACTCTCTTTCCGGGTCACCCGGCACCAGCACTTTTTCTTCTCCGGCAACTGTCTTTGCATTTCTAAATCCTTGTATCCAATGATCCATACTTTTTTTAAACTCATCAGCAGGTCGAAAAGCATCGATTCGCATGGCCCCTAAAAAATGACCGATTCCTTTGCCCGGTTGTTGTGCAGGCATTGGTACATATGCCGGAAACGGCGGCACCCAAGGTGCATAATTAGCACCGCTTAATAATGCTGAAAAAATATCAACCACAGCTCCTAATGCATATCCCTTATGAGAGCCATGATCTTTATCACCACCCAACGGTAATAATGCACCACCGGTTTTTAATGCATGAGGATCGTTTGAAGCATTTCCGTCCTTATCCTGTACCCAGCCTGTTGGTGTTTGCATATTTTTCCGCTGTAATATTTCCAACTTACCATTGGCAGCTGTTGTTGTTGCCAGATCTGCAACAAAAGCAGGTTCCGTGCCAGCAGGTGCGGCTACACAAATCGGATTAGTGCCAAGCATTTTATCAATTGAAAAAGTGGGTGCTACCAACGAGCTGGCATTCGTCATGGCAATGCCAATCATATCATTTTCCAATGCCATCATTGCATGATGTGCTGCAATGCCGAAGTGATTGCTGTTTTGTACACTTACCCAACCAGTGCCAACCTGCTTAGCTTTTTCAATAGCAATTTGCATGGCAAATGGTGCTACGACTAATCCTAATCCGCTGTCGCCATCTACAACTGCAGTAGAAGGTGTTTCATGTATTACTTTAATAACAGGAGTTGCATTTACCCGTCTGGCTTCCCATAATCTTACATAACCACTAAGCCTTGCCACACCGTGAGAATCAACACCTCGCAGATCAGCAGATAATAATGCTTTTGTTGCCGTGTTTGCATGTTCAGTACTGCAACCAATTTTCAGGAAAATCGTTTTTGTAAACTCAGCTAATTGCTGGTAGGAGAATAATTGTTCTGGCATAAGCAAAGAAACAAAAAAAGCCTTTCAATATAACAACCGCATAAATCTATACCACATTCTGCGCAGCAGAATAAACCTGCCTACCGTCAGGCAGGTCTGTGATCCTGTATTCATTTATTCGTGGGCATTCGTGTCATTCGTGGCCAATAAAAAAATGCCCTGGTAAAACCAAGGCACTATTTAATCGTTTAAGATTTTTTAGAATGGCAGATCATCTACCGGTTCCGTTATTTCATTGGGTGCAGGAGTGCTGCTACCTGATGAAGAAGAAGCGGAAGAATTTTGCTGATAAGAACTACCGCCTCCGGTATTTCTGTCATTTTTGCTACCCAGCAATTGTACTTCTCTTACTCTTAATGAAAGAGAAGAACCAGGTGTGCCATCATTCCGTTGGAATGATCTTGCTTCCGGTTGGCCTTCTACATACACCTGTGTACCTTTTTGAAGGTAAGGTGCTACGGCGGTTCTGTCTGTCCAGTAGGCACAGTCTACCCAAATTGTTTTTTCCTGTAAAACTCCCTGACTGTCTTTGTACTTTTCGGAATGGGCAACGGTGAAGTTGATTACATTTTTACCATTTACTGTGTTTACTACACAGTCTTTGCCGAGATGTCCGATAACTTGCATTTTAATCATAGTGCTCAATTTTAAAGTGACGTAATTATTATTTTGGACGGGCAAGTTAAGAATAATTTATTATGCTTTTCAATATCTGACATTGGCGTTGAAAAAAAGGCCAGAATTGTGAATAAACCCAATAAGCCTCCTCCAAGACTAACTGCAAAGGTTTTACTAATGATGGTTAAGAACCGGTTAACAGACTATTCATTTTTGATTTTCGGTTTTTAACCATGCAACCTTTGTTTACACAAAATTTAAAAACTCTAAATCAAAAAAAATGAAAAAAATTATTATCGTTTTTGCGGCAATGCTGTCTCTGGCAAGTATTACAAATGCTCAGATGTCTGACGCTAAGACAAAAACAAAAATAAACTTGGCTAAAACAAAATCAGAAGACGGAAAAACAAAAGTAAAGCCTGACTTGGCCAAAACGAAAACTGTTGATTCTAAAATCAAACAAAAAGGAAATGAAACAAAAACCAAGAATGCGCAGGGAAAGACAAAAGTGTTTGTAAATGATGGTAAAACTAAAATGGAAGCTGATAAAACAAAAATAAAACCAGCAACTACTACTACAAAAACAAAGACAACTACAGGAAAGACAAAAGAAATTGCTACAAATGTAACAAGCCCTTTAAAAAAAGACGGGACTCCTGACAAGCGATTTAGCAGCAATAAGAACTTGAAAAAAGACGGAACTCCGGACATGAGATATAAAACAAATAAAAAGCAGTAATCGTTGAATAGTGTCTGTGAAAACAAAAGAGGCTGTATCACAATTTTGATACAGCCTCTTTAAATTTAGAAAATATGATTATTCTTCGCTTCTTCCGCTTGCCGCATCAATCGTTCTTCCAAAGAAAACGGCATTCATAAACAATTTAGTTCCGCCCAGCCAAAATGCCCGGAAATTTGGGTTGTCGGCAATATTGATTACTCGTCCACTACCAACTGTATTAACGATAACTGCTGCAGAATTTTTTAATGTAGCATAATTCTGCTGACTTAACCAACCGCTTTGTAATGGCTTTGAACCGTAAACAAACGGAACAGCATATGGATTTTTTCCTTTTTCCATAAAAACAGAATTGGCTTTAAATAAACTAACCGTTTTTTGATGATACCCATAAGCCAGCGGATGAGTAAGATCAACATCAGCACTAAAAATGGCTCCGTTCATTCTTTGTGCACCAGTTACCTGATCCAAATCGGCATAACTAACTTTGCCAGTACTATCAATAGCAGATTTCGTTCTCTTAAATCCTACCTGACTGATACCTGCCTGTGCAGCCCATTGCATTGCTTCTTCGGTTAAAATCAATGTTCCGCCGCCTTGCACCCATTCTTTTAATTTATCTTTATTTATCTCATTGTATCGTCCGCCTACCATTATTATGGTATTGTATCTATTTAAATTTGCTCTGTTGAATGTAGCTTGCTCAAGATGTGTAGCAGGAATATTAAATCGCTGATCTAACAAATGCCAAACTTCACCTGCATCAAGTAGCATTTGTGCCAGTGCCTACAATCATTGCAATTTTGGGCATCTCTACCACAGAAAATTTCTACTTCCTAAATCACTTCCGCTAATCGCATTACCAGTATAAACACCAACAACTGATATGCTATTTTCTTCAGCTATTTTTTTAAGCAAGGCATATAACTCTTCGCTATTTTGGTTTGTAATTTTACAGGAATCATAATTGTTCCATAATCAAAACTGCTATTACTATTTCCACCGGAATAGTGAATTTTGTATTGGCAACTTTCAATAATATACCTGCTTTTTGCAATGCATACAAAGCTTTGGGTGCATTAAAATCACTCCAGTCAAATAAGTAAGCATATTCACTTTTCACTGGTGCATTTCCAACCGGAAAAACTGCTTTGCTTATTTTATTATTTAATAGGACGCCACCCATATCTACAGCATTTAATTCTGCATAAGGCAAACCAAATGCAAGAGGCATGGTCCAAGCTGTTATATCATAAAACAAACTGTCTTTGTATTCTAGTGTTTTATTAAAGATTCCTTTTATTAATCTTTCCTGTGGTTGATTAACGGGGACTACATAAGTATTTTCTGGAGAAAATTTGGTTCCATCAACCGTAATATTTTTTGTAAGATCATATACCTCAATCTGATGCCGTAATAACATTTCTGTAAATATGGCTTTTCGTTTTATCATCTTTTCCGCCATATACATAGCCTTTTACAGATGATGTAGCTGCTTCTTTCATTGCGGATTGATAAAATTCCCGTTGCCAATCTAAAAACTCTTTGCGTAAAACTTTTGCTCCCTCTAATGTTGAAAGCTCAGTCATGAACTGATTTTTTATTGTTGCAGGAAAACTTAGCAATCCATTATCTGTTTGTTGTAAATGCCCTCTGGAAGAAGCTTGTTCAAACAAAATACCAATGGCTCCATTTACATCTGGATAAGTTGAACCTTTTCCATAGTAAAAATCATCATAGCTTTCTTTGGTAAAATATAATGTGCCAATCTTATCGAGAAACTGAGCATGAAATTTTCCAAGTTTGGTTGTTAACTCCTGGTTTTTTCAGGTGTCAACGGATTTACTCTTGAAGGTACACCAGGTTGAAAAAAGAAAGTAGAGCTGCTACCCTGCTCATGATGGTCTGTAAGAATATTCGGCTTCCATTTATGAAACCATGTCAATCTATTCTGACTTTCTCTGTGTACTGCTGGCAACCAATCACGGTTTAGATCAAACCAGTAATGATTAAATCTTCCACCTGGCCACACTTCATTAAATTCTCTTGAATTTGGATCACTCACCAGGTTCTTACTCTTATGTTGATTTGCCCATGTAGAAAAACGTTGTAATCCATCCGGGTTAAAAGAAGGATCAAAAAGTATAACAACATTATCCAGCAGTTCATCAATTTGTTTGCCTTGTGCTGCTGCCAGATAATAAGCTCCCACTAATGATGCATTCGCACCACTGGATTCATTGCCATGTATAGAATGGCCCATATAAACTACGATGGGCATATTCTCAGTATTAACAGAAGCTGATTGGGACGGATCAGTCAATTTTATATGCTGCTGTCTTATTTCTTCAAGCCTTGCATGATTTTTTGGAGAAGTAATAATCAAAAGTACCTGTGGACGATCTTCATAAGAAAAACCCATCGTTTCAAACTTAATTCTTTCAGGTGCCGCCGCCGCAACAGCTTTCATATAATTTACCAGTCTGTCATGTGTAACATGCCATTCACCTACTTCATGATAAATGATATCCTTTGGCGTAGGAACAGCTTTGTTATAAGTAACATCGTTAGGCAAATAATAAGAAAGATCCTGCGCAAATGATAAAATGGTAACAAAGAACAGGATTGGGAGTAAGAGCAATTTCTTCATACAACTGTAGTTATGTTTAAAAAATGGAAATTAAGCAATAATGCTTAACGATATTGAAAGAAATGGATGAGAGACAACGGCTGATTTCGTTGTATATTTGCTGCTTGCAAATTTTTGAATGATATGAGCAAAAAAGGTAAAGTGTTGGTAGCTATGAGCGGCGGTATTGATAGTACCGTAGTTGCCCTTATGCTTCATAATGAAGGTTATGAAGTGGTGGGTATCACCATGAAAACATGGGATTATGCAGCAAGTGGTGGAAGCAAAAAAGAAACAGGATGCTGCAATGTAGATAGTTTTAATGATGCAAGGCAAGCTGCTGTTGAACATGGCTTTCCACATTATATTCTGGATATAAGAGAAGAATTTGGCGGCTTTGTTATCGACAATTTTGTAGATGAATACCTGGCAGGAAGAACACCTAATCCTTGTGTGCTTTGTAATACACATATTAAATGGCGGGCATTATTAAAAAAGGCAGATGCATTGGGTTGCGACTTTATTGCAACAGGCCATTATGCAAAAATTCGTCAGCATGATAACGGACGTTTTGTTATCAGCAAAGCTATTGACGAAACAAAAGATCAGAGTTATGCTTTATGGGGATTGCAACAGGATTTGCTAAACAGAACATTGCTGCCATTGGCTCCTTATCGTAAAACAGAGATAAGACAAATGGCTTTAGACTTTGGCTATCCTGAACTGGCGAAGAAAAGTGAGAGCTATGAAATTTGTTTTGTGCCTGATAACGATTACCGTGGCTTTTTAAAAAGAAGAGTCGATGGCTTGGAAGAAAAAGTAGCTGGCGGCAATTTTGTAGATAAAAATGGAAACATACTCGGACAACACAAAGGCTACCCCTTCTATACCATCGGGCAACGTAAAGGATTAGAAATTGCATTTGGCAAGCCGGTATTTGTAACAAAAATTGATCCTGATAATAATACAGTAGTGCTAGGAGATGAGCAAGATCTGGAACAAAATGATATGCAGGTAGGGAAATTAAACCTAATCAAATATGATAGCATTACCCCAGGTATGGAAGCGGTAACAAAAATTCGCTACAAGGACAAAGGCAGTTTGTCGAATATTTATCCAGAAAATGGCGTTATGAAAGTCCGATTTTATGAACATGTAAAAGGCATTGCACCGGGTCAAAGTGCCGTTTTTTATGAAGGGGATGATGTGATTGGCGGGGGAATCATTCAGCGGGGCGAACTCGTTTAAAATCAGGCAATAAAGCGAAAAAATATACGTTTTTAAGTGGGGTTACTATGTTTCCCCGCTTTTTGTTTGTAGTTTTATTGATGAAACGTAGCTTAAAAAGCGAAGTTTTGAGCAGCAACGTATCTATGAAATCGGTCTACAACTAAACAATAATTGTATCCGTAAATACAGAAAAACCACTTATGAGACTTCAGTCTATTTTTCGCCTCAGCCTTTTTGCCTTCGTAGCTATTACTTTTTTATCATGCGATGAAAAAGATGATTTCACAGTTGAAACAGCCGATGCTTATATGCCACTTGCCGTTGGTAAGTACATAACTTATCGGGTTGACTCAACTGTGTTTGTAAACTTTGGAAAGGATACTGAAATACGTAGTTACCAGATTAAACATAGAGTTGATGCTATTATTACAGATGCTGAAGGAAGACCTGCTTATCGTATTTATCGTTCACTAAGAGATGTTAACGGACTTCAACCTTGGCAGGAAACCGGAAGTTATACGGTCACTTCGTTGTCTGATCAGATAGAAGTGACAGAAAATAATCTTCGTTTCATCAAATTACATTCTCCAGTTCGATCTGGTTTCACTTGGAAAGGGAACAAATATTTTCCAGACAACCCTTATAATGCAAACTATAATTTCAGCAATGATGATAATATAGAAGACTGGGACTATACCTATGACGGAGGGTTAGGTTCTTTTAGCTATAAAGGAATTAATTATACTGATGTGCAAACAGTAGAGCAAATAGATGAATCATTTAATGTTCCCATTACAAGTCCTACTTCTTATGCTGCCAAATCAAGAGCAGTGGAGAGATATTCAAAAAACATCGGGTTAATTTACAGAGAATATGAGCTTTGGGAATATCAGCCCAATACAGGTAATCCTGCTGGTCCTTATAAAACAGGTTTTGGTATTACCATGTGGATGATTGACCATAACTAATCTCTGACCAATTACGTAAATTTGAAAAGTCAATAAGACTTTGGGTTCATGAAAAAAAAGCTACTCTTTCTGTCATTAGTTATTGGATTGTGTAATTCTTCTCAAGCACAGTTTACCCGTTATCAGGTCAAATTAAAAAATAAAGGCGGCACACCGCACACCATAGCAAACCCATCTACTTATTTATCGCAAAGAGCCATTGACAGAAGAACAAAGTATGGTATTGCTATCGATAGTACAGATTTACCTGTTAGCCCATCTTACATTACACAAATTGCCAATACACCAAACGTTACCATTCTGAATATTTCAAAATGGCAAAATGCAATTTCAATACAGGTAAGTAATCAATCTGCTATTACAACTATTAATGCATTTCCATTTGTAGAAAGTACAAATGGAATTGCTGCAAGATTCGGTGAGAATGGAAGAAACGAATTGCGAAATAAGTTTCAAGAAGAAGAAATTGTTACTCCCATAGATTTTTCACAAAGAACAGAACAAGTAACTGCTGATTATTTCAATTACGGTACTAATTCATTCAACGAAATCCATTTACACAATGGAGAGTTTCTACACAATATTGGCTTGAGAGGACAAGGAATGCAAATAGGAATGCTTGATAATGGTTACAACAACTACACCATCTTAAATGCTTTTGATAGTGTAAGAATTCAAAACCAGATATTAGGCACTTGGGATTTTGTGAATAGAGAATCTAATGTAACGAATGATGGAAGCCATGGCATGAATTGCTTTTCAACAATTGCAGCTAATATTCCAGGACAGTTTATTGGAAAAGCACCAAAAGCTTCTTTCTGGCTGTACAAAACAGAAGATGATAATGGCGAATATCCAATCGAAGAATTCAATTGGGTTTGTGGCGTTGAAAGAGCAGATAGCTCAGGTGCTGATATCATTTCATCATCAGTTGGCTATTACGATTTTGACAATGCATCCTTCAACCATATTTATGCTAACATGAATGGCAATACAACTATTGCTGCGAAAGGTGCTGACATGGCTGCCAAAAAGGGTTTGCTTGTTTTTAATTCAATCGGCAATGAAGGCAATAGTGCATGGAAGTTTTTAATAACTCCTTCTGACGCAGATAGTGTGGTTGCAGTTGGTGCTGTTAGTGCTTCAGGGGTTATTGGTAGTTTTTCCAGTTATGGCCCTTCAAGTGATGGACAAATAAAACCAGACATGGCTTCGGTTGGCGTATCTGCAATGATTCAAACCAGTAGTAACACAATAGGTTTTTCAAACGGAACTTCTTTTGCTTGTCCGAATATGGCAGGATTGGGCACTTGCTTATGGCAGGGCTTTCCTGAATTTAATAATATGCGGATTATCCGTGAACTGCAAAAAGCCAGCAGCAAGTTTTCTACACCTGATGATAGAGTTGGTTATGGAATTCCCAATATGAAACTGGCATTTTCAAATCTTTTGATTGACTATGCTACTTCTTCATCTACAATCACAAATTGTAATATAACGATTAGCTGGAGCAGTAAAGATGTTGCTGCCATGAAATATGAAGTGGAAAGAAAAGGCCCGCAGAAACTGTTTATACAAAAATTGGATTAGTAAGTCCGCAAGCAGGCACTACATTGGCAAATAGAAATTATCAGTTTATAAATGATGTGACTGGATTAACTATCGGCAATTATTCGTATCGAATCAGGCAAATAATTGATACAGCTGCGGCAACTTTTACGGCAGTTTATATTGATACAACAAATATTAATTCTCCAACTAATTGCGTTATCGTTATTCCGCCTGAACCGTTTAAAGAATTGATAACTGTTCAACCAAATCCGGTTAGTAATAAGAACCTTACAATTATTGTAGAAACGCCTTATGCTATCAATAATATGCCAATCAATATTTATGACAGTAAAGGAAGTTTAGTATTACAATTAAAAGATTCAAAAGCTGTTGGTAAAAAAACAATAGAAATACCAATGGGAAAATTTGCCCCAGGAATTTATTACATTAAATTCTATAATGAGAATGTAGTATTAGGAACTGTAGAAGCCTTTATTTTATAATTGCTTTTGCAGGAGGGCGGCAAACATACTATCAGCTTTCAACTCATAACCTTTCAGCAATTCCATTTTTAATGTTTTCAAATTAAAATTCTCTTGTAGAAAATCTATTGCATGTTCATTTTCTTTTTTAAAAACGGAACAGGTGATGTACAAAAAATAACCTCCGGGCTTCAATGCATTAATTACATTCTTTAAAATTGCTTTCTGAAGTTTTGCGTATTCGTCAATTTTCGCTGGCTCGAAATAATACAGCTGCTCAGGTGTACGACTCCATGTTCCACTGCCACTACAGGGAACATCAGCAATAATCAAATCAAAAGATTCAGCAGAAACAGGTTGCTTCGGATTAGTAAGATCAGCAATAAACGATTTGTAATTATTTATGCCTGCCGCTGCAAATCGTTTCTTTAGGTTGAATAAAATATTCTCTCTTACATCACTTACTGTTAACTGAATATTTATCAACACATCATTTGCTAAAATAGATTTTCCTCCGCTTGCAGCACAGCAATCCCAAACAGTTTTAATATTGCCATCAATGTTCAGCGGGAAAAACTCAGCCACTCTCTAGGAACTGTAATCTTGAATTACTACTTCCTTATCTGTTTCCAGAACGGTTTCAATTTTAGTATTGTTTGATAATGCAAGGCAACTATTACTTAATGATGTAAACTCAATTTCGGAATTTTTCAATTTGGCTTTTACCTGCTTTTCTTTTCCCGGACGCATTCGTAAAAACAAATCAGGCTGTTTCAAAAAAGATTCAGTAAACAATTCAGTTGCCAAACCTTCACTGCATTCTTCTTTCCAAGGAAAAATTTGTCTTACAACTAAATCCTTATCAAGTAAAACAAGTTTTTCATTTATTGACAAACTAGCATTAGAATTCCATATTGGCTTTAAAAATGCAAGTATTTCATTTCCTTCTGTAGAGCAAAGAAACAGGCCTGCCACTACTCTATCTTCCTCTGATAATTTGGGCAATGCCTTCCCTGTTCTGAAATAACAATAACATAAGTGAGAAATACTTTTCCGGTCTTTACTCCCATATTTTTTATTGGCAGCAAAAAACTTCTTGATATACCCAGTAAAAGGTTCTTCGCCTTTATAATTAGTAAGGATGGTTACAGCAGTATTCAGATATGAATGATAGCGACTCAATATGCGATTTTAATAAAAATGGTCAGACATATTATCTGACCATTTTAAAGTTTTTTTATAAACCGTTTACAATTCCAACAAAGTTTTTACCGGGTCTTTACCAATCAATAATTGTTCAGGGTTCTCCAGCAATTCTTTTACTCTCACCAGGAAGCTAACAGATTCTTTTCCATCAACAATACGGTGATCATAGCTAAGTGCCAGATACATCATCGGCTTTATTACAACCTGACCATTTATTGCCATTGGCCTATCTTGAATTTTGTGCATGCCAAGAATTGCACTTTGCGGAATATTAATTATTGGTGTACTCATTAAAGAACCAAACACTCCACCATTCGTAATCGTAAATGTTCCTCCAGTTAAATCATCTGCAGTTAATTTGCTATCTCTTGCTTTTCCTGCAAGCTCCACAACACTTCTTTCAACATCTGCCATGCTCATACTTTCTACATTTCGCATAACAGGCACAGTCAATCCTCTTGGAGTACTTACAGCAATGCTTATGTCCGCATAATCATGATATACTAACTGGTCACCATCAATATAAGCATTCACCGTTGGCCATTCTGCCAATGCAGTTGAACAGGCTTTTGCAAAGAAGCTCATAAAGCCAAGTCCTACACCATGTATCGTTTTAAATTTCTCCTTATACTGCTTTCTTATTTCCATGATTTCTGTCATGTCCACTTCATTAAAAGTGGTAAGCATTGCCGTGGTGTTCTTCGCTTCAACTAATCTTCTTGAAATTGTTTTCCGCAGGTTGCTCATTTTCTCCGTCCGTACATTTCGGCTGTATAATTCTGTTCCGGCAAAAGCCTTTTTGCCAGGATTAGAAAGTGCTGCCAAAACATCATCCTTTAAAATCTTACCCGCAGTTCCAGTTGCCTTTACAGTTTTAGGGTCAACCTTTTTATCCGCAATCATTGCAGAAGCAACCGGGCTTGCCTTAATATCATTCGGCACAGAAGTTACAGGTGCTGAAGATACTGCCTGCTTTTTCTCTGCTCCATTATCATTCTCAAATTTCACTACCGGCTCTGCCGCCGATTTTTCTGGCTTTGGAGCAGTATCATCAATACTTGCAAGTAAATCACCTATTTTAATAGTATCGCCTTCAGCTATGGAGCCAAGTTTCAACACACCTGCCTGTTCTGCATTTACTTCAAATGTTGCCTTTTCACTTTCCAATTCTGCAATTACCTCATCTCTTTCCACATACTCGCCATCTTTTTTGGTCCATTTCAGCAAGGTTACTTCACTAATTGATTCTCCAACCGTAGGAACTTTAATATCTATCATATTCGTATCTTAAATGGGGCAAATTTCGGAAAAAAAGCCAATACAAACATTTATATTTGAGTTTGATAATCAGTCCTATTGATGCTAAAAACTATCCGGTACATTGCAATTGATGATAACGTAGTAGACTTGCTCTTATTAAAGGAATATGCGACTGCTTTTCCATTTTTGCAATATCAAGGAAGTTATTCCAATACAACGGATGGATTAACAGCAGTTGAAAAGCTAAATCCCGACTTAATCTTTCTCGATATTGAAATGCCGGGACTTTCCGGGCTTGACATACTACGAAAAATTAAAAGCAAAGTATCCATTGCTGTTTTTATAACTTCCCATCCTGAATTTGCATTAGAAGGTTTTGAATTATCAGCACTGGATTACATCCTAAAGCCTTTAACGGCAGAACGATTTGCTCTTACTGCTAAACGCATAGAAGAATACTGGAGCATGAAACAAAAAGCAATTTCTTATGAAGTGCTTTTTGAAAAAGAATCGCTGATAATTAAGGAAGGTCATAATCAAATAAAACTGCCGCAACAGGATATCATTTACCTTGAAGCTATGCAGGATTATACAAAAGTAGTAACGGAGAAAAAAAACTACCTGACACTTACCACATTAACCAATTTTCTGGAAAAAATACCGGGCAACGATTTCATCAGAGTGCACCGTAGCTATGCTGTTGCAATAAAAAAAATTAAAGAACTACATGCAACTAAAGTTATTTGTAACAACATAGAAATACCGATTGGAAAAACTTACCGGCCAGTATTGTCAAAATTAATATTATAAAATGCTACTATGCTGGCAAAACGTCTAACAATTCTACCCTTGCTATTATATTTTTCAATTGCACTGGGTCAGACAAATGAAAAATTGTTAGTAGAAAAGAAACAAGCTTGTGAAAAAATTCTCGCAGAATTTACCGGAAAACCTGAAAGTTTAGAACTCTTGATAAAAACCGGTACAGAAGGTCTTGCACTGTCGTCAGAAAAAGATCATGAGTACAAATTTCTCTTTCACCAAGCAATCGGCACAGGATACTATTATAAGCAGGATTTTACATCTGCAAGTCAACATTTTGAAGAAGCGTATAGCGAAGCTACAAAAGCAAACCTTGTAGAAAAAAGTATTAAGCCGCTTGGCAACCTTGTTTTAATATATCATTACATGGGGCTTCAGGGCAAAGCAGATACAACTGCACAAAAATTAAAACAAATAGCAGAAACAAACGATACACTTAAAAATAAAAGTGACATTTACTATAACCTTGGAGTATATAATCAGCAGCAAAAATTTTATTATGGTATAGCATTGGATAATTTCTTGAAAAGTGTTTCACTTGGCAAAGCGATTGCAGACACTACAAAGACGGTAAAGTTAAAAACAGACTACGCAGTGAAAAATATGATGGTAGCTGACGTATATCTTTTTCTTAAACAACCTGAAAAGGCATTGCAATACCTAGAGGTTGTAAAACCTTATCTTGGCCTCTCAGCCATTGTAGATATTACAGCTTACGGAAAGTTTGTACGATCATATGTTGAATTAGACAACCAGCAAGAAGCAACAACTTATTACAATTTATTAAATGATGTAATTACCCAATCACCCGGCAAATGGTCTGAGGCAGTTTCTTCCAATCTTGAATTGGCTGATTTATTTTTAAAGAAAGGGGATTTAAAAACTGCAAAATTTTATATTGACAAAGCTGATAAACAATCTAAACTGGATAACAAGGAAATACTTACTTCCAGTGTAAACCTTAGCTATGGCGAGTATTACAAAGCCATGAAAAACTATCCACAGGCGATAAATTATTATGGAATTGCTGCCCCGGGCACCTCCATTTATAATAAAGAGCAGTATGCTGATCTTCTTAAATCATTAACCTATTCAGAACTGCAAGTAGGTGATAAAAATGCTTTGGCCAGTTTTGATAAATATACGCAGCTTACAGATTCACTTACACAAAGCAAGATATCATTGAACCTTGCGGAAATGGAAGCTGTTTATCAAAACGAAAACAAGCAACAACAAATAGTTACGAAAAACATTCAATTATCAACAGCCCGTACACAAAGGCTCTGGCTAATTGCAGGCATTGCCTTGGCAGCATTAATAGCTATATTATTAATTATAATTTATCGCAATAAAAAGAAAACTGCTGATTTACTAAACGAAAAAAATAAAAAATTAGCCGTACTAAATACTGAATTAAATGAAGCCAATCAAACCAAAGCAAAACTTTTCAGCATCATCGGGCATGACCTTCGTTCACCCATCAGCCAGGTGTACCAATTTTTAAAATTGCAACAATTAAATCCTGATGCACTTAATAGGGAACAAAAAAATGAGCTAAGTAATAAAATACAAACGGCTACCGGATCTTTGTTGGAAACAATGGAAGACCTTTTACTTTGGAGTAAAACACAAATGAATGAATTTAAACCCAATCTTCAGCCAGTGGATATTGCTTCAACAATTGAGAGTTGCAAACAATTATTACAACTTAACAGTGCTGCTAAAAACATTACTTACAACCAAAAAATTGAGTCATCAATAATTGAAACAGATTCCAATTTTTTACAAACAATTCTCCGCAATCTTTTGCAAAATGCTATTAAGGCTTCACCACAAAATGGTGTTATTGAAATTGTTACATCTTCAGAAAAAAATAGCTTCAAACTTCATATAAAAAACGAAGGTGGCTCTTTTTCTCAGCAGCAATATTTTCAATCAATCAATACTGATGAAAATGCAGGTAGTCTTAATGGGTTGGGTCTAAAGTTAGTCGATGAACTGTCCGGGAAAATAGGTGCTACTGTATTTTTCAAAACAACTACAGAAAATACCACCTGGGTAGAAGTACTATTTCCAAAAGAGTAATCCATCTTTTACCTCTTCCCTTTATCGATTTTAGCCCTTCGTTCAACGGTTAATCAAAAAAACCTACAAGGGAAGCTTCTACCTTTAAGTCCATAATCATTCAATATGAAACCAATCCTTTTTCTACCCTATTTTTTCTTTTCACATTGACATCCTTTGCCCAGTCAAAATATTCAATGATTGGTGGGGTCGAAACACCTTATAAGAGCCAATATACTTTTCAGATAAGGCTCGACGAAGTAAACAAAAAACTAATCTTCGAAACCAATGCACCAGTAACTGTGGTTACACTGGATGTGTTCACACCTGAAGAATACCTCGTAAGAAAGGGACAGGAGTACACCAATACGCATACAAAATCAGGCAACACTTATTCGTACGATCTTAAAAATGAACTACTGAAAGACAAAGAAGTTTATTGGCTAAAAGTATCAATTGGAAACAATGGCGTTCCACTGGCCGAATATCTTTTTAAGAAAAGAGTAGCAGTGGCACAACCAGTTCGCAACGATGGCAATGAAAATAACCAGGAAGTAAAAGATGCCACAGGCGCCACTGTAATCCAGACCAATGCAACCTGTGCGGATGGGAAAACAAAACTGATAGCATCGCTAAAAGCATTAGATGGTGTGCGGGATGTGAAGATAGATCCAAGAGGGACTTTGAATATTCGATACAGCAGCGATGGCACTCCATATGCAGGTTTAATAGCGGTGATCAATGAAAATGGATTCAATGCGGGCAGCAAAAAATCAACTTCACCGGATAAAAATCCTTGCTTAAAAAAAACGGAGCCGGAAGAAAAATATACACGACAAACCGGACGTAACATATTTGATGCAAGAAAAGGCTTTGCAATAGCCCCAATAAAGAATGTTCCTTTTACAGTAACACCTGATGCTGCGAAAAAAGGTTTTAAAATGGATAGCATTTATACCTGGACAGCACCTGATGGAAAAGTAAAGACGGCGAGTGGTGAAGAAATTCTAAAACAGGTGAACGAGATGGAAAAAGAGTTGAATTTCCGTGGTCGCACATTAAGAAAGCGGAATGCATTTAGTGCTTTAAGCTACAAATTAGTTAATCAAAGTGCCGTATTAAAAGTACCAAAATCGGTTGCCAAAATATCAAAAGACGCTGCGCTAAACATCGGCACTGGCAAGAAGTTTAGTCAAATTCCCATTATAAAAACCAAGCACAATAAATTGCCCGATGTATCCAACTTATTTAAAACAGTAATAGGCGGCGATGTGGGAGTTTATTTTGGAAGAATTACTTCAAACGTTGGAGAGTTTCAAGGAAGTATAAGCACTTCAGGCAGTATCGACAATACTAAATGTAATAAGCAATGCCCACTTGATATAACACTTAGTTTAGATGCAAAAATGATACAATCGCTAAATATCAGCAATTGTATACTCGAGATATCTGACAATCCAAATAGAAAACCCAACGATAATGACGCTACCCTGGCTACAGGAAATTTCAATTTTAAGAAGCCTGCCTTTTCAAAATACGGCACTCAAAATATTTCTATCTCAGGTGATGCTCCTCCATCATTTCATACACTGTATTATTTTCCCATAAAAATAAATGACCTGTCTAAACTGGCTAAAGCAGCTATCAAGCCTGTTCTTTATTATGCTTATGTAAAATTTTATAACGATAAAGGCGAATTATTATATTACAGCTCATACAATACTGCTTTATTAGAAAGCAAGATTGATGCTCCCATATTTATAGGTCAGGAGAAAAACGAGAACGCCGGTTTTGAAGATGCTTTCACTGACCCAACAGGTTTGTTTGGGATGTATTATAAGTCCAATAAATTAAATGCTGCTTATTCAACGAAAAGAGACGAGGCTACACTTGTCATTTCCGAGAATGCAAAACTTTCCGGCGATATAGAAATAGGCGCCCAGTATTACAATTTTTGGTACTTGCTAGATAATAGTCAACCTAAGTATGAGAGAAAACCTTTTATAGCTACTAACTTTTCCTCAGAGTACACCAATAGGTATAAGCAGGGGCAACTAGGCATAAGAATACCGGGAGGCGAGAAAAAGAGTAATGATATGAATAGTTATCCCGGCTACCAGATGAATTATTCATTGTTCAATGGCGAGTCGACTGAGAATTACACCAAAGCATCAAATTATACAGAAACACTAAGCGTAGGCTATAATATTTTTGACGAACGATTTTTTATCGGACCAGTACCTTGTCGTATAAAAGTGGACATATCAGGCAATGCAAGTATGACTCGCCAATCCATCATGGATACACTTACAGACGGCAATGTAAGTATATCTACATCTGTTACTCCGCACTTAGACCTCACTTTAACCGGCGAAGGCGGAGTGGATGCTTCCATTGCTTATGCAAAAATAGTAGCCAATGTAAAAGTGATCGAAGTGGATCTGCCTATCAGTGCCAAAGCAAGCAAAGATGCGGATCTAAATGCTGCTTTAAAAATTACTGCTTTGTCAGGTGAGATTTATTTTACGGCTGGGTTGTGTATTCCTATTCCCTGGTTTGATGATTTATGTACAGATTTTAGAGTAGATATTTTTAAGTGGACAGGGCCAAGTAAAACGTATCCCTTGGTAAAATAATATTCCATTTTCATTTGGTGAGAGTTAACACCAACTCGCCAAAAGTTTATAACAGAACATGAAAAGATTTTAATCCATATCATTTTTTACACGATAATATTTCAGTATGCCAATTGCTATGCAGCTACTGATAGTATCCCGAGTTGCATTATGGATATGAAGAAAACATTTCCTCTCCTATCTGTTACAGAATATCAATATAAGGGTCAGCCTTGGTTTCTGATAGTAAAGGATACTGTTGCCGAGAAAGTGGTTAAAAACGCTGATCATCAAACACATTTAAAATTCTATAACCAAGAATGCGAATTGGTATGTACATGGACAAAAGGTGGCATCGCTGCTTTAAATAGGGTTATTCCCGATAGCGTTGAAAAAGAAAAAATAATCAAGTTGCCGACACAACCTGATACAGCTGCCAAAAAAAATAGTATACCTGCAACTGACATCTTACCTGATACTATAGCTAAACTGGCGATAATAAAAGGAATAACATGGATTGAAGAAACTAATTGTAAAGAAGATAATCTATATCGATTTGAAAATAAAAAAGCGATGAAAAATAATGGCGTACCTGTATTTGATGGCGCCTACTTTAATCAGCAAGGTAACGCTATGCCAAAAGGTGGCGGCTGTATTCAAAAATATTGGTGGCACCTTTACAATGGAAAATTTAGCAGAACACAGTTCAGACCAGGTTACAGATAAGGCAAATCAAAATAACTAATATAAAACAAATAAAAATCAACAACATGAAAAAAACAATTATTGTTTTCGCAGCTATTACATTTTTAATCTCCTGTGGCGACAAAAAGAAAACCACTACTGATAACAGTTCAACAACCGAAACAAACACTACCATCAGTAACGATAATGATTCTGAAAAAACCGGCGACTTTTCTTTCGATGGAAAATCCGTTGCTGGTAGAGTAACGACACAATACTTTAGTAGCGATAAAGAAAAAAGTAATTTTTCTGTGCTTTGTCAACATGACGAAAGTAATACCAGTGCCAACTTTGAATTACTGCAAACCACTTTTGTTACAGAAAAAGATGCAACAACAAATCCTAATCTAAAAATTTATAGTGGCTCCATGCTACCTATAACAGAGCCAGAGCCAGGAATTGTCACTGTGTCATTATCTGGCGTAGGAAGCGATTTAGGTGACAAACAATTTACCGGCTCCAGTAAATCAACTGGCGGTATTACTGTTTCAGACAAAACCATTATCATTAAAGATTTGACACTTTATAACAGCGAAGGAGCAATGAAAACAGTAAACGCAAAAATTCCTTTTTAATAACTATTAACCATTAATCATTAACCTATCCTCAAGCAAAAGGCTATCTTTTCAGATAGCCTTTCTTTATTCACTCAATAATTACATTAAATACTAAATGCAGTTTCAATAATTTCCGCCTGCTCTTGATGATGCACTTTATTGTAACCAGTAGCTGTAGAAGCAGAAGGCTGACGGCTAATCGTACCAAAATTGATACTTTTCAAATTCATTTGCAAGAAAGAAGCTGCTCCCATATTCTGCGGTTCTTCTTGTACCCAAAACCATGTTGCTTTGCTATATTTTTGTTGCAGTTCTCCTAATTGTTTATAAGGCAAAGGATATAGCTGCTCAACTCTTACAATTGCCACATCGGTTCTATTATCTTTTTGCTGACGTTCAGCCAGATCAAAATAAATTTTACCGCTACAGAATAATACTTTTTTTATTTGAGAAGCATCCGCATTCTCATCATCGATCACTTCTTTAAAAATACCTTGTGTAAACTCTTCAACTTTTGAGTAAGTGCCTGGGTGACGAAGATTTGCTTTTGGAGTAAACTCAATCAACGGCTTTCTAAACGGCCATGCTAATTGTCTTCTTAATGCATGAAAGAAATTAGCAGATGTTGTAATATTTGTTACAACCATATTCAGTTCAGCACACATTTGTAAAAAACGTTCCAATCTTGCACTGCTATGTTCTGGCCCTTGACCTTCATATCCATGCGGCAGTAACATGGTAACACCATTCATTCTATTCCACTTCTGCTCGCCTGCAGCAATAAACTGATCAATCATAATCTGTGCACCGTTTCCAAAATCGCCAAACTGTGCTTCCCAAATTACCAATGCATCAGGATTTGCTAAACCATAACCATACTCAAATCCTAATACAGCATATTCACTTAGCAGCGAATTATAAATTCTGAATTTACCTGTTGCGTCGGGTATTTTACTAAGACGGTTAAAAGCTTTGTCATTAACTTCATCCCTCAACACAGCATGGCGATGAGAAAAAGTTCCCCGCTGAACATCCTGCCCACTCATTCTAACATCTTTCCCATCATGCAACAAACTTCCATAAGCCATCAACTCTGCAGTAGCCCAATCAACTTTATTCTCCGTTTCAAAAAGTTTTACTTTGTCATTTAATATCTTTTCAATTTTTCTCAAGGGTTTATAACCCTCCGGCCATTTCATAATGGCATTAAATACAGTGTCAAAGTTTTCTTTAGTAATGCTTGTAACCGGAGACTGATCAAAATCATCAGCAGTAGCTTTTCTTAATTTTCTCCATGCCTCTTCCGGCTTCTGATATTGATAAGGTAATGGATGTTGTTTTATTCCATCCAAACGTTCCTGCAAATCATCCCAGAATTTCTTCTCCATTTCCTTCACCATTACTTGGGCATTCTCATCACCGGTATCCAATAATCTTTTTACATAAATCTCTCTTGGGTTTGGATGCTTATCAATTAACGCATACATATGCGGTTGGGTAAACTTAGGGTCGTCACCTTCGTTATGTCCATGCTTACGATAGCACACCATATCAATAAAAATATCAGAATTAAATTTCTGTCTGTACCTTGTTGCTATCTCCGCACACTTCACAACCATTTCTGGATAATCTCCATTCACATGAAATACCGGAGCTTGTATAGCAGCAGCTAATGAAGTGCAGTAATCAGAACTGCGGGCATCATCAAAGTCTGTAGTAAAACCAATCTGGTTATTAATTACAAAATGCATTGTGCCGCCAGAATAATATCCTTTCAGGTAAGACATTTGCAAACATTCATACACAATTCCTTGGCCAGCAACAGAAGCATCTCCATGAATCAGTATTGGAAGTATTTTGTCATAATTCGATTTATAAATAGCATCCGCCTTTGCTCTCGCAAAGCCAATTACTACTGGATCTACTGCTTCCAGATGTGATGGATTCGGCATTAGTTTCAGATAAATATCTTTATCAGAAGCTGTTTTTAATTTACTACCAAATCCCATATGGTATTTCACATCACCGGAACCCATTGTCTGATCCATTTTAGCGGTTCCTTCAAACTCACTAAAAATCTGTTCGTAAGTCTTACCCATTGTATTGGCCAACACATTTAATCTTCCTCTATGTGCCATCCCTATCACTACTTCTTCCACCTCATTATCTGCAGCCACATTAATAATTGCATCCAATGCAGGAATAGTTGTTTCACCACCTTCTAAAGAAAAACGTTTCTGCCCAACATATTTAGTATGTAGAAATTTTTCAAACATTACACCTTGATTTAATTTTTCAAGGATGCGTCTTCTCTGCTCCGTTGGCAATGGTTTAGCAATCAGGTTTTCAAACTCTTTTGTAAGCCAATCCACTTTTTCTTGGCTACTGATGTATTTGTACTCAATACCAACCGGACCAGCATATATTTTTTTTAAATGAGCAACAATATTCCGTAATGAAGTATTTCCTAATCCCAACAATTTTCCAGCTTCAAAATTTGTATCAAGATCAGCTTCGCTAAAACCGAAGAACTCAAGATTTAAATTAGCTCCTCTGTCTTTTCTTTCACGAATAGGGTTAGTGTTTGCAATTAAATGCCCTTTGTTTCTGTAGCCAAGTACCATCCTGTATACACCTATTTCTTTCGTCCAATCCGCATCACTTATTCCTGAAAGTGATGGAGTACCACCACCACCTGAGCCAGTCTTTATATCACTGGAAACACCGTTCCCTTTTTCAGCCGTTGCATTTGCCATGGCAAAATCAAACCCTTCAAAAAATTTCTTAAGGTCTGCATCCACACTTTCTGGATTATTTACAAAATCACGGTACATATTCTCAATAAAAGCAGGAGAAGAGCTAGTTATATAGGAGAAATCCTTCATTAATGGAATTATTTGAAATTGACTAATCTGTGGCTCACAAATATCGTTGAAATAAACGAAAAACTGGGTTCATTTTGAGGGATTTACACCGCAACAGCAGCTTTGCCAAAGTCAGTTTTGGCTTCCTAAAAGAGGCAAAACAAACCACCTAATTAAATCCCCCAAAATTTGGTGGGTAAAGCTCTCAACCCTACCTTTGCCGTCCGTTAAAATTTATAAGAATGGCTAATCATAGTGCAACAAAAAAGGATGCTCGTCAAGCAGCAAAAAGAACAATAAGAAACAAGTATTACGGAAAAACTACCCGTAATGCTATTCGTGACTTGAAGGCAACTGAAGGCGCAGCAATGGGTGAGCAGTTTCCTAAAGTAGCTGCAATGATCGACAAATTAGCTAAGCGCAAAGTTATCCATAAGAACAAAGCCGCTAACCTGAAAAGCAAATTGGCTAAAAAGGCAAACGCAGCTAAAGCAGCAAAATAATAATAGCAAATAAATTATTTAAAAGGCATCTCAATCTGGGATGCCTTTTTTAATTTAGATTATAAATATTTTTTGAGCCAGCGACATTACTACTATCGTCTTTCGTTGCGTCGCACTCTTCATCGGTTGGTAATTCTATTCAGCATTATGAAAAAACTTGCATTTCTACTGATTGTCACAATCACAACATCAGTCATTGTTTTTAGTCAAAATATCACAACAAAATTCGAGCAATCAAAAGGCACACAAACACCAACCTACTTTGAAATTATTGACTGGTGGAAAAAGCTGGATGAAAAATCAGGTAAAGTAAAAATGCTCACCATGGGAATGACGGATGCAGGCTATCCGCTTCATCTAATTGTTGTAGGCAATAATGGTGATTACAATTTTGAAAATATCCGTAAGAACAATAAAAGAATCATTCTAATTAACAGTGGTATTCATCCCGGTGAACCAGATGGAATTGATGCAAGTATGTTATTAGTAAGAGATATTGTACAGAACAAATACAAAATTCCCGATAACATTGTTCTTGCATTTATACCAGTGTATAATATTGGCGGCTGTTTAAATCGCAGTGCCAATTATCGTGTAGATCAGGATGGTCCGGAAGAATTTGGCTTCCGTGGCAATTCCCAAAACCTCGACCTCAACAGAGATTTTATTAAATGCGATTCAAAAGATGCAAGAGCATTCATTGAAATATTTCATATGCTTGATCCTGATGTATTGGTTGATAACCATGTCAGCAACGGAGCAGATTATCAGCATATCATTACACTATTAACAACACAGCACAATAAGTTGGGTGGCGAAATGGGAAAATTCCTCAGTACACAATTCGAACCAGGAATTTATTCCACAATGAAACAAAAGGGATACGATCTTATCCCCTATGTAAATTCATTTGGCGATACGCCGGAAAATGGCTGGCCGGAATATTGGGATAGCCCTCGCTACAGTAGTGGCTTTGCTGCCTTATGGAACACTTTCTCATTCGTTCCTGAAACACATATGCTGAAATCATACGATCTGCGAGTTAAAGCAACATATGCCTTAATGCAATCATTTATAGAATACGTTGCAAAAAACAGCGACCAAATAAAGCAAATACGAAATCAGACAAAACAAAAAATTAAAACAGCAAATGAATTTCCGGTAAGATGGTCATTGGACAAATCACAATTTAAAGAAGTGCTATACAAAGGTTTTCAGTCTGGCTACAAACCAAGTGAAGTTTCAGGTCTGCCTAGATTATTCTACGACAGAACTAAACCATTTGAAAAATCAATACCAATTTTCAATTACTATGCTGTAAAAAATACAGTTGTAAAACCAAAAGCCTATATCATTCCGCAAGGTTGGTGGAAAGTAATTGATCTTTTAAAGTTGAATAAAATTGAAATGAGCCAATTAAAAAAAGATACTGTAATCGAAGTGGAATTTTACAAAATAGAAGACTATAAAGCAATGGCTCGTCAGTATGAAATGCATCACATGAACAGTGATTTAAAAACGACAACTTTATCACAAAAGATTTCTTTTAAAAAAGGAGACTGGTATATTCCGTTGAACCAGGTTGCAAATCGATACCTGATTGAAACATTGGAGCCTCATAATGAAGATTCTTATTTCTCCTGGAATTATTTCGATGCAATACTTGGACAAAAGGAAGGTTACTCTGCTTATGCATTTGAAGATATTGCTGCAGATTATTTAAAAAAGAACCCTGAAGTAAAAACTAAACTTGATCAGCGAGTAGCTACTGATACTTCATTTGCAAAAAGTGGAAGAGCTCAATTAAACTTTGTTTATCAGAATTCACCTTGGTTCGAGCCAGCATTAAATCAATATCCTGTTTATCGGGTTATTAAGTAATGTCTAGTTAGTTTCTTGTGCTAGCTTTTCATCCAATGAACCCTTTGCAGGCTTATCAAGTTTTTTAAAAATTGATCTGCCTAATAGTAAACTGGCAATCAATACAAGGATGCTTAAATACCCTACCCAATTATATCGCATTATTTTTCCTGAGGCGTCTGTAATTACAATTGCACCAGCAGCTAAAGAAGCTATGCCACTTCCAAGTTGTTGAACACTCCCATTAATACTCATATAACTTCCTCTTTGCTCCTGCGATACTACTTCACTTATCATAGCCTGTGCGGTTATAGCCCTTCCTGTTGCAAGTACAAACCAGATTGCAAAAAATATAAGCACAATACTAAAATGAACCGTTGGCATTGCAGTAATAATCAGCACCATAAATAATGACAGAAAAACAGCCCATGAAAAAACAGGAAGCTTTCCGATAGAGTCAGAAACTCTGCCTAAATAAAGAGCTGCAAATAAAGATGCAATTCCGCCAACCAGATAAATCATGGGAATAAGATCTTTCGAAAACCCTTTATTAAATTCTATATATGGGTTAATAAATGGAATGATAAGAAAATGCCCCATCATTAGCAGACAAGCAAAAATCAAAGCAGTTCTTTGAGCAGGTACTTTGCATACCGTAATTAAAGCTTTAAATGGAGACTCAGATTTATTTCTCACAACAATGTGCTCCTTAATAGAAGGAACAAATTTTATAATTAATGGGACAAAGACAATCCCTAACGAACCAACAAGAATAAAGGGAACATGCCAGTCGTAATTAAACAAGTTGGTTAGGTATAAAGAAATGGGAACACCAATAATTGATGCGACTGCAAAAGCACTCATCACTGCACCCATTGCCCTACCCCTTCTTTCGTAGGAAAAAAGATCTGCCACTATTGCAAGAACCTGTGCTCCGATAATTCCTCCAAATAGACCTGCAAGAATTCTGGCAGCCAACAAGAGTTCAAACGAGTAAGCAAATCCGCAACAGATAGTCCCGATCAAAAACCCAACATAAGCAAATAGAAGTGATCGCTTCCTATCAAACCGGTCAATTACCATGGCAATAATCAGCCCCGATATAAAAGCACTGATTGAATAAGAGGCTACTAGAAGACTAAACTGAAAGGCAGTTATTTTAAAATAGGGAAGCAGATAATTACTCAATGGCATCATGATGATGAAATCAAGTATATGAGTAAAGTTCAGCGAAGCTAGAATGAAGAGTATTATTCTTTCCTTTTTAGTCACGGCTTGAAGATAACTTGTTATTTTAAAAACAAAAAAGCCCCGTCTCGTTTAAAACGAGACAGGGCTCAATAAATATGGCAGTTACCTACTCTCCCGCATTGTTGTGCAGTACCATCGGCCATGAGGGGCTTAACTTCTCTGTTCGGTATGGGAAGAGGTGAACACCCTCGGAAAAACCACCATAAGAATATAAATCCCGCCGTTTAAAACGGGACAATAAGATCATATTGGGAAATGTTAGAAAGAAACTAATACTTCTTATTTTTAGAAAATAAGAAAAAAATTAAAGCGTACGGGCAATTAGTACTACTTGGCTTTGCTGTTACCAGCTTTACACCTATAGCCTATCAACGTCATAGTCTTTGACGGCCCTTAAAAGTAAACTCATCTTGAGATAGGTTTCACGCTTAGATGCTTTCAGCGTTTATCCTGTCCGTACATAGCTACTCAGCATTACACCTGGCGGCATAACTGATACACCAGCGGTACGTACGACCCGGTCCTCTCGTACTAAGGTCATGTTCTCTCAATTTACTTGCGCCCACCACAGATAGGGACCGAACTGTCTTGCGACGTTCTGAACCCAGTTCACGTGCCACTTTAATCGGCGAACAGCCGAACCCTTGGGACCTTCTCCAGCCCCAGGATGTGACGAACCGACATCGAGGTGCCAAACCTCCCCGTCGATATGAGCTCTTGGGGGAGATCAGCCTGTTATCCCCGGAGTACCTTTTATCCTTTGAGCGACGGCCCTTCCATACAGAACCGCCGGATCACTTTAGCCGACTTTCGTCCCTGCTCGGCTTGTGTGCCTCACAGTCAAGCACCCTTATACTAATGCGCTCTACGTACGATTACCAACCGTACTGAGGGTACCTTTGCAAGCCTCCGTTACTCTTTAGGAGGCGACCACCCCAGTCAAACTACCCACCATGCACTGTCTCCCGTCAGGGATTAGATCCTAAATCAAAGAAGGTTGGTATTTCAACGACCGCTCCACCCTACCTGGCGGCAAGGCTTCAAAGCGTCCCAACTATTCTACACATCCGGAATTCAAAATCAATGCAAAGCTATAGTGAAGGTTCACGGGGTCTTTCCGTCCCGTGGCGGGTAACCGGCATCTTCACCGATACTACAATTTCACCGGGCTCGTGGAGGAGACAGCGTTCAACTCATTAGACCATTCGTGCAGGTCGGAACTTACCCGACAAGGAATTTCGCTACCTTAGGACCGTTATAGTTACGGCCGCCGTTTACTGGGGCTTCAGTCAGGAGCTTTGTCTTGCGACGAACACCCTTCCTTAACCTTCCAGCACCGGGCAGGTATCAGGCTCTATACGTCATCTTTCGATTTTGCAGGGCCCTGTGTTTTTGTTAAACAGTTGGTTGAACCATTTTACTGAGACCATCCGAAGATGGTATGCTTTATCCCGAAGTTACAGCATCAATTTGCCTAGTTCCTTCTCCACGGCTCACCCGAGCGCCTTAGAATACTCATCCCGTCTACCTGTGTCGGTTTGCGGTACCGGCTGCTATACTCGCTTTTCTTGGAAGAGCTTTTATCACTTCGCTTCGTCCGAAGACTCCACTCAGGCGTACATATCCGTCAGTACGCAGCGACCACGGCTCTCCGTCACTTTCATTGTATAGCAGGCGCAGGAATATTAACCTGCTTTCCATCACCTACCCCTTTCGGGTTTGGCTAAGGACCGGGCTAACCCTGATCCGATTAACGTTGATCAGGAACCCTTAGACTTTCGGCGATAAGGTTTTTCACCTTATTTATCGTTACTTATGCCTACATTTTCTTTTCAAACCGCTCCAGCATACGTCGCCGTACACCTTCGATGCAGTTTGAATGCTCCCCTACCGATCATCCGCTTAGCGGCGATCATAGAGCTTCGGTTCGTAGTTTGATGCCCGATTATTTTCCGTGCAAGACCTCTCGACCAGTGAGCTGTTACGCACTCTTTAAATGAATTGCTGCTTCCAAGCAAACATCCTGGCTGTTATAGAAGTCTCACCTCGTTTGATCAACTTAACTACGTATTAGGGACCTTAGCTGCTATTCTGGGTTATTTCCCTCTCGGCCACGGATCTTAGCACCCGCAGCCTCACTCCCGGTAATATCTGTTAGCATTCGGAGTTTGTCAGGGTTTGGTAGGCGATGAAGCCCCCTAGCCCAATCAGTAGCTCTACCTCTAACAGACTTATAATTCCGAGGCTGTTCCTAAAAACATTTCGGGGAGAACGAGCTATCTCTCAGTTTGATTGGCCTTTCACCCCTATCCACAGGTCATCCCAAGACTTTTCAACGTCAACGGGTTCGGTCCTCCAGTTAGTTTTACCTAACCTTCAACCTGCCCATGGATAGATCACAAAGTTTCGCGTCTGCCCCCACTGACTAAACGCCCTATTTGGACTCGCTTTCGCTACGGCTCCGTTAATTACGAACTTAACCTCGCCAGTGAGGAGCAACTCGTAGGCTCATTATGCAAAAGGCACGCCGTCACTCATTGCTGAGCTCCGACCGCTTGTAGGCGCACGGTTTCAGGTACTATTTCACTCCCTTGTTTAGGGTGCTTTTCACCTTTCCCTTACGGTACTGGTTCACTATCGGTGTCTGAGGAGTATTTAGCCTTACCAGATGGTGCTGGCAGATTCAAGCAGGATTTCTCCGGTCCCGCCCTACTCAGGATACTGCTCGTCCTCATCAATTTCCGTTTACGGGGCTATCACCCTCTATGGCTCTACTTTCCAGAAGATTTTACTTGATGATGATTTCTAAATGCAGTCCTACAACCCTCCGGCGGCACGCCGCCGAAGTTTAGGCTATTCCCTTTTCGCTCGCCACTACTCAGGGAATCACTATTGTTTTCTTTTCCTCCCGGTACTTAGATGTTTCAGTTCTCGGGGTTGGCTCTCTTTCGAGTACTATACCTTCAGTATAGTGGGTTTACCCATTCGGAAATCCAGGGATATAATGCTTGTGTGCAGCTCCCCCTGGCTTATCGCAGCTTACCACGTCCTTCTTCGCCTCTCAGACCCAAGGCATTCACCATGCGCCCTTAGTTGCTTTAAAAAAATTAGAAACTAGATTTATTTAGAGACGCTGTTATGCGTCTTTCAAATTGTAGTTTGTTACCCGACCACATTGCTTCAAGACCACCATAATAAAACATAGTGTGTCAAAAATTAATGTAATCGAAAAATATTAGATTATCATTCTAACATTTATTTTCCCAATATGTCAAAGAACTTATTCCAAAAACTGGAATTTGCAGATGTGTTGGACTTGAACCAAATGATTCGCCTAAACAAATCACATCTAAATATCATTTTAAAAGAACTAAACTCAGCTTGTGGAGGATATCGGAGTCGAACCGATGACCCTCTGCGTGCAAGGCAGATGCTCTAGCCAACTGAGCTAACCCCCCTAATTTTTGTAGACCCGACCAGATTTGAACTGGTGACCCCTACATTATCAGTGTAGTGCTCTAACCAGGCTGAGCTACGGATCTTTGTAGCCCCTTTTCGGGTTACTTATATTTAAAGAACTATAACAATGAAAGTATTAGGAAACAATAGCTGATAAGTTTTGCTCTAAAAAGGAGGTATTCCAGCCGCACCTTCCGATACGGCTACCTTGTTACGACTTAGCCCCAGTCACTAGTTTTACCCTAGGCGGCTCCTTGCGGTTACCGACTTTAGGTACACCCGGCTTCCATGGCTTGACGGGCGGTGTGTGCAAGGTCCGGGAACGTATTCACCGTATCATTGCTGATATACGATTACTAGCGATTCCAGCTTCATGGAGTCGAGTTGCAGACTCCAATCTGAACTGAGAAAAGGTTTTTGGGATTAGCTTCACATCGCTGTGTTGCAGCCCTTTGTCCTTTCCATTGTAGCACGTGTGTAGCCCTGGGCATAAAGGCCATGATGACTTGACATCATCCCCTCCTTCCTCACGTCTTACGACGGCAGTTTCACTAGAGTTCCCAGCGTTACCTGATGGCAACTAGTGATGGGGGTTGCGCTCGTTGCGGGACTTAACCCAACACCTCACGGCACGAGCTGACGACAGCCATGCAGCACCTTACTGGCAGTGTATTGCTACAAAATGAGCTTTCACCCACGATCTACCAGCATTCTAGCCCAGGTAAGGTTCCTCGCGTATCATCGAATTAAACCACATGCTCCACCGCTTGTGCGGACCCCCGCCAATTCCTTTGAGTTTCAATCTTGCGATCGTACTTCCCAGGTGGGATACTTAATGCTTTCGCTCAGACACTTACTGTGTATCGCAAATGTCGAGTATCCATAGTTTAGGGCGTGGACTACCAGGGTATCTAATCCTGTTTGATCCCCACGCTTTCGTGCCTCAGTGTCAATATATGCGTAGCCAGCTGCCTTCGCAATTGGTGTTCTATGTCATATCTAAGCATTTCACCGCTACATGACATATTCCGCTGACCTCCACAATATTCAAGACTGATAGTATCAATGGCAGTTTCCAAGTTAAGCTCGGAGATTTCACCACTGACTTACCAACCCACCTACGCACCCTTTAAACCCAGTGAATCCGGATAACGCTTGCACCCTCCGTATTACCGCGGCTGCTGGCACGGAGTTAGCCGGTGCTTATTCATATGGTACCGTCAGGTGATCTAGAAAGATCTTTTTTCGTCCCATATAAAAGAAGTTTACAACCCAGAGGGCATTCATCCTTCACGCGGCATGGCTGGTTCAGACTTTCGTCCATTGACCAATATTCCTTACTGCTGCCTCCCGTAGGAGTCGGGCCCGTGTCTCAGTGCCCGTGTGACTGGTCGTGCTCTCACACCAGTTACTGATCGAAGGCTTGGTGGGCCGTTACCCCGCCAACTACCTAATCAGCCGCACAGCCATCTTCAAGTGATAAATCTTTAATATTAATGAGATGCCTCATCAATATGCTATGGGGTATTAATCCAAATTTCTCTGGGCTATTCCCCGCTCGAAGGAAGGTTCTGTACGTGTTCCGCACCCGTTTGCCGGTCGCCATCAACTGTATTGCTACAGTCATGCTGCCCCTCGACTTGCATGTATTAAGCCTGCCGCTAGCGTTCATCCTGAGCCAGGATCAAACTCTCCATTGTAAATGATGTTTGATACTGACAGTATAATTCTCTTTTAAAAATTAACGTGTCAAATCGAATGTATTTCGCTTGACTTACCTTTTGTTTTTTTATTCCGATGGTAATCGAAATAAAATGCTATTGTTTCCTAACTTTCAAAGATCTTTTGGCTTTACCAGCCACCGTTTTTTCAAACGGAGTGCAAAGGTAAGGGCCTGTATATTTCTACCAAATTTTTCTTCATTTATTTTTCAAAAAAATCAGAATTATTTGGAGTAAAAATCAACTTGTTTTGTGAAGAGCTTTCCTCATTTTTTAAATGCGGACGGCAAAGGTAATGGTTTGCTAATTACTGGCAAACTTTATTCTTTGCTTTTGTTCACATTTGTCGCACAATTCTATTCGCAATCTTCAGAGAACTAATCCGCTTTTTTGTTGAACGGGCGGCGAAGATAAGGGTGAGAAAGTTCATAACAAACTAATTTTCAAAGAACCATCGTTAAAGTTTTACAAATGCAGTACTGGCAAGGGTTTGGCGAGACAACTTTTTTTAAAGCTCTATTGTGTTGCCTATACATGGATAATTACACGGTGTGATTTGCTGATTAGAATTACTGCTGATGAAGGGCTGCCGGATGGAAGCGAAAAGCCCGGTGAAGCAATGTGGGCGGATGTTTGGGTTTTGTGTAGAGCCTGTGCCGGACTTGCAGCGTACAGCCGGAACTGAAGCTGAGAAGAATTACTGAAGTTGACAGCCTCTAAATCAATTTTTTGTTGAAGTCCTTATCGTAATTGACTTTGATAAGAAATAGACCATGAGCTGGGACTGCGAAACTGGCTTTGGTACAGTCCTTTGCTTCTATAATGTGCCGGAAATCTTGTACTGAAAGTTTGCCGCGGCCAATTTTGAGCATAGTTGCTGTTAATGCCCGAACCATGCCGCGAAGAAAGCGGTTGGATTGTACATTATATGTTAGTGTGTTGTCTTGAAACTGCCAGTTACTTTCCTGTATCTGACAAATAAATGTTTTTACCTGGGTGTTTCGTTTTGAAAACGATGTAAAGTCGGTGTACTCTTTCAATATTGCTGCGGCTTGCTGCATTGCATCTACATCGAGTTTATAGGGAAAGTAAAAGGCAGTTTCTTCTAGAAACGGGTCTTTTTGACGGTATATATAATAGTTATACTCTCTTGTAATGGCATCGAACCGACAGTGTGCTTCGGGGTTTACTTCGATTATATTCTTAACTACAATATCTGAAGGAAGAATTGCATTGAACTTATATCCAAAATCGTGTGGTATTGCTCCTTCGAAATCGAAATGAAAATAGTTTTGCAATGCATGTACACCTGCGTCGGTTCTTGAGGAACCTGTCATTATTATTTTTTCTCTCTGGAAAGTTTCAAAGGCTTTTTCAACTTCTGCCTGAACTGTGTTCGCATTTATCTGTGATTGGAAACCACTATAGTTAGTTCCCTTATAAGCTAATTCTAAAAAATAACGGGGCATGATAATTAATTGCGAAGCATTGCCCGAAAGCGGTTAATGTAATACTCATCTTTAATCTCATTCTGTAATGCGCTGAACTTATCAGCATCAGATACATAATTATAAGCAGCATCAAAAAATTTATACTTGTTTTCATCATTTAAAAAAAGTGCTGACAGGTTTTTAATCTGCTCGGAAGTAAAACACTTTGTTTTAAAATAATTTTTTGCTTCGCTAATCATTGCATCATCTGATTCTTTTGCAGCCATTTGCTTACGAAGTTTTAAGAAATCAGTTTCATCTGCTACTACTGTACAGTTATTACTTGATGTTTGTTTCGAAGAAGTTACTTGTTCAACTACAGGCTTTACTTCTGCTAACTTAGTTTCTTCTTTGTTCTTTTCATCTTTATTCTCGATTTCGATAAATTTCTTTTCTTCTTTTGGTTCTTTATTATTGGATACAGGCACTTCAATTTTCTCTGGATTTGGAATTAACAAACGTATCGTGTCTTGTACACCATTATCATAATCATCAATAAAAACTAAACCGAACCCTTCTGAAGTAGAACTTTCTGACCATCTTTTTACTTTTGACGGAATATAGGTTTCATTGTTAGGCCCAGAATTTTTCGACTCAACAATCACTACATCTTCTTCTTTTGCTTCTTTATCATCTTTCATCATAGTTTTTCAACTACCACTACGGGCTTTACTTCTTCTACTTCTTTTTTTACAATAACAGGTTCTGTTTTTGCAGGTTGAGGTTTTTCTATTACAACATCTGGTTGAACTGGCTTTGACTCTGTTTTCTCTTTAGTAACAACAGGTTCCACTTTCTTTTCTTCTTTTATTGCTACCACTTCTGCTTTTTTTTCAACTACTTCCCTTTTAGCAGGCTTTTCCATTATGGAAGGATCGTCAGCTACTTTTGAAAGTACTTCCGTAAATTTTGAAACATCTTTGTTTTCTCCCTTCTCCGGAGTATTTGTCTTAGCTCCTAGATTTGAAGACATTTGAACTGCTAAGGTTTGCAAATTGTAAAGTCCCCATCCTTTGTCTCCAAATTGCTTTAAAAGAAATCCATGCTCTTTTTTATTAATTGTAACGGAAAAGTTTTGTTCGGCCCATTTCCCCTGCGGAAATCCTACTGAAAAATTGTACGTACTATCTACAAGTTTTGAAAGAATCAAATAACCAGAACTGGTGGAACTATGAATTTTATTATCAAGTTTTACAAAGAATGGCTGTTCAGCTTCGGACTGCAGATAAACAAAATAAACTTTTTGCGAATGAACTGTAAACAGTGTTCCTATAAACAAAAGAGTGAGGAAAAGCTTTTTCATTGGTGAGCTATTGGTGTTCCAACAAATTTACTTGAATTCTTTTGACAAATAACATCGGTGCTTCAATAACTTGTTAAATATTGTAACCACCTATACCTTTTGTTCGTCAATAACCCGCCGACTAAACTACATTTGCGGCACTTAAATTTTTTATATGAAGAAACTATTGTTTGTATTATCAATTTTATTCTCTACTTCATTGCTATTTGCGCAGGCGGGCAAAGACATTGATACATCCTGGAAAAACGAATACCGGGAAACGGCTACTAAAATTAATAACCTGGTTCACACCAAACTGGAATTGAAGCCTGACTTCAGTAAGTCGTACTTATATGGAAAAGCATGGTTAACCTTAAAGCCGCATTTTTATCCAACCGACTCATTAAACCTTGATGCTAAGGGAATGGAAATTAAAAAAGTTGCCTTAGTAAAAGGAACAAAACAAATTCCTTTGACTTTTGACTACGACGATTGGAATTTGAAAATCAAGCTAGATAAAATCTACAAGTCAAACGAAAGCTATACTATATATATAGATTATACGGCCAAACCAGATGAGTTTGACCAAAAATATGGGGCAGGTGCAATGCTTGGTATTAAAGGAATGTATTTTATTAATCCGAAAGGAGAAGAAAAAGACAAGCCTACACAAATATGGACACAGGGTGAAACAGAATCAAGTTCTGCCTGGTTTCCAACTATTGACAAAACGAACCAACGTTGCACTCAAGAATTGACGGTTACTGTGGATAATAAATATGTGACACTTTCGAATGGTAAGTTAGCCAGTCAGAAAAAAAATGCTGATGGTACAAGAACCGATTACTGGAAAATGGATTTACCACATGCCCCTTACTTATTTTTTCTTGGAGTAGGTGAATATGCTGTTGTGAAAGATACCTGGAAAGGGAAAGAAGTGAATTACTATGTGGAACCAGAATATAAATCAGTAGCTAAAAAAATATTTGGCAACACACCAGAGATGATGACATTTTTCTCAAAAATTACTGGAGTTGATTTCCCCTGGATAAAATATTCGCAGATAACGGGCAGAGACTTTGTGGCGGGTGCGATGGAAAACACGACAGCCACTTTACACCAGGAAGGTGCACAACAAGATGCAAGAGAATTGGTAGATGGAAATAACTGGGAAGGAACGATTGCCCATGAATTATTTCACCAATGGTTTGGCGACTATGTTACTACTGAAAGCTGGAGTAATCTTACGCTGAATGAATCTTTTGCCAACTATAGTGAAACGCTATGGGATGAATATAAATATGGAAAAGATGCAGGTGACGCAGCTAATTTCCAAGATATGCAAGGATATTTAATGAGGGGAAGTGACAAAAAGGATCTTGTTCGGTTTCATTATAAGAACAGGGAAGATATGTTTGATGCGGTTAGCTATAACAAAGGCGGTCGCATTCTTCATATGCTACGTAATTATGTTGGAGACAGTGCTTTCTTTAAATCACTGAATAATTATTTAACCACCAATAAATTCAAATCTACAGAAGCGCATCAATTGCGTCTTGCTTTTGAAGAAGTAAGCGGTAGAGATTTGAGTTGGTATTTCAATCAATGGTATTTTGGAAATGGAAATCCTACTGTTGATATTGATTATATTTATGACGATGCCGCAGGAAAAGCAACTGTTGTTGTAAAACAAAATCAGAAAACTGGTAAGATTTTTAAATTACCTTTTGCAATTGACGTGTACAATGGTGCTGAAAAAGTACGTTATAATGTTTGGTCGAATGATGCAGTTGATAGCTTTAGTTTCAATTATACAAAAGACCTGATCTTATAAATGTGGATGGTGATAAGGTGATGCTTTGGACAAAAAAGGATAATAAGACATTAGATAACTACATTCATCAATACAAGTATGCTGGTAATTATGTTGACAGAAGGGAAGCAATCGATTTTGCATCAACGAAATTAAATGATCCTACTGCTGTGGCATTATTAAAAACCGCTTTGAATGATAAGTATGAAGGGCTGAGAAATTTTGCTATCAGCAAAGTAGACTTGAAAAAAGAAGCAATCAAAAACAGCTTTGAATCTACTTTACTTGATCTTGCTAAAAAAGATAAATACGCTACAGTAAGAGCTGCCGCTATTGAAAAATTAGGCGATTATAAAAAATCCGAATACCTTGAACTTTTTAAAAATGCAGTAAACGATTCATCTTATACCGTTGCTGGTAATGCATTAATGGCATTAGGGAAAACAGATGCAGCAGTTGCTTCGGCAATCGCTAAGCAAATGAGTGAGAAGCCGGCAAAAGGGATTTTAAAAGAAGCTGTACTGAACGAGATTGTAAAATCTGGCGACGAAAGCATGGCAGATAAAATAATCGGAGAATTTGCAAAAATGCCGCTTGGACAGGCTAAGTTTCAGTTTTTGAATACACTCAGCACTTACTTAATTGCCGTTAAGAATCCTGAAAAAGTAAAATGGGGTGTAGAAGAGATTGTAAAATTCAGAGATGGCATTCCTGAAAATTTCAGAAATCAAACTGATCCGTTTATAAATGGAATGGTATTGAAAGGACTACTTTCAAAAAAGAGCAAAGAAGCAAGTGAAAATACAGGAAATGCTACTTTACAAGAGTTGGTTAACTATATAAAATCAGTATTGCCGGAAGCAGATAAGAAAGGATTTGCTCCTATCCCTTAAAAGAAAATTAAGTACATCAAAAGAAGAGAGCCACCTTAATTATAAGATGGCTCTTTTTTTTATAATATATTTTACCAACTACCACTTGCTCCTCCTCCACCTCCTCCGCCGCCGCCGAAGCCTCCAAATCCACCACCCCCGCCGCCAGACCAACCGCCGCCGCTACTTCCACCGCCTGACCAACCGGTAAATCCACCTCTGGAAACATAAGTACCGCCGCCGGGTGCTGCTCCGCCAAAAATAATAATCAGCAGAATTACAATCATTATAATAGTCCAAGTACTGATACCCTTTCCTTTATTACTACTCCCATATCCTTTTGGTGCAACGTATTCTCCTTCTGCAGCTTTAACAATTCCATTTATTCCTTCATCTATTCCTCGATAATAATTATCAAGTTTAAATTGAGGGGTAATGGAATATTCAATAATATCTTTCGCAGTTACATCGGTTATGACTCCTTCCAAACCATAACCAACCTCAATGCGCATTTTACGGTCGTCTTTTGCAACGAGTAAAACAATTCCGTTGTTTATATCTTTATTTCCTACTCCCCATTTACGAAGTATTTCCAGCGCAACTTCTTCTACCGAATAATTGCCTGTTGTTGGAATGATAACAACTGTAATCTGATTTGATGTTGAATCATCGTAAGCCACCAATTTATCTTCCAACGCCTGCTTCTGAACATCTGTCAATGTGTTTGTGTAATCATTGACTAGCTTTTGAGGACTTGGCTTTTTTGGAACAATATCTTCAAGTTGTGCAAATGAACAAACTGAAATAAGCAGCGTAAATATGAAGAATAATTTTTTCATAGGCTTTATCGGCCGAAAACAATTTCGTCAGGTAATTCGTTTCTATCTGTATCACTATCATATGGGAAATTAGATTTCAATGCATCGCCAATCTGGATAACACATTCTGATATTCCAATTCCGTAATTATTGGTGTTAAACCTTGAAAGCATTTCTCCTACTACCCTGTTCCAATAATCAGATCCAACTTTCTGATGAATTCCTTCATCACCAAAAACAGCTAATTGATGGTCTTTCATCGCAATATATACCAGCACAGCATTGCGCTGTTCGGTTTGCTCCATCTTAAGTAAATAAAAAATTTCAGCAGCTCTATCCATTGCATTCATCCAACTACAACGGCTTTCTACAAATACCCTAACCTCTCCGCTGGTACTCTTCTCTGCTTGGCGAATTGCTTTTACAATAAGATGATTATCCTCCTGAGAGAAGAACTGTTTTTTCTTTCGGAAAAATGAGAACATTGATAACTTTCAGTGGTTATTTAATATCAAACTTTATATCGGGAGCTTTATCAGTTCCTTCATCAGCTTTATAGTATGCTTTCTCTTTAAAGCCAAACATTCCTGCCAAGAGATTATTAGGAAACTTGACCACTTTCAGATTAAATGTTTCGACAGCTTTATTATAATCCTGACGAGCTACATTGATCCGGTTTTCTGTGCCTTCAATTTGTGTTTGAAAATCCTGGAATGCTTTTGTCGTTTTCAGATCAGGATAAGCTTCAAAAGATGCAATTAAACGGCTGAATGAACCCTGTAAATTGGCTTGGGCATCCTGATATGCTTTTAACGATTCAGGATCGTTGATATCTACATTAATAGAAGTAGCTTTTGCCCTTGCTTCAACAACTGCAGTCAACGTTGATTTTTCAAAATTTGCTGATGCTTCCACAGTTTTGATTACACTGCTATATAAATCGGCACGGCGCTGATAGTTTGTTTCCACATTACTCCAGACTTTTTTTACACTTTGGTCAGCTGTTTTAAGTCCATTGTAGCCATTACAACCCCATACACCAAGTATGAGAACTAAAGCTCCTATTGCGATTAATGCGATGTTTTTGGTTCCTTTCATTTTGGTTATTTTTTGTTGAAATTAATTAATCTAGTTATAAAGATAACTTTCTTTATGAATCAGTAATTCACTCTTTTCGGTGATTGCTATTAAAACTACTGCTGAACTGCAGCAATACCCGGCAGCACTTTCCCTTCAAAATATTCCAGCATGGCGCCGCCGCCAGTAGAAACATAACTTACTTTATCTGCAAAGCCAAACTGATTAACGGCTGCAACAGAATCTCCCCCGCCAACTAAAGAGAAAGCACCGTTTTGCGTAGCATCTGCAACTGCTATTGCAATTGTTTTTGTACCGAGTTGAAATTTCTCCATTTCAAAAACTCCCATTGGGCCGTTCCATAAAATAGTTTTTGAAGCTTTTATCACATTTGAGAAATGATTGGAAGCATGAGACCCAATGTCTAATCCCATCCAGCCATCGGGAATATTATTACTTGGCGCAACACTTGTTTCAGCATCCGCAGCAAATTTATCAGCAATAACAGAATCAGAAGGTAAATGAATGTTGACCCCTTTTTGTTCCGCTAATTTTAAAATTTTTAATGCTGTATCTAATCTATCATCTTCACACAAAGAATTTCCGATTGAGCCGCCTTGTGCTTTCATAAATGTGTAAGCCATACCGCCGCCAATGATAATATCTGTTGCTCTTTCCAGAAGATTTTCTATAATCAAAATCTTGTCACTCACTTTGGCACCGCCTATAATTGCTACAAATGGTTTTTCTGCTTTATGCAAAACTTTTTCTGCACTTGCCACTTCACTTTCCATTAGTAAGCCGAAGAAACGTTTATCCGCTGGAAAGAATTTTCCAATAACTGCTGTAGAGGCATGTGCCCGGTGTGCTGTACCAAACGCATCATTCACCCAAACATCACCAAGCGATGCTAATTTTTTTGCAAAGCCTTCATCGCCTTTTTCTTCTTCTTTATGAAAACGAAGATTTTCTAATAATAATACTTCGCCGCTCCGCATCATTGAGCCAGTAAGATTAGCCTGTTCTCCAATACAATCATTTGCAAAAAGAACAGTAGCGCCACCGAGCAATTCGCTTAAGTGTTTTATTAAATGTTTTAAAGAGAATTTATCTTCCGGGCCATCTTTTGGTCGTCCCAAATGACTCATCAAAATTACTTTTCCGCCGTCAGCCAATACTTTCTTTATTGTAGGAACAGCAGCCGTCATCCGGCTATCGTCAGTTATTTCCAGCTTATCATTTAATGGAACATTAAAATCAACTCTTATCAATACTCTCTGTCCTTTGAAATTATGCGAATTAAATGCTGACATGATGCTGTATTTTAATTATACGTAGTTCTAAAAACTTATTATCTTTTTTGACCTCACCTTGTATTCCTCTCCTTATTGAGAGGAAAAGGTAAGTTTTTAGAACTACTCTTATTATAAACCAATGTTTTCTTTTTCCGCTTCTTTGAATAAAATATGACCAGCTACTGTAGCCATTACTTCATCCGTTACATCTTTACCACCTTTCATATTAGTACGGATACTTTCTATTGTATATTTTGGCCCGAAAGGAAAGCCCCACCAACCGAATAAGCAAGAAAGTAAAGTAAAGCCCATTCCTTTTGCAACTGCACTTTCATCCTTTCTTAATAAATAAACGCCGGAGGTTCTTCTAAATGTAAATACTATTAATGAGATCGTAAAAGCATAATAAACAAATCTTCCTCCTTGTTTCACTTCTTCCTGTAAGTTTTCGGCAGACAATCCACCTATATTCTTAATCTTCATCCGTTACGAATTAAAAATAAAATACCGCAACAAATATTCTTACTTGCTGCGGTATCAAACTATTTAAAAATTATTTGTTTATTAATTGGGCAAAATAATTCACTGTTCTTACCAACTGGCTTACATAGCTCATTTCATTATCATACCAGCTAACAGTTCTTACTATTTGCTTATCTCCCATCGTCATCACTTTTGTTTGTGTAGCGTCAAACAAAGAACCAAAATGGATTCCAATAATATCGCTACTTACAATCTCATCTTCAGTATATCCAAAACTTTCATTTGCAGCTGCTTTCATGTCAGCATTTATCTGTTCAACAGTTACCGTTTTTTCCAAAATGGTATTCAATTCTGTTAATGAACCAGTAATAGTCGGCACTCTTTGTGCACCGCCATCCAGTTTTCCTTTTAATTCTGGTAACACCAATCCGATTGCTTTTGCAGCACCAGTACTGTTTGGAACAATATTAGCCGCTGCTGCTCTTGCCCTGCGCAAATCACCTTTTGGATGTGGCGCATCCAATGTATTCTGGTCATTTGTATAAGCATGAATGGTAGTCATGATACCTGCTACAATACCATAATTATCATTCAGCACTTTTGCCATTGGAGCCAGGCAGTTAGTAGTACAAGATGCACAAGAAATAATTGTTTCGCTACCATCCAAAATGCTATGGTTCACATTAAATACAACTGTTTTCAAATCACCAGTTGCCGGAGCAGAGATAACTACTCTTTTGGCGCCAGCAGTAATATGTGCCGCTGCTTTGTCTTTATCTGCAAAAAAACCAGTGCTTTCAATCACCACATCCACATCATGATCACCCCATGGAATTTGAGATGGATCTTTCTGCGCATATATTTTTACAAGGTCGCCATTTACAGTAATAGAGTCATCAGATACTTTTACATCGGCATCAAATCTTCCCTGAGCACTGTCGTACTTCAACAAATGAGCTAACACTTTAGGACTAGTAAGGTCGTTAATGGCAACCACATCAATGCCTTTCATATTATATATCTGGCGGTAAACAAGACGGCCAATTCTGCCAAAAGCCGTTGATAGCTACTTTAACTGTGCTCATTATTATTAAGTTTAAAAATTAAAAAAACAATTCACCTTCGCTAAAAGCTTCGGTGAACAGGGGGTGCGAAGGTAAGAAATCCTGACCTGTATTCAGGTTTCGAATTCGGGCAATAACTTGCCCCTTAACCTTAAAATGAATGTGGGAAAAACAAAGACAAAAACATTTGGCTAAAAACTGTCGCACAACTATCTTTGCCGTCCCTAAAACGGCCCGTTCGTCTAAGGGTTAGGACACCACCCTTTCACGGTGGTGATACGAGTTCGAATCTCGTACGGGCTACAAAGGCTTTGAGTAATCAAGGCCTTTTTTATTTACCCGGCAATAGTTTTTCATGGCATCCCAGTTGCGTCGCACAGCTTGTACGTTCGGTTCATCGGGCATCAACATTTGCGAGAATTTACAGATGCATCACAGATTAACGCCGAGTGCCACAAAGCCAACATATAAAGCTATCCGACACATCGGCTGGGAAGTAGGGTTTAAGAATTAAAACAATATTACTGAGAAAGGGCATCTATTCACTACTCTAATCTTTAAGTTTAATCGCTTTAATGGGTTCAGGCAAATCATCAAAAAATGTTAAGGTGTCATTTTTAATTGAAACATTCCTAAGTCTACCCGTATGTTCTGGGAAATTAATAATAATATCACCATTAGTTATTTCATAGCTATACGCTTTATTTCTATCATAATAATAAATCGAATCTGATGTGAAATCCAAAATCGGTTTAATACCGCCAAAGCCACACCATTTACCTATTATATTTTTTTTAATATACGATTTTCTTTCATTTTCACTCTCGTTGCAACTAAAAATAAGTATACCGAAAACAATTATTAAATAGCTTTTCATTTCTATAGCTTTTGCGTTTCTTACCTCGGAATTTTCCAAATTTAATACTTGCCCGACGTTATTCTCTCACAGATTCTTCCATATACTGTAATTTAGTAAAATGTCAAATCCAAAAGGAGTTAACTATCCCATTATTTTATTTGACGGTGTTTGCAATTTCTGTAACCGCATGGTCAACTTCGCCATTCGTAATGACAAGAAAGGTAAATTAAAATTTGCTCCATTACAATCTGAAGCAGGGCTTCAATTAAAAGAACAATTTCAAGTTGATCCAACAGCCGATACTATAGTGTTTATTGAAAACGGCAAATCTTACACTTATGCCAAAGCAGCCATACGCATCTCCAAATACCTTGACTGGCCGGCCAAAGCATTGTATGCTTTCGTCATTATTCCCTCTTTTATCAGCCAGCCCTTTTATAAATGGTTTGCCAAAAGGCGATATAAATGGTTTGGCAAAAAAGAAACCTGTATGATACCAACACCGGAAGTAAAAACAAGGTTTCTTAAATAATTAACTCTGTTCTTTTTCTGCTTTATTATACAATTGAGGCAAGGAGATTTTATACCGCACAGCCAGTATTCTGATAGCAAAAATTATCAAAATACAAAGAATGGTAATTACATCAGCATCCAGTTTTAATTCTCTTAGCAGAAAATAAATTGCTCCTCCTGCTATGCAAGCCATCGCATAAATTTCCTTCCTGAATAATAAAGGTATATTGTTGAGCAATACATCTCTTACCACTCCTCCAAAACAAGCCGTAATTGTTCCTAATGTGATACAAACACCAATACTAAAATTTTGTGCGATGCCTAATTTGATTCCTACAATGGTAAACAGGCCAAGACCTAATGCATCAAATAAAAAAAGTGTAGTAGAAAGATGTTTCAGGTGTTTCCCAAAAAACATGGTGACAACTGCTGAACAAAAGATAACCACCGTTGCTGTTTCATTCTGCAGCCAACTTACCGGGAGGTTTCCAATTAATATGTCTCGTAATGTTCCACCACCAATAGCGGTAACAAATGAGATAACTAATACGCCAAAAGGATCCAGCTTTTTTTCCATAGCGAGAAAAGCACCGGACACAGCAAAAGAAATAGTTCCTAAAATATCTATGATATAGAGAAAATGTGTTGGCATTGTTATTCAAAAATAAAGAATCCCATTCCGTAAATGCAGAATGGGATTGAAAATAGATTTATAACTAATCAGTCTTTCTTCTTTTTCTTTTTTTCTCCGTCAAGTCTGAATGAAACTTTGCAGATAACACCGTACGACTTTATCTTTCCATCTTTTACATGCACCTTCATATCCTTTACCCAAACAGAATCGATATTACGGATAGTTTTAGAACTTTCTTTTACGGCCTGCTCTACAGCATCGTCAAAACTCTTTTCCGAAGAAGAAATGACTTCAATAACTTTTACAATAGACATAGTAGTTGTTTTTTGATTAATGATTTTATTGTTGGATAAGATACGACAATTTAGAGAAATATGCAATTGACAACCGACAATTTGCATATTGCCGCTTGCAAATTGTCAATTACTCCGCCATCATCTTACTAATCACTTCAATTATTTCTTCTGCATTTGGCTTGCTAAAATAATCGCCATCGCTACCATACGCCGGACGATGAGCTTTGCCGGTTATTGTTCTGGGAGCAACATCGAGGTATTTATAACCGCCTTGTTCTTCCATTACTTTATTAAACATAAAGGCAGCTGCTCCACCGGGAACATCTTCATCGATGAAAACAATGCGGTTAGTTTTTTTGAGAGAATCTAAAATTTTATGATTGATATCAAATGGTAATAACGTTTGTACATCTACAATCTCACAATTGATATCTTTTTTCTCTAAGCTTGTAACTGCATCTTGTATTATTCGCAATGTAGAACCGTAGGAAACAATGGTAACATCTGTTCCTTCTTTTATTACTTCCGGAACACCTAACGGAACGGTGAACTCCAATAAATTAGTTGGTAGTTTTTCCTTGAGGCGATAACCATTCAAACATTCTACAACTAAAGCCGGATCATTACTTCTTAATAATGTATTATACATACCAACAGCCTGTGTCATATTTCTTGGCACACATACATACATTCCACGAAGTGCATTGATGACCATTCCCATTGGAGAACCGCTATGCCATATTCCTTCGAGACGATGTCCTCTTGTACGAATAATTACCGGACAACTTTGCTGACCTGCTGTTCTGTAATGCAACGTTGCGACATCATCACTCAATGGTTGCAAACCATAGAGCAGGTAATCTAGATATTGTATTTCTGCAATTGGCCGCAATCCTCTTAACGCCAAACCAATTGCCTGACCCATTATAGTTAGCTCTCTTATTCCCGTATCAAATATGCGTTGATCGCCATGCTTTTCCTGCAAGCCACTGAACCCTTGATTTACATCGCCAATGTAACCAAGATCTTCTCCAAATGCTACCACTTTAGAATTTGCTGTAAATAGTTGATCGAAGAAGCCGTTCAGTATTTCAAAGCCATTCTTTGTTACAGCTTCATTATCCTATTCCGCATTTACAGTCGCCACTTTTAAAGCACTCTTAGCTCCATCGTTATATAGCTTCGAATTATAAAGTGTTGAATTTTCTTTTTGAAGATCATTCAGATAATCTTTAGTCCAAAAAGCAATATCTGCATTGCCTGCAAATGCCAAAGCATCATGTAATGATTTTATAACATCTCTCCGTAACGGTTCTCTGTTTGCTAAAAGCTCTTTTATTAGTTTTTGCAATGCTGCTGAATGTTGAGGCAAACCATTCGCCATAGTGTTAATCAAATCAACAGCTCTAGTAACCTGCTCTTTTATTGGATTAAGATAATTCGTCCAGGCACTTGCTTTACTTTCTTTTACATGCAATTTTGCTTTGTCTGCTATTTCGTCCAACTCATTTTCTTCAGCCAATGTATTTGCAATGATCCATTCTTTCATTTTCCTAATGCCGTCCCATTCTCTTTCCCAATCCAACCGATCAGAAGATTTATACCGCTCATGACTTCCGGATGTGGAGTGTCCTTGTGGCTGCGTAATTTCTTCTACATGAAATAAAACAGGTGTATGATTCTCTCTTGCCAATCTGATTCCTTCTTCAAAGGTTTCACACATACCTGCATAATCCCAGCCTTTTACTTTATAAATATTAATACCGTTGGTATCTGCTTTTTTCTCCATTCCACTCAACGCATCAGATATAGACGCTTTGGTGGTCTGGTACTTTTTAGGAACTGAAATTCCATAACCATCATCCCAAACAAAAACTGCCAACGGCACTTGCAAAACACCAGCAGCATTTATTGTTTCCCAAAAATGACCTTCACTAGTAGAAGCATCCCCAATTGTTGCAAAACAAACTTCTTCTCCATTATTTGAAAGGGATTTAAAAGCATGAAGCTGTTCTATATTTCTAAAAGATTTGGAAGCAAACGCTAATCCTAATGCTCGAGGCATTTGACCAGCTGTTGGTGCGATATCACTTGAAATATTTTTCAGGTCAGCAAGGTCAAGCCATTCTCCGTTTTCATCTACAAAAGGAGTGGCAAAATGGCAATTCATCTGCCGACCGCCGCTGAAAGGCTCCCGGCTTAAATTGGGGTCTGCATATAATTGTGCAAAAATTTGTTCCGCAGTTGTCAGCTCAGCTGCCAGCATAAAGGTCTGATCCCGGTAATATCCGCTTCGGAAATCGCCATTCTGGAAAAACTTCGCCATGGCGATTTGGGCAATCTCTTTTCCATCACCAAAAATGCCGAATTTGGCCTTTCCACTCAAGACTTCTTTTCGCCCTAACAAACTGGTTTCCCGGCTTATACAAGCAATCTCATAGTCTTTTAGTACTTCTGCCCGAAATCGGTCAAAAGAGAGTTTTGCTTCATCAGTAATTGTAGCTGACTGGGTATTCTCCATGCCACAAAAATAAGAACTTTGTATAGCGAAAAGGCCTGTTTAAAAAAATACCTAAAATGACTGCAACCCATCTATGTTATATGACATCTGTTTACTAATTTTGAAGTCCTTAAAGATTTTTGATGAAACAATTAGCCCTATCAGTCTTTTCTTTCATGTTGGCATTTAGTCTTTCTGCTCAAACAGGGCATGAAGGTCATGATCATGCACCAGTTGTTCAACAGCAAGGCACTGTTGAAGATGTTTTGACATTGAAGGACACCGAACATGATTTTTCAAAAATTCCTCAAGGCAAGCCGGTTTATTACAGTTTCGACATTACAAATAATGGAAAGACTCCATTAAAGCTTGATAATGTAACGGCCACTTGCGGCTGTACAACACCTGAGTGGAGCCAAGAGCCAATGGCACCTGGTGCCACAGCAAAAATAAAAGTGGGTTATAATGCTGCCGCTGAAGGACCATTCGAAAAGTTTATTACAGTAACTTATAATACAAATCAAACCAAACAAATCAAAATAAAAGGTATAGTGTGGAAAGCACCTGAAGGTTCTGCACCTGCTAATGCCTCTATTGATTTCTTAAAAAAACAATCCTTTTAAATTTTATCAAACATGAAGAAAATTATCTTACTCGCAGTTGCCTTTGTATTAACACTTAGTGTTTTCGCTCAGCAAAAAGTTAATGATGTAATTAAATTTAATGTTGAGGCACATGATTTTGGAAAAATCAAAAATAATGAACCTGCTGTTTATTCATTCGAGATTACAAACATAAGTGATAAGCCTGTTGTTGTTGAAAACTCATGGGCAAGTTGTGGATGCACTACACCAGATAAAATAGTTGATCCTATTATGCCAGGCGCAACAGTAAAATTAAAAGTTTCCTATAATGCTGCTGCGGTAGCCCCATTTCATAAGGATGTTTTTGTAAAACTTGCTGGAATAGAAGAAACTAAATCAGTTCAGATATCTGGTGAAGTATTAACAGCAGAAGCTTATGATGCGTATCAGAAAGAAAAAGGTGAAAAAGCAAAAACTAAAAACTAAACGTTAATTTCATTTCTAATATAAAGCCTTCTCATTAATGAGAAGGCTTTTTTATTACCTTTTTTCCAACACCTGCATCACAAATTCCTTTTTTCGTTGTGAAACTGGAATTGATTTTCCGCCTTCCAAAATCAATGCGCCACCATCGGACTTATCATACATCGTAATTTTCGCCGGATTGGCAAGAAAAGAATGATGCGTTCTTAAAAAGCCAAGTGGCTCCAATATAGCTTCGTATTCTTTCAGATTTTTTGATACAAGAATCGGGTTGTTATTGCTGAAATAAAATTTTGTATAAGTACCTTCTGCTTCACAATAAAGAATGTCTGTAACTTTTATGAAATATGTATTCTCAATATCCCTTAATACAATTTTCCTTTCATGATTCTGAATTCCTGCTAATTGTTGCAATAACACTTCAACCTGCTGCTGTAAATTACTGTTGCGAATGTTTACCGATGCTTTCTGTATACTCTTTTGCAAAGCATCCGGGTCAACAGGTTTTAATAAATAATCAATTGCACTAAACTGAAAAGCCTCGATTGCATATTTATTATGAGCTGTCACAAAAATTAACTGAAAGGCAGGATTGATTATCTGTTTCATTAAATCAAAGCCTGTTCCATCATCCATCTCTACATCAAGTAAAACAATATCTGGTTGAAAAATTTTTAATTTCTGTAACCCTGACTTAACTCCGTCTGCCTCTTCAATTATTTTTATTTCCGTACAAAATGCCTGCAACAATGCTTTTATCGCAGTTCTGAGATTTGGTTCATTATCAATTACAAGTACTTTCATTTATTTGTTGTTGAAGTAAAGTTATAGTAAATAGTTTCAGATTTTATCAGATATTAATGCAGTTTCTGTTCTCTAGAAATATGGTAAATCAAATGTTCATTTCTATCCTTCACTTATTAGTTTGTTTATTACGCATATCAATCTGCTTGTTTATTATTTCAGATAAAAATTATTTTAAAGTTTAAATCTGTTAAATATGAAACGAGTAATAATTCTTTCGAGCTTCATGTGCTGCTTCTGTTTGGTAAAAGCCCAAATAACTGTAAAAGGTGTTCCCAAAGTAAAGAACCTGCCAACCATAAAAGGGAAGCAAGATAAATCCAGTCAAGAGGAAGCAAAGTCAACTGTTGATACATTATCAAAACCTTCCACAACTAAAGATGATACTTACACTGGTCCGGCAAAGGTTTATGTAAGAGCCTTCTGGACTAATATAGAGAAATTAAAAACTGACAATGCAACTGCATCCACAATTAACAATGCAGAACGAGCAATCAATTCGATAAAGGAAAAAGACCCTTCTTATAATACATCTGCTTTGGAAGCAGAAATAAAACCATGGAAAGATAAATCAGCCAAGGAAACAGGAGAAGCAAATGCAGCCAAAACAAAAATTGAAGACGCTAACAACTACTATAAAGAAATCTGGCGCAAAGTAATCGGAGTACACTCAACGGGAATGGATATAGAACCGGGAGCTACTGGAAAAACATATTACGATAGAGTAAAAGCAATTAATATTGAAGAATATAAAGAGAAGAAAAAAGAACTGGGAACTATTGACCCGAAAAGTTATGCCGGACTAACAGAGGCAAAGCTGGCAGATTATGATGCTTACGTAAAAAGAGCAGACAGACTGAAATGGAACGTAGTAGCAATGATTACAAAAAGTGCAGATGCTCCTAACCTTCAGGATAAATTAAAATTTTTGGATGAAGCAAAATATGAATGCATGGCTATTCTGTTACTCTCACCAAACAACGAGCCGTTTAAGAAAAAACTGGAAGAAGTAAATAGGTTAATGGGTAATACTCAGGGAGAAGCTGCCAAATTTTTCACCAGCGATTTCCATAAAGAAAATTTGAATAAGATAGTCTGGAGTAATAAGCCTTTAGTAATTGGAAAAGAAAAGAAATGGCATCTGCTATTAAAAATGAATTTAGAACTGGCGAAGCAATTTTTGGTACTGTATATCTTGGAATGAATGTAAAAGATTTGATGGATGGTAATGTAGAACTTAGGGTAAGAATAAGGGTAGATGGCGGAACGGCAGTTTGGGGCGGCGACTTATCCTATTTCGATTTACCATTGTCTGTACAAGGTAAATCATATATTCAATTTGCGCTGCTGCCAGATGCACAATGGTTTAAAGATAATTATGCACCATACATCTCACAGGAAAACTGGACGTACTCCTACTTTATAGATAATCTGGTAAAAGCAGGAGATGTAAGCCATGAAATAAGTTGTGATTTACTTTTTCCGGCGATAAAACTTGGAGAAGTTGAAAGCAAATTAAATCTTGATCTTAATGCAGGTATAGGCGATTTAAAAACTCTTTCAACTAAACTGCATAATGAACTTATGGCAAGCCGCCAGTTACCAAAAGCTGGTATGAACAACGCTGGAATAGAAAGTCAGATGGCAGCTGCCGCAAATAAACTAGGTTGGAACGATAAATTTACAAATGCAATTATTACATCATCAAACTGGACGGTCAGAAAAAATGAGCTGACAGGCACAATTGTAAATCGTACACTTGGTGCAGTATGTATAACCAAAGATCCAGATGGCAAGTGCTACACACAGGAGTTTACTTTTGCACAAGATTATACTGGCGGAGGAAATTACAGCGGCACAATAAAGTTTTATAGCTATGGTGGTAAAAGGGAAATTGGATGTGATAAAATAAAATAATTAATCCTTTATATCTCGTCTATACAATTGGGGTAACGTTATTAAAACTGTTACCCCTTTTTCATTGCTATTATTATTAATAGAGAATGATGCTTTTGTTTTCAGTTTTATATTTAGCAGATAAATCCGGTCTTTGATAATCTGACTGGCTCGGCTTACATGTTCATTGTTCTCTTTAGCATTTGTATTAAGACCTTTTCCATTATCAATAATTGATATGGACAGATTTCCTTTTTCTTTTTTAAAATCAACAGCAATATTGCCAGGATAACCAATACCAACAAATCCATGTTCAATACTGTTTTCAATAAAAGGTTGCAAAATCATCGAAGGAATCATCTGTTCATCAGCCTCAATATTTTCATCAATATTTATTTCATACGCAAATTTTGATGGAAATCGAATTTGCTGAAGTCCAAGGTACTCAAGCAAAAAATCCTTTTCCTGTTCAATCGTTACATATTCCTTGTAAGTGCTTTCTAAAGTTTCCCTCATAATATGAGAAAACTTGGAAAGATTTTTGGCCAATGCTTTTCCATCATTTTCCTGTAGTGCAAAAGACTGTAATGATGAAAGTGCATTAAAGAAGAAATGCGGATTCATTCTTGCACGGTTCAACCGTTGCTCAGTTTCCAAAATCTTCTGTTTGCTTTTAAGCGATTGCTGGCGGATGAAAAAGGCAAGAGCAATTAGTGCTAAGATTGCTGCAATAACCAACAAAATATAAATCCGTTTTTCCTGTGCCAGTTCCTTTATTGTTTTTTCATTTTTTGCCTGATCATACTTTTTCTCAAGTTCTGTAATTGTTTTAGTTTTTTCAACATTCGTAAGGCTGTCATGTATTTCAACATAATTGTCCATTGCCCACAACGCATCTTTATAATTTTCCGACCTTTCACTTATCTGATATATCAGGGCATATGCGTTTGCAATGGTTTCAGGATTTGTAAATTGTTTATGATAAAAAAGACAAGAGTCTGCAAATCTTCTGGCTTCTTTATAATTACCTAATTCCATTAAAACATCCGCTTTATCTCCATATGTAGTAGCTCTTAACTCATTTTTTGGATTATGCTGCAACAACGAAAGGCTGCTATCAATGTACAATAATGCCCTTTTATAATCTTGCCTTTCATGTGCAAAACCATTCATCTGGTTGTAACCTTTTAGCAGAAGATCATCATCATTTAGTTGACGGATCAGGCTTAGATATGTAGTTGCAAATTGTTCTGCAGAATCAAGAACTTCCTTTTTCTTTATATCCTGGTAATACCATAAATACCGTGATGCAAGCTTGTGGAAAATATCTGCTTTGTTCTGTGTTGAATTAATTGATGGTAATAAAGCCATTGCTCTTCTTGCAAATACGATTCCTTGCTCCGATTGTTTCATCCTGTTAAACGTATATGCAATTTTTACAAGGCAGTCTGCTTCTTCATATTTGTTTCCTGACGCCTCTGCCATTGGAAGCGTCTTAAAGCTATATTCAAGTGAGGCATCGTAATTTCCCTGGCTGTGATTGATATTGGCTAATAGTTTATAAATATTATAATAGGAATCATTGTCACAATTTTCTTTCTTATAAATCTCTGTTGCCTTTTCAATCGTTAGTTTTGCAGAATCAAATTCATTTTGTGTTGAAAGGTTTTCCGCCAACCATTCGTAATACTTCGCTACACATATTTTGTTGTCAGATTTTTTTAATAATTCGAAATCAGTCTCCTTCAGGTGTTTTCCTTCTTTCTTTATACTTGCAAATTCAGGACAGTCACATCTTTTTTGACCCGATAATTCTACAGGACATAATAAAAAAATGGATGAACCAGTCAATAAAAAAAAGCGGAGTAATATGGTTGTCATGGATAAAAATGATTTTAATCCTTGACTAATATAAGTCAACAAAAGCATAGTAAGCAAGTAAACTTATGCAGTTATTATGGCTGACAATGATTAGATTTCAATTATAAAGTAAAAGACATCACTTGCTAATCGATTGCATTCAGTTATTAATAATGCAATCGCATAACATGGCACTTTATTTTCCCTTTGGTTTTGTGGCAGGTTTGATATTCCATATCCAAAGTACAGCACCGACGGCTGGTATCATTATTTTTTTTGGCACTGTATTATTTTTGCCGGTAAGCCATGCCGACATAATTGCGGCAATAGCTACTATAATAACTGATAGTGCAATCTTTTTAAATTTATTCATACTACTATCTTTAAAAAACAATTCCCCGAATTGTTTATCGGGGAATTGATACTGATAAGGCTTAGGCTAATGGTGTTGATCTTCGATAAAATCAATTGTCGTTTATCAATCAAGAATTATTTTTCTTATTCTGTGATTATTAAAATCTCCGATATATATTATATTGTTTGCAAAGTCTCCGCAAATGCCAATTGGAGTATCAAATAATGCTGCAGTGCCAATACCATTTGTCTGACCAGCGGTATTACCAGCCAATGTGCTTACAACTCCTGCTGAAGTTATTTTCCTGATTCTGTTATTATAGGCATCGCATACATATAAGTTGCCGCTTGCATCTACAGTAATTCCCGCAGGAAAATAAAACCTTGCGGCCGCACCTATTCCATCAGTTGTGCCACCTTGTCCGCCTTCGCCTGCTACAATAGAATAGCTGCCTGCAGGCGTAAGCTTTGAAACCAGATTATAACTGTATTCAGTAAAGAATAAATTTCCGGAACCATCAAATGCAAGCCCGAACACTTTGTTTGCGGTATAAAATGTTGTTACCGCACCTGCCGGTGTAATTTTTTTAATCTTATTATTAATATAATCAGCAACAAAAATATTACCTGAAGCATCTGCTGCCACACCAAGTGGCTCATTAAACATTGCCCCACTACCTGTGCCAAGCTGGTCTCCCGCAGTGCCATTGCCCGCCAATGTGGTAACAACACCAGCCGGTGTAATTTTTCTTATTGAATGATTGATTCTGTCGCCTACATAAAAATCTCCGGAGGGAGCAATTGTAATTGCGTATGGCTGATTAAAACGGGCTGCTGTTCCTGTTCCATCTACAAAACCCATGGTGCCTCCACAAAAGTGGAAACAACACCAGCCGGTGTAATTTTTCTTATGCGGTGATTGTCTCTGTCGCAAACAAATAAATTACCAGTTGCATCTTTTACAATTCCGAGAGGTACATTAAACTGCGCAGCTGTGCCAGTACCTTCCGTAAATCCGAGGCTACTTCCAGCAAATGTTGTTACATTGGCCGATAATAAATAAGTAAATACTGGCCCGGTAACTTGTACACTGTTTTTTTCAACTTTAACAGCACCTGTGGATGCCCCAACCGGAACTGTAGCTGTTATTTGTGTAGCCGTAGCCGTTTGAATAGTTCCTTGTACACCGTTGAAATATACTTTAAGTGCTGTGGTGCTTGTACCAAAATTTGTTCCTGTAATTGTTACTACTGCATTTTTTTGACCAGACGTTGGACTGATGGCTGAAACTGTTGCTGTCGGATCAGGGGTTGGATTTGGAGTGCTATCCTTTTTACAAGAGGTTAAGGCTAATACAAGCCCAATAGTTAATAATGGAAAATGTTTGATTTTCATAAAATTTGGTTTTAAGTGTTGTTTAAACAGGTCGGTTTGAAATATGTACAAACCTAATAAGCAGTTCACTCAATTTTATGAAGGATTAATAACTGTGCCACTCAAGTTAGCAACTGTAAAATATGTGGTTAATGAAATAAGAGCCAAACTCCCTTATACAATTAATACTGATATTACACTTAGCTATAAAAAACCTACTTTGCTTTAAGCTTTGTTTCTCCAACAATCTCTTTCAGCACATTATCTCTTACTAAAATTCCTTTCCTCAAATTATCTCTGCACCCTACCTTTGCGATATGCTAACAATTTCAAACCGCGGCAACCAAATGCCAGCTTCGCCTATAAGAAAATTAGTTCCTTATGCAGAGGCTGCTAAGAAAAAAGGAGTTACAGTTTATCACCTGAATATTGGTCAGCCGGATATTGAAACCCCGCCCGAAATTTTAGACGCAGTCCGTGATGCAAATATTACAACATTAGAATATAGCCATAGTGCTGGCAATGAAAGTTATCGTCGCAAACTTGTTGAATATTATAAAGGAGTGGGTATAACAGTTACTCCCGAGCAAATAATCATTACAACTGGAGGCAGTGAAGCCATTCAATTCGGTTTCTTTGCTTGTTTAAATCCAGGTGATGAAGTGATTATTCCAGAACCGTTTTATGCAAACTATAATGGCTTTGCCTGTGCTGCAGGTGTTGCTGTTGTTCCTATTACTTCCAGCATAGAAACTGGTTTTGCTCTACCTCCAATTGCTGATTTTGAAAAAGTCATCACTCCGAAAACAAAAGCAATTGTAATCTGTAGTCCAAACAATCCCACGGGTTATTTATATAGCCGGGAAGAGATGGAAGCATTGAAACAACTTTGTATAAAACATGATTTATACCTCTTTAGCGATGAAGCTTACCGTGAATTTTGTTATGATGGTGAATATGTAAGTGCTATGCATCTCGAAGGATTAGATCAACATGTTGTGCTGATGGATACCATCTCAAAAAGATATAGTGCCTGCGGCGCAAGACTAGGAGCTTTTGTTACAAAAAACAAAACAGTGTATGACACAGCAATGAAATTTGCACAAGCAAGATTAAGTCCTCCAGGTTTGGCGCAAATAATGGGAGAAGCCGCAGTTGATCTTCCAGCAAGTTATTTTGATGCGCCAAAAGCTGAATATTTAAGTCGTAGAGATTTAATGGTGAAAAGATTGAATGCAATGCCCGATGTGTATTGTCCAAACCCAGGTGGGGCATTTTATGCAATTGCAAAATTGCCAATTGATGACAGTGATAAATTTTGTCAATGGCTTTTGGAAGAATTTTCTTTTAATAATCAAACGGTAATGCTGGCACCGGCCACAGGTTTTTACGGAACAGAAGGATTGGGAAAGAATGAAGTTCGCTTGGCCTATGTTTTAAACCTTGAATCTTTAAGTGCTGCAATGGATTGTTTAGAAGAAGCTCTTACAGTTTATCCCGGCAGAGTTTCCCTTGATAAGAAAACTGCTGAAGCTGCTAAGTAATTATTTAGAATAAATAAGCTTTTGCATTTCTTTAAAAAGATCAGCAAGAAAATCTTTATTCAATGCAGAAAAAGGAATTGGCGCAGATGGTTCATCTTTAAAATCATTTAATATCAACCGCCACCATCCAACATTTTTCCAATGCCCAAGCTTGTATCCAACTTTTTCATATGTAGCAAAGTGATTGAAACCGCATTTTTCATGAAAGGCAACACTTTTATCGTTTGGTAAATTAATTACTGCGTATACATTATTATAGCCTTGTCTTTTTAATATTTCAAATAAAGACATGTACAAGGCTTTTCCGATTCCTGCTTTTTGAAAATCATCATGTATATAAACAGAACATTCTACACTCCACTGATAAGCTGTTCTTTCTCTGTACCGGGATGCATAAGCATAACCGGCTATAACACCATTTATTTCACAAACTAGCCAAGGCCACTTTTGGAGATATGTTTCAATTCTTTTTGCAAATGCTTCTACTGATGGGACTTCTGTTTCAAATGTCAGAGAAGTGTTTTCAATATATGGAGCATAGATGTCCAGAATTGGGCGGGAATCTGTTGGCTTTGCTAATCTGATTGAAGGCATTTTCAAATTTCTGCTTTTAAAAGCAAAAAAGCTCCAAAAAGGAGCTTTTAAGTACGGGGAAGCAGACTTGAACTGCCGACCTCAGGGTTATGAATCCTGTGCTCTAACCAGCTGAGCTACCCCCGCATTGATTGGGCGGCAAAAATAATGGTTTTAAACATATTTTCTATCAAAAAAAACCTCCCCTTTCGGGGAGGCGTTGTCCGGAACCGTCCTATAGAAAATTAATTTTTAGCTATATCAAATTTCTTGAAGATTGACTTTACACTGTTTTGTATTTCCCGGCTTGTGAGGTTTCGGCTGTTCACCTCGTCTGTTGTCCATCCTTGCCAAACAGTTTTGTCTGTTCTTCCATCAATCATTGAAATTGTTACCGTTCCTTCACGGATTGATCTTTCATCCCTTTCATACCCTGCAAATTGCGAAGGATAATAAACGGTGAAATAGCGGCCTGTGCTTCTGTTATAAAAGACTCTTGAGAAGGGCCTGGAATAAACAGGACTTGTACTTTCTGATGTACCTCTTTCTACCAACACATCATAACTTAAAAAAACATCCGGCCTGCTTTTAACTTCTCTCCATCCTGCAGATTTTGCAAGTTCTTTATTTACTGCTTCACGGATACGTTGTTCTGTTAAATCACTTTGTTTGTTCTTCCCCTTTTCAGCATTGGGATTTTTTTCAAGCCATGCAAAAGTTTTGTAATCATTAAAATTGGTTGAATCATCTTTTTCGATATGTGTAGAGGTGGCACAACTTGCCAGTAAAAAAATGACAGCTGCAAATCCAGTCCACATTTTCCATTTATTTTTCATATCTGCTCCTTTTTTTTAATTGTATAAGAAATTTTATACAAGTATTTCTCTCAGAAGCAAAGGAGGTTGGGTTTTACAGATCTATAAACGGAAAAAACTGTGCCGGAATTATTAAGAATTTGTGAAAGGTTGTATAAAAAAGATCGAGTTAAGATAAACCTGTCTCATAATGCAGCTCAGGAATTTCAACATCTACAAAACCTTTTAACAAGACGAGATTTAAAATCCTGTTGCACATCATATTCACCATGTACAAGGAATAAACGTTTTACCTCTTTGGGGTTTTGACAAGCCAGCCATTGCGACATATCTTCATAGTCTCCATGAGCACTCATGCTGCGGATAGCTCCTATTTCTGCATGCACTTCATGTGCCACACCAAAAATACCTACTTCTTTTGCACCTGTTTGTAGCCTTGCACCCAAAGAGTTGGGTTCACAATAACCTGTCATTAATATTGCATTACGACTGTTCTCTACATTATTACTTATGTGATGCTTTACTCTCCCAGCCTCCGCCATTCCACTAGCAGAAATTATTACACAGGGCTCATTGCGGAAGTTGAGCATCTTACTTTGATCAACAGACTGGATATATTTTAAGCCAGGGAATTTAAAAGGGTCATTATCTTTTTCTAATACTTTTTGAATTGTTTTATTAAAATATTGAGGATAGCTTTTAATGATGTCAGTTGCTTCAATGCTTAACGGGCTGTCTAGAAAATAATCAACTTTTGGCAATCTATTCTCCAATTCCAGTTGATTTAAGGCGAATAAAATCTCCTGAGTTCTTCCCACACTAAATGCCGGAATAATCAATTTACCTTTTTTCTGAACACAGGTCCTTTCCACCCATTCCAGCAAATGATTAGGTGTAGTGAATTGCATTTCATGTAAACTGTTACCATAAGTTGATTCCATTATAATATAATCAGCTTGGGGAAAAATATCCGGAGAACGTAGAATAATATCCCTGTAACGGCCAATATCGCCGCTAAATGTCAGGCTTTCTGTTTTACCATTGTCTGTAATTCTTAGATGGACACAAGCACTGCCGATAATATGACCAGCATCTGTAAAAAGTAATTCGACACCTTGTTCTATCGTTTTCCATTCGTTATACTTTACTTCAGTTAACCTTTCCGTAGCTTTTTTTGCATCATCCAAAGTGTACAATGGCTGTACATACGGTTGCCCTTCTGCTGCTCTTTTTTTGTTAACGTATCGAACATCATTCTCCTGAATATGTGCTGAATCTTCCAATAAAACACCTGTAAGATCTTTAGTAGCTGGAGTGCAATAAATTTTTCCACGGTATCCTTCTTTCACCAGTTTTGGAATTAATCCACTATGGTCAATATGTGCATGAGAAAGGACCATCACATCAACTGTTGAAGCATCAAAACCAAGATCGTTGTTCAATGGTATCGTAGCTTTTCCCATTCCTTGAAACATACCGCAATCAAGCAATATCTTTTTCCCATTTTTTAATGTGATCAGATGTTTAGATCCTGTAACTGTTCTGGCTGCGCCATGAAATGCTATTTTCATTTTAATTCCTCCTTTCTGTTGAGAAACAAAAACTGTTCCATCCAGAAAATTTTTCTAATTAAAAATTATTTTTTGTTTCTTGCTTTAAACGACCAAGTGATATAAAATTCTGCGACTATTTCACCTTCCTTATTTCTACCAACAGATTTTGCTTTTACTGTTGTTGGTTCATTAGTTATAATAGTATCAGCAATTGCTTTTTCAAACAGTGCTCCATCTTCACAAGTAAAATAAGTTCTGCCTGTTGCTTTCTTAAAATATTCTGAATCTACTTTTACCACCAACATTGATACAGGCGGATCAATTTTGTATAAATGAGCCATTGCCAATGCACCAGTACTTAATTCTGCTGCCATACTTAAACAAGCAAAATACGTAGACCTGAATGGATTTTGCGAAAGCCATTTATAAGGAACAGATGCAACACATTTTTTTTCATTAACTTCTCTCACTCTTACTCCAGCCAAATAAGCCGCAGGTAATTTTGTAAAAAGAAATAGCTTGAATTTAAATGGATGTTTTAAAAGCTTTATGAATGAAGAGGTGTTTGGATTCATTTAATTTTCTTTGTAATTTGAAGGGTCTATAGCTTTTGTACTCCAGTTATTAAAAAAAGTTGTTACTTTTTCTTTGTCATATCCTTTTCCAGATTCCAAGTACTCAGAGTTTTGTGTATGAATCAAATCACCTTCTTCATTTAGGATAAGAAAAACCGGAAACCCAAAACGTTGCGGGAACTTATACTTTTTCAAAAGTTCCAGGTTAAAATTTTCTTTACTATAGTTCAAATGATAAACAACATAATTATCATTTACTAATGTATCAATTGATTTATCTGTAGTAATCAAATCATTAAACCTTGCACACCAAATACACCAGTTGCCGCCAATTTGTATCAACACATGTTTGCCAGATTTCTTTGCCTCCTTTACAGCAGTTAAGATTTGTTCTTTTGCATTTTCCGCAGGTTTATATAAATTAAAAGTTTTCATATCCTGCGAAAAACCAACAATCGCCGAAAAAACAAACCCGATTATAAAGACTAGTTTTTTCATATATTCGATTATTTTTTATCAATAGCTACTACACAAGCTACAGCTTTGTTACTATTAGCATCTACTTTAAAATAAATATTTCCATTACTTGTATTGTTAAATCTTGCAGAGCGAATCAGAATACTTTGTAAGGCTTCATTTACTTTATTATAATAATCCGCCTGATTACTATTGCTGATAGCTGTATTCAAAGCATTATAATCCAGTTCATCTTTACTTACTACAATGGCAATAAAATCCCGGTTACCGATTGTATCTGCTTCCATAGATTGGCCTTTAGGAAACAATCTGTAACCCGTAATACCACAATAAGGCGAATGCTTGGAAACAGTTTCTCCTTGCTTCATATAAGGAAACAATACATAACTTGATTTATCCGCTTCCATACCAAAAACATAAATGTAGCACTCTGTTGCATTTTCTATCGACATCTTAAACCGAGTACCAATTGCAATTGGTGATGTAGTTTGAAAAACATTGTTTGCTGATACTCTTAATGGAATATTTTTTCCGCCATCGTTATTAACTAATCCAATTGTACACTCCAATGGAATATTGGCAACATTGCTTCTCTTAGGTAATGGATCAATGCCGTAAGCTTCTCTTACATAGGTTTTAAAATCACCGTAGCGAACCCAGCCTACACCATTGTTGCCCCATTCCGAACCCCAACTATTCATAATTTGAAAAGCTCCGCCGAATTTTCTGTCATCATAACCAATTACACTCATAGCATGGCCACCCATTCCCATTTGGCTTTCATCCATACCTTGCGGAGTCCAAAGTTCTTTTCCCATCATATCCTGCATAAAACTCTGCCCTACCATCATTCCAATTGCAACAGGTGCATTTTTTGCCAAATGTTCTTTAATTGCTCTTACACTTATCTGCTCAATATTATCGCCACTCGTAAGCCGAGTAAATCCATGAATTACATTTTGCCTTCCTGCCTGAATATCTGAAGAAGAGGGTTCTCTATCACAATCTTGATCATTATATGGATATTGACTTAAGGAAACACCACCATTGCGTTGCATGGCCTCCATTGCTCTTTGGATATAAGAACCCTGACAACCTTCTAATTTAATTTGATTGTATAAATACGAAGGACTAAAACGAATTGAATTTGGATCTACACCTGTAGCAGCGGCTGTAAGAATCGTTTGCGAAGCGTAAGCACAACTCCAAGCTACACAACTTCCTTGCTGACCTTGATTTTCTCTGGCCGGCGCATATTTAAGTAATGAGACGGCTTCCGGCAAAGGATTTTTTCCAGCATCATCTTCCAATCCTTCATATACTGACGCCTTATTAAATTCTGAAGGATTAAAATTATATCCACTTTGTGAAAATTTACTTACGACATCTGCAACATTGCAGGTGCCGCTTTTAAATAAGAAAAAAGCACCTGCTGCTATTACAAGCAATGCAATTATTCCTTTTCCTTTGAACAGCCCAAGTAGCATTGGCAATAATGACATTAGTCCACCGCCACCTCCGGGTAAATTCGGGCCTCTACCACCACCACCACTATCATCGTTATAGTCTTGGTTAGGATCATTTGGGTCATCTGTCATTCTTATTGGCATAACTGTAAATTTTTATTTTTTGAAATGTACTTAAAAATAGGAAGTTCAGATGGAATTAGTTGTGAATAAGTGGTATGGAATTACAATTATTTACATAATTCTGCAACGATTGTGAAGCAGAATCGTCAAATTTGCTGATTAAACATATTTATTACACCTCCGACCGTTAACAAAATTCTCAATCATTTTATATGAAAAAAAAGACAGGGTTAATCTTTTCATTTTTAATAGCTTCTACTTTTACATTTGCGCAAACAGTTTCAGGAAAATTAAAATTTGGTCAAGGCCAGATTTTTGAAATAGAAATGAAAACCAATAGCACCATTTCCCAACAGGCAATGGGACAGTCAATTGATTTTAAAGTTGATGCAACAGCCAACCATTCTTACACAGCTACCAATGCAACGGATGATAATACAACACTTCGTCATGAAGTACAAAAAATCAATTTCGCCTTTGATGGCATGGGTCAAAAACAAAAATTTGATTCAGAGAATGAAAAAGATTTGAAAGGTCCTTTTGGAAAACCAGTAAAAGATATGCTGGAGAAGAAATATGACATGGTTATAGATCCTTCCGGAAATGTAAAAATGGCATTCCCAGAAAAAATAACTTTAGCAGAAGGCGATAGCAGGATGGCAATAATCACAAATATGCTAAAAGGTGTGATGGATCTGGTACAACCTCCACAAAAAGGGAAAGCCAGCTTCTTTAATGTGTTACCTGATACCGCTTCATCTGTTGGTAGCACATGGAAAACCACTGCGATGGAAAATGGGGGTTCGTCTGAAACAGAATATAAAATTGCTGAAATCAATGACACCACAATTGTTATTGATTTTACTGAAACCTCAAGCTCTGTTTCAAAAGCAGAAATGATGGGTAATCCAACAACAACGAGATTGAAAAATAAAACAACAGGAAAAATTTTTCTTGACAAAGCAACAAATATTGTTCAGGAAAAAAGTTTCACTACTGAATCGACTGGCTCTACTGAAACTTCTTTCGGCGACTTACCTGTAACATCAAAAACAACCACTACGATTGTTGTAAAAGCAAAATAAACAACTAGTAAAATATCAACTTAAAAGTGACCAGCTTATCAATAGCTGGTTTCCTTTTTTCCAACGTATCCAGCCCAATTTAGGAATTGAATTAGGAGACTCTTGTATTGTTGCAACCTTCATCCATTCTCCTTGTACAGCAATTGGTCTCAAAGAACTTCTTCCAGGATTAAATACTGTGGATGCATTATCCAACGGCTTAATACGAACCGGATTGGCTGCAGCATTTATTACCTCAACTCCAAATACATGTAGTAAAAACTCAGGCCAATATTGAAGTATTACGGCATTTCTGTCTATCCATGCCGTCTTACCGGTTTTCTTATTTACAATTACTTCAATCCAGTTTCTTGAAAGTGTAACAGCTCTTAATTGAAAAATTTCATAATCTAATTTCAAGTGTTCTGGTACAAACCATGCCGGTGCTGTACTTATCTCTATATTATACTGTCCTTCTGTAAAAGTTATACTATCCTTAATTGTACTATGGTGAAGCAGATCATCAATCAATTGTCCGGAATATAAATACAATGTTGTGCCTGCTTTTATTTGAGGGCTCACAATTCCCAATCCTGTTGGCTGTTGTTGAGCAAATGATTGCAAATAAATAAAAGCAAGCAGAATAAATAAGGCAGGCTTTTTAAATAAAGATTTTGAAAGAGTTGCTTTGTACATGATTTCTGTTTTACTGGTGAATAAAAACAGCGACTCTTCAAAGATGCAGGAATTATTTATTTTACATCAGTAAAAAGCAATTAATTATTATAGCAAGCAGCTTCTAAGTGTTTACAGAATCTGATTTTTTAACAAATCTTCCATCTGATCTCTTTTACGAATTAGCTGAGCTTTGCCATCTCTTATCAAAACTTCCGCAGGTTTAAACCTTGCATTGTAATTAGAAGACATTTCGAAACCATAAGCACCGGCATTATGAAAAGCAAAAAGATCACCTTCTCGAACCTCATTTAATTCTCTATCTGACCCGAATGTATCTGTTTCACAAATATTACCTGTAACAGTATATAATTTCTTTTCTCCCGCAGGGTTTGAAATATTTTCAATGTGATGATACGCATCATACATCATTGGTCGTATCAGATGATTCAAGCCCGTATTGACTGCCGCAAAAACAGTAGCACCATTATCCTTAAGCACCGTTACTTTCGAAATTAAGAAACCACAAGCACTTACTAAAAACTTTCCGGGTTCGAACCAAAGTTTAAATTTCTTATTGCCAACTATAGGATGGCTATCAAAACAATCTTTTATTTTTTGTGCCAATAAGTCTATATCTGTCTCCTTTTCATCTGCATGGTAAGGGACTTTAAATCCGCCACCTAAGTCAATTATTTCCAGTTCGGGAAAGTGAGGAATTAATTCAAACAACACTTCAATTCCTTTTACAAATACTTCAGGATCCTTAATGTCACTTCCTGTATGAATATGTAATGTGCGGATAAAAAGATTTGTATTCTTTACTATTTCTTCTATTTTTTCTAATTGAGTAACAGGAATTCCAAACTTGCTTCCTTCATGTCCGGTAGAAATTTTAATATTTCCGCCTGCCATTATGTTAGGTCTTATTCTAATTCCTACTGGATATGTGTGTCCGAATTTTTTTCCAAATTTTTCAAGATTGGAAAGGCTATCAATGTTGATATGCACACCAGCCACAACAGCTTCTTCTATTTCAGAAAAGTCAATTCCGTTTGAAGTATACAAAATCCTATCTGGAGGAAATCCAGCATGCAATGCCAGTTTTACTTCGTTGATGGAACTACAATCAACATTGCAGCCGATTTCTTTTATATAGCGAAGAACATTAATGTTCGTTAAAGCCTTACTCGCATAAAAGAATGTTGTATCTTGCTTTGCAAATGCAGTTGTCAGCTTTTGATATTGTTCTTTTATTTTTTCTGCATGATAAACATACAAAGGAGTTCCAAACTCATTTGCGGCTGCTATCAATTGATTATTGGTAAATTTTTCCGGCATAATTGCGAATATACTACAGCAAAAGGCTACGAAGTGTTAGTCTATTCTGGAAAATCAAAAAGCCACAGATAAACTGTGGCTCAATGCTAAATATGTTTCGAAAATCAATTCGCCTCTCCTTCCCCTTGTTCATTATTAATAATTAATTCACCGCCGTCGCTTACTGCCAAGGCTTCAGCATCATCATTTTCCTCAGTATTATCTTCCTCAGGTTGTATCATATCTTTTATAGCTGTCGGCTCTATTATCTGATCTGCCAACACTTCTTTTATTTTAGGCAATTCTTCTGAAGAATTGATGCCAAAATAATCCATAAAATTCTTAGAAGTGGTGTAAAGTAATGGTTGCCCAGGTGCATGTTCGTTTCTACCGCTGATAATAATCAATTCCTTTTCTAATAATTTATGCACAGCATAATCGGAACTTACTCCACGGATTGCTTCAATTTCTCCTTTTGTAACCGGTTGCTTGTAAGCTATGATTGATAATGTTTCTAATGCCGCAGAAGAAAGACGCTTCATGAATTTTTCACCATTCAATTGAGCAACTGTTTTATGAAACTCTTTTCTTGTTAAAAATTGCCAGCCGCCACCACTTTGTACTACTTCAAACGGATAAAAATCGGCACTGTACTTTTCAGTAATTCCTTCAAGAGCTGCTTCTACTTGATCCAGTGTAACCTTGTCATCCATAAAACCCAGTGCATTATTCACCAGTTCAGTTATTTCCAAAGTAGGTAAAGGCTTATCACTTGCAAAAATCAATGCTTCTATATGTGGTATCAGATTAGTTATTTCCATGATGTTGTATCAAAACGATTTGAACGAAATTAATATTACTAAAACGAAGACAGAAACACACTTATTAACACTTCTAATAAAGCGATGTTAGAAATTAAAAGGAATTTAAATCCTACCGAAAGAAAGGTTCTATCCTTCCAAAGCGGCCGCACCACTTACAATCTCCGTTAATTCGGTAGTAATGGCAGCTTGTCTTGCTCTGTTATAGGAAATTTTCAAAGCCCGGAGCAATTCATTGGCATTTTCGCTGGCTTTATCCATCGCTGTCATCCTTGCTCCATGCTCGGATGCATTAGAATCAAGAACCGCTTTGTATAATTGAGTGTTGAGGATTTTTGGCATCAGCTCTTCAATCAACAATTCCTTGGAAGGATCGTAAATAAAATCAGCATTTGCAGTTCCTTCTTTTTTCTCCACTTTAGGAATTGGAAGAAAACGTTCTACTTCGAAACGCTGTGTAGCTGCATTCTTAAACTGGCTGTAGACAATTTCAACTACATCAAATTGCTTTTCTTCAAATGCTACCATTGCGGCTTTCGAGGCCTGCTGTACATTTTCAAAGGTCAGGTTCAAAAAAATGTCTTTATAGGTAGCGTCTGTTTTGTAATTATTCTTGCTGAAATGCTCATATCCTTTTTTCCCAATGCTCCAGATAGCAACATTGCCTTTTTGATATTGGCTTGCATATTTCTCAGCAATAGTTGCTTTGGTCAATTTGATTGTATTGGCATTGAAAGCACCAGCTAATCCACGGTCACTTGTAATAACGATCATCAACACTTTCTCTATCGGACGTTCAGTAGCCAATTTCATGCTTGTATCACCTTCGCTATTACTCACAATATTGCTTAGCATTTCCTGTAGCTTCTGTGCATACGGACGCATTTGCACAATGGCATCCTGTGCACGGCGCAGTTTTGCAGCACTCACCATTTTCATGGCCTTAGTAATCTGTTGTGTACTTTGTACTGATTTGATGCGGTTACGAACCTCTTTTAATTGTCCTGCCATAGCCTTTCTTGAATTGGGCGCAAAAGTACGGTGTTGAAGCTAAAAATCCATAGGCATTTTAAAATAAAAGTTGATGCTTTTATTCACATATTTATTATTGTAATCCACTCTTTTTCAGGCTAATTCTGCAAATTGAATGATCGACGAAGTGTATAATTTATCCTTACCCTTCCACCAACTTCACCAGCATTTTTTATGGGTCGTTCAAACTCCCGGATAAATTCAAGAAGAATGGGTCCATCGGCAAGATTGTCAAGGTCTTTTTTGGGTAAAATCATTTGATTATTCAGCACAGCGTCAATCCTATTTATGCCATCGTTAAAAAAAGATGTGTCTGTAAGAACAATCCGAACATAATCTTCGTTTTCCAATCCAGCAAAATCGAGAACCAAGTCTTCCCTATGTATATTTTCAGGAATTACTGTAATCAATGATATCGGTGAAAAATTGATTTCTTCTTTAAACGCTGAACCGTCATTGGTGGAAAATGTTATATAATGTTTACCGGAGAAAGCACTTATTGGCTTTTGAATTTCATAAAATACACCGTTCAGCTTCGAACTGTCTGGCACTAAAATTTCGTCATCAAGTTTTACATTTTCCAGCACTGCAGGAGTAAATGCTTCACCAGTTTTATCACCATCCCGGAATTTCAATAATACAGTGAGGTTGTCATAACCTTCTTCCGCCGAAATTTTATAATCAAAATAGATATTATCAGCAATATTCTTATCGGGTAGTTTTTTATCCTTGCTCTTGCAGGAAATTAAAATTACAGGTAAACAAATCGTTAGGAACCCTAAATAACTAACAACTCTTTTCATTTTTATACTCATAACTGAATGCCCGAAAGATACATCAATGAAACTCAAAATTGGTTGATTACCATTGATTCATTAGCCAAAAAGGCGGTAAAATTTTCCAGAAAGCTCCCTTTTTTGCAAGAAACTAAAACTTATCTTTGCCGCCCCTGATAAACAGGGAAAGTTTTCTGTCAAATTGGCTTACAGTAACATATAGCACTCTTTTTGACAACATAGTACCTATTCAAATAACAAATTCATAAATACCCAACCATGCTTGGCTTTATTTCAAAATTATTCGGCGGCAGTAAATCAGAGAAAGACGTAAAAAAGATTGAACATTATGTCGAGAAAATAAATGGATTCTTTAATTCATATAGTTCTCTAAGTAATGATCAGCTTCGTAATAAAACACAGGAGTTTCGTCAGCGTATAAAAGAACATCTGTCTGAAATTGATGCGGAAATCAAAACAAAAAATACCTCAGCAGAAGAACTTCCTTTCGGCGATCTGATGGGCAAAGATGCTATCTATCAAGAAGTAGATAAACTGAAAAAAGATAGAGACAAAAAAATTGAAGAAGTTCTTGAAATATTATTGCCCGAGGCTTTTGCAGTGGTAAAAGAAACAGCCCGTCGTTTTAAAGAAAGCACTGAAATCGTTTCTACAGCAACAGAAATGGACCGTGACTTAAGTGTAAAAAAGAAAGACATTTCCATTGATGGTGATAAATCAATCTATAAAAATACATGGACTGCAGGTGGAACTGAGGTTACCTGGAACATGCTACACTATGATGTGCAGTTGATAGGTGGTGTCGTTTTGCATCAGGGAAAAATTGCAGAGATGGCAACAGGTGAAGGAAAAACGTTGGTGTCTACATTACCCGCTTACCTGAATGCCTTAGCTGGCGAAGGTGTTCATATCGTTACTGTAAACGATTATCTGGCTCGTCGTGACCAAGAGTGGAACGGAACTATTTTTGAATGGCTGGGTTTAAGAGTTGACTGTATTGACAAACATCAACCAAATACTGAAGAAAGAAGAAATGCTTATTTAGCAGATATTACTTACGGAACGAATAATGAATTTGGCTTCGATTATCTCCGCGACAACATGGTGCATACGCCGGAAGAAATGGTACAACGCAAACATCATTTTGCAATGGTGGATGAAGTTGACTCCGTTTTGATTGATGATGCCAGAACTCCACTAATTATTTCTGGTCCGGTGCCAAAAGGCGATGATCAGCAATACCATATTCACAAACCAAAAATTCAGCAGCTTGTTCAGGAGCAGGAAAGGATTGTTCGTAACTGTCTTACTGAAGCAAAAAGATTAATTGCCGCTGGCGAAGATGATCCAAAAACAGGTGGTCTTTATTTATTCAGGGCACATCGGGGATTGCCAAAATATGGACCAGTAATCAAATACTTGAGTGAACCAGGTATAAAAGTGCTGATGCAAAAAGCGGAAAATCATTACTTGTCAGAGCAGCTTCGTCACATGCATATTGTGGATGAGCAACTGTTATTTCAAATTGATGAAAAAAATAATTCTGTTGAGTTAACTGATAAGGGTATTAATATTATAACTGGTGTAGGAGAAGACCCCGATTTTTTCATCATGCCTGATATCGGAGTAAAACTTGCCGATATTGAAAAAAGCGATGCTCCCGCAGAAGAAAAATTGCAATTAAAAGAAACTATTTTAAACGACTATACTCAGAAGGCAGACCGCATTCATACTGTTCAGCAATTATTAAAGGCCTACGCTTTATTTGCGAAAGATGTTGAATATGTTGTAATCGATGGTGCTATTAAGATTGTCGATGAACAAACAGGTCGTATCATGGAAGGCCGTCGTTATAGTGATGGTTTGCATCAGGCATTAGAAGCAAAAGAAAATGTAAAGATCGAAGCCGCCACACAAACTTATGCTACTGTTACATTACAGAACTACTTCCGTATGTATCACAAACTATGTGGCATGACGGGTACTGCGGAAACAGAAGCTGGTGAATTGTGGAGCATTTATAAACTCGATGTTGTTACTATTCCAACCAACCTGCCATTAATCAGAGATGACAAACAAGACCTAGTTTACAAAACAAAAAGAGAAAAATTCAAGGCAGTTATTGACGAGATAGAAAATCTGCGCAATGCCGGCCGCCCATGCCTTGTAGGTACTACCTCTGTTGAGGTGAGTGAATTATTGGGCAGGATGTTACAGCAGAAAAAAATTCCACATAATGTATTGAACGCAAAGCAACATGCCAAAGAAGCCCAGGTTGTTGCTGAAGCTGGCCTTGCAGGAGCGGTTACAATCGCTACCAACATGGCAGGCCGTGGTACGGATATAAAACTCGGACCTGGTGTGAAAGACGCAGGAGGCTTGGCAATTGTTGGTACGGAAAGACATGAAAGTCGTCGTGTAGACAGGCAGCTAAGAGGCCGTGCCGGTCGTCAGGGAGATCCTGGTTCTTCACAATTCTATGTTTGCTTGGAAGATGACCTGATGCGAATGTTCGGTAGCGAACGTATCGCATCACTGATGGATAAACTGGGCTACAAAGAAGGTGATGTGATTCAGCATACTATGATTAGTAACAGTATTCAACGGGCACAAAAGAAAGTTGAAGAAAACAACTTTGGTATTCGTAAAAGATTATTGGAGTATGACGATGTAATGAACAAACAAAGAAATGCCGTTTATGAAAAAAGAAACCATGCCTTGTTTGGTGAAAGGCTGGCATTGGATATTGATACTTCTTTCTCTGCTATTGCAGGAAGCTTGATTGATTCTTTCCGTGAACAGGAAGATTTTGACGGGTTTAAAATGGCCTGTATTGTCAATTTTGGATTAGATACTAAGATTGATGAGGACACATTTAAGAGAGGAGAGATAAACGGCTTGATAGATACGCTTTATAATGAATCGTCTGAAAAATATAATGCACATAAAGTTGAATTGCAAAAGCAGGCAATTCCAGTATTTAAAAATATCAGGTTGACACAGGGTGGTCATATTGAAAATGTTGTAGTTCCATTTACAGATGGCCGCAAAAACTTAAATGTGCTGACCAATCTTGATAAAACATTAAGTACAGAAGGTGCAGAACTTTGCAACTCGTTAGAAAAAACAATTACACTTGCTGTTATAGATGATGCCTGGAAAGAGCATCTGAGAGCTATGGATGATTTGAAACAAAGTGTGCAAACTGCTTATCTGGAACAAAAAGATCCATTGGTTATTTACAAAATGGAAGCTTATAACCAGTTCAGCAATATGAATACGGAAGTAAATAAGAACATTGTATCCTTCCTATCACATGCCTCCATTCCAATTCAGCAGGACAATACACCATTAAAAGAAGGCCGCCAGCAAAAAACTGACATGAGCCGGATGAGAGCTAACAAAGATGAAGTAGATGCGGCCGGACAGGATTATGGCGCAAACGAAAGGGATAGGTTTGACCCCGGTGGAGGTGCAGAAGTTGCTGAAAAACAAGAGCCTGTAAAAGTTGGACCCAAGGTTGGGAGAAACGACCCATGCCCTTGTGGAAGTGGTAAAAAGTACAAGCAGTGTCACGGAAAAGACGCATAAGATTTACTTTTTTTATTAATGTTAGTAATGAATCAATAAAAAAAATTACTATTTATCAAAATAAATTTTAGGTTTGTCTCCTTTAACGTTAAACCAAAATCAAAAAAAATGAAAAAATTATTTGCGGTACTTGCAATTGTTGGCGTAATGACTTCTTGCAAAGACAAAAAAGCTGAGACCCCTACGGAAACTACAACAGAAACTCCGACAACTACTGAACCTACAGTGACTACTGACGGAGCTCCAACTTTCAGTGATCCTGATGTAAATGCTTATGTAAAAGCATATGAAGATTACATTAATGCTTATAAAGCTGCTGTTGAAAGTAAGGATATGTCTAAAATGGCTGACCTGGGAACAATGGGTCAGGATTTGGCTACGAAAGGAACTGCTGCCGCACAAAAAGTAGCTGCAAATCCTGAAGAAGCGGAAAAATTAACTACTTACATGACTGCAAAAGCTAATGAGGTAGTGGAGCTTACAAAAAAACTAACTGGTCAATAAATTTTTATTACCAAATGCAAATGATCCCTTTCGTTATTAACGAAGGGGATTTTTGCTTTTGACATATTTTATATTCGGCTATCTTTTAAAACCACATCACTTTGCAGTATATTTTTTTATCTTTAATTGCTTCTTAGCAACCAAACTATGTATAAAGTAACCAAAAAGAAGGTTCACGGACTGCTTCATCCCGAAATTGTAGGAGATGAACGTTGGGATAAAATCATCAACATTTTTATAATCGTTCTGATTATTCTGAATGTTCTGGCTGTAATGCTGGAAACAGTTCCCTCAATGCATGATGAATACCATGAGCAACAATTCTTTCACTATTTCGACCTTATTTCGGTAATCATTTTCACGGTTGAATATGTGCTGAGGGTATGGAGTAGCAACCACGAAGAAAAATATAAACATAGCGTATGGGGAAGATTAAAGTATATGGTCTCTCCGGCTGCTTTGATTGACTTGCTGGCAATTCTGCCATTTTACCTCCATGCAATCATCGGATTTGATCTAAGAGTTCTGCGTATTCTCCGGTTGATGCGATTCTTCAGACTTTTCAGGCTAACAGCTTATATGAAGTCTGTTCATATGATTACCAATGTTTTCAAAAAAAGAGCAAATGAATTAGTACTTAGTTTTATACTTGTCGTATTTCTTATTATTATAGCCTCTTGTGCTATGTATTTTGCCGAACATGAGCCGCCGGGAAACAGTGAAGCATTCACCAGTATTCCGGCTACAATATGGTGGGCGGTTGTAACACTTACAACAACTGGTTACGGAGATATGGTTCCGTTTACAACTATTGGCAAATGTATGTCCGTTGTTATTATGTTAACTGGTGTTGCTTTTTTTGCGTTACCAGCCGGTATCATTACAGCAGGCTTTTTGGAAGAATTCCGGATGAACAGAGTAAAAAAAACGCATCAATGTCCACATTGTGGAGAGCATTTGGACTTAGATGATAATAATCATCAAGAAACGCCTAAATAAAAAGCCGTTCTAATAAAATCAGAACGGCTTGGAATTAATTAAGATATCTAGTTAAAATCCTTTCTTCTTCAAATCATACTTTTGATTATATCTATCGTTTAATAATTTGTGCTTATCTGTTAAGTCAATTTTTCTTCCTTGAATAAAAGCATCGGTTACATTACTGGTACGCATATCAAGAATATCACCATCGCTTACAATAATATTCGCATCCTTTCCAACCTCAATACTTCCTGTTTTATCAGCTACACCCATAATTTTTGCAGCATTTAAAGTAATTGCAGCAAGTGCTTCTTCTTTTGTAAGTCCATAAGCAGCTGCGGTGCCTGCATTAAATGGAAGGTTTCTACCTCTTGTTTGACCATCTTCATCAGAAATAGCAAATAACACACCTGCTTTTTGTAATGCAGCAGCGGTTTTGTAAGGCTGGTCCACATCGTTATCCGTAGTTGTAGGCAAACTATGTGGCTGCGATAAGATTACTGAAACATTATGCTGTTTTAATAAATCTGCTACCTGGTAGCTTTCACTACCGCCAACTATTACCATATCCAACCCAAACTCTTTTACAAAATCCAATGCGGCTAATATTTGTTTAACAGTATTGCCATGCATGTACAATTTCTGGCTTTTATTAAACAAACCTTTTACTGCCTCAAATTTCAAATTGGTTTCTTCGTGAGTTGACTCATTAAAATATGCTTTTGCTTCTTTGAAAAATGATTTCAGATCTTCCAGCTTTGCCAATCCTTCTTTCACCGGATCAGTCGGAGGCTGTTGCGGTCCGCCACCTCTTCCTCCGCCGCCTCTTCCACCTGGTCTTGCCATTAACAATGGCAAATAGACATGAATTCCTTCATCTGTTTTATAAGCTGCATCTTCCCAATTCCAGGCATCTAATTGAACAACACTGGAAGAACCTGCAACAAAACTTCCTTGCGGAACAATATTCGCCAGCAATATTCCATTAGAACGAAGCGTATTTATAACTTTTGAATCAGTATTGTAAGCAACTAATGCTCTTACATTCGGATTCATATCTCCGATTTCTCTTACATCTTGCGTAGCTCTTACAGCATTTACCTCGCCTAAACCAAGACTGCTTGTCGCCAATATTAGCCCGGGATAAACTTGCTTACCTGTTGCGTCTGTTACATCTGCACCAGCAGGTACAACAATGTTTGTTCCTACTTCTTCAATTTTACCATCCTTTATTTTGATAGTTCCATTTTCCAGCACTTTGCCATTACCTAAATGGATAGTGGCATTTTTAATATAGCTTACGCCTATGTGCGGTTTAGTAGGCAAAACAGTTTCCTGAGCATTTACTGCCAGCAAGAAGCTCATAGATATTATTAAAAATATTTTTTTCATTATTATGATTTTAGTCGTTATTAATTTCGTCTGCATCAATTACCAATAATCCGTGACTGTGAGCATGATCGCTACAACTATGCATAATCTGATAAGATGGCTGAGCCGGGATTGTTGGCATACCACTTCTTTTTTCACCATTCATTTTTCTAACAAGGCGAAGCCTTTCTTCATCTACTTGCTTCTGCAATTGCTCATCTTTTTGTCTGTCAAAATAAATAGTACCTTCTATAATTGTATATAAAGGCTTTGCATATATAGCTAATGGGTTATCACTCCAAAGAACAACATCACCATCCTTTCCAACTTTTAAGCTTCCAACCTTATCATCCACATGTAACATTTTTGCAGGGTTAAGTGTGACCATTTTCCATGCTTCTTCTTCCGTAACACCGCCATACTTTACAATTTTGGCTGCTTCCTGATTCAAACGACGAGCCATTTCAGCATCATCACTATTGATAGCAACAACTAAACCTACTTTCTGCATAATAGCCGCATTATAAGGAATTGCATCTTCTACTTCCATTTTATAAGCCCACCAATCAGAGAAAGTAGAAACATAAGAACCATGCTTCAGCATTTTGTCGGCTACTTTATATCCTTCTAGAATATGAGTAAAAGTATTTACAGTGTAACCCATCTTATTGGCCACTTCCATAGCAGCATTAATTTCACTTTGCACATAAGAGTGGCAAGTAATAAATCTTTTCTTTTCCAAAATCTCTACCAATGCGTCCAATTCCAGATCTCTTCTTGGTGCATTAATTCCTTTCTTATCTTTTGTATCATTATACTTCTTCCATTCCTTTTGATAATCTTTTGCTCTTGTAAAAGCATCAACCAGTACCTGCTCCACTCCCATTCTTGTATCAGGATAACGATTATTGCCTAACGGTGCTGAAGAACGTTTTACGTTTTCACCTAATGCAAATTTGATGAAGCCATCAGCACCTTTGAATTTCAAATCTTCTGCATTGGCACCCCAGCGAAGTTTTATTAATTGTGTTTGCCCGCCAATTACATTGGCTGAACCGTGTAAGATATGAGAGGTTGTTACACCACCACTTAATTGTCTGTATATATTTATATCATCCGGATTCAGATTGTCTGCAATACGAACTTCTGATGTTACACTCTGACCACCTTCATTAATAGAAGCTGCCGCAATATGTGAATGCTCATCAATAATTCCGGCAGTAACATGCTTTCCGGTTCCATCAATAGTTTTTGCAGACGCATCAGAAAGATTTTTGCCAACTGCCGCAATTTTTCCATTCTTAATTAATACATCTGAATTCTGTAATACTCCTTCTTTCTCATTCGTCCAGACAGTAGCATTTTTTATAAGAATTGTTTCTTGTTTTGGCTGCTGACTTTCTTCCCATCCAAATGGTTCGAAAGGATAAACTACTTTGCCAATTACTGGTGCATCTTTCTTCTTAGCTGTATCTGGCTTTGCTTCTGCAGCTTTAACAAATATTGCAGTCCATGTTAATGGATTTCCTAAAGAATCAATTCCTGTTCCATTCCATTCAGTTCCACTACTTATACCGCTTAATCTCGGTGCATTAGCAGGTAATGTTGCATCTGCTACTCCTGTCCTTCCAAAACCTCCTGGTCGCTGGCCACCTTCAGGCATTGCAGCAGGACGTTGACGACGAGCCATTGGAGCATAATTAAGCTTTACAATTTTTCCATCCTGACTGAACTTGGTGTTCAATGTATCTTTTCCAAACATAGTAGCCGAGCTCGGGCTTTTCACATCCAATGTATATTTTTCATCGCCAGTTGGAGTATTTATGTTGATCTCATATGTTCCGGCAATAAAATTGTCATCTTTTACAACATATTTATTTCCTTGTACATAATTAAATTGGATAGCAGTTTTTGAATCGAACAGCGGACCATTCGTAATTAAAAAATTAGCCAGTTTGCCAGCTTCCAAACTACCTACTTTATCATAAATGCCCAATGCCATTGCAGGGGTCTTAGTCAATGCCTCCATAACTTTGCTTTCGCTTAAACCATATTCCATTGCTTTGCGCAGGTTTGTCCAAAACTGATTAACGGAACGCAGATCAGCAGTGGTTAAACAAAAAGGAATACCGGCTTTTTCAAAAGCGGCAGCATTAGACGGAGCCATTTCCCAATGCTTCATATCGTCTAAAGCAACAAACTTTGCATCATTAGGATCTTCCACATCTTGTGCTTGTGGAAAATTTAACGGAACGATGAAAGTAGCATTGGTAGCTTTATCAGCTGCAGGTTTTGTTTTATACCACTGTGCATCCAGATAAGTTTGTCTCAGTAATGCAATCATACCCATCATTGAGCTGGGATAACTTTGAGTAGAAGTTCCTTTACTAAAAGAATAATGTGCCGATGCCTTTTCTTTTATAATAGCAAAATTTTCTTTATCGTTTGCTAAAGTGGCAACCACACCAGTACCTCTGGCTATTCCATCTTTTACATGCGATAAAACAGTTCCAAAACCAGCGTCTCTTAAAGGTTTTGCTTTTGCATCATCCACCACAAATGATTTGTATGCATCTACATCACTTTTAATAGCCTGATTCCAACCATAAGCACCTTTTGTTGCCGTTTCCAACTGAGCTGGTTGTGCAAAATTGAAACCGCCGCCACCTGTTCTTTGCGGAGTAGCAATTCCATAATCGGAATAGATGTCGATGAAAGATGGATAAATAAATTTTCCTTTGCAATCAATTTCCACAGCTCCGGCAGGAGTTTTTAAATTAGCACCTACAGCCAAAATTTTACCATCCTTAACAATCAGCGTTGCATTGGTGATTGTAGTAGATGCATCTTTTACAATTGTAGCATTGGTAAAAGCATAATGTCCGTGTCTGGGACTCGCTACGCCGTTTTCGGGAAAAGTAGGTTGTGCTGCCAGTGGTAGAGAGTAAGCAATAGTAATTGCTACCACCAGCCATAATCGGTTTTTTCTCATTTCAGTTTGGTTTTAATAGAAACCGAATTTATAACAATCGGTTTACAGAAAATAAATAAATTGATAAAAGGCTTCCATTTGACGGAAATCTGGCTAATTCCTTTCCCCGGAACTTTGGTTATCTTTGAAAGTCTTAATAAATCAATATTATGGCCGCAGCCAAACCAACAATAATGCACCCTGACTTCACTCTAACACCTCATATAGACCAAGTGGGTGTGGAAGAAAGGGCTTCCCGGTTTACCAAACGCAGCATCAAGAACGAATCGAAAGAGAACGGTTTGAAGCTAGTGCTGAATATGATAGACCTGACTACATTGGAAGGAAAAGATACAGACGGAAAAGTGAAACAGCTTTGCTATAAAGCCATGCATCCACATGATGCATTACCGGGCATTCCAACGGTTGCTGCAATATGTGTTTATCCAAGCATGGTAAAAGTGGCAAAGAAAGCATTGGGTGATTCAGGAATAAAAGTAGCCTCTGTTGCAACAGCTTTTCCTAGCGGACAAGCTCCAAAAGACATTAAGATAAGAGATACAAAATATGCAGTGAATGAAGGTGCGGATGAAGTGGATATGGTAATCAGCCGGGGAAAATTCCATTCAGGTGAATACAATTTTGTGTTTGATGAGATAGCTGCTATTAAAGAAGCCTGCGGCGAAGCAAGATTGAAAGTTATTTTAGAAACAGGTGAATTAGGAACTTTTGATAAAGTGAGACGGGCATCTGATATTGCGATGCATGCCGGAGCAGATTTTATTAAAACATCAACAGGAAAAATACAACCAGCAGCTACTATGCCAGTAACATTGGTAATGTTGGAAGCAATAAGAGATTTTATTATAAGACAGGTAAGATGATTGGGATGAAACCAGCAGGTGGCATTTCCAAATCAAAACTGGCGTTGCATTATTTAGTAATGGTAAAAGAAGTGTTGGGAGAAGATTGGCTGAACAATGAATGGTTTCGTTTTGGTGCCAGTAGTTTAGCTAATGATGTGTTGATGCAGATGGTCAAATTGAAAACAGGACAATATCAGAGTGCAAATTATTTTTCGGTGGATTAGTTTTCAAGCAAAGACGCTAGGGCGCAAAGAAAAATTAATATACTCTCTTTGCGCCTTAATTACTTTGCGGCTTTGCGTGAAATAAAAAGCTGAATAGAATTACAGAACGATGAAGAGTGCGACGCAACGGAAGTTCATCCGTGTTAATGTCGCTGGATAAATAATCCTCCTTCGCAAAGGCTTCGGAGGACAAGAAAAATTAAATTATGGCTGTAAAAACAAAGAAAGCCGTGCCTATCGGCAGGCAGGCTGCGACAAAAAAGAGTAACACAATCAAATTAAAATTTGATACAAGCTGGACTTATGCTCCTGCACCGGAAAGTAAAAGTGCAGCGACTATCAATAAGCAATATGACCTGTTTATTAATGGTGAATGGCAGAAGCCATTATCAAAAAAATATTTCGACACCATCAATCCGGCGAATGAAGAAAAGCTGAGTGAGGTAGCTGATGCCAATGCTGCTGATGTAGACAAAGCGGTGAAGGCTGCCAGAAATGCTTACGAGAAAACATGGAAGAAAATGCCTGCGAAAGAAAGGGCAAAATATATTTTTCGTATTGCAAGGATAATGCAGGAGAAAGCAAGAGAGTTGGCTATCATTGAATCATTAGATGGCGGCAAACCAATTAAAGAAAGCCGTGACTTTGATGTGCCAACTGCTGCCAATCATTTCTTTTATTATGCAGGTTGGGCAGATAAATTAGAATATGCATTCCCGAACCGTACAACAGAACCATTGGGTGTTGCGGCACAAATTATTCCTTGGAATTTTCCATTGCTGATGGCGGCATGGAAAATTGCACCAGCAATTGCCACAGGTAATACAGTTGTATTAAAATCTGCCGAAACAACTCCGCTAACTGCTTTGAAACTGGCTGAGATTATTCAGGAAGCCGATTTACCTCCAGGTGTGGTGAATATAATTACAGGTGCAGGAGCAACAGGTGCTGCAATGGTTAATCATCCGGATGTAAATAAAATTGCATTTACTGGTTCTACTGATGTTGGAAAAATAATTCAACGGTCTATTGCTGGAACTGATAAAAAAGCAACATTAGAACTCGGCGGAAAAGCTGCCAATATCATTTTTGAAGATGCAGCGATTGATCAGGCAGTGGAAGGTGTTATCAATGGAATATTTTTTAACCAGGGACATGTTTGTTGTGCCGGCTCAAGACTGTATGTGCAGGAATCGGTAGCAAAAGAAGTAATTCGAAAACTGAAAGACCGTTTAGAATCTTTAATTGTTGGTGACCCGATGGATAAGAATACTGATATCGGTGCTATCAATTCAAAATCGCAATTAGATATTATTAATAAATATATCGGCATCGGGAAAAAAGAAGGTGCCGAAATGTATCAAAGTAGTTGCCGCTTGCCGGGCAAAGGATTTTTCTGTCGCCCCACTCTATTTACCAATGTAGCGCAGAGCAACCGCATAGCACAGGAAGAAATTTTCGGACCGGTGCTGGCCATTCTTACTTTCCGAACAGAAGATGAAGTGATTGAAAAAGCAAATAATTCACCATATGGCTTAAGTGCTGGTGTGTGGACGGATAAAGGTTCAAAGATTTTCAACATGACAAAAAGAATGAAAGCAGGTGTTGTGTGGGCCAATACATTTAATAAGTTTGATCCAACATCACCATTTGGAGGTTATAAAGAAAGTGGATTTGGAAGAGAAGGTGGTTTACATGGATTGTTACCTTATTTGAATTTAAAAAGCTAAAAATTGCCGGTAAGACGGGAAGACGGGAATTTTTCTTACCGTCTTATTTCCTTCTCGGCTAAAAAAATAGAAATGGAAAAGACAATTAAAAAATCTTCGCTTAAAGTAAGCGAAAACGGTTTGGAGAAAAAAACATCTTCTAAAAGATTAGAAGTATTGAAGACTTATAAAATTTATATCGGAGGGCAATTCCCAAGAACAGAGTCGGGAAGATATTATCAACCGGAAAATGCAGCAGGAAAAAAATTGGCGAATGTTTGCCTGAGTTCTAGAAAAGATTTTAGGGATGCTGTTTTAAAAGCAAGAGCTGCAGTTGGTGATTGGAGTAGCAGAGCAGCATTCAACCGCAGTCAGATATTATATAGAATGGCCGAAATGCTTGAAGGAAGAAAAGCACAATTTATTGAAGAATTAATTCTACAAGACGGAACAAAAGCAAAAGCAGAGAAAGAAGTAAACCTTGCTATAGACAGATTGATTTATTATGCTGGATGGTGTGATAAATTTCAGCAATTATTCAGCGCAGTAAATCCTGTGGCCACTTCTCATTTCAATTTTTCTGTGCCTGAACCAACAGGAGTTGTTTCAATTATTGCTCCGCAAGTCGATTCGTTATTAGGGTTGGTTTCTGTAATAGCTCCCGTTATTGCCGGAGGAAATACTTGCATCGTATTAGCATCAGAAACAAAACCTCTTTGTGGCGTAACTTTTGCAGAAGTTTTAAACTCTTCCGATTTGCCGGGAGGAGTTGTTAATATTTTAACGGGCAAACCAGCAGAATTAACTTCGTGGTTCGTTGATCATATGGATGTAAATGCAACCATTTATTGCGAAAAAGATTCTGAAACAAAGAAAATAATAAGAGAAAAATCCGCAACGAATCTGAAACGTATTACATTTTATGATAAAATAAACTGGACAACTGAAGAAGGACAATCCCCTTACTTTATCATGGATACACAAGAAATAAAAACAACCTGGCATCCTGTAGAAAATATTGCTAGTGCAGGCGGAGGATATTAATTTTACAGCATGATGAACCTTAAACAAAATATGAAATTCATTTTTTCAATTGCAATGATTATTGTTGCAACAAATTGTTTGGCGCAAAAAGATACTGCGATAATTGTCGCTGTTGATACTAACTCTGTTTTAGTACACAAAGATGCAAGACTTGATTTGCTTGTAAAAAAGCAAGCTTATATAAATGAAGTTACCAGCAGAGACGGTAGAAGAACCGATAAAGGATTTCGTCTGATGATTATCAGTACTAACAACAGGGATGAAGCCTATGCCGCTAAAACAAAAGTATATACCTATTTCCCAGAGCTAAAAGCCTATATGTGGTATCAGTCGCCTTATTTCCGTGTAAAAGCTGGCAATTTTAAGGATCGTAAAGATGCCGAATCCTACCAAAGAAGATTTAATACTTACTTTCCTAAAGGTGTTTTTATTATGAAAGATATTATAGAAGTAAAGTCTGGCAAAGGCGATGAAGGTATAAACCCATAAAATTTTTTCTTAAATAGAAACTATTATCCCGGCAATAGTCCGGGATTATTCGTTTATACAAGTTTTGCTTGCTTTCGAATTAGTATTTTTGCCATTATGCAAGAAAAAATTAAAGCATTAGCCAAAAAGTATTTTTCTGAGTTTGTTGAAATTCGCCACCATCTTCATGCTCACCCAGAACTAAGCTATCAGGAATTTGAAACGTCAAAATTTGTTCAAGGCAAGTTGGAAGAATTTGGCATTCCATTTACTGTTATAGCAACAACTGGTGTGGTTGGTATTATACATGGCAAAAACCCTGAGAAAAGAATTGTTGCATTAAGGGCAGATATGGATGCTTTGCCTATTAAAGAAGAAAACGATGTTCCCTATAAATCAAAGAACGATGGAGTAATGCATGCCTGCGGTCATGATGTACATACAACCTGTTTGCTAGGCGCCGCAAAAATTTTACATGAATTAAAAGATGAGTGGGAAGGAACGGTGAAACTGATTTTTCAGCCGGGTGAAGAAAAAAACCCCGGTGGCGCTTCCTATATGATAAGAGATGGAGTATTGGAAAATCCAAAACCACAATCTATTTATGCATTACATGTAAATACAATACTGGAAGTTGGTGAATTAAGTTTTAGAAGTGGTAAAGTAATGGCAAGTGCCGATGAAATATATATTACAATAAAAGGCAAAGGCGGACATGCTGCCTCGCCGCATATAACAATTGATCCTATATTAATAAGTTCACATTTAATCATTGCATTGCAGCAATTGATTAGTAGAAATAATAATCCATTTAATCCTTCTGTACTTTCTATTACTTCTTTTAATGCAGGAAATACCACTAATGTAATTCCAAACGAAGTAAAACTGATGGGCACATTTAGAGCAATGGATGAAACATGGCGGTTTAAAGCACATGAGCTCATGCATCAATTAACAACCAACCTTGTTCAATCAATGGGAGGAGAAGCCGACCTGCATATTGATGTTGGCTATCCATGTGTGATGAACGATGAAAAAGTAACCGCTGAGGCAATGAGCCTGGCAAGTGATTTTATGGGAGCAGAAAATGTAAGTGAAACAGAACTAAGAATGGGTGCGGAAGACTTTGGTTACTATGCACAGCAAATACCAGCCTGCTTTTATCGCCTCGGCACTATGAATAAAGCTAAAGGAATAACAGCCGGTGTGCATACACCTGTTTTTAACATTGATGAAAACGCTATTGAAATTGGAATGGGAATGATGGCATGGCTGGGAAGTTCAGCTAAACCATAACCATACAACCTACTCATTATCAATAAATAACACACAACACCCGTTAGTACTATTATTTTGTACATTGCAATCCATTTTGCTGAATAGAATTACTGCAGCACAAGAGTGATTCTCTTTTATTCTTTCAATGGAAGAATAAAAGAGAACAGATCACAAGGAACGACCTGCCGGCAGGCAGGTGAGCAGAATTACTACAGCTTGTAACATAATAATTTTCTATGTCAAATGAATTAAGGAAACAACAGGCTCTTGAATATCATGCTAAAGGAAGACCTGGAAAGATTGAAGTAATCCCTACTAAAGAAGCAAAAACACAAAGAGATTTATCGCTTGCATATTCACCCGGTGTAGCTGCTCCATGTCTGGAAATAGCAGCCGACATTGAAAATGCTTATAAATACACAGCTAAAGGAAACCTTGTCGGTGTTATTAGTAACGGTACTGCTGTTTTGGGCTTGGGGGATATTGGTCCAGAAGCAAGCAAACCAGTGATGGAAGGCAAAGGAGTTCTCTTCAAAATTTTTGCAGACATTGATGTTTTTGATATTGAGATTAATGAAAAGGATCCGGTAAAATTTGTTGAGATTGTAAAAGCATTGGAGCCAACATTTGGTGGCATCAATCTGGAAGATATAAAAGCACCTGAATGTTTTACATTGAGAGAGCTTAAAAAGCAAATGAACATTCCGGTGATGCATGATGATCAGCATGGAACAGCCATCATTTCAGGCGCCGCCTTATTGAATGCACTGGAAATTCAAAAAAAGAAAATAGAAAAAGTAAAGATTGTAGTGAACGGTGCTGGTGCAGCTGCAATGGCTTGCACCTTATTATATGAATCGCTGGGTGCAAAGCATGAAAACTTTTTAATGTTTGACCGCAAAGGTGTGTTGCACAAAGGAAGAACTGACCTGGAAGATTTTAAATTGAAATTTGCGAATGCCAAAGGAGATATGACGCTGACACAAGCAATGAAAGATGCAGATGTGTTTATCGGATTAAGTGCAGGTAATTGTGTAACGCAGGAAATGGTAAAAGGAATGGCCAAAAATCCAATCGTTTTTGCAATGGCAAATCCTGATCCTGAAATAAGTTGGGATGATGCAAAAGCTGCAAGAAAAGATGTAATAATGGCGACAGGTCGCAGCGATTATCCTAATCAGGTAAATAATGTTCTTGGGTTTCCTTATATCTTTCGTGGTGCGTTGGATGTAAGAGCTACGCATATCAATGAAGAGATGAAACTGGCTGCTGTAAAAGCTTTGGCTGCCTTAACAAAATTGCCTGTGCCTGACATGGTGAACATGGCCTACAATGAAAAGAATATCACCTTCGGTGAAAATTATATAATTCCAAAACCGCTTGATCCAAGATTATTAGCGACTGTGGCGCCTGCTGTTGCAAAAGCCGCCATGGAAAGTGGTGTTGCCCGTCAACCAATTACAAGTTGGGAAGCATATACCACTAGCCTTAATAAACGGCTTGGACTTGATAACCAAGTAATGAGAATTATTGGCAACAAAGCCAGAAGAGATCCAAAAAGAATTGTATTTGCAGAAGCCGATAATTTAAAAATATTAAAAGCGGCACAAATTATTTTTGATGAAGGTATCGGCTACCCAATCTTTCTTGGCGATCCAATAAAAATAAAAAACATCGCAGCAACAAACGGAATTGATATAGAAGACATTCCCATTTTTGATCCAAGAAGTGAAGAAATGGAAGAAAGAAGATCTACCTACGCTGAATCTTTTTTTGCAAAAAGAGGAAGAAAAGGTTTTAATGCTTATGAAGCCAAAAAAGTAATGAAAGACCGCAACTATTACGGTTGTATGATGGTGGAATTTGGAGATGCAGACTGTATGATTTCTGGTTTGGCAAAAAATTATCCAGATACAATTCGACCGGCTTTGCATACAATAGGCACAGAAGAAGGGGTAAATAAGATTGCTGGGATGTATTTAATGCTGACAAAGAAAGGGCCTTTATTTCTTGGCGATACAACGGTGAATTTTAATCCTACAGCGGAAGAATTAGCCGAAATAACATTGATGGTGGCAAAAGAAGTAAAGCACTTTAATATTACTCCTCGCATTGCCATGCTTAGTTATTCCAATTTCGGTAGCAGCAATTCCAAAGAAGCTGCTTTAGTGGCAAAAGCAAGAGCTATTGTAAAAGAAAAGATGCCATCGCTGATTGTGGATGGAGAAATGCAGGCCAGTGTAGCTCTTAATAAAGAATTGATGAAAGAAAATTATCCTTTTAGCGAGTTGGTAGATAAAGATGTAAACACATTAATATTTCCCAATCTGGCAGCAGGTAATATTGCTTACAATCTTTTGAAAGAACTGGAAACAGCAGACGCAATAGGTCCGATTCTTTTAGGTTTAAAAAAACCAGTACATGTTTTACAATTAGGAAGTTCTGTTCGCAGCATTATCAATATGGCAACAGTGGCTGTGGTGGATGCACAAAGTAAAAGCCAGTCGCCAACCGGTGATATTGTAAAGCGATCAAAATGGTGGAAACGATTTAAGAAAACAAGTAGGAATATCTAAACAAAAATCAGCTATCACAACGTAAAAAAGGATAGCAAAAAAAATCATCGTATTTTAGATTCTGTATGACCATTTTCAATGATATAGGCCGATACCTTTTGATGATCAAGGGAATGTTTTCCCGCCCTGAAAATGCAAGAATGTATTGGAAGGAATTCATTCATCAATGTACAGAAATTGGTTTTGGCTCATTGGGTATTGTAGCAATTATTTCGGTCTTCATCGGGGCTGTATCAACTGTACAAACAGCTTATCAATTGGTAAGTCCATTAATTCCACCTTCTACTATTGCCCAGATTGTGAGAGATACTGTTATTCTTGAGTTTGCTCCTACTTTGGTTTGTATTGTGTTAGCTGGTGTGGCCGGCAGCCGTATTGCCAGCGAATTAGGTAACATGAGAGTAAGCGAACAAATTGACGCATTAGAAATAATGGGTATCAATACTAAAACATACCTGATTCTGCCTAAGATCATTGCAGCACTTTTGATGATTCCGCTATTGGTAGCTATTGCCATGGCATTGGGAATTTGGGGTGGCAGATTAGCTGGGGTAGCTTCAGGAATTATTCCAGGAAGTGTCTATGACAAAGGTTTACTGGAATTTTTTGTTCCCTTTAATGTAATTTTTGCATTGATAAAAGCATACGTATTTGCCTTTATCATTTCAAGTATACCTGCATTTTATGGTGATTATGTAAAAGGCGGAGCATTAGAAATTGGAAAAGCCAGTACTAAAGCAGTAGTAGTAAGTTGTATATTGATTTTATTCGCTGATTATATTTTATCCGCTTTGCTGTTACCAACAGCATAATAAAACAAATGATTGAAGTTAAAAACATAAAAAAAATATTTGGCGATAAGACAATTATCGAAGATGTAAGTGCTGTAATGAAAGCTGGCCAGTGCAATTTAATTATTGGCTCCAGCGGAAGCGGAAAAACTGTTTTGATGAAATGTATGGTTGGCCTTTTTGAGCCGAATGCTGGTGAAGTATTGTATCATGGAGAAAATTTCACGGCTATGACCGGAAAAGACAAAACTGAGATAAGAAAAGAAATCGGAATGCTCTTTCAAGGTTCAGCATTATTTGATAGTCAGACGGTAGAACAAAATGTAATGTTCCCACTAAATATGTTCAGCAAGGACTCTTATAAAATAAAACTTAATAGAGTAAATGAGGTGCTGGAAAGAGTAAACCTTGTAGGAGCTAATAAAAAATTTCCTTCTGAATTAAGTGGTGGCATGAAAAAGGGTCGCACTGGCAAGAGCCATCGTCCTTAATCCGAAATATCTTTTCTGCGATGAGCCAAATTCTGGTCTTGATCCACAAACATCTTTAGTAATCGATCGGCTGATTAAAGAAATTACGGTTGAATATAATATTACAACTGTCATAAACACCCACGACATGAACAGTGTAATGGAAATTGGTAATTATATTCTGTATATGTACAAAGGCAGTAAAGAATGGGAAGGCAACAACAAAGAAATAATATTCAGCAAAAATGAACGGCTGAATGAATTCATTTTTGCATCTGAATTTTTACAAGATGCAAAAGACATGAGAATGTTGGAAGAAACGGGCAAAATATCCAATGATAGAAATATGGAAGAATTGCTGGATAAAGATGCTCCAATCCTTATTCCTCCACCCGACGAGGAATAAACCTACCTGATCACAAAAACCCGCAAATCCCTTACTTTTGCGGCAACTTATAAATAGAAATCATGAGTATTCTCGTTAACAAGAATTCGAAAATTTTAGTACAAGGCTTCACTGGTACAGAAGGTACTTTTCATGCCACACAAATGATAGAATATGGAACAGATGTGGTTGGTGGCGTTACTCCAGGTAAAGGTGGCTCAAAGCATTTAGATAAACCGGTTTTTAATACAGTAGCAGATTGTGTAAAAACAACGGGTGCAGATGTAAGTATCATTTTTGTGCCTCCTGCTTTTGCAGCTGATGCAATCATGGAGTCGGCTGATGCAGGTGTTAAACTGGTGGTTTGCATCACCGAAGGCATTCCTGTTCAGGATATGGTAAAAGTGAAAAATTATTTACAAGGAAAAAATACAAGACTTATCGGCCCAAACTGTCCGGGTGTAATTACTTCCGGTGAATGTAAAGTAGGTATCATGCCTGGCTTTATCTTCAAACAAGGCCGTGTTGGTATTGTATCAAAATCCGGTACGTTGACTTATGAAGCTGCTGATCAGGTTGCAAAAGCTGGTCTTGGCATTTCCACAGCTGTTGGTATTGGTGGTGATCCAATCATTGGCACCACTACTAAAGATGCTATCGAATTATTGATGAATGATCCTGAAACAGATGCTATTGTTATGATTGGTGAAATTGGTGGCGGTATGGAAGCTGAAGCAGCTAATTGGATAAAAGCTAATGGAAATAAAAAACCGGTTGTAGGATTTATTGCTGGTCAAACTGCTCCTCCGGGCCGTCGTATGGGTCATGCCGGAGCCATTGTTGGTGGTGCAGATGATACTGCTGCTGCTAAAATGAAGATCATGACTGAATGTGGAATTCATGTGGTAAGCAGTCCAGCTGATATTGGTAAAAAAATGGCTGAAGTGATTAAGAAATAAAAACTCTTTCAAATAAAGGAAAGCCTCCCCGAATTAACGGAGAGGCTTTTTTATTGGAGTGTGTATGTATTTAACGGGATTGACGGATAAAACGGGCCAGTTCATCTTTGCTACTGCTAAAAGTCAATGCATCATTTAGCAGAAAATAATTATTCTTATCTACTGTTTTACTAAATGCAAGCTTCGCAATTTCAAGCCTGTTATTTTCAAAAGTAAATAGCAACATCATTTCTTTTACTTGTGCAGTAGTAAAATTATTTTTTTCGATAATATACTTTACTGAAGTAATCCGGTTGTTTTCAAACCATTCTTTACGAAGTGATGTTTTTACAGTTTCAAACTCTCTGGTGTTCATTACATTACTGTAACCGTTGTTCCATCCACCATTATCACTGTCATAGTAATCATCTTGGTCATTATACCATTCGTCTTTAATGTCCATTCTGCGTTCATCCACTAATACTTTACCAAAACGGTTGATAGTAATGTCAAGATGAAAACCTCTTTTCAGTAAAACTGAATTGGTGTAGATGATTACATTTCTGCCAAATGTGTTTCCATTACCTCTTTTAGCCTGGCGGTAAACTTTTACCTGATGATAACCTTCGGTAAGATAGCTTAATGTAATACTGTTATCCTTCATCGAAAATTTGCGGCCATCAACTTCCACTGAAAGTTCCTGGCTACTGGTTACTGCTGATATACTAAGGCGGCTTCCATCAAAGGCAAGCAGCGAAAGTGAGAACAGTGAACTGATAATTAGAGTAAAAAATTTTTTCATAACGTTTGTTTTAAATGATTATTAATTGTTTTCATTTATCCAGTTTCCAATCTCATGCCATCATGCCAAAACCTGATGCAAAAAAAAGTTAAAGGAATAAGGCTGCAAATACTGCCTTTTGCAGCTTTATGCCGGAGTGCTTGCTGATGAAGCGTTTTAGCGGAATAGTTTTTGCATTATTAAAATAAAATAATAATCAAATTGAAACATTTTGTTCATCAACATTTTTGGTAACTTCCTGTTTCTGACTGCAACAAAGAACCTTTTATGAAATTTGTCTTCTGACGGCATCTTATTACGCATACATTTCGTCTGCAAAAGAAGATTTAAAAAAAAACTTAAAGAATGAAGTATCAATTCGCAAAACCTATAATCCTATTAGTTACAATTTTTAGTTTGTTTACTATGACATCGTTTAGCCAGAACCCGATAAAGAATTATGAAAAAGAATGGAAGAAAGTGGGAGACTTTGTTAACAAAGGATTGCCCAAGTCTGCATTAACAGAAGTAAAACTAATATATGCTCTTGCTAAAAAGGAAAAGCAGGATGCTCAGGTTATTAAGTCATTAGTATATATGATGGGGCTGCAAAATGAAAATCGGGAAGAAAATGCTGTATTCTCCATTACTGAAATAGAAAAAGAAATTAGTTCCAGTAAAGAACCTGTTACTTCCATATTAAGTAGTCTTGAAGCCGATATGTATTGGAATTATTATCAGCAAAACCGCTGGAAACTGTATAACCGTACTAAAACTGGTGATTTTGTAAAAACTGATATAGCCACTTGGGATGCCGAAGATTTTCACAAAAAGATTGGAGAATTGTATTTGCAATCTATAAAAAATGAAAAGCTACTACAACAAACAAAACTTGATCCGTTTGATGCAATTATAACAAAAGGAAATGTTCGTCATCTACGACCAACGCTGTATGATCTTTTAGCTCACCGTGCAATTGCTTATTTTGATAATGATGAAAGGGATATTAAAAAACCAGCCTATGCTTTTGAAATTGATTTAGCCAGTGCTTTTGATCCAGCAGCAGATTTTGTTACCAGAAAATTTCCAACAAAGGATTCAATGTCCTTGCAACATAAAGCATTACTTATTTATCAAAAACTAATCGCCTTTCATTTAAATGATGCAAAACCAGATGCATTAATTGATGCAGATATTCATCGGATACAATTTGTAAAACAAAAATCAACTCATCCGGATAAAGAACAACTTTATTTTAATGCATTAAATCACATTGCACATCAATATGATAAAGTTCCTGCTGCGGCTCAGGCTTGGTATTTGGTTGCACAGATATATGAGCAAAAGGCTAATGCTTATAAACCTTTTGGTGATACCACCAACCGCTACAGTCGCATTAAAGCAAAAGAAATATGTGAGCAGGTTCTACTACAAAAAGATTCTTCCGAAGGAAGAATAAATTGTTATAATCTGCTGAACAGTATTAACAACCCTTCATTACAATTCACTGTAGAAAAAGTAAATGTGCCTGATCAGCCATTTAGAACTTTGATTCAATATAAAAATATAAATACACTTTACCTACGGATTGTAAAGGCTGACGACAATCTTAAAAAATTATTAGAAACTCAATATGATAATCGCTTTTGGACGGCGATAGCAGATGCAAAAGCTGATAAAAGTTGGCAACAAAAATTACCAGCCACAAATGATTTGCAAACACATAGTACAGAATTAAAAGTAGATGCCCTACCACCCGGAGAATATTTTTAGCCGCATCTGACCAAAATGATTTTAGCGGAAAGAAAACAGTTATTGGAGCAAGATTATTTTATGTATCTGGAATTAGCTATGTAAACAATGGCAGCGATTATTTTGTACTGAACAGAAATTCAGGACAGCCATTGGCAAAAGCTACCGTACAACTTTGGCAACAAACCTATAATTATCAACAATCAAAATATGAAAAACAAAAGGCGACTCATATACAACAGATGCCAACGGGTTTTTCAAAATAAAAAGAGTAAAAGATGAAAAGAACAACAATAGAAACTATTCTTTTTTATTGGATGTAAAACATGGTAATGATCATCTTTTCATGAATGATCTTGCTTACGATTACTATTATTATAACCAACAACCGCAGGAATCTAAATCAATCACTTCCATACACTTGTTTACTGACAGGGCTATTTACCGTCCCGGGCAAACGGTTTATTACAAAGGAATTGTATTGACGAGAAATAATGTAGAAAAAACAGGTGGTGTAATGGCTGGCTATTCTACAACAGTTGTGTTAAGAGATGCTAATTATAAAGATCTTGATACAATCAGATTAACTACAAATGAATTTGGTTCTTTCAGTGGCAAATTTCAATTACCACAAACTGGCATGAACGGCCAATTCTCTATTTATACGAAGAAAGATGGTGGCAATATTGGTTTTAAAGTAGAAGAATACAAACGTCCTAAATTCTTTGTTGACTATGAACCTATTAAAGGAACTTATAAAGTAAATGACAAAATAAAAGTAACAGGTGTAGCAAAAGCTTACGCAGGGAATAATATTGATGGCGCCAATGTAAAATACAGAGTAGTAAGGCAACCTCGCTTTTTATATCCGTGGTTCTTTTGGCGTTCGTGGCAGCCGCCAACCGAGCAAATGGAAATTGCACATGGCGAAGTAAAAACAGATAAAGACGGAAAATTTGTAATTGAATTCACAGCAATCCCTGATCTGAAGATTGATAAAAAATTAGAACCGGTATTTGATTACACAGTTTATGCCGATGTTACCGATATAAATGGCGAAACAAGAAGTGGAGAAAAATCTGTTTCTGTAAGTTATAAATCACTTATGCTTGTTTCTTCTGTTCCTTCTTCTTTACCTGCCGATAGCTTAAAGTCATTATCCATCCGCACACAAAACATGAATGGCGAATATGAACCAGCTAAAGTGAAAGTAACCATCACCAAACTGAAAGAGGAAAAAAGACTGATCCGTGACCGCTATTGGGAAAGGCCTGATCAGTTTGTAATGAGCAAAAACGAATACATTAAACAATTCCCTTTTGATGAGTATGATAATGAATCCGATTCAAAAAGCTGGGAGAAGGGACAGGAAGTTTTCAATAAAGTAGATTCTGCCAAAGCAAATGGGCAATGGGCAATAGGCAATAATAGCTTTACTCCCGGATTCTACATTATTGAGATAGAAACAAAAGATAAGAATGGAGAAATAGTAAAAGATGTAAAATACATCGAACTGTTTGATGAAAAGAGCAATCAGCTGAACCGGGCAGATTATTTATGGCTAGGCAATACAAAAACTTCTGTTGAACCCGGAGAAACCGCAAACGTTGAGTTAGGAACAGCAGCCGATAATCTATTTGTTGTGTATCAGTTGGATAAAAACGACAATAATAATATTCCATCGGCAGTTGACTACTCATTTATCAAGCTAGATAATGAAAAAAGAAAATTCAATTATCTGGTAACAGAAAGAGACAGCAGGGAAATATGTTGTAAAAAATATGACAATTTACTTATTGGGGTTCTTTAGAGATGTTCACTTTAAAATGAACAGAGTAATGAATGAAAATGAGTCCACCAGCTCCACCAACAGCAATAGAAGCTAAACAATGGAGAAGCTGCTTAACTGATTAAGGTGTAACAAGACAAAAAGGAACTCGGTACTCGACAAGCAAAAAAGAAACTGATAAAGATGCCGATGGTGTTCCGGATCAAACGGACAATGAACAACAGAAAATCAATCAGGTGAAGTTAAAATCAGAAAAACTTCAACGAAACAGCTTTCTTCCTTCCTGATTTAAAAACAGACAGCACCGGAGCAATTGAGTTTTCATTCACTATGCCAGAGGCATTAACCAAATGGAAGTTTATGGCTTTGGCGCATACAAAAGATGCTGCCTTTGGAGCAAGCACCAACGAAATTGTTACACAAAAAGAATTGATGGTGCAGCCGAATCCACCAAGGTTTTTAAGACAAGGTGATAAGATTGATCTCAATTCCAAAATAGTAAACCTGTCAGATAAAGAAATGACAGGAACTGTTTCCTTACAATTATTTGATGCCACTACCAATGAACCGGTGGATGGACAGTTCCGCAGTGTAATTCCTAATCAGTATTTCACCGTCGCCGCAGGACAAAGTGAAGTGGTGAAATTTCCGATTGAAATTCCTTATCAGTTTAACAATGCACTTGTTTGGAGAATTGTTGCCAAAGCTGGTAATTATTCCGATGGTGAAGAAAATGCTTTACCTGTACTTACTAACAGAATGCTGGTAACAGAGACAATGCCATTGCCAATGAGAGGAACAGGAACAAAGAACTTCAGTTTTGACAAATTACTGAACAGTGGCAAGAGTGAAACCTTACAGCATTATGCACTTACATTGGAATACACTTCTAATCCCGCATGGTATGCAGTACAGGCTCTACCTTACCTGATGGAGTATCCATATGAATGTGCAGAACAAACTTGGAACAGGTATTATGCGAATTCATTAGCAACGCATATCTCCAGTTCATCACCTCGTATTAAAGAAGTGTTTGATAAATGGAAAATAAAAGATACCGCTGCGCTGATGAGTAATCTGCAAAAGAACCAGGAACTGAAAGCAGTAATGCTGGAAGAAACACCATGGGTATTGCAGGCAAAAATGAAGCAGAGCAAAAAAGAAATATTGCTTTACTGTTCGACATGATAAAAATGAGTGAGCAGTTAAATAATTCTTATGCAAAGCTTGAAGCAAATGCAAAGCAGCAATGGTGGTTTTGTATGGTTTACCGGCGGACCGGATGATCGTTATATGACGCAATATATTGTAACAGGAATTGGTCACTTGAAAAAATTGAATGCTATTGCAAAAGGGCAGGATGATGAAATGAAAGCAATATTGTCAACTGCCATTCCTTATTTAGACAGAAAAATAAAAGAGGATTACGATAACCTGATTAAGTCTAAAACAGATCTGAAAAAGTACACACCGGGTTATACTACTATTCAGTATTTATACATGAGAAGTTTCTTTCCTGAATATAAAATTGCGGCAGCTTCAATGACGGCTTATAATTATTTCCGTGGAAGAACGCAACAAACATGGGTTGGGCAAAGTAAATACATGCTAGGCATGATTGCATTAGCATTACACAGAACAGATGATGCAAAAACTCCTGTCGCCATTCTTAAATCGCTGAAAGAAACTTCCATCAACAATGAAGAGTTGGGAATGTACTGGAAAGATCAAACCAATGGATGGTTCTGGTATCAGGCACCAATAGAAACACAAGCTTTATTAATTGAAGCTTTCCAGGAAGCAGGGAAAGACACAAAAACAGTTGACGATCTTAGAACATGGTTATTAAAAAACAAACAGACCAACAACTGGAAAACAACGAAGGCAACAGCCGAAGCTTGTTATGCATTATTATTACAAGGAACAGAATGGTTAAGTAGCGAACCTCTTGTTGAAGTAAAATTGGGCACAACAACAATTAAATCAACAGAAGCAGGACAAGAAGCCGGAACTGGCTATTTCAAAAAAGTGATAGAAGGCAACAAAATAACTTCTCAAATGGGAAGCATAAGTGTCAAAGTTAGATCACTAAGAACTCCCCATCGGGGGCAGGGGGGCTTCATGGGGCGGAGTTTACTGGCAGTATTTTGAAGACCTTGATAAGATAACAACTGCAGCAACTCCTTTGAATCTTGTTAAGAAATTGTTTGTTGAAAAAATACAGACCGTGGGCCAGTCATCACTCCTGTAAAAGATGGCGATGTATTAAAAGTAGGTGAGAAAATAAAAGTTAGAGTAGAACTCCGTGTAGATCGAGACATGGAATATGTGCATATGAAAGATATGAGAGCTTCTGCATTGGAACCAGTAAATGTATTAAGCAGTTATAAATACCAAGGCGGATTAGGATATTATGAAAGCACCAAAGATGCGAGTACTAATTTCTTCTTTAGTTATTTGAGAAAAGGGACTTATGTTTTTGAGTATCCATTGTTCGTAACACATACTGGTAATTTCAGTAACGGAGTTACAACGATTCAGTGTATGTATGCGCCGGAGTTTACGAGTCATTCAGAAGGAGTAAGAATTACTGTTGAATAAAAGGGAATTTGCCACGAAGGCACAAAGTCACTAAGCTTTAAACTTTGTGCCTTCGTGTCTTTGTGGCAATCCTATTTTTGCAATATGAATATAGATTATCTTATTATAGGTCAGGGAATAAGTGGGACATGGCTTTCTTATTATCTCCAAAAAGAAAATAAGTCTTTCATCGTTATTGATAAAAACTATTCAAATTCCCCTTCCAGAATTGCTGCAGGCATCATCAATCCTGTTACTGGAAGAAGACATGTAGAAGTATGGCTGGCAGATGAAATTATTCCATTTGCGAACTCAGCTTATTCAACATTAGGAAAAGAACTTGGCATCACTGCCATCTCACAAAAAAACATTATTGACTTTTTTCCCAGTCCGCAAATGCGGGTAAGCTTTATGCAAAGGGTTGAAGAAAAAGCAGCTTATGTAACTGAATATTCGGAGCAAGAGTATTTCAGAAAAAATTTCAACTATGATTTTGGCTGCGGAGAAATCAAACCCGTTTACACAGTTCATCTTGATTCATTACTTCCTGCATGGAGAAACCGATTAAAAGAAAAAGAATTTTTGCTGGAAGAAGAATTTGAAATTGATCAATTAAAATAGCTGCTGATAAAATTCAATATAAAGACATCGTTGCTGAGAAGATAATTTTCTGTGATGGTGCAAGCTGTGCCGACAATCCCTACTTTAAACTATTCCCTTGCCCCAAATAAAGGAGAAGTGCTACTTCTTGAAATTCCTGATCTTCCCACTACAAATATTTATAAAAAGGAATGATGCTGGCTCCGCTTTCTACACAAGGCTTGTGGTGGATAGGCTCCAACTATGCTTGGGAATTTGACAACCCCGATCCCACTCCTGCATTCAAAGAAAAAACAGAAGCCTTATTAAAAGAGTGGTTAAAGGTTCCTTATAAAATTGTTGACCATGTAGCTGGTATTCGTCCTGCAACGTTGGAAAGAAGGCCATTCGTTGGTTTGCATCCAATACATCCAAACATCGGAATCTTAAACGGCATGGGAACTAAAGGCTGTTCTTTGGCTCCTTACTTTGCAAAACAATTGGTAGAACAACTATTATATAACAAGCCTGTATTGCCCGAAGCCGACATAAGTCGTTTCACTAAAATTTTAATGAGAGGATAAACCTTTTGAAAGGGAATGCTATGTGGCGAGCAGCACTTGCTTCCTTCTTTTAACTTCCAGAAAATGACGTCGGATATAATAAATGATGGCAAGGGTAAGCATGGCGGACGGATTTAAAGTGGGTTCTTTCTAATAGGGTTTGTATCCGATACTAAATTTAATGAACAGATTGCCAATTTGCAAGCCGGCGGGCATTTATCTTATCTTTGCCGCCATCTGGTGGGGTTTTATTAGTCATAAACCCTTAACAGCAAATCAATTAAATTTTCAAGTATCATGTACAGAACTCACACTTGTGGCGAATTACGATTAGCAAATAAAGGAACTGAAACAACCCTTGCCGGTTGGGTACAGACCGTAAGAAAATTTGGCGCCATTACTTTTATTGATCTCCGTGATAGATATGGCATCACTCAATTGTTGTTTGGCGAAGAGTTGAACAAACAACTCGAAGAAAATCCTTTAGGTAGAGAGTTTGTATTACAAGCAACCGGAACAGTAAATGAACGCAGCAATAAAAACTCAAACATTCCTACAGGGGATATAGAAATTACAGTTACCTCTTTTAAGATATTAAACAAATCAGCAGTACCTCCTTTTACAATAGAAGACAAAACAGATGGTGGCGATGATCTGCGGATGAAATACCGTTTCATGGATCTTCGGAGAAATCCTGTTAAGAAAAATATTGAACTGCGTTATGCTGTAAACCGTGCTGCCAGAAATTATTTACACAATCAGGGTTTCATGGATATTGAAACTCCTTTCTTAATTAAATCCACACCAGAGGGTGCAAGAGATTTTGTAGTGCCGAGCAGAATGAATCCCGGGCAGTTTTATGCACTTCCTCAATCTCCACAAACATTTAAGCAATTATTAATGGTAAGTGGTTATGATCGTTATTACCAGATTGTAAAATGTTTCCGTGATGAAGATTTGAGAGCGGATCGTCAACCTGAATTTACACAGATTGACTGTGAAATGGCTTTTGTAGAGCAGAAGATATTCTAAACATGTTTGAAGGAATGGTAAAATCCATTTTCAAAGATGTAAAAGGAATTGACTACACAGAAACTGTAGAACGAATGACCTGGGAAGATGCCATGTGGAATTATGGGCAACGATAAACCAGATATTCGTTTTGATATGAAAGTGCTGAACCTGAAAAGCCTTCAACTGTTTATGTTGACAAACAAGATAATGCTGCACTAATTAATGGAGTTGATTTTAAAGTTTTTGATGAAGCAGAAACAGTTGTCGCAATAGCAGTACCCGGTTGTAGCGAATACAGCCGCAAGCAAACAGATGAACTGACTGAATGGGTGAAACGTCCGCAGATAGGAATGAAAGGATTGGTATTTATAAAAGTGAATGCAGACGGTACTTATAAAAGCAGCGTAGATAAGTTTTACTCAGAAGATAAATTAAAAGCAATTGCTGATGCTACAAATGCAAAAGCAGGCGACCTTGTTTTAATTCTTGCTGGTGCAGAAGAAAGAACAAGAAAAGCCATCAGCGATCTGCGGATGGAAATGGCAACAAGATTAGGATTAAGAAAAGAAGATGAATTCAAATTGCTGTGGGTTTTAGATTTCCCCTTATTTGAATATGATGAAGAAGGCAACCGCTGGGTAGCCCGTCATCATCCGTTCACTTCGCCAAAGCCAACACAGATAGAAACGATGATTAATAACAATCCGGTCATAGAAAATGCTGCTGAATATTTAAAACATTCTTATGCCAACATCAAAGCCAATGCTTATGATATGGTATTAAATGGTAATGAAATTGGTGGTGGTTCTATCCGTATTTACCAAAGAGAATTACAGGAAAAAATGTTTGCAGCTCTGGGAATGGATGAAGAAGAGCAGCTACACAAATTTGGTTTCCTGCTCGGTGCATTTGAATATGGTGCTCCACCACATGGTGGTATTGCTTTTGGGTTCGATCGCCTTTGTGCTATCCTTGGCGGCAGCGAAAGTATCCGTGACTTTATTGCTTTTCCAAAAAATAATAGCGGAAGAGATGTGATGCTAGATGCACCGGCTACGATTGATGAGAAGCAATTTGAGGAGTTACAGATAAAATTGAATTTGAAAAGCTAGAAATAGCTATGACTCTAAACATACATAACTCAACAAAAACAATACTTTCTTTTGCTATTTGCATTGCTTATTTTTATTTTAATAAATATGCAAGTTGTAAAAGTGAAGAAAAACTATTGTAGAGTGCAAAGAGGAAATGCAAAGAAAGATCAATGGAGTTGTAGAAAATAATTACATGGACAATGATATTAACGTAAAAGCATTTGTTATTCGTTTTACAACTGGTGAAAAATACACTAACCCGATTTTCCTAAAGGGCTTAAATGGAGTTATCAATAACGGAGATTCTCTTGTTAAAGAAGCTGGAAGTTTTAAATTTGAAATTTATAAAGACCTCAAACTCTACCCGCTGGTAATAGTTGACACATGTAATTGTGACAAATTAAATCAATAATGTGAATTGGAAATTCTTTCAAGTTTGTTGTTGTTTGCAGTTAATGTTAGCTGGCTTGCATGGAATCGTATCTCTTTTGCAATTTTCACTCAACTCACCCTTTTTATTTTTTCCTTTATTCCGTTGCGTATATTCTTATTATGTGGCTGGCCTCTTTTTGGATTACAAATATTTAAAAACTATACCCTGATGAACCAATTGATGGTAAAGACAAAAAGACTTTCAATCGGCTGTTCATTATCAATTTTTTATTGACCGCTTTTCTGTTTGGATTAATTTTCTCAGAATTAAAATCCATTAATGCAATTCGAAATGGCCTTGGGCTACCTTGGTCAGGATTGCCTTTTTCATTCTTCATCCAATTGGTCTGTTATATATTGATGATGATTTTTCATCTGCTGATATTATACGGATTATACAAGCTCCGTGTCACACTATACCTTAATTATAGAAAGAAGAAATTTGATTTTGAAGGGACTAATTCTATCCCTTGATAAAACACTGCAAAATCTAATCTGTTAATTCTTCCTTTTTCTTAATAAAAAGTAATGAAGATGCTTACCTTTAAGCATGCCCGATTCTTCAAAACCCTTAAACTTTCTTTGCTTTTATAGCGGCAACCCTGCTATTACTAAGTTCCTGTTCTAAAAATGATAATAACAACACGGTCGCACAAAAAAAACATGTTGAATGTTGCGTATGGTACAGATGCTCAACAAAAGATGGATATTTATTTACCTGCAAACAGAACTGCCACTAATACTAAAGTGCTTATTTTAATTCATGGTGGCGGTTGGACTAGCGGCGACAAAACTGATTTTAGCTCCGCTCTTATTGACACTTTAAATAAGCGGTTTCCAAACTATGCCATTTTAATATTAATTATCGCCTAGGTGCTTTACCTGCAAATAATCCATTTCCCACACAAGAACTGGATATAAAGACCGCAGTAGATTTCATTTATAATAATCGGGCAGATTATCTTATAAGTGATAAATACGTACTGATGGGAGCTAGTGCAGGCGGGCATCTTTCTTTATTGCATGCATATAAATATACAAACCCAGTAAAAATAAAAGCAGTAGTTGATTTTTTGGCCCAACCGATATGCCAGATTTATACAACAATCCAGGGCTTACCCAATAGCTCTACTGGAACTTTTATTAAATGGAACTCCTATTACAAACGCTGCTCTATATTCATCTTCAAGTCCTTTAACCTATGTTTCAGCAACAAGTTCACCTACTATAATTTTACAAGGAAGTTTAGACCCTTTGGTAAATGCCAATACACAATCTTTACCATTAAAAAATAAGTTAACAACTATGGGTGTCGCAAATCAGTATGTGTTATATAATGGCTTGCACCATGGCGATGATTGGAGTCCTGCAACATATACAGACGCCTTTAATAAAATTCAAGCTTTTCTTACTACAAATGTTCATTAAAATAGCAACCCTATTTTTAACCACACAAAACTGTTTGAAGAATTATAATTCGTTCTTTATAGAATACCAAAATCAATTGATCATTTTCAGGAATTAAGTAATTGTTTCAAAACTGTTGCCACTTTCTCCCCATCCGGCAACATCGCCTTCTCTAATCCCATATTCATCGGTACAGCAGGAGTATTTAATGCACCCAACACTTCCACCGGTGCATCTAAAAATTGAAAACAGTTTTTTGAAATTCTTCCGGCTAATGCTTCAGCAAAAGAATTATTTTGTTGTTCTTCCGTAAGTATCAAGCATTTCCCATGTGCTTTCACCCTTGCAAAAATTAATTCTTCATCTAGAGGAAATAAGGTTCGCAAGTCAACCACTTCTACTTGGTCATTAAAATTCTTTGCTGCTGCTTTCGCCCAATACACTCCCATTCCATAAGTAATCACTACACAGCTTTCGCCGTTGTCAATAGAATCAGCAGATGCTTCAACTACAATATTGGCTTTGCCAAACGGCAGTAAACTTGAGATAACAGCTTTTAGAAACTTCCGTTACCAGTTGATTAAAACCCGGATAGATATAATCTGCAAACTGTACTTCTACAATTGGCTTTAATCCAACTGCACTCATACCAACAGTAGAGCCAACAACATAGGCTTCTTGAATAGCTGTATTAAAGACTCTATGGTCGCCAAACATTTCGCCCAGTGTTGCAGCCTCACGGAATACACCACCTAATCTTTTCCCTACATCTTGTCCATATAAAATTGCTTCCGGATGTTTTTCCATTAATTCTCTCACTGCAAATAAAGCAGCATCCACCATCACTATTTTTCTTTTCCCGCAGGGCTTCTTTCTCCTTTTCTTCTGTTACAGGTGTTGGAGCAAATATATGATCCTCGATTGTTGAAGGATCTGGCTCAGGTGCAGCTACTGCTTTTGCAAAATCAGCAGCCACTAATTCAGCAGCTACCCCTTTCAACTTCTGCAATTATTTCTTCACTTACATTTCTCTCTATTAATTTCTTCTGAGTTTTGGATTAGGATCATGCTCCTCATGCTTTGTCCAATCTTCATCACCGCGATAAAATTCTTTTCTTACGCCACTTGTATGATGTCCTAATAACGGAACCTGTGCATGAACGAGATAAGGTTTTTTCCCTGCGAACAGATTCTGAAACATCTTTCATCACGGAATAAGATGCTTCAAAATCGCTGCCATCCACCTGCACTCTATTCATTCCTTTAAAACCAGCAGCAAATTCAAAAGCATTCATGGCTCTTGCCTCATCGGCAGTTACACTTATGCCCCAGTCATTATCCTGCACTAAATAAATAATCGGCAATTGTTTTAACACAGCAAACTGAAATGCTTCACTTACTTCGCCTCCGTAATACTTGCATCACCAAGCGAACAAACTTCAATTGGCAATTCACCATTAGCCCTTTTAATCGTCCCGGTAAATGATTTTCCAAATATTAGAACACCTTGCGCCAATCCTGTTGTTGGAATGGCTTGC
>JADJKL010000002.1 GCA_016706055.1 Chitinophagaceae bacterium | reverse complement strand
GATGCCCGTCATATAGATGGATATGCCGCTAAAACAGGTAGCAGTAATTTTGATTTTCCGATCGGTGATGGAATCCGTTTACGGATAAGTGGCCTGGTATCACCAGCAAATGGTGTTTATAAAAGTGCTTATTTTAATAGGAATGCAACGTTGGGAACTACGGGTATCAGTGGTTTTTCTGCTGCTGCAGCACCCTTAAGAGGAAACCTGATAAAAGTTTCAACCTATGAGTTTTGGGATATTGATGGTAACGCCGCCTCTCAATACAAATTAACTGCATTAAATTCTGTGGCAGGTTATAGCGAATGGGCTACAGATTTTTCAGCGTATGCTGCAAGCAATATTGTGCCGCCTGGGATCAGGTATGGGAGAATTTGAATATTAATGCTGCTCCTGGATCATTTGCAACAGATGGTGCATTTATAACTTCGGCATCTGCCTCTAATCCTGATGCTGGTAATAGTTTTGGAACAGGCAGCCCTTTTAGTGCTTATACATGGGGAGTTACCATCTACGGTGTGCCATTAAAAATTAAGTTGAAAAATTTTCAAGCCAATGTAATGGGATGTTCTGCAGTGCTGAATTGGATATCAACCAATGAAGAAAAAGCAGACAGATATGAAATTGAACAAAGTGCAAATGGTGTTGCATTTACTAAAGTAGCAACAGTGAATTCAAAAGGTAATTCAACAGAAAATAATTATAACCTCTCAGTAAATCAATCTTCGGCTATAAGTTATTACCGGTTGAAGATGATTGAAAAAGATGGTTTGTTTAGTTACAGCCCAGTACAACAGGTTAAACCAATTGCGGAACAAATGAAAGTTACTTTACTGTGTATCCAAACCCTGAAGAAAACGGATATACTACGCTGAACTTCAAAACGCAATATGCTGGCAATGCCCAATTACATTTATTAAATGCAATGGGACAACAACTATTTCAAAAATCAATAACTGTAAATGCCGGCACTAGCAATATTGTTCCGCTTGAACTAAAAACATTATCCAAGGGATTACTATATCATTTTATGAAAAACCGTTTATTTTTTATCACTGCTTCATTTCTTTTACTTTTTGCCGTTGTTGGTAATGCGCAGATAAAAATTGGGAACAACCCGACTACCATTGGTGCATCATCCTTGCTGGAGTTGGAATCAACCACTAAAGGAATTGTGTTTCCACGATTAACAGGCGCACAGATGATTGCAATACCCAGCCCCGTTGCAGGGATGCAGATTTACAATACAGATAGTAGTTGTGTTTGCCAGTATAACGGAACAGCATGGAGAAGTTTGTGTGGAGGAAATACAGGATCGCCATATTTAGATTGGCATATACTTGGGAATAGCGGTACAAGTGCTGCTACAAATTTTATTGGAACAATTGATGCGATAGACTTTGTTACCAGAACTGGAAATACAGAAAGAATGAGAGTAATGCCTAGAGGTGTGTTGTATCGGTCTTCCAAACCCTTTTGCAAAGTTTAGTGTTTTGCGTGTGCGGCAGTGCGAGCAACCACTGGTATGGCTACTACAGCTATTGCCCGTTTTGAAGCACAAAATAACGCATTAGATATTGGTGCTTATTCGGCAGCACCTTATGGTAACTGGATACAATCTACTGCAGCTTCTGATCTTTCTTTTAATGGGCCTATTGCATTAAATCCAAATGGTGGTTATGTAGGAGTAGGTGTAGCAGCACCGGGGAATCACCTTGAAGTTATGAACGACGGTGGATCGGGCTTTAATGAACGAATTGCTTTAAAACCTTTACGGCAAATCCAACTGATACTTGTTTTACAAACCGCAACAGGTACAGCAGCTGCCCCGGAGATTTAACGTTTGGCCAAAATAACGGCGCCATAGCATTTGTAGGACAGTATAATGGATCTCTTAATATGTTGAGCAGAATAGGAAGTAAATATACTGGTGATGGTACCAAAAGACAAAGTGAACTGCAAATTTCCACTTCGGGTGTAGAGCATCTGCGCATTGACTCAATGGGAAGAATAATGCAGGCTATTAATACTGCTGTAATCCCAAATGGAGCCCTGACAAGTTATCATATGTATGGTGATGGAACAAGTGGATACCAGTTGTTGGGAACTGCTGCGTATCCTACACCAGGAAATGGTCCCGAAATTGGTTTTGCCAGAGGTGGCTTTTACAATGGCGTAGGTGCGGCCATTCAATTTATTGACTACAATGCTTATTCTGGTGGACAGTCTTTTGGTACATAAAGGGCAAGCAAATAGTGGCGGAGGCGCATTTGCAGATAACTGGCCACTTGATGTTTTACAATGACAATTGTAAATAATGGACAAATAGGAATTGGTACTGCGGATCCGACGGCTAAAACTGTGACTTATGGCTGGAGGAGCTGTCGCAAGTGAATGCACCTTAAATTTACTGATGCACGGTATTAACCACCATTGAAAAAGGCGCCATTGAAAAAGATGCAAATGTTTTTTATGCTACACCAGATGCCACAAACAGAGGTCTATTGCCTGCGGTATCCTATACAATAAACAGTGCTACTGTGGCTTTATCAAATAATCAATCGCCTCAATCAATTTTTACCAGTACACAAGATGAAATAAATATTGTAGCTTCTACCACTTATGAATTTGAAGCCCAATATATAATAACAGGAATAGGTGGTAGTGGTAAAACTATTTCTACCTTATTTGCATTAGGTGGGGGAGCTTCTGTAACGAATATTACATACACTGCAACATCGGTTGCTTCTGTTGCCGTGCCACGCCTTTAATTTCTTTTATATAAATGTGGCCACTGCAACAGTGACAACTGCATCAGTTAGTACTGCTACCGCCGTTTTACAATTAAAAGGAATTATAAGAGTTGATGCTGGAGGAACCTTGACACCTCAGATAAAATTCAATAACAATAATCCTGGTGGATCTGCATTGGGTCAGGTAAATTCTTATTTTAAATTGACGCCAGTTGGAACAAATACAGTTCAAAAGATTGGTAGTTGGAATTAAATCCAATTTTTTTACTAAAAATATTCGAAAAGAAAATAAATGCCGGGATTCATTCCCGGTTTTTTATTTGTTGAGTTTAGACTTGTTTATTTATCTTCAATCAATCGAAGATTGTTTTTAGATTAACTAAAAAATAATATGAACAACTGCCTTAAAATATTTGCTACAGCTTTATTTAGTTTAACTTCATTTATATTAGCTGCTCAATCCATAATAAACTCCACTTCAAATCTATCGTAGTTGATACGCATAACGATTTACTCAGTAAAGCCGTAGATGATAACCTGACTATTGATACTGATCTTAGCGGAAAAACACATTCGGATATTGACCGGTTTAAAAAAGGAGGTGTAGATGTTCAATTGTTTTCTGTTTGGTGCGATGGGCAAAAACAAAATCCATATGCTTGGGCTAATAGACAGATGGACACATTAGATGCTGTAGCAAAACGTAATCCAGGTAAAATAGCGATGGTTGGCAACACTTCAACTTTATTAAAAGCTGTAAAAGAGGGAAAGCTTGCTGCCATGTTTGGCGTAGAAGGCGGACATATGATTGAGAATAACCTTGATAATCTTAATAATTTTTATAAAAGTGGTGTTCGGTATATGACACTTACTTGGAATAATTCAACCGATTGGGCAAGCTCTGCCTGGGATGAAACGAATAATGCTGATAAGCTAAAACAAAAAGGCCTTACCGATTTTGGAAAGCAAGTTGTAAAACGGATGAACGAATTAGGAATGATGGTTGACCTGAGTCATGTTGGTGAACAAACTTTTTTTGATGTAATGGCTACAACAACAAAACCTGTTTTGGTTTCACATAGTTGTGTACATGCTTTGTGTCCGGTACCAAGAAACCTGAAAGACGAACAGATAAAAGCAATTGGTAAAAACGGAGGCGTTATTCACCTTAATTTTTATTCTGGATTTATTGATAGCAGCTACGATAGGCGTTCAGATATATTTAATGCGAGACATAAAGCAGAATTGGATTCTCTCCTTAAAATAAATCCTGAGCAATATTTTGCAAATGAGTACTTGTTCAAAAAATATCCTGAAGAAGTAATATCATTGCGTCCGCCACTTTCTATGCTTATTGATCATTTAGATTATGTCGTAAAAATGATTGGGAGTAGATCATGTTGGTATTGGAAGCGATTTTGATGGCATCAATTCTGCTCCGCAACAACTGGATGATGTAACCAATATGCCACTTTTTACTAAGGAATTAATGAATAGAGGTTATAGTAAAAAAGATATTCGTAAAATACTTGGAGAAAAATTTTATAAGGGTATTTAAAGCGAATGAGCCTGGAAATAGACAGCGCTCTCATATTTATTTTAACCAGTTGGCGGAGTTATTTAATTTTTATGTTTTCACAAGGCTCGTGAACGGAATATTGGATATAATGGTTAATTCTTACGATTTAATTAGCTCATCGGGGCGACATATTATTTCGCCCCGGGCTAAAAATTTTTGAATCATTTTTCTACCAACCTGTCTGCCGACAGGCAGGTATTTCGCCACTCTGTGGCTAAAAAATTAAATCCATCAAAAAGTTTATTTATAAATCAAATATTTTTTTCTCATCACTTTGTATTCACTTAGGCCGGGTTCCCAACTTGCCCTTATTTCTTCTTCGGATTTGCCATCAATAATCTGTTGCCTGAATAAACCTGAGCCAGTCTGAATTTCAACATTATTCATTTGATTACTCAATTTGGAATCGAAAAACTTTTCTTTATGCGGATGTGCTTTGTATAGTTCCATTACCCATTTCAGGTTTATCTGTTTGCTTTGTACCAATAGATTGACATCGTAGTTGCGCAGATCAATTCCATAACAAACCTGATCCATGAATAAAGGAGTTTCCGCCATTCCTTTTATACCAGTAGGAGTGTAAGAAAACTCGTATATTCCTTTTAATTCTGGACTTCGAAAACAGTAAAAGGGAAATAAGTGCCTCTGCCATGATTGAGATATATACCTTCGAACATACAAACAGAAGGATAGAGCATGATGGATTGCTGGGTGTTTAAATTTGGCGATGGTTTTACAGGTAATGTGTAAAGCATATCATGGTCATAATTTGCAACTGGAATTATTTTGAGCTTGCACTTTACTTTATTTGTGAGCCAGCCTTCGCCATTTGCCATTTGTGCAAATTCGCCTACCGTTAATCCATGCGACATAGGAATTGGAAACATCCCAATTCCAGATCTGTATTTCATATCGAGTACAGGTCCGTCAATCAAATAGGCATTTGGATTAGGACGATCCAATATCAATAATTCTTTCCCATTTTCCTGACAGGCTTCCATCAAACGGGATAACGCATTAATGTTTGTATAAAATCGACAACCAACATCCTGCAAATCATAAATCATTATGTCTACATCGGCAAGGTCTTGTTTACTTGGTTTATTTTTTTTGCCATACAAGGAAATGATTGGTATGCCAGTTGTAGCATCTATTTCATTATTAACATGATCGCCTGCACTTACATTTCCCCGGAAGCCATGCTCAGGTCCAAATACTTTTACAATATTTACTCCAAGTTTTTGTAAGCTATCTACCAAATGGCTTTTTCCAATGATGGAAGTTTGATTGGCAAGAATAGCTACTCTTTTCCCTTTGATGTATGGCAGATACTTTTCAGTTTGCTCGGCACCTGTAATTATATTTTTTGTGCTTTCCGTTTGTGTTTTTATTGCTTTCTGAGGGTTAGTACAGAAGCAAAATGAGAAGGCCGCAAATACAAAGATTGAAAGTTTCATGAGAATTTTATTGTTTATAAAAATGTTATGATTAGGTTTAAACATCTTCTTCTTTAAAAGATAAAATAAGATTTGTAATCTTGGCTTCAACTTTTCTGTATGTAACGCCTGCTTTTTCCAGCATTAAACGGGAGACTTTAAATACATCGTTGCCTTCATATTTATCTGATAAATAAATTACTTCTTTAATTCCTGACTGAATAATGGCTTTTGCACATTCATTACAAGGAAATAGTGCGGTGTAAATTTTGCAGCCGTCTAATGCCATACCAATATTATTTAATATCGCATTTAATTCTGCATGACAGATGTAAGGATATTTTGTACTCATGAATTCGCCTTCTTTTTCCCAAGGGAAATCATCATCATCACAGCCGATTGGTAAACCATTATAACCAGCACCAACAATTTTATTTTTATTGTTGACGATACAGGCTCCAACCTGTGTGCTCGGGTCTTTACTTCTTTTGGCAGATAGTAATGCTACTCCCATAAAGTATTCGTCCCATGAAATATAATCTTGTCGCTTTTTCAAAATAGTGAGATTTAAAGAATGATTTTGCTTTTACAAATTGGTGAATAGAATTACAGAACGATCAAGTGAGTGACACAACAGACGATGATAGTAGCAATGTAGCTGAGTTAATACTCCTTCGCTACTCCCTTCGCTAAAGCTATGGAAGCTAAAAAGCTTCGGAGTACAAATAAGTTTATTCAGCAAACCATTCATTATGTTGTTCCGCTACACGAATAAAAGTTGTTCTCTTACTTAATTCCTTCAGCGATTTTGCACCTACATAGGTACAAGCCGACCGAAGGCCACCAAGAATATCCTGTACTGTATCAGCTACATTTCCACGATAGGGAATCTCAGTTGTCTTTCCTTCGGAAGCCCGGTAATCTGCAACGCCGCCAGCATATTTATTCATTGCTGTTTCTGAACTCATGCCATAAAATTGCTTGTATTTTTTTCCGTCTTTTTCAATTAGTTCACCACCACTTTCCTCATGTCCGGCAAGCATGCCGCCAAGCATTACAAAATCAGCACCGCCGCCAAATGCTTTAACCACATCTCCCGGCACTTTACATCCACCGTCGGAAATAATCTGGCCACCCAAGCCATGTGCTGCATCTGCACATTCTATGATGGCGGACAATTGCGGATAACCAACACCTGTTTTTATTCTGGTTGTACAAACTGAACCAGGACCAATGCCAACTTTAATAATATCTGCACCTGCCAGTAATAATTCTTCCACCATTTCGCCGGTAACAACATTGCCCGCAATAATTACTTTGTCGGCATATTTACTTCGGGTGGCTTTTACAAAGTCAACAAATTTTTCGGAGTAACCATTGGCCACATCAATACAAATAAAACGAAGCGATGTGTTTTCTTTTAAAATCAAGTCGAGCTTTTCTGCATCGGCTGTGCTGGTACCTGTGCTGATGGCAATATTTTCTTTGATGCTATTTCCTGTTGACTGCATAAATGATTTCCATTCAGCAGGCGAATAATGTTTATGAATGGCTGTAAATAATTGTTGCAATGCTAATGCGTTTGCCATTTCAAAAGTACCAACTGTATCCATATTGGCCGCCATAATAGGAATGCCTTGCCAGGATGTGCCGCTGTGTAGCATTTTAAATTTTCTTTCAACAGATACTGTTGCTCTTGAGCTGAGTGTGGACCGCTTTGGTCGTAGCATTACATCTTTAAAGCCCAGTTTAATATCAGATTCAATACGCATAGAATTATTTTATCTCATTGCAATTTAGTAAAGAAAAACAAGAGAAGGATGAAGATTAATTGGCTTTAATCAGTACTACAATGCTCAATAAGTTAGGATTGAGGGAATTTTATTTTTGTTAACTTGCGGCAATATTTCAACCAGTTTCAACCAGTTTCAACCAGAATAAACCAATGCCAGAACATTCTCACCAATTGGCTGCTATTTTATTTGCAGATGTAGTTGGCTATACAGCTATGATGCAGGAAGATGAAGCAGCCGCAGTTGAAAAAATCAACAGGTTTCGTCATTCGCTGGAAACAATTGCTGAAGAACTGAACGGGAAAATAATTCAGTACTATGGTGATGGTGCTTTATTACTTTTTCAAAGTTCTACCGATGCAGCTGAGTTTGCCAAAGTTTTACAGATGGATATTAATGAACCGCCGATGATTCCTGTGCGGATTGGCATTCATATGGGAGATGTTTTATTGCAGAATGGAAATGTTTTTGGCGATGTTGTCAATATTGCTTCCCGCATACAGGCATTGGCTCCATCTGGCGGTATATATGTTTCTGAAATGGTGTTTCAGAATATTGCTAATAAGAAAGGCCTAGAATCTGTTTTTATTAGACAGGAAAAATTAAAGAATGTAAAAGAACCTGTAAGGATTTTTGAAGTGCTGACTTCTTATAGTCAGCCTGTAATTGCTCCGGTTATAATTAAGCCTGTTTCAAAGATTGTAGAAGAGAATAGTATTGCTGTGTTACCATTTTCAAACATGAGCAGCGATATGGAACAGGAATATTTCAGCGATGGCCTTACAGATGATATCATTACACAGCTTTCAAAGATTAAAGCATTAAAAGTAATTTCCCGTACATCGGTAATGCAGTATAAAAAAAATCCGAAATCAATTAAGGAAATAGGTAAAGAGTTAGGTGTTGCTGTAATATTAGAAGGAAGTGTGCAGCGCAGCAGTAATAAGGTACGCATTACTGCACAGCTTATCGATGCTGCTACTGATGAACATCTATGGGCAGATTCATATGATCGCTCCGTTAAAGATATTTTCGTTATCCAGCGGGAAGTTGCTATTTCTATTGCGTCGGTATTGAACAAAAAGCTTTCTAAAAAGGAAGTCGAAAATCTCGATGATGCTCCATCAGTTGATGTGCAGGCTTACGATTTGTATTTGCGGGGGAAATTTTTAGTGGAAAAAAGAAATAAAACTGATTTGTTGATTGCAAGGGAACTTTTTCAGCAGGCGATTAAAAAAGCTAAAGACTTTGCTCCGGCCAATTCGGGACTAGCTAACACTTATCTGCTTTCATCCTATAGGGGCTATGAAGATCCGGATATTATGTTGCCGTTGGCAAAGAAGCAAATTGATATGGCTTTATCGATTGAGCCTTCGGCAGCCGAAACTCATGCAGCGATGGGATATTGGTATCATCAAACGTTTAACTGGAAAGAGGCGGAGAAATCTTACAGAAAATCAATTCAGTTAAATGCTAACCAATCAAATGTATATTTATGGCTGGCAATTTTATTGGAAGGAAAAGGGGAGAAGGAATTAGCTGCTGGTATTTATAGCAAAGGGATAGAAATTAATCCTGAATGGGAATACCTGATGCAGAGCAGAGTGAAGGCATTTATGAATACAGGTAATCATGAAGAGGCTATCAAGTTGCAAAAACATTTGATTGATAAAGCAACGTTCGATCCTGTTTTGAGAAATAAGAGACTTACAGAACTTTCGAGGCTTTATTGGTTTCTCAATAAAAGGGATGAAGCAATTCAACTGGCAACAAAAGCAAAGGACAATGGATTGCTACGATTTTATAAAGATGGCGATAACTCATTTTTGTTGAAAGAGGTTGACGAACAGTACAATGTGTTGCGTAAGTCAGGCGATTACATTTCTGAGTTTTGGATGGGTTTGGCTTATGCCAACGCAGGAAGTAAGGACAAGGCATTAGCCTGTTTTAATAATGCAGTTGTATTAAAAGAGGCCGCAGTTACATTATTGCTTATTGAGCACTACGAATTTTTCAATTTAAAATATCTGAATTTTATCCAGCTAAAAAGAAGCATTAAAGCCTTGATTAATTTTTAGGAGCAATTTATTTCGCTACAGCAATTTTTACCTTCTTATTCTTTAATTTCTGGTCTTTAATGAGTTGAAGCGTATGGCTAACCTTTATTTTCTTTACTGCTACAAAAGAGAAGAAGTCTTTTACTTCAATAAGACCAATGTCTTCTTTTTTTAATTCACCTTTGTTGGAAAGGAAACCGACAATATCAATCTTATTCACCTTGTCTTTTTTACCTGCTGCTACAAACAATGTTGACCATTTTGGTTTTTCCGGAATTACACTTTCTGCTGGCAATTCTATTTGTTCAGCATATGGATCAATATAGTCAGGTAGTTTTTCTTCCGGCGAAAGAATGATAATAGCAGTGCCACTTGCATCCATTCTTGCTGTTCTTCCATTTCGATGTGTAAAAATATCTTCAGTATGTGGGAGATGATAATGAACAATATAGCGAATGTTAGCAATGTCCAATCCTCTTGCTGCAAGATCAGTTGTAACTAATACATTTGAAGTGCCATTTCTGAATTTACACAATGCTGCATCTCTTTCCTGCTGTTCCATTGCTCCATGATAAAAAACATTGAGAATGTCTTTTTCTTTTAGCAAGTTGCTGGTTCTTTCTACGGATTCTCGGTGATTGCAAAAAACAATAGTGGAACGATTGCCCAACATACAGATCAACTTGAATAGTGTTTCTAGTTTGTCTTTGCCATCGCTTTTTAATGTTTTGATAGCAAGTCCGGTTTCTTCATCCGCATCATTTAAAAAATCTAGTTTTACAGGGGTTTTCATTCCAATAAAATCTGGAATTTCCAGAGATTCTGTAGCAGAAGTCAATATTCTTTTTTTTATATTTTTTAATGCATTGATGATAAAAGACATTTCATCTTTGAAACCTAACTCAAGTGATTTGTCAAATTCGTCCAACACCAATGTTTCTATTGTATCGATTGTAATATTTCCTCTTCTGATATGATCTGCCAATCGGCCGGGTGTGCCAATCAATAAACCTGGAGCTTCTATAAGATTGTTTTCTTCGATTTCTCTTTTATGACCACCATAACAGCAGGTAACTTTTATTGAAGTGCCCATACTTTTAAATACAGTTTCAATTTGCAAAGCCAGTTCTCTTGACGGGGTAATAATTAAGGCTTGCGAGGTAGCTTTTTTTGCATCTATTAGTTTGAACAGCGGCAAAAGAAAAGCCAGCGTTTTTCCTGAACCTGTTGCAGATAAAAGAAGAATATTATTTTGTTTTTCAATCGCTGCATTTGCTTTGAACTGCATTTCATTAAGCGACTTAATATTTAGTTTCTCCAGAATGCTATTTACAGAAGCGTTTTTAAGTGACATTTGGCAAAAGTAAGCTTGTTTTAACCGATGCAATAAATACATTGCTATTTTGCTGTTTTCATTTACTTTTAGCACAAACAGATATATAAATTAGTATGGGTGAAGCTATAAGACAATTAGAACCAAAAGCAGTATGGAATTATTTCGCAGATTTGAATGCAGTGCCAAGACCTTCTAAAAAAGAAGAAAGAGTAATTCAGTTTGCAAAATCTTTTGGAGAGTCCTTGGGCTTACCAACAAAGATTGATGCTGTTGGCAATGTGATTATCAAAAAACCGGCGAGTAAAGGAATGGAGAACAGGCAAACGGTGGTGCTGCAAAGTCACCTTGATATGGTGCATCAAAAAAATGCAGATACAACATTTGATTTTGACAGACAAGGAATCGAAATGTATATAGATGGAGATTGGGTGAAAGCGAAAGGAACAACTTTGGGAGCTGACAATGGCATTGGAGTAGCCACTATCATGGCGTTACTTGCATCAACAGATATTGCTCATCCACCAATTGAGGCATTATTTACAATTGATGAAGAAACAGGTATGACAGGTGCTATAGGACTTGTAGGCGGATTGTTGGATGGAAAAATTTTGCTGAATCTCGATACAGAAGATGATGATGAATTGACTATCGGCTGTGCCGGTGGTATTGATGTCACTTGTGCCGGTAAATATCAACAGGAAAAACCAGCAGGAAGCTTATCGTATAAAATATCTGTAAAAGGTCTTACCGGAGGACATTCTGGAATGGATATTCAGAAGGGCAGGGGAAATGCTAATAAAATAATGAACCGTTTGCTTTGGGAGCTGTCAAAAGAGTTTTCGATTGAAGTTGCTTCTATTGATGGCGGTAGTTTACGAAATGCAATTCCGAGAGAATCGGTAGCTGAAATTGTAATTGACGGAAAAGAAACAGAAGCTTTCAAGACTGCAATTGCACAATTTGAGAAAATTGTAAAGTCAGAATATGATTTCACTGATCCAACCCTTGAGATAAAACTTGAAAGTATTGGAGCATTGGGAAGTGTAATGAATAAAGATTTTCAATACAAGTTTTTACGAAGTATGTATGCTTGCCCAAATGGTATATATCGTATGACACCTGAAAAAGTAAAGTTGGTACAAACTTCTAACAATGTAGCGAAAGTGTTCGTGAAAGAAGGTAAGTTTTCTGTCCAGTGTCTTACACGCAGCTCTGTAGATTCTGAAAAAATAGATTTGGCGAATGCGATAACAAGTGCTTTTGAATTAACAGGTGCAGCTATCGAGTTTGGCGGCGAATATCCAGGGTGGGAACCGAGGACTGATGCGCCAATCATTAAAATAATGAGTGACTTATATGAAGAATTGTTTAATGAAAAGCCTCATGTAAATGCGGTTCATGCGGGGTTGGAATGCGGAATAATAGGAGCCAATTACCCGGAAATGCAAATGATTTCTTTTGGCCCCAATATTTATGGAGCTCATTCGCCTGATGAAAGAGCACAGATTAGTTCGGTGCAAAAATTCTGGGGTTATCTTTTAGAAACACTAAAAAGAGTTCCGGTTGAGGAATAGTTATAGTTAGGTAAATGAGTGGTTGACATATTTTTATTCATCATCTTTATTACCAAAAGTAATTTTTACTTTTCTGCGCATTAATTCTTTTAAAGGCTTGCCCGTTTCGTCGTATTCTTTAACTGCAATAAATAACAAGTATAGTGGTGATTTCAAGTCTTTGAATTTGATTTGCTTGTCGGTAGCAACATCATGCAATTCTTTAATATATTTAGAACATACAACTCTTTTGTTTCCGATGCCAACAGTGTTTCTGTTAAACGAGTGCCATTTCAAACTATCGTTATAGCTCCAATATGACCAGCCGGTTTCGCTGAGATTTAATTCTTTATTAGTGTTAAAGGTGTCTGTTTCTCTTAGCTCCAGTAAATTAAGGTAAGAGAAGTCGTTGATAGGACTGTTCTCCGTAAAGCGGTAAACAGAGTCACGGATGCTTGCAAAAACATAAACTCCTTCAGCATGATCCAGCATTACCTGCACTTTGAATTGTTTTTTCTTCATGAAAAGATCTGTTTCAAAATCAGTGAGTTTAACAGACTCATTCTGTACAATTCTGATAACAACATCCTTATCCTGAGAAAAGGAAATTACCGGAACTGCTAACAGAAGAAACAATATTTTTTTGAGGTGTTTGAAGTATTTCATACAAAATGCTTGTAAACAAATGTAATATATATCTGCCGAATGATGGCATTGGGTTGCTAACAGTTGCACAGAAGCTGTTTATTGGCGAATTTCAAAAAATCGGTTTCTGGCAAAGTCTTTGTTAAAAGTGGTTAGTATTTATTATGGTTAACACCTGAGTGTTAACTTTACACACCTTAAAATAGGTTTATGATAAAAAGAATTTTTATTCCAGCTTTCACCATTTTTATTGCCATGTTTGTTTTTGCAAGCACTAATTCAGTAATAGGGCAATCGACAACAAAAGAAAAAAGATTGGTAAGAGATTGTGATGAAGGGAAAGAAGATTTTATTGCAACAGACGGCTTGATGGAGAATCTTTTTAGCAATGCATATGGTTATGCAATTTTCCCAAATGTGGGAAAAGGTGGTATCGGTATCGGTGGTGCTGTTGGGAATGGTGTTGTATATGAAGGTGGAAATATTATTGGGAAAGCCAAATTAACACAATTAAGTATCGGCTTTCAGTTTGGAGGGCAAGCTTACAGGGAAGTTATCTTTTTCGAAAGTAAAGCAGACCTTGACAGGTTTAAAGAAAATAAAATCGAATTCTCTGCACAGGCATCTGCTGTTGCAGTTACTGAAGGTGCATCTGCCAATGTAAAATATAAAGAAGGTGTAATGATTTTTACGCAACAAAAAGGCGGGTTGATGTATGAAGCATCAATTGGTGGACAGAAGTTTAACTTTTCTGAGTTTTAATTGAAGAATTACTTCAGAGCATTCATATCTTTTACCAGAATTCGTTTTCTGTTATATTCAATTACATTTCTTTTTTCAAGATCGCTGAATACAGCAGACACGGTTGGCCTTGCCGTTGCAGTAAGCTTTGAAATGTTTTCATGTGTAAGCCTTAAATAAACTTCAACTCCTTTTTCTGTTTTCTTGCCATGTTCTATGGCTGCATCATAAATAAATGAATGAATCCGCTGATCACTACTTTTAAATATTAACGAGGCAAGCCGACTCTCAACTTTTTGTAGCCGTAGCCCTATCAATTTTGTAACACTTAGATTGAATTTCGGGTTTTTTCCAGCATCATTTCCATTTGCGGAACACTTAAAATGCAAATAAGCGATTCTTCTGTTGCTTCTGCTGTTTCTACTCTTTGATGCTGGCCACTTATAGCCAGCTCTCCAAAAATTTCTCCGGGGCCAAGAAAAGCAACTATAATCTCTCTGCCATCTGCTGCATACCGGGATAATGTTACTTTTCCTTTTTTTAGAAAATAGATTTTATCAGAAGGGTCATCAGTAAAATATATTATCTGGTTTTTGATGCAGCTCCGCATGGTAGTCATTTTGCTCAACTCTTCCATTTCCTTCATTTGCAGGCTGCTGAGCAAATTGAAGTTTTCAAAATACCAAAGTTTGGTTTTGTCGCTCATGTAAAAATTTAATAATTAAAGTTACCCAAACCGATTAGCAGTACAAAAAATCAGTTATGTCTGCATGCAGACCAAAGTATTTCCTTCCGTCAGGTAATTTTAATTTACTAAACTAAAAATTATGAATACACAATTAGCGATGAAAAGTGGTTTGCTAGCCACAGCCGCAATGACAGCCTTAATGCTAATGGCTCCTATGATGGGAATGCCCGAAATGCCAATTGGAAAAATGCTAGCCGAATTTATGAATATTCCGGTAGTACTGGGATGGGTTATGCATGTTATGATTGGTGTTGGACTTGCTGTCGGGTACATACTTTTTTTTCGTGACAAAATTTCGGCACCACCTGCGGTTAAAGGAATGCTATTCGGAATGATTCCTTTTTTAATGGCACAATTGGTAGTAATGCCGATGATGGGAATGGGTGTCTTTACATCAGCAGCTGGCCCAATGCAAATGAAAATGATTATGGGCAGTTTAATGGGCCATCTTATTTATGGGCTTGTTTTGGGATTAACAGCTGAAGAAAAAAAAGTTACAGCAATGGGATCATAAATGAATTATGAATGTGTAAATAATTATAAAACTCAACTAAAATAAATCAACATGAAAAAAGTATTATTTGTTCTGGCATTATCATTCTTTGTTACTGCCAATTATGCTCAAACAGCCCCGGCTAAAAAAGAAATGCCGGTAACTGCACTAAAAGATCATGTATGTACCGATGCTTGTAAAAATGGTACGCATATGTTTGCACATGGAGAAAAGGGACATGTATGCACAGATGAGTGCAAAAAATAGAAGGGAAGATGGCGATGCCTTTAAAGACCATGTTTGTACTGCAGATTGCCACGATGGGCAACACCTTTTAGCTCATGGTGAAAAAGGACATGTGTGTGGAGATGAGTGTAAGAAAATGATGGACGAGAAAGTTACTATCCCTTTGAAAGACCATGTTTGCACAAAGGATTGTAAGGACAACAAACACTCCTTTGCACATGGAGAAAAAGGACATGTCTGTACAGATGCCTGTAAGAAATCGATGTAAAAGTGTTAGTGTCCCTTAGTAACTCCGGTCTGTTGGTGGGTCGGAGTTTTTTTATGACTTTTTTTAGTTGTTGATATTACTGCATCCAGTTTTGCTTGCAAACGGTACAGTGTTCGTAGATCAAATCAGGTGTTTCCTTTTCGGAAATAGAGTTTACAATTCTTTTAATGAGTAAACCTTCTTGTTATATAATAAGTCCTTCTCTTCTTTATTCTCAACTGTGTGTGTGCCAATATGGCCCAGCCCGCCAGTAACTTATACAGTCTTGCTTTTTATTTAATTATCTGCTTTAATAATTGCAGTTAATGCCTCTTTTTTTTCGAAGAGTTTTTGCAGCAGCACTGTCTGGTTAATAGCTCTCACTAAATTATGGTCAGGATATTTAGCGCCATAATATCTATCATCGTTTAAATAGTCTGTAAGAAAGCGGATGGCCTGCATATAAATCATGAATGTGCCGGCATAAAAAAAATGATTTATTTCTGCTTCGGTAAGAATATTTTTCATTTCGGAATAATAGCCATTAACGATGGCTGTATAAAATTCTTCCCTTATTATAATTTTGCTGAAATCTTTTTCTTCCTCGCTAACTGGCGACAGATAGGTACGCATCATATCTCCTACATCGCTGATGAAATAGCCGGGCATAACAGTATCCAGATCTATTACACACAGCCCATTACCTTTTTCATCAAACAAAACGTTACTTATTTTTGTATCATGATGAGTAATCCGCTTTATAAAGTTACTGTTGGTAATGATGCTTTCATACTTGGTTACAATTGTCGAGTGATTTAATAACTCAATTGTCAAATCTTCAGTTTCTTTAATGCGACTTGGATTTCCATTCTTTTGTGCTGTTAAAAATTGCTGATATCGAAGCGAAAGATTGTGGAAATCAGGAATAGATATTTTAAATTGGTCAACAGGTATTCCGTCAAGCAATTTTGTAAACTTTCCAAATTGTGAAGCAGCTTCAAAAGCTTCTGCTGGAGTTTCCAGCACATCCTTAGAATGGGAGCCAGGTACAAAAGGAAACATTCTGAAGTAACCTTCGTCTTTTAAATGAACCATTTCCCTGCCATCGGTGGTTTTTACCGGCGCCACAAAAAAATAATCTGGATGATGTTGTTTAAGGTATGCAGCAAGTAAACTGATATTACAGGTTATATCTGCTGGCTGTTTAAAGACATTGTCATTTATCCGTTGAAGAATATAATCGTTGCCTTTATAACTTACTTTCCAGGTATGGTTAATAAGACCAGTGCCAAATACCTCAACAGTAAATGAGCTATCAGTAAAACCATATTCTTTTAATATATCTGAATGCATATTGCATTTATTCTGTGGTTAAAAATGAAAAGATTTAAAAACTCTCTTGACCCGCCCCCAGAAAAACAAAACCCTTATCAAACTCTAGCTGATAAGGGTTTTATTAAAATTACTGTGCCCGGGACTGGAATCGAACCAGCACATCCTTGCGAACGGCAGATTTTGAGTCTGCTGCGTCTACCAATTCCGCCACCCGGGCATTATTTGAATCGGGTTGCAATATTAAGCCATTCCGGCTAATTGCTGGCGAATACGGTCTAAATATTTTTTCTTGTAATAATATTCCTTTACCTGCAATAGTTCCACTTCGGTAGTTACACCTTCTTTATATTCTTCAACGGTTTTTGCAACGGGTTCATATATTTCTGCTTGCAGATCGTTAATTGTTTGTTGAAGATTCTTTGTGGCTTCTGCATCATCCGCATCCATAAGCTGCTCATTAATATCCATTACTTCCATCAGAAAGGCTGGCGGCAATTCATATTTTTCTTCTTCTTCCAGTAAGGCTTTTTCTATTAATACATATTTGATAGTAGCATCTGAGTTTTGAAAGGTTTTCCATGCCTTATTTAATATGGCCGATTTTTCCAGTGCTTCAGCCTGATTCTCGTCTGTATCGTTAGCAAAGAAGTCTGGATGGTATTTTCGGCTGAGCTCAAAGAATTTTTTTGAAAGGGTTGATGTATTTATTTTTAATTGAACTGGAATTTCAAATAATTCGAAGTAAGTCATAATGTATTTTAATTTGATGCCATGAAAACGGAACGTACAAGTGAGTGACACAACAACCGATGCCATGAAAAACTACAGTTGGGTAACAAAAAAATCTTAGTTTAGTTGATAAATCATTTTTGTAACAAACAAATTTATGCAAATTTGCCTTTTATAAAACGAGTAATTATAATATGACAAGAATAGGACTTATTAAAGAAGGTAAAACTCCGGCTGATAACAGAGTTTCGTTAACTCCGGCGCAATGCAAATGGATTCATAAGAATGTGCCACAGGTTCAGATAGTTGTTCAATCATCACCCGACCGATGTTTTTCTGATCGGGAATATCAGTCGGCTGGGGCAGAAATTACAGATGATATGAATGATTGTGATATTTTATTGGGGATAAAGGAAGTGCCTGTTGGACATTTAATTGCTGGAAAAACGTATATGTTCTTTTCCCACACAAAAAAGAAGCAACCGCATAATCAAAAATTGCTACGAGCAATACTTGGAAAAATATTAGGATGATAGATTATGAATGCCTGGAACATGAGGATGGCCAACGTATTATAGGGTTTGGTTTTTTCGCCGGCATAGTTGGTGCTCATAATGGCATGATGGCTTATGGAAAAAGAACTGGTTTGTTTAATTTGGAAAGAGTGTATAAGCAACGCAGTTTTAGGGAACTGATTCATAATTATTTTGGCATTCGCTTACCCAATGTAAAAATTGCTGTTGCAGGTTCTGGAAGAGTAGCTCATGGCATTTTGGAAATAATGAACCTGATGGGTATTCATGAAGTAGATCCAGATGATTACTTGGCAAGAAGATTTTCTTACCCAGTTTATACTCAGCTAAAAGGAACAGAACTGTATCAAAATAAAGCAACAGGGAAATATAGCCGGATGGAATTTCATGAGCATCCTGAATTGTATGAATGTAAATTTCTACCGTATGCCGCACAAACTGATATTTTAATGAACGGTGTTTATTGGGATAAGACTGTTCCTCGTTTGTTTGAAAAGGAAGATGCAAAGTCTGATAATTTTATCATACAAACAATTGCAGATATAACAGATGATGAAGATGGCTCGGTTCCAATAAATGTTGGGGATCAAACAATTGAAGATCCTGTTTATGGAATAGATAAAACAACATTAGAAAAAACAGCGCCTTACATAGAGAATTCAATTGATATAATGGCAGTAGGTAATTTGCCAAACGAATTGCCAAGAGATGCCAGCCGTTACTTTGGTGAGCAACTTATTAAATATGTATTAGAAGATCTGATTAATAATGGTTCGGCAATTATTGAAAGGGCAACGATGGCGAAAGATGGTAAGTTGACAGAACAATATGAGTATTTAGAAGATTATGCGTCTGGTAAATAGAAGAATCTGCTACAAATGCAGGTAATAGTCTTTTAACAATACAATGAATGCTGGAGTGTAGTTTCCGTTCTCGTCTTTAATGGAAATTTCTTCAAGTATTGTTTCTTCAGGATTTTCTGTTCTGAATTTTCCTGAAACTATCATTCTGAAATAGTCATGTTTTACAGTTTGTCTTATGTATGTAATTGTTTCAATTTGAAAAATACCAGAAGCAATTAGTTTTTTTATTTCAGCATCTCTTTTAAATGGAAGAAGCAAATAGAATTTTCCACTTGTACTAAGATTGTTTTTAATGATGTTAAGTAAATCTGTAATTGATAATTCCTCGCTGTGGTGAGCAATATTTTTCTTTTCATTATCCCCTTTTAATTCTTTCTCATAAAAAGGCGGGTTAGAAATAATTAATTCATATTTCTTTTCAAACAAAAACTTTCTACCATCAGCTTGTATACTATTTATTTTTTTTGCAAATGGCGAAGCTGCAATATTTGCTGTTGCTTGTTCTGCCGCAATGTTATCAATTTCAATTGCATCAACAATGCAATCGTTTTTTTGAAAGCATCAGTGATAACAATCCTGTGCAAGTTCCAATATCAAGACAATTACTAATTATTAATATTGAATTATTTATTCTATCGGCTACAAATCCTCCAAATAAACATGAATCCGTCGTCACCTTCATGGCGCATTTATCTTGGTGAACAGTAAATTGTTTGAATTGAAAATAAGAATTAGACATAGCTGTATTTTACCATTCAGCTCTTGCAGTAGAACTAACAGTCAGTTCTGCAAATTTACCTTCCAAGTATTTATAGTATCCGGTTATTGCAATCATACCGGCATTATCGGTACAATATTCAAAAGCAGGAATAAAAGTGTTCCAGCCAAGTTCCTTACCTGTTTCTTCAAAAGCAGTTCTTAATCCACTGTTGGCTGAAACTCCGCCTGCAATGCAAATGTCTTTTATACCTGTTTCCAACGAAGCTTTCTTTAATTTGTTTAAAAGAATAGTGACGATACGGTATTGTATGGAAGCACAAATGTCAGCCAGATTATTTTCAATGAATTCTTTCTTTTCTTCTTCTGTTGCAGTAAATTCTGCTTTGAATAAGTTACTCTTGCCTGCATTTTGTAAGAAATAAAGAATAGAAGTTTTCAATCCGCTAAAACTAAAATTCAATCCTTCAATTTTCGGTTCAGGAAATTTGAAACGTTTCGGGTCACCTTCTTTGGCATATTTGTCAATCAACGGGCCACCGGGGTAGGGAAGGCCTAAAATTTTCGCCGACTTGTCAAATGCTTCGCCTGCTGCATCATCAATTGTTTCGCCAATTACCTTCATGGATGTTGGTGAGTCACATAAAACTATTTGTGTGTGACCGCCGCTAACTGTCAGGCATAAAAAAGGAAAAGAAGGTTTCGGATCATTAATTAAATTGGCAAGCACATGAGCTTGCATATGATGAACAGCAATCAATGGTTTATTTAATGATAAAGCCAATGACTTTGCAAACTGTCCGCCAACAAGCAAAGAACCGATTAGACCTGGTGCTTGCGTAAAAGCAATTGCATCAATTGTGGATAGTTCAATATTTGCCGTTTTCATTGCCGCATCTACAACTGGAACAATATTTTGCATATGTGCTCTTGAAGCTAATTCAGGCACTACACCACCATATTGCTCATGTACGGTTTGGTTGGCAATATAGTTCGACAATATTTTTCCATCCACACAAACGGCGGCTGATGTTTCATCACAAGAAGATTCTATGGCGAGTATTGCAGGCATATTATTAAATTAACTTCTAATCGCTACCACAGGATCCATTCTCGCTGCCTGTCTTGCCGGAATATATCCAGCAACTATACCAACAAAAATGCAAATGAAGATGGCTAAAGCCATATTAGTAGTAGAAATATAAACAGGGAAGTCTAATGCTTTGGTCAGCACCTGTGTTAACCCAAAAACTAATAGTAAACCAATCAATCCTCCAATGATACAAAGGAAAGCAGATTCTAATAAAAACTCTGCCAGTATCACTCTTTTCTTTGCACCAATTGCTTTTTTCAATCCTATCTGACTTGTTCTTTCTCTTACTGATACAAACATGATATTGGCGACGCCAAACATTCCAACAATTAAAGAAAGAGCAGCAATTGCCCAACCGCCAATGTTAAGACTAACAAATGCCGAACTGATAGAATCACTAAAATCATTAATATCGTTCAGCGTAAAATCATTTTCTTTAGTTGGTGTAAGTTTATGAATAGCCCGAACCACACCGGTAAGATTTTCTTTCAACGCTTTGCTGGTAATGCCTTCTTCACCTTGTATCATAATCACCGGATCAGCTTTGTATTCATTCATTATTGTGCGGGCAAAGCGGTATGAAACTAATACACTTTGATCAAAATCCCAGCCACCAATCATTTGTTTTCCCTGCTTTGTAATAATTCCTGTTATGGCTAATTTCTGCCCTCGTACCTCAATTGTTTTGTCAATAGCAAGTTCTGCTGATCCAAATAATTTTTCTGCAACTTCAAACCCAACAACAACAACAGGAATTCCTCTGTCGAATTCTGCGTTAGATATATAACGGCCTTGCATCAGTTCTATCTGCTGTATCTGTTCAAAGTCTTCATTAACACCGTAAATATTAACGTTAGAAAGTAAGCTATTTGCATAGCCAACATCATCTGTAACTTTTATGCGAAACGCAATATATTTTGCGCCAGGAGTTCTTTCTCTTATAAATTTTACTTCATCATATTTTGGCGAAGGTCTGTTTACATATCGCCACCAAGGAAAGTCAGGACCACCACCGGCGGAATAATCCCATTTATCAAGAAAAAGAGTATTGTTGCCCAGCGATTTTATTTCATTCTGAATATTCCTTTCCAGGCTACCAACAGTTGCCAGCACACTGATGATGCAAAAAATGCCTATGGTAATTCCAAATAAGGAAAGAAATGTACGGAGTTTATTTTTCAACAGCTCTTGCAAAGCCATTTTAAAACTACTGGTAATTATTTCTAAGGAGCGTCGAATCACATTGCAAATTTACCGGATAGTGGGAGAGAAAAGAAGTTTTATTTTGTTCCCAACTTTAGCTTTTCATGGCATCGTCCCTTGTGTCACTCACTTCGGCTGCATATCATTACTGAGCATTTTGTTGTAATCCTAAATCGGTAGCAAGACCATCAAGGCTTTTTAAATTATTCTGTTGTACATAATCATATAATCCGTCTTTTCCTTTTTTCTCCGCCCATTCAAAGTGAATATCTCTTTCTCCAACATAATCAAACAGCGGTACACCAAATCCACAGGATGTTTGTACCAGATCAATATCAGCAATAATCAGTTGCCTTGTACTTGGATAAATGGTAAAATGTGGTGTATATTCTTCCCATGCGTCAGTATTTGGCAACACCGCAAATCCTTTTCCATAAAGCCGAAAAATATTTGGAGCACCTTCAAAAGAAGTAAACATGAAAGTAATACGACCATTCTCTAATGTGTGTGCAGAAGTTTCATTGCCGCTGCTAATAAGATCCATATAGCCGACTTTGTTGTCAGACAAAACCTGGAAACAATCTAACCCTTTCGGTGAGAGGTTGACCCTTCCATCGCCACTTAACGGTGCAGTGCTTACAAAAAATATATGTTGATTTACTATAAATTCTTTATGTGCCTCTTTGATAGAGTTGTGGAATTTGCCCATGTTTGATTTTTTTAGAAATACAAGTGAGGAAAGAAAACTTGTAATGCTATAATTCCTTTTCATAATACATCAAGTCCTCCTTATCAGTTTCGATACTAATGATTTTTATAAACTTTAATCCTAGTTTGTTAATCAATTTTTGCGATGCAACATTTTCTTTTGTAGTAATAGCACAAACTTTTTGTAACCCGAAATCTTCTTTCCCTGCTTTTAGCAGGCGGCTTGCAGCTTCGTATCCATAGCCTTTGCCTTCATATTCCTGAAGAAAGGCAAAGCCGATATCTACAATTGGAAGTCCAGGTCTTTCATACAAACCACATGCACCTATTGGGATGTTGCTTTCTTTATCTATTACAAGATTGTTTCCGTAACCTAACCTATCTAGCTGTGGTATCATTTTTACGCTGATGTAATCTGCAGCTTCCGCTTCTGTATGTACATTTCTGTCGCCAATGTATTGAAGCCATTTAGGACTATTTAGTAATGTGAGCAGAAATGATGCATCCGTTATTTCAAACGGTTTTAGAATAAGTCTTTCTGTTTCAAATGAAAGATAAGGTTTAGCTATTTTCATGGAAGTGGTGTTTTGGTTTGGCTGGTCAATATGCTAATGTATAATTTTTTGTTCTTATTTTTAACAGTAAAATAATTAGCATATCCAATGCTAATATTTCTACATCAGAAGTAAGATGTAAATAAGCAATTTATTGGCATTAAGAATTTGACCGATGAGTCTAAAACGACATTGTATTACATCTTTAATGCAATGTGCAGCGACTCTTTTTTTCTTCTGGAGACTTCAACGATTGACCCATCTGACATTGTTAATTGCCCGATACGATCATAGCTTTTGATATGTGCAGGATTTACGAGATGTGATTTATGAACTCTTATAAAACGATGTCCCAACAATATCTCATCATATTCTTTCAGCGTTTTAGCCGATACAAATATTTTATTATCTGTCAGATAAATATGAGTGTAATTGCTTTCAGCTTGTAGTCGTATTATTTCATCTAATTGCACATACTTTACTTCAGTGGCATCGGCGAGGGCCAAGTTAAATTTTTCTTTATTTCCCTGAGAGATATTCTGAATGAAATTCCTGAATAAAACCTGACCAGCAGGGGCATAAATCCGTTTGCCTTTAAACCGTTCAACGGCTTTCTTTAATTCTGTTTCGTCAACTGGTTTTAATAAATAGTCTAATGCGCAGAAACGAATTGCCTGAATGGCGAATTCATTGTAGGCTGTTGTAAAGATTACTTCAAAGTTCCAGTTGTCAATTGTTGTTAGGAGGTCGAAACCACTCTGGTGCGGCATTTGAATATCGAGGAATACTATGTCAGGTTTAAATGAATGAATGATCGGAATTGCATCTCTAACACTTCTGGCAGTTTGTATTGATGTGATATCGGGACAATATTGCGCCGCTAGCCATTGCAGCAGTTCAATAGAGGATTGTTCATCATCGACGATCATTGCTTTTATCATATCTCTTCAGGATTATAGTAAGGAATAGTGATAATTACTTTTGTGCCGCCATTTATTATATCTTTTATTACCAAGGTAGCAGGTTTTCCGGTTTTTTGCTGAAGTAGCCCGAGCCTTTCTTTGATGATTGAAATACCTTTGCTTTGATGAATCATGGAAGACATTTTATTTTTTCCAATAGCGGCGGCTTGCTCCCTGCCGATACCATTGTCTTCAATTTCACAAACAAGAGAGTCTTCTGCATTCCCGGAAAATCGTATGGTTAGTTTTTTGTCGCCTTCTTTGTGCAATAACCCATGCCAGATTGCATTTTCTACAAAGGGCTGTACCATAAGCGAAGGGACATATACAATGTCATTATTCAGTGTTTCGTCAACGAGAATTTCATAGTTAAATGATTCGTCGAACCGCAAAGACTCTAGTTCAATGTACATTTTTAGTATTGTGATTTCATCATCCAGCGTAATGAAGTTCTTCTCAGCAAAATTCAATAGTGAGCGAAGGAAGTTTGAGAAAATGGTCAAATACTTATAAGCTTTATTGGATTGCTGGGATACAATCAAGTGTTGAATTGAACTTAATGAATTAAACAAAAAATGTGGATTCATCTGTAGCCGGAGGTTCAGGAATTTCGATTCAGCCATTTTCACATTAAGCTCCATTAATTCCAGTTTGCTTTTTTCCATTGCTTCATTTGCCATTGCGCCAGAGATTTTTGTTGCACAGATAGAACTGATTGTTTCAAGAGCCTTAAGATGTTGTTGAGTAAAAAAATTCTTTTTTTTGTTTTCTGAATCAATGATGCCTATTACTTCTCCTTCATGTATGATGGGCACTGTTAATTCTGAATACTGTTTTCTATCATTCATAATATACCGGTGATCTTTTGAAGTGTCGGCTACAATACTTGATTTGCCAGTTAACGCTACATCACCAGCAATGCCCTTGCCAACTTGTATTGAAAGAGGATGCGAAACTTTAAATGGGTCGGCATTTTTTGATTCATAAGTGGCTTTTTGAATCAGCTTTTTATTTTCTTCATCAAGCATATAAATAACACAATTCTCAAAACCAAGCCGTGCAATGCAGTTTCTTGAAATATCCCAAAGAATGTCATCCACTGAAGAATGAGTATAGCCAGAATTAGCGAAATAGCTAATCATTTTTTCAATATCATTAGTCTTTCTTTTATTTTGAAAGTAGCGGATTGTCACCCATATTACTCCTACTATAAACAAGAGCATCAGCAATCTGAACCAGACTTGTTTCCACCAGGGAGGTGTAATATTTATTGAAATAGGATAAGATGATTCGAACCAAGTGCTACCATTGCGAGATGCTTTAATAAAAAAAGTATATTGGCCTGGTGGTAAATTACTATATACAACCTGGCCATTAGTTACAGGTTTTTTCCATTCATCATCAAAACCTTCAAGCCGGTATCGAAATTGTATTTTTTTTGAGCCACCCAATTCTCCGGAGGAGAAGGAAAAAACAATGGATGAAGTTGTAAATGGAAATTTTAGGGTTTCTTCAGCTGTAAAACGAAAAACACCATTATCTGTTTGCACCTCATTGATAGAAGGGTATAACGGCAATAATGTATTGGTCATTTGCCTTGGGAAAAAGTAAGTAAGTCCTTTGTCCGTGCCCCAAAACATTTCACCTGCTTCATTCTTATGACCGTACCGCATTCGAAAGCCAGCATGGCTAAATCCAAGACCTTCTTCAAACACTGCAAAACTTTTACTAATCGGATCATACCTGATAATGCAATTGAGATTGCCTATCCACATATAGCCATCGTTGTCCCGCAGCACTGCTTCGCAACGATCGTTTCGCAATCCATTGCCACGATCGTAATTTGTTATTTTGCCATCTGTCGATAATATAGATAAGCCGCCGCCGCTTGCTATGTAAATATTCCCCAATTTGTCTTGATTAATGTCGTAAATGAGGCTATTAGGGAGTCCATCCTTTTCATTGTAATTGATTAAAGTGTTTTTGACTTTATCAAAACACCATAAGCCACGGGATGTTCCAAACCAGACGTTACCGGCTTCGTCTATCCATATTGTTTCACAGGGTACAGTGCTCAATGGGTCAAGCACTTTATGATTTTGTAATGTTGTTATTTTAAAAGTTTTGTTATCTATATAACAAATACCTCTGAATGTTCCAATCCAGTTATAACCATCTTTATCCTTGCAAATTGCATTTATTGACTGTGATTGTAAACCTGTCCTTTTGCCTTGTGCTGAATCAGTAATTTGGGCTATCGTTTTAAATTTATCATTCAGTACTAATATTCCATATCTTGAAGTGCCAACCCATAATTTTCCTTCGTCATCTTTATTTACAACCCTTATTGTTTCATTGCCGCTGATATTTGTTCCATCCCGCAATATGCAGGGCACATAAATTGTTTTATCCGAATTACGGTTCCACATAATTAATCTGTCCTGTGCTCCCATCCAGATATTTGATTGCTTATCTGTAAATACTGTTTGTATATACCCATCAAAAATTTGTTTGTTAGCATCAATGAAATAGGATTTATTGGAAGCTTGTTCCTGTTTTATATTATAAAAGTGAAGCCCTGAAGTAAGCGAGGTTGCAAAGAGGTATCCGCTGGTATCGTATTTAACTGCGAATATGTTATTGCTGCCGATGCTCTGGTGATCTATTGGGTCATGTTCCCAATGCTGAGCAGTCTCTTTTTGAAGATTAAGAATGTATAGGCCCGAAAAATAGGAGCTGAGTACAAAACGGTTTTCATCTATCCTGTCTATATTGCGAAGCCTTCCATTGATTGGCAGGTTATGCTGGTCTTTTATATTTCTATACTCTTTAATTATTTTTTGTTGGCTGATACTAATACGGTAAAACACATCGCCTTTTGATGTGTAAGCAATCAATTCATCTTTATTGATATTGTAGGCGCCATTTAAACCGGGTATTGCTAAATGAAATAAAACCTTGTTGGTTATATAATCTATTACTATCAGTTTTTCATTGCGATAAAATATGCCTAAATTGTTTTCTGTAAAATAGCTGAATCCGCCAGAGCCTATTAATACACTATCGAAAGGCATTGCTGTTTTTACAAATTTGTCAGGAGTGTTTTTAGTCAGCCAATAATGCTGACGTCCTTTTAATGCAAGGATTCCTTTAGCAGGAACATAAACTAAAATGGATATAGTGGTTTTATCACTTGTGTCACCAACTAAATATCTTTGAATTCTTCTTTTTTCATCAAGTTTATTCACATAATTCGAAATAGTTCCTACCCATACATTGTTGTCATTATCAATAATTATCTTTTCAATACTGTTGCTGGCAAGCAGTGGATACTGGTAAGTGGTATAAGTATTGATTCTGTTACCATCAAAGCTATTCAGCCCTTCCGAAGTAGCAATCCATAACACCCCGTTTTTATCTCTGGCTACAGACCTCACATTGTTATCACTTAATCCTTCTGCAGTACTTAGGTGATAGAAAGCAGGCGATTGTGAATTTGCTGATAAATTAATAATCAGAACAATTAAAGAAAATAATATGATCTTATTTGATTTCAATCATGCATTTTTATTGATATACTCTATTGAAAATAATCTTTTAATTCTAATTGCTATTAATTTGAAATAGCATTTAAAAAAATCTGATTGCCCGAACTGGTTTAAGTTCACTTCTACTATGGCTTACTATATCGCCTATTATGAATGAATAGGTAAAAGCACTATTTATAACCACTGAATTTCCTTGAGAGCTTTCATTTGATGTCCAATAATTATCGGTTAATCCATTGATATAATTTTTGCCTTCATGTATTCTGTAAAATTCTAATTGAGATGGCAAATGCCAATCACTATAATTTTGGCCATTTTGTTTAACTGTATAGTCTGCACAGAGTTTAGCTGCAAAAATTCCATTTGGATTATCTCCAGACTGAGCAGCAACTATTAGTTCAGTCTTTTTTGCACCAGATTCATTACCTTCTTGAAGTGTACCGATTACTTTATCAACTCCGTTATTCCATTGAATAGCACAATGCAGATCTGCTTTTGATATAATGCTTCCATGCTGACCATTATCCCGTAAAGAATATATGACTCCTCCTCCAAATTCTTCTCCAAGAAAATGTTTCGATTCATACCATTTACTACCATTGAATGTTTCGTAAGTTTTCTTATTAATATTATATATGGTTTGCCCTTTATAAGGCTTGATGATTTTATTACGGTCTGCTGTATTAATACGAGGCAGTTCATTATTCCTTTGAGGAGTGTCTCTACTTTCGGTAGTGATATGAGCGGCAATTCGTTGCTGTGCAAGTACGCCGGTAGAAGTTAGTGTGATTAATAGTAATAATAACTTAACCTTTTTCATCGTTTAAAATTTACGATTATAGAATGAATTTTCAATGACTTATTTAAATAGAAACTCTAGTTGAGAGTAATTTTCTGTATTTGTTTTTTTAACTCATCAATCTGATCCTGCTGTTGCAAAATGTACAAAGTAAGTTCTTCTATTTTTTCAATTAACCTTTTGCTCATATCTCCAAGTTCTACTCCACTTTTTTCTATTTCTGAGGCAGGTGGGATATTGGGAAGATGTTTATTTTCTGCTATAAATTGTTTTACTTCTGAAAGAGGTTTCAATTTATAGTCTTGTTCAAAAACATAATCGGGCCAGTTGATTATCGCCAGTGCGGTTACAGATGTAGCAATCATCGCTCCATTTACACTAAGCGTTTTGCCGAAGCCAGTAACAGTTCCACCAAGACTAATGTGCCCAGTGGGATGTAATACAATACCCTCAGCACTGTTTCTGATTCGAAAAATGCCATTACCTGCTGTTCCTTCAATTATTGGATTAATTGAAGATGCAATTATTCTAAGCGAAGATGTGCCATTTGATTTCAATTCCAATTTGGAACTGGAGCCATTAAGCACTAAGTCTCCGCCTTCAGAACTTGATCCAAGAATGGCATTGCCGTTATGGTCTATAGAAAACGGTCTACGCCGTTTGTGCGTACTAAAAAACTTACCTAAATCATTACTCGAATTTGTTCCTATTTTAATATCATCACCAACCAATTGAACAAAACCTTTATTTACATCATCATTTCTCATCTGTAAGATTGGTTCGTTGCCATTTATAGTTAAAATGGTTGATGGGGATGTAGTACCGATACCTACCAGGCCATCTTTATCTATCGCTAACCTTGTTATCTCTTTTGTTTGTAAAACTAGGTTGCCTGTTGCATTTGCTAAATTTGTGCCAAGCCTTAATTGAGCATTTACAGCCTGTATATAACCCGTATTAGCATTATTGTGTTGCATTTGAATAAATGGGCTAGCGCCGTTTACTGTTAAATTGCCATAAGGATTTAGGGTACCAATACCTACTTTGCCATCATCATCAACGACCATTCTATCGGTCTGCTGAGTGTTGAAAATGAGCTTACCTGTTGCATTAGTTGAGTTAATGGCGAGCTTTAAATCATTTCCTACTGTCAGTAAATAACCTTTGTCAACACCATTATTTTGCATTTGAATATATGGGTTGATTCCGTTTACTGTTAGAATGCCAGTTGGAGTTGGGGTTCCGACACCTACTTTTCCATTCTCAGTAATCCATACTCTGTCAATTCCTTTAGGTTGGAAAATAATATCACCAACGGGATTATCAGGATGTGTTCCTATTTTCATATCAAAACCGTTAGCCTGTATAGATCCGGTTGCAATTCCGTTATTCATTAACCCGATTACAGGGTCAATACCATTGATAGTGAGTTTAGATGCAGGAGTGTTGGTACCAATACCAACGTTCCCTAGATTATTATTATAAATATGTATACCAGTTGGAGTCCAATAATTTTGCTGACTATGTACCATTTCTACCCAACCATTGTTAAGGTCGCCTCTGTAAATCCAATAACTGATTGTATTAATGTCAAAAACGGTAAGGCCTAATGCAGGTGCTGGAATAGCAGTTCGCTCTGCTGATGTCATTCGTGGAATTAATAAGCCTTTGGTGGTGCTTTTAATATCAAGTAAAGCAGTGTTATCAGCCTGGGTACCGTCGGTATTAATTGCAACACTTTGTGCAAATAAAATGAACGGTGTTAGCAGTAGAAGTAAGACAATTATTTTTTTCATATCTACATTTTTTAATTGAAAGCAATGTAGAATACTATTTTAATGCCGGAGGCGATGGTTTAGTTTAAGGTAAGAGTGAGTTATTCTGTGGTAAAAAGGTTATGAAAAAAAGCATTTAGGAGTCGTCAAAAAGCAATGTAGACTTTTAATTTTTGGAATAGTTATTTGAGTCGGCGGTAGTTGAATTAGCATTCGATAAGTCTTTTGAATCAATCTTAATGACCTTCAAGATGATTTTTACACCCCGCTTCGATTTTTTACAGGTAAGGTAACAGCATCTCCAGGTCCGATTGATTGAAAATAGATTTTGTCAGAATTTACAATATCTCCTTCAGGGTTCAGGTAGTTTATTTCGACAGCTATTTTATCGAGCAAATAAGCGAACCATTTTCCAATGTTACTTCAAGTTTTTAATTCCACCAAACGAACCCATATTATAGTCGTTGGCCTTTACGGTTACTTTGGATGAGATATTTTCAATGGGTATTTTTTTGATAATTTTTGTTTCATTAACTGGTTCTACTTTTTTTGAGGGCTTCTCTTGAACAGGATTTGGATCTTCAAATACAACGTTTGGTTTTCTGTCAGATATTTTGCTGGTTTTAATTGGTAATTGAGGTGTTTCCTTTTTTATTGCTTCAGGACTTTCAATTTGAGCTAAAGGTTGTTCTTCAAAAATTTCTGGTAAAGGAGTGTCATTTTCTTCTGGCTCTAAAGGTTCTGAAATTGCTATTGCTTTTTCTGGTTGTTGAGGAAGTGGTTGCAATACAATTTTATGTTTATTGTCGCTGTTCATAACAACTAACATAAGCAACGCACCAATTACTAGCAGGCCGATATAAAGGGTAATCTTTTTGGCATACTCTGGTAGCTCAAATCCAAAAATTGTTTTCTGAAGATTTTTATTTTTAGCAGAGCTATGTTTGTGAATCTCTTTTATTTCAGCAAAAGGCAGATCGGGTTTTGATTTAAATAAATTACTCTTTTTGTCAGGTTCAAAACTCTTCACAGTTTCTGGGTTGCCGTATTTATTCATGTCATCTGGAGTTGTTCCCTTAAAGGAAGCAGTAACATTCTTTTCTGGCAATTCCACAAATACCAGTTTGTTTTTGTTTGCTTTCTTCGGCGAATCATAAACTGTTTCGGGAATATTTTCTACAGGCTCATCTACTTTTTTTAATGTAGGTTGAAGCTTATCTGCGGATAATAATTTTTTTAGCTCGGGTACTTCATTTGGAGATTGCCAGCAAACACTCTGACATTCAACCCAGATAAGGTCGGTTTCCAGCAACCCAATTTGCAAAAGGTCTTCAATATGTAAAGAAGAACTTTCGATGTTATTGCGAAGAAGTATATAGCTGTTTTTCATTTGTGAGGAGTTCTACTGCCAATTAACGAAATATTTGTGCCTTCTTTTGCAAAGGCTTTGTTATTTTTTATTCCATTGACATTTATCATTGTGTTTCGTAGTAAAAAAAACCTGTTTATCTTCATTCTCTTATGGTTGTCGTTTTTCAATCCTTATTTGTATTAGCAGGTCTTGTTATCCTTATTCTTTTAGCATTTAGAATGAAAGGCGATAAAGCCATTGTAAGAATGCCTGAAAACTATAAAGAATTGCTTGAAGATTATGTTCAGTTTTACAGAGAACTTGACGAAGCGGATAAAAGGCTATTTGAAAAAAGAATTGAAAAGTTTTTGATTGACGTAAAGGTAACTGGGGTAAATGCAGAAGTGGAAGATATTGACCGGTTATTAATTGCCGCTGGTGCCACTATTCCGGTATTTTCTTTTTCTGACTGGCAGTATATAAACTTACAAGAAGTTTTACTATATCCTGGATCGTTTAATGAAGACTTTGATCAGGGTGGATTTGACCGATACATTGCAGGGATGGTTGGCACTGGTGCAATGCAACATAAAATGATACTGACCAAATGGCAATTAAGACAGGACTTTATTAATAACAATAATGCACATAACACCGCTATTCATGAGTTTGTGCATCTGGTTGATAAAATGGATGGCACTATGGATGGAGTGCCAGAAATAATTCTGGAACGTAAATATGTGCAGCAATGGAAAAATATTATGGATTCTACCATCTGGCAAATGAAAACATATGGCTCGGATATTAATATGTATGGCGCAACAAGTCACATCGAATTTTTTGCCGTTATCTCGGAATACTTTTTTGTTAAAGGCGAATCACCTGGAGGTGCATACAATGTTGCAACGAATTTATAGAACTGGGCAATGATTTAACAAAGATAATACCGAAGTTCTTCTTCAATTTAATTTTAAAACGTAATTTTTTGTTCACTAAACTAATCATATATGAAGAAGATTTTAATTTTTTGTATCGCACTGTTCTGCAGTTTACAAAGCTTTTCACAGCAAGACAGTACAACTATTGAGCAGTATTGCGCCGTAATTGCCACACCTAGACTTTTAAGTTCTAAGGTTACAATCAATATTGATTATGGTGAAAGCAGAAATGTTTGGAAAGATAACCGTCTGAAAACTGAAGAAGGGAAGGTTAAGAAATTTAATACAGTGATTGATGCCTTAAACTATATGGGCAGTAACGGCTGGCAATTGGTAAATGCTTTTCCTGTTAGCACAGGCTCCAATTCATTTGTATATAATTATGTTTTCAGGAAAATATTTCTGAAAGAAGAAGGAGCTGATACAGAGTAGAGAATTGCTCTGGTATAAGGTTAGAACTAATATTATTCTGAATAAATTATTCTGGGCATAATGGTAATAAGAACGCATTGGCAGATGCTTTATTTTTTTTTCTTTAAATTTGCCTTGCTTTCTACAATTTCTGGGTTGTTGAACAATTCGCATCGCTGATTGTTATCTCTTATTCACTCTTTTCCTTTAAACATGATTAAACAATTTGTTACATATATTCTTTTTTCCTTTTTATTCTATAGTGCTGCTGATGCACAGATTGAGAGAGAAGTTACAGAGAATAATGAATCCGTGGATTTAATATTAAATCAAAATGTGGTGTACGGAAAACTGGTGGATAGTACTTCTGGTAAAGGCTTGGAATTTGCTTCTGTACAGTTGTTTATAAAGCAACCAAATAATAAAGACTCACTTATTAGTGCCATGTTATCGCTTTCAAATGGAGATTTTCGGTTTGCCAAGATTTCTGCCAATAATGAATTAAAGCTTGTTATTTCTGCAGCAGGTTATGAGACGGTAACAAAGGATATAACATTTAATAAAGGCTCGAATAAGAATATTAATCTTGACCTTGGCAATATTACTTTAGCAACAGATATAAAAGTATTAAAAGGGGTGGTTATTCAAAGCCGTAAACCAGCATTGGAACTTGGTGTTGATGGGAAAGTGTTTAATGTAGATAAAAGTTTGATTTCAGTTGGCGGTACTGCAGTTGATTTAATGAGAAATATACCAACCTTATCTGTAGATATTGATGGCAATGTTGAGTTACGAAATAGTACTCCACAAATATTTGTAGATGGAAGGCCTACTATTCTTACACTGGATCAGATTCCTGCGGATCATATTGAAAAAGTAGAATTGATTACAAACCCTTCTGCTAAATACGATGCTGCCAGTTCTGGTGGTATTATCAATATAGTTTTAAAAAAGAATAAACGAATAGGTTTAAATGGTGTAGTCTCTGCTGGAGTTGGCACACCCAAACTTTATAATGCCAACCTTAATCTTAATTTACGACAAGGTAAGTTTAATTTTTATGCAAGTAGCGGATTTAATAAATCTGGCGGAATCGCAAAAGGAAATACAAGAAGGGAAAATAAAGAGAACGGTATTATAAGTAATTATTTTAATCAGGACACCCGTAATGACAGGAATAACAATTTTGTTTCTTTCAGGTTTGGAGTTGATTATTTTATTGATAACAGAAATACTCTTGGTATTACACATAGTATTTCAAATGGTAAATTTCGGAATAACGAAACACAGGCACAGGAATATCTTAATAGCAATAAAATGCTGGAGTATTATGGCGAAAGATTTGCTGAAGGTGCTTATTCCCGCAACCGTTCTGGAACAGGACTTAATTATAAACACAGTTTTCCTGAACAAGGAAAGGAACTGACTGCGGATATCAATTACAATTACGGGCCGGGTTCAGAAAATTCTTTTATTAATAATACTTTTACTTCCCCAATGGCAGTTTGTACGAACCAACAACTTTGGTTCGTAATGATGGTACAAATAAAAATGATCAGCTTACTTTTCAAATTGATTTTGTAAATCCGGTAAACGATAATAAAAAAATTGAAACAGGGTTCAGAAGCTATTACAATAAATACAGTAGTTTGTATGGAGCATTTGCCATCAATAATGGACTGGAAATTAAATTGCCACTTAGTAATAACTACAAATACACCGAAAACATAACTGCAGCTTATTTTACCTATGCTGGAAAAAAAGATAAGATATCATATAAGATTGGTTTGCGGGCAGAATATTCAAAATTTGACGGAGAGTTGATAGATAGCTCGGTTAAGTTTGGTTATGAATATCCAAGTGGAACTAAAAACCTTTGGGATGCTTTTTTCCCTAGTGCTTCTTTTTCAAAAGAAATAGGAGAGGATGATCAGTTTCAAGTTAATTATACCCGGCGTATAAGACGACCTCGTTTTTGGCAGCTTAATCCTTTTATAGATATTAATGATCCGTCTAATTTGCGACAGGGTAATCCTTCGCTTCGTCCAGAATTTATTAATTCGTTCGAGGTGAATTATAATAAGAACTATAAAAGTGGAAACTTCCTTGTATCTGTTTACTTCCGCAATAACCCGGATGATATAACGCAATACAGTGATACTATTTCTGCTGCTCAATATGCACAGTTGGACAATGCGGCTGTAGACCGGAATGCTATTCTGAATACTTATATTAATGCAAATACTACAAACAGGTATGGTGCAGAGTTTACTTTGCAGCAAAAGTTTGGAGAAAACTTTGAATTGACGCCGTCGTTGGATCTTCAATACCGTACGGTAAATGCAAATGTAAAAGGGCTCGACCTTAGCAATGAAGGTTTTAGCTGGGAAGCAAAGATGACTGTTAATTATAAAATAGTAACTGAAAAAAAATCATTCTTCAATGATATGAGTTTTCAATTGATGGGAGAATACGAATCTCCGGAAGTAATTCCACAGGGAAAACGGGATGCTCAATATCAGGTGGATCTCGCAATGCGGAAAGATTTCTTAAAAAATAAAAAGGCACTCTCACTTTTGCGGTTAATGATTTGTTTAACACAAACCGCTACGGAGTAATTTACGATACCGAACGTTTTTATCAAACATCTTATCGTCGTAGAAATGTGCGGAATGTACGGCTAACATTCAGTTATAAGTTTGGAGATGCAAATTTCTCTTTGTTCCGAAAAGGAAACGACAGGGGTGGTGGAGAGGATGATTGATTAGGTTTATTTTCTTCAGGTGTGAAAAAAGAAAAACCGTAAGCAGATTGATACTAAATAAAAGCCCCTCAGTATTTTATCCATAGATAGAATGTTGTGGGGCTTCTCCGTAATTATAGGTAGTTGAACTATTCTACCCGTATATACCAATGCGCCTGAATTAAATTGGCAAGACTGATTCCGGGATATTCAACTCTTCCGCTAGTATTTTGTTGAGTTGGCCATGGGTCTCTTACCACTATCGATTGGATGATTGGCCCATATGCACCTTGTGTGTAACTGCAAGCCGTTACTACTACTGCATGACCGGAAGTAGCACTTGTCTGGTAACCTATCAAAACAGGATGCTGGGCAGAAAGTTCCTGAATTAGATATGATGGAGTAGGTGCGCCGTAGCTAATTGTTGCTGCTACTTTATATTTTTCCGCCATCATTATCTGCACTCAATTTATTGAGATTGCTTGTTATTACATTAAAACTTCCTGTCCAGTTGGGAAGATTTCCGTTTGTACTTTTCCCATAGCTTTTTTCTACAATTTGTTCCTGTGTAATATTTACGCCGTAATAATTTAATATCATCTGGATAGAAGCGGCCCAGCACCAGTTGGAATTTCGCTGGCTGGATGCGTAGTAATTGAAATTTTCGGTTTTAATTCCTACATAATTTAATTGCTGGCTGAAGGTTTGTTGTGTAATGCCGATGGTGAGCATTATGAATACAACGAGTTTAAATTTTTTTAACATGGTTGTGGTTTTAAAGTTTGTTGAATTTGTTATTCAGAGGGCTGTAACTTTTTTAACGGATGTATTCAAGATGCAATGGAAACGGAAATTCCATGTAGAAGAATGGAGAGATACTGTTAAAATATTGTGATAGCTCTTAACAGTTCAAACTAAAGTTGGAAAAAGGGATGGCTGTCAATAAAAAATAATTCAACTTTTTGGACAATCCATTTTAGTAATTCATAGTGGGATTAAAGAAAAACTACACCCTTTTACCAGATAGTTTTTACTTATTATCCAATATCTCGCTGATGGAGAAAACTCTTTTCAGTGTGTAATATCTACAATTTTGTTACTGAAACTTTGTAGGTATTACCACACCCCATTTATTTATATTGGCCAATTTAAAATCTGAAGCATATCGTTCAGGTATTGTTTCAGCCAGCAAACTTCCAACAGTTGTAGAAGGAAAAATTTCTTCAAAAGTACTCATCTCATTCAGCGACACTCTCCGATAAATATGAGAACGGGTAAGATTGTCCATATTATCAAGACCAGCAGCTCCTAAAAGTTCAACAAAACCTTTTACAGTTCCTTCATGAAAATTAGCCACTCTTTGTTTTTTGTCGCTGACTACAAGACCTACAGTAAGCGATGGGTCTTGTGTAGCCACACCCGTCGGGCATTTATTAGTATTACATAGGAGTGCTTGTATGCAGCCCACTGCCATCATCATAGCTCTGGCACTATTGCATGCATCTGCACCCAGTGCAAGTGCTCTGTAAATGTGGAAGCCTGTAACAACTTTTCCAGAAGCGATAATACGGATATGCTTACGAATATTGAGCCCACGCAGAATGTTGTGTGCAAAAGCAAGCCCATCCAGCAGTGGTGCTCCCATGTAATTAGAAAACTCCTGCGGTGCAGCTCCAGTGCCACCTTCACCACCATCAATTGTAATGAAGTCTGGATATATATCCAGTTCTATCATTGCTTGACAAACAGAAATAAATTCACTTTTGTAACCAATACAAAGTTTAAAGCCAACTGGTTTTCCACCACTAAGATCCCGTAGTTTTTTTATAAACTGCACCATTTCTAACGGTGTGCCAAATGCTTTGTGATATGGGGGAGAAGCTACAATTGTATGTGGCTGAATATGTCTAATTGCTGCAATCTCTTCTGTATTTTTTGAAGCTGGTAAAATACCACCATGACCAGGTTTAGCTCCTGCGATATTTTTAACTCTATCATCTTCACATTTGGAAGAGTGGCTTTTTCAGCAAAAGATGTTCATCAAAGTTGCCGTCATCTGTTCTACAACCAAAATAACCCGTGCCTATTTGCCAGATAATATCTCCTCCATGTTTCAAATGATAAGGACTAAGTCCACCTTCTCCTGTGTTATGTGCAAAGCCGCCAATTTTTGCTCCGGCATTGAGGGCTTCTATGGCATTGCTGCTAAGTGAGCCGTAGCTCATGGCAGAAACATTGTAGATGCTTGCATTATAAGGTTGCAGACAATCTTTATTTCCAAAGATGATCCTTGGATTGTGGTCCATGTCATGGAAATTTTTTGGGGATACAGAGTGGCAAGTCCATTCATATCCCTCAGCATAAACGTCCATCTGTGTACCAAAAGGCATGGTATCATTATCTTTTTTACTCCGCTGGTAAATAGTATTACGATCTATTCGGTTAATAGGACGTCCATCCGTATCTGATTCAATAAAGTATTGATACACTTTTGGTCTTATGTCTTCCATAAAATAACGCAACCTGCCAAATACAGGATATATCCGCATGATGCTATGTTTTTTTGCAACATATCATAATAGCCCATCAAGGTAAAAAAAGAACAATGCCAAAAAATGGATACCATTTACCATCTAAATAAATAGAAAGTGCCAGCGTAGTTACCAGTAAAATGGTGGAAACAACCATAAATGACTTTCGCATAATAAATCAGATTTTGTGCGGTCAAAAAAAGAATTAAACCCAAAGGTAGTCCAATATTCTACTTGAGAAAAAGAATAAGTGTACTGTTTTGTTGGAATAATTTGCAGGAGGATATATTATTTTTCAGACGAGTATCGGATGGATTTGTGTTTGGCGTTTATAGTATTCATCGTATTACAGAGTTGTAATAAGGCTAACGCATAGTCACTCTCCACACATGCCTTGGATGTAAGACATCTGCTATGAAAAAGTAAGGTTAAATATTGGTAGGGGAAGTATTAAACCGTTTTCTTTGGCGGCAAATCAAAAGCCTTAGCCTCATGTTCGAAATGGCCATTGTGCGAACCATCACAAAAAGGTTTATTATTTGAACGACCACAACGGCAAAAAGAAACAATTTCTCTGCCTTGCAGATTATAAACACCACCTTCTCTATCCACTACTTCAAAATCTCCATCTATTTTTAATGAACCGTTATTGTTTACGGTGATTTTTGTTTTTGACATATTTGTTTTTTATAAAAATACCTTTTAAATCACAAAAATCGCTTCAATCTTTTTTCAGCAAGATCTTTCAATGATTTTAAAACCGGATTTTCTTCTCCTTGCGGTTCTTCCTGTACTGCATTTGGTCTGTTATCTTCTTGAATGATTTCCAATTTAGTTTGCCCATTTTCTTCAGTCAAAACATAATTCATAATAAAATAATTTTCAGGTTTGTCTTCAAGATCAGGCCTTGGTGCAAACAAACTATATTTTATTAATTCATAGGGTTGCATTTCCAATACCAGTCCCCTTTGTTCAAATACTTTATCTTCCCATGCAGTGCTGAATCTTATAGCTGTTCCCGGTTCCCAGGTTGTCTGTAATTCGCTTCCATACTGCCACAGTTTTATCATTTCTGGTTTTGTCAAAATGTTCCATACTTTTTGAGTTGAGGCATTAATTGTTATTGTTGAAATGTTTGTTGCCATTTTAATAATTTATTTATTATCGAACTCAGTTTTTTGTTAAACAATTGACGAGACAGCGAAAATATTAATCCTTTATCGCAGTTGCTTTCTTCTCCACTTCAGCAAATACCCGTAAGTAATTTTCGCTGGTTATTTTTTTTAATTCACCTGCAGTCCATCCTCTTTTAGCCAACTCAACTAATAATTTAGGATAACAGGAAACGTCTTCCATTCCTTTTATATAATAGTCGAGACCATCATAATCACCACCGATGCCAATATGGTCAACGCCGATTAACTTTTTTACATAATCAAAATGGTCTGCCACATCTTTTACTGTAACCACTGGGCGGGGCACAGCAGCTTCCCATGTTGCCATTACTTCTTTCAATTTTTCTTTATCGCCGGGAAATTTCCCTTTGGTGGTATAATATACAGAATCCCCTTTGCGCATCCATTTTACAAAAACATCGCTGGTATGATCAGGTGCCATATCCAACATAATGATTCCGTTATTTACTTTTAACCGCAGCAATATATCGTCTGGTACATTGCGGCTTACATTACATAATGCTTTTGCATTTGAATGGCTGAAGATTACTGGTGCTTTTGTAATATCTAAAATATCACTCATTGATTTGGCGGAGATGTGAGACATATCAATAATAATTCCGAGGCGGTTCATTTCTGCCACCATTTCCTTTCCAAGTGCAGAGATGCCATTATTTTTTACATAACCATCACTTCCATCAGCAAGGTCGCTGGTATAATAAGTAAATGTTACACATCGTAAACCCTGTTTATAAAAAAATCGCAGATACGATAATTTATTTTCTAATCTTACAGAACCTTCAAGCATAGGTAAAATAGCAATTTTACCATCCTTCATTGCTTTGCGCATTTCTGTGGATGAGCTTACTACTTTTAAATCTTTGCTGTATGTTTTTTCGAGCCGGTACAGCAAGTCATACGCATCCAGAAACTGGCGCAAGGAATCACCAAACACATTTAATTGTACGCCACCCACACCGCCTTTTCTCCATCTGGGAATATCTGTTTCACCTTTGCTGATAGTATCCAATGGATAATCTGAAATATCCTGCGGACATTTTGGTAATTTTTTATAGGCACAACCAAAATACCAGGCAAACAAATCATTATGTCCGTCTATAATAGGAGATGTTTTTAAAACACTAGCCGCTATTTTTTCTGCAACTTCTGTTGCTATCGGATAATTAATAGAAGTAGTCTGTGCAAAGCTAAAGCCAGTTATAAAAAATAAAATGAACGGAAGTAATAGTTTAGTTTTTTCATAACCTGTAATTTAATTTATCCGTTCAATCATATCAATAATCGCCTTAATCACAACATCAGGATGTTCTTTTGAAATATGATGACCACTATTTTCAAGTACAGTGTATTGAAGATTGGGCCGACTGGCTGCCCATTTTTTTAATTCATCTACCCAAATAGAATTCATTGGGTTAGTGGGATCCTTTTCACCATCACCCGGAATTTTGCCATAAGCAGCTATTAGGAGCGTAGTAGGAATAGCATGTGCAGTGTCTGATAATTTTGCCTGTTGCATACTTGTATCAAAAGATATCATTTCTTCCGTTTCACCCGGTCTGTCGGTGCTAGTTAATATTTCCTGCATATAAATGGAATCTTCTTTCATTAGTTCCGGATGCTCCTCTAGCATTCTTGCATAAAAATCTTCCGGACATGGATCAAGTAAAACTAACCCTGCAACGTCTGCAGGATATAGGCCACAAAAAACTTTAGCAAAAGATCCGCCCATGGACCAACCAACTAAAATGTAGGGTGGAGGATAGCCACCTTTTGCTAGCCCTTCTTTTAATTCTTTAGCAATCGTATTGGCATCTCTTGTCTTATCACATTTTTCTGATGCTAGGTATCCGGGACGGTCGTAAGAAATAACCCTGGTAATTTTTGCTATCGCTGTATCAATTGTTCTATAGCATCGATGATTGGAGGAACCACCAGCTTCCAGTACCACCGAGTATTTACCGGTACCCGAAACATACATTGACATTTTATGGTTATCAACCGTTACCTGTACGGTATCCAGTTTGGTTACTTTTTGTGCTAGTAACAGATTAAGATGCCCAGCTTGCACATAGAAACTTAATGCTATTAAAATAACTATTCGTAAGTGCATAAATGGCGATTGATATAATTAAAGTTACTTCAAATATTTATTATTTTTTTTAGTTTGTGTGGTTGGCGGAGTGCAAAAGCCAACAACGGGGTGTATGTTTATATTGAATATCTGCCAAGGTGTAAAATTTATATTCTTAATTTACCCTTAATTCTATTAACTAAAATATTTTATCGCCATTCATAATTGTAGGTGAACATAAACCCGTTGCCCAAGTTTACCTGGATAAATTTCTTTAGCCCTTTACTTCCTTCTGCAATCACTTTTTCAGTGGTGAGTGTTGTACTTACATCTTTAGTAAAATATTTTTTCCCATCTGGTGCAAGAAAGTATATGCCATAAATACCTTGATTATAACGTATACTACAATTGGGTGAAGTCCATGATTTTGTAGCAATTGTTTTCAGCGAAAAACTCACTGAACTTTTTTCACCAGCTATCAATTGAGCCGCCGGATCTGTCCATACAATCTGGTAAGTGACACCAGCTAACAACTTTCCTGTTTTTACATCAAAACGATCTTGGGTAATTGTCATATTCCCTTTTACTCCTTTATAGCTGATGGTATCATACATTTGTGAACTGGTTCCCATTAAATTGGAGTATTTTTTCAGGGATCCGTTTTTAAATTCATAACTAGTGAAATGCCAAGCATTTTGATTTATACTGGCTGCAGGTTGTTCTGTGGGTACAGCTGTAGTACCGTCTCTCCATTCATAATTATAAGTGAACATATAGCCGTTTCCTAAGCTGACCTGGACAATTTTCTTCAGGCCTTTTCTCCCTTTTTCAATCACTTTTTCTAGTGTCAGCGTTGTACTTATATTTTCAGTGAAATACTTAGTGCCATCAGGCGATTTATAATAAATACCATATAAACCCTGATTAAATCGTATACTATTATTTGGTGGTGTCCATTTTGAGGTTGATGAAATTCTTTCCAAAGAAAAATTCATTAAAGTATTTTGATCTGCAACTAGTACTACAGCCGGATCTGTCCATACAACTTGATAAGTAACTCCAGCTAGGAGTTTTCCAGTCTTAACATCATACCGGCTGTGATTAATGGTCATATTCCCTTTTACTCCTTTATAACTGATGGTGTCATACATTTTTGAACTGGTTCCCATTAAATTGGAGTAATTTTTTGTTGACCCATCTTTAAACTCATAACTGGTAAAATGCCATCCTGCGGAAGTGCCTGACTGCTGGGCATAGATAGAATTACAAATCAGAATCATAATAACCAGAAAAAGATTTTTCTTAATAAGTGAAAAGAAAAATTTCAAGGCAGATAATTTATTTTTCATAACTATAATATTTAAGGTGATGAACTATCCTCAATTTATCTATTTACTATTTTTTAAATAGTGATTATTGTCACTTTAGAAAGTGATTTTTGTTTGTAAGGAATAGTTGTTTATCAAAATGTAGTAATCAAAAAATAGTTGAAATGTTTGTGCTTATATATCGTTTGATATTAATGCTTTCTATGTTTTGCATAGCTAATATCGGGCAGATTGGTAGGCAGATGCTGACCATATGGTCTGGAGTATATAATAAAACCTTTAAATTTATATGAGTGATGGAGTTTTTTCGATAAATATAGTTCTCCAACTACGATGTAAAAAAATAGCAACTCAACCTACCAGCATTTCTATTACCGTTCTCCTCATTTTAATTTATCTTGGGTGTCAACCAAAACTGCTCATGTTAAAACTAATATCGCTATCGCTGTTATTACTATTTTCTGACAGCATTACTATATCAGCTCAAAACAAAACTCCTCCTAACATCATTCTCATTATTGCCGACGATCTTGGCTACGGTGATCTTGCTTCCTATGGAAATAAAAATGTTCATACACCTAATATCGATTCACTGGGAGTGCAGGGTGTTCGTTTTACACAGGGCTATGTAACATCACCTATATGTGCACCTTCCCGTATGGCTCTAATAACGGGTCGCTATCAGCAACGATTTGGCGCAGAGTTTATGCTGTATGATAAGTTTGAACCATCCGTAAAGAAAAAAATAAAAAAACATTTTTTTTCATTGAAGAAGAAACCAATGGGTATCAAAACATTGAAACCCAATTTTCTTTTAAACCGTTCTGTTTATGTAACCGATTTGCCGGCATCTGAAATAACTATTGCCAAACTATTGAAACAAAAAGGTTATGCAACAGGGTATGTTGGTAAATGGAACCTCAGTTCTTCGCCAGATGTATTTCCAGATATGCATGGATTTGATTATAGTTATTATTTTGATGGTGCCCTCAGCCGGTATGTGGATGATCCGGTTGATACCAGCCGATACATTAATATGCATTTACCCTGGGCTTTTTCGGAGATCCCTGCCTGGGCGCCGAGGTATGGATCTACGGCGATAAAAGAGGGGAGAGTCGTTGTAAAAGATACTGGCTATCTCACTTTTTCACTGGCTGAAAAGGGAATTGATTTTATTGAACGAAATAAAACCAATCCTTTCTTTCTCACCCTTTCTTTTAATGCACCACATGACCCTTTTCAGGTTCCTAAAAAATATTATGAACGCATACGGAACGAAAAAGATTTGGTTCGACGGGTTTACAGCGGTATGATAGAAGCACTGGATGATGCAGTAGGCAGTGTAATGAAAAAATTGGAGCAGGAAGGTTTGATAGATAACTGTCTTATTTTTTTTATAAGTGATAATGGTGGCGCCACCTACACCCATGCCACTGATAATACACCGCTGTTAGGTGGAAAAGCAACACATTTTGACGGTGGTATTGCTGTCCCGTTTTTAATGCAATATCCAAAAGGATTTCAGGCACGGCAAAGCTATGATCACCCGGTTTCATCGATGGATATATTCAGCACCATTGCCGCTGCAAGTGGAACTGAATTGGCAAATGATCGGATATATGATGGTGTAAACCTGCTGCCTTATCTTACGAACGATTCGTTATTGCCACATCAAGATTTTTTTTGGAGAAATGGATATTCAAAAGCATTTCGCCGGGGCGATTGGAAATTATATATCAATGAAAAAAATAAAATCACCTATCTGTTTAATATTGCTGCCGATCGGGAAGAAAAGAATGACCTGTCTGCCAGGCAGCCCGATAAATTAAAAGAATTGCAGGAAGCATTAAAAGATTGGGAGAAGAAAAACACAGTGCCACCATTATGGCCCAGCGCTGCGGATGTATTGATTGAAGTAAATGGGAAGTGGTATCGGTTTCCGAGTTGATTATATACATTGATGTGGTATGTGGAAGATTTTTTTTGAATTTATGTACCAGGCAGCAGTACTACTATTGAGCTTTTGTTGCGTCGCACTCCTCAGGGTTCTGTAATTCTATTCTGCATTTTATACCATAGCTGAACAAACTATTATGTTAGGTGATTATTGAAGAACTCCTGCCTATGCGGACTATGGAGAACATCTGCTATGGCAGAATATTTTCTTAAAACTCAAAACTTTTAACGACTTCATTATTTGAAATAGTATGTACAAAATTTTCATGACTTTTTGCACTGCCATGCACAACCCAAGTTGTAGTTAGCTCATTGCCTTTTTTTATATGGTTAGAAAGTTTGTATTTAAGCTTATTTTGATGAAACAGGTTTTCTATATCAGATATTATAGAATTTGAATAATTACAGTTTATCGAATAAGTGACTGATTTATTAATTTTATCTATTACTTTTTCAAAGTAAGGTAAAACAGAAAGGATAAAAATTACTAATACACAGGCTGCTGCAGAATAAGTATAGAATCCTGCACCTATTCCCATGCCAACTGCAGCAACTACCCAAATAGTAGCCGCTGTAGTAATTCCATTTATACGTTTATCTCCAACGAAAATTACACCAGCACCTAAAAATCCTATGCCTGTAACAATGTTAGAAGCAATTCTATCTGATCCTGATTCATCACCGATCAAATTTGACATTATTGTAAAAAAACAAGCACCCATTGAGATCATAATCATTGTACGAAAACCAGCAGACTTGCTTCTGTATTCTCTTTCTGCACCTACAATGCCGCCCCAAAGCATTGCAACCAAAAGACGAAGAAGAATCTCGTAATCCATAATTTTTTTTATTATTTGTGAAATAATTAGGGTGTACTATTTTGTTCTGCAATCCTGCAGAACAGTAGCAAATCTTCAGAAAGGTAATAAATTGAACAAATTCTGTTATATCTATCAGCAATTATCAGCTTGCTATTTTTAACTAATAAAACCGGGGATAATTTTTCTCCCTTCTTCACCTTTCGTAAATTTTCTTTTTCATTATTTTTTATGTAAAGTAAGAAAAAACAAAGGAAAGAGCTAATGGAATTAAATCAATTATTCTTTACACCATGCTTGGTATTGTAGTTGAACTAACTATTGTGGCAAGTAATTATTAAATCAAATTAAGAGCTCTTTAATTTATCTGGTTGGTGGAAGAAAATACCATCCATGGTGTTTAGTTTTTTGATGACTGTCCCGCAACATTGCGGGGAACTTCTAATATATTGTAATACCAGCCAAAACTGCAATCATGGCAAAAACTCATAATGTATCATGACTATTCTCATCCAAATCGTTATTAATCTACTTTAAATTACATACATAAATTATAATTATGAAACGAATATTTTTACTCTCCATCGCTATGCTGCTGCTTTTTTCAGGCTGTGGTGTTTCTACACAATTAACCAGTTCATGGAAAGCAGAAGAAACAATTTCCCCAAAGCTTAAAAGAATTGTTGTTCTTGGCTTGATAAGAGATAATGAGGGCTCACTTCGGGAAACAATGGAACAGCATCTGGTTGATGACCTGAAGGCATTGGGATATGATGCAGTTTGTTCTTGCAATGAGTATAATCCAAAATTATTTGAGAATATGAGTGAACAACAAGCTATTGATAAATTACGCAATGCCGGGGTTGATGCAGTTCTTACAATTGTATTACTTAATAAAACAAGAGAAAGATATTATATACCACAGCGAGTTCAATATTCTGCGTTTGAGTATTCTCAAAACAGATTCTGGAATTATTCAAGGTTTATGTTTGATAGAATTTATAGTGATGAGTATTATGTAACCGACACAAAATATTACTGGGAAAGTAATTTATATGATCTTGCGGGGAACAAACTTCTTTATTCTGCGCAAAGCCAATCTTTTGACCCTAATTCCACTAATAAGTTAGGACATGAATATGGTCAGGTAATAATTAAAGATCTTGTGAAAAAAAATGTATTGACAATGCAAATACCTGCTCCGGTCAAAAAGGCTATGTAAGCCTGACAGGCTACAATTTGTAGACAACTGACTTACTTAAACCAACCATGACGTTTAATTTTATGTCGAACACCTGCCAAGGCAGAAATGGAGTAAGTCTTTCGAGTAGGAGTGATTCACTAAAAGGCATCTTTAGAAATAGATGCCTTTTAATTAACAGCAGTTTTAGCCTTCTTCAATTATTGTTAAAAGTCAAGAAAGCATTTTCTTTGAATCACAGAACAGCTTCATTAAATTTTTTATTATGAAAAAAATAAGGAACAACCAATGCAATACTGATGCCTGATATAAGAATGACACCAAGAAGCAAGCTTCTGAATTGCAGTGTAATGGCATGGTCATGTGTACGAGTTGCACCTTCTGCTTTCCAAGCAAAGAAAATAGTCAATAGAACAAATAAAACAATATAAATAATTTCACCTTTTGCTGACCATCTTCTTAATCCAGCATAGATCATTCCGCCGGCAAAGAAAAACAAATTCACTCCGAAGATGAGAGAGGATACGTTGATAATAGCTGAAGGAATAAAACCTGTTTGTTCTCTATAAACAAGATTAAAAAAGATACAAATGATTGTAGCAAAAAAACCAACAAATACTGCGGTTAGTAAAGCTCTTGAAAACGGGGTTTGATTATTATCAGTTTCCATTTTGTTTAAATTTTAAAGTTAAAAATGGGTTGTTTACAGAATAGAAACAACCGGAAGTGATATAAAGGTAATATAAAACGGATTGCTATTTCCAAAATAAGTGTCAGATGGCTTTGTGAGTTGGGGTTGTGCTACCCGTCTTAAGTTCAGCGTTGCATTAGCGGTTAACGCCGAGCCTACCTGTAAGTATATAGGGTTATTCAACTCACAAGACTGGGCTGTGATAATCGGTTAGGAAATAATGATCGGTTGCTTTATATCTTTTCCTTTCTTAATTCCGGATACACCTGTCCCGAAGAATTTCAGGAATCCAGTAGAAATAAAACGGCGACAAATGAGGAATACATCTGCCCAGGGAACATGATTATTGCCTTACACTCCATATTTCATTCAGTGGTTCTCCTTTACTGGAAAATCCTGTATGGTTCCACTTACCATCAATCAGACCATAATCAAACTTTAAACTAACTCCGGCTTTTGAATCATCTCTTGAAAAGAATTCTATATTTTCTGTATATACACCATCAATAGTTGTGTAAGTACCACCACCGGTTCCCGAAAATTGTTTTGTATCTGTATTGTAAGCTATCCATTGAAAACGGGTGCCAGATAAAATTTTCATAGTTTTTCTTGGAATGCTGGTATCCCTCTGTTGTGTTTTGCCATCCACTATTCTGCCAGACATTAACCAGGCTCCTTTTAATGCTCCCGGCTTGCCATCATCTATTCTTTTAAATTTTATTCCATTATCAACAATTTCTAAAATAGAATCATTGATATGAACTTTAAAACTTATTTCTGTACCTACCCGTTCAGGATTATTTGTATCAAACTCTATCTTTTCTGTCATGCTATCATCTTTTAAACGCCAGCTTCCACCATTTGTACTTATGAATTTACCGGTTACAAAATCATAAGTAGTTATCGCCTGATATCCATCAGAAAAAATTACAACACTTCGTAATTTTTCTCCTTTTTCAGAATTGTGGTATCTCTCCCAGGCACCAATAAAACTTTGAGCATAAATTTCAAATGATAAGAAAGTACAAACCAGTAAAAAAATTATTTTTTTCATGACAGTAATTTTTACGAGGTTTAATTATAAATTAATTTTTAAAGATATTAATTAAAGGGTTTTAAATGACTGTTTATCTGTTTGTAAAAGTCATTGCATCTCCGGACCTTTTTTTGCCTGTCCTGTAGAATTAGGTGAAACACCCAATTCGAAAAAAAAGAATTTTCAGGTTTTTACTAATATAAAATTGCATCAATGTTCTTTTTACCTAAGTCTAAATTTTTGCTATAGTATTTTTTATAGGCTGGTTTTGGTAACATTTGATCTACACGATACAACTGCCAGCAAAGTTTTTCCTGAACACCATCCCAATCTTTTATTTGTTGATATGGAAATTGAGACGCTGGTTTATTAATATAGGGAACTAAAAAATCAATGGCTTTCAGTATGCTTCTGCCGTCTGTTGATTTTGCTGATAACAAATCTACTCCTACTAGCTTTCCGATTTGGCACATGTCTAAAAAATGAGTCAAATTAAAAGTTGAATATCCTAAAGCAGTCGTTCTAGCTAATTCTAATGGTTGCGAACCATCTGGTTCAATTTGGCTAAACAATCTTTTCTGTGGAAATTCATTCAATAATTTTTTAGCGAGATCCTCATTGCCAATAAAAATAGCATAGCGGGTAAGCTGTACATCATATGCTGTACCATGATTATTTGGAGCTTCCAGTTCTTCCCTGGCAACCGGAGATGTTTGCAACCATTGTACATAAGCAGTAAACCATTCCTTTATGGCCTGCTGGTCTGCAAGGGTAAAGGACTTTGATTTTTTAAGCAACTCAACGCCATCAAGCATTTCTATAAAAGTATAAGTATCTATAATCCCTACACCTCTGCCTAATCCATTTCTTATACCCGGAACAGTTTGTCCGTAATTCATATTGGGGTTCATCTTGGTTTTAGAATTAATGAACCAGGTTCTTAAGTTCTCCACTGCCTTTTCTGCAAACTTCTCATCTGAAGTAATATAATAAGCTAATGAAAGTGACTGTACAGATTTAGAAAAATCACCTAAAGGATAACGATCCAATTTTTCAATTTCGGGATTTGAAATACCATCTTTTCTAATGTACGTCAATCCATCTATCTTGGTCGTATCCGGCCACCAATACCGGCTCAGGCTCATATAATCATGTTTGTCACCACTCTGGGCAGTCATTTCTTTATCTACAACTGTTTTAATAGCATGAGTTAGTTCTTTTTCGGCATTCCTAACTATGGACTTCAGTAATTCAGAGTTTGATGTCTTGGCTGCATCAAAACTTTTAAGATTCCAAACAGTTATTTGGGCTTGAGAGCTGGTAACCAAGAATAGTGAGAATATGATGAATACTTTTTTCATAATTAAAAATTGAAACCTGTTGGTTTATTAAGAAAAAATTCTAATTATTTGCTAAACCAGTTTGACTTACCGAAAGCTACAGTTCTTTCAAAAGGAAAAAAGTTATAAAAAATGCACTAATATATTTCATATAATAATGAGCTTAGTACATCAATTTTTGTTTCAGGTTTTGTTCTATTTTTATTTCTCCTGAATTTATAATTGTATTGTTAACCGGTTTTTGTCCCTTTTCTCCCCACAAAATTGCAATAGTTTGAACAGGATTATTTTTGAAGGTATTATTTGAAAAATCAACATTAACAATGCCTTGGTTTTGAATCAGCATTCCGCTTTTATCTGCCTTGCCACAATTAGTAAAATTGTTATTGTTAAGCACCAAGCTGCCTCCAATAGTGGACTCATCGTAACCTCCACGGTAGTAATCTAAAACAGTTGACTCCACATTATCAAATGATGAGTTGGTAATAAATACAAACTCTGCATTGTAATCGCCGCCGGCATCTGTTTCAGTATTTAATTCAATTCCGGTCAAGCAATTTTTAATCACACAATTGTCTATTAAAATAGTATCGGCAAAGGATGCTTTATAGGATTTAAGTACAGTTTTAAAATCTGATATTTCGGTATTTTTTATAAATAGATCATAAGCTTGAGACATATTTTTAGATAAGGGAGCAAATGCATCTTGTGTTTTATCTCCTTTCAGAATTACAGCTTCTAAATTTAAAACGCCTTTGGGGTGCATTTCAAACGCAGTTTTGTCTCCTTTAAATTGCAAGGTTGCTTTTTTGTTTTTATCAGCAGAAGTAATGGTAATATTCTTATCAATTACCAGAGAGGCATCCATTTTATAAACGCCAGATTTAAGCGATAGGATATCACCTGAATGGGAGTTTTTTAATTTATCAACCAGCTCACTATTTGTTTTAATCTTAAATGTTTTAGGTTCGTAAAGAGGAGCCTCTGTTGAAAACCAATCAGTGCCGTAAGGTTTCTTGTTTATTAAAGTTTGATTTTCTTTTACCGGTAAGTTGATGGCTCCAATACTATTTTGTTTTAATCTATCGGCTCCAAAAAGATCGGTAGATATCTTATCAAAATCAAAACCCTGATAAACATCTTCTTGGTTTTTTGTTGGCACATACAAATAATCAGCTAGTTTTTCTACTTTAAAATCTCTGGTAATAATTCCATCATTTGAAACAACACTTTTATTTTTACTATTTAAAACATTCTTTTTAAATAATACACCATCCACTTTGTCATACGCCACTATAGGATAATTATCTTCTTCATGATTATACACCAAGTTATTGGCAACAATCATACGTACTGGTCTTTCTGAACGAATTTCTGATGCTGGGAGCACCTCTTTTTTATCAATATTGGCACCAACACTAAACTGGAATGGCGATTTGCAATCGATATAAGTATTGTTGGCAACCACCACATCGGTAACCTGCATATAGCGGTTTAATGGAGATTTAGGAATGCCATTCATTACAGCCAGTGCACTTCTAAATTCCTTGCCATTTATTTTATAGAAATAATTATTAGTAATCCAATGCCCTGTATTAATAACCCTGATACCGCCAATAAATGTTGAGTTGTCATTTCCAATAAAAATATTCCCATCAATAGTGCAATAATTACCGTGTCTTAGAACCAAAGAACCTTCACTCTCAAAGAAAATATTGTTTTTGTAATCGTTATAATTTGATTTATTTGAAATTACTTCCACTTCTCCATTGCAACGATCAAAAAAGTTGTTAGCAACATTGGTATAAGATGGAGCCATGGATGTTTCGCTATCACCAATTTGAATGGTTTCGCCATGTGGGCCACCTTTGCGGGGACGGGGGCCAAAATGATTATATACAATTTGATGATAGTTATTAATATGCTCATTGCCTTTTAAAAACACCCTAACTGTTGGGCCAAAATTTGATTTGCCAACAATAGTGCAATGATCTAATTGGTTATACCTGCCCCATAACTCTACCCAATGGTCTGTTACTTCTCTGTTTGGTTGTGTAAATTCTTCAATCACACAGTTTGTAACGCTACTATGATTTGCAAAGTTTTTATTATCTATTTTAAATTGAATTACACTTTCAGAAGGGGTGTATCCGTTTTTGAAATATAAATCTTTTACCAACAGGTATTCGCCTCCCAATTTTAAATCAGATGCCCCTTCAATAGAAACTTTACCAGCTGTTTCTGCTTTTAAAATAATTGGTTTTTCTTTTGTTCCCTTACCGTAAAATTTAATCTGAATATCTTTCCAAATGCCATTAGCCATAATAATGTTATCACCCGGCTTGGCTTTTGAAATGGCTTCCTGTAATTCAACAGAATTATGTGCCAATATATTTGATTGTGATGTAGCCTGATAGGCAAACATCGAGAGCATCAGGCTTAATAGAACGAGGTTCTTATTCATTTGTTTGAATTGAGTTCGCATTTACATTATTATTAAAATACTTTTTGATAGTTTATCTATTTCCATCGGGGGTAAGATTCTTTCTAGATAAAAACCAAAAAGAGAATTAAGCTTCCGGACAATGCAGTTCGCTTCACAAAGTCTCTTCTTTTCATAAGTGAATAATTAAAATATAGTTGCTCAACCAAATATATCGACATATTTATACACCCCTGTACATTCCACTGGTATATTGTTTCTGAAAAATTACCGGTAACGATACCGGTAACGTTTTCTTTAATTTATAACACATAAAATTGCTCGTTATGAAATACATTAACTGAATATCATCTTTAAATGGATTTTAGAAAAAAGACTATTTGCTTCCCAAGTGAATGTCAGATGGCTTTATGTGTTGGAGTTGCGGCACTCGTCGTACAACGGAGTTGTTTTTAGATTAACGCCGAACCTGCCTGTCGTTAGACAGGTCAATCCTGCACAATGGTTGGCTAGGATACTCGGCTGGGAAATAATGACAGTTGGGTCACTTGTATCTTTCAATATAAATTCTGCGTTGTGTAAATGTTGACCTCGTATCTTTAAATATTACTTATGCCTATACCATTACAGACTTCAGCAAAATTAAATTGGAATAAATTTGTGCCCGACCTTATCCTTTTACTACTGTATTTTTTTGTCTTCATCCATTAATGGCATGGCAACAGCAGCATCCGGCATTATCCTGTACCCTGTTAATGACGCTGAACATTATGGCAGTTGGCTTAGGTTGTTTTACATTCTTTACGGGTTTTGCAGATATGGAAACACTGGTAAAATATAGAAATACGTTAACCACATTCGAAAGTTCGGCTTTAGGTTTATCTGCATTCATCAGTTGCTTTGCATTTTTCTGGTGGCTGGTTCCCTTTGATGCGGTAAAACAAATGGGTGTAAAAGAGACAGGTTTCGCTACAGGTGCAGGCGTTTACTTTCTTACATTTATGGCCATAGTAGCGAACAGTATAAATAATAAAAAGGGAATTAGAATAGCTTACTCTGTAGGATTACAAATAATTAATAGCACTGTTATCATTATTTTCTTCTTTTTTAGTTATGCATTTTTATTAATGAGCATGCAGAACTGGCAATCAAACTTTATAGCTGCGCCAGTATTGGCTATTATATGTCTTTTTGTTTTTTATTTACCGCTGCGGTTCTTTCTTTTATTGCGGCCACCCTTTAGTAAACTTGAGTATATAAGTTTTATTCTTTCCTTTGGATTTTTACTATTTGAGTTGTTTGTAAAGTTGTGATGCAGGTATCTGCTAAAACTAGGAATGTAAGGCTTGGCTGTTTTATTTTGTAACAATAGAAAATTTATTGCCACCACTCTTTTGCGCCATTCATAACTTTGCCAGTTGAATTTATTACAATAAAATTACCTCAATTGGCGGAACTGTTCCTTTTAGTAAAACTTATTTTATACGAAATAAAAGCGGTGGCACTTATGTCTTTTAATCTTGCCCGGATTCCTGTAATTCTTTGAGACAGTTGTATCCGGCGCTTTGAAAGAGGAATGCTAATATTTTGTATTGAAGTTTAGTTCTGGTTTAATGTTCGATTGCATTTTGTTTTTTTCTTTACTTACACTATTTATATCAGGAAGCAATCCTGTAAACTTTACGTTTGTTGTTAATGTTTTGCGAAAGGAGTACTTGCGACAAACATTTGAGATAATGTCCAATGGCGAAAAAAATATCTTATACATTTTGGTGATGAAAACTTTCTGTATAAAGATTAACGAGTGCAGGTAATAAGTTTTTTTCCGGTATATAGGGTATGCCAAATGTTTTATCTGCCAACTTGCTTTCAATGTTTTTAATAACTTCAATTTCAGCAGCAGCACGGCCTCTTAAAAGCGGATCGGTAAGATGTGGCTGCATAGACAGGCTTTGATTAATTATCCAGGCATACGGATGAATACCGGCTCTTTTCAAATCATCTTGTAAAGAAGCTGCTTCTCTCATGGGGGTTGTTTCGGGTAAGGATATCAATAAAATTTTAGACAGGTCCCGATCTTGCAAAGCCATATAAGGTGTTTTAATGTGACTTGCATCTAAAGAACTGTTTCGCATTATTTCCCGATGATAGCTTCCGGCAGTATCAAGTAAAAGCAACGTATGCCCGGTTGGTGCAGTGTCTATTACCACAAATTTTCGCTTGGCATTATTGATTGCTTTTGAAAAAGCATGAAAAACTGCAACCTCTTCGGTACAGGGTGATTTCAAATCTTCCATCAGCAGCTTTTTACCATCCTCATCTAATTTTTCGCTTTTTTGTAAAAGTATTTTATCCATATACCGTTGCGTTTCAACTTTTGGATCAATGCGGTCGATGGTTAAATTTTTGGGCAATCCTTGTAATTGATTGATATAATCCTGGATATGTGCTGCCGGATCGGTAGTGGTAAGGTCTACTTCAAAACCTTTTTTTGCCAACAACACCGCAATGGCAGCAGCAGCAATTGTCTTACCCACACCACCTTTACCCATTGTCATGATAAGACCATGATCTTGCTGTCCGGATATTTCATCCACTAAATCTTCCAGTGTTGCCAGAGCATGATCAAATTCAACGACTTGCCCGAATACAGTTTCCACCACCTGTTTTTGAATATCAGTATGTAAAAGAGAACGCAGTTTTTGAATGCCCAATACATTGTAGGGTAACAGTGGAAATGTTTCTACCGATAAGTTTTGTAGATTTTTCGGAATGGCTTTCAGTTGTTCATCTGCCAAAGCCTGCATTTTTGCTGCAAACAAATCTGTGTTGTCAATTGATTTGTACACACCGTTGATGTATAGCTTTTGATTGCTCATTCCTAGTTCAATTAATTCTTCACTGGTACGGGCTGCTTCTTTAAGAGAAGATTGTTCGGCACGGGCAACCAGATAAAAAGTAGTTTGTTCCGGATCTCGTAGCCGACTAACAACTTTGTTGTATCGCTCCTGGCTGCTTTTTAATGCAGAAGATGGACCAAGGCAAGAAGCTCCATCAGGATTTTCTTCGCTAAAACCGGCCCATGCTGCAGGAAGTTCCAGTAACCTTAATGTATGACCTGTTGGGGCAGTATCAAAAATAATTGTATCAAAATGACCACCTTCGTTTTCGCCTGATATAAAACGGGAAAACTCATCAAAGGATGCTATCTCTGTTGTGCAGGCTCCAGACAATTCTTCATTCATCTTTTTTATTTCGGCTTCGGGCAATATACCTTTTAACGGCCCGGTAGCCCTGTTGCGATACTCTTCTGCCGACACTTCTGGGTTGATGTTGATGGCATACAAATTTTCAAGCCCTTCAACCGGACTGATTTTTTCGTACACTTTACTTTGCAGCACATCCTGAAGATTGGATGCAGGATCAGTACTGACCAACAGCACTCTCTTACCTTCATCAGCAAGTTTTACTGCCGTAGCACAGGAAAGAGATGTTTTACCTACACCACCTTTACCGGTAAAAAATAAGTAAGGGGTTATTGTATTTGTCATGTTGAGCAATTGATTTTTTTAATAAATACTAGCAACAGTTGCTGCCCGAACAGCAACCACCGGCAGTTGACTTTTCTTCTTTAGATGAAACAGTTGATAAATCTGAATTAATATCTATATTATTTTTAAGGGTCATTTCCCAATCTGCTTTTGTAGGATAATAACCACTTGTTACCAACCTATCGTTTATAAAAATATAGGGTAGTGAGTTGGTGCCTTCCTTTTGCAATTTCTCAATAGCTTCCGGATAATTTTTAAATGCCGCAGCATCATTTGAAATATTGTGCCGGTGAACATCATGGCCTAATGATTTCAGCCACTTTACATTGGCGGCGGTTTGTACAAGGTTATCATCAACTTCAGCACCACAAACGCCGGTACTGCAACACATAGCGGGATCAAGAATAGTAATTTTCATTTCTGTTTGTTTTTATAAAGTAAACATTGAGTTATTGAAATTTTGCGATGGATGAGCATAAAAAAACAACTGCACTCATGCTTTAAACATTGGCCACAATTTATTTTGCCTGACCGAAAATGTTTTTGATTTAGTGATACTCATTTCATTGTAAAATAACGACGGATTAAGTTGCTGGACTATGACCTTCATCAGCAACCTTACAGATTACTATCACAGTTTTAAAGTATAGATTAACGCCGAGTCCACTCTTCCACTAGGCTAGGCTGTGAGATTCGGCTGGCAACAGTCCGATTTTTTCGGACAGTTCACTTCATTTGTTTTTGCATTATTGTTTGTGTCTTTTAAGAACATCTGCAAAGACGGAAGTATTTAATTGATTTGAGAATGTACTTATGTGGTTGCTTCGGCCAATTGATGATCCTTTGCAATTGAAAAGTTGTACATTGACCTCGCAATGACGGACTGCAACTAAGAATCGTCATTGCGAGGCCGTTAGCGATGTTTTAATGGGAGTGGGGTGCTGAAAAACGAAGTAATCTGCACATTCAGTTTTTTGCACCAACTACGGTGCGAAGTGTTTATTGCTGATTTACATCTACAAATGTAACTGGTTGGCTGAACCATGCTTTTACCGCTCTGTTATGGCTTATTGCAGGTTTCCATTTGGGCGAATTTTTAACTGCATCCAAAGCAATTTTATCAAAAGCCGGATATAATGGAGTGCTAACAAATGCATCTTCCACTTTCCCTTCTTCATTTACAGTAAAAGTAACTACAACAACAGCTTTGTCATTGTTTGTAAATCTGAATTGCTCAGGGAACCAACTGTTCCCATGCAAATAATTTAGCCATGCATCCGTTTTGCCTGGGAAACTGGCTTCGGCATCTTTTCTCTTTGCATCTTTTAGTTCCACTCCCGATTCATCATAATAGGTTTTACTGGTCAGCTTTCCATTTTCATAAACTTCTTTGGAACTTAAGTTACCATTTATATGAAAATATTTCCAGATGCCGTGTGGCTTTGTTCTCTGTCTAAGAAAACCTGCAGAAGAAGGATTGCCATTGTCGAACCAGCTTACACTTACACCTGTTTCATCATTATTTATGATTATTGAATCCTTCATAAAACCATTGGGGTGCCAGGATAAACTTGTCCCTGTTCTTTCTCCATTTAAATAAACTGAAGAATCTTTTATATTCCCATTACTATAAAAAGAATACCATAGGCCTTCTTTTTTGCCCTCTTTAAATATGCCGGTAGATGAAACTGTTCCGTTGGAATAGAAATAATGAAACTGTCCATCATTTATTTTGGTTTCTTTGTCTTTGTATTTCCCCACCATCTGGAATTTCTTTTCATGTATGAAATAATCTTTTCGAACATATCCCGAATCTGTTTTAATTATCTGGCAATAAAATCTTGCCTCATCCGCCTCACATTCATTCCATTTATAGTCGTAATATTTTTCAATAGTTTGTCCAGATAGTTGAATGGCCGCAATCAAAAGCGATATTGTAAATAATAATCTCATAGATAATACTGTGTGTCAATAAAGATATAGATTTTGGTGGTAAAGCTAAATTTAGGAAAGAGCAGAAAACTTTAAATGATGTGGTGGCTGGATGAACACTAGTCGGGGCGGAGATTGCTTCGGGCAATTGATAATCCTTTGCAATTGATGGATTATGCATTGCGAGGCCGTTACTGATGTTTTAATGGGAGTGGGTTGCTGAAAACGAAGTAATCTGCACATTCAGTTTTCTATACCAACCACCGTGTAGTCTTTTGTAGAACACCTGCCAAGGCGGAAAAGATATACAATATACCCGGCGGCTAACCTTGATCATATATAGTATTTAACATTATAGGCATATCTTTGTTTTCTTTTAATCTGGCTGTATAGTTACTGCTACTGAAAGGACAACATTGAAGTACGGAAAGAAATTCTGTTCAGCCAGATAAATAATTCACTAACCTTAAATTTAATTTTATGCCGAAAAAGACAGCTGAACCCAGGAAGAATAAACCTACTAAAAAGAAAAGCTCAGCACAGAAGAAAGCGAATCCAAAGAAAAAATTACGGTAATGTAATTACACAGAGAGCCCGGTGCATAGCGCCGGGCTTCTTTTTACTCCGTTGTTGGTGTTTTTAATCTGTTGATATTTTTAAAATGGAGAGAAGGTTTTAATACATGTGGCTGGTGGAGATATTTCGACAAGTTCAGAACACCAACTACGGCGTAACTATTTTATAAACTTAAAAGAATTCTACCTGAAATAATATTCTTATCAACAGCTCTTTTTATAGTACTACGAATTGTTTCTTTCTGCATACTTTCTATCTTTTCAATATTATTAGGTATCCCTTCACTAAGTAACCCGTAAAAAAAAGCAGCGAGTAATTTATTTGGAATATTTTTGAATTGGGAAAGGCGAAGATTTCGATTTGTGATTTTAGCAAATTTAAAAGAACTTAATAATGCTCGAACAGAGGTTTCAGTTAAATAGCTTTCTCCAGCGATAAAATTAACATCGTCATCCGTAAATGTTTCCCAAATCTCATTCATATATTGAGGTGGTACAGGGCCTGATAGGCTATCAGATAATAAATCAAATTCATTTAAGGGCTTTATTTCGGTATTGTCTATCTTGAAGTCAATGGTTGTAAATTCTTTCACATTGAACCAGATTTTAGATTTGACATGCATGTTTTGGATTCCTGAAGGATATACTTTAAGAAAAACATCTGGGCCCTTATATTCAGGATCGGCTGCTTGACCTATGAACCTAAAACTGTAAAATCCTTTTGCGTCTGTATTGACTCTCCCTAACATTTTATCTTGTCTAATGTCTTTATCATAAATTTCAACTAAGGCGTTTGATAAAGGAATATTATATTCATCATATATGAAACCGAAACTATAAAAACAGTATTCTGATTGGGCATTTTGCATTGAGACTATTTGTGAAAAATAGTAGAATGGCAACAATTATTACTTTCATATTTATTGTTTAAGCGAATTTAAGATTTTAATGACACGGTTAGTGGAAGAAAACCTGCCTAGGCGGAAATGATTATGAGATTGCTTCGGCCAATTGATGAACCTTTGCAATTGATGAGTTGTGTATTGACCTCGCAATTACGAACCACAACTAAGGATCGTCATTGCGAGGCCGTTAGTGATGTTTTAATGGGAGTAGGGTGCTGAAAGGCTGAAGCAATCTGCTTACTCAGCTTCTTACAGCAACCACAGTAAAAAACATTTATTTTTAGTTTGGATTTTTACATTATAATTTTGATGAAATCATTTTTTGGACAAAGGAATATAATGGTTAAATATATTTTTATATTAATGATACCTCTATTCTTTTTAAGTTGCAAAAAGAATGGTGCTGATATTATTCCTCCTCCGCCACCAGTTTATACGCCAATTAAACTGAATAGCTCATCTTTTACAATCGGGAACTTAGCTAAAGGAATACTTGACACTTTTCAACTTAACTTCAACAAAAGGGTTGATGTAAACCATATAATACTAATTAGTAATTATTGCCTTCCGGATCTTCGTTACTCTTTGTCGAATAATGGGACGACTATAAAATTTTATAATTTGCTGTGTGCGAGATTAGGTAATGACTACCAATTTGAATTTTTAGTTCATGATCAGGATGGTAAAACATTTAAAGACACCGTAGCATTTTCATACTATTCCCGAAAGCTTCCGATTGAAGGAGTTATAATGAATTATGTTGTAACAAATGACAACAACTATTGTTGGGTAGTTACAAGTGCTCCAAATCAAATTTATTGTATTGGTTTGGAGGATACAAATTATATTAGAAAATATAGTTTAAATTTTAAGCCTGCAAAAATTGTAATCAACCCATATAATCAAAAGTTTTACATTCTTAATTATCCATTTTACACAACCGATATTGATAAGGTTTATATTATGAATCCTGCAAATGGTATTATAGAAAAAACAATAGCTATTCCACATGATCAATATGATAATCCACTCCATCATCTTGCTGTTTATGATTTAGACTTTGGGTATAATGGATATGGGGTAGTAGTAACCGGAAAGGTTGTGTATGGTAATACTCGGTGGAGGATTCTTGACAGCAGATTTAATGATACTATTTATGCCCATCCGGATTGGATATCTTCAATTAATGGAGGGTTTGCCTTTTAGTCTTGTCTATGGTCCAAAAGCAAATTATAATAAGACAAAAATTTATATGAATAGGGAGTATAGCTTGGGTAGAGGCGCAGTATTAGATTGTGACAACCAAAGAATGACTGAATTAAACTATCCATCTAGTAATCCAAATCATTATACAGTGCCTAGTAAAAAAGAAGATAAATTGTTTGTCGCAAGCTACCTCTATCAGGGTATTATCGGAACAAATTCTCCTAGTTATAATTCTCAGTTTGATAACAGATACTCTAATACGGCCGATTTTAGTTACCGGCCAAACGATCAAAATATTATTTATTATCGGGGACGGGAGTTTTCTACCGATTATGAATTTATGGTTTTAGATTATAATAACGGAAATGTATTAATGAGGACGAATGTTTCTTCAGAGTTTGAAAAAATTAATGCAACTACGAATGGTAGGTATGTTTTAGCTCTAGTCGGCAATCCAGGCAATAATAATTTGTTTGTTTTTAATACTGATATTTTTTATAGATATCTTTAGCATAACTATTTTTTTGTTCAACTCTCGTCATTGCGAGGCCGGTAGTGATGTTTTAATGGGAGTGGGATGCTGAAAGGCAGAAGCAATCTGCATATTCAGGTTCTTTTACCAACCAATGTAAAATTTTGGTTGGTTACATTTTGTAACCAACTGATTTCATTCTAATTACAAATGGAAGATTAATTGACTACTATTTTTTGCCAACTTACTTTCCAGAAGCCATCGACTGAGTGAATTGGGTGAGCTTTATATTTTCCTGAGTTTATTTTGAGGATGTTTATAAGTATTGTGTACGGCGTAAACTACCACTTCAGTTTCAAGGATCTCGTAAACAACTACAAAAAAATTTTTCAAGCAACATCCCGCAGTACTTTCAACGGGTCCTCGTCTATATAGCTGAAAAAAGTTGGATTAGTTGCAATATCATCATATCGCATTTGCAGTGCAATAAGAAACTTTTCGCCCAGGCCGGTTAGCTTTTCTTCATAGTAGTAATAAGCATCAACAGTGTCGTTGTGGGCTTCCTGTTTTACAATTACAGTAAAAGGCATACTATTTCTTTTGCTGACGGGCGGCGTTTAAGGATTCTTCAGCTGTTAAAGATTTGCTAGTACCATCAAGATGGTTTTGCCTGCGGCGGTGAAATTCTGCAATGTCTTCCTGAACGTAACTGCCGTTTATTTCATCTTCGAGCAAGGTATAGATGGCGTTAAGCTTTTGCTCATCGGCTACATCAATGTACTGATGTAATTTATCTCTCAATGATAAGGGGCTACCCATTGCTTTTTGCTTTGTACAAATTTACTCTTTTTTTGCCAAAAGTGAAATGCCACTTTTACGGACGAGTTGTGCATTGCGAGGCCGTTAGTGATGTTTTAATGGGATTGGAGTACTGAAAGGCCGAAGCAATCTGTACATTCAGGTTCATACACCACGGCGTGAAAGTTTTACCTGAACAAGGTTTCTTCATACAAATCTTTCCATTCAGGATTTATACTATTAATTAAAATTTCTTTCTTTTTCTCTGCTGCCGCCTTTTATTCTTTTCTCTTCGGCAATTGCTTCGTTTATAGTGTCGAACCATTTATAGTAGACCAATTTTATGCAATTGTATTTTGCGGTGAAACTTTTTGGGTTTTCTTTTTCTTTGTGTTGTGCTACTCTGGCAGGCAGGTTTGATGTTACACCAGTGTATAGTGTGGTGTTATTTGTATTGCACATGATGTAGACGTGGCCGCCCATGGAAGGTTATTGTTTATGCAATTTAATTGATTTGAGGTAGTGCTTATGAGGTTAGCTGGCAGCAATTGGCGAACTATTGCAATTGAAGGGTTTTGCATGCCTCACAATGACAAACCACAAATAGGATCGTCATTTCGAGGCCGTTAGTGATGTTTTAATGGGAGTTGGGTGCTGAAAGGCCGAAGCAATCTGCACTTTCAGATCATTCTTTCTATATTTTGCCAGATATTTAAAGAGATTGGTTTTCAATGATGCGAAGTTATAGTTAACTATTCCTTTTTTTGTAAGACTGTACTTCCCAGTTGTTTTTTTAATCCAATCATTTTCTATAAGCCATGACAAAGATGTTTTTAATTCTTTTTCTGTAGGCACAGCATGATTTATACCATCTGCAATTTCTGCAATACTTTTAATATTAGTAGCCTGCTTTTGTGAGGCAAGAGCCGTTGCCAAAAATATCCAGCTGATTGTTTCTTTATTTGTCATTCCTAATTGCTACAAGATAATAACAAACTTTCAGGTTTTCTTACGCAAAGGTTGGTGTTTTGTATTTCCCAACCATTGTGATAAGTTATTTTTAGAGCAAATTGGGGGAGTCTTTAAGTTTATGTGGTTGGTGGAAGAAAACACCAACCACGGCGTGTAGTTTTTTGATGAACACCTGCCAAGGCGGAAGACTCGACGGGAAAAAAAGTTTTTTATTGAACACTTGCCCAGGCGAAAAACTTTCATTTCTTTCTTACTGCAACACCCAACCCGTGCCGTCACATTTGTAACATTCCTTCCAAACTGTATTCGTTGTAGTTCTTGTAGATTTAGTTTCGATGCCGCTAAAATACCCAAACGGAAGTTCTTTTGTTCTTGTTGTGGATGTGGTTACTCGTTCGCCGCCTTCGCCCCCGCATTGTGTGCATCGGTGAAATTGCTTATCATGTTTCTTATATCTTTCATACTCTTCAAACGGAAGGGTCATAACAAAATCATGGGCGGATAGTTTACCAGGTTTTGTAACGGTCACTTTTTTTATTCTGCAGTCGATAGCCGTTAACCGTACAATGAAGGGTGTACCATTGCTGGTAGTAACCATCGTGACACCCAACTGATATTTATACTTTTGATCCTCGGGTATTGTACTGCACCCATCAAGTGCTTTTTCGGTTTGTATTTTCTTTTGTTGCTCCGCAACAGGGTCACCCTGCACTTTTTGTCGCTCTGCTTCGTAAAACTTATCAACCTCCTTTTTGGCCCACTCCTTAATTGCACTTTGTTTGTCTGTGGGTAATTTTTTGTTCATTGCTGCGTAGTCCATAAAATCCGGTACTCCCACAAGCATCTGAAAAGCTGCTTCCGAATTTGTATTCGCCAGTTCTGCCAAAATATCCTGAAACCAGCCGGTAATTTTATTCCTGTCAAAGCCTTCTATTTCTAAAGCAGATCCCCATCGCCTGGCGGCATCCGCAGCAAAAGCAGGTTTTGACAAGAGGGGTTTATACAGTGCCTGCAGCGAATCAACCGATTGCTGTTCGGTATTGAAAATGCTTTTTGAAAAATCTAACACCACCTTTACACCAAACGGTTTACTGATCGTAGTTATCCAGATCCTTAAATAATCGACTGAATTTGGCCCACTGGCTTTTTTATATTTTAAAAGGTTCAGCAGACTATCACTCTTTACCTTTATGCTTTTTACCACTTCTTCACCAGCATCTTTAGGAGCTTCGAAGAAAATACCCTCCCATCTCCAAGTTGTTGTTTGCCTCGCTCTGTCGGTGCTGATTTTTTGCAAGGTAGATTTGAAATTGCCAAAAGAAAAGGGTGCCTTATAGATTGCAGCGCCTAAAAGATTTGTTTCCTGCAGTTCCTTCATCAGGAAAGCTGGTCCTTTTTTCGGATCTTCTGCTACCTGGATCATTTTTATTACCGGAAAAAGAAAATTATAGGTCGCACTGTCCAACGCTGCTGTTTTCCCGGCGTTTACACTCTTCTGGCCTGCAGGCACTTTTTGAGCAAAACAAGGGGTAGTAAACAGCAGAAATAATAGGGCACATAATTTCATAAAAAATATTTTAGTAAAATTGTAATTTTTTTTTATAAAAGGAAATACCCTCTGCCACTTATTTTTTAGGTTTATATAACTGTACGAACGGGTATAGAACTTCCTTCTCTTGACGAATTATGCATTGACCTCGCAGTGACGAACCTCATTTATGGATCGTCATTGCGAGGCCGTTAGTGATGTTTTAATGGGAGTGGGGTGCTGAAAGGCCGAAGCAATCTGTACATTCAGGTTCTTAAACCACGGTGTAAAAGTTTTACCTGAACCGTGTTTCTTCATATAAATCTTTCCATTCAGGATTTATACTATTAATTAAAATCTCTTTCTTTTTCTGCTGCCGCCTTTTATTCTTTTTTCTTCGGCTATTGCTTCGTTTATAGTGTCGAACCATTTGTAGTAAACAAGTTTTACACAATTGTATTTTGCGGTGAAACTTTTTGGGTTTTCTTTTTCTTTGTGTTGTGCTACTCTGGCAGGCAGGTTAGCTGTTACACCAGTGTATAATGTGGTGTTATTGATGTTGCACATGATGTAGACGTGGCCGCCCATGAGTAGTTATTGTGTATGCAATTTAATTGATTTGAGGTTGTGCTAATGAGATTGCTTCGGCGAATTGGCGATGCTTTGAATTTGAAGGGTGTTGCTCGCCTCGCAATGACGAACCTCGGCCAAATGATGAACCTTTGCAATTGATAAGTTATGCATTGACCTCGCAATGACGAACCACAACTAAGGCTCGTCATTGCGAGGCCGTTAGTGATGTTTTAATAGGAGTGTGGTGCTGAAAGGCCGAAGCAATCTGGACACTCAGGTTCTTATGGCAACCAAAGCAGGTAGTTTTTGTTGAACACTTGACATGGTGGGAACTAACTATACTTCATTTGCAGAAAGTGATTCGGAGTTTTTAATTTTTATAAACCAGCTACAAATAACAACAGCAATTGAATATGAAATTGAATAATCAGGAGCTGTTGAACCGCCGACAACAATAAATGTGACAAAATTCCTGCAATTGTTATCAGGTTTAAAATTGATTTTGTTATCAACGTAGTTAAGTGGTTTACTTATTAGAAAATAGAATAGCAGGTAATAAACCAGAACATTGGTATTGAGAAAATAAACCCGATGATTAAAAAAAGAGGATAAGCTTCCAGTAGAAAGAACACAGAAGTGTCATTCGAAAGAAAAAACTCATAAATTGACACAACAACCGGGCCTACTGCCAATGTTAGTAGCCAATGCTTTACTGGGTAAAAAGTGTCCATAAATTGTAGTAAAGATAGTTTTTATTGCATGTGGTTGGTGGAAGAAAAACCAACCACGGCGTGTAGTTTTTTGTTGAACACCTACCAAGGCGGAGTCTTTAAATTTATGTGGTTGGTGGAAGAAAACACCAACCACGGCGTGTAGTTTTTTGTAGAACACCTGCCAAGGTGGAAAAAAGGCAAACTAATGAGAACGGGGTGTGATGGCCGGTTTTTTTATTGCTTAATTGCTGATAATAATTGGCCACTAATTGCAGTCTTAATAAAGTCTTGCCGTGATAGTTGCACAAGGATTCTTGGTTTTCCCTCTTTTTTTGGGATTAAACAAAATAAATCATTTCTTATATCTTTTCTATCAGGGAGTGGTTCATTTCCTTTGAAATCAAACATAACATTTACTGAACTATCAGCCAGGCTACCGGCAAACATACTTCCGGGGCATCGATAGAGAAAATTCTGGGTCCTATTCTTCGGAATTGGATTTTAAGAAATCTGGAATAATCTTTTTTTAGGCGTGATCCATCAACAACCCAAAACATTGTCATATAAAATTTTTCACGACTGAGACGTTCTTGCGAACTGATTGGCGAGTGTTGAAATTCTATTACAAGTCCATTCTTAGTTCTGATATCAGCGATATGTTTTTCGTTGGTATTTTTATCGAGAAGTAAAACTTCTTGCCAATCTTGCGAAAAATTATTTTTCCATGAGCGATGCCATTCACTTTCTGGCTCCCACCAAGGATCACAGTTACGAATCGCTTTATGCGACCAGTGGTTAATTTTACGATCGCCACATTTAGCAATTAGTTCTGAATTACAAATTGGACAGATTCCCTTAGCTCCTTTTGTTGCTTCAGTTTTGATCCCATTAATAATTGCGAATTTCATTTTTCTCAAATATAAGAAAGACTCTTGTTGATTACTTTGTATTTGCTCATCTTTGTTTATGTAGCACAAAAGTGCTTATTCGCATACGAGTGTCAGATGGCTTTGTGTGCTGGTTTTGTGGCACTCGTCGCATTGCGAAGCTGTTATCGTTTAATGCCGAGTCCTCTGCACACAATTGTGACTGTGAGACTTCGGCTATGAAGTTGAAAGGTTGTACGATTCGGCAGGAAGAAATCTAAAAATGAAATTTTAATTTGTAATTTTATTGTAACGCCATCTATTAACCACCAAAATTAATGTCATGGAAAATATTTCCGAATCACAACCACCTGATGAAAAAATAAAATTTTTATGGGAAGAATTAGTAAAGATGGAAGAAAGGCAAAATGCACTTTCTGGATTAATAGATGCGGCAACGCCAAAAGTAACTTCCATTGAATCACACTTTAATGACTTTTTCTCTAAATCAGAATCCTTCAATTAAATCAAAGGCAGAAACAATAATTGAAAACTATTCAAATAGTGAACAATTTTTTAAAGTCTGCGCAAGAAATAAAAAAAGAGATAGAAGAATTCAAAGAATTTATAAATGGAAATGAAACTGTTGAAAAGCCAGGGTTTAAAAAAGATTTAGAAGCTCTATTTAATACCAACAAAAAAGTAAATGAAGATTTACAAGTTAGATGGGAACATCTTATCAAACATTGTTTACTAAAATTGACGGCTTAATATCAGGGGCAACAACATTAGGATTAGCTACCTCATATCAAGAACAAAAGAAAAGTTATAAAACCCCTGTAATACTTTGGTCAATAGTTTTTATCGGAGCAGTGATTTTTATGATGATAATTGGGATACAATTTTATAAAACAAATGGAGCAACGGTGAAAGATTTGGCAGATGCCTTTAAACTTATACTGGCAAGGTTACCATTCTTTATTCCTGCAATATGGCTTGCTTATTTTGCATCCGACAACAAAGTAAATATCAGCGACTGCAGCAAGAATACATTTATAAAGAAACATTAGCAAAATCCTATGAATCATACAAAAGGAAATTATGCTTCTTCAAGATGGGGAACATAAAGCAGAATTACAACAAAAATTGATGGCTTCACTGGTTGAAATGTGTAGCGAAATCCGAGTAGGACCTTAGAACATAAATCTCATAATGAAAGATTTTCATTTATAAAACCACTTTGGTCTAAATCAAAAAGTGCTGATGGTTCAGTAGAAGCTTAATCGAAAGATGCCCCTGAATTATCAAGGGTTTTTTTTGTATTTGCTCATCCTTGTTACTACAGTACAAGAGTGCGACGCAACAGACGATGATAGTAGTACAGGTGCTGGGCTAAAAACAGATTGCTTCGTCGCCCACAAAAATCATGAAATTAACTAAGTCGTGCCGGGCTCCTCGCAATGACGTTTTCCCTCTCAGGCCTTACCTTTGCACCCCATTTATGAAATACACCAAACGAAATAGCAAGGCGGAAGACATTTGCCATTATTAGTCACCCGGATGCGGGAAAGACGACACTGACGGAAAAGTTTCTGCTGTTTGGCGGCGCTATACAAGTGGCCGGTGCGGTAAAGAGCAATAAGATAAAGAAACATGCTACCAGCGACTTTATGGAGATTGAACGGCAAAGAGGTATATCGGTGGCTACGTCGGTTATGAGTTTTGAATACAATGATATTCTCATCAACCTGCTGGATACTCCCGGTCACAAGGATTTTGCGGAAGATACTTACCGTACCCTTACCGCCGTGGATAGTGTGATACTGGTGGTGGACAGTGTGAACGGGGTAGAGGCGCAGACCCGCCGCCTGATGGAAGTGTGCCGGATGCGGGATACACCAGTAATCGTTTTCATTAATAAAATGGACCGTGATGGTAAGAACCGTTTTGACCTGTTGGAAGAAATAGAAAAAGAACTAAGCATACACCTGCACCCGATGACATGGCCCATTAATAGTGGCCGTGAATTTAAAGGAGTGTATAACCTGCATGATAAAGACCTGTTGTTGTTTGCTGCTGGTACTAAAGCGGCGGATGAAAATGTAATATCCGTTACTGATCTTGCGGATGCGATTGTAGATAAGAAGCTGGGCGATGCAGATGCTAAAACATTGCGGGATGATGTGGAGCTGGTGGATGGTGTGCATGGCGAACTGAATGTGGATGATTATCTGGCGGGAAAAGTGGCGCCGGTTTTCTTTGGCTCGGCTATTAATAATTTTGGGGTGAAGGAAATGCTGGATACGTTTATTAAAATTGCACCTACACCGCGGAGCAGGGAAACAACGGTGAACCCGGTGAATGTGCAGGATGATAAGATGAGTGGTTTTGTTTTTAAGATTCATGCTAACCTTGATCCGAAGCACAGAGACCGTATTGCTTTCTTCAGGGTTTGCTCGGGTAAGTTTGAACGCAACAAATATTTCCATCATGTGCGGTTGGATAAGGATGTTCGTTTTAGTAATCCTTATTCTTTTATGGCCCGTGATAAAAGTGTGATTGAAGATGCGTATGCCGGTGATGTGGTGGGACTGTTTGACACCGGAAACTTTAAAATTGGTGATACACTGACGGAAGGTGAAGATTTTTTCTTTACAGGTATTCCTTCTTTTTCGCCTGAAATATTTAAAGAGGTATCTAACAAAGATCCGCTGAAAACCAAACAGTTGGAGAAAGGATTAAATCAGCTTACTGACGAAGGAGTGGCGCAATTGTTTACCCAGTTTGGTGGTAATAAAAAAATAATCGGTTGTGTGGGTGAGCTGCAGTTTGAAGTGATCCAATACCGTTTGCTGCATGAGTATGGTGCGTCGGTGGTGTTTAATTCGCTGCCGTTTTATAAGGCTTGCTGGTTAACATCGAAGGATGCAAAGAAGCTGTTGGAGTTCTCTCGTTTTAAGCAGGCAAACATCGGCGAGGATAAAGATGGTCACATGATCTACCTTGGCGCAGAGTGAGTGGTTTTTGAATACGGAGATTGCGAATAACCCGGATATTGAGTTTCATTTTACGAGTGAGATTCATAAATAAGATTGCCCAAATCCTGCAAGGGCAGTGATTCAGGACTTTTAAAGGCTCAAATGTTTATTTTTGCGGAAATGTTAGAACTATAGATTGACACGATTAAGCCCCTCCTTGTAGGGGTTTGCGAGGCTAGCAGATTTGGTTGCCACTAAAGCAATAAATGCCACGAAAGCACACTAAATAACACGAAAGTTTGCCTGCGGCAATGAATACATTTAAAACACCTCACCCGGAAATATTTTGATAGAAGACTTTTTCCTCACCCTCTCCTTTAGGAGAGGGGCTCGGAGTTTTTGATTTTAAGAAATAGTAATGGGGTGAGGTTTTATTCGTTTGCTTATCTGCTTCGCAGATTTTTGTTGCCACGAAAGAACACTAAATAACACGAAAGATTGCCTGGCTCAATTAATACAGTTTACCACGAAGAGCACAAAGATTTTCACAAAGGACACAAAACACTTTGTGCCCTTTGTGTTGTATTTACTTTGTGATCTTTGTGGTAGAATTTTTTTATCACAGCATACAATTAGCTGCGACTTGAATAAATTAAAACTATAAGCGACCTGAAGCCCCTCCTTGTGAGGGGTTTGGGGAGGTCTTTAATTACTTATTCCAAATTCTGTTTTTACTTCATACACATCTGCAAAAACCAATCTTTCTTTTAATGGCATACTACCAAAGTTCACACCACCCGGATTTGGATTTGGTTTTAACGGATCGTAAGTGATGAGTTCGTATTCCAGCACTTTAATGCGAAACGCTTTAGATGAATAGGCAGCCGGCAACTGAAACTGATGACTATGCAGGAACAAATAATTATTGATGTCTTTTGGTTGCAACACATATTGATAACTATCAATTGGCGGTCTGTCGAGACTGATATGCGCTTCTTCTGATGCAGGAATATCCAACGGTTCAATAATGAAATCAACTCTCGATCTGTATTCCGGAACCTGTGCCATTTTTGCAATGCTGCCGGAAATGGCTACCGTAACATCTCTTCTGGAAGAACCAAACTCAACCGAACTAGCTCTTGGTGCAGGTATCTGAATATATTCAGGCTGTACAATTGGAGAGAGACAACAGTCGGTATCATTTTTCTTTACGGAATGTTTTTGATACGCTGCTACTGCTAATCGTACAAAAGGGAAATATGCAGCACCTATATTAAACATTATATCTGCATAATATAATTGCCGGTCTTCATCATACTTTACATCGAATGCAGCCACAGCAACTTTTGCAGTTGGATGTTCAACTACAGCTGTCATCGCAATATTTTCAGGTTTCAGATTTACAAAGCTTAGATGATTGGGAGTAATACCACCCGATAGCGGAGCAGATAATTTTGCAGGATCGGTTCCCCATGTTGTATAAGTAGCACCTGCAGAACCGCCCAAGTTATCACTTACTTTTGGAAACATCAGGACTACCGCTAATTGTTCGCCTTCGCCACTGCTATACCAAGGACGTTTTAAATACACTCTTAATCCTGAAATTCTTCCTGTTACTGTTTTCTTTCCGGTAGTTGCACGGTTCCATTCAAAAGTTGGGATTACATATTCTACCTGTGGTGCAACCGGCCTTGCACTACTGAGAATATTTACTTTGTTTACGATTTCTCCTTCTCTTGTTAATTTGAAAGCGGCACCTTTATCTTTTATCAGGTTGAAAAAATATTCTCTGTATCGGGTAGTGGCAATACTATGATAGTTGATGAATCTATGTTTGGTATCATTGAACGTATGCTTCAATGCCTGGAATGGATTATTCTTAATTCCGTTGATGTTGCCAAATACATAATCGAACACTTTGTACAAAGTGGTGAAATGAAAAACTTTTGCTTTTACATCTACAATTTGTAAAGCAGGTTCTTCTACATCATCAATCCAGTCTTGCCAGTCAGCATCAAAATCGAATTGACCTGTAGAAGGACCATGCACTAATAATTGTGTATTTAACCAAGAGAAATTATCTCCGTAATCTCTGTCGGGAACAATGTTGACAATGGCAGGATATTTTTTTCCTGAAGCATCAACACTTATCGGTTGTTGTACGGCATGTACAAAACTAATTTGTCTCCATGGCGAGAACATCCAGTGTTGTCCGCCTGCAATGCGTTTGCCAACAGCTCCAGCAAGTGTATTCATTCCCATCATATCGAGAATGCCGGACAGTTTTATCAAATCATCCGGTCGCCAGAAAGAGGCGTAGTTCATTCTGAAGATTACACCTTTTTGCAGCGTAACATTTAATGTGCGGGAAGATGCCTCCCACTTTACAGCCGGATTTCCTTCTCTTAACAAGATGCGGAAGGTTTTTGGATTAAACCATTCATCCGTGGTTGCTTTTTTATTAAGCTGTGCTGCTGTTGTTATTTCTTCATCAAAATAAAAACTTACTCTTTTAGTAACTACTTCCGGGTCGGGCAATTTTGGATTAGGATCATTGGTAGAAATAAAAAATGTAACACCAGCAGCCATCGGGTCGGCAAGATATTCAACAGGGAATGTTTGCTGGTCCGGATTATATATCTGCAGATTAGGACTGTTATCTTCTTCTTTAAATAACGGATCTTTTTCTGCAATAATTTTTTGATAATAGGTAGCAGCCTGTGCTGCATTGGCTTGGCCAAATCCTTTATCGAGCATGCCGTGTGCTGTTGCTCTTTCTACCGTGCAGCGGGGAGGTTTTACATGACGAACAGCATCTGCTATATATTTATTTCCTGCAGTTGTTTTTTCATATTCTTCCACGGTAATGTTCTCATTACTTCTTATCACCATCATTTCGCTTGATTCACCATCTTTCATTTTATTACCCAGCAAAAGAAATGGAGTATCGGCAGGCTCATACCGCATGTAGCGGATGTTTGGTACAATAGCCTGTGCTGCATTTTCCGGAGTGAATGTATGGTCCACACTATTTCCAGCTACATCAACTGTTCTTATTTTAATAGCATATTTTTTACCAAAGCGAAGCATCGGCAAGCTTCCTTTTTCAATGGATGGACTTACACTGAGTTTGAAATCGGCAGAAAGCGGAGCTCTGTATTTTGCCGCTTCCTTTTCTGCTGCTCCGGGTTTACTCTTGTCATGTATTTCATCTTCATCTATTGTTGGTTCATTCAATGCACTGCCAACCGGTGGTACACTAAGGCTCCATCCATCCCAACGGGTAATGGCTTCACCTATTTTTAATTGTTTGCCGGAACTGGTATCTTCTTCTGCTGCACCAATTTGTATATAACCTTCGTCAACGGGCATATCAGGTATATCAATATAGCTGTTGCCAGAGTTGATGAAAGAATATTTATTATTTCTTTTGTGCAAGCTAAACCATTTGCCACCCATATCTTCCGGTTGCACATCCATGCGATAACCAAGCGTCAGATCATCTGCAAATAAAATTTCATTGGGTAAAATGAATGAGGCGTTGTTGCCGGTTAATCCGACCGGTGCTATACCTGCTGCCACCAATGCTGGACGTAGTGTATTCATCCGTACAAACTTCTGCTGAATGCCAGCAGCCATTCCATTCTTTGCAATGGCAATGCCTGTAGTGCGGTTCACTGGTAAACCTTCTTTGGATGGAGCTTCGTTATTAAATAGCGGTACTAAATTTTCATTGGGAATAAGATTGTCAACCGCATAAAAAATATGCTTTGCTTTTTTCAGTTGTAGGTTGTCGATCATGCCGCAGAGTTTCAAACCTGCTCCATCTGTATCTACCTGAAAAACAGTAAAGGCATCGGTATTTAATTTCAGGTGGCCTTTATCAATCAGACTATTGTCTGCTGCTTTAATATAAAATCCATTATTTGTTTTTGTATAAGCAGTTGCGGGACAGGAAACAGTTGTTGCTGTAGTAAAATTTATTTCAGAAAATGCGATGCGAATGGTAGGCTCAATATTCTTTAGCATAAAAGCAGGCAGCGCAAACTCCAGATCGAAAACTAAACCCAGCTTTCTTAAGAGCTGCGGATAGGCAGCAATGACGGATAGAATATCATGAAACTCAAAATCGGGTTTTTGTACGGGCACATAGTTTTTTACTTCCTTCTTGTTGTACAAGCCATGAAAGTTTTTTAATTGCGCAAAATCAAAAGTTGGACTGGCAGATGGATTAAACGGGATTGCTTTATTTTTTTTCAACAACTCATTAATTCTTCTGTCGGTTGGAATTTTTGAAACGATACTATCCAATGTGATTTTTTCCCGGCCTCTTTTTGGATATGGAGCAACGTTATAATCAGATATTGATTTGAAACTGCCGCTATCTGTATAATAATTACTATCAGGCAAATCGTCGGCAAATTGATTCCCCATTGTTGTTATCGCATCTTTTACAAAGCTGATGATATGTTTTACAGGATAAGAAAGTATTGGTCTGTCGCTTAAATCTTCCTGTACGAATGATCTTACTTTAACAGTTGGCGCAAACAGGTTTTTCCAAAGTTGTACATCTACTTCTTTACTTACCACTTTGGCCTGAACAGCATTGCCATTTACATACACAATAAATTTTCCTGTTTTTACTTTTTCGGCCCAATTCAGCATATCTGGCACATTCTGTAATGTAGTATTTACATCTTCTACCTGCAGGCTCAATGCCACGGATGCATTTACCGTGTTAGTACCCAGTTTCTTTGCAATACCATTGGGGAGAGCAGTTAGTATGATTTTTTGTTTCATAATTTTCTTCTTTTAAAAATCAACATAAGGTTAAGCGGCAAAAGCTGCGCAATACTCTAGCCATTCATTTTCTTTAATAGCCATTTGGAAGTTAGGATCTTTTCCGCTTCCTTTAAATGTTCGTTGTGTATGCAGGGTAACAGAAGCACTGAAGAATAAAATTTCAATTTTCATTTTCAACGTTGCTTCGCCATAGGCTTTTTCCTTATCAATCAGATAAGTCAATGCCATATATAATTCAATACTTGCCGTAATTAAACCAAGAATGCAGAGGGAACCGTTGATGCGAACATAACCGGTGAGTGTTGTTGAGTTCTGTCCATCCACTAATTCCATTTTGAAATAAATACCAGCCATAATGCTTACACCACCGCTTGCTACTCCCAAATTGATAGATACTGCTGCTCCAAATTCCAAAGAAGCTTCTATCATTCGTATTCCTTGCAAGTCTATTTCCATTCCAAAGAAACCACCGCCACCAAGAAATGATACGGTAAGACAGAATGGTTGTTGTCTGGTACAAAAATTAAAGCCGAATGTAAGTGGTGCACCGGTGAATGGCAGATTAACTTCTGCTCCCAATGTCATGTTGCTTAATGAGAAAACACCCATCTGTACATTAGGTATGGCTAATGAATAACCACATTTAATCCCGGTTAATGAGACATCAAGATAGGGTGGATCAGAAAATCCGTCGGAAGGAATCAGTGAATTTATATTATTGATAAAAGCTAATGCGCCACCGAATACCACACAGGGGTTAGCCATTTCCACACTTACATCTGCTTTTTTGCCAGCTTCGGTAACAAAACTTATTTTATTGAAATCTATATTGATCAAGCCTTTTAGAATACCAATTTTAAAAGCAGTCAATGTCGCATCTGTTCCAAATGATGGTACGCCGGTTGGATTTTTCTTTTTTACTCTTGCTTGTGTAACGATGGAAAATGATGAACCTCCTTTCTGAATGAATTGAACAAAACCAAGATCTATATTTTTTAGTTTTGGTTTAATAACATAGGAAGTAATGTATTCGTCGGCCGTTTCTTCTGTTGTAAGATTTGGAATTTTCGGTACTCTATCCATTAATGGCTTTGCAATATCATACGAACTTGCATCGCCACTTACAAAATTTAATATCTCACTCAGTTTAAATACGCCGAATAATTTTGGATCAGGAATATTACTTACGCTAAAAAAATCATCGGCACTTGCTGCTGCTGTTTTAAATTTACTAATATCACCTCCAAAAGCTCCTGCCAGTTTTGATAAACCACTGAGGTTAAAATTTGGTGTGGCCATACCACCGGTTTTATCACTTTGGCCTGCAAAATTTACAGCTTGTGCAAAATTAAATTTTGCAAACACATGTCCTTTATTGTTATCATCTTCTAATGAAACAGAAACAGGTTGTGCAATACCAGTTAAACGTTGGTAAGAAGGCTCAATAATATTCGCCTGCTTCAATACAGGTAGAAATCCTTGCGGTTCGTTTGCATTGGTGTAAGTTTTTGCACCAAAAGAAATTTCCTGTGCCACATAGGTAGTATCGTTTCCATTTTTTACCTGCGGAGCTAGTGTAAATTTTTGCCCTTTCAGATTGCTGTTGTTGGATATTTTAAATCCTGCATTATAGGCATCAACTAGTTTAGTTCTATTGGTAGCACTTCCCAATACATTGGTGCTGATAAAAGCAAGTGGTATGATGAAGTCAACAAAATTTCCATCAAGGTCTTCTGCTTTTATTTTAAAAGGAACATCTTTGTTTTCGCTACGGATAACAAACTGGTCAGTGGCGACCATATCATTTACATCTACCAGTTTTTTCTTATTAAAATCCAGTAAGGGAGAAGTGGTCGTTATCATTTCCACTTTGCTGAAACTGAAATTCATAAACTCTCCTTTGCTGTCACGATAGTTGTAATCTTTAACTGTTTCAGTAATTACAACAATCATCCGTTGAAAGTTAGCGGCTGTTCCAGTTCCAGTATGTGGTTTTCTTTCAGTGATTTTTATTAACACTGCCTCATGTCCGAATGGCATGATGTTTCCAGCTTCTACAATTTCTACATAATGTTCCCGTCCAAGTGTTTCAATGTGCCGCCATTTTAAAAGGTTCAGGGCATTGTTATCACCTCCGTATAAAACTTCTGCTGTTAGTAACTTATTTCTGTCAACAAGTAATTCGCTATCGAGCCATGCACCAAGTGTAGTAAGAAATAATTTAAAGGCCTTAATAGGTTGTGGCACAAAACCGGGAATCTGGTAATTGGATGATTCATGAACAATGCGATGCCGGTCTTTATTGCTCATGGAAGTAAGTCCGAGATAATTATCGGCTTTCGGAATGACAGGGTCGGTGTGTTTAGGCTTGGCATCATCAGCCCACATGGCCCTCAGAATTCTTTGTTCATTCGTCAACGAACTTTCATCAACGTTTCCATTTTTAGTTTTTGTTCCCATACGGGTATGCCAGAGTTCAAAGAGCCTGTTGGTGTCTTTTAAAATTCCTTTGTCGGCATTTAATTTTCTTATATGGCTCCAGCCTGCAATACTGGTAGGAGAAAGGTAAAGCCGCATCGGAATTTCCAGCGAAGTTTCCAGTTCAGTTAATGGGCCAACTGGGTCTTTAATAAGTGCTGTGATATTGTCCCGTACATTAAGGATAGCATCCGCACGGCTGTTTCTTTCTTCAGGAACTATTTCTCTGTTAATGATTTGCCTTTCGTCTTTGGTAATTCCTCTACCGGCAATTATATTTTTAATCTTTGAAACATTATTGATTGTTTTTTGAATTTTTTCAATCTTTGGATTTGATACAGGCTTTATAATCACTCTGCCCGAAGAAGGTTGTTTGGCTCTTTCATTTACAACCAGATCATATTTTTCCCAGGCTAGTAATTCTTTAACGTCAAGTGGGATGGAAGAAATATTGGCAGGAATTGAAAAGACCAGCCGGCTTTCTCCACCAATCAGCATTCTGCCAGGAACCGATGGAGACTCAATAGAATTCTGTTCTTCTTTCCATGCCTGCTCACTCATAGATTGTGGTTGAAAGACAACAACAACATATGCTGGATTTCCTTTTTTCTGTAATATATTTCCAGAAAGGCTAAAATTATAATAGCGGAGTTCTAAAGAGAGAAGATCAAATTGTCGCAACACATTAATAGAAATAAAGCGAGGTGCAAGCTTAAGGTCGGTAATTTCTTTTGTGGGCCGAGTTGGGTTTACCCTGATTTGCGTAGAGCCGGGTTTGCTTAAAAATATAGCACTGCCGAGTCCCAAAAATTTCAGTAGTCTTCTTCTTTTTTCATCGAAAGAATGACTGGATTTTTTCCCGGACATAGCTTTAAGGTTTGGTTATAAATGGTTATTCTTTAAATATAAAAAAATTAAATGTTTTAAATTCCGATTGAATAAGTTTGTTGATAAGTTTATGTAGAACAATCCAACTGTTATGAATATTTTTTTTGAAACTAAGCGGCTGATAGTCAGGAATTTTACTACTAATGATTATGACAACCATTTCCTTTTGACCGGTAATGCTGATGTGATGCGTTATATCCGACAGGTAAAGAATAAGGAGGAAAGTGATTTGTACTTTAATGAAGTTGTATTGGATGCGCCAGTTCATCCTTTTCAAGGCAGGTGGGCAGTGGAGGAAAAAGATACCAAACGTTTCATTGGCTCGTTTGCTATTATTCCTATTCCAGATGATGAAGCAAATACACAAATGGGATATTCCTTTCTTCCTGAATATTGGGGTAAAGGACTTGCCTCAGAATTAGTAGAAACAGGTTTAGTTTATTTTAAAGAGAGAACACCGTTGTCAGAAATTTATGGGATAACAGAGATTGAAAATATTGCTTCACAAAAAGTTTTACTGAAAAACGGGTTTGTGCCTTTTGGTAAAAAGATGGATGGGGAAATTGAGTTGTTGGTGTTTGTGGTTAAGCGAAAAGAATAAACTTATCTGATTAATGTAAATGTTCCTTTCCTGAAAACTTCATTTACACAAGTCGTTTTAGCTTTAATCATATATATAAATACAGCAGGGTTTTGCAATTCGCCTTTATATCTTCCATCCCAGCAATCATTAGGGTTTCTTGTAAAGAATACTCTTTCTCCCCAACGATTATAAATGCTGAATTCTAGTTCAAGTATTGTTCCCCAATATTTTATTCGGTAACAATCATTTTTGCCATCGTTGTTTGGTGTGAAAGCTGTTGGCATGAGATAGCCTCCTTTATTATCAGCACTTACTTTTACTGTAACGCTGTCATAATTTACACATCCTGCTGCATTAGTTCCTGTAACAATATATTGGGTAGTGATAGCAGGTGATGCGATTGGATTTCCAGTATTTGAATTATTTAATGATGCTGCAGGTGACCAACTATATTGCATTGCTCCGTTCGCATTGAGCTGACTTTGTGCAGTGCTGCAATCAATATCATTTGATTTGCCGGCAGTAACGGCAGGTAATGGTAGAACAGTTACAGTTGTTGAAAGGGTAGAAGCATTGCCGCAAATAGTGTCTGTTACTAACACGGAATAGGTTGTGGTTATCCTTGGTGAAGCTGTCGGATTAAATATGCCGGGATTGTTCAATGAACTGGCAGGTTGCCAGGAATACAGGTCTCCACCATTTGCATTTAACTGTACAGATTTATTAAGACAAATCGGAGCAGCGGCATCTATGGAAAAATTATTTAAAGAACGAACATTCATCAAAACCGAATCTACACCCGAACATCCACTTGCATTTGTTGCAGTAAGATAAAACATCGTAGTAGTCGGCGGGGTGGCTGTTGGATTTAAAATTGTAGGGTCGTTCAAAAATACTGCTGGTGCCCAATCATATTGGATGGCGCCAATGCTGCTGGCTTGTAATAGGGAAGAACCCGGAGCACAGATCGTATCTGAAGGGCCGGCATCCATTGTCAGCGTTGATGCAAAAATATTTTTTGTGACACTGTCCTTACAACCGTTGATATCAGTAATGATTAGTTTAACGGCATAATTTCCCTGCGTATATGTGTGAGTAGTATTTTGTGTGCTAGCGGTTCCCCCATCACCAAAATACCATTGCCAAGTGGATATCGGATTTGTATTGGTAAATCCAAAACCATTGAAATCAAAATTGCTACAGGATAGTAAACTATCTTTTATTTTTAATGAATCTATATTTGGTTTGAAAGGAGTGTTGTCGATGGGGATTAGCAAGTTCAATAAATTTGAGCCTGCAGTACCTTGTGTTGCTCCCCAGGGGTTATTGCTGTAATCGGTACATACACCATTTAAACCTCCAGTTGCAGTTAAATTAATATTCGACGGAAGTGTTGCATTAGAAACCCACAATAAACCTGCACCACCACCACCACCAGGGCCAACTTTGAAAAAACCTGCTGCTGTCATATTAGCTCCATTCCCACCTTTCAATTCAATCTGTTTATTGTCTAGATGTAAGTTTACGGTAATTAAAATAGTGCCACCACCACCACCACCACCACATTCCTTCGTGGCAACCTGAGCCGGTACTTCCGCAAGGAACTCCATTGTCCCCATTTGCAAGTATTCTATTACTGTTTGACTTTATTTTATCCGAAATAATAATTGCAATGCCACCTCCATTTCCTCCTTTGGATTCGAATGCCTGAGGATTATTGCTATGACCAGCCCCACCGCCACCGCCAAGAAATATTTTATTTATCGAATTATTATAAATCAGCGATTTTCCACCGATGCCTCTGTTATCAAAAGGTACAGGACTGCTACAAACATCTGCTTCAAAATTATAGCCTCCAAAACCACCTGAACCTGAATTACTTCCACCACCACCACCGGAATTATGAGAGTTTCCGCTGCCTCCTCCATAGGATCACCACCTCCTTTAAAACCTTTTCCACTTACGTCTATATTACTGGCCATATTTATTGTATCTTGTACGTTCAATACAAGTACACCTCCTTTGCTACCATCCCAAGGTAAGCAGGTTAGAGTAGAAGCGACATTTACATTTTCGTAATAAGGAACTCTTACTAATTGAACTTTACCCAAAGGGATATCGTACTGTCGTGTAAGTATATTTTTAAGTTCTATTATATTCCCTGTTTTGCTTTTTACGTAATTGAATTCATAATTACCAGCATTTTTATAATCTGTTATTGTTCCGAAAGCTGCAGTATTAGTGGAGTCAATTATGGCTCCTTTCATTTGAATTAACAAAACTGTATCGCCTGCGTTATAGGCAGTTGCATCTTCAACAGTTATTTTATTTTCACAGGGATTTAATGCAATTACAGGTGTATAATCATTGATTATATTTCCGATGTCTGTTCTTGTAAAGCAGGAGTCAATAAAAAAATTACAATTAGAATTTGATTGATTGATTGATGCTGCACCTGCAAGTGTTCCATTCCATGCTGTATTTCCTTGCTTATTTAATAAATCATCAAAAGTGTAATAGGCAAGCAAACCAGGTTGAGTTGTTGGGCTCGGTAACGGACTATTCATATATGCCCTTATTTCTGATTGTGTTTTGAACATTCCAGATGCGGAACTCGTTTATATACCCCAAAAATGTATTGTAATAGTGCATCATATAATCCTACTTGTGTATTGAAATTATTTTGAAAGAGATTGCCGGTTGCGGCAACCTGACTCATAGAAAGCCATTTCTATAGAATTTTAAAGTAGCTCCGTCATAAACCATTGCAATATGGTAGTTCTTGTTCACTTCAATATCACAAATATCCGGAGTTCCAAAAAAGCCATTAGTCGTTGTTATATAAGCATGGTTTGGTCTTAACAAATAGTTGACATTTGTAGGGTCTGTATGTTTAGAAACAACATCTCCTTCAGTATTATTACCGCCACCGGGGAGATAAGGTTGTGTTCTGTTTATATTGGCTTCAATTGTAATTCTGTTGCCCGGAATATCTAGGTCGCCAATTCGGAAATAAGAATGAAAGGAAGGTGTAACCAATTGCTAAGGGATTGAAATTGCATCCACCTAGCTACTAGCTCATTTGGAATTGTTGCATTAATTCATACGATCCTCCAAATGTCATTTAGCCAGTTGGTGTGCCGTTATTCATTTAATAAATTATCAAAAGTATTAAATGAAAACCCTGTTTGCGGAGCTGGACCCTAGTTGGCAGTGACATTATTTCTGTCTGTATTCTTACTGATCCAAATTCTAACCATTTATATACGCAATTAGATTGGTAGTGCATGGTAACATATAAACCAATTCTAGTTTGGTGATTGTTTTGAGGATTAAAACACATCCAGATAAAGGATCACGCGTCATTAAAAGAATCTCTACCAATTTCAATGTCTTCATCTCATAAACCATTGCATATGATTAAGCATTGTTCGTTATTTTATTTCCTGGAACATCTAAATCCCCAACATTTACATATGATTGAAAGCTGGGAAGGTTTAGCCAGTTATTACAAGGAATATTTAACTGGCCAAAACAAATACATTTGAGAAATAATAAGACTAAAAGAAAGCATAATCTCATAAAGGGAGTTTGTCTGGATAGGCAGATTAAAAATAATCTAAAATTACATACCAGTATAATTATGTGGGGATATCTTTTTAGCTCTTTTTTTAAAGAATCAGCCACTTTCAACTTATCAATAAATTGATAAATTATTTTTTTATCTATTTGCTGATTACCTCTTGTGAGGTCTTTCAATGCTTCATAAGGATTAGGGTAATTCTCTCTTCTTAAAACTGTTTGAATGGCTTCTGCTACCACAGCCCAGTTATTATCAAGATCAGCATATATTTTTTGGTCATTCAAAACAAGTTTTCCAAGTCCTTTTTCAATTGAACGAATTGCAATCAATGTATGGGCAAACGGAACACCGATATTTCTGAGCACTGTTGAATCAGTTAAATCTCTTTGCAGTCTTGAAATGGGAAGTTTCGCTGAAAAGTGTTCAAAGATGGCATTAGCCATTCCAAGATTTCCTTCGGCATTTTCAAAATCAATCGGGTTTACTTTATGTGGCATGGCTGAAGATCCTACTTCTCCTTTCTTAGTCTTTTGTTTGAAATATTCCATAGAAACATAGCTCCAAACATCTTTGCAAAAATCTGAAAGGATATTGTTGATCCTCTTCATACAATCGAAATGTGCTGCAAGATTATCGTAGTGCTCTATTTGTGTAGTGTATTGCTGGCGGTTTAACCCTATGCTTGTTACAAACTCATTGGCAAATTTTACCCAATCTGTTTTTGGAAAAGCAATATGATGTGCATTGAAATTGCCAGTTGCTCCGCCAAATTTTCCACTGAACGGAATGCCAATAAACTGTTCTATCTGGTTCTGGATTCTTTCTACAAATACCATAATCTCTTTTCCCAGTTTTGTGGGACTTGCTGGTTGTCCATGCGTATGTGCTAGCATCGGAATATCCTTCCATTCGCCAGCCAATAATTTCAACTGCGCATTCAGATTCAATAACCCCGGCAGGTATTCATATTCAATGGCATGTTTCCATGAAAGTGGGATTGCTGTATTATTTATATCCTGTGATGTAAGACCGAAATGCACCCATTCTTTGGCAGCAATACCACCATTTTTTTCTAACTCATTCTTTAGGAAATACTCGACTGCTTTTACATCATGGTTGGTGGTATATTCTATTTGTTTAATTTCCTGTGCATCTTCTGGTCCAAAATCTTCCGCCAGTTTTTGTAAGTGTTTTTTGGCTTTGCTCGGTAGTTTGAAAAATTTTTTATGTTCCAAAAAAAGGATGTATTCGATTTCAATAATAACTCTGTATTTAATCAAAGCATATTCTGAGAAATATTCATCAAGATGTTGAACTTGTTTACGGTAACGTCCGTCAACCGGGGAAATAGCAGTGAGAGCAGTCAATTCCATGATTTGATTTTAATGAAGTCTTTTCAACCTATACCTTTGCAGCTACAAAAATAATAGAATTGGATAAGATTAAAGTAGGAGTGGTAAACTACCTGAATACAAAGCCGCTGGTGTATGGATTAGAAAGAGAGCCAATTAGCAGCCAGATTGAATTAATAGGCGATTATCCTTCCCGCCTAGCAGAGATGTTGTTGAATAATGAAATAGATATTGGATTGGTGCCAGTAGCTGTGCTGCCAAAATTAAAGGAGTACCATATCGTATCTGATTATTGCATCGGAACAGAAGGAGAAATTGCATCTGTGGCATTGTTTAGCGAAGTGCCGATGCATGAAATTGAAAAAGTATTACTTGATTATCAAAGTCAGACGTCTGTAGCATTACTAAAGTACCTGATAAAGGAATATTGGGGTATAAATCCTCAAATTATTCAAGCTGAAAATGAAGAGTATCGTAATCAGATTGCTGGGACAACAGCCGGACTTGTAATTGGTGACAGGGCTTTTGAACAACGAAAAATTTCTACATTTATTTATGATCTTGGATCCGAGTGGCGAAAAATCACTGGTTTGCCATTTGTGTTTGCGGCATGGGTTAGTACAAAACCAATTACAACAGAATTCATTAAATTTTTTAACGAGGCAAATGCTTTAGGACTTGATAAAATTGATGAGATAGTTGCAAAAGCTACTTTCAATTTATTCGACCTGAAAAAATATTATAAGCAACACCTCAGTTATTTTTTTGATGCTAAGAAATTGCAGGGTATGAATCATTTTTTGCAAGTTATAAACGAAGAATAATCGCCAATTGCCGAATCATTTCTTTTTGTTTTACGAGCATGAAATAAGGTATTTTTGCGCCTAAATAAACCGAATTAATGAAAGTAGTAATATTCGCAGGTGGATTAGGCACCCGAATCTCCGAAGAAACAGATACAAGACCGAAACCTATGGTTGAAATTGGTGGGAAACCTGTTCTTTGGCATATCATGAAGATTTATAGTCAGTATGGCTTTAATGACTTTATTATTTGCCTCGGATACAAAGGATATATGATAAAGGAATATTTCATGCATTATTTCCTCCATAATTCTGATATAACTATTGAACTGGGTAATAATAAAGTGGAAGTGCATGGTAGCAATACTGAATCCTTTAAAGTTACTTTAGTCGAAACCGGTCAGCATACAAAAACAGCAGGAAGATTAAAGCAGGTGCAGAAATATATAGGGAATGAAGAATTCATGCTTACTTATGGCGATGGAGTAAGTGATGTGAACATAAAAGAATTACTGGCATACCATAAAAAGCAAAATAAAATAGCAACAGTTACTGCGGTGCAGATGGATGCAAGATTTGGAGGTATGGATCTGTCCGAGAATGGTGATGTTGTTTCATTTAAAGAAAAGGCAAAAGATGAAAGTAAATGGATCAATGGTGGATTTTTCGTATTGAAACCAGATGTGTTTAATTATTTAGATGGTGATATGAATGAAATGATGTGGGAAGATGAACCTTTGGAAAAGCTTACTAATGATGGGCAATTAACAGCCTATAAGCATAAAGGTTTTTGGAAACCTATGGATGCATTAAGAGATAAAATAGAATTAGAATCACTCTGGCAAACAAACCAGGCAAAATGGAAGATCTGGTAATGCAGGATGTTCTTTCATACTATAAAGACAAACGAATTTTTATCACCGGGCATACCGGTTTTAAAGGCGCATGGTTAATGGCTTGTTTGCATTTGGCTGGCACAAAAGTTAAAGGATATGCAATCGAGCCCTACTATGGTAGAATGTATAACCTGTTTTCGGCTCATACATTCGGCGAAAGTATAATTGCAGATATAAGAGATAAGCAAAAGCTTCAAGATGAGATTGATTCTTTTCAACCCGATTTTGTTTTTCATCTGGCAGCGCAACCGTTAGTAAGACGTTCGTACGAAATTCCGGCCGAAACTTTTGAAGTGAATGTTGTTGGAACTGCAAACCTGCTGGAAGGAGTTACACGGCTAAATAAGAAGTGTACAACTGTTGTAGTTACAACTGATAAAGTATATACAAATAAAGAACAGGATATTTTATATAATGAGGAAGATCAACTTGGAGGATATGATCCCTATAGTGCAAGTAAAGCTGCGACTGAACTGGTAGTTGATTCTTTTCGAAATTCTTTTTTCAATTTTAGCAATTACAAACAACATCAAAAAGCTTTAGCCAGTGCTAGGGCTGGTAATGTAATAGGTGGCGGAGATTGGAGTAAAGACAGAATCATTCCTGATATAGTTCGTTCATTGCAGAATAATGAAGATATCGTTGTTAGAAATCCATCAGCAGTTCGTCCATGGCAGCATGTATTAGAACCATTATGCGGCTATTTACAATTAGGAATTCTTTTGGATACAATTCCCGAAAAACATGCAAAGGCTTATAATTTTGGTCCTTTGCCTTCCGATCATTTTACAGTGAAACAATTGGTTAAAAAAGCAATTGAATGCTGGGGAAGCGGTAACTGGTTTGATCATTCTGACCCAAATCAACCTCATGAAGCCGGTCTATTAAAGCTTGACATCAGCAAAGCCAAAAAAGAATTGAATTGGATTCCGAAATTAGCAGGTACACAGGCAATTGAATGGACGATTAACTGGTACAAGAAAAATACAGATGCGCAACTTGATTTTTCCATTCAGCAAATTAAAAAATATTTTGAAGTATGATCTTCAGTCAAACAAAATTACAGGGTAGTTATTTGATTGATCTTAAGCCATTCAGTGATGAAAGGGGTTGGTTTGCCCGGTATTATTGTGAGAATGAATTCAGTGAGATTGGTCATACAAAAGAATGGGTACAAATGAATCATTCTGTCAGTTATAAAAAAGGAACATTGAGAGGCATGCATTTCCAGGTTCAGCCATTTTCGGAAATTAAAATGGTGCGGTGCATTGCCGGGATTGTGTTTGACGTAATTGTTGATTTACGTAAAGGTTCTTCAACTTTTTTGCAATGGTTTGGGGCTGAATTGTCAGCCGAAAATAAAACGATGATATACATTCCGGAAGGATTTGCCCACGGCTTTCAATGCCTGAGTGAAAATTGTGAATTGTTATACCATCATACAGCTATTTATAATCTTGAAGCGGAAGCTGGAATAAAGTATAATGATCCGAAGATAAATATTGAATGGCCGTTGCCTGTTACTGTAATTTCAGACAGAGACAATAGTCACCCTTTTTTAAACGAAGATTTTAAAGGAATTTAATTATGCAATGCAGATTTTGTAACACTGAATTGGAGCATGTTTTTATTGACCTGATAAATTCGCCTGCATCTAACTCATTTCTGACAAAAGAACAATTGAATGAACCTGAAACATTCTTTCCATTAAAGGTATATACTTGTCACAACTGTTATTTAGTACAGGTCGATGAGTATAAAAAGTCAGATGCTATTTTTGATAGCGACTATGTATATTTTTCTTCGTACTCTACAAGCTGGCTTGCACATGCCAAGCAATACACTGAACTGATGACGGAGAAATTTGGGTTAAATGAAGATTCACAGGTTATTGAAATAGCATCCAATGATGGTTATTTATTGCAATACTTTAAAGAAAAAAATATTCCGGTGATGGGTATTGAACCCACTGCTAATACTGCAGAAGTTGCAACGGGCAAAGGGATAAAAACAATTGTTGAATTTTTTGGTGTTGAGCTGGCAGACCGTCTAAGAAATCATTGGGAAGTAAAAGCAGATTTACTCCTGGGTAATAATGTGCTGGCACATGTACCCGATATTGTTGATTTTGTACAAGGGATGAAGATATTATTGGCTGATACTGGTGTTATCACTATGGAGTTCCCTCACCTGATGCAATTGATAGACAATAACCAGTTTGATACCATTTATCATGAACATTTCTCTTACTTGTCATTTCATACTGTAAAACAAATTTTTGAAGCACAAGGATTGGAGTTGTTTGATGTTGATGAAATTCCGACACATGGCGGGTCTCTTCGTATCTATGCAAAGCATAGCGAAGATGCAAGTAAAACCGTTTCCGAAAATGTTAGCAAGCTTATTGAAAAAGAGAGGAAGAAAGGTATTGCTAGTCTTGATTATTACAGTGGCTTTCAACAAAAAGCATTAAAAGTAAAACTAGATATCACTTCATTTTTAATAGAACAAAAAAGAGCCGGGAAGAAAGTGGCAGCCTATGGAGCAGCAGCAAAAGGCAATACATTGTTGAACTATTGTGGCATCAAAAAATGATTTGATTGAATTTGTAGTGGATGCGAATCCAAACAAACAAAATAAATGGTTGCCGGCAAGCCATATTCCGGTAGTAAATGAAGATTATCTTAAAGAAAATAAACCTGATTTTGTAATTATACTTCCCTGGAATTTAAAAGAAGAAATAACATCACAACTTTCTTACATAAAAGATTGGGGAGGAAAATTCGTAATAACTGTTCCAGAATTACAGGTTATTTAATTTCACTATCATGAAAGTATTGGTAACAGGAGCAACAGGTTTTATTGGCAATTATGTGGTAAAAGAACTTCTTACACATAAGCATGAAGTAATGGCAAGTTCTGTTAATAAAGACAAAGCATCTGCAATGGAATGGTTTAATGCCGTTACATACATTCCTTTTAATCTTGAATCATTTGATAGCACTGTTGATTATTATAGTTTTTTTAATAGACCTGATTTATTGATACATCTTGCCTGGAGGGATTGCCAAATTACAAATCTTCATTTCATGAAGAGATTAATTTGCCTCGTCATTATTCTTTTATAAGAAATCTTATCATTAACGGTTTGGTGGATATTACCATTACCGGAACATGTTTCGAGTATGGTATGCAGGAAGGCTGTTTAACTGAATCAATGGAAACCAAGCCTAATAATCCATATGGAAGAGCAAAGGATAGATTGCGAAAGAAACTGGAAGGATTGCAAGCTGAATTTAATTTTTCGCTGAAATGGATACGATTGTTTTATATGTACGGTAAGGGGCAAAACCCTAATTCCTTACTTTCGCAGTTAGATGCTGCTCTGTTAAGAGGTGACAAGTCATTCAATATGAGTGGCGGTCAGCAGGTCAGGGATTATTTACCTGTGGAAACGGTAGCCGAAAATATTGTCGCAATAGGTACACAAATAGGCGTTGAAGGGGTCATAAATAACTGTAGTAGCAACCCTGTAACAGTGCAGAATTTTGTAGAAAATTATTTGAGCAAAATAAACGGGAAAATAATCCTAAATCTTGGTCATTATCCTTATACTGATTTTGAGCCGATGAGGTTTTGGGAGAAGATAAAAAATTGAAAAATCTTTTAAACTTATTATGACAACTAAAGATAATTTCTCAGAAAATATTGATTGTAATTTAGTAACGGTATTCAGGCAAGGCAATGTTCCTGTCTTTCAGAATAAAGTATATCCTTCTGCAGAAATGTCTTTTATTGCAGAAAAAGGGGAAGTTGATCTGGTTCAGTCATTAATATCCGGGTTTGTTTTTAATAAGGCTTTTATATCTCATAAAATGAATTACGATGTTCACTATCAGAACGAACAAAGCAATTCTATTGCGTTTAAAAATCACCTTTTATTTGTATTGAGTTTACTTAAATCATTTGGTATTGAAAATAAAAAGTGGTGGAAGTAGGTTGTGGTAAAGCTATTTTTTTTGAGATGATGTTGAATGATGGAATAAATTGCTGGGGTTTTGACCCAACATATGAAGGGGATAATGAAAGAATCAAAAAAGAATATTTTGATGATACCCATAAAGGAATTGCAGCGGATGTTATCATCATGCGTCATACGCTGGAACATATAACGAAACCGTTTTCTTTTTTGCATACCATTGCAAAGGCTAATGACTACAAAGGCTTTTTATTTGCGGAAGTGCCTACATTCGACTGGATTGTAGATAAATGTGCTTTCTGGGATATTTTTTATGAGCACTGTAATTACTTTACTGAGGAGAGCCTGAGTGTAATGTTTGATGATGCAATTACGGGCAGTATTTTTGGAGGACAATATATTTATTTGTGGGCAGATCTAAGTAAGATTAGAACAACGATACCAGCAGGTATACAGTTTAGAAAATATGATACTTCTGCTTTCTTTCAAAAACTGGAAACTTATAAAGGATTATTGAATAATTCAGGTTCGTTTGCGGTTTGGGGGCTGGTGCAAAGGTTCTACATTTCTAAACTTACTTGACAAAGAAAGAAAGACAGTGCAATATGTTGTTGATATTAATCCTGCCAAACAAAATAAATTTATGGCAGGCACCGGGCATCCTATTTTTAGCCCGGATATTTTGGCTAAACAACCAGTTGATAATATTTTAATCATGAATGAAAATTACACTGAGGAGATAAAGCAATACCTTTTTCAGCGAAAAATTAATGCAAATATTTTAAGTTTATAATTATGAATGAAATAGAAATTTTTGAGAAGGAAAAGGAAGATAATATTTTATTACAGGGAAAGAATGACCAAGTTAAAGATGCTGCAACAGCATTTATGAATGCCTCCATAACTTCTAAGTATTCTTATAACTTTACCTGGATGGGGCGTCCAATAATTCAGTATCCACAGGATATGATTGCCATGCAGGAATTGATCTGGGAAATAAAGCCGGACCTGATCATCGAAACTGGTATTGCACATGGTGGCTCCCTGATATATTATGCCTCTTTGTTGGAATTAATAGGTGAAGGAGAAGTATTGGGTATTGATATTGATATCAGGAATCATAACAAACGGGAGATCGAAAAGCATCCTATGTTCAAAAGAATCAAAATGATTGAAGGCTCATCAATCAGTGAGGAGACATTGGGAAAAGTAAAAGAAAATGTTGCCGGTAAAAAGAAGATTTTAGTAACATTAGATTCAAACCATACTCATGAGCATGTTATGAAGGAGTTGGAGCTTTATTCTCCTTTTGTATCTGTAAATTCTTATATAGTTGTATTTGATACGATTGTGGAAGATTTACCTGAAGGGTACTTTTCACAAAAACGCCCATGGGGGATTGGGAACAATCCAAAAACAGCGGTACATGAATTTTTAAAATTGAACAAGTCCTTTGAGATTAATCATTCTATTGACAATAAAATTTTGATTAGTGTAGCACCTGAAGGATATCTTAAAAGAATAAAATAATTCATGGAGAATAGGCCTAAAGTAAGTTTCTGCTTTACCACATTTATGCGGTATGAAATATTACGAAAGACACTTGAAAGCGTCAGCAATCAGACTTTTTCCGATTTTGAAGTGATTGTTTCCGATAACGACCCGAAACAAAGTGGACGGGCTATTGTAGAGAGTTTTGATAAACGATTTAAATACTTTCCCAATGTCGAAAATCTGGGAATGATAAAAAGTTTCAATAAAAGCCTCGAGCGGTCATCTGGAGAGTTTATAGTGATGATAGCAGATGACGACCCTGTATATCCGGATATGTTACAGACTTTGCTTGGTCTTAGCAATGAATATCCTGGATATGGAATGTATTTAGGTGGGTGTGATTGGTATTGTACTAGCCATGAAATTGGGAAGTTGTACAATTTTAACGTTGGAACTAACTCTTGTCTTTCCAATAAATATGATCTTGATCATATAGATTTTTTTGGGCCTGCTAAATTTCTTAAAAAACTTTTTTCATTTGAGATATTTCCACATTATTTATGGTCAACTTGTATAGTTAAGAGAAATATTCTGGAAAAGTTGGGTGGAGTTCCGGAATATGGAACTCCATTCCTTGGTGATTATGCCTATATTAGTGCAATCGGGTCTGATTCTGGGTGTGTTATTATTAACAGATCTTTGGGGCAACAAACTCTTCATAAAGAGAACTTTGGGAGGAATCAGAATGAAGAGATTGCAGTTGCTGCAAAAAACTTTCCAGAATACCTTGAAGGAAAGGCGTCACATCTTAAAGAGTGGCCGGAAATTAAAATACGAGTGCTAAGATTCACAGCTTTGTGGGTAATCAATCATTTGGCTTTTTTAAGAAACTATTTTAAGAAAACAGGTCATAGTGATAATTCGTTATCAGCTGCTGAGAAATCAGTTTTTGCAATAAGCTATATAAAGAAATTCAGAACTAAATATTTGCTTAAGAAAAAAGCTCCTTTGTTGCATGATTTTATTGTAAAGACAAAAAGCAAACTTTCGTAATAATAAACTATCTTTTAGTGCAGTCAAAATTCAGTATTATATTGCCTGTTCGTAATGGTGGAGAGTATGTAAAGGAGTGCATCAATAGCATATTAGCACAATCTTATATGGGGTTTGAATTATTAGTATTTGATAACAATAGTTCTGACGGGACATTGGAATGGCTCAATTCGATAGATGATAAACGAGTCAAAGTTTACCCTTCAGCCACATCATTGACAATCGAAGAGAATTGGGGAAGGATTATTGCACTTGAAAAAGGAGAGTTCATTACCCTTATCGGGCATGATGATATATTAGCGAATAACTATTTGGCAGTAATGGATAATTTGATTACAAAGTATCCAGATGCTTCACTTTATCAAACCCATTTTAGTTATATAGATTCAAAAGGAGAAATAATGCGAAGTTGTCTTCCCATGATTGAAACTGAGTCGGCTTTCTCCTTTCTTGAAAAATTCCTCAAAAAAGAAATTGATGTTATGGGAACAGGTTTTATGATGAGGTCTGAAGATTATGACAGGTTAGGCGGAATTCCAGATTATCCGAATTTATTATTCGCTGATTTTGAACTATGGATAAATCTTACAAAACAATCATTTAAAGCTACGGCATCTGATACTTGTTTTAGTTTCCGTTTACATCAAAGTACTACAACAATTTCAGCAGATGATAAATTCCATCTTGCTTTTGATCGATTTGTTTCATTTTTAGAGAAATTGAAGAAGGATGGACAAGAGTTTAGTAGTGCGATAGCTGAAAATGTGACAGGCTTCCTTTTATTTTATTGCAGAGGATTTTGTCATCGCTTACTAAGAACTCCTAAAAGAAAACGAGGAGGATTAACTGTAAAAAAAATTATCAACTCGTTTAAAATGTATGCGGTCCGATTGGATGTGGAGGATACCTTTCGTCCAGAGAAGCATGCTACTATAATGCTGGCAAAGATGCTAGATGCAACTGCGTTTGGTAGGTTGTCTTTTTAATATTTAAGAAAATGTTTAAAAAACCTGTCTTAAAATAGTTTGAAAAACTGCTAAAATCATATTCCAGTATTTTTGAATGAAATCTTCCACTAGTAAATGAGTAAAGTATCAATAATAATTATCAATTATAACACTTTCACTCTTACCAGTGATTGCATCCGCTCCGTAATTGCGCAATCAAAAGAAGTAGCTTTTGAAATAATATTAGTAGATAATGCGTCTACACAATGTAATGCAGATGAATTTCTAAAGGAGTTTCCTATGGTAAAATTGATAAAAAGTGAGGTCAATGGAGGGTTTGCAAGTGGGAATAACCTTGGAATAAAAAAAGCTACGGGTGATTATATTTTGTTGCTGAATAGTGATACAATACTAGCGGAGGATTCAATTGGAAAATGTATTGATTTTTTACATCAACAGAAAGATATTGGTGTTTTAGGATGCCGAATGACTTTTCCTGATGGAAGAGTTCAATACACAGCCAGGAAGTTCAGAAGCATAAGTTGGGAATTGCTTGATTTGTTTCGGTTTATCCCTTTACTTATGCCTTATACACAAAAAGCAAAATTAATGCTGGGTAAATATTTTCGGCATGATGAAGTGATGGAAGCTGATTGGATAAATGGAGCTTTCTTTCTTTTTCCTCGCCACGTTGTTGAGGAACTGCCCAATAAAAAGCTGGATGACCGATTTTTTATGTACGGCGAAGATCAGCTATGGTGCGAACAAATTAAGAATCTAGGATATAGAAATATTTTTTATGCTGGCACAACAATCATTCATATAAACAGTGGGAGTACAGATATTTCAAAGCAGCTGAACCTTCGAAAAATAATGATGAAACATGAATTGGAAATAGTGGCAAATAGAAAAGGTAAGGGACTTTATTATTATGTTTTCAAAATGATTTATGTATCTAAGGAGGCAACAAGAAATTTCATCAAATCAGTTGCTTTTAAATTAACTGGACGACTTATCAGATAGCATACTACTGATTATATTATCCCAATAATAATATTTATAATATGCTGAAGGAGTTTCTAAAAGGCTCTCAATATTTTCTTGAATAAGTTTTGTAAAATCTTTCCAATTCTCATCTTTTACAAGTTGCAATTTCTCTCCACAAACATCCTTCACCATTCCAGCTGCTCCTGTTTCTGTAGAAACAACCGTAGTTCCATAAGCAATCGATTCAACAATCTTTGTTTTTACACCACCTCCGCTTAGTACAGGATTTAGGAATATGTCAGCAGCTTTGTAATAGGCTGCTATGTCACTTATAAACCCAGCGTAAATGATATTTTTATCGGTATATTCTTTTAACTCATTCATTTCTTCCGGCAGGCCTTTACCACAGATGATTATTTTATAAAGGAAGGAGGGTTGTTGTAGCAGAACAGGATTTATTTTGTCAAGTATAATTTTTACTGCATCAAGATTAGGTTTATAATTCAATGCTCCGGCAAATAGCAATATTTTTTCTCCTGATTTAATATTGTGTTTCCTTGAAACAATTTCTCTGCATTGTTCTTTGTCTGTTGGATAGCTGCTGATCTCAATTCCAAATGGAAGGTCAAAACATTTTTCAGCCGGAATATCCCATTGTGAAACTGCAAATTCTTTGTCTTCAGGAGCAATGAAAAAAATGCCATCAGCTTTTTGAAAACTTCTTTTCTCATAGCGTTTCAATATTGGCCACCACCATCTTCCGGTAGATTTGAATCGTTGATACTCGATATTATGTGTATGGATAATTACTTTAATGCCTGTTCTTTTGCGAATAGCGAATGCCAGCCAAGCTAAATAAGGATGCTCGATAATTAATGTATCAAATCCATTGTCTTTAACTAGGGTTGTAATTTTTTTTATCAAACTGCGATCATAATAACGGCTAAATGATTTTTTAAGTAGCGGAACTGTTTTATACGTTTTTGCTAGTGCAAAATCATTTTCTGCAACGGAAATAACTGTTAAGTCAATCTCTTTGCCTAAGTATTCAAAAAATTGTGCAATAAATTTTTGTCCCCCGGAATAATTAGGCAGGTAAGGGTAGGGAGCTATTGCAAGTACTTTCTTCATTAATCAGTTCAACTTGTTTTCCTACTTTGTCGCCATGCCATAAATAACCCGCCAACAAATATCAACAGAATAGCTATGGATGACATAAACATAATAGAAGTGCCGCTTTTAACCGAAGCAGGTTCGAATACAAACTTCACAGCATGCTTTCCTGCAGGAACAGATAACCCACGAAGAATATAATTGACATTATAGTAATCTGTTTTCTTGCCATCAATGTATGCATTCCATCCTACGGGATAATATATTTCGCTAAATACAGCAAACTGTGGCCCGTTACCATTCACTTCATATTCTATAGCATCGTTGTCATACTTCGTCATTCTTATGCTTGCAGTTGAATCCCATTGCGGCTGTACTAAATTAGTAGCTGCCGATTTCTCTATAATAGCTGTGTCTTTTAAATTAGTATTTCCAATGGCTTTGATACTGGCAACTCGATCATCTCCAACTCGTATATTTTTCACCAACCAGCATGTGCCATATGTATCAGCATTTGGCATTGCAATTTGCTGTCCGGATTGTGGATCTTGAATAATTATATACTTTGCATTTAACATGTTTAATACTCCCTGATTAGGATTACCATATAAATACATTTCCAATACATCTTGGTAAATTCTCAACTTAGCCGGATGATATCCTCCAATTGATTTGTGATAATAAGAAGTGCGGGACTCATTGTAGCGGTCCCCAGCTGAATTAAAAACTCTGAAATTTGGATCTTTATCTAGCAAGATTTGCTGGTCAACTGGAGTTTGAGCAAAGTTTATGTTGGAATAATCGTCGGCTGAAACATAATTGTCTTCATTCAAATAGGCATGACTTGTAATGGTAAGTTCAAGAGTGCTTATAACTAATAGAATAATTGCAGCAGCTAATGGTTTCAACCAGTTTTTAAGATATGCATAAAATACTCCCAGCAACAGAACGCCAAAGCCAACGGCTCTTAACAACTGACCGCCAAACATACTATGGCGATCTGCTTTCAATCCTGCAATAACAGCCCTTGCTATTTCATCGCTTTTAGTTTGGGCTGCAATATTTGCCATCATTTCTGGGTCGTTTGGCGAGGAGTAATCCATTGAGAAATACATCAAACCAAGAAATGCAAATAGCCCACCAAAGGCATAAAGTATTTTCTTAAAATCTTTATTTAAAACTTCTTTGACTTTTTCTTCAAACAATAAATATTGTAATGATAAAGCTGCAATAACACCTACTGCAAACTGTGGTATTACTTGTGAAAATGATGGTGCTCTGAATTTATTATACAAAGGCATGTTTTCAAAAAGGAAAACATTAAAGCCAGCAAAATATTTTCCCCAAGCCATAAAGATCCCAAAGATGGTTATCGCCAGCAATCCCCATCTCAAAGGTTTCTTTACAACTACAAATCCTATCAAACCCAATAAACAAATGATAACACCAAGGTAGGCTGGACCAGATGTTGAGAGCTTTCCCCAATAAGCTGGTAATTGTGAGGCGAACTGTGTTGCATTGTTTTCATCAACACCTTTTTCCATCAGCCTGCTGACTACTTTTGAATTTTCGTCTCCAAGCTTGTTGTCTCTGCCACCAAAAGCATTGGGCATCATGAACGTTACAGTTTCTGCTTTTCCGAGGCTATATTGAAATGCATACGATGTATCAAGCCCCGAAGTTTTGGCAATTGTTACCGAATCGCCTTGAATATTTATATCTTTTCCGCCACGCATTGTGTATTTCGCATACTCTGAAGTAGTTTTTAAAGTAAGTGCATTACCAGCTATACCAATGATTGCTGCGATCAATGTTATTCCAGCAGCAATTCCAATATGCTTCCAGTCTTTATTTCTTATCCACACATATAAATAACATAATGTAATTGCAATAGCTATGAGGAAAGTATAATAAGTTACCTGAAGGTGATTAACGCCGATTTGCTGATAAGTGGCGTAAGTTGTAAGAGCAAGACCGAGCCAGTATTTTTTTTCAAAAATGGAGATTAAGCCTGCAATCAATAAAGGTATAAAAGCAGTGGCCAGCATTTGTGTATCATGACCCGCAGCAACAATCACCGGATTATAGGTTGCAAACGCAAAACCGAGACCTGACAAAATTCCAATAACAGGCCTTATTCGTAAAGTGATACATAAAATATAAAAACAAAGACAAGCTAAAAAGAAAAAATTGATTGGTTTTGGCAATCCAAAGGAGAAGATTTTTGTTAGATCCGGTAGCACAGTTTTACCTTCCATTGCTACCTGATAATTGGGCATACCGCTGAAAAGGTTAGGATTCCACAGCGGGAAATGGCCGTTTTTATCTTTATACTCAAAAGAATTCTGCGCCATTCCTTTCCAGCCTACATTATCATGCTGGTTTAACACATTGCCTTCTAAAACAGGTTTGCAAAAGATTATGGATACTATCAGAAAAACGACAATTGCTATAATATGCGGTAAAATCTTTTTCAACAGCGGATTGTTCATACAATTTCAAGATTAGGCTGACAAAATAATGCTATTTTAGACTAAAATCCTGATGCGCTGGCTTTTATTTTTATCGAGACTGGCCTTTATTTGTGGCCTTTTTTTTCTGCTAACATTAATGCAGTTGATGACTGGCTGGATTAAGGATGGAAATCTTGAGTCAACTATCATTACAATTGGGTTTTTTATTGGGATGATTATCGTTCCGGTTACTTTGCTTTGCTATTTTATTTTATGGATTGCCGGGAAAAAACCAGCTTCTGTTGTTCCTCGCTGGCTTATTGTTGGTAATATAATTGTACTTCTTATTTTGTTGGGTTATATATTTTATATCAATTATATCTATTCTCAAACATTCTCATGATACAAGCCATTATTAAAAACAAGCCAACAAGACTTTTCTTGATACTGGGAGGGTTTTTTATTGCCAATGCATTGATTGCAGAAATTATTGGAGTAAAAATATTTTCGCTGGAAAAAACATTGGGATTTTCACCTTTAGATATTCATATTCTTGGCAATGATCTTTCATTCAATCTTACAGCAGGTGTACTATTATGGCCGGTTGTTTTCATCATGACGGATATTATCAATGAATATTATGGAATGAGAGGGGTTAAGTTCCTTTCCTGGCTTACTGCTGGTTTAATTGCATTTGCATTTCTAATTTTTATCGGAGCAATAAATTTGGTGCCAGCTGATTTTTTTATTACGAGTAAACAAGGTAGTGGTGTTCCTAACATGTCAAAAGCGTATAATAGTGTGCTTGGGCAAGGCGGCTTTATTATCATTGGTTCTTTAACAGCTTTTATACTTAGTCAGTTAATTGATGTATTTGTATTTCATAAAATAAAAAAAATAACTGGCGAAAAAAAAATATGGCTTCGGGCAACTGGTTCGACACTAATTTCTCAGTTCATTGATAGCTTCGTCGTATTATTTATTGCTTTTTATATTGGAACAAGAGTAAATGCATCTGGCAACGACTTTGTGTGGCCTTTTAAGTTATTTATAGCTGTTGGTATTGTTAATTATGTCTATAAATTTATTGTAGCTATTTTGATGACACCCGTAATTTATCTTATTCATGGAATTATAGAAAAGTATCTTGGGCATGAGCAGGCGGCAGAAATGAAGAAGGCTGCGATGGGTGATCGGTGAACGGAACTCTGTTCCGTCCGGTAAAACGAAACTCTGTTTCGTTCAATAAATAGGAACCGAGTTCCATTTCTCCAATAACGGAACAGAGTTCCATTCACCGTTTAACGAAACAGAGTTTCGTTTGCCTTTACTAAATTTGCAACAATTTTATCAATTGGTAAAGTAACTACTTCAGAAGAAAATTCATTCCAACTAATAAATCGAAACGTTTCAATCTCTTTCGTTTCTTCATAAACTTTCAATTGCTGCTCATCAAAATCAAATGGCTGGGTTCTCAATGGAACTTGTATGTTTTCCAAAGCTTTCACTGCATAATAAATAGAAACAATCTGATGTTCCGGATTGAAGGCAGAACGTTGATAAAAATCAGTTGTGTAAATATGCTCACCGACTTCAACTCTAAGATTCATTTCTTCCAGAAATTCCCTTCGAAGGCAATCTCTTGTTCCTTCGCCAAATTCTAAACCGCCGCCGGGAAATTTGGTGATATAACTTCCACGGATCAACTCATCACTTACCAGCACTTCATTTTTTTCATTGATAAGAATGCCGTAAACTCTTATGTTGAACATGGCTAATTAAAATATTTTTTTACGGAAGAAATACCAGCCGATTACCAGCGCAATTCCTAATGATAAAAGAGAGACTATATAAAAAGCATATTTTGAATGTTCAAAGCCGCTGGGAACATTCATGCCAAATAAGCTGGCGATTAAAACAGGGAAAGTAAGAACGATAGTGATAACAGCTAATCTTTTTAAAACCTCGTTTTGATTATTCGCAATGATACTTGCAAAAGCATCCAAAGTGCTACTCAGGATGTTCGTATAAATATTCGCCATCTCAAGGGCCTGCGAATTATCTACTATCAGGTCATTCAAAATTTCTTTTTCATCTTCATTCAGGCTTAGGAAACCTGTTCTTTCCAGCTTCATCATCAGCATTTCATTGGAGCGAAGAGCTGTAACGAGGTAAACAAGGCTTTTCTGTATGCGCATCAATTCCAGCAAATGTTCGTTCCTACTACTGTCATAGAGTTTTTGTTCAAATGTATTTCTGCGAAGATTGATTTCTTTCAGATGCTCCATAAAGTTCTGAACGATCTTTTCAAATATTTTCAACACCATCATATTTCTTTTATCAGGATGGCGGTTTTGGAAAGTGTTTAAGAATTTTTTTATAGCTGAATTCTCGAAAGAATTAACCGTTACAATCTGATTGTGTGTAAGAATGATACAAATAGGAATGGTTATATAATATGCATCGCTTTCATTAAACGAATTATTCTCTGTTGGTGTTTTAATAACAATAAGTTTCACATTATCATCTTCTTCATAACGGCTTCTTTCGTCTATGTCTAATGAGTCAGTTAGAAAGTCAATAGGGATGTCCAGTGAATTAGACAGCTCTGTAAATTCTTCCTGTTTTAATGGTGGCAAAACATTCACCCAAATCCCACTTTCGGGTTTGTCTATCTCTATTGTTTGCTGATTGATATTTTTGAAATACTGTATCATGAGATTGTAAAGGCCTGCTATTTATGTTTCGGCATGCAAAGGTAAGCCTGCCCGGCTATAAAATAAATAATAAGTAATACAAGACGGGCCAGCAATTTAAGATTTAGTCGTTCAATCTTTCTTTAATTATAGTAAGATGATGCCCGGTATGGTATATTGTAAAAAAGCATAATTCCCTTAGCGTTAATTTTCCCAAAAGCGGATGTGGCGCCAGGTATTGATCAAGCTGGGTATCTTTCCATTTGTTATTAATAGTACTGATCAGTATTTCCATTGACTTATTAAAAGAGTCTAATATTTTTTCTTTACCAGCACTGTCATCTATTGGCTTTGCAACAAATCTTCCACTAGCTTTCCCACCTTGTTGAAGCTTCAATTTATACTTCGCTACCAGTTCCTCGTAACTACGGGAAGGCCGGTTGGGTTTGCCAGTATACGTTCTAACCATGAATTTTGGAAGACGATACGCCACTCTTCTCATGTTGGCCGAAGTAATAAGATGTGTAACATTTTGCGCAACAGACCATTTTTCTACAGGCTGCCTGAAAAAGATAGCAGAGGGTATTGTTGTGCAAAAATCAGAAAAATCTTTCCTGGCTTTTTCAAGTTGCTCAAGTATTTCTTTTTTGGTTTGAATAGTTGGCATAATCTATTTTACTTGAACATTTCCTTCATACACTTTTTCGGCAGGGCCGCAAAGCCAGATGTTTTCGTATCTACTATCATCGAGTCTATCAAACTCCACTGATAGTTTTCCGCCTAAGGTTTTTACTTCAACATCATTAAATCCATTCTCATTGTGATAACAAACTAATGCAGCCGCCGTTACACCAGTGCCGCATGAATAAGTTTCATCTTCTACACCTCTTTCAAAAGTGCGGACAATAATTTTGTCTACCTCTTCTAATTGCTCTACAAAATTTACATTAATACCTTCTTCTTCAAACTCCTTGCTATGTCGGATTTCATACCCTTTTTTAAACACATCCATTTCCATTACGTTGGAGGAAAGTTTAATGTAATGAGGCGATCCAGTATCCAATATAAAATCGTTATTAAATTTTTTAATGTTTTTTACATCCTTCATTTTTAGTGATACAATTCCATTGGTGTCAATTCCCGCTTCGTGTGCTCCATCCGAAGCAAGGAAACGGTACATTTCTTTATGAATACCGAGATGATAGGCAAATTTTGTTATACAACGGCCACCATTGCCACACATACTACCTTCGTTCCCATCAGCATTATAGTATTTCATTTCAAAATCGAATCCCTCTTTTTCATTTAACAACATTAATCCATCTGCACCAATGCCAAAACGACGATCACAAAGTTTATGTATCTGATCGGTAGTTAAAGCAGCGTATTCTTTTTTTCTATTATCGGCAAGAATAAAATCATTGCCAGTTCCCTGATATTTATAAAAGTGCAATTCCATTATATGTTTTCTGAAAATATTTGAATAAATTTTTGAATCAGTTTCTCTACTGTGGCTTTCCCATCTTTGGAAAATTCTTTTGCAACTCTGTTGGCAACAATTGCATTTATCGCAAGGCAATTATGACCTAGCAATCTTCCCAACCCATAAATAGCTGAAGTTTCCATTTCGAAGTTGGTGATACGATGCTGGCCAAAACGAAAATCTGTTAATCGATTAACGAAGTTTGGATTTTTAATCCCTAGTCTTAATATTCTACCTTGAGGGCCATAAAAACCGGGACAAGTAACAGTAATTCCCTGATGAAAATCTTTTACAAAATGTTTAATCAAGGAAGCGGCACCACTACTTATATATGGATTACCAATTTGTCCATGTACCTGTGTATGAGTAATAAATGAGTGAATCAATTGCTGCTCCTCATCATTTTGTTCTAGTCTGTAAAAATTTAAAAGATTGTCAACACCCAATCCATGTGTTGATGCAACAAAATGGTCAACAGGAATATCAGCCTGTAATGATCCTGAAGTGCCAATGCGGATAATATTAATTGATTTTAATTCTTTTTTTATTTCTCTTGTTTCAAAATCAATATTTACCAAGGCATCCAGTTCGTTAATTACAATATCAATATTGTCTGGTCCAATTCCAGAAGAAAGAACCGTCAGTCTTTTGTTTCCAATCCTTCCTGTATGAGAAATAAATTCCCTATGCTGTCTTTTTACCTCTATGGAATCAAAATGTTTACTTACTTCCTGTACTCTGTCAGGGTCGCCAACGGTAATTACCGTATCAGCAATTTCCTCAGGACGAAGGTCAAGATGGTAAATAGCTCCACGGTCATTAATAATTAATTCAGATTCTGCAATACGGCTCATTTTTTATAGTTTAAGTAAAATGAAATGATGTAAAAAATGTATATTTGCTCCCTTTCAGGTTCAAATCTAAAATTTACAATCTGAAATAAGAAATAAGAATGGTCCTGTGGCCGAGTGGCTAGGCAAAGCTCTGCAAAAGCTTCTACAGCGGTTCGAATCCGCTCGGGACCTCTGAAGATCGATGCACATCGATGCAAAAACCTGCTAACAAATGATTAGCAGGTTTTTATTTTTTCTGATGTCTGCAAATGCAAGCAGAATTGGGCTATTAGGTGCCGTAGTTTTAGTGTGATTTTTTTACTATAAGCGAAGTGTTTATTTTAGTGAAAATAGTAGAGGCTAAATGAGGAAATTCTTTCTTTTGTTTTCCGTTTTATTGATATGGGTAATGGCTTTTAGCCAAAACACCATTGGTATTCCCAATATTGTTAATTATTCAAAGATGGCTTACCAAGCCGGTAGTCAAAACTGGAACATTGTTCAGGACAAGAAAGGGATCATGTATTTTGCCAATAATGAAGGTCTGCTGAGTTTTGATGGTACATACTGGAGAACATATCCATTGCCCAATAAAACTATTGTGCGTTCTGTAGCTATAGGCGATGATAATAAAATTTATGTGGGAGGACAAAAGGAAATAGGTTATTTTTCTTCAGGTGCGAATGGAGATATCGTTTATACTTCTTTGAACAAATTGTTGAATAAAAATGACAATGATTTTGCTGATGTATGGAATATTTGTTTTTTCGATGGTCATGTTTTTTTTCGATCCAATAAAAAATATTCAACTATCATAACAATAAGATCGTTGTTTATAATAGTTCTAATTGGGGGTTTTTAAGCAGCGTTTCCGGAGAATTGTTAGCTTATGAAATTGATAAAGGGCTGGTAAGTTTTAGAAATGAACAGTGGTTACCCCGCATAAAAAAAGGCAGTCTGCCGACAGATAATTTATATCTCAGGACAGGACTTCCGTTTGGTAAGGATAGCATACTGCTTGTGTCATTAGTGCACGGTTTGTTCGTCTTGCATAATGACACCCTTTCTACTTTTACTACGCCGGATTTAAAAAATATCTCGCAGCAAAATATTTCAGCAGCCTGCTTGCTTTCTCCTGACAGAATTGCCCTGTTTACTAATCTTGCGGGTTGTATCATCATCAATAAAGAAGGAAAATTTATACAGCATTTTACCAGGCAAGAAGGTATTCAGAATAATAATGCCCGAACCGGTTTCCTGGATAAGGATAAAAACTTATGGGTTGGTTTGGATAATGGTATTGACCTGATTACATACAGCAATGCAATCAAAAATATTTTTCCTGATAAGGAAGACAGAAATACTGGTTACGCTTCTGTTATTTATGATAAACAGTTATATCTCGGTGTATCTACGGGTGTTTATAAAATTAATCTTGATAATAATACTGATCTCAGCTATATAAATGGTTCATTCCACAAGGTAAAAAACTCTGAAGGGCAGGTGTGGAGCCTGACTGAAGTAAACGGAAAATTATTGTTAGGTCATAACAAGGGTGGTTATTTAATTGAAAATGATAATGCAATTCCTATTGACGTAAAAACTGGTTTTTGGGGGTTTTATCCTTTGCCCGAATCCCAAACATTACCGCAGATGCTGGCCGGAACTTACAGAGAATTAATTTTTATAATAATAAAACCAATAGCAGTATTTCCAATGCAGGTACTGCACAATTTGAGTCAGCCCGGTTTATTGCTATAGGAAAAAATATTATTTGGGCAGCACATCCTTATAAAGGGATTTATAGTATTGTGTTTGATAAAAATAACTTACCGGTAGAAACAAATTATAAAGACACGAAAGGGATTCTATCAACTAATTACAACAAAGTTTTTAAAATAGGAGAAAAAATTATTCTTATAACCGACAATGGTGTTTTTGAATACGATGAAAAACAAAAAGATTTTATCCGGGCTGGCTGGTTCGAAAAATTGGTGGGACATTTACCGGTTAGTTATATAAAAGAGGATCAGCAGGGAAACATCTGGTTTTGCAGTGGACGAAGAGTGGGAGTAATTGAACGGCCAGCAAAAGATGCAAAAATTATATTTATACCGGAAATTGATAACCGTATGATCTCTAATGGTTTTGAAAACATTAATATAATTGACAGCAATAATGTATTGATAGCTGCGGAGAAAGGTTTTTTTCATATTAACTATGCATTATATAAAAAGAATAAACTGCCATTGCAGGTATTGGTGAGAAAGGTACAATCTACGCTTGGTAACTATGCCTTGATTTTTGGCGGACATGGAAAACTGGAAAAATCTCCTTCTATTAGTTATAAACAAAATGCCTTGCATTTTGAATGCTCCTCCACATTATATGGACAGGAACAAAACACAGATTATAGTTATTATCTCACTGGTTTTGATAAAGACTGGTCTGGATGGTCTAAAAAAAGAGAAAAGGATTACACCAATTTGCCGCCAGGCAACTATATTTTCAAAGTAAAATGCCGCAATAATATTGACAGCGAATCGCTGGTTGCCGAATTCTCTTTCAGAATACTTCCTCCGTGGTACCAGACCTGGTGGGCTTATACATTATATATTATCATCTTTTTTGGAATACTGTATTTTTTCTATAAAAAACAATCAAAGAAGTATAAACGTTTGCAGCAATTAAAGTTAGAAGAGCAACAACGGAAGTATAGGGAAGAACAAAAACAACTGCAGTTGCAGCATCAGTTGGAGATACAGGAGAGTGAAAAGCAGATAATCCAGTTAAGAAATGAAAAACTTCAATCTGAAGTGGAACATAAAAATTCTGAACTAGCCTCCTCTGCTATGAACTTGGTTCGAAAGAAAGAAATATTGTCAAAACTAAAGGAGGATCTTGTACTTTATAAAGGGACACCTGAAGCTGATAAAAGTGCAAAGGAATTTCAAAAGATCATTCGGGTAATTGATAAAGAACTAGACCTCAATGAAGAATGGGAACAATTTGCCGTACATTTTGATAGTGTACATACAAATTATCTGAAAAAATTAAAGGAAACTTTTACCGGACTTACAGTATCAGATCTAAAACTTGCTGCTTACTTACGATTAAATCTTTCCAGCAAAGAGATTGCTCAATTAATGAATATTTCAATCCGGGGCGTAGAAACCAGCCGATACAGGCTTCGAAAAAAACTTGGAATAGATAATGAAACAAATCTGTTTGATTATCTTATAAAAGTCACCAGCTAACATATTTTAGTCTGTATTTATATCTGCCATTGATACTTTCTTTTTTCATTCTAAGAAAATAAATAAGAAGCACAAATTCTATTAAGATTGCTATTCTGCAACAAGTAATAAGCAGCTGAAAAAAAATCAAAAAAGGCGATTTATATATATGACGTAAGTCGACTTATCTGTAACTAATTGATTTACAATATTTTTATTTTTTAGTGTAGAGGTTTTGACGTAGTGGTTTATTTGGAAATAGGCTGTAAAATAGAGCAAATTTGTTGTAACGAAAAAAGCTGCTACTATGATTAAGAAAACGATTTGCAAATCTGCAATGCTATTTACAAAACAAATCCCTTTAGTAAACTTCTTTTATTCTACTCCCTTTCCGTGGTTTCCATAATACCTATTTCAGGCTTCTGATATCAAAGTAAATAATCTTTAACTGCAAAAATGATTGCTTTATGACATCCTCAAAAATTCCTATTACCCAAAAATTGTGCTCTGGAAAATGGTATAGATCATTTTCTCTTCTTTTTGTTTTTCTCTTAATTCACTCTGTTCTTTTAGCTCAGTCAAAAACTGTTTCTGGTGTTGTGACAGATTCAAAGGCAACACCTTTATCAGGTGTTAGTGTTTCTGTAAGGGGGTTACAGTCAGGGATAGCTACTGATGAGAGAGGTCGCTATTCTATTTCCGTTATACCCGGAGATGTGCTGGTCTTTTCTTCTGCCGGATTTGTTAGTAAAGAAGAAACGGTTGATAGCCGTACTACTATTAATGTATCACTAGAATTGAATCCATTATCACTTGAAAATGTTGTGGTAATTGGTTATGGCACACAAAAGAAAATAAACCTGAGTGGAGCTGTTGCCCAGATTAGTGGAAAAGAAATAGAAAACAGACCAGTTGCAAATTTAACTGGTGCATTGCAAGGTGTTACACCTGGGTTAACTGTTTTAAGAGGAAGTGGTAAACCTGGCTCTGAAGGTTATGGTATTCGCATCCGTGGATTTACATCTGTTAATCGCTCAGATGCATTGGTATTAGTAGATGGAGTTGAGCAGGATATGAACCTGGTCGATCCGAATGACGTTGAATCAATTTCAGTTTTAAAGGATGCTTCTGCTTCTGCTATCTATGGAGCAAGAGCAGCTGGCGGTGTTGTATTGATCACCACCAAACAGGGCAGAGCTGGAAAAACGAAAGTAAGTTTCAGTAGTTATTATGGAATCAATATTACAGCAAGACAACCTGAGAAATTGAATTCATGGGATGAGCAGATACTGATTAACGAAGCAAGATTTAATGCTACGGGTGCAAATGAATTTAACGCTGAACAAATTGAGTGGCTTCAAAATCCCAATTTTTCTTATCGTCCAAATCCTACTTCAGACAGATGGGAATATTATGGCAACACTAACTGGATAAAAGAAGGAATGGATAAGGTCAATAACCAGCAAAATCATTCTATTTCTATCAGTGGTGGTGAACAAAAATTAAATTACCTGGTTTCTGGCAGTTATTATAAAAGAGATGGTGTACTTCGATTTGGTCCGGATGATAACTCAAGATACAATTTGAAAATAAATCTTAATTCAGAAATTAGTAAATATTTAAGTGCTAAGATTACTGCTTCTTATATTGGTTCATTTACCAATGAAAATTCATATGGTACTGACCAGATTATAAATAGATTATATCGTAGCCGGGCCCGTCAAAATTTATACACTCCCAGTGAAGATGTAACAGGGCAACCTTATAATGGAGATTTGCAGATTAATCCAGTGGATATTGAGAAAAATGCAGGCATTGAAAGAAGAAATTATGAAACATTTACAGGGAAAATTAATTTCCAGGTAAAGAATGTCATCAAAGGTTTAACGCTTGATGTAATTGGCTGGAGAAATCAGAACAATTATGCAATGGATAATAAGAGCCGTACACTTTTGTGGTATGGACGCAGCGTAAACACAGTTCGTTTTAGTATTAATCAGCCTAATTCCTATACACAAACTAAGAACAGGGCCTTCCAAAATAATCTGCAAGGTTTCCTCACCTATAATTTAAAAGTTGGACAACACGATTTTAAAATTTTGCAGGGTGGCTCTTCGGAAGAGTATCGTAGGGAGCAATTCAGTGCCTCAGCGCAAAATATGATTACAAATGATTTTTTCAGTTTTGATTTTGCAGCTCCGCTTACTAAAACAAGCAACAATGATATTGATACATGGGCATTGCAGTCTGCTTTTGGTCGTTTAAATTATAGTTTTAAAGACAGGTATTTATTTGAAGCGTCTTATCGTTACGATGGAAGTTCAAGATTGGTTCCAAATGATCGTTGGAGGTTTTTCCCTTCTTTCTCAGCAGCATGGAAAATTAATGAAGAAAGTTTCATGACCAATATTAATTTCATCAATACACTTAAGCTTCGGGCATCGTGGGGTAAGCTTGGTAATCTATCATCAATTGGCTTGTATGACTACATACCTCTGCTATCAAGTGGAAATAGCTTAACATTTAATGGTGTTCGATCTACTTATTTTTTTCAGGGTCAGCTTGCCTCTCCTGATTTAACCTGGGAAACTGTTCAACAATCAAATATTGGATTAGATATAGGATTGTTTAAGAACAAGCTTTCTGTAACGCTTGAATACTATGAGAAAAGAAATAAAGACATGCTTGCAGTACCAGACGTACCTAATATTATCGGAGTTCCAGTTGGCCAGTTTAATATAGGTGAATTAAAAAGTTGGGGCACTGAATTGGATATAAAGTGGAGAGACAAAATTGGAAAAGTTGATTATAATTTCGGATTTAATATTTCTGACAATCAAAATAAAGTGGTTAGGTATGATGGTGCAAATTCAATTGGAACCGGTGGTGTTGTCTCTGTTATGGAAGGATTTCCGCTAAATACAGTTTGGGGTTATAAAACGGCTGGTTATTTTCAAACACAACAAGAAGCACTTGATTATAAAGCTCAGGTTAACTATCCTTTCTTTGCGAATATATCAGCAGGTGATATCAAATACCTTGATCTAGATAAGAATGGGGTGATTAATGGTGGTAATGGCACACCTGACAGTCCTGGTGATCTTGTTTATTTGGGAACTACCAATGCGAGATACACTTATGGTTTCGACATGGGTGCTGCATGGAAAGGATTTGATTTCTCAGTTTTCTTTCAGGGTGTATTTAAAAGATCATTCCTTATCAATGAAGGAACACTTTCTCCTTTGTTGGGAACTGCTGATCAGCCATGGACAATACACATGGATCGCTGGACGCCTGACAATCCAAATGCTTTTTTCCCAAGAATGTACCAGACAAGTGCACATAATTTTAGACCATCAGATAAATGGGTGCAAAACGGAAGTTATTTACGTTTAAAAAATGTGCAACTAGGCTATACAGTACCGGTAAATAAAAAGTATGTTCAATCAATTAAAATATATGTTTCTGGTCAGGACTTGTGGGAATCAACAAAAGTGTTGAAAGTATTTGATCCTGAGGTCGGTAACAATGTAAGTGCTACTGCTTACCCTTTTTATCGCACTGTTGCCTTCGGAATTAATGTAACATTTTAATCAAACCAAGAAAAAATGAAAAAGATTAAAAAAATATCAATATACATTTTAGCTGTGACCTTTTTAATAACTGGATGCAAAAAGCTAGATCGCCTTCCCGAATCAGATTTTAGTGATGCTAACTTCTGGAATACAGAAAACGACTTAATAAGTGCCTGCAATCGTTTATACCAGGAGCTTAATGCAGACTGGATTGATAACAGGGCAGATGATGCCGTAAATCAAACTGTCAATACCGTAAGTTCTGGTAATAGGTCAGTCCCAAATACAAGTGGCGACTGGAATGATCGTTATGATGAAATATTTACTGCTAATAACATTATAGCAAAGCACCGAGAGCACAGGTGACAGACGTTATAAAAAACCGTTATATAGCCGAAGCAAAATTTTTCAGGGCATATGCTTATTTCAAGTTGCTTAAAATATATGGAGATGTGCCTTTGGTATTAGAGTTACTTGATCTTAGTTCTCCAAACCTGTATATGGCTAGAACACCAAGGGCAGAAGTTATTCAAGCTATTTACGATGATCTTGATTTTGCTGCACAATAGTTGCATACCAGAGCTTCATTACCATCTGCACAATATGGCAGAGCTACAAAGAGTAGTGCATGGTCGTTAAAAGCAAGAGCACGTTTATATGAAGGAACAAGAGCAAAGTTTCATAATACACCCAATGTTAATTGGCAAAATCATTTAAACATTGCAATTGCTTCAGCACAACAAGTAATGGCACAAGGACACACACTGTATTCTAATTACCAGAATTTATTTACAATTACTGGCGAAGGTCCGGCGAATACAGAAAATATATTGGTAAAAATATTTGGTATCAATAGCACAAATGTAATTGTAAGTCATAATAATTCTAGAGATCTTGAGAATGGAAGAATGGCGCCTACACGAAATCTGATACGTCAATATTTATATAGTGATGGGCTACCTGCATTTAATGCAGATAATACTCCTTCTGCAACACAGTCTTCCTTCTTTGTTCCTGAAGCAAATGAGCCAAGCTATAATACTATTCTGGATAACCGTGATCCCCGGGTAGCAATGTCTTATTTCAGAACCGGTGATGTAGCTTATCAAGGGCCCTGGATTCCTAAAACATCATTAGGTTCCAGAACAGCGTTTGCACCCAAAAAAGGATTCAGCACTGTTGATCAGGCATTAAATGCGGCAACGACCGATAAAATTCTCATTCGCTATGCAGAAGTATTATTGATTTATGCAGAAGCAAAATATGAATTGGCTGAAAGCATCAGTGATGCAGATCTGAATTTATCAATTAATCTTTTGCGTACAAGAGTAGGATTTGCTCCAAAATTGCTAAACGCTTTTGTCGCTGCGAATAATTTAAGTATGAGAGACGAGATCAGAAGAGAAAGAACGGTTGAACTTGCGTTGGAAGGTTTTAGATATGATGACTTAATGAGATGGAAATTGGCTGAAGTGATACTGCCAAAAGATTTATTGGGTGCAAAATTCATTGCAGCTGAATGGGTAGGTACTAATGCAAACAGCCTAAACTTAAATGCTAATAATGTATTAATTACAGAGCCCGCAAGCACTAGAAATTTTCGTACTGACCGTGATTATCTTTATCCTGTGCCTATACATGAGATAACAACAAGTCGAAACAATGTAATTCAAAACCCAAACTGGCAATAACATTAAATCAAAAAAATATGAAATCTTTAAAACATATCATCATTGCTATCACAGCAGTTATTGCATTGGCATCATGCGAAAAGAAAGACTATCCGAGTGGATTGGACGAGCTTGCCCATCATTATTATGCCATTTTTGTACCAAATAATAATTCGGCAGTTACTGTTTCAAAAACGCAAACAGCATTGTTGAAATTTCCCGTGCAGTGTTATTCTTCTTTTACTAGAGACTATGATGCAATAGGAATGTATGCAGTATCAACTTCTGGTATTCCTAATCCAGCAGTAAGAGGTGTTGACTTCAACGTGGTAGATAAAAATGGTATTGAGATACCATCAACAGATACAACCTATACAATGATATTTCCGAAGGCAATAAAGACTACAGATACTGTTTATATTAAACTGCTGAATAACCCTGCACCTGGCAGTCGGAAAATGGAAATTCAGATAAAGGAGAATCAAACAAGCCAGTTTTATGTAGATGTTTTTTCAACAGCTTATAGAAGACCTGTAACTATTAATTAATTCATCAAGTTTAGTTTTATTAAGCATAAGCAGCAATCTTCATTCAAGAGAAGTGAATGCTTCCTTATATGGATGAGAATGAGGCTAAGTGTCTAATTTTAAAAAAAATATGAATAAAATTATCATAGCATTTTTCGCTTCGCTAACTGGTTTGTCTGCTTCCTCCCAGAAAGTAAATACAAGCAAAAAAGAATTAGCCGTTAAAGTTTTTAGCACTGCTCAGGGAACTGAACTTAGGCTTAGTGCAAATGCTGATGTAAGTTTTCGGGATTTTAAACAGCCACTTGAAACAGAGCCTTGTATTTTTATTGATCCCACTCATAGTTTTCAAACTTACATCGGCACTGGTGCTGCACTAACTGATGCATCGGCAGAAACATTTGCAAAACTTCCTGCAGCATTACAACAGGAATTTTTGACCGCTTGTTTTGATACCGAGAAAGGAATTGGTTACAGCATTGCCCGTACGAATATTCATAGCTGTGATTTTTCAAGCGGTAGTTATACCTATGTGGCAGATAATGATAAATCGCTTTCCACATTTTCTGTATCGCATGATGAGCAGTATCGCATTCCCTTTATTAAAAAGGCTATAGCTGCTGCCAACGGAAAATTAAAAATGTATGTAAGTCCCTGGAGCCCTCCGACCTGGATGAAGGACAATAATAGTATGTTGCAAGGAGGGAAATTAAAAAATGAGTTTGCACAATCATGGGCTAACTATTATGTAAAATTCATTAAAGCCTACGAAGCAAAAGGCATTCCTATTTGGGGATTAACAGTGCAAAATGAACCAATGGCCAAACAGCGATGGGAGTCTTGTATTTACACAGCCGAAGAAGAAAGAGATTTTATTAAAAACTATTTGGGCCCAACATTACACAAAAATGGAATGAGTAGTAAGAAGCTGATTGCATGGGATCACAATAGAGATTTATTATATCAACGGGCAAGTGTGATTTTAGGTGATCCTGCAGCAGCAAAATATGTGTGGGGTATTGGCTTTCATTGGTATGAAACATGGACTGGCGGCCCAATGCAGTTTGATAACCTCAAGCTTGTTAACGAGGCATTTCCAGGTAAGCATTTAGTTTTTACAGAAGGTTGCCAGGAGAAATTCAACATTGATAGCATTAATAACTGGTCACTGGGTGAAAAATATGGTTACTCAATGATCAATGATTTTAATAATGGAACTGTGATGTGGACCGATTGGAACATTCTGCTGGATGAAACCGGTGGGCCAAATCATGTTGGTAATTTTTGCTTTGCTCCAATACATGCTGACACAAAAACTAAAAAGCTGATCTATACCAATGCATATTATTATATCGGGCATTTTTCGAAATTTATAAAACCTGGTGCAAAGAGAATCAGCGCATCTTCAAGCCGGGTGGCATTGCAAACAACCGCTTTTCAAAATCCGGATGGCAGTATTGCTGTAATAGTGATGAATAGCACAGACAAGAAAATAGATTTTAATCTTTGGTTAAAAGGCAAAGGAGCACTAACTCAAAGCCTGCCACACTCCATAAATACTTTTGTTATAAACTAGAAAGAATGCTGACTAAAAAAAACATATCGATTTTGGTATTATGCCTCATCTTCAATAATCTTAAGAGGTATGGGTTTGGGTGGTTGGATGTTGCAGGAAGGCTATATGTTACATCTTTCGAATCTCGGGCAGCAATATAAGATCAAAGAAAAAATTATTGATGTGGTAGGAAAGGAAAAAGCAAACTACTTCTACGATCATTGGTTGTTGAATCACACTTCAAAACAAGATATTGATTCATTGGCTACATGGGGATTTAATTCTGTTCGGCTGCCAATGCATTATAATTTATATACACTTCCGGTAGAAGAAGAACCAGTGATAGGCCAGCAAACATGGATTGAAAAAGGTTTTACACTGACCGATAGTTTGCTTAGCTGGTGCAAAGCAAATAAGCTTTACCTAATACTTGACCTGCATGCTGCTCCCGGCGGGCAAGGTAACGATCTCCCAATATCTGACAGAGATCCATCCAAGCCTTCTTTGTGGGAAAGCGATGCGAACAAACAAAAAACAATTGCTTTATGGAGAAAGTTAGCAGAAAGATATGTAGACGAACCATGGATTGGGGGTTATGATTTACTCAATGAACCTAACTGGGGCTTTGAAGATCCGAAAAATGATTTCAGGGGAATCGAAGAAAATAAGAATGAGCCGTTAAAGCAATTGATGGTTGATATTTCTAAATCGATTCGTGAGGTTGATAAAAAGCATATTATAATAATTGAGGGCAATGGTTTTGGAAATAATTATAAAGGAATGTTACCGGCCTGGGATGATAACATGGTATTGAGTTTTCATAAATATGGAAATTTTAATGATGAAAATTCCATAAAACATTTTTTAGAGTTAAGGGATAAATATAAAATGCCTTTATGGCTGGGCGAATCAGGAGAAAATTCAAACACATGGTTTACGGAAGCTATAAGTCTTGCCGAGAAAAATAATATTGGCTGGGCATGGTGGCAGCAAAAAAAAATGGGTATCAATAATCCATTAGAAATTAAAAGGCCTGTTGGTTATGAAAAGCTTTTGAATTATTGGGCAAGCAAAGGAGAAAAGCCATCCGTTGATGAAGCATGGAAAATTTTGCAGGAGTTATTAGAAAATATAAAAGATGAGAATAATAATTTTCATCCTGATGTTGTAGATGCGACGATACGGCAAGTAAGAACAACTTCAACAAAACCTTTTAAGCATCATATTATAAAAGGGAATAGTGAAATAAAAGCAGTTGATTTTGACATGGGTCGGCAAGGTTATGCTTATTATGATAAAGATTCTGCAAGGTATCAATATACCCCGGGAGTAAATACAGAAGGGAACAAAGGTTATGCTTATAGAAATGACGGAGTAGATGTACAAAAGAAAGATGGCAGCCCTTACATCTTTAGTATTGAAGATGGAGAATGGATGCAATACACTATTGATGTACAGGAAGGCGGAAAATATAATGTTTCATTTGTGGCGGCATCAGAAAAAGAGGGTTCATTTATTTCGATCAATATAAACGACGAGTTGAACATTGCCAATATTCCCATCGCAGCTACGGGCGGAACAAATAAATGGGGTTTATCAAAAAAAGAAAACATCCGGTTAAAAAAAGGCATAAATCATTTAAAGGTGATTGCCGTAAATGGTGGTTTCAACCTGATGTCTATACAATTTGATAAACTCAAATAACCTGTCGTTGAAATACACATTCATTTTATATTGTCTTCTTTTTTCAAGTAGTTTATTTGCCCAGCCGGAACCTCGCAGAGAAATATTGATAAACAATGGCTGGTCATTTTTAAAGAACGACAGCTCCGCACATTCAACAAACTGGGAACAGGTTACGATTCCTCATACCTGGAATATAGAAGATGTTATGGATGATGTGCCGGGTTATTACAGGGGAGTTGGTGTCTATAAAAGACAGTTGCAAATTGATAATACATTAAATGGAAAACAGCTCTTTCTTTTTTTTGAAGGAGTAAACCAGGTTGCCGAAATTTTTGTAAATGGGAAAAAAGCAGGAAATCATGTTGGTGGCTATGCTGCATTTAGTGTTGATATCACCCCATTTATAAAACCCGGAAATGGAAATGAAATAATAGTAAAAGTAGATAACAGATACAATGCTGATATTCCCCCTTTATCAGCCGACTTTAGTTTTTTTGGTGGTATTTACAGGGATGTACTTTTGATTGCTGTGGAGACTGTTCATTTTTCATTAAATGATTTTGGAAGCAAAGGCGTTTTTATCATCACTCCGTCGGTTACAAGATCTTCCGCATCGGTAGTTGTAAAAACTACGTTGACTAATAAGTTGCACGACAAGCAGAAAATAAAAATTGTATCATCTGTTACAAATAAAAAGGGAAAAAAGTTGGCGCTGCTTTCTCTGTTCAAACAGTTGAACAAGGAGCTGATAAATCTTTTTCTAATACAGTTATAAAAATAAAAGATCCGCATCTGTGGTCGCCGGAGTCTCCATATTTATATACAGTTACTACAGAAATCCGGGATGCTGTCTCTAATCAATTACTTGATATCATTAAAAATCCTCTCGGTCTCCTCTGGTTTAGGTTTGATAGTAAGAATGGCTTTTTTTTAAATGACAAACCGTATAAGCTTATTGGCAGCAGCCGTCACCAGGATTATAAAGGCATGGGGAATGCGGTTCCTAAAAAGTTTGCTACCAGGGATGTGGAATTGATAAAGGAAATGGGTGGAAATTTTTTAAGAGTGGCACATTATCCGCAAGACCCTGCAGTACTGGAAGCATGTGACAGACTGGGAATTTTAGCATCAGTTGAAATTCCAATTGTAAATGAAATTACGGAGTCAGAAAGTTTTTATAATAACTGTGAGGATATGCAAGTGGAAATGATCCGTCAGCATTTTAATCATCCATCCGTTATTATGTGGTGTTACATGAATGAAGTATTGCTGAAACCGCATTACAATGACAACAAGGAGAAGCAAAAAATATATTATGCAAATATTGCAAGGCTGGCAAAACGTTTAGATAGTATAACAAGAAAAGAAGACCCTTTTCGTTATACCATGATGGCGCATCACGGCGATTTTATTCGCTATAAAGAAGTTGGATTAATTGATATCCCTATGTTAGTAGGATGGAATTTATATTCAGGCTGGTATGGTGGCGACATGAGTGGTTTTCCAGCTTTCCTGGATCAGTTTCATAAAGCATATCCTGATAAGCCAATGATGGTTACAGAATATGGCGCAGATGCAGATCCCCGTATACGAAGCAATGAACCGGTTCGCTTTGATAAGAGTGTAGAGTATGCAACAAGCTTTCACCAATATTATTTAGATGCGATGCTAAGGAGGCCTTTTGTTGCTGCTGCTATGATATGGAATCTTGCTGATTTTAATTCTGAAACAAGAGAGGAGTCCATGCCTCATATCAACAATAAAGGACTACTTGAATGGGACAGAACACCTAAAGATCCTTATTATTATTATAAAGCCATGCTGCAGAAAACACCCTTTGTTAAGATACTGGGTTCTTCTATACGTGGAGCAATAGCCGAGAGTGCTACTGATATTTCTACCCAGATTATACAGGTGGCTAGTAATATGGAAGAGAATAATTTGATGGTGAATGGAAAATTGTTTGGAAACAAAAAGCCAAATAATGGAATGGTGGAATGGCGTATTCCTTTAAACAATGGGATTAATTATATTGAAATAAAAGCAAGAAGAAAAGGAGAAGTGCTAAGTGATAAAAAAATAATTGAATGCAGCATTGCAGCTTATTCATTATCTGCCAGTGAAGATTCGTTTAGTCAGATTAATATATTACTTGGTGCTAAAAGATCCTTTATCAATAAAGATAATGAACTATGGCAGCCTGATCAGGTATATCGAAAGGGAAGTTGGGGGCATGTGGAGGCAAACCGTTTAAGCTAATAAACAATAACCGGCTTCCCTACGGAACAGATAAAAATATAAAAGGTACAGATGACGACCCGGTATACCAGACACAGCAGGTAGGAATAGAGAAGTATAAAATAGATGCACCCAAAGGCGAATATGAACTTACGCTTCATTTTTCAGAACTGCTTGGTGGAACAGTCAAGGGCCTGGACTATAATCTTGATAGTGAAGACAGAATAGAACCATCAGGGAAACGTATTTTTGATGTGTTTGTAAATAATAAGATGATGCTTGAGAATTTTAATATTACCGGGCAATATGGTGCTGCTTCTTCCGTGTCAAAAGTAGTCAGGCTATCAGTGAAGGATAACAACGGCATCGAAATAGTTTTTAAACCTGTTGAAGGTGACCCTATTTTAAATGCATTACAGTTGAAACGAATTATTCCAAATAACCAACATGAACAAACTGCAATACAATAATCTACATAGCTATTGCTCACAATCTGTAAAAATTATTTGCGGCCTGCTTATAACAATTTATTGTATGCCGGTAATTTCACAAGCACAGGAAAAATGGAACTCAAAACACATCCTGGTTAAAAATGGCCAATTAAAATATGTGCCTGATGAAAAAGGAAATATAATTCCTGATTTCAGCCGTGTTGGGTACATGGAAAATGCAAAACCTATTCCGCAGGTTTCCGTTGTAAAAACAGTTTCTCCTTCTGGTAATAATGATCAATTAATGCTTCAGGCAGCTATTGATGAAGTATCAAAACTAGCGTTGGATAAAAATGGATTTCGGGGTGCTATCCTTCTTAAAAAAGGAACATATTTGATAAATGGAAGTATTCAGATCGGCACTGATGGAATTGTATTGCGGGGAGAAGCTGAAGAAACAAAATTAATAGCAGCAGGAAAAGGACAACGCAGCCTGATACGGGTAACAGGAAATGGGCAGCGCAAAAAAATTGAAGGGACAGAAAGAAAAATTTTAGATAAGTATGTACCGGTAGGCGCCACATCATTTACAGTAGTTTCTTCTGAAGGGTTTAAAAAGGGAGATAAAATAGTTGTCTATCGCCCCGCGACTGAAAAATGGATAGCAGCTATAAAGATGAATGAAATTGATCGTCGGGATAGTACCATCCGTCAATGGAAACCTGGTGAATATGATTTGCACTATGAAAGAATTATTACCCATATTGAAAAGAATAAAATATTCATAGACAATCCTGTTGTAATGGCCATGGAAGAGCAATATGGAGGCGGGGAAATTTACAAGTATAGTTTTGATGGCCGTATTTCAAAAGTAGGAATTGAAAACCTGCTATGCGAATCGGAATACAGCGGTGATCAGGATGAAGACCATGGATGGGATGCTGTTTATTTTAACAGCGTGGAGCAAAGTTGGGTAAAAAAATGTAACGGCAAAATATTTTGGTTATTCCTGTGTAAACTTAGGTCATCAAAGCAAAAACATTACTGTGTCCGGTTGTAAATATCTTGAACCCAAATCACAAATAACCGGCAGCCGGCGTTACTCATTCAATAATGATGGTCAGCTTAATTTGGTAATGAATTGTTTTGCATCAGAAGGCCGCCATGATTTTGTAACAGGAGCAATGGTTTGCGGTCCCAATGTTTTTTATAATTGCAATGCTGAAAAAACAAATGCTGATATTGGTCCGCATCATCGCTGGGCTACGGGAACATTATTTGATAACATAACAACAGACGGTGAGATTAATGTTCAGGACCGTGGCAACTGGGGCACAGGGCATGGCTGGGCTGGCGCCAACCAGGTTATATGGAATTGCACAGCATCCAGAGCAGCAATTCAAAACCCCTGGACATCTGCTAAAAATTATGTTATTGGATTGAATGGTGAAAAATATGATGGCAGATTGAAGGGAAGACCTGGTGCAGAATGGGAAGGTCAAAACAAACCAGGCCTCACACCAATGTCACTATACACGGCACAACTTAAAGCAAGATCAAAACAAAAAACATTATAAACATGAAACTTAAAAAAATCATAACGATACTGCTAACTGCATTGGTAGTAACATCAGCAAATGCACAAAAACAAAATGTAAAAAAAATATGGAACGACGTTGAAAAGCAGTTGTCCATATTATATAAAGAATCATTGAGCAACCGGATGAAGCAGGAGGTATTTCCAAGAACTTTACATAATGATTCTCTAAAGCTTGTGTCCTCCGGCGATTGGACGAGTGGTTTTTGGCCGGGTATTTTATGGATGACGTATGAATATACTGGCAAACAGGAATGGAAAACAAAAGCAGAAGAGTTTACTGCATTAATGAGCAGAGAACCTAAAAATAGAAGCTCACATGATGTTGGTTTTAAAGTTTACAATAGTTACGGACAGGCTTACAGGCTCACCGGGGAAGAAACATACAAGAAGCAAATTGTAGAAGCTGCTGCTACGCTGGCTTCAAGGTTTAATGCAACAACAGGCTGTATCAGATCCTGGGATTTTAATAAATGGCAATATCCCGTTATCATTGATAATATGATGAACTTAGAATTGCTTTTTGCTGCCACAAGGTTAACCAATGATTCTTCTTATTATAAGATTGCTGTGTCTCATGCAAACACAACTTTAAAAAATCATTTCAGGCCAGATTATAGTTCCTGGCATGTGGTTGATTATGATACAATAACCGGGAATGTAATTAGTAAATCAACACACCAGGGATATGCAGATGAATCAGCATGGGCAAGAGGACAGGCCTGGGCCTTATATGGATATACCATGTGTTACCGGGAGACAAAAGACATTCGTTATTTAGAGCAGGCAGAGCATGTTGCTTCTTTCCTTCTTAATCATCCTGCATTGCCCAATGATATGATTCCTTATTGGGATTTTAACCTTCCTGATTTTAAAACAGCATCAAGAGATGCTTCCGCTGCAGCTATCATAGCTGCTGCTTTATACGAATTGAAAAACTATTCTCACCAGAAAAAAAAGTATAAAAAAGCCGCCAATAAAATTTTAGCGAATCTTACTAAAAGTTACAGAGCAACTCCTGGCACTCATAAAGGATTTATATTGTTGCATAGCACAGGCCATAAACCTGCAAATGGAGAAGTGGATGTGCCAATTATTTATGCTGATTATTATTATCTGGAAGCATTATTGAGGCAGCAAAAGAAATGATACTACATTAAAATGTTTTTCAAAAAGTAAATTAAAGCCTGTAGTTGGATTTTTTCACCCAGAAATATTGAGCTATACATTGCTTAGATTGCGAGCCCACTTAAAGAAAGATTACTGGACCATGGCTAATGCGAACCATGGGGAGGGAGAGCTTCCATCGGCATTGCGAAAAATTTACCAGCAATGCCAATATTGTTGCTTACAATACTTGGATTGGCAAAGCTGGGCTAAAGCGAAATCACTTTTGCTCTTCACATAATTTTTTTATTTTTTATTCACAGTTATTTCTAAAGAAAATTTTAATTTCTGTCTAAAATCCTTCAAGTACTCAAACCATTTATCTGCAGATGTGATAACCCCAGCCCTGTCCCAGGCTGCGCCACTGTAATAAACCATCGGCTTATTTGGTTCTGCATTCATTAATGACAATAAATGAATTTCGTTCATCATCATACGCTGCACAGGTGCCCCGGAAATACATGCTACGCCTGTTGTACCATTTGTTGAGTCGGTTGGTTCCCAATAACCCATGATGCCATTTACCTCATCAAATAATTCTGCACCTGGTTTTTTTCTTTGATAATACCAGTAACTACAGGCAATGAATTGTTTCGTTAAATAGAAAATTTGCTACTACTTTATTTAATCGTTATCCGGCATCTACTGAAATAGTTTTGGTAACGGCAACTTCTTCCGATGCAACCATCCATTCATCATACATCAACTGGAACGTAGAACGCAACGGGCCATTATCCAAAATTTTCCAACCACTATAGTTCCCCGGAAACCAGATGCTGTCGTTTACGTAAGGTGCAATATCTCCGGCACCCAGCGTAAGACCCACATGATAATAATCCATTCCATCACCATGATCAATATGGTATTCGTTTCGTTTGTAGCGTTCATTAAGAATCAGCCTGTCTGTCCGTTTCACCCATACATCCCGCCCATAAGCCATTTCGTTAGGCGTTTTTTCTAATGCCTTGCCATACATTCTAAAAGCAATTTTATCATTTTCCCAGGCAAAATCATCTTTACGTTCGGGAACAAATCTGCAAAAAGTTTTAGCTATAAATATTTTATGTTTACCTTTTATGAGTTGCACCTGCTTTTTCCCATTTGCAGGAACCGTTATTTGAACCAGCAGGTTTTGCGGTTGCGATGTTCCTTTATATTCCAACTGGTAAGTCAGTTCCTCTTTTGATATCGCATCAATCGCTTTAAAGTTTGCAGTATCTACAGATGGATAGGAGGCGAGAATATCTTTCCAGGGAATAGTTATCACTTCGTCTTTTCTATTTATGCCGGTCAGATTTTTTACTTCAATAACTGCCTGGCTATAACCAACAATGGTTGTGGTAAAAAAAAAGAATCCTATAATAATTTTTTTGAACATTTTTTATTTAGTTAAATTTTTCACTTTCAGATATTGCTCTTCACAATTTAAATAGACTCATACTTCAGCCCATATAAACCACCGTCTGTTGCTTTAACCAGCAGCGACGTCCATTATAAATAGGCGAATGAGTAGCCCATGTAATATGAAAGCAATCTACACTTTTTATTATAGCTATATTCAGGGGATTTATATTAGTTCAGGCTCAAAGCCGCTACATTGTAAAACATAAAAATACAGGCGGCCCCTCTACAACTAAAGACCTGCTAAATTTTAGCAGGTCTTTTTGTTTATTAATTTCTTGTAGAAGAGGCATTTCTTGCTTAAGGCTTATAAAATTACTGGTAACTTTATTTGATAATTAAAAAAAAATCTATGGAGTTTGGACGAGTTGCTGAGGAGGAGCTGAATCAGGTTGATTTTTCATTACCAGATGAGCCTGCTGGTAATAAAAAGATATTGAAAGGAAAGCCTTCTAAAAAAACGAAAGTATATGTTGGTTGTGCAAAATGGGGGAGAACTGAGTGGGTTGGGAAAATATACCCGCCTAAAACGAAAGAGAAAGATTTTTGCAACATTATGTACAACATTATAATTTATCGAGTTAAATGCAACGCATTACAGAATTTGGGGCGAAACCGGGATAAAGAAGTGGGCAGATAAGGCGAAAGGAATGGATTTTAGATTTTGTCCCAAAATGTACCAGGGAGTTACACATCGGGGAAGTCTAAAAGGAAAGGATTTCTTAACCAGCGAATTCTTTCGTGGCATTGTTGCATTTGAAGAACATCTTGGTCCAATATTCGTTCAGTTAAGTGATAGTTTTTCTCCGAAAAGAAAAGAAGAGTTGTTTGGTTTTCTAAAATCATTGCCTACGGACTTGCAATTTTTTTTAGAAGTTCGACATCCTGATTGGTTTGCGAAGGAAAAAGAAAGAGAAGATATGTTTACATTCCTTCGGGAAAATAATATGGGGGCAGTTATTACAGATACTGCGGGCAGAAGGGATTGTGCTCATATGCATTTAACACTGCCTAAAACTTTTATTCGTTATGTTGGTAATAGCTTGCATCCTTCAGATTTCACAAGAATTGATGCTTGGGTAAACAGAATGAAATATTGGTTAGATAAAGGGATGGAAGAATTATATTTCTTTATGCATATGCATGATGAAGCAACCTCGCCTGAGTTAACGGTTTATTTAATGGATAAATTAAATGCTGAATGTGGATTGAATCTTATTAAGCCAACCTTTGTTGATGTCTCGTCGTTACCAAAAGGAAAGCATAAACAAAAGCAAAAGGGATTTTTCGAAGATTAATTTAAAGACCTGAAGTACTAAATGGAGTGGTATTTTACCTTTCAATAAAAACTTGTCTTCCGCTTAGCATGGTTAAAGAATCAAGTATTCTTGTTGTATCAATAGCATTTACCGGAAGCAGCAAAAAAAGCTTAAAAGAAACGGAGTCTTTCGTTTCCATCATTACATTCCACATAAAAGTTTTTAACCTTGCATATCGTTGATCTGCTCTGTCTTTATCTGCAATTTCTAGAACAAACTTGGTAGCTCCGTTTTGATTATTGGCAGGCATTGCAGGTGTTGGAATTAAACTGTCTTTTATGTTTGTGCTATCTTCTAGCAAGATCGTTTGATTTTGTTTCGTTACTTCGGTTTTGTCTGGGTTGCTAGCAGATGTTCTTTTGTAAACAGTATATCCTCCCCAAATAGCCAATGCAATTCCTGCAATGATTAATAAGAAAGTCACCGGCTTTTTCCAGTTTGATTTTTTTTCTTGTTTATATAAGGCACTTTTGTAGTCCGAAACAGGCTCTTCAATGGAAGACGAAGTCTTTGTTTCCTTTGTTTTTGGCTCTGTAAGTTTTTCCGTTAGTGGATTGCCCGGCGCAAAAGAGTATTCTCCTGATCTTATTCTTGTAAGACTTCCAATGCCTTCAAAAAGAAAGGGCTTGCCAATATTCATAAATTGCTTTGCCAGTTCAAGATGAGAGTTGAGATCTGCCGAAGCCAATGCTTTTATTTTACCAGTGTAAAATGAAATGAAAGAAATTAGCTCTGGGTCTTCTTTTATTGTAGCATTATTTTCAAATGAAACACCTTCTATCCCTTTTTGTTGCGGAGCTTTGTTGTCTTCTGCTTCAATTACTATAGAGTTATCTAAGGAGAAGCTGCCAATACCTTGCAGGTCGAGCCGTTTGTTTTTATAAAGATATTGAGCTATAAGATGGGTTAATTTCAAAACCTTACCAATTAAGAGTCACAATATAGATAAATTGTACCGCTGATGCAATAGGGGAAACAATTTGTATAGTAACTTTGCCTGAATTATGCTTACATCAGCCGAGAAAGAGTTTGTCGCCTATTGGGAGGAAAACAGATTAAAAAAGAAAAAAATACTTCGTCAGATTTCCGTTGGTTTGCCCATGGCGGTTATTTTAGTTATCGCCATTTTTGTCAATTTCTTCTCAGGTTGGTTCAAAAGGGCTGATATTGTGCTGCATCAGGAAAAATCCTCTCTTATAATTGTATTAATTGTGGCAGCATTGTTGATAGTAGCATTTATTGTAATTTTTTCTGCCAGGCACCGATGGGATATGAACGAACAATCCTATCGGGAATTAATAAGTAAACGAGATAAATAATATCTACAGATATTTGCAGCGAAAAACCTTATAAAATGGTCTTAAATAATCAAACATATAATAATGAAAAAATTTCTTTCCATTCTTTCTATTTCTATTCTTCTTTTCTGTAATACTAGTTGCCTGAAGGATGATCAAGTTTGCACACCGAGGAGTGTACAAAATGAGCAAGCAACAATGACAAGCTTTGCTACCACTAATGGAATAAATGCAATAGTGCATTCAAGTGGTGTAAATTATGAAATAATAACACAGGGTAGTGGAGTTGCTCCTACTTTACAATCAACCCTTACCGTAAATTATGTAGGTAAATATATGGATGGAACCATTTTTGATCAGACGAATGGTACTCCGGCAGTTTTTCCATTAAGTAATGTAATTGCTGGCTGGCAAATTATTTTACCACAAATCCAAAAAGGTGGAAGAATTAAAATGATAATACCATCCTCTTTAGCATATGGTTGTACAGGTTATCTTAGTGTGCCACCAGATGCAGTATTGTTTTTTGATGTAACATTAGTTGATGTGCAATAATTACCCATAACAAATTATTGAAACCCCGTTTTGCATTCTGCTTTACGGGGTTTTTAATTGTACTTTTGAGAAAATAATAACTTGTGTCATACGAAGCAATTTCTGTTTTTGATATTTTTAAGATAGGTGTTGGTCCCTCAAGCTCTCATACATTAGGTCCATGGCGGGCGGCACAGCGTTTTGTGCAGACATTGAAAGATAAGAATATGCTTTTTGATGTGAACGAAGTACGAGTATTACTGTATGGTTCGTTGGCAAAAACGGGGAAAGGACATGGAACTGATATAGCTGTTCAACTTGGATTATGTGGAGATGATCCGGTAATTTTTGCAGTGGATCAGATAGATGCTAAGATTAATGATATAGCTAATATGAAAAAGTTAGTGTTGCTTGGCTTGCATGAAGTTGATTTCGACCCAAATGAAGATATAGATTTTCTTATTACTGAAAGTCTTCCCTTTCATCCAAATGCTGTCACATTCTTAGCAAAAACAAAAAAGGGAGACGATTTTGCTGAAACATACTACTCAATCGGCGGTGGATTTGTTGTAAAGGAAGGCGAAGATACAATTGGTAGTGAAGCGGTTCAATTGCCTTTTCCAATTAATAATGCAACTGACTTGCAACATTGGTGTATCAAAACTGGAATGTCCATTAGCGAAGTGGTGATGGAAAATGAAAGTGCATGGAGAAATGAGGCTGACACAAAAGAAGGTGTTTTGAATATCTGGAGAGTAATGAAAGAATGTATGTACAGAGGTTGCCATACCGCTGGAATGCTTCCGGGCGGATTGAATGTAAAAAGAAGAGCAGCAGCTTTAAATAAAAAATTAATAGCCGGGAAGGAATACAATGATTACAATTCATGGTTATCCATTATTCGTTCCGGCGGAAATGATTTTAAATATACGTTGGATTGGGTAAGTTGTTTTGCACTGGCAGTGAATGAAGAGAATGCTGCTTTTGGCAGAGTAGTTACAGCACCAACTAACGGTGCTGCGGGAGTGATTCCTGCTGTGCTGCAATACTACATTGCTTTTTGTGATGGAAACAAAGAAGAAAGTATTATCCAATTTTTATTAACAGCTTCTGAAATTGGCAGCATCTTTAAAAAAGGCGCAACGCTTTCTGCAGCAATGGGTGGATGCCAGGCAGAAATTGGTGTTTCTTCTGCAATGGCTGCAGCAGGCCTTACGGAATGTATGGGCGGCACACAAAAACAAGTGATGATGGCTTCAGAAATTGCAATGGAACATCATCTCGGTCTTACTTGTGATCCCATTGGAGGTTTAGTGCAAGTTCCTTGTATAGAAAGAAATACGATGGGAGCTATCAAAGCAATAACGGCTTCGCAATTAGCATTACAAAGCACACCGGACTTTGCAAAAGTATCATTAGATGCAGTAGTTAAAACTATGTGGGACACAGCAAAGGACATGGATTATAAATATAAAGAAACTGCCGATGGCGGCTTAGCTATCAATGTGCCGCTCAGTTTGCCAGAATGCTAATCCGGTTTATACTTTCTCTTACTTATCTTTAAGAACTAAAAAATTACACATGAAGAAGATTACCTCAATACTTCTTGTAACGCTGTTTGCTATTTATTCTACTGCACAGCAAACACAAAAGCCTCCTTTGCATGGAAAGAACTGGATGGCGATAACAGGGAAACCTTTGGCTGCAACGGCAGGGTCAATGATTTTTCAACAAGGTGGAAATGCTGTAGATGCTGCATGTGCTATGCTTGCCGCTACCTGCACTATGTGGGATGTATTGAGTTGGGGTGGAGAAACGCAGGCATTGATCTACAATCCAAAAACAAAAAAAGTAATTGCGATAAATGCATTAGGCGTGGCACCAACAGGAGCGACTGTTGAATTTTTTAAAGGCAAAGGTTATTCTTTTCCTCCTGAGTATGGACCATTGGCAGCAACTACTCCTGGCACAGTTGGTGGCTTATGCATGATGCTGGCTGAATACGGAACCATGAGTTTGGAACAAGTATTAAAACCTGCTATGGAACTGGCAGCAGGTTATCCAATTGATGCACAAACTGCTAATTCAATGGAAAGAGGCAAGACTCGAATAAAAGAATGGCCATACAGTACAAAAGTTTTCTTGCCACACACAGGTGAAAAAAGGGAAGCTCCCGTTGCTGGAGAAATTTTTGTACAAAAAGATTTGCTGGCTACACTTACAAAAATGATTGAATCAGAAAGAGAGATGCTGACGAAAAAGAAAAGCAGGAAGGAAGCTATCATGGCAGCGAATGACAGATTTTATAAAGGTGATATTGCAAAAGAATTTGTTCGTGGAAGTAAGGAACAAGGCGGATTGATAACGATGGAAGATCTGGCAAAATGGAAACCAATAATTGAAGAGCCGCTTTCAGTAAATTATAAAGGAATTGATGTTTATAAAATGCAGCAATGGACACAAGGTCCAACGATGTTACAATCATTGAACATACTGGAAAATTTTGATTTGAAGAAGATGGGTTATAACAGTACCAAATACATTCATACGTTGTATCAGGCCATGAATATGGCTTTTGCTGACCGTGACTTTTATTATGGCGATCCTTATTTTGCTCCTGAAGAACCGATGAAAGGTTTGTTAAGTAAAGAGTATGCAAAGCAAAGAGCAGCGATGATTAATCCTGATATGAATGATGCGAATATTGGCCCCGGCGATCCTTATCCATTTGAAGGAAAAACAAATCCATATCTTAATCTGATCAATGAAAGAAAAAAATATAGTGACACTACACTTAAGCAAGGGAATGCAACACCAGCCCATGATGTACAAAATGTAGCAATGAATGACGAAGCATACATGGAGCGACTCTGGATGGGCACTACATCTGTAGAAGCAGCTGATAAAGATGGTTGGGTAGTTTCCATTACGCCAAGCGGTGGGTGGTTGCCGGCTTGCATTGCAGGCAATACCGGAGTAGGCATGAGCCAACGATTACAGAGTTTTGTGTTGGATGCGGAGATTGATCCTTTCAATGTTATTGAACCGGGTAAAAGACCAAGAGTTACATTAACACCATCGTTAGCATTAAAAGATGGCAAACCTTTTTTATCTTTTGCTGTACAAGGTGGCGACACACAAGATCAAAACCTTTTGCAATTCTTTTTGAATATGGTGGAATTTGGAATGACCGTGCAACAAGCCTGCGAAGCAGCGAATATCAATAGCAACCAGCTTTGGCTTTCCTTGGGTGGAACAAAAATGAGTGACCGCAAACCAAGAGCCGGTAATTTATTATTGCATGATAAAACACCAGAAGCGGTTAGAAATGAATTAAAGAAAATGGGTTACAAACTTTCTTTTGATGACCGCACCAGCGGACCTATCAATGCCATCTTCTTTGATTGGAAGAACGGAAGTTTCTGGGGCGGTAGCAGTAATCATGGAGAGGATTATGGGATAGGGTGGTAGAAAGAATACTTTATTTCAAATAATAAATGCATCTCATTGCTTGGATTAGGATTGAAGGCTTTGACATACTGAATTTCTTACTGTCGTTTGATTTTTATACTATATGTCCTGACACCTGCTAATCTGTGTTCAATCATGCTGTCGCTTGTAAGTTTTAAAATTATTGAAGTGTCTCTTCGATTGCCTTGTATAAAAAAAAGGGTGTCATTTTTTATCACATAATTAGAAGTCTACTAATGAACCTTCAACGTAAATAAGGGCTAGACTGTCTAAAAATTTGGCATAAAGTTTTGTTGAAGTATCAAAATCTAAATAAGCATTTTTATCAAGTTCAGAAAGATAATTCACACTGTCAATAGTAAATTTTACAGTTAGCCATTCAGTATTTTTTAAATTGTGTTTTGTATTACAACCATATGAGATTAATACAAATAGCAAAAAATTAATACTTGCAGTCTTAAACATTCGATTGTTTGATTGTATTTGTTAATTGAGGTTTGACTCCATTTTTACAAAATAAACTTAAACTCCTTTCAATTCCCTATTCTTCCCTAACCACTCCTCAAACTCTTTCAATCCAAAACTACTCAGGTTATTCTCTTTTGTCATCCCACCTTTTTGCGCAGCCAGTACTCCATATTTAATATCATCATATCCATCTAAGGAATGGGCGTCTGGGTCAATAGATAACAATACATTTTTTTCAATAGCATAATCAATCCATTTCCAGTCAATATCCAAACGGCGAGGATGTGCATTCAATTCAATTACAACATTGTTGGCGGCACAGGCTTCTATTATTTTCTTATGGTCAACTGGATAACCATTACGGCTTAGTAAAAGCCTTCCGGTCATATGCCCTAGAATAGTGGTGTACGGATTTTCAATGGCTGTAATTAGCCGCTTCATCGCTTTTTCTTCCGTCATTTTAAGAATGCTATGTACAGAAGCTATCACCAGATCGAATGTTTTCAGAATATGGTCGGGGTAGTCCAACTTCCCATCATATAAAATATCACTTTCAATGCTTTTGAAGATTTTGAAAGCTTGTCCACCGGAGTCTCGTTCCAAACGAGACGAAGGTTGGAGTGCAAATCTTGCATTCAGCTCATCTATTTGCTTCTGCTGGGCAATAATCCGATCTTCTTTCAATCCATTGGCATAAAACGCAGACTGTGAGTGATCGGAGATAACGAGGTATTCAAATCCCCGTTTGATACATTCATCCGCCATTTCTTCCAACGTATTACTTCCATCACTCCAATTACTATGACTGTGAATAATGGAACGGATATCTTCTGTTTGTATAAGATTAGGTAATTTATTATTCTTTGCTCTTTCAATAATCGTTTCCGTTTCCCTCATACAGGGAACGATGTAAGGAATGCTTGCAGCAGAAAAAATTTCATCTTCGGTTTTCGATTTAGAATAATCAATTGTTGGAAATGCTTTTGGAAAGCATCAATAAATTCTGGCGAACCTGTTGTTACAAATTGCCGTTCTATAATATTTTGTTCGCCGGTGTATAAACGAAGCTTTAATCCGGTCTTCAATTTATATAAGAGGTTGTCGTCGGTTTCTTCCAGTAACTCAGGTGGTTGTGCTGTTTCAAATTTTGGTTTTACGGTTTCGTTTGTTTCATTTATTACAAATTCTAATTCTTCAATCGTTAATGCATGTCTTCTGTATGCACCAGTTTGCATCACTTTTTCTGGCGAAAATAATTTTTTCAAATAGGCTTCAATCTGCGGAAAAACATCATTTAGCTGCGCAAATAAAAAATGTCCCTGATTCTGAAAATAGAATTCGATTGCTTCCTGAACATTTTTTTGTGTCTTTTCTCCAAAGCCTTTGAAGAGTGTTAACCTATTTTCATTACATGCATAAAGCAATTCGCCAAGCGATTCAATTTCCATTTCTTTCCAAATAGTATTGATTTTTTTTGGACCGATTCCTTTTATATTCAGCATTTCAATTACACCAGGCGGAGTATTATTAATGTATTCACTAAGCACTTCGAGCTTGCCTGTGTCGATCATTTCGGCCACTTTTTTGCCCGTACTTTCTCCAATTCCTTTTATGTTAAAGAGTTTTTCCCGTGGCGTATCTTTTAATTGCATCGGTAGCTTCTCTATGTTGAAAGCCGCTACAGCAAAGGTTTTCGACTTAAAGGAGTTTTCGCCATGTATATCCATCAGTTTGGCGAGCAGTGCAAAATTGTCGGCAATGGCAGCATTATCCATGTGTCAAATTTAGCATTATAAACAGGGCATAAAAAAAAGTCCCGATAAAATCAGGACTTTCAATTTGTTTAATTGCTTAAACTTATTTCTTTTTAGCTGCTTTCTTCTTAGCCGCTTTCTTTTTAGGAGCTGCTTTCTTTTTAGCTGCTTTCTTAGCTGCTTTTTTAGGAGCTGCTTTCTTTTTAGGAGCTGCTTTCTTTTTAGCTGCTTTTTTCTTTGTTGCCATTTTGTTTAGAATTTAATGTTAGTAAATAATGGATTAACGTAGTAAAAATAAGAATTATTTAATACTACCCAAATTTTTTTTCCACAAAATTCTAAACAAGGTAATTAAGCTGATGCTTGAACCGCTGCAACAGAAACTGTTGTTCTGTCTTTTTTTCCTTTACGGAATTCAACAAGACCATCCGTTAATGCAAATAATGTAAAGTCTTTTCCAAGACCAACATTTTTTCCAGGATGATAAACAGTGCCACGTTGGCGAACAATAATGTTTCCTGATAGTGCAGGTTGGCCACCAAAAATTTTTACACCAAGGCGTTTGCTTTGTGAGTCACGGTTATTCTTTACGCTACCTTCACCTTTTTTATGTGCCATATCTCGAAGTTTTAAAAATTAATACGTTGGTTATTCAAATTGCAATTAAGCAATATTGGTTACTTTGATTTTTGTGTAAGCCGTACGATGACCTTTCTTTTTGTGAAAACCTTTTCTTCTTTTTTGCTTGTAAGCAATTACAGTATCACCTTTTACTTGGTCAACAATCTCAGCAGCAACTGTTATACCTGCTGATAATTTTCCATCAGCAGATGCCAATAGAACTTCAATACCTTCTACTTTATCGCCAGCATTTCCTTCCACTCGTGGAGTATAAATGGTTTGGTCTTTTTCTACTTTAAATTGCTGTCCAGCTATTTTAATAACGGCTATCATAATCTTAAAAATTAGGACGGCGAAGGTACGGGGAAATATTGAAGCCGCAAACGGAAAATCAAAGATTTATGAACATTTATTGCCCTACCAAATTGCCCCAGTATCTGTTATATTTGCAGGTCTTATCAAGGTTTCTATTGAATTGTGTATGAAAATCAAGTCCTTCTTAGCTAAACCATTCGCCTCATTTATATATAAAGGTGTCCGCAAAGGGATGGTTACGGCCGTTGCTGATCAGGAAAATATTCTCAAAAATCTTATAAAAACTGGTCGAATTACTGATTTTGGTAAAGAATCCGGCTTTGCTAAGGTAAATTCTTACGAAGAATTCAGGCAGGCAGTCCCGATCAGGGATTATGAACAAATGAAGCCTTGGGTGGAAAAAGTGAAGGAAGGCAAGCATAATGTGCTTTGGAAGGGCAAACCCATCTATTTAGCCAAAACCTCTGGCACTACAAGCGGCACAAAATATATCCCGATTACCAAAGATTCTATACCAAACCATATTAATACAGCCCGGAATGCTCTTCTGTGCTATATGGCGGAAACGGGTAATACCAAATTTGCTGATGGGAAAATGATATTCCTGTCTGGTTCTCCGGTTTTAGAAAGGGTTGGCGGTATTCCAACTGGCAGATTGAGCGGCATTGTAAACCATCATGTGCCAAAATACCTTCGAACTAATCAATTACCATCTTTTGAAACAAATTGTATTGAAGATTGGGAAACTAAACTAAATAAGATTGTTGATGAAACAATCAGCCAGAACATGACGCTGATTAGTGGTATTCCGCCATGGATGCAGATGTATTTCGATGAATTAATGAAGAGAAGCGGCAAGAAAGTTGGTGAACTGTTTCCAAATTTTAGTGTAATGGTACAGGGCGGCGTAAATTTTGAACCTTACAGAGCAAAATTAATGGAGAGCATCGGCCGTAAAATTGATACGATTGAATTGTTCCCGGCTAGTGAAGGTTTTTTTGCTTTCCAGGATTCGCAGGAAGCAGAAGGATTATTATTAAATAGTAACAGCGGCATATTCTATGAATTTGTTCCTGCAGGAGAAATTGCTAATGAAAACCCGACAAGGTTTTCTTTAAAGGATGTGAAAGTGGGAGAGAACTATGCAATGATTATTAATAGTAATGCAGGACTCTGGGGTTATAATTTGGGAGATACAGTTAAGTTTTTATCTGTTGATCCGTATCGATTGATTGTAACTGGGCGGACGAAGCATTTTATTTCTGCGTTTGGTGAACATGTAATTGGTGAAGAAGTGGAAGCTTGTATGCTGAAAGCTGCGAAAGAGGAAAATGTGTATGTAACTGAATTTACTGTTGCTCCTTTTGTTAGCAGCGATGAAGGAAAGTCCTATCATGAATGGTATGCAGAATTTGAAAACAAACCGGATGACTTACAACGATTTGCTTCCCGTTTAGACCAGCATCTCCGGGAAAAGAATGTTTATTATGATGATCTTATCGGAGGGAATATTTTATCTCCGTTAAAAATAAATACAGTCCGTAAAAATGGTTTTATTGATTACATGAAATCAATCGGTAAATTAGGTGGGCAAAATAAAGTGCCAAGATTGAGCAATGACCGAAAGATAGCCGATGAACTGATAAAGTGGACGAGTAGAAAACATTTAATTAATTATATAATCAAACAAAAATGAGTTCGCAACAAACTATTAAAAGAATTGCCATTTTCGGTTCTACCGGATCAATAGGCACACAGGCACTCGAAGTAATAGCTGAAAATCCTTCCTTGTTTTCGGCAGAGGTTTTAACTGCGCATAACAATGATGAGTTATTAATTGAACAGGCTTTAAAATTTAATCCCAATATTGTTGTTATTGGTGATGATAAAAAGTATGCCGCAGTAAAAGACGCATTAGCCTCTACTGATATTAAAGTATTTGCCGGGGAGAAAGCTTTGGAAGAAGTGGCATCAATGGATTGTTATGATTTGATGCTGGCTGCTATTGTTGGCTATGCAGGTTTGCGACCAACATTAAAAGCAATTGAGAATGGCAAAGCAATCGCTTTAGCAAATAAAGAAACATTAGTTGTTGCTGGTGATATCATCATGCGGAAAGCAGTGGAGAACCGGGTACCAATAATTCCTGTTGATTCTGAACATTCAGCAATTTTTCAATGTCTGATTGGTGAAACAAGAAACAAAATAGAGAAAGTAATTCTTACAGCATCGGGCGGTCCATTTATCGGACGCAAACCAAACTATCTTGTTAATGTAAAAAGAGAACATGCATTGCAACATCCCAATTGGAGTATGGGTGCAAAAATTACTATTGACTCTGCTACTTTAATGAATAAAGGGCTGGAGATGATTGAAGCTAAATGGTTATTTAATTTAAAACCCGAACAGGTGCAGGTGGTAATTCATCCACAAAGTATTATTCATAGCATGGTGCAGTTTGAAGATGGAAGTGTAAAAGCACAAATGGGTTTGCCGGATATGAAGTTGCCTATACAATATGCTTTGACTTTTCCACAGCGAATTAAGAATGATTTTCCGAGAATGGATTTTAAAAAAATTACTACGCTGTCGTTTGAAGAACCTGATGTGAAAACATTCAGAAATTTAGCTTTGGCGGAAGAAGCATTGAACAAAGCTGGCAACCTTCCTTGCATAATGAATGCTGCAAATGAAATAGCTGTTTTTGCTTTTTTACGAAACAGAATTAACTTTCTTGACATGACGGATTTGATTGAAAAAACAATGAAATTCAACTTTAGACACTTATTTTTCCCTGATATAAATAGGACTTCTTTTATAAACTTACTATGAATTTATTAGCTATTAACTGGTCGAATGTAGGATTGCAAGCCGGACAATTATTGCTGGCATTATCATTATTGGTTATTCTGCATGAGTTTGGCCATTATATAACGGCTCGTTGGTTTAAATGCCGTGTAGAAAAATTCTTTCTATTCTTTGATCCCTGGTTTGCCATTTTTAAAAAGAAAATTGGTGATACGGTTTACGGCATTGGTTGGTTGCCTTTGGGTGGATATGTAAAAATATCCGGAATGATTGATGAGAGTATGGATAAAGAAGCTTTGAAGCAACCACCGCAGGAATGGGAATTTAGAAGCAAACCAGCTTGGCAACGATTGATAGTGATGTTAGGAGGCGTTATCATGAATGTATTAACTGCATTTGTAATTTATGCATTCATATTGATGATTTGGGGTGAAAAGAAAACACCTATTGCAAGTGTAAAAAATGGTATTTGGGTTACAGATACTTTGATGACGAAACTTGGTTTTCAAAACGGCGACAAAATAATTTCTGTTAATGGCGACTCAATACGATATTTTGAAGATGTACAACCAAAAATATTAATTGGTGGTAGAAAAGTAGTATTAGAAAGAAATAATCAGGTGATCAATCTGGAATTACCTGTTAACGTAATAGATAAAATAATTACTCGTAGAGATAAAAAACGAAGACCTTTTATTATTGAAAGAGTTCCAAGTATCGTAGGAGAATTTCCTGAAAAAGATACTTCCTTTGGTAAGCAGGCAGGATTGCAAGCTTTTGATAACATTATTGCGGTACAAGGGCAGCCTATCCAGTTTATGGATCAGATAAATGATGTGGCTGAAAAAAATAAGAAAGGTACTGTGAATCTTACTGTTTTAAGAGGAGCAGATACTCTGAACTTGCTAAGTAAAGTAAGTGAGGAAGGAAGGGTCGGTATTTATATGCTCAACTATGAGCAATACGACAGTATGGGAGTGTATAGTGTTACAAAAACCAAGTACGGTTTTTTTGCGGCATTCCCAGCAGGTTTCAGAAAGGCTGGTGAGAAGCTGAAAGATTATATTGATCAGTTCAAATTAATATTAAATCCTAAAACTGGTGCTTATAAAGGCGTTGGTGGTTTTAAAGCCATCGGTTCTATATTTCCAACCACTTGGAGTTGGGAAGCATTCTGGAACATTACAGCATTTCTTTCAATCATATTAGCATTTATGAACTTGCTACCTATTCCTGCATTGGATGGCGGCCATGTAATGTTTACCTTGTATGAAATGATTACAAGAAGAAAGCCAAATGAAAAATTCCTGGAGTATGCACAAGTTGTCGGTATGGTTTTATTACTCGGTTTGATGCTATACGCCAATGGTAACGACTGGTTTGGTTGGGGAAAATAGTTAAAGCTCTATTCCAATCTTTTTCATTAAAATAGAGGCATTCATGCTGCGGCAAATGCCTTTATTTAGTTTATAGTCAAAATACAATTCTTCATTGTTCACTTTTACATCAAAATGGTAGTTGTGAATGTTGGAAGGAAAATCTTCTGATAGCTTTGCTAATTCTAAATCATGTGTTGCTACAATGCCAGCCGCATTGTGTTTTATCAATTGTTTTAAAAGGGCAGAAGAACCTGTATGCCTGTCAGCAGAATTCGTACCTCTTAAAATTTCATCAAGCAGCAGGAAAGCTTTTTCGTTCGCATAAACTGCATCAATAATTTCTTTTAATTTTTTCAACTCAGCATAAAATGTAGAAGTACTTTCTTCCAAATTATCGCTTATCCTCATACTGCTCATTACTTTTAAATGAGAAACGGAAATATGCTTGGCACAAACAGGAGAACCCATCATGGCTAAAACAATATTTACTCCAACGCTTCTCAAAAATGTACTTTTTCCTGCCATGTTAGAACCAGTAACAAGGCTGATTTGATTGAGACCATTGGTAGAAAAAGAACTAGTAACTCTTTTTTCTTTTGGAATTAATGGATGGCCAATTTCTTCGCCAATAAATACCGCATCATCATTTACTATTTCAGGGAAACTCCAATCAGGATGATTAAAAGAAAGATTAGCAATGCTGGATAGAGCTTCAAAATTTGCCAATGAAGAAAACCAGGTAGCAGTGATTGTTTTATTTTTTTGTTTCCAGTTTTCCAGCGCAAAAATTTGTTGAAGATCCCAACAGACTAAAGCACTAAGCGGAATAAATATTATTGGATTTAATCGATAGTCGAGGCGATCAAGTATCTTTTTCAAATTTTTGATTGTTGAAGAAGCTTTTGTTTCAGTTGAGTTGAAATCCATTTTAAGTGTTAAGAGGAGAGGGCTTGTAAAATCTTTATTTTCTATACAACTGATGCTTGAAGACAAGGTTTCCAACTCGCCGGTTATTTTGTTAAGCCTTATATAATCCGGCATTATCTGCTTTGAAACCCAGTATGAAATGAAAAGGAAACCCAATATGATTGGAAGAAAGCGGTCAAAGGAAATAACATCGGCAATATATAATCCTAAAACTGTGAAGCTTAGAATTGGAAATACAATTCTTAATATTACCCAGAACTTATTCTTAATAAACTTGCTTTCTTCATTTAGCCAATCAAGAATATTTTTTTCGGTTTTCAACTTCAGCTGATTATTTATACCAAATGCCTGCAGTTGTTGTCGCCATTCTATTTGCGGTGCTAATTCTTTTACGCTGTCTTGCCTTTCTTTAATCACACCAACATTTGCTGGAGAAAGCAACCAATCGGCAAATAATTTATTTCCTTGCTCCGATGTACTTCTATTTGCATATTGATACAAAGAAGCTCTGCCGAAAATATCCAAATCATTTGCATAATTATGTAATGCAGGTTTCCATTCGGCTCCATCAGGAAAACCAAGAAATTGATAATTTAAAGCAGCTTGTTCTTTTTTATTAATTGAAATTAATAGCAAATAATTTTCTATGGAGTTACTATTGGCAAGATCTTTATATACAAAATATACAAACAAACTTATCAGTATAATGCCACCAGCAATTGCTAAAATCCATGAATAAGCGGATAAAATCCAAATTGCAGCAACTGCTCCAAGGAAAGAGAAAAGCCTTTTCCATGTCAGGATTCTTTTATTACGCTGCAATTGTTTTAATTCTTTAGCAAGAACATTTAACCTTGCTTCATAACTTTCTTTTGGCTTTTTAGTCATGCAATAAAACTACTTGATTCTTTGCTTTTTAAATAAATGAAATATTATAAGAGTGTGAAATTTTGTAGATTTGCAAGTTGTTGTACAACAAATCGGGGGTGCCGGGTTTTGACAGCGTAGATCTTTGGAAGTGTAAGCATGTACTGCGTTGCGTAATTAGCAGTTTAATCTGAATACGAAAACTATAAATGGCAATACACAGTATGCCATGGCTGCCTAATCAGTGATTAAGTAGTCATATGGGCCGCCGGGCAGGTTGATCTGTTACCATGCCTCGCCGCCGACTCAAAAACAAAACAGGTTGCTGCAATCATAGGCTGTGCTGGTTGCTCAAGACTATTCAGCTAAGGAATTAATCGGTTGTCTTTTTCCAGTTGGTTCCCGACATAACAAAATAGAATAAACATGTAGAAAGCTTTTGAGGAATATGTTTGGACAGGGGTTCGATTCCCCTCACCTCCACAAAAGGCAAGTAATTATCACTTGCCTTTTTTTATTTGTGCCTTTCTGAAAGTATTGCTTCTACATCTTTTAACGAATAATTTTTTGCTTGTAATAAAACGAGATAATGAAAAAGTAAATCAGCCGCCTCGTTTAAAAATTTTTCTTTGTCATCATCTTTGCTTTCAATCACCAGCTCCACAGCTTCTTCACCTACTTTCTGAGCAATCTTATTTATGCCTTTGCTAAATAATGAAGAGGTATATGATATTTCATTTGGATTATTTTTTCGGTCGGCTATAATATTTTCAAGTTTTATTAATGAAAATGAGTTATTCGTTTCATTGAAACAAGTATCTGCTCCTGAATGACAAACAGGGCCAGTTGCTTCAGCCTTGATTAATAAAGTATCATTGTCACAATCAATCAGCATTTCCTTAACTAATAAAAAGTTGCCTGAAGTTTCGCCTTTGGTCCACAGTCTTTGTTTGCTACGGCTAAAAAAAGTAACCTTGCCATCTTTTTGGGTTTGATGAAAAGCAGCCTCGTTCATGAAGCCGAGCATCAGTACTTTATTTGTAAAAAAATCCTGAATTATTACGGGCAAAGTCCGTCTGCATATTTTGCAAATGCTGGGTTCATAATCTTACTGGTATTAAATTTTTGACTAAATATTTTTTAATTCTTGAATTGAAATTTCTCTGAAATGAAAGATACTTGCTGCCAATGCAGCATCGGCATTTGCTATTTCAAATACATCTTTAAAATGATTCATTGATCCTGCACCGCCAGATGCAATTACCGGAATAGAAACAGCCGTTGAAATTTCTCTTGTAATATCAATTGCAAATCCAGCTTTTGTTCCATCATTCTCCATTGATGTTAACAGGATTTCTCCGGCACCTCTGTCTGTTATTTCTTTGGCCCAACTAATGGCTTTATGCAATGTTGGATTTCGACCACCATGTGTTACAACAGTCCAGTTGCCGTCAATTATTTTTGTATCTATAGCAACAACAATACATTGGCTTCCAAAATTGGCAGCAAGTTGATTTATCAGTTCGGGGTTATTTACAGCCGAAGTATTCACAGATATTTTATCCGCACCATTTTCTAATAAAAGGCTTACATCTTCGATGGTATTGATACCACCGCCAACTGTAAATGGAATATTAATATGAGTGGCAATTTCTCTTACAAGGGTTGCCAGTGTTTTTCTTTTTTCAGTAGTAGCTGTAATGTCCAGGAAGACTAATTCGTCAGCACCTTCTTCACAATATCGCATAGCTAATTCAATCGGATCGCCTGCATCTCGTAGCTGAACAAAGTTTGTTCCTTTTACGGTTCTTCCGTCTTTAATGTCGAGGCATGGTATAATGCGTTTGGTCAACATTGCTTATAAAAATTTCTTTAAATCAGTTAACAAAATTTTATTTTCATAAATAGCTTTACCAATTATCGCTCCGCTACAACCAACTTCTCTCAGTTCTTCCAAATCTTTTATAGATGAAACACCGCCACTTGCAATCAGATCAATGGAAGGATGCTCATTGATTATTTTCTTATATAAATCAACAGATGGTCCTGCAAGTAAACCGTCTTTCGATACATCTGTACAGAAGAATTGCTTTACACCTTTTAGTTTGTATTTGTCTATTAAATCAAACACAGTTAGTGTTGTTGATTCTGTCCAGCCTTTAATAAGAATCTGCTCATCTTTTACATCTGCTCCGATTATAAATCTGTCTGTACCATATGCAAGCAGCCAGCCTGTAAAGGTGAATTCATCTTTAACTGCAATGCTTCCGATTGAGGCAAAAGCTGCCCCGGAATTTAAAGTAATATCAAGATTTTTTTGTGTGCTGATTCCACCACTGAAGTCAATGGTCAATTTTGTTTTTCCAGCAATTTTCTCCAGCACTTTCCAGTTTTTTACGTCGCCTGCTTTGGCTCCGTCAAGATCAACAAGATGTAAACGTTGTAGCCCCGCATCTTCAAACTGCAAAGCTACTTCTAAAGGATCTTCATTATAAATTGTTTTCTGGCTGTAATCTCCTTTGGTAAGTCGTACACACTTTGCATCAATTATATCTATAGCTGGTATGATCGTCATTTTATAAGTCTAAAAAATTTTTTAAAATCTGTTCGCCAACTATTGCACTTTTCTCTGGGTGAAATTGAACGCCATAGAAATTTTCAAAGGATAATGCAGAACTATATGGTTGTATGTAATCTGTTTTTGCAATTGTAAGATTATTTTCTTCTGCGTAATAACCATGCACAAAGTAGCAGTAACTTTGCTCGGCAACCTTGTTAAATAATTTCGAGTGGAGGCTTGAAATTGTGTTCCATCCGATTTGTGGAATTTTGAATTCATTGTTTCCTGAAATAAATTTCTTTACGCTTACTTTTTCAAATACATTTAAACAGGTTGTATCACCTTCTTCGGAGTGGCTGCAAAGCAATTGCATGCCTAGGCAAATACCAAGTACAGGTTGTTTTAATGAAACAATAAGCTCATCAAGTTTTCTTTCTCTCAGGTAATTCATAGCCGTACTTGCTTCTCCAACTCCGGGGAAAATTATTTTATCGGCTGTTCTTATTTCTTCTGTATTGTCAGTTACAATTGCCTGCATTCCTATTCTTTCTAAAGCAAATAAAACGGATTGGATATTACCAGCATTATATTTTATAATTACGACTTTCATCAGAGAGTTCCTTTTGTGCTTGGCAATTGCATATTATTTACATCTCTTTTCACAGCCATTTTCATTGCCTTTGCCCAGGCTTTAAATATTGATTCGATTTTATGATGTTCATTTTCTCCTTCCACTTTTATATTTAGATTACATTTTGCAGCATCAGAAAATGATTTGAAGAAATGATAAAACATTTCTGTTGGAACATCACCAATTTTTTCTCTTTTAAATGTTGCATCCCAAACCAACCAGCTTCTTCCTCCAAAGTCAATCGCAACTTGTGCCAAACAATCATCCATGGGAAGTGTAAAGCCGTATCTTTCTAAACCTCTTTTATCACCCAATGCTTTTGCAAAAGCTTCTCCTAATGCAATAGCAGTATCTTCTATTGTGTGGTGTTCATCAATTTGTAAATCTCCCTGCACTTTTAGCATCATGTCAATGCCGCTATGGCGGCTCAACTGGTCAAGCATATGGTTGAAGAAATTCAAGCCTGTATCAATCATACCATTGCCCTTCCCATCAAGATTAATTAAAAGTTGAATCTTTGTTTCATTTGTATTTCTTTCATGTTGAATAATTCTTTGCCCAAGCCGGAGAAATTCATAAACGGATTTCCAATTATTTGTTTCAAGAGTAATTGTTTCTTCAAAGTTTAATTCGCCACTATTGATTTCATTGGCTCCAAGTGTAGGATCATTGTTCAACCAGATTGCTTTGCAACCCATATTTTTGCCAGTTGTATATCTGTAACCCTATCGCCAATTACAAAGGAGTTTGCAATATCATATTCAGCATTTCCCAGATAACTGGTTAACATACCAGTGGCTGGTTTTCTGTTGGGAGAATTCTCTTCGGGTACTGATTTATCAATCAGGATTTTTGAAAAAACTATTCCTTCATTGATTAAGGCTTTTATAATAAAATTTTGCACTGGTGTAAATGTTTCTTCAGGAAATGAAGCTGTACCCAAACCATCTTGGTTGCTAACCATTACCAATTCAAAATCTAACTCCTTGGCTATCCGGCTCATCCAAGTAAACATATCTGGATAGAACTCTAATTTTTCAAAAGAATCAATCTGATATGTTGGAGGAACTTCTTTTATCAAAGTGCCGTCACGGTCTATAAATAATACTTTTTTCATTTTGAGTAATCATTTAGTGCTAAAACTATTTTTTTATTTTCTTCAGGAGTCCCGATAGTGATGCGTAAACAATCATCACAGAGAATCACTTTAGAACGGTCACGGACGATAATTCCTTTTGTTATGAGGTATTCGTATACTTTTTTGCTTTATCCATTTTTACCAAAATAAAGTTTGCGTCCGACGGATAAACGAATTGAGTGAATTTTAGTTTTCCAATTTCTTCTGATAGCCAATCTTTTTGTTCAGCTGTCGTCTTAGTCCAGTTATTTATACTTAAAATATTTCCTAATGCCTCAATCGCCAATTGCTGCGTTGCAGTATTTATATTATAAGGATATTTTACTTTGTTAAAATAGTTTATGATTGGCTGACCAGCGAAAGCCATGCCCAGTCTTAATCCTGCAAGACCCCAAGCTTTGGACAAAGTTTGCAGAATGACAAGATTTGGATACTCTGTTAATTCCGGAATAAAGGTTTTTTGCTTTGCAAAATTGATATAGGCTTCATCTATCACAACCAGACCATCAAAATTATTCAACAATACTTCAATATCAGTTCTGTCGATGCTGTTGCCTGTTGGATTATTGGGTGAACAAACAAAAATTAGTTTTGTGTTTGCGTCAATGGCTTCTTCAATGGCTTCCAAATTGAGCTGAAAATTTTCCAAAAGCGGAACTTTCTTAACCAGCACATCATTAGTTTCTGCACAAACTTCATACATGCCATACGTAGGAGGGAAGATGATAACATTATCTTTTCCCGGTGAACAGAAAATCCGAAATAGCAAATCAATTGCCTCATCACTTCCATTTCCGAGAAAGATATTTTCGGATGGAACACCTTTTATGCTACTCAATTTATTTTTTAGTTCCCATTGCAATGGATCAGGATAACGATTGTAATTAACAGAGAGCGGTGAACCAAATGAATTTTCATTGGCATCCAAAAAGATGCTGGCTTCGCCTTTGTATTCATGTCTTGCAGATGAATAGGCCGTCATCTTTTTAATATTTTCTCTTACGAGATTGTCTAAATTAAACTTCATTTTACTTTTTTAATCTGATTGCTATTGCATTTTTATGGGCATCAAGCCCTTCGGCTGCTGCCATTGTCATTACTGTTTGGCCAATATTTCCCAATCCTTCTTTTGTTAATTCCTGATAAGTAATTTTCTTTACAAAGCTATCTAATGAGACTCCACTGTACATAGACGCATATCCATTAGTCGGTAAAGTGTGGTTCGTTCCACTGGCATAATCTCCTGCACTTTCTGGAGAATGGTTGCCAATAAAAACTGACCCTGCGGTTGAAATTTGTTGTGCAACTTCATTTGCATTTTTGCAGGCAATAATTAAATGTTCAGGAGCATATAAATCGGACAATTCAATTGCTTCTGAAATATTCTTTACAACAATAAGTTTACTGTTCTTCAATGCTTTTTCTGCAATAGCTTTTCTTGGTAACAATTCGATTTGGTTTAAAATCGCATCAACAACTTGTTTACCTAATTTTTCATCAGTTGTAATTAAGATGGCTTGCGAATCAATTCCATGTTCAGCTTGTGATAAAAGATCGGAAGCGACAAACTCCGCATTTGCCGATTCATCTGCTATCACCAATACTTCTGATGGACCTGCTGGCATATCAATGGCAACACTATACTGTTGTGCCATTTGCTTAGCCATTGTTACATATTGATTCCCAGGCCCGAAAATTTTAAAAACCTTTTGAATAGTTTCTGTTCCAAAGGTCATTGTAGCAATGGCCTGTACACCACCAACTTTATAAATTTTGCTTATACCACATAGTTCTGCAGCAAATAGTATTGCAGGATTGATCTTCCCTTTTTTATCTGGCGGAGTACACAGAATAATTTCTTTGCACCCTGCTATTTGTGCCGGAATCCCTAACATTAAAACTGTGGAAAAGAGTGGGGCAGTGCCACCGGGAATATATAAGCCAATTTTTTCTATTCCTTTTGATTGCCGCCAACAAGTAACGCCAGGCATTGTTTCTATCTTCCTAACTTCTTCTTTCTGTGAATTATGGAATAGCTCGATGTTTTTCTTTGCTTGTAAAATAGCAGTTTGTAATTCCGAAGGAACAGATTCAATCGCTTTGTCAATTTCCTTTTGACTGACCGCAAGTCTTTTCATTTTTACACCATCAAAGGCTTTACAATATTTGAAAACTGCTTTATCACCTTTCTCTTTTACATTCAGCATTATCTTCTTAACTTTTTTTTCAAGTGAAGAATAATCAGCAGAAGGTCGCTTTACGATTTCAGCCCATTCTTTTTAGCAGGATAATTATATCGCTTCATCATACTATCATTTTTTCAATTGGAATTACTAAAATTCCTTCAGCTCCATTGGTTTTTAATTTTTCAATCACATTCCAGAAATCGTTTTCGCTTATTACAGAATGAACAGAACTCCAGCCTTCTTCCGCTAATGGCAGAATTGTTGGGCTTTTTCATGCCGGGTAGCAATCCGAAAATGGTATCAAGTTTGTTATTAGGAGCATTCAGCAAGACATATTTATTATTCTTTGCTTTCTTAACAGCACTTAATCTGAATCGCAAACTTTCAAGAATGATTTTCTTTTCGGCAGTGAGTGTTTTATTACTGATTAGTATAGATTCTGAAAAAAGAATCGTCTCAATTTCCTTTAATTCATTGGTGAAAAGTGTGCTGCCAGAGCTTACAAGATCACATATGGCATCAGCTAAACCAATTCTTGGCGCTATTTCTACCGAGCCGCTTATTTCATGAATAGAAGCTTGAATATTTTTTCTTTGAGAAAAGAGGAAAGAATAAAAAGGATAGCTGGTAGCAATCTTTTTCCCATTTAAATCATTAAGAGATTGCAAGACACCTGTTTTAGGAATGGCAATAGATAAACGACATTTCCCAAAACCTAATTTTTCAATTATATCAACTTCTTTGTTTTTCTCTTTCACTACATTTTCTCCTACAAAACCAATATCGGCTACAGCATCCTGTACATATTCTGGAATATCATCATCTCGTAAAAAGAAAATCTCTACTGGAAAATTGGCTGCGATAACTCTCAATTGATTATTGCCATTACTTACTTCAATGCCACATTCTTTCAGCAGTTTCATCGATCCTTCATAAAGGCGACCAGATTTTTGAACAGCAATTTTTAGTGTTTCATTCATTTTGTATTATTTAAAATAAAAGGGCTTACCGTTAAGTAAGCCCTTGACTATGTTTAGTACATAATATCCTCATGGCCTACTCTGGAAGAGTAAGAAATGATGATGATTATGTGTAAATGTTCTCATGATTGGCTTCAAAAATAAGGGATTTTCAGATTAATCGAGAGTTTTACTTTTAATTTTTATTTTCGTTTATCGATTTGACATTAAATTAATGAATAAGCTCAACATGCCTGATGATAAAGAAAATACTACCAGTAATATTGGAACTTCAGTTGGTTCGTATCAAAACAGAACCGAAACTGTTTCGTTTGACCTGCTTCAACCCTGGAAAGTCATTTCGCAGAATAATGTTTACATAATTTATTTGTCAATTTTCTTGTTTGCTTTTTATTCTTTTGCAAGGCATGGTTTCAACTGGATTGGCTTTTCAACTTCTTTGATTGTAAGCTTACCTATTGGTTTTGCTATTGCATTTTTTGAAACTCAATCACAAGAGTTCCGCCGTCGTCACCGCCGCAATCATTTTTGGTTTTACCTTTTCTACAGAACATTTAGGCTGGTAGTTTGGTTTATGGTATTGTTTTTCTTCATCATGGTAATTGTGATGTGGCTAAATATTAATACGTACGAAACTATTTTTCCGCATAGTCTGTATGATTTTTTCGCTACGAGAAAAGTGTTTGAATTTTTGGGATTAGCACTTGCCATTTCTATTTTCTCAAACTTCTTAGATGAATTACATAGAAAGTTGGGGCGAGATGCCATTTATAATCTTGTGCTTGGTAAATATCACCAAGTGAAACAAGAAGAACGTTTGTTTCTATTTGTTGACCTTAATAATTCTACAGATATAGCAGAAGAGATGGGAGAGATGGAATACAGTCATTTTCTGCAAGATTATTTTTATGATATTAGCGAACCTATTGCTCGTTATTTTGGCAGAATTTATCAATATGTTGGCGACGAGGCTGTGGTGACATGGCCACTTAAGAAAGGAATTAAATTTGCAGTCTGTATTCGTTGTTTTTTTGCCATACAAAAACAAATAAGAAGATACAAGACATATTATGAGGAAAGATATGGAAGAGTGCCAGAGTTCAAAGCTGCATTACATGGCGGAACGGTTGTCGTATCTGAAGTTGGAAAATATAAATCTGAAATTGCCTATCATGGTGATGTGTTGAATACAACGGCAAGAATGTTAGGGAAGTGCCATGAGCTGGCTTCCGAATTATTGGTATCAGATACAGTTTTAAACATTGTTGAATTACCAAAATATCTAAATGCAAATCAAATGGGAGCTTTTCAACTAAAAGGTAAGTTGCAGGAAATAGGATTACATTCTGTTTTTCTTTCAAAAAACAGAGATGCATTGATACAGCGTCGGAGATTCTTTATGAAAAGAAAACAAAAAAGCCTTGCCCAATAAGGCATTGCCAATAAAAAAGGATGGTATATTAACCTCTAAACTTGGAGTTAGATTGTTGTACTGATGGGCAGCCATATTTTTGTGAAGCACAGGACGATAGAAAGACAATTACCATTAAAATAGCTAAAACTGTAAGAAATTTATTTTTCATATGATGGATATTTGAAAGGTAAACGGAAATTTGCTCAAAATATTTTGTGGCTTTAAAGGTAAGAAGTCTTTCCCGATTGCATTAGATAGGCCGATGATTTTTGAAAGAGCCCTAATACAATACTTAAATGCTTGATTTTCTTTATATAATGTGCCGTATTCTGAATTGATTACTTTTTAAAAGGAATATATTCAGTTACCTTTACCACCCTTAATATTATTAAAAAATAAGAGAAATTACTAACCTAATGCTACAACTTAAAAAGCCCTTAGCCTTTATTGATTTGGAAACCACTGGTGTGAACCCGGGAACTGACCGTATCGTCGAAATTGCCATTGTAAAAGTATTGACAGATGGAACCAAGAGTGTAAAATGTAAACGCATCAATCCCGGAATGCCGATACCAAAACCTTCAAGTGAAATACATGGAATTACGGACGAAATGGTAAAAGATGAGCCAACTTTTAAGCAGGTGGCACAGGAATTAAAGCAAATGCTGGATGGTTGTGATTTTGCAGGCTACAACTCCAACCGGTTTGATATTCCATTGCTGATGGAAGAATTTTTGAGGGCAGATGTTGATTTCGATATGAAGAACCGAAAACTGCTGGATGTTCAGAATATTTTTCACAAAATGGAACCAAGAACATTAACTGCGGCATATAAATTCTATTGCAGCAAATCACTGGATGGAGCACATAGTGCCGAAGTAGATGCTACTGCCACTTATGAGATTTTAGAAGCTCAGATAAAACATTACAGCGACTTAGGGAACAATATAGACTCAATTTTAAAAGTAATTGGCGAAGATCAGGTAGTTGATTTTGCCCGTCGTTTTGTAATGGAAAACGGAACTGAGGTCTTCAATTTTGGCAAATTCAAAGGTCGTCCCGTTTCAGAAGTATTGAAGGCAGAACCTCAGTATTACGACTGGATGATGAAAGGCGATTTTCCACAGCATACAAAACAAAAACTCACAGAGATTTATACCCGTACCATGCTGAAGAAAAGTTAAGCAGAACCGATTTATTTTTTAACACGGCATCTCTACTGTTTTTCGTAAATTCGATGTTAACAGTCTATATTTATTGAGTGGAAAAGTTAGTTATCATTCCTACATATAATGAAAAGGAGAATATTAGTAATATCCTTCATGCCATCTTCAATCTGAATGATGGATTTCATGTTTTGGTGATTGACGATGGCTCTCCGGATGGAACTGCTCAGATTGTAAAGGAACTCGTCTCTAAATTTTCTGATAAACTTTTTATAGAAGAAAGGATTGGTAAGCTTGGGCTGGGAACAGCGTATATCCACGGTTTTAAATGGGCGATTGAAAAAGACTATCAATTCATTTTTGAAATTGATGCAGACTTTTCTCACAATCCAAATGATTTGCCAAGACTTTACAATGCCTGCAAAAATGAAGGTGCTGATGTTGCTGTTGGCTCAAGATATGTAAAAGGTGGTGGCGTTGTTAACTGGCCTAGCAATCGTATCGCCTTATCAAAAGGAGCTTCTCTCTATACAAGAATGATTACCTGGATGCCGGTAAAAGATCCCACAGCTGGTTTTGTTTGTTATAAAAAGGAAGTGCTTGATACTATTAACCTTGATGAAATTCGTTTTGTAGGTTATGCATTCCAGATTGAAATGAAATTTGCCGCCTGGAAATTAGGCTTTAAAGTAAAAGAAGTGCCCATCATATTTCAGGACAGAACTTACGGCGTTTCAAAAATGAACAAAGGAATCGTAAAAGAAGGTATACTTGGCGTACTTAAGTTACGTTGGAACAGTATGTTTAAGAATTATAGAAAACGGGTAAAAAAAAATGATTCTTTAAAAGCTGTACCGTTGAACAACAAGGAAGTTCTCGTTGAAACTAAATAACCTCACCATTTTATAATCTCTTTTCTTTAGTTTGCAGGGCGAATGAAAAAAGCCTTTCTCCAACTCCATATTGCTGTGTTTCTTGCCGGGTTTACCGGAATACTAGGAAGGCTTATTACCTTAAATGAAGGAATGATTGTGTGGTACAGACTTTTGCTGACCGCTGCTACCATGTGGATTTTGTTTGGCTTTATGAAGAAACTGCAAAAGATTCCTCTCATTGATATTATTAAAATTTCTGCTGTTGGCTTTATTGCTGCAATGCATTGGGTTACTTTTTATGGTTCCATTAAATATTCAAATGTATCAGTTTCATTAGTTTGTTTTTCTGCTATCAGTTTCTTCACCGCTTTATTTGAGCCGGTGATTTTAAAAAAGAAAATGAACTGGACAGAGTTGTTGCTCGGTCTTATCACATTAAGCGGTATTTACATCATCTTCCATTTCGATACACATTATAAAACTGGAATCATTCTGGGAATAATCTCAGCTGTTCTTGCATCCTTGTTTCCTATTTTTAACCGGGAGTTTTTAAAAAGAACAAATGTAGAAACGATGCTCACCTGGCAACAAACCGGTGGTTTGATTGTGTTGTCAGCCCTGCTTCCGTTTTACTTGAATAAATTTCCAGTCGATAGTTTTATTCCATCATTAGAAAATCTTGGTTGGCTATTAGTATTGGCATGGTTCTGTTCGGTACTGGCATTCAAACTTTCAGGAAATGCTTTAAAGCGACTTTCCGCCTTTACCGTCAATCTTTCTTATAATCTGGAGCCGGTCTACGGAATTATACTTGCCTTTATTGTTTACAAAGAAAATGAGTTTCTTAAGCAAATGGTTTTATGTTGGCTTTGCCGTTATTGCTGTAGCATTGATAATCCATGTTTATTTATTAGTTAAAGTAGAAAAGAAGTTAACAGAAAATGCAGTCAGCTGATTACCATAAAAGAATAATTGAATATTATAAGGATACTGAGAATGCTTACAAAGATTCTTGGGATTTGAATAACAGCCTCGCCATACATTATGGATATTGGGATGAAAAAGTAAAATCTTTTCCAGAATCGTTGTTACGGATGAACGAAGTGATGATTGAAACAGCAGGTATCAAACCAACTGACAAAGTGTTGGATGCAGGTTGCGGTGTTGGTGGCAGCAGTATTTTTATGGCATCTGTTTTAGGCTGCAATGTTACAGGTATCACTTTAAGTAAAAGACAGGTGCAACAAGCAAATGAAAATGCAGCAAAAAAGAATGTAGCAGAACTGGTCAATTTTAAAGCGATTAATTATAGCGCCACCGATTTTCCCGATGCAAGTTTTGATGTGGTTTGGGGATGTGAAAGCATTTGCTATGCAGACGACAAGGAAAAATTTATCAAAGAAGCATATCGATTATTAAAACCCGGTGGAAGATTAGTAGTGGCGGATGGTTTTGTAACTGACTTTGTAAATAATGAAAATCCGATTATACGGCAATGGGCAGATGGTTGGCAGGTTAATTATCTTGAATCACCGGAACGATTTCAAAACTTTATGCAACAAACAGGGTTCACAGATATTAATTATCGTAATATATCGAAGGAAGCTTCTCATTCTTCCCGAAGGCTGTACCGATTTTATTTTCTGGCAAGGCTTTATTTGTTTTGGAAGAAAGTCAATTTCTCCAAACCTGCCACTGATATGCAGAAGAAGAATATAATGGCTTGTAAATTTCAATACAAGGGAATGAAAAAGGGACTTTGGCAATACGGGATTGCCGTTGGTAAAAAGCCGTAAATTGTTTCCGGTTTCACTAGTATCTTTAAAGCATCCAAAACTATACAAATGAAAAGGCTCATTTTTAGCACCACACTATTATTATCATTCACTATTTTATTTGCACAAAAAAAACCATTAGACCATTCCGTTTATGATGGCTGGCAAAGTATTGGCGAACGGATGATCAGTAATGATGGCAGATGGGTAGTGTACACTATCAATGCGCAGGAAGGCGATAATGAACTGGTGATACAATCATCTGACGCAACTTATAAGAAAGTTGTACCAAGAGGTTATAATGCTACAATAACCGAAGACAGTCGTTATGCTGTTTTTAAAATCAAAGCATTCTTTGCAGATACAAGAGAAGCCAAAATAAAAAAGAAAAAGGGAGATGATATGCCAAAGGATTCTTTTGCCATAGTAGAATTGGGTAAAGACAGTGTTTGGAAACAACCCAAAGTAAAAAATTATAAAACACCTGATAAAGAAGCAGGCTGGGTAGCTTATCACTTGGAGAAAGCAATTGATAAAAAGGAAATGGCAAAGAAAGCTGACGCATCAGATAAAAAAGTTGCGGATAGCTTGAGCAGAGTTATTGATTCACTACAGAATCTAATTGAATCAATGCCCAAAAAGAAAAAAAAGAACAAGGATGGTGAATTCGAAGAAGCCATTGACAATTCACTATTCACTATTGACCAGACAGATGCCGACGGTGATGAAACTCCTGCTGGCCCAACTGATACAGGAACTGATTTAGTTGTTCGAAATCTTTACGATGGAAAAGAAAAGACATTTAAAAATGTATTAGAATATCAATTTAGTAAGAAAGGAAAGCAATTGCTGATAGAGCAAGCTAAAAATCCAAAAGATAGCTTAAGTAAAACTTCAGTATTTGTTTATGACTTGGATAAGGCGGCAAAAACTGTGTTAAGCAATGGCGGGAATGAGTTCAAGAATTTTTCTTTTTCGGAAGATGGCTCACAAGTAGCTTATGTAGCGGAAAGAGATGCTAAGCCCAAAGAGTTACAGAAGTTTTACAAGCTCTGGTATTATAAAAATGGAATGGATAGTGCCAGGATGCTGGTTGATAAAAATTCTGTTGGAATGGATTTAGGCATGACGGTGAGTGAGTATGCTAATCTTAATTTCAGCAAATCAGGCAATCGCTTATTTTTTGGAACGGCACCGATTCAGCCTCCAAAAGACACTTCGCTGATAGATATTGATCTGGTAAAATTAGATGTGTGGCATTATAATGATGATTATTTACAACCAGTTCAATTAAAAAGATTGCAAAGAGATTTACAAAATAATTACTTGGCAGTTTATGATTTTAGTGATAATAGTTTGCAGCAATTAGAAACTGAAGAAATTCCTACAGTTTATCAAACTAACGAAGGCGATGGCAACCAGTTTGTAGGAGTGACAGATTTTGGCAAACGAATAGAAAGCCAATGGACAGGTACAACTAAGAAAGATATTTATGCTATCAATGTAAAAGATGGTAGTAAGAAATTAGTGAAAAAAGATTTGGATGGGTTTGTTTCGCCTCAGCTTATTTCGCCAACAGGAAAATACATTATGTGGTACGATAGCAAGGCGAAAAACTATTTTGCATGGGATGGAGCAACCACCAAAAACATTACAGCTAATATTAAATATCCTTTATGGGATGAAGAACATGATTCTCCTTCATATCCGCCGCCGTATGGTATTATGAAATGGATGGAGAATGATGAGTCAATTTTAATTTATGATCGTTATGACATTTGGAAAGTCGTTGTAGATGGAAAGGGTATTCCACAGAATATAACCAGCAGTTTGGGAAGGAAAAATAAGATCTCATACCGATATATATCTACAGATCCCGAAGAACGGTTTGTAAAAAAGTATCAGGATGTTTTATTTAAAACTTTTAATCAGATAAATAAAGAGGCTGGAGTGGCGAGTTATACACTATTAGGTAAAATGCCGCCTGTTCAGGTAACCTCGCAGAAGGTAAATTTTGGAAATGCTCTGAGAGCAAAAAATGCAGATAGATTTATTTTTACAAAAGAAAATTATGTGCATCCAGGCGATATTTTCATTACTACTTCATTTTCCACAGACACAAAGCTCTCTTCCATCAACCCTCAACAAAAATACTATAACTGGGGAACAGCAGAATTGTACAAATGGAAAGCTTTTGATGGTAAAATGTCTGAAGGGGTTTTGTATAAACCCGAAGATTTTGACTCAACAAATAAGTACCCAATGCTTATGTATTTCTATGAAACTCATTCCAATACTTTATATGACTACATTGATCCGACACCAACTGGCAGTCGTTTAAATATTCCCTTCTTTGTTAGTCGTGGTTATGTTGTATTCTCTCCGGATATACATTATACTACTGGTAAGCAATCAAAAAATACGTATGATTATGTGGTAAGTGCAGCTCAATCTTTGGCAAAGAAAAAATGGATTGATGGTGCTAATATTGGCATTCAAGGGCAAAGCTGGGGCGGTATACAAGTGGCGCAATTAATTACGATGACCAATATGTTTAAAGCAGCATGGGCCGGTGCTCCGGTTGCTAACATGACCAGTGCTTATGGCGGTATTCGTTGGGGAAGTGGAATGAATCGCCAGTTCCAATACGAAAAAACGCAGAGCAGAGTAGGAGCTACATTATGGGAGCGGCCAGATCTTTATATTGCAAACTCTCCGTTGTTTCATTTGCCGAAAGTAAAAACGCCGCTGGTAATTATGCATAACGATGCGGATGGAGCAGTTCCCTGGTATCAGGGTATAGAACTATTTACCGGAATGAGGAGGCTCGGTAAAAAGGTTTGGATGTTGAATTATAATGGCGAAGACCATAACCTTGTACAGCGTATTAATAAAAAAGATATTTCAATAAGAGAGCAACAATACTTTGACTGGTTATTGAAAGGAGAGAAGCCACCAAAGTGGATAGTAGATCGTATTCCTGCCGTGAAGAAAGGAAAAGATTGGGGGCTGGAATTAGTAGACTAAATGACATTGTCACCCCGGCCTTGAGCCGGGGTCTTTTTTTAGTGATTGTTTTTTGAATGAGATACCGGGTCAAGCCCGGCATGATGGTTACATAATTAAGCTGCCTCGCTGATAAATTTCACTAAACTTCTTTTTGCTACTGGCAATAAAGTTTCATCAACAGGAAATTTCAGATCTGTTTCAATACAATACACAGCCGGATTGGGAAGGTCTTTCCAGTGTCGGATCAATTCAGCTTTAATGTTTTCATAAGTGTTTGAAATTGTTCGCTGCCTTTCATCTAGAAATAAGGTGCGGATACTCCTGTATTTTTCATCATGCTTTTCAAAAATTGAAAGCCGGTAATGGTATATATGTGTTTGATGGTTATCACCTGCACTTAAAAAGAAATAACCTTCTCTGGTGTCTAGCGGAATGATACCAATAGGGTTGATACTTATTTTGTCTTCAACAAATTCATATATCTCTGTTCCGTTACGGATCGTTTTTTGAATCTTGGCAGCCGAATAATGGATAATATCTTCCAACTCTTGCATCATTTCATCATCCTGAATCAACTGCTCATAAAGTACCTGCAGTTTTTCCATTTGCATACCAGTCAGTCTTTTAGGAAAATTTTCCTGTAAGTGTTTTTTATTTTCTCGGAAGGCGACAATATTGTTGTAGTGAAAAACCATATCGGCGAGTTGCGGATATAATTTATTTTCGTCGAAGTGCTTATTCACTTCCTGCAGGTAGGCGAGAAGGGTATATTTCTTTAATTCAAAATCAATACGGCCTTCGGCGAACCAGGTTTCAGATAATGATTTCATAGTGTTTAGAGTTTCGTTTAACTAATTTAATAAAAAGACGGAATAAAGGGAAACAAAGTTTAATTTTAGTTTGTTAAAACAATCCACATGAGGTTAATAATTTTATTGCTTTCGGTAGTACTTTTTTCATGTAGTAATACAATCTATGTAGTTCGCCATGCAGAAAAAGCATCAGGCATTGATATGGCTTCTATGAAACCTTCAACAGATCCGCCATTGACGATTGAAGGCGAAGAAAGAGCATTAGCATTAAAACAAATATTGGGAAGTAAAAATGTAAAACATATTTTTTCTACGAATACATTACGTACTACTTCCACAGCAAAACCTTTGAAAGAATTATACCTTGGAATGCCAATACAGATTTACAGCAGCAGGCCAGATTCAATGAATACGTTTATTCAGCGAATTAAAGCAATAAAAAAAGGAGATATATTAATTGTCGGTCATTCCAATACCATTGATGATATTGCAAATAAAATTGCAGGTTCAACAGTTGTTCCAGGAGACCTAGACGAATCTATTTACGACAATCTTTTTATCCTGAAAAGAAAAGGCGATAAGTATGTGTTTACAAATGGGAAATACGGTAAGCCTTCTCAATAACTAGAAAATTATTTTTTGCCGGGAAGGCGGGAAGAGAATAAGGAGGTTATTTAAACTTGCCGTCTTATTTTCTTACCGGCTAATATTAATACTCTCTCTCTCCATCAAAATTCTCCAACTCTTTCGACACAGCCGTTAAGAATGTAGCTCCCAAACTTCCATCTACAATACGATGGTCGTAACTCATACTTAAATACATCATGTGGCGGATAGCAATACTGTCGCCAGAAGGAGACTCAATAACAACTGGTCTTTTCTTAATTGCACCAACTGCCAATATAGCAACCTGTGGCTGATTGATAATCGGCGTTCCCATCAGGCTACCGAATGTTCCAACGTTTGTCATGGTAAAAGTGCCGCCTGAAGTATCATCAACTTTCAACTTTCCGTTTCTGGCTGCATCAGCTAATCCGTTTACTTGTTTTGCAAGTCCAACAAGATTTAATTGATCTGCATTTTTAATAACAGGAACAATTAAATTACCGCTTGGTAAGGCTGTCGCCATTCCAATATTAATATCTTTCTTGATAATTATATTGTTTCCATCCAGCGAACAATTGATCAATGGGAATTTTTTAATGCAACGAACAACTGCTTCTATAAACAATGGAGTGAATGTAATTTTTGTTCCTTCTCGTTTTTCAAAATCTTTCTTCACTTTATTTCGCCACATTACCAAATTGGTAACATCAGCTTCTGTAAAACTTGTTACATGCGGGCTAGTATGCTTACTGCGAACCATATGGTCTGCAATCAGCTTCCGCATCCTGTCCATTTCAATTATTTCAACATTACCAGTGTAAGTCGTCAGTTGTTGATTCGCATTTCCGGTACTGCTTTCAGTTTGTTTTTGTTCTGTTCTCGAAACAGTCATTTGTGAACTCTGGCTCCTGCCTCCAGACTGTTGACTACCAGACTTTCTCTCACTCACAAACTGCAGAATATCTTTCTTGGTTACTCTGCCTTCATTACCTGTGCCGGGAATATTTTCCAAGTCAACCATACTAACACCTTCGCTGGCAGCAATATTTAAAACCAAAGGAGAATAGAAGCGATTAGTTGAACCATTTGTTGGTTGTGATTGTGCCGCAGCAGGACGTTGAATTGTTTCCACCACTTCTGCCACCTGATCTGGTTGCGATGAAGCAGCTTCTTTAACAGGTGTTGAAACTTCAGGCTTATGAGTAACTGTTTCAGCAGCGTCAGTTTTTATTCTTGCTATCACCGTACCAATCGGCACCACATCATTCACATTAAAAAGAATTTCTTCAAGCACACCAGCAACAGTGCTCGGCACTTCGCTATCCACTTTATCAGTTGCAATTTCCAGCACCGTTTCATCCATCTCCACAGTATCTCCTGGTTGCTTCAACCATTTTAAAACGGTAGCTTCCATTATACTTTCACCCAGTTTCGGCATTATTAAATCAACAAGAGCCATATAATTATTTAAGATTTTAGATTTATGATTGCAGATTTAACTTTTAGTAAAATTTCCAATTCTGGAATACTGTACGTTTGAATTTTGGGCAGTAGCAATCGGCTCAAAGGTAAAGTTTTCCGGCTAATCAATTTTAATCCGAATTTTCCTAGTTCTTTAGTATAAATTTCCGTAGAAAGTTCAGTGCATTCGCCGCAGTCATCTCAATATTCCGCTGCCTGTCAAAGCGAAGGTGTAAAACAGTGGTCTCCACTTTATCTTTATCAGCAACAGCAATCCAAACGGTTCCTACCGGTTTATCATCAGTTCCTCCTTCTGGACCCATAATACCTGAAACAGCAACAACATAATCTACATTCAAAGTTTTGAGAGCACCTTTCGCCATTTCTGTAACTGTCTCTTCACTAACGGCTCCGGTTTTTTCCAGTGTTTCTTTTTTTACGCCAAGAATATTTTCTTTTGCTTCATATGAATAACTTATAACTGAGCCGTTATAATACACTGACGAGCCGGGAATCGCAGTGATCAAATGAGCAATATAACCGCCGGTACAACTTTCGGCAGTTCCCATTGTCTTGCCTTTTGCTTTCAGAATTTTACCAATCACTTTTTCTAATCCTTCATCTTCATCTGAAACAAGATATTCTTTCGCAATGTTCATCATCTTTTCAAAATAAGGCCGCAATTCTTTTTCCACTTCTTCTTTATTGTTTCCGGTAGTTGTCAATCTTAACTTCACCATTCCATAATTAGGTAAGTAGGCCAGTTTAATATGTGAAGGTAGAGTTGGCTCAAAGTCTTTCAGCAATTCTGCAAGCATAGATTCGCCTATTCCTGCGGTGAAAGCTGTTTTATGGACGATAGCAGGCAAATCAAATTCATCAAGTATAAATGGAATTACTTTGTCCATCATTAATCCTTTCATTTCGTGGGGAACGCCGGGTAAAGAAAAATACACAGCCCCCCAACCCCCCAAGGGGGGCATTTGAGTCGATTTTAGTTTTGAATTTACTTTATTTAATGTTTTTACAATTGTATTAATGACTTTATCTGGTTGCCCTAATACTTGTTCATTGCTAAATCGAATAACTTCAAATCCAAGTCTGTTTAAATCCTGTGTTCTTTCATCATCACTAATTCTATTTTCGGGAAGCTGATGATGCAGTCCATCAACCTCAATAATTAATTTTTCAGATAGACATACAAAGTCAGCTATATAATTTGAAATGATATGTTGCCTTCTAAATTTATAGCCGGTCATTTTTCGACCCTTTACAATTTCCCATAAAACTTTTTCAGCTTCAGTTGGATTACTTCTATGTTCAACAACAAAATCTTTCAGTAATCCATAAATAGTAGGATCCGCAGTTGCATAACTATATTGACTTTCTAAATTTTCGGAGTCTAAAGTCCCCCCCTTGTGGGGATTTAGGGGGCTCGAAACAACATCCCCGGCGCTGTCCCTCTCTTATTATGTAAAACGGTACAAACATCCGGCACTTCCGCCTGCTTCATATTTCTTTCCAGCATTGGCCCGGTCCGACGAAATACTTTTTCAAACAAATATTTTACATGAGCCAGCACATCTTCATCCACTACCATCTGACCACCAAAGTATTTGCAAAGAAGCGGTTTGGTAATATCGTCAGCCGTTGGGCCAAGTCCGCCGGTGATGATGACGATATCTGAGTTTTCGCCTTCTTCATCCAAAGCCTTCCATATATCATCATATACATCGCCAACGGCAACTCTTCTTCTTACCCACACACCAATTTTATTCAGTTCCTGAGCAATAAAAGCAGAGTTGGTATCAATAGTTTGTCCAATCAAGAGTTCATCGCCAATGGTGATGATAGAAGCATTAACATTATTCATAGATCAAAATTCGTAGCAAAGGTAAGAGATGGCTAAATTTGACAGATTAATGTTTAAGTATATGAAAAGAATATTTTTTGGTTTTTGTATAATATTGTTTGCTTCGGTTTCTTTTAGTCAGTCAGTTTCTCAAAACTTACAAAAGCCTGGCAGCAATTTGAAAGCGACAGTCAATTAAAGCATGCCATCAGTTCCTTGTATGTTATTGATGCAAAAACTGGACAGGTAGTGTTTGATAAAAATTCACAAATTGGTTTAGCACCAGCATCTACACAAAAAATAATTACTGCTGCAACGGCTTTTGAGTTGTTGGGGAAGGATTATAGGTATAAGACTGAGTTTTTTAAGGGACCGCAACAAAGTATTTATGTTCTAGGAAAAGGAGATCCAACTTTCGGAAGTTGGAGGTATAAGCAAACAATTGATACAAATATTTTTAGATCCGTAATTAATGCATTTGAGAAGGAAGGGATAAATTCTACTTCAGGATTAGTTATTTATGATAATGAAAATTTAAAAAATATTCCTTCTGGATGGATATTTGAAGATATTGGTAATTACTATGGAGCCGCACCTCAATTTTTAAATTGGTATGAAAATCAGATTGAAATAACATTTAAACCCGGTAATAAAGAAGGAGAGGTTGCTAGAATTGATACAACTGCATTGCCAAATCATTGGTTGTGGAATATATTGGAAAATAATTGTAAAACAGGTAAAAAGGGGAGTGGTGATAATGCTTATGTTTATTTTATACCAGGAACTAACAAATTAGTTGTTGAAGGTACAGTTCCCGCAGGTGTCGATAAATTTAAGATTTCTGCAACCAATTTTAATCCTGCTATTAGCTTTTCAAGTGCTTTTATTGAATATGCTTTTTTAAATTGGAAATATTACGGCGATACTAATTTAATAGCATTTAGTCCTTTGCGTTGGGGGTTAAGGAGAGATGACACTGCTATTATGAAAAATCTTATTTATACCCATTATTCCCCTTCTCTCGATTCCATCACATACTGGTTCCTCAAAAAAAGCATCAACCTTTACGGCGAAGCATTATTAAAAACATTTGCTTATGAAAAGAACGGCTTTGGCAGTACTGATGGTGGTGTAAAAATTGTAAAAGACTTCTGGAAACAAAAAGGTATTGATGGGGATGAATTAAATATCAGCGATGGTTCTGGTCTTTCACCGCAGAACCGTGTAACCACTCATGCACAGGTAGAGATTTTAAAATATGCAAAAAGCAAAGATTGGTTTCAGTATTATCTTAATGGTTTTCCTGAATACAATGGAATGACGATGAAAAGCGGAACTATAAGAGATGTAAAAGGTTTTTGCGGTTATCATAAAGCAAAAGATGGTAAGGAGTATATTTTTTCTTTTCTTGTGAATAATTATAATGGCAGAACCTCTGCTGTTGTGAGCAAAATGTATAAGGTGTTGGATGAATTAAAATAGTTAGTGGTGAATAGTTAATGGTGAATGGGAAAAACCCTAATTTAGTTGGCTGTAGTTATAATCTTGTGCAGTAACTCATTACTTTCAACTCAAAATTTTTCTCTTATGTCAGAACAAAATTTTAAGAATCATACCCGCCTTGTTCCTAATTATCATTTTATCGGAGGTTTATTATTGCTCTTAGGTCTCGGAGGAAGTATCGTAAACTTTTTTCATGCGGATGTTCATACACATTATTCAGCAGCATTGTTAGTGGTTGTTTTTGTTATTTTAATAATCATTTTCTGGTATGCAAGAGTTTTTGCATTAAAAGCACAGGACAGAGCTATTAGAGCCGAAGAAAATTTCAGACATTATATATTAACCGGCAAGCCCTTTGACAAGCAATTGAGAATGGCGCAAATCATTGCGCTGCGTTTTGCAAGTGATGAAGAGTTCGTTGCATTAGCAAAAAAAGCAGTAGATGAAAAACTAAATCAGAAACAAATTAAAGAAGCTGTAAAAAACTGGAGATCTGATCACAACAGAGTTTAAAGTCCAAATTGCCGTAAAAATGGAATATCCATTTCTAAAAGCCATGGCGATGCGATGGCTGCAATCCAAATAAGAAATATTAAAATTTTTCCGGCAATGGACATATCCTGAATTAAATGACGATGTAACAAACTTTGTATTGTGGTCATTATTTTCTCTTCTTTTTCATCGTACTCAAATGGTGGCGCAGGGTTTACATCTTTAAAGGAAGGATAATCTTCTATTAAAATATTTCTGATTTTCCAGTAATCACTATCCGGCAAATCTTCGTATTCCAAATCAGTATTGATGCCTTCTTCCTCAATTCTCTTTTCTATCGAAGAAATATTTTTTTCGCCAAACATTCTTAATAACATCATAGCAGGAAAAAGCAATAACACATAGAAAGGAATGGCGATAGCCACCCAGCATAAAATGCCTATTGATAGAAAGATGAAGAATTTACTCCAGCCACTTTCTTCATTTAGAAAAACTCGGTTCAATAATTGCCCGCCATCTAATGGATAAATAGGAAAAAGGTTAATTAGATTAAGAATAATAAATAAAAATGCAATACTGGAAAGGGAAATTTCAAGAAAATAATAACCTGAACCATTTTGATCAAGAAGGTAAAGAATTATTCCGATGATCATTCCAGGTAATGGCCCAGCCAGTAAAATAACTGCTGATTGTCTTTGTGATACTTCTCTTTTAGTTCCGGAAACATAAGCGCCTAATAATGGTATAAAAAAAATACCAAGGTCGCCATACTTGAAAAATTTCATGGCAAAGAAATGTCCCAGTTCATGTATCATTACAATGGCGGTAATCAATAAAAGAATTTCCCATTGCTTAAATATATAATAGCCAAGTGCAAGATATAAGGCAAGGCTGACGATAGATTTCATCCACACATTTTGTGGTTGATTTTGCTTTCTGTATTTGGGAAGCACTTTCGGCAAGCCTTCAGTGTCCGATGGAGGATAAATAATTGCTTCATTGCTCTCCATTGCTGGCGATTCATCTTGCTCTTCCAATCTGTCTTCGAAATTATCCATCAGTTTAATTAAAATAAGGTTGAAGCTTTTCAAGAATGGGTAAAGGCATAGTTGTACGTTTCATTCCATCAGCTTCCATAAAATATAAAATGATCTTTCCTGTTACCAGCAATTCTTCTGCTTCATTATATACTTCATGATGGAATTCTATTTTATGGTGTACAGGAAGTTCTTTCAATATTGTTTTTACAGTGAGTAGGTCATCATACTTAGCTGGACGCAGGTAGCGGCAATGCACATCAACCACTGGCATTATAATGCCCATTTTTTCCATGTCAGCATAGGTATATCCTAATTCTCTGATTGCTTCTGCTCTCGATGATTCAAAATAAGGAATGTAGTTACCATGATAGACTATACCCATCTGGTCTGTTTCGGCATAGCGAACCCGGATTTGTGTTTCTGTACTAAACATTTTTCTAAACTAAGGATTATTTCCCTATCAACCTGTCTGTACTTATTTTTCCCGGACCAGCTAATAAAATTATTAAATAACCGGCAAGAAATAGAGCTGCCTTTTCCCCTTCACCAAAAAATTGACCATTGTGCGAAATGAATAAAGCTACTGACATGGCAATGATTAAAGGGATGGTGGCTAATCTGGTGAGCAAACCCAACACAATCAATCCTGCACAAAAGAATTCTGCAAAAATCACCATAGACATGGAAGCTGGACCGCCAATACCAAATGGATCAGTAAAACCCGAAGACTTGTTGGCAAAATTCAAGAGTTTTTTATAGCCATGCGGAATCATTAATCCGCCAACTGCAAGCCTGAGTAACAATAATGAAAGCGAAATAGAGCGGTCGGAATACTTTGTACTAAATAGTTTTTTCATGGGTATTTATTTACTTCGAAGTGCAATATTAAGTAAAAGAGAAGAGGAACAGTTGAGATAATTGTTTTCAATGCAAATTGATGATGGAAAGACAAGGAAATGTTAAACCATTCTCAATAAGACACTTATCCACATATGTTTGGAATGATGTTTGGTTTCACTTGAAATAATTTGAATATTCGCAACGTTTACTGATCATCCCCAAATTTTTCGGGGCCACCGGTTTAAAGGACAAAATCAATGAAGAATCTAAGTTTACTGATAATTTGCATTGCTATCGGCCAAGCCGTCATTTCTCAACAAACCCGCTACTACACTGATTCCGACGAAAAATTTAAGGAGGCAAAAGAGTATTTTCAGAAAGAGAAGTATAGTCTTGCTTATCCTTTATTGAAAGAATTAAGACAGGATATTCGGGAAACTAATAAAGTAAATCAGCCGATTGTTGTACAGGAAATAAATTATTATACCATTGTCTGTGCATTAAAGCAAAATGAAGGAAGAGCAGAAGAAGAGGCACAACAATATATCGATGTTGAAAAAAATACAGCCAGAGTGCAGATGATGAATTATCATTTGGCAGAATATTACTTCCGTACCAATAAGTTTGAAGAAGCAATCCGCTACTATGAGCAAGCCAATATCTCAAACCTGAGTAACAAGGAAATTGCTGATATGAGCTTTCATCAAGGTTATGCTTACTTCAATTTGCAAAATTTTGCAAAAGCAAAGCCTTTATTCAACAGTATTCGTACCATGAAGGATGATCCGAATTATATGGATGCGAACTACTACTACGGTTTTTTAGCTTTCAGAGATAAGCAGTATGGCGAAGCATTGGAAAGTTTTAAAGTAGTAGAAAATGAAAAGAATTACAACACGGTCGTTCCTTATTATATAGCACAGATATATTACGTACAAGGAAAAAAAGATGAAGCAATCACTTATATACAGAACAAATTACAATCGGGTAGCAGTTCTCAGTATTATGATCTTGAATTAAAGCAATTAATTGGACATGCATATTTTGAAAAGAAAGAATATGCAAAAGCATTGCCTTATTTGGAAGATTATGTAGGCCGTTCCAAAAAAGTTCGCCGTGAAGATTTGTATGAACTTTCATATTGTTATTATCAGGCCAATAACCTTACAAAGGCAATTGATGGATTTAAACAATTAAGTGGAAAAGAAGATTCAATAAGTCAACACTCCATGTATTTACTAGGTGATTCGTATCTAAAAACTGGTCAAAAAGCAAATGCGAGAAATGCATTCCTGTTTTGTTCTTCCAACAGTAGTTACCCAGAACAAAAAGAAATTTCAAAATATCAATATGCAAAACTGTCTTACGAATTAGGTTATCAGGATGAAGCGTTGAACAGCCTGAGTTCTTTCTTGGCAGATTATCCAAACTCTACTTACAATAACGAAGCGAAAGAGCTTTTAGTAGATGTGCTGGCGAATACAAATAATTATAAAGATGCGCAGGCTTTGCTCGAAAGTTTAAGCAAGCCATCAGAAAATGCAAAGCGATTATATCCAAGAATTCTTTATGGTCGAGCCACAGAATTTATTAGTGATGGTCAATTGAATGAAGCAGATGTATTACTGAACAAAGTAATGAATGATAAATACAATGGATCTGTTTTGCCATTCACACATTTCTGGAAAGGGGAAATTGGTTATCGGAATAATAAATTGGATTCAGCAATAAAGTATTATCAGCTTTATGCAAATTCAAGCACACCTACGAGTGGCGAAACCAATATAAATAATGTACGATATAACCTTGGTTATTCTTACCTGAGAAAAGAAAACTATTCCGTTGCTTTATCCTATTTCGAGCCACTTGGAAGAGGTGCGGCGTTAAGTTCAAGTGCATTTGTGCAAGATGCTTATATCCGCACAGCAGATTGTTATTATATGCAGAAGGATTATACAAAGGCGAAAGCTATGTATGATAATGTAATTAAGTATTCCTGGCCAGCGGAAGATTATGCAACATTCCAGAATGCAATGCTGGCTGGTGTAAGAAGTTCTACTGAGAAAATTTCTTTGATGAATACGATGATCAGGAAATTTCCTAACTCTTCTTTGGTAACAGATGCAAATATGGAAGTTGCTAAAACATATATGAGTAATGAAAGATTCCGTGAGGCTTTACCTTATTTAACAGCAGTAACAAAAACGAGTGGTAATACGAGTCTTGTACCACAGGCTTATCTTAAATTAGGAACAGCTTATTTCAATCTGAAAAGCAATCAGGAAGCATTGACTCAGTTTAAAACATTGGTAGAAAAATATCCTAATTCGCAAGAAGCAGATGATGCGTTGGATATTATCAGAATAATTTACATAGAAGAGTCTAGGCCGGATGAATATGCTTCTTATATGCGTTCTGTTGGAAAGCCGTTAAGTGTTAGTACAGAAGATTCGCTTACATATGCAGCAGCAGAAAAGCAGTATGATGATCAAAAGATAAATGAAGCGTTGGCAAGTTTCAACAGTTATTTACAGAAATTCCCGAATGGTTCATATGCATTGGATGCAAATTTCAACAGAGCAGAAATTTATTACACAAAGAAAGATTGGTCAAATGCATTGGCTGGCTATGAAAATGTGGCTGTTAATGCACCAAACAGGTATGCAGAAAGAGCTGTGCTTGCTGCGGCAAGAATTAATTTCTTCGAATTGAAAGATTATGCAAAGGCAGAAGGTTATTTCATTCAGTTAAAAGAAATAACAGGTAGTCAGGAAATAAAACTAGAAGCAATGAGAGGATTGCTTCGTTGTCAATATCAGTTAAAGAAATGGACAGAAGCAGCTGCTAATGCCAAAGAATTAACAGAAGCAAAAGGTAGCAGTGCTGACGATAAAACGCTGGCGAATATGACGATTGCAAAATCGTTCCAGGTTTCCGGCGAATATGATCAGGCAATTGCAAGCTATAAATCAGTAGTGCAGTTAAACAAAGCAGCGATGGCAGCAGAAGCCAGATATGAAATTGCTAGTTGCTGGCTTAGTCTGAGCAAATTAAGCGATGCTGAAAAAGCCGCATTTGAAACGATAAATAAATCTGGTTCGTATGATTATTGGGTAACGAAAGCATATATTCTTTTGGGAGATATTTATTTCAAACAAAAAGATTATTTCAATGCAAAAGCTACATTCCAAAGTGTTGTAGATAATACTACGGATGTAGAATTAAAAGCAGAAGCACAATCAAAATTAGATCAGGTAACAGTGGAAGAGGGTAAATCAAGCAAGGTTAATAATTAAGCCCCAACCCCTAAAGGGGCTTTAAATACATTTTGAATAGAAATTGTAATTCGGAATAAATAGTAATAATGAAGAAACAAATTTTTAAAATATTCTTACCGGCGATTGGCATTTTATCTTTTGGAATTACAAATGCGCAAGGTGATACTACTGGAAAAGGTGGTGTTGAAATCATATCAGCGTTTAAACCTATTCTAAGAGAAGCGGCTAAAATTAATTTCAATCCTACACCACCGCCAGCCGATGATACAAAGCCAAAGCTTACGTATGATATCCCGAATCAGAATTTGGCATTTGCCTATCAGCCTGGTTCTTTGAAACCGTTGGCATTGGATATAGATTCTGTAGGACGTTTTGATAATAGTAATTATATCAAAGCAGGTTTTGGTAGTTTAAGAACTCCGTTTGTGCAAGCAGGGTTTTCTTTTTGGTGATGGCGAAACTGCCGGATTAAATATATATGCAAAGCATGTTGGTTCTGATGGTAAAAGAGATTTTCAAAAATTCAGTAATACAAATGTTAAACTATCCGGCTATTTCAGATCGGGCAATAACTTAGAATGGAATGCGGGAATAGGAATGAAGCAGGAAAGAATGTATAAATATGGTTACGAACCACAAACACTTTCTTTCTCTAATGATTCACTAAAGCAAAACTTCCAGACTATTTCTGCTAGAGTTGGTTTTCATAATATCAACAAAACTGATTTTGGATTAACTTATTCACCCGAAGTGAAGATTGATGTATTCAGCGATGATTTAAAAAATTCAGAAAGCAATACGGTTGTAAATCTTCCGCTTCAAAAAACATTAGGTACTGAATGGGCCATTAATCTTGGAATAACGTTTGATCTAACCCGTCTTTCTCCTAAGAATAAAACGGCGTTGAACAATACGATGTATTATATATCACCATCGGTGTTGTATAAATCATCAAATATCAATGCACAGATCGGTATAAGACCTTCATGGGATAATAAGAGTTTTAAAATGTTCCCGAATGTATTGGCAGATATTAGTACAGAAGACCGCCGCTTTACTTTCCAGGCTGGCTGGACAGGATATGTTCGTAAGACAACTTATATGTATCTGGCGGGAGAAAATCCATGGTTATTTATTCCTGATCAATTAAAGAATACTTGGATTGAAGAAAGGTTTGCAGGATTTAAAGGTTCTGTTGGCGATCATTTTAGCTATGCTGCTAAAGTGGGATTTAACAAACTGAATAACCAACCATTGTTTGTAAACGATACATTAACAGCTTTAGGTGGAAAATCTTTCCGTGTGTTGAACGAAAGCAAAATGAATGTGGTGAATTTTGGTGGCGAATTAGGCTTTAATATTCATGAAAAGTTTTCAATAATTACAGGTCTTACTTTCAACCAGTTTTCTGGCTTACAAGACAATGCCAAAGCATATGGCTTAATTCCACTTGAATTGAAAGCAGCCATGCGTTTACAGATAATAAAAGACCTATGGTTAAAAACTGATTTGTTTGCCTGGGATGGAGCTAAATACCAGCATAAAGATGGTTCATTTGGCAACCTTAAAGGTGCAATGGATTTGAGTGCAGGTCTTGAATTTAAAATCACCAAGAACATAAATCTTTGGACACAATTCAACAATGTTTTCAATAAAGAATATCAGCGTTGGAACCAATATCCTGTATATGGGTTCAACTTTGTCGGCGGAGTCGTATTTTCGTTCGATCAAAAGACAAAATAATGTACGCTGAACTTTATAGCTATCTCATTTTACATAAAAACTTACCAGTGCCGGGCATCGGCACTTTTTTATTGCAAAGGCATTCTGCTGTGGCAGATTTTCCTAATAAACTGATTTTGCCGCCTTCCTTCAGTATTGCTTTGGATAATAAAGAGCAAACTCCAGCCATGAGTTTTTATAAATGGCTTAGCCAAGCTTTATCATCATCCGATCATGAAGCTGTAACAAGATTTAATGATTTTGCTTTCAACCTGAAAAATCAATTAGCAAATGGCGACATCATTAACTGGAATGATGTAGGAACGATAAGCAAAGGTTTGGGTGGCGAAGTAAAATTTATTCCGCAGGAAAAAATAATACTGGAAGAACCTGTGCCTGCAGAAAAAGTGATAAGAGAGAAAGCTGAGCATATGGTAAGGGTGGGAGAGGATGATAAAACTTCTGAAGAGATGACTACCTTTCTTAATCAAACTGAAGAAAAAAAATCGCTTTGGTGGGCTGCTGCATTAGTTATCGGGTTGATTGCAGTTGTTTTTTTAGGCTGGTACTTTTCTGAAAATGGAGTGGAAGTTGCTTCTACCGCCAATAGTAAACAAGTAAGTCCAATTGAATCAGCAGCGACATACAAGTTATTGCCTTAATATCTTCTGCCTGATTAATCATTATCCATTTACTTTGCCAGTATAAAATGTCACAACTTATACATTATACGAATTGTCCGGCCTGCGGTTCATCATCATTAAAATCTATTCTTACTGCCAAAGATTATACTGTAAGTAATGAATTATTTACAATAGTTGAATGTACAGACTGCACTCTTCGTTTTACACAAGATGTTCCAGATAGTAATTCTATCGGCCCATATTATAAATCGGAGAACTATATCTCACATAGCAATACATCCAAAGGATTTATTAATAGTCTTTATCAATCAGTAAGAAAAAGAACACTGAAGCAAAAAAGAAAATTGATTGAGAAAACTACTGGCTTGAAAACAGGGAAGCTATTGGATGTTGGAAGCGGCACTGGAGCTTTTGCCAGCGAAATGAAACAGGCTGGTTGGCAAGTAACAGGATTAGAGCCTGATGAAGATGCAAGAAAAGTAGCTGTGCAAATAAATAATGTTGAATTAAATAACATCAACCTGTTTTATGAATTGCCGGAAAATAATTTTGATGCAATTACTATGTGGCATGTGTTGGAACATGTACATGACTTGCAAGGCTATATTGCAAAACTGAAATCGATTTTAAAAGAAAACGGAAAACTATTCATTGCAGTTCCCAATTACACATCCAAAGATGCTGCTATTTACAAGGAATTTTGGGCAGCTTATGATGTGCCAAGACACTTATATCACTTCTCGCCACAATCCATGAAAATGCTGATTGAAAAGCATGGAATGAAAATTGAGCAGTACAAGCCAATGTGGTACGACAGTTTTTATGTTTCGATGCTCAGTAGTAAATACAAGAACGGAAAAATAAACTTAATCGCTTCCTTCTTTAATGGACTTCGTTCTAATAGTAAAGCATTAGGAAATGCGCAGCGATGCAGTTCGGTTATTTATATTATTAGTAAGTAGCTTTACCAATCTTTCAGCCCCCCATTTTTTCCATTTTTACTGACTAAACTGCACTTCATACAATTCCGGCCACAATTTCCCAGTGATATAAATTTTCTTTGTACTTGAATCATATGCAATACCATTTGGAACTTCAGCATGAGGATCGATAGCTTTAATTCTGTCCCACATTCCTGTTAGATCAGCTTTTGCCACAATCTTTCCGTTGGCGGGATCAATCTTAAATATATGGCAATAAATATTGATTAGCATATATGTAGCCATCAATATATTCAAGCTCATTTAAGTTAAAGGAAGGATTACCTGATTCAGTAACTGTTTGTGTTTTTAATAATTTAAACGTCGCTGGATCATAATAAAACAAATCGCTTCCTCCGGTACTTACAATAAGATTTTTGCCGTCTGTAGTTAATCCCCAGCCATCGGTATCAATTTTAAACTCTTTTATTTTTTTGAAATCTTTTAAGGTATAAACAAACACAACTTTATTTTGCCAGGTAAGTTGATACACTGTATCGTTTAAAATAGTTACGCCTTCACCAAAAAATTCATTTCGAAGTTTTATTGATTGAAGAGCTTTGCCGGTTTTTAAATCAACCTTCATGAGTTTAGATTTTTCCTCCAAACCAGTTCCTTCATACATTTCACCTTTATAAATAATCAAACCTTGTGTATAAGATGATGTATCATGCGGATAACTGGTTATGATGGAATAACTCATATTTTTCGGAGCATCCGGAAGCGGAATTACCGGATCTTTTGAATCATCATTTTTACAAGAAATTGCAAAGAATAGAATGCCAACCAATAAATACTGTTTCATTTTTTACTTTTAGCGGCACAAAAATAAGTGCTGATTTTGTTTTAAGCTGTTAAAGATTATACTATTAACCTGTATATAGGAAAACTACGATATAAAAACTTATTGCACAATCACTTGCAAAATCAATTTAATGTTTTATATTGTGGACAACACAGTGCTTCCCAACGGAATTTTATTATTGAAATCCTATCTCTGAATAGCCGCACTTAATCCCCAATTCCTTCATTTTAATTGTTCCAATTTTCCGTGATCAACACTTGGCAGTGTTTTGTTGCCTTGATGTACCAACTAACAATTTGAAAACTCATGAAGACGGGATTTATTTTCTTACTATTCACCTTCGTTGGTATTAGCTACCTTAATGCGCAACGCAATTGTACTTCACATACATATCAACAAGACGCATTTGCTAATAATGCGATACTAAAAAATAATTTTGCTGCTATCGAATCATTTATTGCCAAGCAACAGAATCAAAATACAACTGAAGCAAACAGAATAGAATCCTCCATTATAAAAATTCCGGTCGTTGTGCATATTTTATATCACACACCTAATCAAAAAATAAAAGATGCAGTTGTTCAGAACCAGATTAAAATATTGAATGAATGTTTTAGAAGACAGAATGCAGATACTACAAATACTCCTGCAAGATTTAAAGGCCTTGCGGCTGATTGCGAAATTGAATTTCAACTGGCAACTTCTGATCCTAAAAGAAGATATACAAGCGGAATAACCAGTAAATATACTCCAATAGAAGAATGGGAAGCAAAAGATGACATGAAGTACACTTCTAAATTGGGTATGGATGCCTGGGATACAAAAAGCTATCTTAATATCTGGGTTTGTAAGTTGGATAATGTTGCAGGCTATTCCAGTGTAATGGGCGGCCCTGCTGAAAAAGATGGAATCGTATTGGATTTTAATGCTTTTGGCATTAACGAGAATAGTGCTGTAACAAATATGGGAAAAACGGCTGTGCATGAAGTGGGGCACTGGCTCAGTTTAAAACATTTGTGGGGAGATGATTATTGTGGCGATGATGGCATTGCAGATACACCTAAGCAATCGGGTTATAATGTGGGCTGCCCGTCAGGGGTGCTTATTTCTTGTGGAAACGGGCCAAACGGAGATATGTACATGAATTACATGGATTTTACCAACGATGCCTGCCTCAATATGTTTACACTGGGACAAAAGGCAAGAATGATTAGCTTATTTAATGAAGGAGGTGTTCGCAACTCATTACTTACTTCGAGGGGATTAGATGCTCCACTTATTTTTGAATCACCTCTACCCGAAGAAGACCCAAAATGGCTGGAGGTGAAAATGTACCCGAATCCTGCTACAACGGAACTTATTTTGGATTTGGCATATGATATTCGCTGGTTTGGGAAAATAATTTCTATACTTAATTTGAATGGACAAGTAGTTATGAATGTGACAGTTACGTCCAAAACGCAGCGTATAGACATAAGTAAATTACCAGCAGGTATGTACATCCTTGCAGCGAAAAAGGATGATGGAGAGTCTATAAAGAAGCGTTTTACCAAGTTATGAGTCGCAACCAAAATTTATTCTAACGGCAAGCTATGGGGTCACTGAAAAGTGACCCCTAATTTTTTATAGCACCTTCAGGCTGTCGAGTTTATCCTGATCTATTTGTTTTACAAGAGCTTCCAGCCCGTCAAACTTTACTTCTTCCCGCAGATATTTCTTTACAAACACTTTTAGCTGCTGGTCGTATATCTCTTTGTCAAAGTCAAACAGGTTTACTTCAATCACTTTTGTTTTGCCATCCACCGTTGGGCGAAAGCCAATACTCATCATTCCCTTTATTCTTTCAGCCGAGCCTTCTACTTGTGCATACACAGCATAAATACCATTGCCTGGAATAATCTTTTCTTCATCTTCCATTCTTAAATTGGCTGTAGGATAACCGAGTTGTCTGCCTAATTTATTACCATGAACAACCGTGCCGGAAAAAAAGAATTCATATCCCAGCAACGTATCAGCAGTTGCAATATCATTATGCAGAATTGCTTCCCTTATATTAGTAGAGCTGATAGAAATATTCTCCAATATATGTTTTGGAATTTCTTTAAGCTGAAAGTTTAATTCCTTCGACATCTTTTCCAACAGACGGAAATCTCCTAAACGGTCACGGCCAAAACGATGATCGTAACCAATAATAATAGTATGTGGATGAAATTTATCAAACAGAAAATGTTGAACATATTCCTCCGCCGGTTGATTGGCAAATGCATCTGTAAACGGAACAATTACGAGATGATCAATGCCGATTGCCTGTAGCAATTCAATCTTTTCATCCAGTGTATTAATAAGACGGATGCCTAAAATGGTAGAGGAAACTACTTTTCTCGGATGCGGATGAAAAGTTACAATAACAGATTCGCCATTAATTGCTTTTGCTTCGGTCAATAATTTATCTATTACTTGCCGATGGCCCATATGCACACCATCGAAAGTTCCGATAGTGATAACGGCATTATTAAATACGGGCAAATTTTCTATATCACGGTGTACTTGCATAATTTGAATGGGCAAAACTAATTGATAATTGATAATTGACCATTGAGAATTGAGGTTTAGATTTGCCGGGTAATCGAAATTATGAGTTTGTATAGCAAAAGAGGCGTATCTGCCCAGAAAGAAGAAGTACATGCCGCCACAAAGAACCTTGATAAAGGACTTTATGAAAAGGCTTTTTGTAAAATCTATGCTGATATAATCTGTGGAGATGATGATTGGGTAAATGTGATGCATGCCGATGGAGCTGGTACTAAAAGTATTCTTGCCTATTTATACTGGAAAGAAACAGGCGATGTGTCCGTTTGGAAAGGCATTGCTCAGGATGCTATAGTTATGAATCTCGACGATTTGCTTTGTGTAGGTATTTATGATAAGATACTTTTCTCCTCTACCATTGATAGAAACAAAAACCTGATTCCTGCAGAAGTGCTGGAAGCGGTAATTAACGGCACTCAAGAGTTTTTTGACCGCATGAAAGGCTTTGGTGTCAACATCAGCTTTATGGGTGGCGAAACAGCGGATGTTGGTGATGTGGTAAGAACGATGGCGGTAAATGGCACTATGACTGCTCGTTGGCCAAAAGCAAAGCTGATTACCAATGAAAAGATTAAAGCCGGAAATGTAATTGTTGGTTTGACAGGTTTTGGACAAGCCAATTACGAAACGAGTTATAACAGTGGCTTAGCCAGTAACGGATTGACCAGTGCAAGACATGATGTATTGCATAAAACGTATGGAGCTAGATTTCAGGAGAGTTATGATACATCGTTAGATGAGTCAGTGGTGTATATTGGCCCATATAGAATAACTGATGAAATAAAAGACGGGGATAGAACCACAACGATTGGAGAGTTACTATTAAGCCCAACAAGAACATTTGCGCCGATAATGAAAGAACTATTGGAAAATCATTTTGATTCTATAAACGGGTTAGTGCATTGCAGCGGTGGTGGACAAACCAAGTGTTTGAAATTTGTACCAGATAATGTTCGCATTGTAAAAGATAATTTATTTGAACCGCCGATTATTTTTAAACTAATACAGGAAGCCAGTAAATCTGATGACAAAGAAATGTACCAGGTTTTTAATATGGGAACAAGGTTAGAGATTTATACCAATGAAAAAGACGCTGAAACAATTATCAGCGTCTCTAAAAGATTTGGTGTAGATGCTCAGGTTATTGGAAGGGTGGAGGAGAATGAGAAAAAGGAGTTGGTGCTTAAAACTCCTAATGGAAATTTAGTTTACTAATTGCTTTTGGTTATAGGCTTATTAGTAACTTCTTCTTGAACCTGAAAAGTAATAGGCTGCTGCGCATAAGCTTTCACAATATGCCCGTTTTGTGTCGCCGGAAACCATTTTGGACCTTTCTTAATTAATCGTAGTGCTTCTTCTTCCATTCCATCACCACCGGGAAAAGAAGGAGGTGTTTCTGTTTCTGTAAAATTTTTATTGTCATCATCCTGTATTTTATAACCAGTAACAACTTTTGTAGTTTGCTCTCCTTTTGCATCAGTGATTTCAGTTTTGAACCCAACTATCACCACTTCATTCAGTTCATCTTTTGATCTGAGCTGTTTATCAGAAAAATTCTTTTCTGTTTTACCTGAGCGAATATTTTCTTCTGTGCCTAAATAAAAAGTTATAGGTTGTTTTCTATAGGCCTTCACTATTTTCCCATTTTGCGTTGCTGGAGTCCATTTTGGGCCTTTTTTAATTACTCTTATGCCTTCTTCTTCCATACCATAACCATGCTTTGTCAATGCCTTTACATCGGAAATTTTACCTTCTTTGTCAACAATGAATTGTACAATTACTGTATAAACACCATCCTTTGCTTTGTTTTTTAAAGGCACAGAAGCATCAAGATTTCTTTCTAAGTAAACTCTCCATTCTTTATTTCCTCCTGGAAAAGAACACTCAACTTCTACTTTGTCATAGACTTTATTATCTGGCTTTGTAGTATCACTATAAACAATTTTATTTTCTGTAGGTGCAATATTTTCTTTTTGCAAAAGATATTGATTGATGCTTTCTAATATACTTTTTGCCATGGCATCCTGATTATCGGCATCCTTTATAAAGGCAAGATCTGTTGAATTGGTAAGATAACCGCATTCTATCAGCGCAGCCGGACAGGGAGATTGGTCCAGCACCCAAATGCCATTATCCCTTTGTTTAATATTATCACCTACACTAAAATGTTTTGCAAATTGATTTTGCAGAATAGTGCCAAGTAATTGGTTCTCGTTGTAAAAACTGTTATTCTTTTTTGATATATAAACTTCAAAGCCTGTTTTGCCTTTTATATTATCCTTGTTCTCCGTATTAATGTGCAAGGAAATAAAAAGAGAAGCATTTTTATTCTTACTCAGATCTGTTCTGCTTTGTAAAGTCGGAAGCAAGTCTGATTCTCTTGTCAATACAATATTTATATTGCCGTTAGAATTTATTTCTTTTACTTTCTTCGCTATTGCTAAGGTGATGTCTTTTTCTTGTGTTCCATCGGGAGCAATTGCCCCACCATCTTCACCTCCATGTCCGGCATCAATGATAACAGTTATTTCTTTGTCATTGTTAGTTGCTAAATTCTTTTCAGTTTTATTCTTATAGCTGAAGGCAAACAATATGGCTACAATAGCGGCCAAAGGCAATACCAGCATTTTTCGCAGGTATTGATAACGGGGGTTTTGTGATGTTGTAATCATGGCTATTCGTCTTTTTATCTGGTTATGGAAAAAAGGATTTACAAGATGTGTGTTGGTATTTAGGACCTGCATCAATAAAAGTTCTGCATAGTTCCACTGTTTGTTTTCTGTAATTCAATATTTCCAGGAAAATTATATCACGGCTATGCTTTTGCTCAATATGAAATAATTCATGACGAAATATCTGCTCACCTTTTTCTGATTGCAGTTCTATTTTTTTATTCCAGAATAGCCAACGGAAGAAAGAGAACGGTGTGCCGGGTTCTTCTGTATTTACAAAATTAATGGTGTCAACTTTTTCAATCGGATGAGAAGAGACAATTCTTCTTATTCTTACCAATGATAAAATAATACGTAGGACAAACAGTGTAATGATAAGAGCATAACAACTGTACAATATATTTTGTAGCGTAAACCAGCTTTGATGAACTGGTGGAGACGAAACAATTATTTCTGCTCCATCGTAAGAAGAAATAACGCCTAATCTGTTTAATACATAAAACGAACTATTGTTTTCCGGAGTAAAGTAAACCGGAATATTAAGAAAAGGCACAACGATACTGATTACTGTTGCGATTAATAAATAGAACCGGTTGTACCGATGAAACTTTTTATTACGCAATGCAAGATGATAGTAGCCGTATAAAATAGCTGAAATGCCGGTTACTTGCAGTAGGTATGAAAGTAATGGATTCATTTTTGCAGATTTTGTTGTTTTTTAATTTGTTTCAACAGTGTCTCCAATTCTTCTACCGAAATATTATTTTCTTTTACGAGGTAAGAAACCACATTGCTAAACGAACCTTCAAAATAATTTTTAGCCAGTTGCTTTATTCTTTTACCTGAGTAATCTTCTTTTGCTACAATGGGAGAGTAGCGGTGCTGCCTTCCAAATACTTCAATAGCTACAAATTCTTTTTCTACCAATATCTTCAATAGTGTTGCCACAGTATTCTGATGCGGCTTGGGTTTTGGCATTGCATCTACTATATCTCGCAGGAATGCCATCTTTAATTGCCACAAGGCTTGCATCACCTGTTCTTCTGCTTTCGTTAGTTGCTGCATATTCTCAATTTGAAATTGAAGCTAAAACTAATTTCTTAGTTAAACAACTATTTTTTTAGTTATAAGCCGGTTTTTAAGGAAATGGATTGATTAATAAGACATAAGAAAACATGAAATGAGTCATAAAATATCAGACAATCCGTATTTCATTTATATTTACAGCCATGCAATCATTCGAACTCTTATCACAAAAATTTGCCCTGCACTTTGATAAGCGGCATTTTCCCGAGCAACCTTCATCTTTATATGATCCCAATGAATATTTTTTGAAATTGGGAGGAAAAAGAATTCGTCCTGTTTTATGTTTAATGGGTAATGAACTCTTTGATGAGATAAAAGAAGATGCCTGGCATTTGGGAACAGCCATCGAACTTTTTCACAACTTCACATTGATACATGATGACATCATGGATAAAGCTCCCTTGCGTCGTGGAATGGAAACTGTTCATTCAAAGTATGGTGACAGCACAGCATTATTGGCGGGTGATGTAATGTTGGTAACAGCTTACGAAGAATTAAATAAGATAGGCGTTGAACAACTGAAACCAATTCTTACATTATTTAATAGAACAGCGAAAGAAGTTTGCGAGGGTCAGCAGCTGGATATGGATTTCGAAAAAATGGATAAGGTGAATATGGATGCATACATCAACATGATCACATTGAAAACATCTGTTGCATTAGCGGCTAGTTTACAAACCGGTGCTATACTTGGCGGATCAGGAGAAAGGAATCAGCATTTGTTATATGAGTTTGGAAAAAAACTCGGCATTGCTTTTCAAGTGCAGGATGATTACCTTGATGCATTTGGCAACCCGGATAAATTTGGCAAACAGGTTGGCGGTGATATTCTTTCTAATAAGAAAACATTTCTTTTATTGCATGCATTAGAAACTGCAACTACAACACAACAAAAAGAATTAAAAAAGTTGTTAGCAGCAAACAGCGATGATAAAATAGAAAAGATTTTACAAATTTTCCGTGATTGTAAAGTAGATGAATGGGCGTTGCAATTAAAAAATAAATACCTCGACGAAGCTTTTACTCATTTGGAAGACATTGCCGTACTCTCCAAAAGAAAAGAGCCGCTCACAGAGCTGGCTCATTTCCTGATTAAACGGGAGTATTAGTAAATAAGAAGTCAGCTCTGTTTAAAGTAATCCTATCAGGCAAATTGCAATTATTGCTACATCTATCAGTACTGTAATAAATAAAGTTGGTATCGTAACTTTTGTTGGCATTGCAGCAAGATTGGTAATAAGGCTTGCGGACATAGCACTTATTGCAATAGGCCAGAAAATAAAATTATTACCCGTAACTAAAATAACTGCAACAGTTATAATAGTGAATACACATCCATGTCCGGCAATTGCAAATGCTGCCCAGCCAAAACGGTTTTCCTCCTGACCATCTGCCCAGTTGATAAATCGCTTCCATAAAGATGTTTTAGTTGCTGTCTGATTATACGTTGGAGCAAAAGATTTTTGGATTGTTGTTTCCATGATTTTTGTTTTATGTAAACGAAATTGGGTTCAATCACCTTTTTTTATACTGATCTATGTCCCATTTGAAACTGATCTTCGTCAGTTTGTCTTTTATTTCAACCAAAAAGACGGACAAAAAACCTTTCAACATTCATATTTTTACCTAATTTGAAACCCAAAACCAACTGACTGATGGCAAATCAACTATTCAGAAAAAAATCAATTGACGTTATTTTAAGAGATGCTGAACAGGGTTATGGCGATGGACACGGTACTGGTCTTAAAAAAGTATTGGGAGTCCGTGACCTTACTTTCTTTGGTATCGCAGCAATTATCGGTGCTGGTATCTTCAGTGGTATCGGTACTGCAGCATCTGCCGGCGGGCCGGGAATTATTTTCCTTTACATTTTTACGGCGATAGCTTGCGGCTTTGCTGCCTTGTGTTATGCAGAGTTTGCTTCTACTGTTCCGGTTTCTGGTAGTGCATACACATATTCTTATGTTGCCTTCGGTGAAATATTTGCCTGGATTATCGGTTGGGATTTATTGATGGAGTATGCCATCGGTAATATCGCTGTCGCTATTTCGTGGAGTGATTATTTTACTACCATGATGGCAAACGCAGGCTTGCATATTCCGGAATGGATGACGATGGATTATATGAGTGCCAAAGCAGCTCAAGGAGCAGCATGGTTGAATGCACCTCAGATTGGTGGCTTCAGAATCATTCTGGATATTCCGGCATTGATGATTGTTGCATTAATCACTTATATCGTTTTTAGAGGTATAAAAGAATCCCGTTCGGCAAGTAACCTGATGGTAATTATTAAACTCTGTGTCATCTTCTTTGTAATTGTATTGGGAGCATTTTATATCAATCCTGATAACTGGAGTCCGTTTTCTCCTGAAGGATTTGGAGGAATAATGAAAGGTGTGTCAGCCGTCTTCTTTGCATATATCGGTTTCGATGCTATTTCTACTACAGCAGAGGAATGTAAAAATCCGCAACGAGATTTGCCCAAGGCAATGATTTATTCTCTTATCATTTGTACGATTGTATATGTGTTGCTGGCATTGGTCCTTACTGGTATGGTGCATTACACCAAACTGAGTGTTGGCGATCCATTAGCAATGGTATTTGATGAAAGAGGTATGAAATTTATTTCTGGCATCGTTGCTGTTAGTGCCATCATCGCCACAGCAAGTGTATTACTCGTTTTCCAAATGGGGCAACCAAGAATCTGGATGAGTATGAGCCGTGATGGGTTGTTACCAAAAGTATTTTCAAAAATTCATCCTAAGTATGGCACACCGTCTTTCTCTACTATACTTACCGGTATTGTTGTGGGAGTGCCTGCGTTGTTTTTAAATCTGGAAGAAGTAATATCATTAACAAGTATTGGTACCTTATTCGCCTTTGTGTTAGTGTGTGCTGGTGTATTGGCATTGCAACAAAGGAAAGACAGGCCGGAAAGTAAATTCAAAGTGCCGTATATAAATGGACAATTTATTTATCCATTATTAATAATTGTAGCAATTATTATTGTTGCTATTAAAGCACCAACACATTTTACAGACGACATTTGGACAAAAGATACCTGGCCGATGGCAGCATTTTGGGTAATAGCAATTGTTGTGGCAGTAATGGCATTTCTAAAGAAGTTTTCATTGTTGCCAGTTTTAGGAATGATTAGTTGCTTCTATTTGATGTCGCAGGAAACACATAAGGTTTGGATGCGGTTTCAGATTTGGTTAGTGATTGGGCTTATTGTCTATTTTACATATAGCTATGTTGCAAGTAAATTAAAAACTGATATTATAATGAAAAGAGCTCCTCATGCTATAGGAGTCGGAGTTTCTCTTTTTGCTCTTTATCTAATGATGTATTTTGATGATACTAATTTTTATCTGAAGAATGATAAGGTTGTTGTATACATTATAATTGGAGCTGCAATACAGATATTTTATTCCTTTTGGGCAGCAAGGATTGCAAAAGCTTGAAGAATGAAAATGCATGGAGAATAGCTACATTATTTTTTACAATACCTGCATTGATAGCACTTGGCTTTCAAAGAAATGATAAATAGTTATATTTTCTTCTATAATGCCATCTTTAGCAATAAAGATGGCATTCTTATTTTTGTAATATGAAATACCAAATAGGCGATACAGTTGTATTACTCCATTCTAATGAAGAAGGGCAGGTGGTGGATATTATGAATGAAAAAATGCTGATGGTGGATGTAAAAGGTGTCACTTTTCCCGTATATATGGATCAGGTGGATTTTCCTTACTTCAAACGTTTTACTGAAAAGAAAATAGTTCCTGCAAAAAAAGAAAAGCAATATGTGGATGATGTGCGAAAAGAAAAACTGCCGAAAGAGAAGCAAATAGCAGATGGAGTGTGGTTGACTTTTTTGCCTGTAATAGATACAGATGAATTTGGTGATGATGTGGTGGAAGAATTAAAACTGCATTTGGTGAATCGTACAGAAACTGCTTTCAATTTTATTTATAAGCTCCATTATTTCGGCAAGCCTGATTTTGATTTGAAGAATACGGTTCATCCATTCGAAGATTTTTATTTGCATGATATTGATTTTGCAGATTTAAATGATAGCCCAAGTTTCGAATTTGATTTTTCGTTGATTACTCCTGCAAAACATAAAGCTGACCATTACGAAGCATCTGTTAAATTAAAACCCAAACAACTCTTTGCAAAGATTGAAGAGCTGAAGAAAAAGAATGAAGCCACTTTTTCGCAATTGCTTTTGAAGACTATCCTGATAAACAGGTGGAAGATGTAGTGGAAATGGGCAGGCTGGCAGCAAGAGGATATAAAATATACGATGCTTCTAAAGCAAGGCAACATATGGAGCCTGCAAGAACTGTTGTTGATCTGCATATTGAAAAATTATCAGATGACTGGAAACATCTAAGCAACTTTGATATTTTAAGTACACAGTTAAAAGCTTTTGAAAAGTATTATCAGCTATCTGTTCTCCATCATCAGCCTTCGTTAACTGTTATACATGGAGTGGGAGAAGGAGTGCTGCGGGATGAAATACATGAAAAACTCCGGTTGAAAAGAGAAGTAAAATCATTTGTCAACCAGTTCCATCCGAGTTTTGGATATGGTGCTACGGAGATATTTTTTCAATATTGAGAATCTCTATCAATACTCTAAGGGAAAAGGTATATCTACTGAGCTTTACTTCTTCCTTAAAATTATATCTACTATCTTCAAAATGAAGCCTAGGATAATTGATAGAAGATGTAAAATTGCCAACCAGATTGTTATGATTGTGCAATAGAACCCAAAAAGTCCGATTAGTTGAAAGCCCAAAGAGTTTTCATTGCCTAAATAAGCTATTACTACCGCAATTAATGCGACAATAAAACTATTTGTCATTAGCTTCAATAGAAATCTAGAAATTTTTGTCATTCCTTTTTTATTAGATTTAAAATTACAACATATTCTAATCATAAATGGTTTTTACAAATTGCTGAGTAGAATTACCGAACGATGAAGAGTGCGACGCAACGGAAGCTGATACCTGCCTGCAGGCAGGCAAGGTAGTAATGTTGCTGGCTACATAAATTGTATATTTGCTGTTCGCTTCTTTGAAAATTTTGCTACAAGCCAGGCTATCGCTTCTTATTTATTTAGGAGGAGGAAAGTCCGGACAGCACAGAGCAATGCACCGGTGAATAGCCGGGTCTTGAGTAATCAGCAACAGAAAGTGCCACAGAAAATAACTACTCCGCAAGGAGAAAAGGTGAAAATGTGAGGTAAAAGCTCACAGTTTGTATGAGTAATCATATTTACGGGTAAACCTTGCATGCTGAAATGCCACATATACCATCGCTTGAGAACGGCTCGTTCGATGATGGAGGGTAGGCAGCTTGATTCCGATTGGCAACTTTCGGAACAGATAAATGATAGCCCACGACAGAATCCGGCTTACGGCTTGTAGCTTTTTAAATACCCCAAACCCCGTAAAGGGGCTTTAACCCTTTATGCAACTTTTTATCATTTACATAAACTTCTTTTTTGATTTATGAGAAAAGTAAAGAGTGTATGATCTAAGTTTCCCCTTTAGGGGAACATGGGGTTTAAATATCCAACAATTTCCATAAACCATGCAATACCAAGATGAACGATCAATCCTCCTAAGATTGATCTGGTTTCATAAACAACTACTCCAAGTATTATTCCTCCAAAATAGGAGCTGATACATTCTCCCATTGGTTTTCCAAAATGTATGGCACAATAAAAACAGGCCATTGGCAGAATAGCATCTTTACCAGCCCATTTGATAAATGCAAGAATTAGAAATCCACGGAAGAATAATTCTATAGTGATGAAGTCTGTTCCATAAGAAATTTCAAATAATAATTTATGCCACCATTGCATACCCGGTTCATCATACACACTGGCAATGGTTTTTAGTTTTGGATATATAGCTAAAAAATCTGGTTGTGTAGAAGCTGCGGCAATCAATGGTATCATTAGTAATAGCATCAGCAAGTAAGGCCTCCAATTGATTTCCTTTGTCTTCAATCCATAAAAGGGTTGCTCTTTATCAAACAGTTTCCAAACAATAAACAATGCGCCGCCAATGATAAGTACCAACAAAGGCCAATAAACAATATGATTCCAATAATTATCCCAGTTAAGATTAGAAGAGAAGTTGAAATGAAAATCTACGCCGGATTTAAAAGAAAATATAGCCGGAGCCAGCAAGACTAAGAAGATGAATGCAGGGTTTGAGGTGTATTTCCTTTTTGCAAGAAGCCGGTAAAGCAGGTAAGGAAAACCAAAAGCCACAAGGAATAATGCGTACAGGCTAATGAAACTAAAGGCAAATGAATGCTGCTTCTTTATATACCTATCTGCATCAAAATGGTAATTCAGCATTATCAAAATGGCCGTAAAAACGGATACTGCCCACAATACTTTCTTGTCAATTTCAGAATAATACTGCCTGATTTGCTGGATTATAGCCTTCATTTCAGGCGGAAAATAAAATATTTTGCTGGTCTTTAAACTTTCTTGCGGTTAAGAGTTCCAATGTTTCGTTAAATAATTATTATGAACCCAAAAAGTATAACCATGAAAACTCTCACACTAAACCGGATAACACTTGCTGCCTTTGCAGTAATGTTCTCATTATTCATTACATCTTGTCAAAAAGAAGCCAGTTTGACAAGTACTGAAGAAACAGTTAGCGAAGAAGAAGCTGCTACTCTTTCCGATGAAAGCACACAAGCTGAAGCAAGCTTTGATGATGCTGACGACATTGCGTTTACTGCTGCCGATGAAGAAGGCAATGCAGGAGGCTTTGGCGTAGAAGGTCGTCCGTCAGGAGATCAGAACAGGATATTTCTTCCAAATTTCTTTGAGCTAAGAGAAAGAATAGGTGACTGTGCTACTATTACTGTAACACCAAACGACAGCACTTATCCTAAGAGAGTTGTTATTGATTTCGGTTATAGCTGTCTTGGCCGAGACGGTAAAGTACGGAGCGGAAAATTAGTACTTGACTTTACAGGGCCTTTCCGCAGACCAGGTTCGGTTGTTACACTTGAATTTGTTCGTTATCATGTAAACCGTGTACATATCGAAGGAAGAAAGATCTTCAAAAATCTTTCTGAACCACCCGTTCATAAATGGAGCATTGCGATAGATGATGGTAAAGTAACTTTTCCAAGTGGCAGAGGTTATAAATATGAAGGAATAAAGACAGTTACGCAAATTGCAGGAATGCAAACTGCTAGGGTTTGGGATGATGTGTACAAAATAACAACCCGTTCCTCTACAAAATTTAATAATAACTGGACAGTTAATATCAATACAGAAGATCCTTTAATTAAGAAAGTGGCTTGCCATTGGATAAGCGAAGGCACACTGAAGATTAAGATCAACGACAGGGTATTGAAGCTAGATTTTGGTTTCCCTAACAATGGTGACTGCGATAACAAAGCATTACTTAGCTGGAACTATGGAAACAGTCAGCGAATTGTAATCCTCCCTTAATCATACACACTATATAAAGAGTAAAAGTCCTTCCACATTCCGGAAGGACTTTTATATTTGTGCCATGCGAATCATTGTCTTTTTATTTGTCTTGTTTTCTTTTTCCTGTAAGTCTGTATCTAAAGAACAGCAGTTTATAAATAACATTACTGGTGAATGGCTGGTGCTGTATCCCGATCATCAGCTAAAGAATGAAAAACAAAGAAAACTGTATGGCAAAATACATGATTCAATAGTTTCTTTAAAAGGATTGAAACTCGTCAGCTTTGCTGAGAACAGAATTTTCAGGCAAGTTGATAATCCTTCTAGCAATGGTCGTTGGGATACAAAAGCAATGACAGATGTCAATATATCAGAAGCAGGCGAAGGCTTCGAAAACTACAAACAATACTTGTAATGTATTTTGCAACTACTGAAACAAAATTGTGGTGAAGATATCAGGCTGAGGCGAACAGCGTTTGGCTCGCGAATTCTCCCTTTTCCCTTTTTCCCCCCCCCCTTGGGAAGGGGTTTTTTTCGGCGGGGTTTTTTTGGGGGGGGGGTTTATAAAAAACACACCAGGCGGTTTCACAGTAACATTAATAAATTTTTTAGAAATGTTATTCAATATGATAACTGACTAATGTTAAGATTTGTTCTGGCTTAATTATTCTTTCTCCCATTTGAGCTTTCTCTCTTATGTATTTTAATACGCCAATGCCTGGCTTAAAGAAAATCTGGTCTTTACGATAGTTGCGGGCATTTTTTTCGAAATAGAGGTAGTTGTTATAGGTGCCTGTTGGAGTTGTAATATCTGATTCTATTTTTAATGAACGGCCAATTGCTGCTGCATCTTCAAAACTTGTTATATACTTGATTGAATCTCCTTCAAACATGCTGAACCCTTTTTTAGCTTCCATTACATTGGGAGCATATAAGCGGTCTTCCAATCCAAAAAAAGCAGAATCATTTGCAAATAATATTTCGGGTAAACCTATGTTGAGATTGCTTTTCCACCAAACAAGACCATCTGGCAATGACATTAAATTTGAACTAAATCGTAAGGTGTCAAACTGAACTTTTTGTAATATTCCATCGGTGAAAATTGAGTCTTCATACACCCAATAGTTTTTACTGCTTAATGGGATGAAACCACAATGCTTTGTAGTGCAGTTATAGTTGATTACTGAATCTGAAGAATAGGAGCGACCAGCCGGATCAGCAGTCTGTTGCTCACATGGCTCAGATTGTTGTTCAACAAAGATGTCTTTTCTACAGGAAGCAAATAAGATGCATCCTGTTACCAGCGATAGAATTATCTTTTTCAAGGGAATCCGTTTTTTAGTCCAAAAGGATTGACAAAATAGAGAGTAGTTTTCATATCTCATAACTTTACTAAGAAAAATTACGATAGATGCAGTACCGTAATTTGTGCAAATCATTGGGCTTTAACAGAAATTGCCTTGTTATTTGTAATAAAGAAAGCCTGAAAATAATTTTCAGGCTTTCTTCTAAACTCTTAATTCAGGCTAAAATTGGCTTTATTTCAACGTTTTTTCAAAGAAATCCTTCATGTCATTCCAAGAAGCAGAATCAGCTGCAGCGTTATATTTAATGGGTAAGTTGAATTTTTCGCCCATTGCAGTGGCATTAGGGTTGGTAAAGGCATGTGACGATTCTGCATATGTCTTAAATATATAAACAGCATTTATCGAGTCCATTTTCTTTTTAAACTGGTCAACCTGTTCTTGCGGAACAAAAGAATCAGCAGCACCATGACAAACTAATATTTGGGCTTTCAATGTGGTCTTGTCAGGAGTCACAACATCTAAACCTCCATGAAAACTAACAACGGCTTTCAAATCTTCACCAAGATTGGCCATATTTAATACTTGTGTACCACCAAAGCAGTATCCAATGGCCGCTATTTTGTTTACATCAGTCTGGCTATATGATTTTAATTTTTCTACTGCGGCATCAAAACGTCTTTTAGCCATTTGCGGATCGGCATAGAATGGTGTGGCAAGTTGCCCGGCCAATTCAGGATTGTCAGCTTGTTTACCTTCTCCGTACATATCTACTGCCATAGCAATGTATCCAAGTTTGGCTAATTCTCTTGCTCTCATTTTCGAATAGTCATTCAATCCCACCATTCATGTACTACTAATACTGCAGGTCGTACGCCTTTTATATTTTCATCGTACACTACAAATCCATTCATGGTTACACTATCACCTGTGTAGGTTATATTTTCTTCTTTCAATAATGGTTCTGTCATGTCGGCCTCCTTTTTTTTATCTTCATTCTTGCAGGATATGAGCACTGTAACTGAAGCTAAAATTGCAATTGATAATGATTGAAAAGATTTCATTGTTATTTTTTTTGTTTCATTGATGATAAACAATAAAGTTCCGAAAAAGTTTTAACATACAACGGTTGTGATTGATACTGTTGTACAAACAGATTAAATTAGATATACCGGTTGATATAGACTACCTTCCTCACCAACATCGTTTTCTTTATTCTTTTTCACAGCTCTTTTAATGCTAATAATATTATTGTTTTTTGTGTGTCACTGGTACCTGGCGATTTTCTCACAAACTTTTCTCCAACACCGTTATGCATCTCATGCTGCTTTCAGTATGAACAAATTCTGGGAACGTTTTTTTTATCTTATTGCTTACATCGGGCAGGGTTCTTCGTATGTAAGTCCAAGGGTGTATGCGATTATGCATCGTATGCATCATGCCTATACAGATACAGAAAAGGATCCGCATTCACCTTTGTTTGATGACAATCTTTTTGCCATGATGTGGCGGAGCCGGATATATACATCCGGGATTTATAATAATACAATTGAAATAGAAGATAGGTTTTTGAAAAATCTTCCTGACTGGCCTGCATTAGATCGTATTGCTCATAACTGGTTGTCGAGAGTTGGGTGGATTGCTTTTTATATTACCTTTTACATTTTATTTGCTCCATCAGCATGGTGGTATTTATTGATACCAATTCATATTGTAATGCTTCCATTGCATGGTGCAGTTATCAACTGGTTTGCCCATAAATATGGAACAGTCAATTTTAAATTGAAGAACACATCAAAGAATTTATATCCGATGGATTTGTTGTTGATGGGCGAAGCGTATCATAATAATCATCATAAAACTCCGTCAGCAATTAACTTTGGTAAGCGTTGGTATGAAGTAGATCCTACTTATCCTATCATCCTTTTTTTAAGCTGGACAAGAGTCATTAAGATTAATAAAATAAACCTGAGCTCTAATGTAGAACTTGAATAATTTTTTTGTTTGAATATTTCAGCAGAAGGCATTAAGAATTTTCTTGGTGCCTTCTGTATGTTCAGGAATCTTTCTTTTGTAAATCGAGTATTATCCACAATACTACAAAACTGAGTATAGCTGCAAAAAAACACCAAACGGAAATTACAAATCCTTTATAAAAAATAACTGCGAAAAGATAAGAGGCAAGAAAAACTACACCCAGCCATTTCATTTTTTTTATGGTTGATATAAATGGAGTAACAATTGTTGCAGCGATATACAATACACTAAAAGCGACAATCAGGTTTTTTACAAGTGTTGGAATGTTGAACTCATAATGCAGATGATCTCTTAATGAAGCCGTTGCCGAATCAGGACAAGTAAGGCAGAATGGTGTAACAACTTCCACCGGATAACTGAAGAGTATAAAGCAAACGCCGATCGCAACAAAAGCACCAATCCATACAAACAAGTTTATTATCTTTTTTCGCCTTTTATCTTTTTCCAACATCCAGATAGTAAATGGAATCCAGAAGGGCCACACAGCCATTGCAAAAACAAGAAAAGTATAAGTGGAAAATGATTGCCAACCAGCGAAGTCAGCATTTTTAAGAGAAACCCACAATAAGCCTTCAGTTAATTGTTGTATTGAAAATAATAAAGGGATTGTTCCGAAAAATTTCTGTGGTTTTGTTTTGGCCTTTGCAACAGTAATAACACCTAATGTGCCAAGTACTGCACTTGCTCCGAAACTTGCTGTCGCTGAAAACACATTTTTAGTTTGTAAGATAGAGGATGTTTTTTAAACGGGAGTTAATTTAAAACTAAACACTAAAACTTTGCCCTCTGTTTTATAAATTCAGGGTAATAATAGAAGTGAAAATATGTATTGAAATGTTTTCCAGCATTGCATAGTTATATTTGTAATTTTGCGACGAAATTTATTTGAATGTATTACTTAGTTTTTGGGGCTCTTTATCTTTTTTCTTTACTTCCAATGTGGCTCCTTTACTTCCTTTCTGACGTAGTCGCTTTTTTCTTGTATTATGTTTTTGGATACAGGAAAGAAGTTGTAATGGGTAATCTCTTACAAGCTTTTCCTGACAAAACGGATAAGGAGAGAATTGTTATTGCCAAAAAATTCTATCGAAATTTTATTGATAACTGGATTGAAACAATAAAGCTGCTTTCAATTAGTAAACGCACAATGAATAAAAGGGTTACTGGCAATTTTGAAATTTTTCATCAATTATATAATACTGGTAAATCTGTACAATTAAATCTTGGGCATTTTTTTAATTGGGAAATAATGACCTTGCATGCAGGCATTAATCAACCTTATACTTTTTTAACGGTTTACCTACCACAAAGTAGCAAAATAATGAACCGTTTAATTCTTTATATAAGAGGACGGTGGGGAAACCCTTTGTTGCCAAGTTCAGATATGGCTCGGGCTATAATTCCATGGAGAAAAAAGCAATACCTAATTGCATTGGGTGCTGATCAACGTCCAGCAGTACCGGAAAATGCTTACTGGCTTTATTTTTTGAATAAGCCAACAGGCTTTTTAAAAGGTTCTGAAAAATATGCAAGAGGACAAAAAATTCCTGTTGTGATGATGACAACTACTCGTACCAAAAGAGGTCATTATCATTTTGAGTATTTTTGCTGTGTGAAGATCCAACAGCTTTGCCAGAAGGAGAGTTGATGAGGCAATACGTTTATCATCTCGAAAAAAATATTCAGCTTCAACCTGAACTTTATTTATGGAGTCATAAAAGATGGAAGCATTTCTGGAAGCCTGAATACGAAAAACTTTGGGTTGATGAAAAGCCAATTTCTGAATGATTAACAGTTATAGAAACTTTTATAAGTGATTTCTAATTTTTACATAGGATGGATACAAGTTTAAATAAATATATAAGCGAAACAGGGTTTTGCTCCCGAAGGGAAGCTGATAAATATATTGATCAGTTACGAGTTACAATTAATGGAATTGAAGCAACAAAAGGGAATAGGGTGAAATCCGGAGATGTTGTTTTAGTTGATGGGGAACCAATAAAAAAGAAAGTAACTGCCATTTATATGGCATTAAATAAACCCAAAGGAATAACCTGTACGACTGATTTAAAAGACAAAACAAATATTATTCATTTTATAAACTATAAATCGAGAATATTTCCAATAGGCAGGTTAGATAAAAGAAGTGAAGGGCTTATTTTTCTGACAAACGATGGAGACATAGTTAATAAAATATTGAGAGCTGGGAATCAGCATGAAAAAGAATATATAGTGATGGTTGACAAACCAGTTAGTAATGAGTTTGTGGAAAAGATGAAAAATGGAGTTAGAATTTTAGGCGGTGTAACAAAAACTTGTTACGTAAAACAAGTTGGCCCAAAAGTTTTTAAAATAGTGCTGACCCAAGGATTAAATAGGCAAATTAGAAGAATGTGTGAGGCGTTAAATTATAATGTAGTAAGTCTGAAAAGAATTCGAATCATGAATATGACTCTTGGCAATCTGCCACTTGGCAAATGGAGGTTCTTTACTCCTGATGAGATTGAGACTATCAACCTGATGCTAAAAAATTCAAGAAAAACTGCAGAAGGGGCTGAGGGCATGGACGAATAAATACAAATTAATTTTTCTAATTTTATAAGGATGAAGAGATGTTTCACCTTGTTTGTCTTTCTGATTATCAGTTCTGCTATTTATACTCAGGATTATAAAAAGCAAATTGAAGAACTTGATACAGCTTATGCTCACGGAGATTATCTTCTTGCAAAAAAAATAATTGATAAAATTTATCCGACAGCAGAATCGGTTATAAAAAATGACACGGTTCTGGTTGAATTTTTGAGTACCTGCGGTTCTGTTTATTTTCAAACCAATGAGCATAAAAAAGCTGGCGAATATTTCAAAGAAGCTTCATTAACAGCATTGCAAAAACTGGGAGAGAAGGATTATCATTATTCACTAGCAAACTTCAATTTGGCCGCATGCTATAAAGGTGAAGGATATTATGCAGAAGCGGAACCTCTTTTTCTGCAATCATTGCCGGTGTTGGCAGAAGTTTTTGGACAAAACAGTATTGAATACACCCGTTGCTTTTATACACTAGCATCGCTTTATATTGAAATGGCAAAATTTACAGAAGCAGAAAGTATGTGTGCTGTTGCTGTAAATGTTTACAAAGTAGTTTTAGGAGAAACCAGTGATGATTACTTAGGTGCATTAGGATCAATGGCTGTTATTTACCAAGGATTGGGGAAATATGATAAGGCCGAAGAGATCTTTTTAGCATTAAAAAAATATCATTCCTCGTTGCCATTGCCTCAGAAGACAACGTTGCAGATACTGGAAAATAACCTTGGCGAATTATACCGCCACATGGGTGACTATGAAAAAGCAGAATCTTATCTTATCAATGCTGTCGCATTGGCGGGTGAAAGTTCAGATGAAACGGCAAGCTCATTGAATAACCTGGCATTGGTACAAAAAGCAATGGGCAATTATGCCGGGGCAGAACAATCATTTAAAAAATCTATCGCTGTTTATATCAAACTTGGTAAAACAAATCATCCTGATTATACCAACCCAATCAATAATCTCGGAGATCTGTATCGTACAATGGGACGGTTTCAGGAAGCAGTGTATGCTTTTGAAGAGGTGATTGATCTGCGGGAAAAATATTTAGGAACAGATCATCCTAATTATGCGAATGCAGTTAATAACCTTGCTTTGGTTGAAACACAGGTTGGCATGTATCCGGAAGCGGAAAAACATTTGCTGGAATGCAAAGTCATCTACAAAAAAATATTGGGAGAGAAACACAGGTTCTATGCCAACGTTCTGAACAATCTTGCCACTTTGTACAATATACAAGGGAAATTAAAACTGGCAGAAGAAACGTACAAGGAATGTTTACTGCTGTACAAAGAAACATATGGTGAAACAAGCGATAAGTATGGTGTTTATCTTGGCGGATTAGCAGCTACTTATCGACTCATGAAAAGATATGATGATGCGATTGCCCTCACTTTACAGTCATTGGCAATTCTAAAAAATAAACTTGGCGAAAATCATTATGACTATATCGAAACGGAATATCATCTGGCCGAAACTTACAGAGAAGCAGGTAACTATCAGGAAACAGAAAAGCATTATTTGAATTCTCTGAAAGGTTATTTGCTGCTCATTGAAAAATACTTTCCCTATCTGAGTGAGAGTGATAAAACTTCTTTTTACTTTGCCGTTGCTGCTGTTTTTGAAACATTCAACTCTTTTGTTATTCAGATGCAATTAGATTTTCCAACAAAGAATCATGATGCATTGGTAGCAAGAATGTACGATAACCAGGTTGCATTGAAATCCTTATTACTGAAAGAAACAGGAAATATCAGAACAAAGATTGCAGCAAGTGATAATGCTGACTTAAAGAAAGACTATCAACAGTGGTTGGAAAAAAGAGAGATCATTGTACAGCATTACAGACTCAGTTCAGAAGAAGCTGAAACTAAAGAAATTCAACATACCTACATTGGAACTACAGGCTAATGAACTGGAGCAGCGTATTGCCATTGCATTAAAAACTGATCTTAAGAAGGAAACAACAAAGACTGTATTGTGGACAGATATACAAGCCGGGTTAAAAACTGGTGAGTATGCTGTAGAGATTATTCGTACTGATTATTATAGTAAAGCAAGATGGACAGATACAGTATTCTATACAGCACTAATCATTGACAAAGATTGTAAAGTTCCAAAGTCTATAATGCTCTCAAATGGAAAAAATCTTGAAACAAATAATATCGCTGCTTATCGCAGAGCTATTAAAACCAAAACAGAAGACAATATTTCTTATAATGTCTTCTGGAAACCGCTGCAAGAGCATTTAGGTAATGCAAGCAAGGTTTATTTTTCATCTGACGGAATCTATCAGCAGTTGAATCTTAATACACTGAAAAATCCGGAAACAAAAAAGTATCTAATTGAAGAAACTGAAATACGACTGGTTAGTAATACAAAGGATATTTTACAGGAACACACATCTGTAGTTTCCAAAACCTCTGCAATATTCTCTTATCCGGATTATGGTGTCAAAACATCCGAAACAAATCCATCGGAAACAAGATTATCAGGTTTTCCCGAATTAAAGGAACTACCCGGGACAAAAGCTGAAGCTGATTCTATTAAAAAAATATTGATAACCCAAAATTGGGCAGTAGAAGAATTTTTACAAAAAGAAGCAACTGAAGATGCGATTAAGAAAGTAAATAGTCCACAGGTATTGCATATAGCAACGCATGGTTTTTTTCTAAATGACGTAAAAGGAAATACGGAAAAGGTTATGGGTATTCAGAGTGAAGTAGCTAAGCAAAACCCATTACTTCGCTCTGGTGTGATATTGGCGGGAGCAGCTGCGATTGCCAGAGATACATTATCATCCAACGCAAAAGAAGATGGCATTCTTACAGCATACGAAGCAATTGGACTTAATCTTACGAACACCGACCTTGTTGTTTTATCTGCCTGCGAAACCGGGCTAGGTGAATTGCTGAACGGACAAGGTGTATATGGTTTGCAACGGGCATTTCTTATTGCTGGTGCAAAATCTGTTATTATGAGTTTGTGGGTGATAGATGATTTTGCTACCCAAGAGTTGATGACAAATTTTTATAAAGAATGGCTGAAAGACCCGACATCGGAAAACAAACACAAGGCTTTCCGAACTGCACAGCTAAAGCTAAAAGAAAAATACAACAAACCTTATTATTGGGGGGCTTTTGTACTAGTTGGTGATTGAAAAAACAGGATATTGATGAGTGTATTAAATTATCCGTTCTTATGTTTTATAATCAAAAATAAAATAAGTTTAACAGCGAACCGAACCCTGAACGGAGCGTCGCAACATCAGTTGATAGGTAGTACAAAAGCTGGCAACAAAATCCTCATTCATTTCCTTTAACTTCGCCGCATGACAATCGAAAAATTGAATGATATGCGGTCCCGCATTGCCGGGGTAAGGAGGTTTCTTTGACGTCGAAAACCGACGATATAAAATCAATGAAGACAAGCAGCTTTCGTTAAGTTCCGGTTTCTGGGACGACAACAAAAGGGCTACCGAAATTCTTAAAAACATTAAGCTGAATGAGTATTGGGTGAATCTCTATGAAGATGCAGAAGCATCTGTGGAAGATTTTGCAGTGCTATTCGAATTCTGGAAATCAGGAGATGCTACTGAAGATGAAACACAGTCGGCTTATGATCTTTCTATTGAGAAACTGGATGATGCCGAATTTAAAGCCACACTTAATGAGCCAGAAGATGAATTGCCAGTTGTGTTACAAATAAATTCAGGTGCAGGTGGAACGGAAAGTCAGGATTGGGCAGAAATGCTTGCCCGTATGTATAGGATGTATGGCGAAAAGCAAGGTTGGAAAGTAACCGAACTGGATTGGCAGTGGGGCGATGGCGCCGGAATAAAAACTTGTACCTTACAATTCGATGGGCCATTTGCGTATGGTTTCTTAAAAGCGGAAAGTGGTGTGCATCGTTTAGTTCGCATTTCACCGTTCGACAGTAATGCTCGACGACATACTTCTTTTGTATCTGTTTATGCTTATCCTTTAGTAGATGATACCATTGAAATTGAAATAAAACCTGCCGATGTAAAAATGGAAACATCAAGAAGTGGTGGAGCAGGCGGACAGAATGTAAATAAAGTAGAAACAAAAGTGCAGTTGACGCATTTACCCACTGGAATAGTGGTGGTTTGTCAGCAGGACAGAAGTCAACTTGGTAACAGAGAACTGGCGATGCAAATGCTTCGCAGCCGTTTATATGAATTAGAATTACAAAAGCGAAATGCAGCCAAAGATGCTACCAATGCAAAAAAGAAAAAGATAGAGTGGGGAAGCCAGATTCGCAGTTATGTTTTTCATCCGTACAAAATGATCAAAGACCATCGCACCGATTTTGAAGTTGGTAATATTGGGCCAGTGATGGATGGTGAATTGGATGGATTTATTAAGGCTTATTTGATGTCTGAAAAAGAAACTGAGAGTTAATTCCACGCAAAGGCGCAAAGACGCTATGTTTATCTTTGTGACTTAGCTTTCTCGAGAATATTTATCACTATTTAAACGAATTGTATGTCTATTGGAACCTTCTCTTACCCGATGCCAGTTAATGAACCAATATTGAGCTATGCTCCAAGTTCTGCTGAAAAGAAAAGATTAAAAGAAGTTCTAAAGGAATTAAAAAGCTCAGAAGTTGATGTGCCCATGTACATCGGTAGTAAAGAAGTAAGAACTGGAAAGAAAGTGGCGATGCATCCTCCCCATGAAACCAAACATACATTGGGATATTTTCATGCCGGCGAAGAAAAACATGTTCACCAGGCAATAGAAGCAGCATTGGCTGCAAAAGAAAGCTGGGAAAATATGAGTTGGGAAAACCGTGCCGGTATATTTTTGAAAGCTGCAGACTTGTTGGCAACAAAATATCGCCCTTATATCAATGGTACAACCATGTTGGGGCAAAGTAAAAATGCTTTTCAGGCAGAGATTGATGCAGCTTGTGAACTGATTGACTTCTTACGTTTCAATGTTCATTTCCTTTCGGAAATATATAAGCAACAACCTATCAGCAGTCCTGGTATTCACAACAGAATGGAGTATCGTCCGCTGGAAGGATTTGTATTAGCAATAACACCGTTCAACTTTACTGCAATTGGTGGAAACCTTCCAGCATCTGCTGCCATGTGTGGTAATGTGGTTGTTTGGAAGCCTGCTAACACACAAGTGTATTCCGCACAAATGACGATGCGTATTTTTAAAGAAGCAGGTTTGCCAGATGGTGTAATCAATCTCATTTATGTTGACGGTCCAACTATCGGTAAGGTATGTTTCAATCACAGAGATTTTGCTGGGGTTCATTTTACCGGATCAACAGGTGTATTTAATATGATGTGGGAAACGATTGGTAAGAACATGGCCAATTATAAAACTTATCCGAGAATAGTAGGAGAGACAGGTGGTAAGGATTTTGTAATTGCACATAAGTCTGCTGATCCTGATGTGGTTGTTACAGCATTGCTTCGAGGTGCTTTTGAATTCCAGGGACAGAAATGTTCGGCTGCATCAAGAGCTTACATTCCATCTAACATAGCGGAAGAAGTAAAAAAGAAATTAATTGCCGGTGTAAAGAGTTTCAAAATGGGAACAGTGGAAGACTTTACCAATTTTGTAAATGCGGTGATTGATGAAAAGAGTTTTAATAACATCAAAACATATATTGATAATGCAAAGAAGGACCCGAAAGCAGAAATTTGGGTTGGTGGAAAATGTGACAGCAAAGAAGGTTGGTATGTTCAGCCAACCATTATTCAGGCTAAGACAGCGAAGTATGTAACAATGTGTGAAGAAATATTTGGCCCAGTGCTTACGATATATGTTTACCCTGCAGGTAGTTTTGAAAAAACGTTGGACTTATTGGATTCTACTTCGCCATATGCATTAACAGGTTCTGTTATTTCTCAGGACAGAGATGCTGTTGAGTTGGCTGTAAAAAAACTTAGAAACGCTGCTGGTAATTTTTATATCAACGATAAACCAACCGGAGCCGTTGTTGGTCAGCAACCATTTGGCGGAGCAAGGGCATCGGGAACTAATGATAAGGCTGGTTCAATCTTAAATCTGTATCGCTGGTTAAGTGCAAGAACGATTAAGGAAACATTTAATCCAGCAACGGAATATGGTTATCCTTTTATGGGAGAAAAATAAATTATTATTTTATAACTTATTTGTCCTTACAGGCTTTCAGGTATTTATCAAACTCCGGTAAACTCCTGAAAGCCTTTTTCATTTTTTCCAAATCAGCACAAGTATAATAGCCACCCTCTACAAGTTCTTTTATTAGATTAAATGATTCTTTATATTTTTCAGTATATAAGAATGCAGAAGCCAGTGATAGTTGCAGGTTAGCTTTGTCATCGCCAGAAAAATGTTTTATTCTTGAAGTAAGTAATTCTATTGTTTCGTCATATTCTTGCTGTTCGTTAAGAAAATCTGTAAAGTTATTAAGGTAGTCAGCATCTGTTGTGTCTAACTGAACCGCAGTTGAAAGGCAATAGTATATAGAGTCACTATCATAAGTTTTTTCGTTCTGATAATATAAGCTAAGTGTATAGTAATACTCAGAAGAATCAATATTGTTCTTAAGCTGTCCGCTAACTATTTGTAAATATACCGGAGATAATGGGGTTCCGAAAAAGTCGTATTCAAACCGGAGCCTGTAAAGTTGCATTGATGCAGCACTATCTTGCTTTTGAACATAGTGAATGAATTTATTTGCAGCTACTGTATCTTTTTTCTCAATTGCATAGTTATAAAGTATTTGATAAGGTTCCATATAGTCATGGAATAATTCTATGTTTTTATATAAATAAGATAGGCCTTTATCATATTTCTTAATCTTTAGTGCATATTCTGCCATATTCAATAGAATGCATTTGGCACATTCAAAGGTTTTATAGGTTGAATCTTTTTCCAGCACTTGCTCATAGTATTCAAGAGCCTTTTTGTAATTTTTTATATTAGCGAAACAGATCCCCAGATAATATTTGGGCATCAGCCAACCAGGGCTTTTTTCTAATGAGGAATTCAGCAAAATGATAGCTTCATTCCAGTTTTTCTTTTTCATTTCTACTACCGCTTTTGCATTAAGCAAGTAGGCCGCATCCGGCTCTTCTTTTATTGCCGAATCAATTATGCTGCTTAAATGATCAGTATTAAGCTGGCTTTTCCAAGTTGAAGTCCCAATTACTTCAAGATATTTTTTTAAGTTTCTGATATGCTTTTCAGAAGATATTTTTAAATCGTCATTGTCTATGAATTGCTGTAACAGATCAATACCTATATTAAAATTAGCTTCAGTTACCAATTGTTTTCCTACAAATGTGTTATTGATAATTTCCTGTGATGCGTTCATAAGCGACGACAATAATTCGCCATTAGCTCTCCATTGAATTTCATCACCTTTTGCACATTGTTTCAGTTTTTATAGATGGCAGTTGCGGAATTAGGATATGATGAACTCAATCTGTTTTCCGTAATAGCCTTTGTCATTTGATCATAGTAAAAAATACAACTATCAAATTCCTGAAAGTTTATTTTTAAATGATTGTTTATGCTATTGCCTGCCGGTTTTCCACTTCCATTTGAAGAAGGAGGGGAAAGCTTTCCAATGATGGTTGAAAATTTATTAGGCCCTTCGAAAATCGGCTGTTGTTTGTTGCCCGTTTCTTTTGCAACATTACTCCCAACATACATTTCCAACTCAGATAAAGTAATAGTGGAGTCTTTATTTGTATCAGCCTCGCCATTCAGCCCATTAATAAGATAATAAGAAAAACACCTCTTCCGTTTCCCATTTCTTATCCTCATATGAAAGTTGCCCAGGTTGTGAACTGAGGATCTTAATTTCATTTTCCACATGTTACTTATTGCTGGGCAGTAAATTCAGCGCCTTTCAAGCCGCCAGCCAACTTGCCTGACCTACAAGCATCGGTAACTATTATTACTTTGATATTATTTGAAAGAAGGGTTACAAAAAGATCTTTAAGGTCATCAACCCTCAGGCCGTTCGCCATATAATTACTTGAATAGGTATCATAAGCCAACAAATAACCTCTGTTAAAAATGGTTTGTGTTTCTACATCGCCATGGCCAGAAAAATAAAACAGGAGGTTATCTCCTGGCTTCGAGATCATGGCTATTCGTTGTAATTGAACAGTTAGGTCACCATATTTGGCTTTATCATTTGTAAGCAGTGTTACATCTTCTTTTTGAATACCCCAAAAACCGTTTTGCTGTAAGTATTGTGCAAACATCTTTGCATCAACATCGGCATACTGAAGTGTGTCAACATACTCGTATTTCGAAATACCGACTATAAGGGCTCTGGTTTTGCCTTGCACTACATCTTCCTGCGTATCAAGTATAATTCCTTTTGGCGTTTGTGAAAATCCAAGGAGTGAGAAGGAGAAGTAAAAAAATATAATAAAAACGATTTTTAATTTAATATATGTCTTAACACTCATTTTATAAAGTTACTCTATGAGTTTAATATTTCAATACCCCTAATAGGGTACTAGTTTTTAGAATCAGTAAAATAATATATAGATGCCAATGCGTAACTTCATTGCAAAATCAAGGAAATGCAGGTATTACTCACATCTCAGGAATTATCAGCAATAATTAAAGAATTAGCAGGGAAACTCGCAGCAACATATCCTGAATTAAAAGATGTAATATTTATCGGTATTCAACAAGGAGGTGCGGTAATAGGAAATGATATAGTTGAAGAAATGAAAAGACTGAAGCCAGACAAAACAGTTAATTATGGCCAATTGGATATCACTTTTTACAGAGATGATATCCGAAAGGAAATTTTAGCTCCAGATAAAATGAACCTGCCTTTTGCTATTGCAGATAAAAGGATTATTCTAATTGATGATGTTTTATTTACAGGTCGTACGATTAAAGCAGCATTAGACGCATTGTTGGATTATGGCCGTCCTGAGAAAGTTGAACTCTGTGTATTGATAGATAGAAAAGAATACCGCCAGTTTCCCATTCAGCCGGATTATGTAGGTAAAACAGTTAAGACAGAAAGAACCGATAAAGTGAAATTGGTAGAAGGCGAAGTGGTTTTAATAACTAAATAATTGGCTGTTTTCTGTGTTAATCTGTGGAAAACAAATAATTTCCTATAATTTCGCTCTTTAATGCAACTATCCACTCGACATCTGCTTGGCATTAAGAATCTTACCAAAGAAGATATTTCATTAATTCTTTCTACAGCAGAGCAATTCAAAGAAGTTTTACAACGTCCGGTAAAGAAAGTTCCATCGTTAAGAGATGTTACAATTGTCAATCTTTTTTATGAAAATTCTACTAGAACAAGGTTTTCATTTGAACTGGCAGAGAAACGTCTGAGTGCCGATACAATCAATTTTGCAGCCTCATCTTCCTCGGCTGCAAAAGGAGAAACATTATTAGATACTGTCAATAATATCTTATCCATGAAGGTGGATATGGTAGTAATGCGGCATAGTGCTAGCGGCGCACCACATTTTCTGGCACAACATATTCCAGCCGCTATCATTAATGCAGGAGATGGTATTAATGAGCATCCAACACAAGGATTACTAGATGCTTTTTCCATTAAAGAAAAAACAGGCACACTGGAGGGAAGAAAAGTGGCCATCATTGGCGACATTATGCACAGCCGTGTGGCGCAGAGTAATATTTATCTACTGAAAAAAATGGAAGCTGAGGTTACTGTTTGCGGTCCGCCTACTTTGATTCCAAAATATATCAGCGAGGCATTGGGTGTAAATGTGAGTTACAACCTTAAGGAAACATTGGAATGGTGCGATGTGGCCAATGTATTGCGGATTCAGTTAGAAAGACAAAACCAGGTTCTATTTTCTTCTCTTAGAGAATACAGTCTTGCCTTTGGCATCAATAGAAAATTGCTTGATAATTTGAATAAAGAAATCGTCATCATGCATCCTGGCCCAATAAACAGGGGCGTAGAATTAGATAGCGATGTTGCTGACTCTAAACAATCCATTATATTGCAGCAGGTAGAAAATGGTGTGGCAGTGAGAATGGCTGTATTGTATTTGCTTAGCCCACAAACCCCTTAAGGCTTATGTCAAGAATTTGTCTTTTTCCCGGAACTTTTGACCCTGTTACATTAGGGCATGTAGATATTATCAACCGGGCAATTCCTTTGTTTGATAAAATCATTGTAGGCATTGGTATAAACACCGCTAAAGCACCTATGTTTTCTGCAGAACAGAGGTTGAAATGGATTAATGATATTTATAAGGATGAAGATAAAGTAGAAGGTGCTATTTATGAAGGGTTAACGATTGAATATTGTAAAACCATCGGCGCCAATTTTATTTTGCGAGGTATACGTTATGTCAGCGATTTTGAATACGAGAAAACAATTGCAGATGCTAACCGCACATTGGACAAATCTATTGAGACAGTCTTTCTAACAGGTGAACCGAAATATACTTCTGTAGCATCAACAATCGTTCGTGACATCATTAAAAATAAAGGGAATGCAAGTCCGTTTCTTCCCGAATCCGTTTACAAAACATTGCCAAAATAATTTATGAGCATCTGGTTTAATAAAGAATTGTCAATTGAGCAGTTTAGTAAGATTGGCCAAAAAACAATGGGAGATTTTCTCGGCATTGAATGGATAGAAATAGGGGATGATTTTATTAAAGCCAGAATGCCTGTGGATGAAAGAACAAAACAACCATATGGCTTATTGCATGGCGGTGCATCTTGTGTGCTGGCAGAAACCATTGGTAGCCTTGCCTCCGCAATGGTTATTGATACGGCACAATTTCAATGTGTAGGATTAGAGATAAATGCCAACCATGTTCATAGTGCCACATCGGGTTATGTAACTGGTATTGCCCTCCCGCTACATCTTGGAAAGTCAACCCATGTGTGGGATATAAAAATTTATAATGAAGCTGAAAAAATGGTATGTGTAAGCAGGCTTACAGTTGCCGTAATTCAGAAAAGAGATTTTTCGAAATCCCGATCATTGTAAAAGGTTAGTCTATTCTATATACTTTTTAAGCACATCTACTACAGAAGGATAGCAATCCGGAAAATATTGTTTCGCTTCTTTTTTAGTAATCCATTTTACAACTGAAATATCTTCTTCAGTTTGTGGTACTAAGGTTTGATTGCCGCTTACTTTCATGGTGTACCAATGCGATTCTTTCAATATAAATTTAGACCCTTCATGATATGTGTGGTAAGTAATAAGAAGTGGTTCAATTAATGTTACATGCTGAAGCCCGGTTTCTTCTTCCACTTCTCTTACGGCACAAGCTGAAATAGTTTCCCCTTTGTCCAATTTCCCTTTTGGTAAATCCCATTTACCTCTGCGAAATATGAGTAGTATTTCATTTTTTTCATTCAAGACCAATCCGCCGCCTGCCTGTATGATAGTGAATTTTTTATAGAAAGCTTTTTTCAACGCCGAGAAATCAGCATGCAAGAAAACACCAGCATGTATTTTCTCCAATTGCATTTCATGAATCATTGCCTTTACTGTATGCGAATCCAATTCGTCAATAAACACGGCATCATCATGATGAACATAAGGCTCTATGGTTTCATCTACGCTATCACAGAGGAAAAGAGGCTTATCGTTAAAGTAAATCTTTATATACATGAATAGTTTTGAACTTATTATTATTGGAGGAAGTTACGAATTAAAAGTCTCGTAACTCGTAGCTATCAGCTCGTAGCTTTCTTTTACCTTTGCTGCATGACAGATGCAAAAGCAGTTGCAGAAAAATTGTTACAAGTAAATGCAGTTAAATTGAATCCGGAAAATCCATTTACTTGGGCCAGCGGATGGAAGAGTCCAATCTATTGTGATAACAGAAAAATTTTATCGTTTCCATACATCAGAGATTTTATTAAATCTGAAATGTGCAATGTTATTTTTGAAAAATTTCCAGAGGCAGAACTATTGGCGGGTGTTGCCACTGCAGGAATAGCTTGGGGTGCAATGGCTGCAGATCAGTTGAAGCTTCCTTATATTTATGTTCGTCCAAAACCTAAGGAACATGGCTTAGGAAACCAGATTGAAGGGTATTATGAAAAAGGTAAGAAAGTAGTGGTGATTGAAGATCTTGTTTCTACGGGTAAAAGTAGTTTGCAAGTAGTAGATGTATTGAAACAGGAAGGTATTGAAGTAATAGGAATGGTTTCCATCTTTACTTATGGCTTTGCGGTTGCAACGGAAGCTTTCAGTACTGCATCATTGCCTTATCAATGCTTAACTGATTACTCAACATTGATAGAATCAGCTATACAAAAAGGAATGGTGAAACCGGAGCAAGAATCTATTTTGTTAAAATGGAGAGATGATCCTGCTAACTGGACTGGTGTTTCGTAATTTTAAAGTTAATTAAACAGCAAATGAAGAATTTATTTTTATTAGCAATAGCAATCGGTTTCTCTATTCATAGTTTCTCACAAACAAAGCCATTGCTTATTGCAACAATTAAAACACCTAATGCATTATGTGCTGTTTGTAAAACAAGAATTGAAGCTTATGTGAAGCGTTACGATGGAGTGTTGGAAGTAACAGTGAACTATCGCAAAGGCGAAACAAAAGTAAAATACCTCACGGACAGAACAGATATAGAGCAAATTAAAACAGCAATTGCCAATTGTGGTTACGATGCAGATGATGTGCCTGCAGCAGAAGATATTTATAATAGGCTTCCGAAATCATGTAAGAAGTTTGAAGACGGTGGTGGGCATCCTAAGCCTAAAGTTCCACCACCACCGGCACAATAAGCAGAAAAAATAAAATTGTATAAAAGATACTTGAACGATTCTTTTCTCTTTTATTAAAAGACTCCGGCTCAAGTCCGGAGTGACATATATTATTGAAGCATGTTTGAGTTTCCGTCTTACCGGCCTTGAGCCGGTATCTCTACCTAAATATTTATTTTATTAAACTAAAGACTATTTAATCAACTCCCTAAGGTTCTGCTTTCTCTCATATTTTATTGGGTAATTGATATATACAAACCCTTTTCCCACTCTTGCTTTTCCGTTTACTTTTATTACCACTTCGGGGTTTAGAAATGCCAACAAAGAACTTTGTAGAATCTTCCTCATATCCACTTGTAATTTAACAGGGAGGCGAAACAGGTCATTTGCCGGAATTTTAATGAGTGTATCAACTGTAAAATGGCCCAAAAAGGTATTATCTAGCCAGGCTTCTCCTTCAGCACTTTTAAGCTTTAAGCTTGTATTGTTTAGATTTGAATAGAGAATGTCAAGGTTTAGAGTTGATTCATTTAGCCCCAACTTGCCGAGCCTGATATTCTCTATACGTTGGAATTGCGGATCTTTTATTGATCTGCAGGAAGAGGATCCAAATACAATTATAAACAGCAATAAAAGAGGAGTTAGGGTCTTTGTCATTTGCATTGAAATGTAAAATACGGATTGGCTGGTTAATCCTGCTTTGTAAAAAACTAAAATTCTCAAAATAATTTATTCCCGCAGCTCCAAATTTAGGCTTGTCCAAAAAGGGTAGGGAAGATCAATTTTAGAAAAATTTTTCAGACCTGTTTATTTGCTCAAATTTCAGCAAATGGGAAGTTGTGACCGATACATAAGGCAAATATAATAACTAATATCATTAGGATTGTAAAAAATAGTGTAAGTCAACTTGTTACTAAAATTTAAGGCTATTTATAAATATATAATTATTTTATTTTCATTATATTATATTCTTTTATTGATAATTAAATTTTAAAATATTTTAAATAATATAGAAAGAAATATCATTAATTATAATAGTTTGCTAAAATGTATTAAATATAATATAATCAATAGGTAATGAGTAGGTTATGAAAATTTATTAATTATTAAAATGCAATAAATTGTTTAATATTAATATTTTTGCATATGAAATTGTCGTTAACCCTGAATTCATGACTAATGGATGCAGTTGAAGTTGGAATTAAGTCATAATCGTTGAGCATAAACAGATGCATCAGACTTTTAATATGAATATTTTGCCTTGAAATTGTCCGTAAACATTTCTCTTCAGGTGCCTACAAACCCTTAGATAATCAGATAGTTTTACTAAATTCGTTACCTCTTTCTTAACTACACCGGACTTTGGATTAAATGAGAAAACTACACATTGTTAGTACCCTTGTACTCGCCGCTTTATTTTGCCAGTCTAATAGCTATGGACAGGACTTTTCCAATAAGGGAAAAGAGTTTTGGGTTGCCTACGGATACCATGCATCGACCACAACTAATCAAATGGTATTATATTTTGCTGCTGAACAAACAACAAATGTTACGGTAAATATTCCTGGAGTTGGTTACACACAAAATTATGTAGTACCTGCAAATACTACAATAGCATCTGCGGCGATTCCACGGGCAGGAGCCCAAGATGTACGACTATTAGCTGAATCTACAATCCCTGAGGATAAGGGAATTCATATAACCAGCGACTACCCGATTGTAGCATATGCTCATATTTATAATGGAAGTGTTTCGGGAGCCACTATTTTGTTTCCCAAAAACACCCTAGGGAAGGAATATTATTCAGTCAATTATGAAAATATTTCAAATGTTTCTGGGGCAAACTGCTGGGTTTATGTAGTGGCAGCAGATACAGGTAAAACGACAGTTGAGATAACACCTAGTGCACAAACAATCAATCATCCAGCTGGAGTTCCCTTTACTGTTAACCTTACTCAAGGCCAGGTTTTTAATTTAATGGGATATTATGATGATGCCACAAATAGAGGTGTAGATCTTTCTGGTACTAAAATTAAAAGTATTGCATCTGGAAGTGGTGCTTGTAAAAAAATTGCCGTTTTTTCTGGAAGTGGAAGAATAAGTATCACCTGTAATGGGTCATCATCTTCTTCCGACAATTACATAGTGCAGGCATTTCCCCAGACCGCTTGGGGTAAGAAATACTTAACTGTTCCATCAGTTGGCTATAATGTAACAGCAGGTAACACAACTTCATTACCAGCTTTTAATATTTATCGAATTTGTGTGTCTGATCCTACAACTGTTGTTTCTATAAATGGCTCAGTTACCGGATTACCATTGATAAATAACTTTTATTATGAAATTTCTGCAACCAACTTGCCTCAATTAATTGAGGCAGATAAACCAGTAGTTGTTGCTCAATATTTTCCTTCAAGGGCTAATTGCGGAAACCCAAATCCAGCTGGTGATGGTGATCCAGAAGTACTTTACCTGAGTTCGGTAGAACAAAACATCAATAAAGTATTGTGGAATGCGAATGCACAAGCTGCTATTAATCCATTGAAACATTATATAAATGCAATCATTACAAATGCAGGTACAGCTATTAGTTCATTTAGACTAGATGGAATTTCTGTACCTGCATCAAGTTTTGTTATTCACCCTCAAGACCCTAAATTTTCGTATGTAAAATTAAATGTATCAAGTACGAATGGTGGTGTGGGCTTACCGCATAGGATTGAATCAGATTCCGGCTTTAACGCTATTGCTTACGGTTATGGCGCTGCCGAATCTTACGGCTATAATGCGGGTACAAATATTAAAGACATATTTCAATATATATCTGTACAAAACGAATATGGTACAGTGAATTTTCCAGCTACTTGTAAAGATGCGCCTTTCTTTTTTTCAATGACGTTTCCTTACCAACCTACTCAAATACAATGGATATTTGGGCCTTTGTTAAATGCTATGGGAATTGCTGATGTCACCTTAAATAGCCCCGTACCTACATCTACTATAGTTGTGGCTGGAAAAACGCTTTATGTGTATCAGCTGCCGTCAAATTATAACATACCAACTGTTGGCACATATCCTATAAAAGTTGTAGCAAATAATCCAACACCAGATGGTTGTAGTGGTATACAGGAAATTGATTTTGACGTTCAGGTTTTTGCAAAACCCATTGCAGATTTTAATTTTAATAATGTTTGTTTTCCAGATCCTGTTCAGTTTACTGATAATTCCAATACCAATGGCCGTGCTGTAAATACCAGATACTGGTCATTTGGTGATGCGACAAACTCTACGGTTAACAATCCATCACATTCGTATTCAGCTCCAGGACCTTACACAGTCAAGTATTCATTAATAACTGACATAGGTTGCATTGCTGATACAATATCTAAAGTTGTAACTATTTCGCCATTGCCAACTGCGAGCATAGCTGGGAATATTGAAGTGTGTTTAAATGGTACTTCACCGAACGTTACATTTACCGGTGCTGTCGGTACTGCACCTTATCCATTTACTTATAACATTAATGGCGGATCTAATCAAACAGCTACAACAATAAGTGGTAATAGTGTAACAGTAGTTGCTCCTACAAATGTGGCAGGCACATTTGTTTATAATCTTGTAAGTGTGTCGGATGCGAGTCTCGCTGTTTGTACTCAGGCACAGTCAGGTGCAGTAACAGTTCAGGTAAATCCACTTCCAACTGCAACTATTTCCGGAACTCTTTCTGTATGCAAAAATGGAACTTCTCCCAATATTACATTTACTGCTGCTGGCGGTGCTGTCGCTCCTTATACATTTACTTACAATATTAATGGTGGACTGAATCAAACTGTAACTACCGTAATTGGTAATTCTGTAACTGTATCTGTACCTACAGGAACAGCAGGAACTTTTACTTATAATTTGCTTAATGTTAGTGATGCAAGTACAACACTTTGTGGTCAGGCTCAAGCAGGCTCAGCAACAGTTACTGTGATCGAATTACCAACAGCTATTATTGCTGGTACAACAGAAGTTTGTTTGAACGGGGCATCTCCATTAATAACTTTTACAGCAATTGGTAGTGCTGCTCCCTACACATTTACCTATAACATAAATGGCGGCGCCAATCAAACTATTACTACAGTTGGCGGAAATTCTGTTACAGTAGCAGTACCAACAGGAATCGACGGAACCTTTATTTATAATTTGGTAGGTGTTCAGGATGGAGGTAGTACAAGCTGTTCGCAAGCACAAACAGGTGCTGCAACTGTAATTGTAAACAAATTGCCAACCCGAAATTTTACAACCAACACACCGACTTGCGAAACAAGAGATATACAATTCACTGATGCATCTTTAGCCAATGCCGGTGTATTGAATAACTGGCAATGGAACTTTGGCGATCCTGGAAGCGGAGCAGCCAATACTTCTGCATTGCAAAACCCAACGCATAATTATGCAAATGTTGGAACCTATAATGTTTCGCTTACGGTAACTACAGATAAAGGCTGTGTTAGCATAGGTCCATCTATTCCTGTTACTATTGAAAGAAGGCCGCTGGCAGGATTCAGTTTCCCTGAAGTTTGTTTTGGTGACCCGTTTGTACCATTTACAGATACAAGTAAAGTTGTAGCACCAGATAATGTATCAGCATGGAATTGGAATTTTGGCGACCCTCCAAGCGGAGCAGCTAATACGTCAGCTTTGCAAAATCCGCAACACACTTATCCTGCTGTCGGTGCATACAATATTCAATTGGTTGCAATAAGCAATAAAGGCTGTACCGATACAATTGTAAACTCACTATTCATTAATGGAAGCAATCCGACGGCTGATTTTAATGTAATGAGCCCAACAATGCTTTGCTCAAGCGATACTATAATGATTTCGGAAGCATCATCGGTTCTTCCGGGTACTATTACCAAAGTGGAAATTTATTGGGACAATGTAAACCAGCCTCTGGTTTTTGATACAGACGATGTGCCTGTTACTGGTAAAATATATAAACATAAATATCCAACAACACCGGTAACAAGAACATATACTATTAGATACAGAGCTTACTCAGGAGGTATATGTGTAAATGATAAATTTACTCCGATAACAGTAAACGGTACTCCTGTTGTACAATTTAATGATATACCTGCTGCATGTTACGATGCTGCACCTTTCCAGATTACGCAGGCAAGTGAAACTGGTGGTGTTGCGGGTACCGCTGTATATAGCGGTCCTGGGGTTTCTTCTTCAGGTATATTCGATCCGGTGGCGGCTGGTATCGGCACATTTACTATTAAATATGTGTACACGGCTACGGCTGGTGGCTGTTTGGATTCTATGTCCAAATCAATAACTGTTTTAGATACGGCTTCGGCTCGGTTTTCCTATTCTCCTACAGTATGTGAAAATGCTGCTATTAGTTTTAATAGTTCAATCTCTACAATACCTGCTGCATCAGGAACAATAACAGGATGGAATTGGAATTTTGGTGATCCAGGAAGTGGTGCAGCAAATACTTCTACATTGGACAATCCTACACATACATTCAGTACTTGGGGTAATTATAATGTTACACTTGATGTAACAACCAGTAATGGATGTAGAAGTACAACTAATACAACACCAGTTTTTGTAAACCCACTTCCGTCACCTGATTTTAGTTTCCCGCCGAGTGTTTGTTTGCCTTCTGCAAATGTTGTATTTGCCAATGCATCCAGTATTGCTGATGGCACAGCATCTACATTTACTTATTTGTGGGATTTTGGTGATCCTGCAAGTGGCGGAGCTAATAGTTCAACAGGCTCCGGCCCATCACATATTTATAATGCAGTTGGTCCTTACAATGTAAACTTACAAGTAACAAGCGGTGCAGGTTGTGTGCTTGCCACTACTAAAGTGCTGAACACAATTCATCCTCAACCGACAGGCAGCTTTACAGTAGATAGAGATGATATATGTATTGGTGAAAGCTTCTCATTTACCGATAACAGTAATCCGGCAGATGGAACCACTACTACTTGGGAATGGATGATGTCAGATGGCAACACAAGATCAGTTCCAACATTTAATTACACATATGGCTCCGCTGGTGAGTTTGATGTAAACCTTGTTATTACCAATAGTCATGGTTGCCGCAGTACAGTATCAACAAAAAAAGTAACGGTGAATGCTTATCCTACCGTAAATGCAGGGCCAGACCTCTTTATATTGGAAGGCGGAAGCGATACGCTTAATGCAGTAGTGACGGCTAACAATCCAACTTATCTGTGGACACCGAATACCTATTTCATATCCAGCAATACTATTAAGAATCCTATTGTAAAAGGAGTGCAAGATATAACCTACACATTAACTGTTACCGGAAGAGGCAACTGTGTAGTATCAGACCAAGTATTTATTAAAGTATTGAAAGGCCCGGAGATACCGAATATCTTTAGCCCGAATGGCGATGGTGTGCATGATAAATGGGTAATTAAATATCTTGACACTTATCCTGAATGTACGGTAGATATTTTCAACAGATACGGGCAATCGATTTATCATTCCGTAGGATATGGTATTCCGTGGGATGGAACTATAAATGGCAAACCTGTTCCGATAGGAACGTACTATTATATTGTGAACCCGAAAAATGGCAGGGTTATAATAACCGGCTATGTAGATGTAATACGTTAAGCAATGAAAAAGAAATTATTATTAATACCATTTGTATTGTTTGTACTGTTAGCAGGTGCACAGCAACGTCCGCATTATACGCAGTATATATTAAACAACTATATTCTTAACCCTGCACTGAGTGGTATTGAGAATTATGTGGATGTAAAACTAAGTACAAGAGACCAGTGGGTAGGATTAGATGGTGCGCCAAAGACCTCTTATATTTCTATACAAGGACCAATAGGTAAGAATAATTATAGCACTAGTGCAACATCCTTTCAGGTGCCGGGAGAAAACCCAAGAGGGAAAAGTTATTGGGAAAGTTATACTGCTGCTGATCCGCATCATGGTATTGGGTTAACGATGGTGAATGACAAAGCCGGAAGCTTTAACCGCTTTACTGTAAATGCCACCTATGCATATCATCTTGGCCTTTCACCAACCTTAAATCTTTCAGCAGGTTTTGCTGCAGGCATTACCAATATAAGCATCGACAGGACAAAGCATGACTTTGATGGTACCGGCGATCCTTTCGACCCTGCAACAGGTGCTTCTTTATCAGGCGAATTAAATAAAATACGACCTGATTTAGGATTTGGACTTTGGTTATACTCTAAAAATTATTTCGTTGGTCTGTCTGCACAACAAATCATTCCGCAGAAGCTGGCATTTGCAGATGATGCTGCTATACTCACAAAAGGAAGATTGATCCCACATGTGTTTTTAACAGCGGGTTACAGAGTACTAATCGGAGAGGATGTAAATATGATACCTTCTGTAATGTTTAAATATGTGCAAGGTTCTTCAAAAAATAATTTTCAACCGGAGCTGAACCTGAAAGTACAGTATCAGGATTTGCTTTGGCTAGGTGGCAGTTATCGCTATCAGGATGGCTATGCAGCCATGGCGGGTATTAATATTGGCAACTCATTTAATGTGGGATATGCTTATGATATTACTACTACTGCATTGAATACAGTTAGCCGAGGCACCCATGAGATAATGGTGGGCTTTTTATTAGGTAACAAGTACAGTGAAAAATGTCCAAGGTGTTGGTAAGAAGTTATATTAATTGAGTTTGCTCTTCTAAAAAAACTTTAAATTCTAGATTTAAAGCTTCACAATCTTTTTCGCCTTTACAGCTTTTAACTCATTTAAAATTTGCTGTACCATATGCTTTTTATCAATAATGCTTTCTAACGAAATATCAGTATCAGGTATACCTTGTAATTTTTTTGTCGCTAATTCTTTTTGTACTTCACTCAATTTGACGGCAACATTCGTATATACATTCTGCAAACTGTCAATCTTTATCTGGTTAATAGCTGTGCTCAGCTGGTTATTTACTTTATCCCAGTTCACATTATCATAAACGGTACGTAACCTATTTTCCCATTTGTTCCAGTCAAACGTATTAAGTTCCCGTTGGTAACTGGCTTTTAATTCTTCTTTTTCTTTTTGTGAGAACACCTCGGCTATATTACTTTCTACCGCTTTCCACTGATCATTTTCCAGTACTCTTTTAGATGCTTCCAGAGCCTGTTTTATTTGTTCTTCCTGGTATTGTTTTAGTTCCGGTGCTTGTGAACGGATAAAGGAAACATTTATTAACTCAGGTGACACAATTTTGCTTACAAAGTTCTTTGCAAAATCTTCATTCGTAATTGCACCAAGTATTGAAGTTTCTGCAATAGCCGGTTCATTGATGATTGGAGCTGTCTTGATTTCAGCAGGTGTGTTTGCTGACAGTTCATTTTCAGGTACCAAGTAATTAGACACTCCAAAGATGGTGTCATTTGTAGCAGCAACATTTCCTGAAGAAAAATGCTGACTAAAAAGAAACAATACATTAATTGATATGATAAAACAAATGGTAAATACAAGTCCTGTAATCTTTCTTACGTTGACTACATTTTTCTTTGGAACATTTAAAATATTTTCAATTCGATGTAAGAGATCATTTTTATTACCCACTGCTGAAAGAGCTAATACCCGCTGTGAATGATTTACTTTTTCCAATTCCAATAAAGCAGACGCATACTCATGTGAGTTGTATTGAAACTGTATTACCATTTCATCACAACTTTTTTCTCTTTCTGTTTCTGTAATCTTAATAAATGCTTTTACAAAAGGATTGAAGTAGAGAATCGTTTGTATAGCATTAATAAGCAGGTTGATTAGATAATCGAAACGTCTGATATGCGCCAGTTCATGCAATAGTACCGCTTCTAATTGTTGTGGTGTTAATTGATTAATTGCTGCCAGTGGTACTAAGATGACAGGTTTAAAAAAACCAATGGTAACAGGAGAGGAGACCAATTCTGAAACCCAGACTTGTACTTTTCTTTTAATGCCTAAAAGAGAAGCTGTTGTTTTTACAAAAAGTTTAGAGTCGATATTGATTTTCGATAATCCGTATCGGCGAATAATTTGTACATAGCGATAGTTCCTAATGAAACGTAGTATTGGAAAAATAAGTAACGATAGATAAACTATTGATGCAGCAGGAAGAAATTGTAAGAATAAATTATTAACCTGTTGATCTCCGTTTACATTTAGCAAGCCGTAAGAAAATGCGGTAATATCGGCAGCAGTATTAAATGTGGTAACAAATGTGTAAATGAACCAACCAAAACCTACTATAAGCAGCGTAGAAGCAATACCACTTTTGTATGAAGGGTTTACTTTGAAAACTGTAATTAGTAACTGGAATACTATCCATAGCAATGCCATTTGCCAAAGGCTGTTTACTGCAGCCCATCCCAACGATTGTAAAAAGTTAGCATGGTAACTAATCATAATTACTGTTTTTTAAGGTTGTCCAGTAATGCCTGAATGGTGTCAATTTCTTCTTGGCTGGTTTTATGGTTATCATCACCCAATGCTTGAATAACCAATTGAGTAGATGAACCGCCAAAAAGAGTAGAGATCATCTTATTTAATAAATGCTTTTGTGTTTTTTCTTTGTTTACTGCAGCCTGGTAAATATGTGTTCGCATAGAATCATCTCTTTTCACAATGCCTTTTTCATTCATTATCTGCATTAACTTAAGGGTAGTGGTGTAGCCAACATCTTTTGTTACGGCAAGGCGTTCATGCACTTCCCGCACTGTTGCCACACCTTTTTCCCAAAGTATCTGGAGTATTTCAAGTTCGCTTTCTGTCGGCTTTATCAATTTGGGTGCTGCCATAGTTGGTGAATTAGATGTCGAATATACGATTATTTTCGTAAGTCAATAAAAAGGCAATATTTTTTAACCTTTTTTAACACCACAACTAATTTGACGTAGGAGCTTGGAAAATGTTACCCAAATCAAAGCAATAAAACCGGGTTTGTAAATTTGCAAACCCGGTTTCAATAGCTTAAAATTTTATTTGGAAGTTGAATCCTTTGCAGGCTTTTCATATATGAACCTGACCATCGCATTCTTTTGTTCATCCGAGGTTAAATAGAGCTGGTATCTTTTATCACCTGCATACACAATCATTAATGCCGTATTGGGTGGAATCGAGCCAAGGTTTTCTCCCACCATGATCACTTCTTGTTCTGTCTTTTTTAAATCTATCTTTATTTCAACCGAAATAGGCTTGATGGTGAGCATCTTATTCGAAACGATGGGCATGTTATTTACATATACAGAAATAGTATCTCCATCTATCTGGCCGTTATCATAAAAGTCTAAACGAATAGTTCCAGTATCTACTTTTATTTCTTTTACCAGTTCCGCTTTTCTTTTAGTAAGTGTTGGCGGTAGGTTGAATTCCGGTTTGAAAGATGATTTATCGAACCGAGTAAGAACTATTGTGCCGGGATCACAAACCGTTTTTCCATCGGCAGCTTTCCCAGTCCAGGTGCCACGCAGTTGTTCCTCTGTTACCACATTTCCACCACCTTTATGAAAGGAGAGTGCATATTTTTTTATACAAGGAACACAGTCTTCTCTAATTTTAAATGTAATGATACCGTTTTCCTGGATGGAGATAGTATTACTGTCGGATTTATAGGACTCCTTCAAAATTTTCCCGAACATAATTAAGTGAATCGGAGAAATGATAAGCTGTGCCTGTAATTCTGGAACCGGCCACTTGTATTTGTAATTCTATATTGTACACAGGGAAGCAGGCACCCGGAGCCATTACTAACTTCCCTTTCCAGATTCCATTAATATCCTGTGCGCCGCAGAGTACAGAGATAAAGAGCAGAAATGATAAAATAGATTTTCGCAACATTATTCAGGAAAAATAGTTGAAAATAAGAAGCTGTACTAAAAAATTTGCTTGACGGCAGTCAGGTTACAGAAACGGTTTAAAAAAGTGCTAATCTTATTTCGGTTTCTGATATCTGAATCTGACCACTGCATTTTTCTGCTCAGTAGACGTAATACGAACTTCAAAACGTTGCTCGCCTGCTTCTACTATCATTAAGGATGTATTGGGAGGAATAGTGCCAAGGTTTTCAGCTATCATAGTTAACTCATGCTCATCGTTCAGTTCATCCATTTTCAATTTTAGTATCAATGGAGATGCTGTTAATCTTTTTTCTGAAAGAACCAGCTTGTTATCCAAATAGACTGAAATAGTGTCGCCATCAATTTCTCCGTTGTCATAAATCTTAATAACAACATTGGGGTCGCTAACCGTTAATACTTTTACCAGCTCATTACTACGGGTTTTTATTACTTCCGGTACTGGCACTATTTCAGGCGGGTTTATTTTTACAATAGGCGGTTCATAAATCTTCCTTATTGTAGTATCAATTTTTACTACGGGAGGATTTACAGGTTTTTGTACTGGTGGTTTTTCGACAGGTTTTCTTACCGGTGTTTTCTCAGGAACTTTTACCGGTTCTTTTTTTGTAGGTGGCTGGTTAACGATAACAGGTGTTTTAACAGGGTTTACTTTGTTACGAAGAAAAGGTTCTATATAAAAATCAGAAGTTGTTACTTTCCGAAGATAGGCAGTGCCACCACCACAGTTACCGCCTTTTTACACCCTTACCATCTTTTTCATACTTGCTGGTAAAAGTGCCTTCCAAAAATTCTTCTCGCCCTGATTTTTCATATTTGAAAATACATTTCATAATACAAGCCAATTCAGATGTATCAGACATTCTTAATTCCACTGTTTTTATTTCTTTAATTAGAGCATTTTGTCCCGATCTGTTAAAGATGCCAGTAAGGGTGGCCTTGCCATAAAAAACTGTGGTAAGATAGGAATAGGAAACACCTGAAACGGAATTTCCATTTTGTTTTATTTGGATCTCAAATTTGTAATTATTGAAATTTTCAGTAATAAAATACCCTCTCCAGATGCCTGTAAGGTTTTGGGCATTCAAATCAGAATGGGTAATAGCGACCAGCAAGAAGAGACTTAAAAAATACTTTATGACAGTTCGAATCATAACAGGGTCAAAACTAACGAATAAGTTCTTATTGAATGCTTGCACTCCGGCAATAGTTTGTTAATTTTGCCCACTTAAATCAACAGTGGATTAATTGATTATATGATAAATATTACTTTACCAGATGGGGCAGTTCGGCAGTATGAAAAGGGAACTACTGTGTTAGATATTGCAAAATCTATTTCAGAAGGGTTGGCAAGAAAAGTATTGGCTGCAGAAGTGAATGGTCAGGTTTGGGATACAACCAGAGCTATTAATGAAGATGCATCTTTAAAATTATTGACCTGGAATGATCAGGAAGGCAAGAATACTTTCTGGCACTCATCTGCACATCTGATGGCAGAAGCGGTTGAAACAATTTTTCCTAACGTTAAGTTTTGGGTAGGGCCGCCAGTCGATAACGGTTTCTATTATGATATGGATTTGGGTGATAAGAAAATGAATGAAGACGATCTTATCGCATTAGAAAAGAAAATGAATGAACTGGCAAAGAAGAATAGTGAGTATCAGCGCAAAGAAATGTCGAAGGCAGATGCTGAAAAATATTTTACAGAGAAAGGAGATGAGTATAAACTTGATTTGCTGAGCAATTTAAAAGATGGCGAAATAACTTTCTATACACAAGGTAACTTTACCGATTTGTGCCGTGGTCCGCATATTCCAAACACTTCATTTATAAAAGCTATTAAACTTACAAGTATTGCCGGAGCTTATTGGAAAGGCGATGAAAAGAATAAAATGCTAACAAGAGTATATGGAGTTACTTATCCTTCGCAAAAAGAGCTGGATGAGTATTTGCTAATGCTGGAAGAAGCAAAGAAAAGAGACCATCGTAAGTTGGGTAAGGAGTTAAGTATTTACACAATGGATGATGATGTAGGACAAGGATTAATTCTTTGGATGCCAAACGGAACTGTGATAATTGAAGAGCTGGAAAAGCTTGCAAAAGAAACAGAACAGGCAGCTGGTTATAAGAGAGTAGTAACACCGCACATCGCAAAGAAAACATGTACATCACCAGTGGGCATCTGCCTTATTATGCAGACAGCATGTATCCACCAATGGAAATGGACGGAGAGAAATATTATTTAAGGTCGATGAATTGTCCGCATCACCATAAAATATTTGCTGCCGAGCCAAAAAGTTACCGTGACCTTCCATATCGTATTGCAGAATACGGCACTGTATATCGTTATGAACAAAGCGGCGAATTATTTGGATTGATGCGGGTTCGTTGTCTGCACATGAATGATGCTCATATTTATTGTACCAAAGCACAATTCAACGATGAGTTTAGGGCAGTAAACGAAATGTATCTGAAGTACTTTAAAATATTTGGTATAGAAAAATATGTGATGCGTTTGTCAATACATTCTCCTGAAAAATTGGGAATAAAATATGTGAATGAACCCGAACTCTGGAAAGAAACAGAGATAATGGTACGTAATGTATTGACAGAGTCTGGAATCCCTTTTGTAGAAGTAAAGACGAAGCAGCATTTTACGGTCCAAAAATTGATGTACAGATTTATAGTATAGGCCAGTGAATTTACATTAGCAACTAACCAGGTGGATTTTTCACAAGGACGTAGTTTTAAACTAGAATATACTTCTGAAGACAATTCTCCGGAAACGCCATTAATCATTCACCGTGCACCATTAGGTACTCATGAGCGGTTTATCGGATTTTTATTAGAACAATATGCAGGTAAATTTCCAACATGGCTGGCACCTGTTCAGGTAAAAGTGCTACCTATCAGCGATAAATTTTTGGATTATGCAAACAGTGTTTCCGATAAACTGAAAAATGCTGATATTCGCTGCGAGGTAGATGACAGACATGAGAAAATAGGAAAGAAGATCCGGGATACAGAGTTAATGAAAGTGCCATATATGTTGGTGGTTGGTGAAAAGGAGATGAATGAAAATACGGTGGCAGTAAGACGACAAGGAAAGGGAGATATTGGTGTTAAGTTGGTGACTGACTTCTTAAATGAAATCGTTGAGGAAGTAAAAGAAAGAAAAGAGAATTAGAAAAATGTGTTACTCATTTTCTAATCTGTTAATTGAAAAAAGAGTATTTTTAATGCAAGCCTCAGACTCCTGAAATGAGGTATTTACAATAAAAAAAGATATGCTCCTTATCAGGGAAGGGGTTAACTAAAAAAAATAAATGGCAGTACCACAAAAACCCGGAGGCGGGTTCAACAGACCAGCATCAGGCGGCGCATATAAGCCCGGCGGTGGTGGATTTAACAAAGGCGGTTACAGAGGAAGATTTGCTCCTCGCAAAGAAGCAGAACACCGAATCAACAATTTCATTAGAGTACCACAGGTTCGTTTAGTAGGCGAGAATATAGAGCCTGGTATTTTCGATACAGCAACTGCCCTAAAAATGGCGCAGGACATGGAATTGGATCTTGTAGAAATTTCTCCAACAGTAGATCCGCCTGTTTGTAAAATTATTGACTACAATAAATTTTTATACGATAAAAAACGTAAAGAAAAGGAGATGAAGGCTAAGAGCAAAGTCTCCGAAGTGAAAGAAATACGTTTTACTCCTAATACAGATGATCATGATTTTGACTTTAAAGCAAAACATGCTGTTGAGTTTTTAAAAGATGGTAACAAAGTAAAAGCCTACGTACAGTTTAAAGGCCGTGCCATTCAATTTCAGGATAGAGGACAATTGCTTTTATTAAAGTTTGCTGAGCGATTGGCTGAAGTTGGAATATTGGAGAGCATGCCTAAGATGGAAGGCAGAAGGATGTTGGCAATGTTTGCCCCAAAAGGAAAAAAGAAATCCTAATAAGGACAAGATCAAATAAACGAAAGCCACTCTGTACTTCAGGGTGGCTTTTTTTGTAATAACAAGTAACCTTGGTCATTAAATTTCGACCGTTGGTATAATATTCAGCTAATTAATTAAGTGTGTCATTGGTTTACGTATCTTGGCGACCATACTAAAAATCACCATTTTATGCAGTTAAAGATTCAATCGTTTTCACTAACAATTTTATGTTTGCTGGTTTCCGTAGTTATGATGGCGCAACCAGGTGGAGCAAGATCTGACTCAACCCGTAGGCCTTTGACTCCAGGAGCACCTTCAAAAGGTCCGAAACCCTATAAAGAAGTAATTACTTCCAAAGCCGTTACAGATGACGGTCTTTTTAAAGTTCATAGGATAGAGGATAAATATTATTTCGAAATTCCGGAATCATTATTTGGAAGGGAAATATTAGTTGTGAACAGGATTTCAAAAGCTGCAGCCGGTATGCGGGCAGCCGGAAGTTTTTTTGGTTATGGCGGCGATCAGATAGGTCAGAATGTAATTCGTTTTGAAAAAGGGCCGAATGATAAAATATTTCTTCGGAACATCTCTTTTGCCGAGTATTCTAAAGACTCTACATCTCCAATGTTTACGGCAGTAAATAACTCCAATATTCAGCCTATTGCTGCTTCTTTTGATATTAAATCTTTAGGAAAAGATTCGAGTGGAGCTGTTATTGATATGACTGATTATATAAACGGGGACAACGACGTTTTATATTTTAGCGGACGTTTAAAGTCTAGCCTTCGTCTATCTTCGGCGCAAAGTGATAAGTCTTATGTAGTGGGTGTAAAATCGTATCCGATTAATATTGAAATAAAGGCAGTAAAAACATATGCACAAGGTGCGGCACCTGCATCAACGGGAAGTGTAGGTCGGGGTGGTTCCAGTGGTGGTGGCAATCTTACAATGGAGTTAAATAGTTCTCTGGTTTTGTTACCAAAAGTACCAATGCAGGCAAGATATTTTGACCCTAGGGTAGGTTATTTTGCTGTACAGTATACAGACTTTGATGCAAACCCACAAGGCGTAAAAGATATTACTTTGATAAAAAGATGGAGATTAGAGCCTAAGCCAGAGGATATGGAAAAATATAAAAGAGGAGAGTTGGTAGAGCCACAAAAGCCAATTATTTTTTATATAGATCCTGCAACACCTAAAAACTGGGTTCCTTATTTAATACAAGGGGTAAATGACTGGAAGGCTTCTTTTGAAAAAGCAGGATTTAAAAATGCTATCATGGCAAAACTGGCACCAACTAAGGACGAGGATAGCACTTGGAGCCTTGATGATGCCCGTAATTCTGCAATTGTTTACAAACCTTCCGATGTTGCTAATGCAAGTGGTCCCAGCATTGCTGACCCTCGCAGTGGGGAGATAATGGAAAGTCATATCAACTGGTATCACAATGTAATGGAATTGATACATGACTGGTATTTTGTTCAAACAGCAGCAGTTGATCCCGGTGCAAGAAAAATGGTTTACGATGATGAGTTGATGGGGCAATTGATTCGTTTTGTTTCTTCTCACGAAGTAGGACATACATTAGGTTTGCGTCATAACTATGGTTCAAGTTCTACTGTACCTGTTGAAAATCTTAGAAATAAAAACTGGGTTGAAAAAAATGGCCATACACCTTCTATTATGGATTATGCCCGTTTTAACTATGTAGCACAACCGGAAGATAATATCGGCCGGACAGGTTTATTCCCTCGCATCGGTGACTATGATGATTGGGCTATAGAATGGGGTTATAAATTATTTCCTCAGTACAAAGATGCAGAAGATGAAAAAGCTTCTTTGAACAAATGGGCAATAGAAAAATTAAAAGATAACCGTTTGTGGTTTGGTACAGAAACTAATCCTGATGATCCCCGTAGCCAGAGTGAGCAAGTTGGTGATGATGCGATGAAAGGTAGTATGTATGGCATTAAAAATCTTCAGCGTATTGTTCCAAATCTTATACAATGGACAAAGCAACCGAATGAGGATTACTCAGATTTGAAAAAAATGTATGGGCAGGTTACTAGTCAATTTTCAAGGTATCTTGGACATGTGGCAAAGTATATTGGTGGAATTATGGAAACACCAAAGAGTGTAGAACAGCAGGGAGCAGTGTATGAGATAGTGGCTAAAGCGAAACAAAAAGAATCTGTTGATTTTTTAAACAAACAACTATTTGCAACACCAACCTGGCTTATTCAGAATGATATATTTGATAGAACTGCACTTAGCGGATTAACCACCATTGGAGGATTACAGGATAATATTTTGGGTCGTATCCTTAGTTCAAGATCACTTAATAAGCTAACAGAAGCAGAAGCTTCATTAGGATCTAATGCATACCACATTACTGAATTGTTTAGCGATTTAAAAAAGGGATTATGAGTGAATTGCCAACCAGAAAGACGGTTGATATTTATCGTCGTAATCTTCAAAAATCATATATAAACATTCTCTGTAACCTGGTTGATCCTCCAAAAGCAACTACAACAACTGGCATTCCTGGTTTTACAGGTAGTACATCGTCGAGTGCCGATAAATCTGATGTAAGAAGTGTTGTAAGAGGTCATTTAGCTTCGCTTAAAAGTGAAATTAATGCCGCAGCAGCTGGAACAGCTGATTTGATGACAAAATATCACCTTCAGGATTTGTCGAAAAGAATAGATAATGCATTGAATGCTAAAGACTAATATTTGATTTTGTTGAATATAATCAAAAAAAGGGCATCTTTACTGATGCCTTTTTTCTTATCTATCATGCTTTGCCTGTTCGTATTTCACCCTTATCTTTGCAATCCGAAAATCAAAGGCCTAGCCAACGGGTTTCGGTAGTTCTTAATTAGAACAGATTATCTGAAGAGGTTCGACAAAGGTCTCCCTGTGGAGAATGCCTCAAAGATGTAACATTAAATACTTGGTAAAATGCCTAAAGTAAAAACAAATTCCAGCGCCAAAAAACGCTTTAAAGTGACCGGCACTGGAAAGATCATGCATCAGAAAGCTTTCAAACGTCACATCCTGACGAAGAAATCCAAAAAACGTAAACGTAACATGAGACTCGACGGAACTGTTGCAAAATCACATGTTGATTTTGTTAAACGTCTTTTACGTTTGAAGTAAGCTATGCTTACAACTTGTAATTCTAAACTCATAACTCTAAATTAATTTAAGATATGCCTCGTTCAAAAAATGCAGTGGCCTCTAAAGCCCGCCGCAAAAAAATATTAAAACAAGCCAAAGGTTATTATGGCAAACGTAAGAATGTATTAACGGTTGCTAAAAACGTAGTAGAAAAAGGTATGACCTACATGTTTGTAGGCCGTAAGCTGAAGAAAAGAGAATACCGTTCATTATGGATTGCCCGTATCAATGCGGCTGTTCGTGCAGAAGGTATGACCTATTCTGAGTTCATCAACAAAATTCAGAAAAAAGGAATTGAGTTAGATCGTAAAGTATTGGCTGATCTAGCAATGAACAATCCTGAAACTTTCAAGAGCCTTGTTGATTCGGTGAAATAAATTTCTGAAACGATTTATATAAAAATGTCCTGTAGCAATACAGGACATTTTTTATTTAGAAACTATATGTTGGTTAATTCTGCTGCTATTTAGTCTTTTCCCAAAACAACAATCAGCGCATAAATAACTCCAGGAAGCCAAAACAAAAGGGTTAAAATAAGGCTTATCCAAAACTTGTTATTAATTACTCCTTGGTGAAGGTAAACGGCTAATGGTGGAAGTAATATGGCAAGAATTACAAGCAATAATGTGTTGGTGCTTGGGTCGCCATTCGCTTTTTTGGAAGCTTTAAATGCTTTGATCTCTTTTTTTACTTCTTTGATTTTTTCTTTTTTTTCTTTTTTTGACAAATTCTTGAATCCATTAACTGCGTCACTAATTGTAGTAGAGTCTGGTGTAGTACTGCTATTTGTAACAGGAACTATAATTGCGGCACCAGCAGTGTGTGTTGAAGAAATGATAATTACAAAGGATAATAAAATACAGATTACTGTTCTCATATTGGGTTTGTTTAAGTTGCTATTTAAATCAGAATTGTCTTAAAGCGAAAATAGCTCCTTTTATTAGGAGCTATTAATTATGTTATCAACAAAAATGAGTAATTACATTATGCCCATCGCTTTTACAAAAGCGGTAGTTTGAAAAGGAAGAATCAAAGTAAGCCACTCCCAATGTGAGTAGATTGCAAATATCAGTGCTGCTGTTGATAGAAAAAACACCAACCACCATATGCCTCTATAACTTTTTGCTTGTTCCATAGTTTTTAAATTATTTATGCAAAAATAAGGTTGAAAGTTTAAATCAAAAAATGCGATTTATGTTACCTTCTTTTTAAAACCAACGGGATGGCAATTAATGCTCCTGAGATTGCCAGCAGCCATTTAATAGCTACTATCCAATGGAAGAAAGCAAACTCATTTTCGATTGCAGGGGTGTTAAGCCACTTTAATAAATACATATTTTCAATTATATCGCATCCAAAAGCTATTACCTGAAGCAAAGCTGTTGACAATAATACGCTTCGTATTAACTTATTCTTTCTTTTTTCTCTCGCCATCATGCACAAGGCTGCAATGCCGGGATAAACACCTGCCATAAATGCAAAGTCGAAAGCCAGATGATAGCCTACTACTGATTTTATGGCGGGTGTTATGCCAGAAAAAATTTCAATTATCTTTTCTTTTGAGTAAGTTATTTCAAGTCCGATAATGGTAAAGAGTTTTCCGTTATGCAAAAAATCAGATTCCATCCATTTCATGCAGAATGCAGATCCAACGGTAATTCCAAGACATACCAGAAAAAGGGTCTTCCAATGTTTGTAATTAAGTATCATTGCATTGCTGGTTTATTATTAGCAAGTTTAGCTAAATAAAGTATAATCCTAACCAGTTTTTTTACTTTCGTGGAAATTATTAGTACAATTCCGTTATTAATTAAGAATAAACATTACAATGACGATTCAGTTTTATTTACGGTTTCATACAAAATATGGGGAAAGCTTATTAGTTTCAGGCGATGCAGAAGAATTGGGCAATAATGATCCAGCAAAAGCTTTGCTGCTTGAATACTTGAACAACGAATTCTGGACAGGAACAATTAATGTAAAAAAGAAGGAGTTTAATAAAGGGGCCAGTTATAAATATATTTTGCAACGGGAAGATGGTAGCCAGTTTGTGGAGTCCTGTAATGACAGACAAATAGATTTCTTTAAGAAAGAAACTGAAAACATACGATTAGTGGATACCTGGAACTATGCAGGTGAATTTGAAAATGCTTTTTACACGACTCCTTTTAGAAATGGGTTATTAAATACCAGTATTCCTAAAATTAGAAAGCAAGATGATAAAATATTTTCACATATTTTCAAAGTAAAGGCGCCGCTTCTGAAAAAGAACGAAGTAGTTTGCCTGATTGGATCGGATGAGAAATTAGCTGAATGGTCATCGAACAAACCCGTTTTGCTTTCAAAAAGTGATGATTGGTGGACCCTTAAACTTAATCTTTCTAATGCTGCCTTCCCAATCGCTTACAAATACGGAATCTTTAATAGTAAAGAAAAATCATTTGTTGGTTTTGAAGCTGGTAACAATCGGATCATCTACAGCGATGCGGGTAAGAAAAAAGTTACGATAGTCCATGACGGATTTATTCATTTCCCAAATAACACATGGAAAGGTGCTGGTGTGGCAATTCCTGTTTTTAGCCTACGAAGCAATAACAGTTTTGGTGTAGGGGAGTTTGCAGATATACAATTACTTGTTGATTGGTCTGTAAAATCAGGTTTGAAACTTATACAATTGCTTCCGGTTAATGACACGATAACAGATAATAGCTGGAAGGACTCGTATCCTTATTCTGCGATATCAGCGTTTGCATTGCATCCTCTTTATATTAATTTAAAAAGAGTTGCAGGAAAAGAATTTGCAAGCCAATTGTTATCTCTTAAAAAGAAACAAAAGCAATTGAATGAACTTGAAGCTGTAGACTACGAAGAAGTTTTAAAACTTAAGCTTTCGATTCTTCGGGAACTTTATCTTGTGATGGGAGATGATTGCTTAGCATCTGAGGACTTTACCACTTTCTTTGAAGCAAATAAACATTGGCTTGAAACCTATGCAGCCTTTAGTTATTTAAGAGATAAACATGGTACGGCAGAATTTCCCAAATGGAAAACAAATGCAGTATACAAGAAATCATCAATTGCAAGGCTGCTATCGCCAAAATCGGTTGCCAATATTGAAATCAGGTTTTATTATTTTATACAATATCATCTTCACCTTCAGTTAAAAGAAGCAACTGACTATGCTCACAAAAAAGGAGTTGTTGTAAAAGGAGATATTCCAATTGGTGTATCGAGAAACAGTTGCGATGCTTGGGAGTCTCCTGAATTATATAATATGGAATGGCAGGCCGGTGCACCGCCAGATGATTTTACGGCTGTTGGACAGAACTGGGGCTTTCCAACGTACAACTGGGAAAAAATGCAAGAAGATGGATTCTCCTGGTGGCATCGTCGCTTTGAGCAAATGAATAATTACTTCGATGCGTTTCGTATAGATCATATACTTGGTTTTTTCAGAATATGGAGTATTCCGGTTGATGCAGTGCAAGGAATAATGGGTCGTTTTGTTCCTTGTATTCCTATTCATATTAATGAGTTTGGGGAAAAGGGAATCTGGTTCGATTATCAACGTTATTGCAGACCTTATATTACAGATGTAATATTGAATGAAGTTTTTGGAGAAGATGCTGAAAAGGTAAAGACAGATTTCTTAATAGAAAATGAATTTGAGTGTTATGATTTAGCTCCGGCATTTGAAACTCAGCGACAGGTAGAGGAGCATTTTAGTAAAGAAGAATTGACGGGGGAGAATGAAAAGTTGAAGCTGGGTTTATACGATTTGATTTCAAATGTGATTTTGTTTGAAGAAGAAGATTCAAACGGAATGAAGTTTCATTTCCGCATTGGGATGGATAAGACTTCTTCGTTTGAAAACCTGATGCCTCCGGTAAGAGATAAGCTGAACGAATTATATATAAATTATTTTTATCATCGTCAGGATGAATGTTGGCGTAAAGAAGCAATGAGTAAGTTGCCACAGCTAAAAGCTGCCACCAATATGCTTGTTTGTGGTGAAGACCTTGGAATGGTGCCTGCTTGTGTACCCGCCGTAATGGACGAACTGGGGATTCTCAGTCTGGAGATTCAACGGATGCCTAAAAAGGCTGATAAAGAATTTTTCCACCCTAATGATGCACCTTACTTATCTGTTATTACACCGTCCACTCATGATATGAGTACGGTGAGAGCCTGGTGGTTGGAAGATACAGAACGAACACAACGATTTTACAACAATGAAATGGGGCAGTGGGGCAAGGCGCCGCAGCAATGTGAAGCATGGATAAGCAGAGCAATTGTAATGCAACATTTATATTCTCCGGCCATGTGGAGTATTTTTCAATTGCAGGATTTATTGGGCATGAGTGAAAAACTAAGAAGAGAAAATCCGCTAGATGAAAGAATTAATAATCCGGCTAATCCAAACAATTACTGGCAATACCGCATGCATATTTCATTGGAAGGCCTGATAAAGGAAAATGCATTCAATGAAGAATTGAAAGACTATGTAACGAATAGCGGCCGTTGAAATTTCTAATCGTATAACTTTATAATAAATATTTTAATCGTAAAAAGCATGAAAGTTCAATACTGGCAACATAACTTAAAGTTTCGTCATCCATTTACTATCTCTAAAGGAACAAAAACGCATCAACCAACACTTATTGTAGAGTTGGAGCATTTTGGAATCAAAGGTTATGGCGAAGCGTCTGCTATTGCTTATTATAAAATTCCAGTGGAGAAAATGATTGAAGACCTGGAGCAGAAAAAACAATTCATTGAAAAATTTGCTTTTACCGACCCTGAACGATATTGGCATTATCTGCATCACTTGCTACCCAATAATAATTTTTTAGTTTGTGCTTTAGACATAGCAGCTTGGGATTTGTATGGAAAAATGAAAGGAAAGAAATTGTATGACCTGTGGAAAGGCGATATTTCGAAAAATCCAATTTGCGATTACACAATTGGTATTGATACAGTTGAAAAAATGGTGGAGAAGATGAAAGAAAAGCCTTGGCCGATTTATAAAATAAAAGTAGGAACGGCAGATGACATTGCCATTGTAAAAGCATTAAGAGAAAATACAGATGCTGTATTGCGGGTAGATGCCAATGCTGCCTGGGATATAGAAACTGCATTAAAATTAGTTCCGGAGTTGGATAAACTTGGTGTGGAACTTGTTGAGCAACCTTTGGCAAAAGATGATTGGGAAGGAATGAAAATATTGTATAAAGAATCTACATTGCCGCTTTATGCTGACGAATCTTGTGTACTAGAAAGTGATGTAGAAAAATGCCATAATCATTTTCATGGCATTAATATTAAACTGACAAAATGCAGCGGTATAACACCTGCCCGCAGAATGATTGATAAGGCCAAAGAACTGGATATGAAAGTGATGGTTGGTTGCATGAATGAGTCAACAGTAGGTTCATCTGCGATTGCACATTTATTGCCTTTTATTGATCATGTAGACATGGATGGCCCATTATTATTAGAAGAAGATGTGGCAACAGGCATTAATTATGATTATGGTAAAATCAGCTATTCAGATGCGCCAGGATTAGGCATAAATTATACAGGAGTTTTTAAGAAATAGATTTCCCTTTCTCGTTAATTATCAGAACTTTTACTCTTGAAAGCTGTTGTACCTTTGAAACATCTATTCGAATATTATGGCCTGGAAAAATCAACAACAATTTATAGACGCATTAGAGAAAGCCGGTGAATTGATCCGTATAAAATCTTTCGTTGATCCTAAATTGGAAATAGCAGAGATAACAGACCGTATCAGTAAGTCGGGCAATGGTGGTAAAGCCTTGCTTTTTGAAAATACCGGATATGACTTCCCAGTCCTAATGAATGCTTATGGCAGCGAAAAGAGAATGTGCATGGCCTTGGGTGTAAATCATCTTGATGATGTGGCAAAAGAAATTGAAAATCTTTTTAAATTATTGGCATCGCCAAAAGAAGGGATACTTGATAAATTAAAACTGCTTCCCAAACTTGGACAGTTTGCAAGCTGGATGCCCAAAGTAAAAAGTGGGAGAGGTGAGTGTCAGGAAGTGGTGATGATAGAACCAGACATTACAAAATTACCAGTGATTACCTGCTGGCCTAAAGATGGTGGCCCGTTTGTTACATTACCAATTATACATACAAAAGATCCGAATAATAATGCAAGAAATGTAGGTATGTATCGGATGCAGGTTTTTGGGCCAACGCTTACCGGTATGCATTGGCATAAGCATAAAGTAAGTGCCAAACATTTTGCAGAGTATAAAAAATTGAATAAACGAATGCCGGTTGCAGTTGCATTGGGCGGCGATCCGGCTTATGCTTATTCGGCCACAGCACCGCTTCCCGAAAATGTGGATGAATATATGCTGGCAGGTTTTCTAAGAAAGAAGAAAGTGGAGTTGGTAAAATGTATTTCGCAACCTGATGTAGAAGTTCCGGCTGATGCAGATTTTATAATTGAAGGCTATGTTGATCCGAATGATGAATTGATTTGGGAAGGTCCTTTTGGAGATCATACTGGTTACTATTCATTACCTGATTGGTATCCAAGATTTCATATAACAGCTATCACTCATAAAAAGAATGCTGTGTACCCTGCAACAATCGTAGGTATTCCGCCACAGGAAGATGCCTGGCTTGGTAAAGCCACAGAACGGATTTTTCTTGCACCAATAAAAATGACAATGGTTCCGGAGATTTTGGATATGGATATGCCAATAGAAGGAGTGTTTCATAACCTTGTCATTACAAAAATAAAAAAAGATTATGCTGGTCAGGGACAAAAAGTAATGAATGCGATGTGGGGAGCAGGCCAGATGATGTTTAATAAGATATTGGTGATGGCAGATGAAGGAGTGGTAATTCAGGATTATGAATTGTTAGCGAAATATGTATTTAAAAATCTTAATCCCGCAACAGATATTTTCTTTTCTACCGGACCCATGGATGTTCTGGATCATAGTTGTAGCAAAATGGGTTTTGGTGGAAAGATGTGTATCGACGGAACTGCAAAATTTGAAGAAGAGCTAAGCGATAATTATTTAGAAAATTCTATAATAATTGATACAGATTTAATTATAACAACACTCAAATCATTTCCTGAAATAAAGGTTGTAAATGCTGAATTAGTAAAGAAAGATATTCCTTGCCTTATTCTTTCTGTAGAAAAAAATAGGAAAGGCCATTTGAAAGAATTACACCAGCAGGTTTGCTCACAAAAAGAAATTGAAGGAATAAAAATGATTTTGTATGTAGAGCATACTGTTGATGCAAATGATTTGCCAATTGCATTATGGCGGTTTTGTAATAACCTCGATCCTAAAAGAGATTTCCATTTATACGACAACCCTTCCTTGAATAATTCTGAGAAGATATTTGCCTGTATGGGCTTTGATGGCACCAGAAAAACAAAAGAGTTTGACAATTTCCATAGGGATTGGCCTAATATAATTGTGGCTGATGATGAAACGATAAACGCAGTAGATCAAAAATGGAATGAATTAGGATTGGGCGGCTTTATTCCATCACCATCGCTCAAATTTAAAGACCAGATGTATGGTGAGGAAGCAGTCGTTAATCCACTTTCTACCTAAAATTATTTTATCTTGTCAACTAGTTTATTTCTGGATTTATTATGCCCGAAAAGATCATAAATATTTTGATGACCGGTGGCGGAGCACCAGGTGCCGCAGGGATTATTAAATGTCTGCGAGAAGAAAAATCGTTTAAGATTTTTGTTGCCGACGCTAATGCAGATGCCATTGGAAAACATCTAGGAGATCATTTTGAGAAAATTCCTTTGGCAGATAGTCCAGAATTTGTTGACAAACTTCTTTCGATTTGCAAACAGCATAGTATTCAAATCATTCTTCCATTAGTTACAAAAGAATTAATTCCGCTTTCTTCCAGAATAAATGAATTTGCAGCTATCCGTACTAAAGTTTTGATTTCACCACAATCATCATTGGAAATTGCAAATAATAAAAGTAGGTTATATGAATTTTTACAATGGAGAGGAATAAAGGTTCCATCTTTCAGTATTGTAGAAACTGTAGAACAATTTAAAGAAGCTGTTACTGCTTTGGGTTATCCAGAAAAACAAGTTTGTTTTAAACCATCTGTTTCCAATGGCAGCCGTGGATTCAGGATTATCTCAGAAAGAATCAATGAACTTGATTTGCTTTTTAATTATAAACCTGCGGCAACTTTTATCACATTAAATAATGCAATAAACATTTTAGCATCCGGAACTTTTCCGGAATTATTAGTATCTGAATATTTATCTGGAGAAGAATATTCAGTTGATTGCCTGGCAAATCATGGAGAAACGGTTTTGATTGTTCCAAGACTGAGAAAGAAAATGATAAATGGAATAAGTGTAGAAGGAGAATTTGTTGAAGAAGAAAGCATCATTAACTATTGCCAGCAAATAATTAAAGAGTTACAACTCCATGGTAATATTGGCATACAAGTTAAAAAGGCTGTTTCAGGTGAATTTCTGATCCTTGAAATCAATCCAAGAGTGCAAGGAACAATTGCAGCAACTTTAGGTACAGGTACTAATCTTCCTGTTCTGGCAGTTAAGCAAGAACTCGGCTTGCCAATAGCAGCTGATGATTTAAAGGTGAAATGGGGAACTAAGTTTTCCCGCCATTGGAGCGAAGTGTTTTACTAAGCCTAAAACTGACACAAAGGCATTGTTTAATTTTGGTTGGGTTTTTGAAATATACTGTCTCTTACTATTACTTTTATAACCAACAACTCGTCCATTTAAAAAATAAAGATGAAATGTAGCATAAAAATTTTCGAGTATTTTATACTATAGACGATGATAATTTTTATGAGGAATTCCATTTGTCAAAAAAAAATATAATTATCTAATGAAAAAACTAAGTGCCGGATTGATAGTTAGTCTTGTAACAATGGCTTCTCTTGCTCAAAGTGGAACTGGAAATAATACTTTGTTGTGGAAGATTAGTGGTAACGGTTTAGAAAAGCCTTCTTATCTGTTTGGTACCATCCATATGCTTTGTGCTGATGATGCAGTATTGAGCAAGAACATGAAAAAAGTAATTGAAAATTGCGATGAGGTGTATTTTGAAGTTGATATGGATAATCTTTTTGAAATGGTAGGGGCAATGGGAAAGATGAAAATGATAGGGGATACTACTTTAAAAGATTTACTGACTGTGGAGGAATATGAAAAAGTGAAGGCATATTTTGAAACCAAAGGATCTATGCTTCCATTTTCCATGCTAGAAACTTATAAGCCAATGCTTGCAGCTTCTACATTGCAGGAAGGCTCTTTGCCTTGCGATAACACTGCCATGATGGAACAAGTGATTATGGAAGAAGCCAAAATCTATAAAAAGAAAATAAAAGGAATGGAAACCATGTCTTATCAGGCAGGTGTTTTAGATAGCATTCCTTACAAGTTGCAGGCACAACAATTACTCAGCTATATTGAATCAGCCGGGAAGGATAGCAAAGATGATATGCAAATGGAGGAAATGTTCAAGGCATATAATAATCAGGATTTAAAAAAACTGGAAGAGCTGATGGTGGAAACCGATGCAGGCATGGCTGGCTTCACAGATATTTTATTATACCATCGTAATCAAAATTGGGTGAAAAAATTAAAGACTTTATTGCCAGAAAAGTCCATCTTGGTTGCTGTCGGCGCTGGACATTTACCGGGCGAAAAGGGTGTAATTAATCTTTTGAGAAAAGAAGGTTACAAGGTAACACCGGTGGAAAATAAAACCAATGTTAACCGTGAGATATGACCTCCCAGCTTCGCTGAAATTTTTCCGTCTAAAAATCACCAAACTTATACTTTTGCACAGTTAACTAATTACTGGCTTAATCCATTTATGTAGAAATGACAAATTCCTACCACGACTTGGTAAAACAAACTTTTACCTTTCCACAAGAGGGAATTGAAATTAAAGATGACAATCTTTATTTTAATGATCTTGATCTGAAAGCAATTATTGCTAAATATGGTACTCCATTGAAGATGACTTATCTGCCCAAAATTGGGATGCAGATAAAAAAGGCAAAGGACATGTTTGCAGCAGCTTTTAAAAAGCACAAGTACGAAGGAAAATATTTTTATTGCTATTGTACTAAAAGCTCACATTTTAGTTTTGTAGTAGAGGAAGCATTGAAAAGTGATATACACCTGGAAACTTCTTATGCCTACGATATTGAGATTATTAAAAAGCTTTATGCAAAAAAGAAAATTACAAAAGACATTCATATCATTTGTAATGGCTTTAAACAAAAGCCATACACAAGGCGAATAGCTAATTTATTAAATGCCGGTTTTCAGAATGTAATACCGGTTCTTGATAATAAAGAGGAACTAAAAGATTATGCAACATCAGTAAAAGTTCCATTTAAGTTGGGCATAAGAGTAGCAGCTGAAGAAGAGCCTAATTTCCCTTTTTATACTTCACGGCTGGGAATGAGAGCTAAAGATATTCTGGAGTTTTATGTAGACAGGATAGAAGGATATGAAAGTAAGTTTCAACTGAAGATGCTACATATTTTTTTAAACAAAGGGATTAAGGATGATATTTATTATTGGAGTGAATTGAACAAAGTAATCAACCTGTACTGCCAATTAAAGAAGATCTGTCCTGAATTAGATTCAATCAATATCGGTGGAGGTTTCCCAATTAAACATTCACTTGGCTTTGATTATGATTATCAATTCATGATCAATGAAATAGTAAGAAATATAAAAACAGCTTGCAAAAAAGCAAAAGTGCCGATGCCAAATATTTTTACTGAGTTTGGCAGCTATACCGTGGGTGAAAGTATGGCACATATCTACAAAATAATTGCAGAAAAAGTGCAGAACGATAAGGAAACCTGGTACATGATTGACTCTTCTTTCATTACTACATTGCCTGATACATGGGGAATTGGCGAAAAATTCCTGATGCTTCCGGTAAATAAATGGGGCGAAGACTATCATCGTGTAGTATTAGGTGGAATTACTTGCGATAGCCATGATTATTATGATTCAGAGGAGCATATCAATGAAGTTTTTCTACCAAAAACCGGTAATAATGAAGAACCGCTTTATGTTGGTTTCTTTCATACCGGTGCTTACCAAGATCAGATAAGTGGATATGGTGGCATTAAGCATTGTTTAATTCCTTCGCCAAAACATATAATAGTAGGCCATGATAAAAATGGCAAACTCGTTGACTGGCTTTATGCAAAAGAGCAGACCGCTCAAAGTATGTTGAAGATTTTGGGGTACAAATAAGAAAAAGCCGTCTCGCCTAAGGCGAGACGGCTTTTTCTCTAATGAGTTTCTGTTTAAACTTCTTCTATTTCAATTCATAATCTTTTCTGAAAGACATTAGTGTGCTACGATACAAAGCATTTGTTGAATCTAATGTAGCAGCTTTTGTGTAATACTGAAATGCTTCTGAAAGAAAATGTGCATCTTCAAGCATAAAAGCCATACGGTAAGCTTGTTCTGCTTTTGCTTCAAACGCAGCTCCCTGACTTTTTAATTTATTCTCAACTTGCTCAAAGTCTTCTTTTGTAACATAGTTCAGCGTTTTGTATTCTTCAGACTCTTCTCCTTTTATAGAAGCTGTCCAGAAATAGCTATTACCCGGGTTTATTTTATCTGTAAAAGAATTAATATCAATTTTTTTCTTGTCTTTTATAACAGTAGAAAAAATAGGTGTACTTATATTATCATAAGTATATAGCTTAAAGTCAAATTCTTTTGCTTCTTCGTATGATTTCCATGAAATAGGGAATGAGCCGCCAGCATAATTAATAGTATCAAGTCTAGAATCAACCCATACATTGGGTAATCCACGGCTTACAGCACCAACTGTATTCATATAAGCTTTCCTGTTGCTACCGGGAGAACCACTTGATTTAGTCATTTGTGCCCAAACGTATTTTACATAGTTAGCACTAACAGAGTGGTTTCCAACTGTGCAAGAGTCGCCAAACTTATTTAAGGCATAGCTACCAGCTTTTGAAAAGGTAAACATAGCGGCTTCATTACAAATTATTGTAACAGCAGCTCCATTGGATACTTTTACAACAGCATTTGCACTAACTGTTTTTCCAACTTTGGCTTTTGATTCTACTTTGTTTTCTACAACGGAAACGTTTCCTTTAAAACTGTACAGCATATACGAATTCTGGGCAGAAAGCATGCCTGCAAACAGACAACAAAGGATAAGGAATTGTAACTTTTTCATCTTAGAGGAGTTTTAGGTTTACTATTAATGGTGATGAGGTTTAAATACTGTTTTATAATTAAATTTCTTATGCATCCACACTGCCCAAGCTTCGTAAAAGTAAATAACGTCGACTGCCATCACAATTACAAGCAGACTCAACTTCAAATCAACCTTTAGACGATACTTGTCATACAAATAGATGCCTAACCATACAAAAAATATTGCAGAAAGCACCTGAGCTATTTTTGCTGCTAAATGGAACCAAATATGGCTTTCTAGGTAATAATGGATGAAAAATGACATATGAAGCCAGCATATTACAATGGCTATCAATACATTTGCCCACGAAGGTAGCTTTTTTACATAGTTTTTCTCCAAAGCCATGGAAATTATGTTGGCATGAACATATACTCCATTCATATCCGGTACTGATTTGCCATAAAACCGATCGTTCATCGGTGTAAACTTTTTATCCGTTATGTCGTTTGGATCTTCATTTACGTAGCCAAAAAGTACAATTTTATTTTTAAAAATGGATGAGTCACTTTCGTCATAACTCATTAAATCATCAAAATTTACGTTTAGATAATGGGTGGACCTGCGGCTATAATTTATTAGTAGTTTATGCTCCCCTTTTTTTTCAAACTTCTGAAAAGCGTCTGCATCAAACGCTTCAATGGCTGCTGCAGAAAATGATTTATACTTCTTTTTTGCATAATCTTCATAAAAAGGTTCAACATAGCGAAACGTTGAAATATCATCCTGAAAGAAATTTACAAACGCATATTCATTTACTTTTTCAAAAAATTTGTCTTTTGCATAAGCCGTATCAGCTTCTTTTCCTTTAAATTGAAGCGTATAGCCAACAATAAGATTTTTATTTTTTCTAAAAGTTTCGCTGAGTAACGAGTCCTGATAAGGATCTTTTGGCCCATCAAATGTGATGTCCAGCGCCATTACTTTAGGATTAAAGCTTGCAACTTTGTCAATCAATAATGATAAACCTTCTCTATCTAAGTAGCCAATATTCACTACTACTATATTCTTATCAGGCGGAGTATTTTCTGCTTTGCCCAGTTTTGAGTAGCTCATATCATTGGAGTCAAAGTCTTTCAAAGACAGTTTAATGGGATTAATAACCCCAAGATTCAATGGAATAGAACCCAGAATAAATATGAAAAGAAATACCCAAAGAGTAGCAAATAGTGTATCTCTTTCCAGCAGATATTTTGTAATGTGCCGGTGAATTTTCTTCTTTTGCTTGGGCTGGTCAGTATGGAGGTCGGTTGGTTTACTCATCACAGTTGGTTGTTTCTAATTTTTTGTGATTAATACAATGATATTATAAGACTTTTCATGGTTGCAACTAAGCGGGACTTTAACGCAATCTTCTGTTGAATGCCTAAAAGTCGAATTTAAGCAGTATTTAGTAATGGAGATAGTGATATTCCCTTGTAAATCCGTAATTTAGTTAGTCGAATTTATGCGAAAATTTTTTCCCATAATCAATCTTATCCTTTTGTTTTGGTTTTTATGTATAAACCAATGCATGGCTCAGTCTCCGCCAACCCCCAGAGATACTACAATAAAAGGCCCTCAGACTTTTGCAATGATCATGGGAATTTCAACTTATCAATACGTACGTCCATTGGCCTATGCTGATAAAGATGCTGAAATGTTCAAAGATTTTCTAAAATCACCTGCAGGAGGAAGTTTAAAAGACGAGGATATTTATATTTTATTGAATGATAACGCTACACTTGGCAATTTTTATCAAAAGGGTTTTGCCTGGCTTAAAGTAAAAAAATTACAAGCCGGAGACAGGCTATTTATTTACCTCGCCGGACATGGGGACGCTATAGATGAAGATCAGTTTTTTTATTTGGCATACGATTGCAATCCTGCCGGGGATAAAAATAATTATCTTGTAAGTGGCGCTATAAGAATGTATGATGTAAAAGTCAAAATTCAGAGGGAAGCAGCAAAAGGAGTAGAGGTTTATCTTATTATGGATGCCTGTCGTTCTAATGAATTACCTGGTGGAGCAGAAGGTCAGGGGTTTTTTAACACGGCTATTTCTGAAAAAAAAGCAGGTGAAATTATTATGTTGGCTACTGGGGCGGGACAGGAGTCACTTGAAGATGCATCAATTGGTAATGGACATGGCCTATTTACTTATTATCTGGTAGATGGCCTTAATGGATTGGCTGACACAGATGGAGGAGATAAGAATAATAAAATAACAGTAGAAGAAATTCAGAAATACGTTGAAAAAAATGTTCCAACTGTGGCGCAACAGCGGTTTAAGCGTAAGCAGGATCCATACTTCTGTTGCTCCGAAAACAGTAGCAAGGTGGTAAGCATTGTGGATCCGGCATATTTAAAAAAATGGCAGGAACTTAAAATTCAACAATCAAGAGGCGGTAATTCTTTCATTCCTGGAAAAGGTAAAAAGTATTCTTTTTCACTAGCCGATACGTTAGTAATTGAGTCATATAACTTATTTAATTCAGCCGTTAAAGAAAGCAGATTAACGGGAAAAAATTCTGCTGAATATTATTATGATTTGATGGCCAGAAAATTTCCGGAGAATTCTTATACTATCGATGCACAATCAACTTTGGCTGTGGAGTTCATCAACTTTGCACAAAACAAGATTAACCTGTATCTAGACTGTAAAGACCCTGTCTCCATTCAAAAACTGAGAGCCCAGATTGATGTGGAAGAAAAAACAGACGAAATCAACACCAGTTTCGATAGAATGGAAAAAGTGGCAAGACAGGAATCTTATGAAGTGGGTAATATGCTTGAAAGAGCCATTAGTTTCATTATGCCGGACGATCCAACTTTTGCTAAGTCATTACAAGGCAGAATGTACTTTTTTAAGGCTCGGGGCTATTTTGGCTTTGGAAGAAGACAGGTAGATATTAAGCAAGCATTTCAATATGCTTATTCTGCAAAAAACAGTGAGAAAAGTGCGGCTTATGTGATGCATACCTTATCCTCATTGCATTTGGATAATAACAGAATGGACAGTGCTATCTATTATGCTTACAGGGCAATTGCAACGGCACCGAAATGGCGATATCCTTATGTCACTTTGGCTTTTGCATATAAGACATTGAGCAAGCCAGATTCAGCAATCAAATACTATCGAAAAGCAATTGAATTAAATGCTGAAAACGCAGACGCTTATGTAGATCTGGGACATTATTATTATTCCTTATCAAAAGGCGATTCTGCGGTTGCTTATTACGAAAAAGCCTTACAAATAGAACCTTCCAATCCTTATGCAAGCAATAATATTGGCTGGGTAAACTTTACAAAGAAGAATTATGACAAGGCAATTACCTACTTTAAACGAAGTATTGCGGCTAGTCCAAAATTCATCAATGCATATAATGGGTTAGCTAAAACATTTTTTGAAATCAACCAGCTTGATTCGGCCAGAATTTATTATTCCAAGGCTTTCGAAAACTATCAGGATAAATCTATAGTCAATATATATATAGGTGATTTTTACAGAAGCTTAAAGCAATATGATTCTGCAAAAGTTTATTATCGACTCGCCGGTACTATTGATCCATCTTACGAAGAATCATTTAATAATTTAGGGAAATTAAGTTTTGAGCTAAACCAACTGGATTCTGCTATTTATTATTATCGCCGTGCCTTAACTGCTAATCCTTATTCTGCTTTTGCTTATCTCAATATCGGGTTGGTATATAAGCAACAAAAGAAAGAGGATTCTACGTACTATTATTTCCAACAGGCAGTAAAAATGGAACCTGGTAATCCTTCTATTTTAAATAACCTTGGCGTTATATATGGACAGGAAAAAAATTATGATTCTGCTAAGCAATATTTTAAACGGGCATTGAAAGTGAGGTCGGATTACAAACCTGCTTCAAAAAATCTTATAAAAATATACAGAGAATTGAATCAACTTGATTCAATAGCAAACTTTATAAAAGGTTCTACACTTATAGAGCCGGGTAGTATTTCTTACTTTAATGAAATGGGTACTGTCTTTCTAGATCAGAAAAGATATGATTCTGCCAGAAAATATTACAGGTTAGCACTAGATAAAGATCCCGACAACTCACAGTTGTGTAATAATATGGGCTTAGCTATGCAGGGATTGAAACGGAATGATTCTGCAAAAATATATATTCAAAGGGCCATGCAAATTGATCCGGTAAACCCGATTTACTGGTCAAATATGGCTGGGGTGTTTCGGCAATTGAAACTCTATGATTCGGCTATGTTTTATTACAAAAAGCAGATTTTTTCCGGCAAAGATGTAACTGCCCAGTCCTATTTTAATATAGGCAGCTATCTGGACGATCTCAAAATATATGATTCTTCTATTGTGTATTTTAAGAAAGCGATTGAGCTTGACAATACAAATGCTGTTGCCTATAGCAATATTGGTGTTGCCTTTATTCAATTGGAACGGTTTGATTCTGCAATTGTTTATTGCAGACAAGCTGTAAATCTTGATCCGAAGTATGAAAATGCTACTATAAATCTTGGCTTGGCTTTTCATGCTAGCGCAAAATATGATTCAGCAATAGTCTGTTTCCTAAAAGCGATACAATTAGAACCTACAAGAGGAAGGACTTATTTCCGTGTGGCATGTAGCTATGTATTAAATAAAAAGCCAGATCTGGCAATTGCATATCTAACATTGGCGTATGAAAAGGGGTATAAGAATAAAGATGCCCTGTTTAGCGACCCGGACTTAATCGACCTACAGAACCTTAAAGATTATCAGAATTTGCTGGATAAATATGTTCCCGATTGGCGAAAACGATAATTCCATTTACTCTTTTCCATTATTTTATTTTGCTGTATATTTGCCGTCAGTTTGGCTTCGTAGCTCAATTGAATAGAGCATCTGACTACGGATCAGAAGGTTATAGGTTTGAATCCTATCGAGGTCACAAGAGTAAAGGTCAACATTTTGTTGGCCTTTTTTATTTGGATTATTGGTTTATTCCCGTTTCAGTAATTTTTTGAATCAGATCAATATTTTTTCATTAAGGTTTAATGATTATTCATTTTCATTAAAAAGTATTTGTTCATCCCGGTCTTCTACTTTTATTTTTTTTATAAAGTCGTCATAAGACGGCTCATGATTTGAGTAAGCTCCATAAGCATCTATACTGTATCCTATAAGGCCATCTTTAGCTTCAATAAGATATAAAATAGTAGAATCTGCCGGATCTGAGTCACCTTCAAAACGATAGGTTTTTATTATTGTAAGTTGTTCAGGATTGTAAAATTTATTTTTACCGGCAGAAAATCCTTCTTCCGTCATAGTAAATTCTATATCCTGATTTTTTTTACGCAATTTTTCCAGCACTGAAACAAGTGTGGTCATGGGAGCAGAAGGTGTCATATTTATTTTTTTTAGTTATGTATTTATTTAATGCAACTCTTGTGCCGTAGTGTTTTTAATATAACAATAATAATAATAGGGAAATTTAAAAAGAGCCATATAAAAAACGGCCCTTTGAATATGAAATTGATAGCTTGTTACTTTATGCTTCTTTAAAAGAATTTAACTCTTCATAATTTCTGATTTTATTATAAAGAGTTTTTCGATCTATTTTTAACACTTCTGCCGCTTTTGTTTTATTAAATTTTACTTCTTTTAAAACTTTCATTATTGTTTCATATTCTGCCTGGCTGGCAGCATCTTTCAAATCAACAGGTCTTTGATTTTCTGCATCATTCATTATGGACTCTTTTCTTTTTAATTCTGATACCGTTTTATTTACCCCATCTGGGTTGCCAATAATTTCCCATGGTAAAGTATTAGCAGTTATTACACCAGAGGAGGATAATAAACCTGCTCTTCGGATTACATTTTTTATTTCCCGCAAATTTCCAGGCCAGTTATATTCATGAAAAAGTTGAGCCACTTCATCATCAAATTTCTCTAAATTTTTATTTAACTCTTTCGATACTTTTTCAGAAAAAAGTCTGCAAACAGTTTTATGTCATCCTTCCGTTCTCGTAGAGGAGGTATTGAAATAGAAAATTCATTGAAACGATGGTATAAATCTTCTCTGAATTTTCCTTTTTGACAGGCTTCTCGTAGATTTTCATTTGAAGCAACAATAATCCTAACATCTGCTATAATATCTTTGTTACTACCAACTCTTTTAAATTTCCTTTCTTGTATTACTCTTAGTAAAGTTGTTTGCACATCAATGGGCAAATTTGCTATTTCATCAAGAAACAATGTACCACCATTCGCTGCTTCAAAATATCCTTCTTTGTCTGCGAATGCTCCAGTGAAGGAGCCTTTTACATGTCCGAATAATTCACTGGCAGCTAATTCTCTTGATAATGTGCCGCAATCTACCGGCAGAAAAGGGTTTTTATTTCTATTGCTTTTTTGATGAATAGTTTTTGCAATAACTTCTTTTCCAGTCCCGCTTTCACCATAAATTATTACACTATAATCTGTAGGTGCAACTAAATCAACTTGTTTATATAATTCTACAGTTCGTGGAGAGGTTCCTACTAAAAATTGATCTTTTGAAATAGATTCTTTGCTTTTAGCTTTTGTATTGTTTGTAAAATCTTGCTTTAGTTCTTTAATTTCGTCCAGTTCTTCAAATGCACGGTGTATAACATTCATTACTTCTTCGGGTATGAGTGGTTTGGTTATATAATCGAAGCCGCCATGTCTTATAATCTCTACTGCCATTTTTACATCGGAATAACCAGTTATTATTATTACAATAATCGCTGAATTTATTTTTTTTATTTCCTGTAAGACTTCTTTGCCATTCATATCGCCCAAACGAAAATCGCATAAGATCATATCAAAGGCCCCGTCTTTGACTTTTGCCAATCCTTTGCTTCCTGTATGGGCTATATCTGTTTCAAAGCCTTTACGTTGTAAGTAGTGGCTAAGTAGTTTACACATATCCAGGTCATCATCTATTATCAGAATTTTTTTCATTAGCTTGGTTTGATATAAATTTAAAATAAATTTAAGATGATTTGGAAAATTTGTTTTAAGAAAACTTTCATTCTGGTTACAAAATAAATGCCTGTTTATAACTTTAAATGTAATTGAGCAAACTGGCAATAATTTTGTTTTATACTATATCAAATTGAACATCGTTAAATATATAATGAAAGATAATAGCCCTCTTATTAAAGTTCTTATTGTGGATGACGAAGTAGATATTTGTTATTTTATAAGCCGTAGTCTTATTAAACGCAATATTACTACATCTGTTACGCATACATTGAGCGATGCTGAAAAAATAATTGAAGAAGAAAACCCTTCTATCTTGCTATTAGACAATCATTTACCTGATGGACTTGGGATTAATTTTATAACCAAAGTGAAAACGAAATATCCTAATATGAAAGTTGTGATGATTACTGCACATGATAGCCCTCAAGAAAGAACCAAAGCTTATAGTAATGGGGCAAATTATTTTCTTTCAAAGCCTTTTACACTAACAGAAATTAATAATGTTGTTGATTTACTGATAAATGCCAGCTCTAGAAATTAGAGATTCTTGCCACAAATTGTAGAAACTATTCTACAGTTAATTGAAAACTCAAGTCGCAAAATTAAGAATAATTGTAAAAGTTGTTCCTTTTCCCTCTTCGCTTTTTACCTGTATGTCACCTTTATGATTTAAAATAATATTCTGTGTGTTCGTTAAGCCTAATCCGTTCCCTTTAAGTTTGTTTGTAAAATAAGGTTCGAACAGTCGTGAAATAGAATCTTTATCCATACCTGTTCCAACATCACTTATCACTACATAGCATTTATTATTTTCACCTCTTGTTTCCAATAGCAGAGTTGCATTTTTCGCATTCTCCATGGCTTCTATAGCATTTATTATAATATTTAACAAGGCTATTTTTATCTTTGTTTTGTCTACAGAAACTTCACATATATCTGTGCTGTATTTTTTTACAACTTTGGTATTATTTAATATTACTCGATCCTTCGCTTCTTCTAGTGCTTCATCTAAAAGGGTGTTGATTGATACTTTTTCATAGTTAAGATCAGAAAATTTGGTAGAATTAAGCAGGTCGGAAATTAAAAGATTGATACGGTTACTATTCCGGTGTATCATGTCAAAAAGAAATCGGGCATTTTCATCATCGGGTGTTATTTCTGCTTTTAGCTGATCAGCAGCAAGGTTAATATTAGTAAGTGGATTTCTTACTTCATGAGCTATAGTTCTGGCTATGCGGCCTGTGGCTGCAAATTTTTCAATACTACGCATCTGTATTAATTCTTCGTTAGCCTTGTTTAATTCTTTAATCCTATTATCTAATTCAATCTGATAGTTTTTTATTCTCAGGAGTCCTTTTTTTCTTTCGTTATTTTGTTTGAAAAAAGTGATAACTCCAAAAATAACCAATGCAATTGCCAGCACAAGAGATGTAATGACAATTATGTTCATTGTGTTAATTGTGGTTTGTATTTTCTCCTCTCTTTCAATCAGCGATGCGTTTTCATTCTGTTGCAACGTAAAAACACTTGTGCGTATCTTATCCATTACATTTTTAACTTCAGATTGAAGTTTTTTAAGCGTATCTGTAAGTTCTTTATTGTTTGAATTAAAATTAGTGACTGCAAAATTTAAAATTTCAAATCGCTTATCAATATCTTCTTTCAACCGCATAACTTTTTCGTGTTGTCCAGCATTATCACGGGTCAGTAAGGCTATAAGATTATGTAATGAATCTGTTTTATGCTGGCTGCCTTGATAAGGAGAAAGAAAATCAAGCCGCTTGGTAATAACGTAGCCTCTTACACCTGTTTCAGCATCCTTTACTACAGACAGCATCTTTTCAAGGTTATTAATAATAGTGTTAGTACGATCTATACTTTTTATCTGGTTGGATAACTGCCTGTTAGTATAAAAAGTTAGTAAATAAGATAATAAAAGAAGCAAAAAAGCGAGGATATATCCATTCAGAATTCTTTTTCTTGTATTGTCTTTTTTATAAGGGTGTCCATACTTTCTTTAAATTAGCTATAACCTGTCAAACGAAAAAATGGCTGCGTCTTTATTTTTTTTACCCATTAGGCAGCCTGCTATTATTTCAGCGGCAATTAAACTAAAAGTAATGCCATTACCGCCAAAACCGAGTGCAAAATAGCTATTTGGTAATTTGTTATAGGTGCCAATAAATGGTAAACCATCTTTAGTAGAACCAAAAGTGCCTGTCCAGCTAAATTCGGGAGTAAAGTTGATGTCTGGAAACAGTTTTAGGAAATCTTTACTTAATTGTTTTGTTTTTTTCTTGAGAAGTTTGTCTCTTCTGCCTGGTGAATAGAAATTTTCATCCCGTCCGCCTACAATTATTCTGTTGTCTTCTGTTGTTCGAATATATAAGTATGGATTGGCCGTATTCCATATCAGCATGTCATTCTTCCAAAAAGGTTTTGGAGTACTCAATATCTCGCTGGCAATAGCATAAGTGGATTGGAGTTTTAAAATCTTTTTGTCAATATAATTTACAGTTTCATATCCGGTTGCATAAATGATTTTTTTTGCTTGTAGGGTTTTGCCATTTTCTGTCGTCAGCTTCACTGTTTTTGTACTATGTCTGATATCTGTTATTGGAGTGCGGTCAAATACCATCAATCCTTTTTTTATATTATACTGGAGAAGAGAATGTGTAAACAGATAAGCATCGGTTTGTGCAGCTTTGGCAGATAAGATAGCAGCAGGTGCATGAAGACCTATTTTTTTAAATACTGCATCTTCTTTTAGCAAGCTTACTTTAAAACCATGTTGTTTTCTTATACGGTATTCCGTTTCTAGTTCAGCAACATCTTTTTTAGTTGCAGCATAATAAAGACTTTGTTTGGTTTCAAAGTTGGTAAACTTAATCTCTTTTCTTATTTGATTTAATTTATCTATTGCTTGAGCACAAAGCCAGTAGCTTTTTACAGCATTTTTTGTTCCCACAAAATTAATTAGTTTATGCAATGGTGTATCTATTTCATACTGCAATAAAGAAGTACTTGCAGCCGTACTTCCGAGGCCAATAGTACGAGCATCAACCACAACACAGGGAATGTTGTTTTTAATTAAATAATAAGCAGCCAAAGCACCAGAAATACCTCCACCAATTATTATCACATCTGTCTTGATATCATGTTCTAATTTGGGGTAATCTGCTACAAGGCCGCTCTTGAAAAAAGGCAGACCAGATTTCAAATCCATAAATGCTTTATTTTAAGAAACGTATCTTCTTAAAGTCCAGGCCAGCGTTTCATGCTCCCGCATTAAACCGGTTAAAAAATCGGCTGTCCCTACGTCTTTATATTTTTCATCGCAATCATCTATTCCTTCACGAAGATTTTTAATAACAGCTTCATTATCTTTCAAAAGTTCTTTTATCATATCAGTTTGAGTAGGATATTTACCTGGAGCTTCTTTTAGAGTAGCTGATTTTAAAAATTCTGCCATAGTACCTGGCGTTTTTAATCCAAGTTTGTTTATCCGTTCTGCAATTTCATCAATTGAGTGTTCAATCTTTTTATAATGGTTTTCAAATAATTTATGCAACTCCATAAAACTGTTGCCAGATACATTCCAATGGAATTTTCGAGTTTTCATGTATAGCACTTCTGCATCTGCAAGAATCGTAGACAACATACCTGCGATTAAAGAAAGGTTTTTTTGTGAAATTCCAATATTTGCTTTCATATTAATATTTTTTTATTAAAAATGATTATATCAAAAACATTTTTTGCAACTATTGTTCCAATTTTCTACAATGGTTTATTATCTTGGTACTTCCCAATAAGTGTATTTTAATCCCCACATTTCCCAAATTTTTCTTTTTATTACTTTTGAACTTTGGCATAATATTTTCAATGTATACCAACAGATGCTTTAATCTTATTTTTTAACTAAAACCAAAAATTATGTTACGCTGGACAGTCACATTTCTTATTGTTGCTATTATTGCTGCTGTATTCGGGTTTGGCGGTATTGCAGCCGGGGCGGCTTCCATAGCAAAAATTCTATTTTTTATTTTTATAGTATTATTTCTTCTTTCGTTGATTTTTGGAAGATCAGCAAAAGTGTAATGAAACTTGGTAGATTAGTGTGCTCAATCCTTATTATAATATGAAAAAGTTTTTTTTATTTGTAAGCCTCTTTTCTGCTATAGCATGGGTTATTAGTTTTTTATACTTAAAGCTGGCCCTTTAATTCATGCACTATTGTTTATTTCTTTGCTTAGTTATTTGCGGTCGGTAATAATTGAAAATAGTACATTGAATTTTAAAATTTGGAATAGTAATAAACATTAATAACAATTAAAAATTATTTTTATGAGTAGTTCAAAAACATTATTGGGATTTGTAGCAGGTGCCGCAGTAGGAGCTTTAGCAGGTATTTTATTTGCGCCTGATAAAGGATCCAAAACAAGAAAAAAAATTAAACAAAAATCAGGTGATATGGCCGATTCTGTGAAACACAAGTTCAGTGATTTTATTGACAGTGTTAAAAATGTATATTCTGATGCAAAAGACGAAGCAGAAGAGGTAACTGATAAAGCGAAATCAAAACTAAGTTCTGCTAAGAATGAAGTTAAAAATAGCCTTTCCTGATATAGTCATTAAATGGGGACAGATAAATAAGTAAATATGCAATCAACAGTTGATCAGATTGAAACCATTGTTACAAAAGCAGGCGAATTAATCGAAACAAAGTCTGAGCTTTTAAAACTAAAGGCAGTGGATAAAATTTCCGATGCAGTTTCATCTGTTATAACAGTTATAGCGATTGTTTTACTTGCCGGAGTATCCTTTATAATTATAAGTTTTGGAATAGCGTATTGGATAGGTAAGGAGTTGGGAAATGTTCATTATGGTTTTTTTATAGTGGGAGGGTTTTATGTTATTGCCGGACTTATTCTGTTTTTTGCAAGAGTTAGGCTTATTAAAGCACCGCTCAGAGATATTATCATTGATAAAATAATAAAGTAGTGGACAGTAACATAGTAAATAAGCAATTGCTTAATGAAAAGATCAGGCAACTGGAGCTTGAATATGAGCATCGGCTTGATGAGTTTAAAGAGTCTTATTATGAGCTTCTTGAGACTTTAAAGCCTGCGAATATTGTTGGTGCTGCTTTACACAATGTTATTAATACTCCCGGTCTTAAAACAACATTACTTGACACGGTAATAAGTGCAGGTGCCGGAATACTAGGGAAAAAAGTTGTTGTGCGGAATTCAGGCAATATTTTCAGAAAAATTGCTGGATTGGCCACTCAGTTCTTACTAACCAATTTGGTAAGGAACAAAATTCCTAATTTCAAAGACAAAAGAAGTGAGGAAGATAAATTTCTATAAAATCTTTTATACAAAATTTGAAAAGGCTGAATTAAATTTGATTCAGCCTTTTTTTTACAGATGAAATCAAACTCCTTTTAAAATTAGTCTATGTTTAAATTCAATGATAGGTTAAAACAAATACTTATTCTTTCATTAATTATACTGTTGGTAATACTCTCAATTAAAGAGCTTGTACTTTTTTTACCAGGCATACTTGGAGCACTCACATTTTATATTTTAAGCCGTGCAAACTATTTTCAGTTAGTTTATAATAAAAAATGGAAAAAAGGAAATGCTGCTTTTCTTTATATAATATATTATCTCATTTTATTGGGTATACCTATTTTTCTTGCAGTTACATTAGTTAGCCCAAAAGTAAATGCTTTATTAAGTGATCCGACAGCAGTAGTAGATAGTATGAAACAGGCGATAGCACAAGTACAACAAAAAGCTGGTGTAAATTTCATTTCAGAAAAGTCACTGTCAAACTCCCTTGAAAAAGCAGCTGCTTATATCCCATCCATACTAAACAGCACGGCTAATCTGATTACTAACTTAATCATTATGTTGTTTTTTCTTTATTATATGCTTTACTATGGAACTAATATTGAGAAAACATTGGTGAAAATGATTCCACTTAAAAATGAAAACACAAATTTATTAGCATCCGAAACAAAAGATTAATAAGAGCTAATGCATTAGGCATTCCTCTTATTTCTATTATTCAGGGTGTTGTTGCCACATTAGGCTATTTTATATTTGGTCTTAATGAATTTGGACTCTGGGGATTTATAACCGGGGTTTTTGCTTTCTTTCCCATTGTGGGAACAATGATTGTTTGGGTTCCGTTAGTTCTATACATGTATGCCAGTGGCGACACCTGGAATGCCACGGGGCTTATGGCTTATAGTGTAATTATAACCGGAAATGTAGATTATGTTGCTAGAATTACGATTATGCGGCGAATGGGAGATGTACATCCTGTTGTTACCGTGTTAGGAGTAATTATAGGATTAGGTTTATTCGGATTTATAGGCCTCATTTTTGGTCCTTTACTTGTAAGTTATATAATTGTGTTGACAAAAATTTATCAAAACGAATTTACAACGGGTGAAGAAATAATACCCTCACATGTAAAAGAGATTGATGATGAAACTGAGAAAAACCTGAAACATAAAAAATCCGTCTCGTTTAAAACGAGACGGATTTTTAAAACTATTATTCAAGTTTAGTTCCTTTGAAGCTTCGATAATAAACGAAGCAATTCAAGGTACAACCAAACTATCGTTACCAGCAATCCAAATGCACTGTACCATTCCATATATTTAGGTGCTCTCATTTCAACACCTTTTTCAATCATGTCGAAATTCAATAAGAGATTGAAAGCTGCTAAGCCTACAACCAATATTGAAAAGCCAATTCCTAATGGTGTAGCTGCATTGGTGAAAGAACCAATTGGAGAACCCATTACCAAAAAAGTAATCCATTGAACCATATAGAAAATTGCAATAGCAGCAGTAGCGACAACCACAACCATTCTTAGTTTTTTGGTAACTTTTATTATTCTGTAGCGATATAGCATATACATTATCAATGTTACCAATAAAGTTAACGCTACTGCTTGTGTAGGAAGACCTGGATAAGAATAATTATACATTGCGGAAATTGATCCAACAAACAAACCTTCTAAAACTGCATAGCCCGGAGCAAGATACTGCGACCAAGTTTTTTTGAACATCATCACCAAAGCAATACCTAAACCTCCAAAAACACCCACAAGCATTAATGGCATAGGGTCGCTGCCTTTATCAAACTGATTCCATGCAAAAAGGGTAGAGGCAATCATCAACGCCATCAAAATGCCAAACTTATTTAATGTTCCTGTAACTGTCATTTCCTCACCAGTACTAATTCCTTCAAGAATAGTTCCCTGATAAGTTTTTTCCTGTAAAGTAGGATTGCTCGATTTGAATATTGACATAGATTAAAATTTTAATAAAGATAGAATGTTTAGTATAAAATAAATCCCAAATTGTTGAAATTCCAAATCCCGCAAGGGAATCAGCCATTATTTGGAATTTAGATTCTGGAATTTTCCCTTAATAGTGCCACCTCACAAATGCTTCCATTGCAGCATAATGTGTCAATCCGAGGTCGGCATAGATATTTGCTGTAGCGGCATTCCTTTCTTCGGCTCTTTGCCAAAATTCCCTTGAATCGCTTCCCTGAAAAGGAATCATATCTTTCTGCGATTGATGAATGAATATGCCGAACCTCTTTTTTAAAACTTGATCAGGACTCATTGGTATCGCCATTTCAATTTCCTCGATATTCCATTCTTGCCAGGCTCCTTTGTAGAGCCAAAGCCAGCAATCGTTTATCCATTCGTCACCAGCATCTTTGATTCTTCTTAATGCCTCTAGCACCACTTCAAAACAAACGATATGTGTACCATGCGGGTCCGCAAAGTCACCGGCGCAATAAACCTGTTGTGGTTGTATTGTACGAAGTAGTTCTATGGTGATTTTGACATCTTTCTCACTCATCGGTTTTTTCTCGATCATTCCTGTTTCATAAAATGGAAGATTCATGAAATGGATATTCTCATCTGGAATACCAACATAACGGCATGTGGCTTTTGCTTCGCCTCTTCTAATCAAACCTTTTATAGAACGGATGGTTGGAGTATCAATCTGATTCGATTTTTTCCTGGCCAGAAATTTTCTTGCATTGTCCAGTATTTTTCCAGACTTGCTGGTGTTGATACCGGCAATTTCTTCAAAGCCTACTGCAAAATCAAGATGCCTTGTTACAAATTCATCTGTTACGGCAATGTTTCCACTTGTTTGATAACCGACATGCACTTCATGCTCTTGATCATGCAGCCGTTGAAATGTGCCGCCCATACTTATTATATCATCATCGGGGTGAGGAGAGAAGATGATTACTCTTTTTGGATAAGGTGATGAACGTTCAGGATGTGCCGGAATATCTGCATTCGGTTTGCCACCTGGCCAGCCGGTGATGGAATCCCGCAACATATAATAAACCTGTAGGTTGATCTCATAGGCATCACCTTTTTCAACAAGCAAATCACTTAAGCCATATTCATTATAATCGCTGTTGGTTAAACTAAGCACAGGCTTTTTCAATCTCAATGCCATATTTACCACAGCTTCTTTATCATTTTTGGTGTCCAATCGCAATCGCCGGTAAGCCATGGAGATTTATTTCTTGTTAGTTCAGAAGCCGCCGCTTCATCGACAACAAATGTAACATCATCATGATTTTGCAGTAATGATGCTGGTACCTGTTCACTATCATCTTCTTCCACCGCTTTTTTTATTACCGGAGCTTTTGCACTGCCCCATGCCATCAGAATAATTTTCTTTGATTGCAGAATGGTGCTGATGCCCATAGTGATCGCTAATCTTGGAACCTGCGAAATATTGGCAAACTCATATGCATTGGCAATTCTAGTGGAGTTGTCCAACGTTATCAATCTTGTTTTGGAATAAATGCCTGAACCGGGTTCATTAAAACCGATATGTCCGTTATTACCGATTCCTAAAATTTGCAAATCAATTCCACCAGCATTCTTTATCATCTTTTCGTATTGGCGGCAATGTTCTTTTATATCTTCTTTTGCTACTTCGCCATTGGGAATGTGAATATTTTTTGGATTGATGTCAATATGATTGAACAAATTAGTTTGCATAAAACGATTGTAACTCTGCAAAGCTTTGTTATCAATCGGGTAGTACTCATCCAAATTAAAAGTGATGACGTTTTTAAAGCTTAGTTTTTCTTCTTTATGTAATCTGATCAATTCTGTATATAAGGATTTTGGAGTGGAGCCTGTGGCAAGACCTAAAACACATTTCTCTTTTTTCTTTTGTTTTGCAATGATAAAATCAGCAATCTGCCGAGCAACAAATGCAGAGCCTTGCTTAGGAGTTGAAAATACATTTACAGGTATCTTTTCAAAGCTGTCAGAAAGATCCATTGAACCAATCTTTTTTGCCATATGATTGTGTTGATTCATAAAGATAACAATATTGAAGGTTTATGCTGCTATTTGCAGGAATTTGCAATAAAATATATTAATTGAGTCTAATTAACTTCAATTTCATCTACAAAAAGCCATGCTTTCTTACCTGCACCGGGGTTTCCTTCGGGAATTTCGCCCCAATTGGTAACAACAACCTTTACAAATTTTGCAAATGTTTTTCTGAATGGCATTATCATAGTACCGTGACCTGTTCCACTTTTATCCTTTACAAAATCTTCAGTCTGTTTAAGTGGATACCAGGTTTGTCCATTTTCTGAACCAAATACTTCTGCTTTTTTTGGTCGCCAAATCCAACTGGAAGTTCTGTTGAAAGTATTTAGCACAACAAAACTTATTTCCTGTATTTCACCCAAATCAATAATCGCTTCGCAATCGGTACCACTAAAACCAAGAAACTCTTTTGTTCTTGCAAAACCTTTTTCATTGATAACTCCATTTACTAATGTAAAAGCTCCATCACCGGGATAATTCTTTGCTGCTTCGTTGGTGAGAGTTATTTTTTTGCCGGTTGCTTTATTGATAGAAAATTTTTGATTTATTAAAAACATAAATCCATCTGTCTTGTAGGCAGCAATCAAAGAATCTGATTTTACAATTCTAAGCGGAGCTTCATATATATCATTAACTTTTAGATATTGGTTCTTTTGGGGAACATGCCCAGTAAAAATAGGATCATGGTTTTTAAGATTAACGCTAAGCTTCCATAGCACCCCATTATAATCCTCTGTAGGAAGAACCGTCGCTTTCAAATCAAAATACGTCTTACTATAATTAGCTCCCCACATTTCATATCTCTTAATCTGCTCAGGCAATCTTTTTTCAAAATCATTCCAATCTCTTTTTTCTTTTGGAGTCCAGAGAATTTCGCTTAGTGCCGCCATACGTGGAAAGATGGTGTATTCTACTTTCTTTTCATTGCCAATATATTCTGCCCAAACATTGGCTTGTGCACCGAGAATATATTTGCCTTCGGCTTCTGTCAGTTCTTTTGGTATTGGGTCGTAAGCATACACTTTTTCAATTGGGTTATATCCACCAAATGTTACTGAGTCTTCATTCTCACTTTGTGTATGATCAAAATATAATGGACTGCCGGGTGTCATAATCACATTATGCTTTTGTTTGGCTGCTTCTATACCACCTTTTTCTCCCCGCCAGCTCATTACTACTGCATTTGGTGCAAGGCCACCTTCCAGTATTTCATCCCAGCCTATTAATGTTTTGCCTTTGCTGTTTAAATATTTTTCGATGCGTTGTACAAACCAGCTTTGTAATTCATGTTCATCTTTCAATCCTAATTCTTTTATTCTTTTTTGGCAATTGGGGCATTGTTTCCAATGTGTCTTTGGTGCTTCGTCTCCACCGATATGAAAATACTTTGAAGGGAATAACGGTATTACTTCATCAATAACATTTTGTAAGAATAAAAAAGTAGAATCTTTGCCGGCGCAAAAAATATCATCAAACACTCCCCATGTTTCCTGCACCAGTTTTATTCTGCCGTTTTTTTGTTCTTCTACACTTTTATTGGAAATCATGTTTTTGGGAATCTCTGTTGGCTTTTCGGGAAAACAACTCAACCAGGGATAGGCAGCAATAGCTGCACTACCATGACCCGGCATTTCTATTTCCGGAATTACTTCTATAAACCTGTCCTTTGCATATTGCACTACTTCTTTTATTTCTTCTTGGGTGTAAGAACCGCCGTAGTGAATATTGTCGTTTCCAGTTCCGGGATAACGACCAATGATAGTTCCGTTTCTCCAGCCACCAATCTTTGTTAGCTCAGGGTATTTTTTTATTTCAATCCGCCAGCCCTGGTCTTCTGTTAAGTGCCAGTGAAAAATGTTTAGTTTATGTAAAGCCAGGTAATCAATATATTTTTTTACAAATGATACAGGGAAAAAGTGCCGACAAACATCGAGGTGCATACCACGGTAGGGGAAACGGGGAGAGTCGGTTATTGTTAGTTGAGGAATTGATATTTTGTTGTTGGATGTTTTAGCTTGGATTTTAGATGTTGGGAAAAGTTGAATCAGCGATTGCACACCATAAAAAACTCCATTTGAGTCACCGGCTATACGGATTCCTTTTTGATTAACTTCTAAAGAATAACCACCATTATAATCAACAGTTGCAATCAGCCATATTGAATTATCGGTTTTTGATTCTGTTTTCAGTAGACATTTAATCCCTAAATTTTCATTTATGTAATGTTGAAGATATTGGGCAGAGAATTTATTTCGACTTGAATAAACAATTTCGGTATTTTGATCAAGTTGAAAATTTCCACTTTTTATTTCTAAACTTTTTGGTTGTGGAATAATATTTACTTCCTGCCCAATTGCAGCAATAGAAAAAAGCAATGTTGCTATTAAAAAGATTTTCTTCATAAATTATTTTCTCATTATTGGTAAACTGATACTTGATGAATTGCTCCCATCATGATAAATCTTTATCGTTGCCTTTTTAAAATCCTCTGGCTTGGCTTCATAGATGTTCATAAATTGCTGTGGGTTACGGTCAGCTAACGGAAACCAGCTACTTTGTATCTGAATCATTAACCGATGACCTTTTTTAAAAGTATGTGCCACATCTGGTAATGCAAATTCAACTGTTTCTATTTTGTTTGGTTTGAAAGGTTCAGGTGTTGTAAAACTGTTTCTGAATTTTCCTCTCATAATTTCTCCACGAACAAGCATCTGATAACCATCCATAGGATAATCTGACGGAGTAGCATATTTAAAATCATCCGGGAAAACATCAATCACTTTCACCACAAAATCAGCATCTGTTCCGGTGATACTTACTTTCAGATTGGCAAGAACAGGACCGGCTAATGTCAGATCTTCTTCCAATGCATCTGTTTCAAATGTTAGCACATCTGGTCTGCGGGAAGCAAACCGCTGGTCATCGGTCATGTATTCTCTTGTTCTTCTGAAATGTACATCTTCTGTATACGGAACAGGGTTGGCCGGATGACTGATGTATTCTGAAAAACTCCCTGCTTTTACATAAGTTGGAAGGTTCCATGATAATGCTCCATCAGGTGCAAGGTATATTGGTCTTGGTTGAGTCGCAGCTGGCGGCCAATGATCCAGTTTTCTCCATTTGTTTTCTCCAGTAAAGAATATAGTTGCTTCTGATAATTTAGGATCAGCGCCTTTTCCTTTCAGGTAATAATTAAAAAATGGGATTTCAATATTATTCTGATACCAGAAAGAAGTATTGCTATCAAACTTTACATTTCCCAGTTGTGTACCATCACTGCTGGCCCATTGTCCATGATACCATGGTCCCATTACCAATTTATTATTTGTTGATGGATTTTGCTTTTCAATCGCTTTGTATAAGTTCCAAGCACCAAAGCAATCTTCTGCATCAAATAAACCACCAACTACAAGCATAGCTGGTTTTACATTGTACATGGAAGTTCTCGCATCTCTTGCTTTCCACCAATCATCATAGTTAGGATGGGCATACATTTCATGCCAGAACTTAATGCTATCTCCCAAGTATTCACCCAATTTTTTTAACCCGCCTGCTTCGAGATAGAATTTATAATTATCCTTCACCGTAAAATTATATCCAGGTGAACCGACAGTTGTTGGCTTAGGTCTTGGTTTGCCAAAAGAAGAATAAAAAGAAAATCCATCCATCGGAAAGAAGGCTCCGTTGTGATGAAAATCATCACCCATAAACCAATCGGTAACCGGGGCTTGCGGACTTACTGCTTTTAATGCAGGATGACCCGATGCTGCAGCCATGGTAGAATAAAAACCCGGATAGGAAATACCGAATACACCAACATTGCCATTATTATCCGGTAAATTTTTCACCATCCAATCAATCGCATCGTATGTATCGCTGGCTTCATCAATTTCAGTTCCTGATTTATTTTTATTAAATGGACGAACATCAGCAAACTCACCTTCACTCATCCATCTACCTCTTACATCTTGAGTTACGATGATATAGCCTTCTCTTGCATAATATTTCCAGTAACGTTGCCATAGTCTGGAATTAAACCCTTCTCCATACGGGGCACAGGAGTAAGGTGTTCTTGTCATTAGGATTGGATGCTTTTCACTTTTGTCTTTCGGCATATAGATAGAAGTAAAAAGTTTAACTCCATCCCGCATAGGAATGTATTGTTCCAGTTTGGTATAGTTATCTTTTATCCAGGCAGAATCCTGTTCGTATTGTGCAGATAAAAGATTTACAAAAAGCAGCAGAAGGAGTGAAGTCAGTATTTTTCTCATGTATGTTATTTTGATGGTTTAAATTTAGGCTATATCAATAAACTAACCTTAACCAGTTAACAGAGTTATTTGATTTTGGTCTAGTAAAGGCTCGTAGAGCCGAAATATTGGTAGAATTATTTATTTTTTGTTTGTTAAAAGCCCCATCGGGGCGACATATTAAATATATCGCCCCGATGGGGCTAAACGAATTTATGAAATATGTTTTTCTACCAATTTTTCGCCACTCTGTGGCTGAAAAATAAATTGTGTCAACGATTTCCTGATTTTTCTACTATTAGTAAACCAGATAAAAGTTTATTATATAGCCCAAACAGATTAATTACATTTACATCATTATGCAAACGAATTCAGAAGTTATTACCAAATTTTATTCAGCTTTTCAAAAGCTGGATTATGAAACAATGAATAGTTGTTACAGCGATGATATTGTATTCAATGATCCGGTGTTCGGGATATTGCGGGGCGATGAAGCAAAATACATGTGGGAGATGCTTTGTACAAATGCAAAAGATTTCTCGCTGACTTTTTCCAACATTGAATTACTGGATGAAGAATATGCTACCTGTAATTGGGTGGCCACTTATACTTTTTCAAAAACAGGAAGGAGAGTGGTCAATCATATAAAAGCTTACATGCTGTTGAAAGATGGAAAAATCGTTGAACACAGTGATGCATTTAAAGTAAGCAAATGGGCTGCACAAGCATTAGGATTCAAAGGTGTTCTATTAGGTTGGTCTGGATATATGAAGAAAAAGATTCAGCAGAATGCAAGGAAGAATTTAATAAAGTTCATTGAGCAAAAAGAAATCCCACAAAGCCACTAAGAACACAAAATATTTTTCCCTGTGTTCTCCGTGTCATTGTGGGAAAAACAATTAATCTTCTAACACACCAAACTTCCCAGCATTCACATCTGCAATTGCCTCTTGCACTTCCTTCATCGTATTCATCAAAAACGGGCCATACTGTGCAATTGGCTCATCAATCGGTTCCCCAGATAAAACAAGTAAGATTGAATCTTCACTTGCCTGTATGGAAATCAGTTCCCCTTCATTTCCAAATAATACAAAATGATCGGCTGGTGCTGTTTCATTATTAATAGTTACACTTCCTTCTACTACTAAAATACCAGTATTATAAATTGCAGGAAATTTGAAATCAACCTTTGCATCTTTTTTCAACCTTGCATTATACATCTGTATGGGTGTGAATGTAGACGCTGCACCTTTAGTAGTGTCGTATTCTCCGGCAATAATTTCAATGACTCCTTTATTATCGGCTAATTGATATTTGCCCATCATTTTATTGGTAATCTCCTGGTATTTCGGAGCTGACATTTTATATTTAGCTGGAAGGTTGACCCATAACTGAACCATTTGAAACATTCCACCTTCTTTTGCAAAAGTTTCTTCATGATATTCTTTATGTAACAAACCAGATGCAGCAGTCATCCATTGCACATCGCCTTCGCCAATTATGCCGCTGTTGCCAGAGCTATCATGATGAGCAATTCTTCCATGATATGCAATTGTTACGGTTTCAAACCCACGATGTGGATGAACGCCGACACCTCTTGGCTTATCAGTTGGTGGAAACTCCACTTTAGAATTATAATCCATTAAAAAGAATGGACTCATTCTTTGCTTTGAGATTCTTCCTCCAGGAAAAAATCCATGTACTCTAAATCCATCACCTACCATATGTGGTGCAGGTGGTGCAATAATTGCTTCGATTGTTTTGATATTGTTATTCATAAAAACTCCTTTTATTTTTTGAATTAAACTGAAACTTTTTCTTCAACTAATTTTTCTGCTAACCAAAAGAACTCAGCAATAAAATTATGTACTGCATTCTGGAACTTTTCATCAATCAGTTCTCCTTCTTCATTGAATTTTTTATCAACTGCTGGTGTAATAAGTAAATATGGTGAAGCAACTCCAAATAATGCCGGAACCAATTGTAGCAGTTGTTGTGATGCCCGCATACCACCCATTGCTCCTGGTGATGCAGTTACTATTCCAAATGGCTTATGACGCCTCTTTGGAAAATGATCTAATAAGTTTTTCAAAGCAGGAGAGTAGCTTCCGTTGTACTCTGGTGTTACCAGTATATAAGCATTAGCAGTAAAAATTCTTTCCGCCAAAGATTTAAATTCTTCCGGTGTTTTATCAATCGACACCCACACCGATTGAACAGGCGGTACAGTCCAGTCTTTCATATCAATTATATCAACTTCATGTTCAGTTGTCTCTTTGATAAGATTCTTAAGGTGTAGTGCCACTCTTCTTGTTAAGCTGTTTATTCTAGGACTTCCGGAGATGATTTCTATTTTCATTTTCTTTATTTATGACACAAAGATATATAATCAATGTTTAAACATCAAATATTTTTTACAGTCAATTTGTTAATCCTTTTTTGGTGGTATTGCAAGGGAAACGGTTAATTTCGGCTAGCTAAATAATAAACAATGGTAAACAGAAGAAAGTTCATTAAAGCATCGGCATTCAGTTCAATGGCATTAACCTTCGGTAAAGTTGGGGCATGTAATAGCCAATCCTTTCCGGTAAAAGGAAAACCTGTTGTTATTTCTACCTGGGATGCAGGATTGAGAGCAAATAAAGCAGCATGGGAAATATTAAAAGATGGCGGAAGAGCATTAGATGCTGTAGAAAAAGGAGTTATGGTAACAGAAAGTGAACAGAGTTGTTGTGTCGGCTTAGGAGCTAACCCCGATAGAGATGGCTTTGTAACATTGGATGCCTGCATTATGGATGAGTTTTCTAATTGTGGTAGTGTCGCTTTTTTGGAAAGAATAAAACACCCTGTATCTGTTGCCAGAAGAGTAATGGAAAAAACACCGCATGTCATGTTGGTAGGAAGCGGTGCACAGCAGTTTGCCGTTGCAGAAGGATTTCCGTTGGAAGAACAAAAACTTTCCTCTGATGCACAAAAAAATTATGATAACTGGTTGAAAAAATCTGAATATAAAGCACCTGCAATAAATGTGGAGTCTAAACAAGGTCACGGACCTTTTGCACCGCATAAATTAGAAAACGGCGAATGGAATCATGATACGATTGGAATGGTGGCAATGGATACAAATGGAAACCTGAGTGGAAGTTGTACTACCAGCGGCGCTGGATTTAAAATGCGGGGAAGGTTAGGCGATTCTCCAATTATTGGTGCCGGTTTATTTGTAGATAATGAAGTAGGAGCTTGTACTGCAACGGGACAAGGAGAAGATGTAATCCGTGTTGCCGGCTCTCATACGGTAGTGGAATTAATGCGGCAGGGTTTATCTCCTGAAAAAGCTTGTAAGACTGCCATTGAAAGGATAATGCGGATAAAAGGAGAGAAGGCAAAAGATATTCAGGTTGCTTTTCTAGCAGTTAATAAAAAAGGAGAAGTTGGAGCCTTTGCGATACATAAAGGGTTTAGTTATGCAATAAAAACAAATGATAAAGAAGAATTGATAGCTGCAAAATTTATAATAGAGTAAATTTATTTTTATGCCAGGAACTTTTTCTCAACTGTATATTCAAATTGTTTTTGCTGTTAAGGGGAGAGAAAATTTGATCAGTAAAAATTGGTGTGAGGATTTGCACAAATATATTGCTGGAATTATTAAAGGTAAAAATCAAAAAACGATTATTATAAATGGTATGCCTGACCATATTCATGCTTTTGTAGGATTAAGACCTGCGATGTCTATTGCTGACTTGGTTAGGGATATTAAGAATAATTCATCAAATTTTATTAATGATAAAAAATTTGTGAAAGGGAAATTTTCATGGCAGGAAGGATATGGAGCTTTTTCATATTCTCATTCACATATTGGAAAAGTGTATGATTATATTTTAAATCAAGAAAAGCATCATCAAAAAATATCTTTTAAAGATGAATATTTGGAATTACTAAAAAAATTTGAGATTGAGTACGATGAAAAGTATTTATTTGATTGGTATGATTAAAAGTTAAGACTTTCTTTCGAATTCATTCTTTTAGATTCAAATTTATATAGATCAATTCTGTCACCCTTTCAGGGTTTTCGTTAAACTGGGAATTAGTATTTATAGTAATATTACCCCTTCGGGGTTTTTATTAATGATGTATTGTTTTTATAATCATTATAACCTTCGGAGTTGATATGCTTAAATTGTGTTTGAATTATAAATATGATAGAAAAGCCTGAAAGGCTGAAATTTTTGTAAAAAGGGTATAAGACCTGAGTTTAACCCCGAAGGGGTGGCATAACGTAAATAAAAAACATGAAAACAAATGATTACATAATCGAAATAGCTACATCTGATTTTGCAACAACAAAATCAGCGGTAGAAGGTGGAGCAGACAGGATTGAACTTTGCGCCAATCTTGCAGAAGGAGGAACAACACCTTCGTTTGGAACTGTAAAACATTGCAGAGAAAGTTTTGATGTTGCTCTTTATCCAATTATACGACCAAGAGGCGGCGATTTTTTATATACAAAAGATGAGTATGAAATTATGTTGCAGGATGTAAAATTTTGCAAACAACTCGGCTGTGATGGTGTAGTGATTGGTTTATTGAATATTGACGGTAATATTGATATAGTAAGAACTGCTCAGTTAATAAAAGCTGCTTATCCGTTGGGTGTAACTTTTCACCGAGCATTTGACAGATGTAAAGATCCTTTTGAAGCATTGGAGCAATTAATTGAAATTGGCTGTGAACGAATTCTCACTTCTGGTCAGCAGCCTTCTGTTGTAGATGGAGTTGATTTAGTGGTTGAATTAAACAAAGTAGCCGATGACAGAATTATTATAATGCCAGGCAGCGGTGTACGAAAAGAAAATATAAAAATGCTGGTAGCAGAAAACTGGTTGCACAGAGTTTCATTCTTCATTAAGAGGGAAGGAGAGTAGCAAGATGGAGTTTGTGCATGAGGCGTTTAGGGATTCGGGGGAGAGTTATATGAATAATATTATTCTGGCAACAGACGTTAAGGACTTAAGAGATTCGCTTATTAAATGAGAATAGTAATAATACATATCGTTTTTATCCTTTTGAGTGTTACTTGTTTTTCTCAGGATGGAGATACTGTGGATTGTAATTGGGTAACTGCTTTAAAGGCAGAGAATGTTTCTGTTTTTATCAAAGGCAAAGAGGGTAAGCAGGATATAAAGTGGAAATTCTTCTTTAAAAAATTTAGTTTAGAATTATCGGACAACTCATACCAAATTATAAGCTTCAATATTACTTGGTTCTCAAACCGAAAATCCTCATTAATTCTCAGAAAAAATCTTGGAAGTTTAGTTGAGCCTGATTTACAAGATGAGACTATAGAAAATAAAGAAAATTTTTCTTTAAGTACCATAGAGCCAGGTGTACTAATTGCTTTTGATTCTATTCTTATTGAAAAAGATGGAGTTTGCTATAAAGCAAAACCATTCATTGCAAATACTATTTTGAGATAGTTAAATCCTCAACCCCTTCATATACTCAGCATTTGCTTCCACAGCTTTTAAAGGCGTAGTGCCTGCATAAGCTTCCTGCTCCACAATATAATATTTCATGCCATTAGCCTTGGCTGTGCTTAATACTTTAGTCCAGTCAATGGTTCCTGTTCCAAGAACAACAGAATTCAAACCATTGTTTTCTACAGGAGTTTTACTTCTGTCTTTTACATGGCAAAGAGTAAAACGGTTCTTATGTTTTTTTAGCCATGCTTCAGGATTTTCTCCTGCGGCTACTACCCAATAAATATCCATTTCAAAATCAACTAAAGAAAGGGCAGTATTATCCAATAAAATATTTTGCCCAAGCTGACCTTCTAATAATTTAAAAGAATAATCATGATTGTGGAAAGCAAAACGTATACCATTTTGTTTACATACTTCGCCTTTCTTATTAAAGTCTTCAGCCATTTTTTTATAATCATCAATTGTTTTGCCAGCACCTTCCCATGGATAGATTAAATATTTCATTCCTATCTCTGCTGCCTCTGCTGCTTTCTTTTCAAAGTCTTTCGATATATCACAATGGCTGGAAACAATTGTCATTCCCAGATCGTCCATATATTTTTTAAAGTCGGTATGCTTCATTCCCCAAAACATACCTTTTGCACCTTCGTAACTTTCTATTTGTTTGTAACCAAAATCAGCAACCATCTTTAAAATGCCTTTCGGGTCTTTTGGCAAATCGTCTCTAAGTGTATATAATTGAAGTCCGAAATCAATTGCTTTTTTTCCGCTGCTACAAGTTTCTAATAATGAAATACCGCTGAGGCTGGTTAACATTAAACCGCCAGTCAAGCCACCAGTTGTTTTTAAAAATTTTCTTCTATTGTAGTTCATAAGTATTCTTTTAAATTATTCAGCCCAGGCTTTATCGCCTTTAGCATACGGGAATGCTCCATCGTATTTTCCAGGTACTGGAACATGCCGTAAGGTTTCTGTCATCCCCGTTTTGGAAGAAAAGAATCCAAGTAATGTCAACTGCTTCATCATAGTATAATAATGTCTTGGTGATGCAACGAAGTCATAGCCTTTGTCTTTTGCATTTAATTCTTCTTTTCTTGGTTTATCTGCTTCTTCCTGTTTTGCATTAAATTCTTTGGCTTCTTTTTCAAGACTTACTAATAATTCATGCCGTTGTTCCGGAGTGCAATCCATAAATGATTTGTTGTTTGTTTTTTTACAAACCTCATCTATTGTACTAATACCTTTCATAAAAGCATCCTGTTGCTCTTGTGTGTAGCAATCGGTTACCATCACTTTCATAAACTCACCAACCTTTGCTGCTTTGGCACCGGGTGTTGCAGTTGCTGGAATTATTGTTTCACCTATTTCATCAAGCAAAGCAATATTTGTTGCGGTAAAACCTACGTCGGCTTTTGCACCAGTTTTACAACCCGATAAAAAAACTTCTCCGCCTATGACTGCGCCGCCAGTAAGAACGGCAATCATTTTTAAAAGTTCTCTGCGATCCATATAAAAAAATTATTCGTTACTAATTATGGTTTTCGAATTATGCTGAGTAAAGAACCGAACGTACAAGAGTGCGACGCAACATAGTTGATAGTAGCACATTTGCTGGGCTCATAAATTCCCTTTTTTCAATTCGTTTACTGCAAATTCTGCTGCTCTTGCTGTTAATGCCATATAGGTTAACGACGGATTTACACAACTTGCACTTGTCATGCAAGCACCATCAGTTACAAATACATTTGGCGCATCCCAAACCTGGTTGTTGCCATTCAGTACCGAAGTCTTGGGATCACGGCCCATGCGGGCAGTTCCCATTTCATGAATGCCCATGCCTACGGAATAACCGGCATCATAACCATTAACATCTTTTAGGCCTGCAGCTTCCAGCATTTCTTTTGCATCATTCATCATATCAATACGCATTTTTCTTTCGTTCTCTTTTGTTTCTACATCAAATGCCAAGCACTGGTAATCCCCATTTATCTTTTACATTTTTATCCAGCATTATTTTGTTACTGTGATCTGGTAACATTTCACCGAAAGCGGTAATACCAAAATGCCAATCTTCTTTTGGAATACTCATCGCATCTTTTAGCTGTGCACCAATGGTGAATTCAGCTACTTCCACACCACGGCCCCGGCCTGCGCCACCCTGATAACCAAAGCCACGGAGATAATCCCTTTTTTCACCGTTCATATTTCTAAAGCGGGGAATATAAATTCCTGTTGGTCTTCTTCCAAATTCATATTTATCACTAAGACCTTCTACTGTGCCGCCAGCACCAGTGCGAAAATGATGATCCATTACATTGTGGCCTAATTCTCCGCTACTGCTGCCAAGACCGCCTTCCCAAACATCGGTTGCAGAGTTCATTAATACCCAGGTTGAGTTTAACGCAGAGGCACAAACAAAAACGATTTTTGATTTGAACTGATAAGTCTGGTTTGTTTCTGCATCAATAATTTCTACACCAGTTGCTTTCTTTTTATCCTTATCGTATAAAATTTTTGTAACAATTGAAAATGGACGAAGTGTAAGATTGCCTGTTTGCATGGCAGCCGGAAGGGTAGAAGATTGTGTGCTAAAATAAGCACCAAACGGACAACCTCTCCAGCAACGATTACGATACTGACAATTTGTTCTGGCTTGTAAGGGCTCAGTAATATTTGCTGTGCGGCCAATGATTATTTTTCTTGCATTTTTATAATAGGCTTCTACTCGTTTCTTCACTTCTTTTTCGGCACAGTTTAATTCAATGGCTGGCATAAATTCTCCATCGGGTAATACATCTAATCCTTCTTTGCTTCCTTGTATGCCTGCAAACTTTTCTACATAGCTATACCACGGCGCCATATCATCATAACGAATGGGCCAATCAACTGCTATTCCTTCTTTGGCATTTGCTTCAAAATCTCCTTTGTTCCATCGGTAACTATGCCTTCCCCATAATAATGAACGGCCACCTACATGATAGCCACGGTACCAGTCAAATCTTTTTATTTCGGTGTAAGGACTTTCTTTTTCATTTACCCACATATCAAGAACTGTTTCATTCAGCGGATAATCTCTTTTTAAAACAGGATGATCTTTTATCATTTCCTGAGTACGGCCACCGCGGTGAGGAAACTCCCAGGAGTCTTTTGATGCATTTACATAATCTTTGATATGCTCAATATTGCGGCCTCGCTCAAGCATGATTACTTTCAATCCTTTTTCAGTGAGCTCTTTTGCTGCCCAACCGCCGCTAATGCCAGAACCTATCACAATTGCATCGTATGTATTATTATCTGCCATATTAATTAGAATATTTAAGGATTAAATTTTAATAATTTAAACGTCACAAATCTTTATTGCTTTTTTTAAAGCTGCTATCTTATCTGCATTTTCTTTTCCAGTTGGAATGAATTCCTGTGCGACATAGCCTTTATATCCAGTTTCCAAAATCGCCTTCATGATTGCCGGATAAAATAATTCTTGTGATTCATCAATCTCATGCCTTCCCGGTACTCCGGCAGTATGATAATGACCGAAATACTGATGGTTGTTTTGTATAGTTCTGATTACATCACCTTCATTTACCTGCATATGGTAGATGTCGTACAATATCTTAAAATTTTCTGAACTAATTTTCTTACAGAGATCCACTGCCCATTTAGTATTGTCGGCCATATAATCTTTATGATCTACTTTGCTGTTGAATACTTCTATCTGAATAGTTACTCCGTTTTTTTCTGCTAATCCAATAACTTGTTTAATACCTTCAGACATGTTATTCATTCCTGTTTCATCATCTATGCCTTTTCTGTTTCCGCTAAAGCATATTAAATTTTTATAACCGGCAGCAGCAACTAATGGAATTGCTTCTGTAAAGTTTTTTATCAATTCCGGGTGAAAGGTTTTATTATTCCAGCCTTCTGTTAAACTAATTTTTCCATTCGTATAACACATAGAACAGGTAATGCCAAGTTTTTGAATTGTAGGCCAATCTTTGGGTGCAAGCAAATCAATAGCTTTTACACCCATTTTTTTTACTGCAGTACACATTCCTTCTAGTCCTAAAAAATTATATGTCCATGAACAAAGGGAATGGTTGATATTGCCTTTAAGTTTTGGAACGGCTTCATTCGCATTATCAACGATGGCAGATTTGCCTGTTAGTGAAATGCCTGCGAGTCCAGCACTTAATAGTGATATGGCTTTTCTTCTTTTCAATTTTGTGCTTCCACTGTTTTTTTATCGTTTTTAAAGAATATCATAAAGAGTAAAGAAACGCCTACAGCAAATAAGCATGGAAATATCCAGATGGTTTGCCAGTTGTGGTTGACTACTTTTCCATTAAAATCAAGGATTGCATAACTACCCACAATTTTTCCTGCTGCCCAGAAACCAATATACATACCTACGCCATAGGTTGCCAGTGTAATCAGGCCTTGTGCAGAAGAACGAACTCTTTCGCCTGCTTTATGGTCTGTATAAATTTGTCCGGTAACAAAAAAGAAATCATAACAAATACCGTGTAATATTATTCCGAAGTAGAGCATCCATAAACCGCTGTTCATATCTCCATAAGAAAATAATAAATAACGCAGCACCCATGCAAACATTCCTATCAATAACATTTGTTTTACACCAAACCGCTTAAAGAAGAAAGGCATCAGAAAAAGAAAAACTGTTTCAGCCACCTGACCTAAAGTCATCTTTCCTGCGGCGCCTACCATGCCTGATTCATTTAAGAAAAGATTTGCTTGTCCATAATAAAATGCCAGTGGAATACAAATCAATATAGATGCAATAAAAAATATCAGATAATTTTTGTCTTTCAGGATTTTCAACGCATCCAAACCAAGCACTTCTGAAATGGAAACTTTTTGCCCTGCTTTTGGCGGTGGTGTGTTCGGTAAAAAGAAAGAATATACACCAAACAGGGCAGAAGTAATAGCGGCTACTTTATACGTAATAGAAAGAGACTCGGGATTGTTTTCCCATGCCATCCATTGTATGATAGCACCAGCCACAATCCAGCCAATTGTTCCCCACATTCTTAATCCGCTGAATTGCTTTTCTGCACTGGTTACTTGTTTCAATGCAATAGCATTTACTAATGCCAGCGTTGGCATGTAAATAATCATGTAAATAAGTAAAAGGCTGTAAAATGAGCCGAACGAAGTTTGTGTAGTAATATAATAAAGCAAACCTGCACCAGCTAAATGTAAAACACCAAGAATTTTTTGTGCAGCGAAAAATTTATCCGCTATCATTCCAATAATAAAAGGAGCAATGATGGCTCCCAAACATTGTGTGCCGTAAGCTAGCCCGGTTTGGCCGTCTGTAGCACCAATATTTCCTTTTGTTAAATAAGTGCCCATGGTTACGAACCAGATACCCCAAACAAAAAAATTAAAAAACATCATGGAAGAGAGCTGAACTCTGGTAGTAAGTTTCATAATCAAGCCTTGTTAGATTAGTATAAGTTTTTCGAAAAATACCGTTAGAAAACTAAATGTACTATTTTTAATAGCAGATTCATGTATCAGCAACACATTTTTTACCAGATACATATTAACATCAATTATTATAATGGCAGAAAGAAAAATAAGAATGGGAATGATTGGCGGGGGACCTGGTGCATTTATCGGTGCTGTTCATCGTATGGCAGCAAATCTCGATGGAGAAATAGAATTGGTGAGTGGCTGTTTTAGTAGCGATCCCAAAAAATCAAAGCAGGCAGGTAAAGAATTACACTTGTCAGCATTAAGAGTGTATGGTTCTTTTAAAGATATGATACGGCTCGAAAAGCATTTACCGGAAAATGAGAGAATGGATTTTGTAAGTATCGTAACGCCAAATCATTTACATTTTGAACCAGCAAAACTGGCATTGGAGAATGGCTTTCATGTGGTGTTGGATAAGCCAATGACACTTACTCTAAAAGAAGCAAAACAATTAAAGGAGATTGCAATAAAGAATGACAGAATAATTTGTCTAACGCATACTTATACTGGTTATCCAATGGTGAAACAAGCCAAGCAAATGATAAAGAAAGGATTGTTTGGCACAATAAGAAAAGTAATAGTTGAATACCCACAAGGATGGCTTAGTACTGCATTAGAAAATACAGATCAGAAGCAGGCAGCATGGCGAACTGATCCAAAGCGAAGTGGAATTGCAGGAGCAATGGGAGATATCGGTACTCATGCTTTTAACCTTGCTGAGTATGTTGCTGAAGTTGTTACAACGAAAATATGTGCGGATTTAAATACAGTTGTAAAAGGAAGAAAGCTTGATGATGACGGAGCTGTGCTACTAAAATTTGACAACGGAGCAAGTGGTGTTTTATTTGCTACGCAGATAGCTGCTGGCGAAGAGAATAATATTAAAATAAGAGTGTACGGAGAGAAGGGCGGTATTGAATGGAAGCAGGAAGATGCAAATACGTTATTGGTAAAATGGTTGAACAAACCAACGGAGATTTACAGAACAGGTAATGATTATTTAAGTTCTTTTGCAAAGCATAATACCAGAACTCCTGCTGGACATCCGGAAGGTTACTTAGAAGCATTTGCCAACCATTACAGAAATTTTGCACTAACGTTAAAAGCAAAATTGAATAATAAAAAAGCAAGAGTAGAGTCCCTTGATTTTCCTGGAGTAGATGATGGAATAAGAGGCATGGCTTTTATAGAAAATGTTGTAGCTTCCTCAAAAGCGAAAGAGAAGTGGTCAGACTTTAAGATTTAATAAAATAACTTTCAGCATATGACAACAATTAAAGGGCCGGGTATTTTTCTTGCACAATTTTTAGGAGATAAAGCTCCTTATAATAACCTTAAGTCAATTTGCGCCTGGGCGGAAGAATTGGGTTACAAAGCTGTGCAAATACCAACCTGGGATAGCCGTTGTATAGATTTGCAAAAAGCTGCTGAAAGTAAAACTTATGCTGAGGAAATAAAAGGAATAGTGAATGATAGTGGAATGGAAATATCAGAGTTGTCAACACATTTGCAAGGACAGTTAATTGCTGTTCATCCGGCTTATGATATTTTATTTGATGGATTTGCACCTGAACATTTAAGAGGCAATCCTAAAGCAAGAACAGAGTGGGCGGTGCAACAATTGAAATATGGTGCAAAGGCTTCGCAAAACATGGGGTTAACAGCTCATCCTACTTTCAGTGGTTCATTATTGTGGCATACTTTTCATCCTTGGCCGCAACGGCCGGAAGGATTAGTAGAAGAAGGATTTAAAGAATTGGGAAAAAGATGGATGCCGATATTGAATTATTTTGATGAATGTGGTGTTGATATTTGTTATGAAATTCATCCCGGCGAAGATTTGTTTGATGGTATTACTTATGAAATGTTTTTGAAGGAAGTAAACAATCATCCAAGAGCTTGTTTGTTATATGATCCGTCGCATTTTGTATTACAGCAATTAGATTATATTCAATACATCGATCATTATCATGAAAGGATAAAGGCATTTCATGTAAAAGATGCAGAATTTAATGCAACTGGTAAGCAAGGTACATTTGGCGGTTATCAGAGTTGGGCCAACAGAGCCGGACGTTACCGTAGTCTCGGCGATGGGCAGGTTGATTTTAAAACTATCTTTAGTAAGTTAGCTCAGTATGATTATTCAGGTTGGGCGGTGATGGAGTGGGAGTGCTGTCTAAAACAACCGGAAGACGGTGCAAAAGAAGGAGCTCAGTTAATTCAACAGTATATTATCAGAGTAACTGATAAAGCTTTTGATGATTTTGCGGGAAGTAAAAGTGATGTAGAAACGAATCGAAAAATATTAGGTTTGGGTTGAGTTTCATAAATTAAGTAAATTGCATCTAAAATTTATTATTATGAAAAAATTTATTTTATCTTTTGGATTAGGCTTATTGCTTATTTCATGTGGAGGTAGCGGAGATGATAAAAAGACAACAGAGGAATCCAAGGAAGAAACCAAAGCAGATGTTCCTGCAACTACTGATCTTTCGAGCAACCCTGATTATCAAGCAGGTCTTGGGTTAGTTGCCAAAAATGACTGTCTTACTTGTCATAAAATTGACGAAGCGTTAATCGGTCCTCCTTATAGGGATGTTGCGAATAAATATGCAAGCATGTCAGATACTATTGTAACACACCTTGCTGGAAAAATTATACATGGTGGTGGAGGTGTTTGGGGTGAGGTTGCGATGACAGCACATCCAACAGTTTCGCAAGGTGATGCAGAAGCGATGGTTAAGTACATTATGCTCCTAAAAAAATAACTCTTAATGTATAAATTACTCATCGTGGCTATTATTTCAGCCACTGTACTTTCGTGTAGTTCTGCAAAGAAAACTATGGCCGAAAACAAATTGACGGCACAAGAAAAAAGTGATGGTTGGAAATTATTATTTGATGGAAAAACAACCAAAGGATGGCATAAGTATGGTGGAAGTCCTGTTGGATTTGCCTGGAAAGTAAAAGACGGTTATTTGTATTTGGATACAACCGTTAAAGAGAATTGGCAGATAAAAGATGGCGGCGATATTGTAACTGACGAAGAATATGAAAACTTTCATTTAGTGCTTGAATGGAATATTGCGAAGAATGGCAACAGTGGAGTAATTTTTTACATAAACGAAGACAAATCGAAATACAATTGGCCTTGGGAAACAGGACCGGAAATGCAGATGCTGGATAATAATGGCCATCCCGATGCAAAAATTATTAAACATCGGGCGGGTGATTTGTATGATTTGATTTCTGTATATAAAGAAAATGTGAGACCGCCGGGAGAATGGAATAGAGCAGAAATAAAATGTGTAGACGGAAAATTGGATTTATATCTTAATGGGGAAAATGTAGTTTCAACAACCATGTGGGATGCTGCCTGGAAAAAAATGGTGGCCGGAAGTAAATTTAAGAATATGTCAGGTTTTGGAACTTATAAGAAGGGAAGGATAGGTTTACAAGATCATGGCAATGAAGTTCAGTTTAGAAATATAAAAATCAAAAGGCTTTAAAACTTCATTTTATTTGGTTTAAGAAAATAATCCGTAACTTTTAAGTATTAAAACAAAGTTTATGGGCTCTGCATTATTTTCCAACCTCAACTGGTTAGCTATAGCTGTTGCTGCAATCGCTTATTTCATGATTGGTGGTCTGTGGTATTCAAAAATGTTATTTGCTAAAATGTGGATTTCTGGTACAGGTATTAATATGAATGACCCGAATGCCAAAAAAGGTGCTGGAGGCATCATGTTTTTTACATTCCTACTTGAATTTATTATTTGCATTGGGTTAGCAATTTTAATAAACCGGTTGGAATTAATAGGCGGTGTAATGTCAGGGTTAAAACTTGGCTTATTCACCGGTTTTTTCTTTTCTGCAATGGTAATCAGTATATCTTATTTATACCAGATGAAACCCAAAACATTGCATTTTATAGATGCAAGTTATCATATTGTCGGTCAAGTGGCCGCATCCATAATATTATGTAGCTGGTAATTATTCTACTGTTGTAATTTTTAAAACATTTGTTTGTAAGTGAAGATCAATAGGAGTGCTGCCTGTATTGATTACTATATCTCCGGGTTTTAAAAATTTTCTTTCTTTCAGAATGTCAATCTGGTCAAAAATAATATCATCCAGACTTTCTTCCTCATCGTAATAAAAGGCTCTTACTCCCCAGCTTAGCGTAAGCTGATTTACCAAGCTTTTCTCTTTTGTAAAAATATACAACGGTGCTTTTGGCCGATAGCTACTTAAAATAAATCCGGTGTAGCCACTTTGTGTCATACCAAGTAATGCATTTGCATTTACATCTTTTGCCAGTTTACATGCATTATAACAGATAGCATCGCTTAAAAAAGAAGGAGAGTGAGGCTGTGGAACTAATTCATCTTCTCTATTATAGTTATAGCCTGATTTCTCTACTTCAAGTATAATCTTTCGCATTGTTTCAACAACCAACACAGGATGTTCTCCAGCTGCAGTCTCAGCACTAAGCATCACTGCGTCAGCACCTTCAATAACAGCATTGGCTACGTCGGTTATTTCGCTTCTGTTAGGTTTATTAAGTTCAATCATACTCTCCATCATCTGTGTGGCAACAATTACCGGCTTTGCCCTGTGAATACACATTCGGATGATTTGTTTTTGTAACAATGGAATTTTTTCAACAGGTAGTTCAACGCCGAGATCTCCACGGGCAATCATTACTGCATCAGATTCTACAATAATATCTCTCAAATTTTCCAGTGCCTCTGGCTTTTCTATTTTCGAAATAATCTTTGTCTTACTGTTTTTAGCTTCTAATCTTTTTCTGAGTCCTTCCAAATCTTTTACGCTACGGACAAATGATAAGGCAACCCAATCCAATTTTTGCTCAATGATAAATTCAAGGTCTTCTACATCTTTTTCAGTAAGTGCCGGCAATGAAATTTTAGTGTCAGGTAAGTTTATTCCTTTTTTTGAAGAAAGGATACCACCCATTGTTACTTCAACCTGTACATCATTATTGGCGAGAACTTCTTTAACCTTTACTTCCAGTTTTCCATCATTAATTAAAATTGTATTACCAATTGTTACATCTTGATGAAGATTAGTATAGGAAACATAAATTCTTTCCTTAGTACCTATTACTTTTTCGTTGGTAAAGGTCAGAATATCACCTGGTTTGATTTGCATTTCACCACCTTCTATTTCGCCTACTCTTAATTTTGGGCCTTGTAAATCCCCAAGTATAGAGATGTTAAATGGTTCGGTTTTATTTATTTTCCTGATATGTTCAATTATTTCGGCTTTATTTTCATGTGTTCCGTGAGAAAAATTGAGCCGGAAAACATTTACGCCAGCCTTAACTAACCCAAGTAGCTTTTCATATGTGTCACATGCAGGGCCTACAGTTGCAACAATTTTTGTTTTATGCGTTTTGTGTGCAATAGCGGCTTCCCGATCCATGGATTCATGATAATACTTCTTTGAGTGTTTTGCCATTTTTATACTTGTTTTAGTAATCTTTTATTTGTTATGTTTATTAATGCTAATATCTTAACAATCTTCATCCATTCTTCACTTATCTTACCTTTATTCTTTACCGCTTTTTCCAATGGGATGTAATGCATCTTGTTGTTTTGAATTCCTACAAATACATTGTATCGACCTTCCATTAAAGATTCTACAGCATGATAACCCATTCGGCTGGCAATTAATCTGTCAATACAAGTAGGAGATCCTCCTCGCTGTATGTGACCGAGTATGCAGACTCTTATTTCTGCATTGGGAAGTTTATCCTTTAGTATTTTCTGCACTTGATTTGCACCACCAAAATCATCACCTTCTGCAACAACAATCAAGTTTACTAGTTTTTGGCGACGTTCTTTCTCCAACAAGGATTTAATGATCGCATCCATATCTGTTTTTCGTTCGGGAATTAGAATATTTTCTGCACCTGTTGCGATACCACTATGTAAAGCAATGTATCCGGCATCTCTTCCCATTACTTCAATAATGAAAATACGGTCATGAGCATCCATGGTATCTCTTATTTTATCAATTGCCTCCACAGCAGTATTCACAGCCGTATCAAAACCAATTGTAAAATCTGTCCCTTGAATATCTTTATCAATGGTACCGGCTATTCCTATGCAAGGAATATCAAATTCATTACTGAAATTTACTGCACCTCGAAATGATCCGTCGCCGCCAATTATTATAAGTCCGTCAATTCCTCTTTTCTTTAGATTTTCATAAGCTCTCTTTCGCCCTTCATATTCAAAAAATTCTTTGCACCTTGCTGTTTTTAAAATAGTGCCGCCCCGTTGTATAATATTTGCAACTGAACGGGAGTCCATCCGGAAAATGTCATCTTCAATGAGGCCCTGATAACCTCGCATTATTCCGTAAACTTCTAGTCCATGATAGTTGCCTGTACGTACCACTGCCCGCACTGCCGCATTCATACCAGGCGAATCTCCACCAGAAGTTAAAACCCCAATTCTCGAAACTTTCTTTTCCATTTTATTATTTAAAAGAGGGCAAAAATAAGCATTTGTTCCCAATGTGTAATTATTACACACTAACGTTGATTTGTCTAAAATACAAATATACAATTGTGAATTGCAGCGATTCTTTGAAATACCCTTTTGCACGGATACTTCCGGGTTAATTAATTATTAAGTTAGCGGTACAATTATATTATGAAAAGAGCATTATTTTTTTTGTTAGTAATTAACTCTGTTACCTGTTTGGCACAAACAGATACTTCCAAAGTATTGAGGGCATTTCCAATAACGGATTATATTCTTGAACTAACGGACAGTTCTAAACTTGTACAACTCGAAATGCCGGAAGAAGTCAAACTGGTGGAAAAGCAAATTGGCTTGTTGTACGGTGTATATAATGGAAAAAAGGAGGAGACAATACAAAAAGGCTATGGAAGATGCCATCTTATTAAAGGGAATTATTATTATTTCGCTATTGAGAATAATGAAAGCGACTTGCAAATTAAAGAAGGCGATTTGCTATACACTTATATGGAGAAAACAAATATTTATGATGGGTTTCTTCCAAAGCTTGCTTCTCATTTTATTCGTTTGCAGGATGTTTATGAAGAGCCGTTTTATGACCGTTATCTTATTTTTTTGAAATGGACAAAAGATGATGAAGAGAAAATCCTTGATTCAATTATCAAGGATATACAATTTACTGGAAACTACTTTATTGAAAACAATCCATCGATTGACAAGGCAATTATGACAGGAAAATATGCCGGCAAAAAAACATTAACTGTAATGGCAGCATGTAATAACAGCGACCTGATTGATTTTTTTAATTATATAATTGCTCGTCCAAGGGTGTATGCTGGTAAAGAATGGAAAGTGTCTGAAATTTTTGCCACCTGGCTTTCAGAAGGTGCGCCAACAGTATTGTCAGATTGATTTACTTTTTATACTGAAAACGGGTTTTCGTAACTGATTTTTTTAATGCTACTACTTACTTTAACTTTAGCAGTATAATTTTTAGTTATGAAAAAACTACTTTCTTTTTCAATTATGATAATACCCTGCATCGCATCTGCCCAAGTGCAATATCCTGCAACTAAAAAATCTGATATTGTTGAAGACTACCATGGAACTAAAGTTGCTGACCCTTATCGTTGGCTGGAGGACGACAATAGTGAAGAAACAAAGGCCTGGGTTGCTGCACAAAACAAAGTAACAGAAGATTATCTGGCTGCTATCCCTTTTAGGAATAATGTAAAGAAACGATTAGAAGAACTATGGAATTATCCAAAGTATTCTTCGCCGTTCAAAGAAGGAGAGTTTTATTATTTTTTCAAGAATGATGGATTGCAAAACCAAAGTGTGGCTTACCGACAAATAGGATTGGAAGGAAAACCGGAAGTTTTTTTTGACCCTAATAAATTATCGGATGATGGTACTGCTGCATTGGCCGGTATCAATTTTTCTAAAAATAGTAAATACCTTGTTTATTCAGTTTCGCAATCTGGAAGTGATTGGCAAACGGGTTATATTATGGATGTAAAGACTAAAGAAAAAACTGGTGAGCAATTGAACTGGTTAAAATTTACTGGTTTTAGTTGGAAGGGCGACGATGGGTTTTATTATTCCCGCTATCCGGAACCAAAGGAAGGTGATCAGCTAAAAGGAAAAAATGAATCGCCAAAAGTATATTATCATAAACTTGGAACAGCACAGGCAGATGATGAATTAATTTATGAAGACAAAGAACATCCTCAGCGGTTTGCAGGAGTTGGTTTAACAGAGGATGAAAGGTTTCTTATTCTGTCTACTTCGGAAGGAACAAGCGGAAGTGAAATATGGTATAAAGATTTGAAAGATCCAACGCAAAAGGAATTCAAACTTTTAATTCCAGGATTTAAAACTGAACCAAGCATCGTTGATAATGTTGGCGATAAACTACTCTTATTAACAAATGAAGATGCTCCTAATTACAAACTTGTGTTAGTTGATCCAAAAAATTCTGCAAAGGAAAACTGGAAAGAAATTATTCCAGAGAAAAAAGAAGTATTACAAGGTGTAAGCACTGGAGGTGGAAATCTTTTTACTTCTTATTTGAAAGATGCATCTACAAGAGTTTATCAATATAGTTATGATGGTAAGCTTGTAAGAAATATAGAGTTGCCGGGCATTGGAACTGCCGGTGGCTTTGGTGGCAAAAAAGAGGAGAAAGAATTTTTTTATACGTTCACTTCATTTAATTATCCGCCTACAATTTTCAGGTATGATATAGCTACTGGAAAATCTACCTTGTTCAGAAAAACAGAAACAAAATTTGATCCGACAGGTTACGAGACAAAACAAATTTTCTTCAAGAGTAAAGATGGAACAAGAGTACCCATGTTTGTTTCACATAAAAAGGCTTAAAACTAGATGGAACTAATCCTGTGCTTTTATATGGGTATGGTGGTTTTAATATCCCAATGACACCTGGCTTTAGTATTTCCAATGCATTTTTTATGGAGCAAGGCGGTGTGTATGTACAGGTTAATTTGCGGGGCGGAAGCGAATATGGAGAAGATTGGCATAAAGCCGGGATGCTGGAAAAAAAGCAAAATGTATTTGATGATTTTATTGGTGCTGCTGAAACGTTGATAAAAGAAAAATACACCAACAAAGATAAAATCGCAATCCGTGGAGGAAGTAATGGAGGTTTATTAGTTGGTGCAGCAATGACGCAGAGACCCGACTTATTTAAAGTTGCCATCCCGCAAGTAGGAGTAATGGATATGTTGCGTTATCACAAATTCACCATTGGGTATGCATGGGCAGTTGAATATGGCAGCAGTGACAATAAAGAAGATTTCGATTATTTGTATAAATATTCTCCGGTTCATAATTTAAAATCGGGCATTAACTACCCGGCCACAATTATTACAACTGCAGATCATGATGACAGAGTAGTGCCTGCTCATTCATTCAAATTTGCAGCCGCACTTCAGGCAGCACAATCTGGTGCCAATCCAACATTGATTCGTATTGAAAGTAAAGCAGGGCATGGCGCAGGAAAACCAACGAGTAAACAAATTGAAGAAGCAACAGATATCTGGAGTTTCACCATGCAAAACCTGGGTATGCAATATAAAGAGCCGGCAAAAAAAGGTTTCTAATTTCTATTCACTTTGTTATAAACATCCTGATCCAAAAAAGTTCAGGATGTTTTTTATTTGTAGAACTATAATTTTGATAAATGAGAGTCTTAGTTACAGGTGCCAATGGTTTTTTAGGTAATTATCTTATACAAGAGTTGATAAAGAGAAAGCATGAAGTGATAGCTACTGGAAAAGGGAATTGCAGAATTAAAGCGAATGATACGTTTGTTTATGAGGAAATGGATTTTACAGTTGTTCAATCCGTAAAGAATGTTTTTTCTACATATAAACCTGATGTTGTCGTTCATGCAGGTGCAATGAGTAAGCCAGACGAATGTGAGGATAATAGAGAACTTGCTTTTAATGTAAACACTCAAGGAACCATAAATTTACTTGAAGCAGCTAAAGCTATTAACAGCTTTTTTATTTTTATTTCTACTGATTTTGTTTTTGATGGATTAAAAGGAATGTATAAAGAAGATGATATTCCAGCACCGGTAAATTACTATGGACAAACTAAATTATTGGCAGAAGAAAAAGTAAAAGAATATGCTGGCGAATGGAGTATTGTGAGAACTGTTTTAGTGTATGGCAGACCACAATCGGGCAGAGAAAATCTGCTTAGTTTGGTAAAAACGAAAAATGAGAACGGCGAGGTTTTTAAAATTTTTACAGATCAATTAAGAACACCAACTTATGTGAAAGATTTAGCATTAGCTATTGTTTCAATAATTGATAAAAAGGCAATTGGCATATTTCACATTTCGGGAGCAGATCAATTGTCTCCTTACGAAATGGTAATTAGAATGGCAGAAATGTTTGGTCTCAACAAAGAATTAATTCTTCCTATAACCAAAGATGATTTGAAAGAGAAAGCTCTGCGACCGCCTTTAACCGGCTTTGATATTAGCAAAGCAAAAGCCGTATTGAACTATTCACCTATATCATTTAATGAAGGCCTTAGAAAAACTTTCGAGATTAAAAATGAAAACTAACGCCAACTTTCAGATTTCTTGGAGAGCCAGGTGTATAGTGTATTTCTGAAACAGGGTCAATCTCATTTTTCAATCTCGATTCTGTATCAAACTGAGCTTCCCTCCATTCACTATTCAATATATTTTCTCCCGCCAATGTAAATTCAAATTTCTTCAACCGATAAGATAAAACTACATCAGCCAGTAAATAGCCATCTGCTCTCACGGTATTAGTTTCATTGGCTGCTCTGTCGCCTATAAATCTGTATCGCAATGAACCACTAAATCCTTCTTTTGTTTTTGCAGTTAAACCCCCAATACTTGTAAATAATGGAGCCAATGGAATAAAGTCTTCGCCTTTTGCTTCGGCAATTGCTCTTGCTCTTGTCAGGTTCACATCTACATCAGCAAATAGCCATCTATTAAATTGATATCGGGCAGAAACATCAACACCCATTCTTCTTGTTCGTCCGCTTGGCTCTACTACACCAGCATCACCCACATAGACAAACTCTTGCTCAGATAGTAAGTGCCATAAAGCAGCCTTAAGTACCAATGATTTGTTAGGCTTTACAATTACACCAAGATCAGTTCCAAATACTTTTGGCAGAATCTTATCTGCATCATTATTTAATATTACTCTTGTATCATTGGAGTGAAATCCTATTCCGTTATTCAAATAGATTTTCACTTTAGTATTTAGTGAATAGCTAAGGTTCAATTTAGGACTTAGCACTCCTTTTTTTGTTGTTCGCAAAATCTGTTGCACCAGCTAATTCATCTTTATAGCGAAAAATAAAATGGTCATATCTTAATCCAGCATTCAGATTTACTTTATCAGATAGTTCTATGTCTTGGTTTATATATAAAGAAGAATTCAATTCTTTTACATCTCCTTTTTGAATACTGTTGAAAAAAATGGTACGATTAGCTTTTGCCAATTCTATATCATTAATATTATCATAACGAATTCCGCCACCAAAAGTAGTTGTGGCTTTGCTGTTTCCTAACAAGTATGATTTTGCGGCTGTTGTATTGTATCCGAAAATATCTCTTTCTTCTCTTTGTCTTATCATATCACCATTTATTTGATCTTCTAAAAAGAAAGTGAAGTTGGAATATAAATTAAATTTATAATGGCTGTAATAAAGCTGATCTGTTGTTTTCCAATTGCTTTTCCATTGTTTATTGAATTTGATATTTACATTGGTACGACTTGTATTTCCTCCTTCCGTATCATCAATAGCACCAAACCGACCAATTGTTCCGTCCTTAACTGCTCTATCTGGAACTTGCCCCGAGGCATTCCATTTACTATCGAATGTGGAAGCAGTAATACTTAGTTGCGATTGATTGCCAAACCAGGCATTGTATTTTCCCATTATATTAAAACGATGAAAATCTTGCGGACTGTCAAAATAGCCATCAGTTGAAGAATATTCTGAAGCGATATAAAATTGTTGTCTGTTTTTTTCAGTTGTTTTATTGAACAACTTTAGCATAGTGGCAATTCGCTGTGTGTTAAATTGACCAATCTCTAACTTGAGAAGATTCTCATCCAAAAACTCTTTTGTAGAAAAATCAACATAAGCTGCTGTGGCAAGATTTCCTTTGCCCGAAAAATAAGGTCCTTTATCAAAACTAACTTTCTCTACTGTTTCTGGAATAAGAAAATGAAGATCTGCATAACCTTGTCCATGTGCATGGCTTACCATATTTACAGGCATTCCATCTACAGTTATGGCAATATCAGTACCATGGTCAATATCAAATCCTCTTAAAAAAATTTGCTCCGCTTTTCCGCCACCTGCATGTTGTGCAATGAACAAGCCAGGAACAATGCGTAAAACATCTTGCGAAGTATTGACTGGTCTTAAACGAATATCAATTGCACTGATTGAATTTAAACCAGATGTTCTTTTACTGTTTACACGGATTTCTGCCAGATTTAATTCATCTTTTTTAAGATTGATGGAAACAGATGAAAGCAGATTTGGTTTAACATCAACCGGAATAATTTCTGTTTTGTAACCAATATGTGAAATAACCATTTCATATTGACCTGGATTTACTGCAGGAATGCTGAAATTTCCAAACATATCTGAGTTATCGCCTTTATCTCCAGAAAGATTTATAGAAGCACCAATAAGTGGAGTTTTTGAACTGGCATCTATTATAGAGCCTTCAATGCTCCCTTTTTGGGAAAAACTTGTAAAAGTGCTGAGAAGTAATACGAAGAGGATAGAATAGTTATGTTTCATAAAAAGTTGGTTATATATTCTATACGGCCAAATTACGAAAATGGATTTTTGAAAGACAGATAAGCCTTTTGTTAATAAATGTTTAGCCCTCTTCAATCCGAATGTTAAAGCATCCCGTATCTGTTAACGAATCCCTTATACTAACCTGACCAAAAGCAATTAACCAACAAGTGATTTTCTTTCGTCAGGAGGTTTGAGGCTAAATTTTAAAACCCTTTTTTAACAACAAATCTTTTATTATGAAAAAGAAACTTCTTTTAGGTAGTTTATTGGGTGTCGTATTGGTTGGTGGAATTATATTCGCTGCAGACCATATCGATGCACCTGCAGTAACTGGTGCAGGACCCAGTAGTCTTAACAATGACATTACTGACATTTATGCTTTTCAAAGTCCTGCTGATAACAGCAAGATGGTATTTGTAATGAATACACATGGTTTGCTTTCACCAGCAGCTTCTGCAACGGCAACTTTTCCTTCCAATGTTATGTTTGAATTTAATATCGATAACACTGGTGACAATGTTGAAGATCTGGTAATTCAATGTTTGGTTCAAAATGGTAGAATGAGAGTTTACGGACCTGTAGCAGTTGGAACACCTGGTTTAACAAGTACAGTTAAAACAACTGGGCCAATGACCGAGGTTGCTGTAACTTCTTATGCATCTGCAACTCCTTTAACCGCTACAAATGCTAACGGTATAAAAGTTTTCGCAGGACCAAGAGATGATCCATTCTTCTTTGACTTTGTAAGATATAATATGGTATTGGCAAACCCAGTAATAGGATTTAGTCCTACGGGCAGCGATACTTTTGCAGGAAGTAATGTAATGTCTATCGTTGTAGAAGTGCCTAAGGCTCTTTTAGGAACAGCAGCTACAATTGGTGTTTGGGGCGAAACAAAATCAAAATAATTATTCTAATAAATTAAAATCTTAAATTATGATACGCTTTAATAAACTTTCAATACTTGCTGTAGCTGCCTTTGGTTTTGTACTGGTAAGTTGCGATAAAAACGATACACCCGGCGATACATTTGATACATCTGGAACTTATATGCAAAATGATCAGATGGGAAGACCAGCAGTGAATACAGTTTTTAATGCATCAGCAGATAAAAACACTTTTAATGTTACTACGCCATCTGCAATGGGAGCAATATTTGCACCTAAATTTTTAAACAATCTTGTGGCATTAGATGCAGCAATAAAAGCTAATGATCCAACATATGTGCGATATTCAACAAATGCACTTGGAATGAGTCCGCAAATTCTTACTACAACTTTAGCAACTGATGTGTTAGGTGTATCAATGACTGGTGCCACATCTTTGGCAACTTTGACTGGTAGAAACCTAACAGATGATGTTATTGATATTGAACTTAAGTTCCTGATTTTTGGAGGTACTGATGGTACGAAAAATCCAAAATTAACAAGCGACAATGTAAATGCAAATGACAAGCCGTTTTTAGCAACGTTCCCTTTTCTTGCAGCACCATTTTAATTCGTCTTTTTTTTGAATAGATAAGACTCCTTGGTGTAAATAGCTGAGGAGTTTTTTTATAGTTTACTTTTTAAGATATACAGTAATGAATAATAGGCCAAAGTATAATTTTGTTTTAAGAATATTTTTTTTGTTTATTATATCACTGTTTTCAATATCTTCCTTTGCACATGATGTAGTTGGAGAATTAGAAAATATGTCGAAGTCAGATACTGCTATTCTATACCTTAAGCTTGGATATAAGCACATTCTTCCGCTTGGGCTTGATCATATTCTTTTTGTACTAAGTTTATTTCTTTTCAGTGCTGATCTTAAAAAAGTATTATGGCAATCATTAGCATTTACCGTGGCACATTCTGTTACTCTTGGGTTGGCTGCTTATAATGTAATTACAATATCTCCCAAGATTGTAGAGCCGTTAATTGCTTTATCAATTATGTATGTTGCGTTGGAAAATATATTTGCCAAAAAGCTAAAAGCTTCCCGTATAGGTATTATCTTTTTATTTGGACTAATACATGGTTTAGGGTTTGCCAGTGCATTAAGCAGTCTTGGGCTTCCTAAAGATGCGTTTCTTTCTTCGTTGATTATGTTTAATGTAGGAGTGGAGCTTGGTCAGGTAACAGTTATTCTGGCTGCTTTTCTATTGTTTGGATTTTGGTTCGGAAAGAAATCATACTACCGGAAATATATAGTTACGCCACTTTCTTTGGTTATAGCAGCGATAGCTTTGTATTGGGCAATTGAGAGAACATTACTTTAATGTTTCTTCCAGGTATTTTTGTTTTGATGGGCTAAGATCGTATCTGTTTTTCCAGGCTACTTTATAAAATTCTGTGGCGTTATATTTTTTGTCTAAGCCTTCCATCATTCTGCCCATATAATATAATTCCAATCCTTCTAAAGGCTGAGCGGATACGTAGCTTTTGAAATATTTATAAGCTTTTTCTTTTTCATTATTACTGTATAAACTCCATACATACCAAGCATATGTTTGTGGAGTAGCACGGTTGGCTAATTCTTTTTCTGCTAAAATAATGGCCTTTGCTGGTTCGTTTGTTACGGTTGTATATAAATCGATACAATATTTATTGTACATATTGCCATATACTTCAGCAGTTGCTCGGTTAATAAATTCAGTGGCATATTGTTGCTGCAAAATTGAATCGCCTCTGAATTCAGCCACCTGCATTAATTTTAACAATACGTCAGGCGACTGAGTATGTTTTTGCACAAAGTGAAATATATTTTCTGCCAATGAATCTTTCTTATCATTAACTAATGCTATCCACCCAATACCCATAAGGCTATGCATATCTGCCGCATCAATAGTTATGCTTGATTTATAAAGAGAAAAAGCTTTCTTCAAATCTCCTTTATGCAAGCAAAGATCGGCTGCATTCGAAAGTGCCGCTTGTTTTAGGTATTGGTTTTCACCAGCTAGTTCTGCTGCTTTCAACATATTAGCAATAGAGCTGTCCAACGAGCCATCATAATGCTCAAACTTTGCTTTCCGAAACAAATAAGCATAGGAATTATCATCTTTCAATGTAGCAAGCAAATTTTTTGAACGGCGATAATCCCCTTTTTCAAAACTTACATCAAAATCCAGAAATGCATTGGCTGCTGTTTGACCTTCAATCTTAACGATTTTTTTTAATAAAGAATCGGCTCTGTTAAATTGGTGTTGCTGGATAGATAAATAAGCTAGTGTATTATTTAAACCAGGTTCTCTTTCCTGATATGCAATTAATGATTGCTCTATAAGGCTATCCGCTTTTACTAAATAGTCAATATTGCCGGTAAAGTGAAAAAGGGCTGAGAGGGCTCCGGAATATTTTGGCCCATTCACAAAATTGTCGGGTAGACTATCCATTCGTTTCTTCCAGAAATCATAGTTGCCTTCTGTAGTTTTATATAAAGAAGAAACAGAATAATTTTTGATAAGACTGTCTGTAAACACAGTATCTACAACGGATTCCCTCTTTTTATTGCAGGAAAAAAGGATGACGGTTAATATAATGGCAATGTAGTTGGTTCTCATGTTCTGCTTTTAGATACATACGAGAAAAGCAGCAGAATGGTTCGCTTTTTTAGTTCATCAATAGTACATTCACACTTCGTTGCAGAATATTAAATGCTATTTCAGCCATCAGGTTTTCTTTGTCCAATGTTGGGTTCACTTCCGTTATTTCAAAACAGCACACTTTTCTGTTTTGCATAAATTTACTAATAAGGTCTTCGGCTTCTCTTTCTTTTAAACCATTTCCAACTGGTGTGCCGGTGCCTTTAGAAATAGAAGAATCAAGGCTATCCACATCAAACGAAATGTAAATATCTGTACAGTCAGCTAAATAGCGCAGTACTGCTCTAACAACATTCTCAGCACCTTTACTTCTTACTTCCTTAGTGGTTATCACCTTCATGCCATATTTTTCAATAAGGTGACGTTCTTCTTTTTCATAATCCCTAAGGGAAATAAAAACAACATCTTCCGGCAAAACTTTTGGGTTTATTTTTCCAACATTCTTTAAAAACTCCCAATGCTTCTTTGTTTCAGCATCAATTTCATGCACACCACATTCTTGATTATCCTTGCTAATTGTTGCTGCCATTGGCATGCCATGCACATTTCCAGATGGAGTAGTGTAAGGTGTGTGCAAATCTGCATGTGCATCAATCCAAATAACACCTAAGCGGCTTTTTGGTTTGGCCATTTTAATACCTGCAATTGTTCCACCAGATGTGCTATGATCTCCACTTAATACAACAGGAAAGAAATTATCTTTCATTGAATCGCAGATAGATTTACTCAACCTGTCGTAAATGGCTGCAACACCTTTTATGCGTTTGGCATATGGTGATTCAATTGGTTCGTAGAGTAATTTGTTTTCGTCCTGAATTTTTTCAGATGGGAAGTGAATAAAGAAGTTACTCATAAAATCCAAAGCGGCAACTTTAATCGCCTCGATACCTAAACTGGAACCTCTTGTACCGGCACCAATTTCGGATGGAACTTCAATTATTTTAATATTTTTCATACGTCAATGGTTAAGTAATACCTTGTATTCAAAAATTTGAATAGGAAGGACAATCCTAAAAGCAATAATCTAAACAGGTATATAATAATTGGCGGGCAGCATTTGCGCCGCAAAAGAGTAAATACGCATTAATTTATTTGATCTAGCAATCATATATGGAAACAGACTTAAAGTTAGCTATTTGTTTCCGTGAAGTCAAGTGCTGCTTAAACCAGCGTCTTTTTATTCATGTATTGCTAAAACAGGGATGTTGCTATGATAAACCAGTTTTTTTGTATGACTTTTTACAAATAGTTTGGAAAAAAGGCTTTGTCCTTTGTGAACAACGATAATCATGTCCACATTTTTATCACTTGCAAATTGGTTGATAGCTTCATCTACATCATGTAAACCGAGAAAATAAAACTCTGGTTTAAAATCGCTGAACATTTCATTCAGTTTTGCTTTTTCAGCCTGATATTCTTCTGTTAGAGCAACGTAATGTTCGCTGTCAACATTCATAATGTGAAGATTCGGGGTGAATGTCTTTAATATTTTTTTTATTGGAACAGAAGGAGTGACGGATTGTACATTCTTAAAATCTGAAGTCAGTAGTACATTTTTTACATCATGGTAAGTAGCTTCTGCAGGAACAATTAAAACGGGACATACTTTTTGCTGAACCATTTTCAATGTGTTGCTGCCAATAAAGGTCTGACCTATAGCGGAACGACCTGTAATACCCATTATGATGAGGTCAGCCTGTTGGTGACGAGCCAGTTTATCCAGTTCTACAATAAAATCAGAACCTTCTTCAGCAAGAGTAGTAATTTTAACGACGCCGATCTCCATTAATTCTGCTTTTAAGTTTTCTAAACGTTCAGCAGCTTCAGATGCCTGGCTAGTCTTTTCATAAACATTATGAAGAATCATGTTTACTCCATAATGACCAGTTAGAAGTTGAGTAGCATAACGGGCAGCTTTTAAAGAATTTTCAGAAAAATCTACAGGAACGATAACGGTTTGCATAAAACTAATTTCAGTTAAAAATTGTCGGCAAAAGTAAGCAAAATAACTGCTACGGTCACTATCAATTTTAAAAGAAATGGTTAATTATTCATGTGCCGCCAGAATCGGAATATGGCTGTGATAGGCGAGTCTTTTAGTATGCGAAGTTTTAAACAATGAAGTAGAATTACTCTGATGTTTTGGAACAGTAACCATTATATCAATTTTGTAATCAGTAATAAAATTATCGACAGCAGAGTAGAAGTCGTTCATTGTCAGGAAGTAGAATTCAGTATTGTATTTACTGAACATTTTTTCGAGAATTTGCTTTTGTTTTTCCATTTCTTCATTAATACTGATATAAACATCTTTATTAACCGTAAAAATGTGCAGTTTGGGATTAAACATTTCTAAAACCGAACAAATAAGGTCGGAAGGAGTTGTGTTTTCAACATTCTTAAAATCGGAAGCAAAAGCAACATTGTTTACTCCTTTATAAACTGCATCAGGAGGTATAATCATTACTGGATATAAATTTTTGTCAATCAACTTCAGCGTATTACTTCCAAACATTACTTGGCGAATAGCCGATTTTCCTGTTATTCCCATTATAATCAAAGTTGCTCTAATTGTATGTGCCAATCGGGTAATATTATCAATTAGATCGCCGCCCATTTCACCTTCGCATTCAACTGATTTTACGCCTGCCTGCAAAAACTCTTGCCGTAAACTTTCCTGATAATTGAGTGAAGTATCATGGTCGTCGAGGCTTTCGTAATTGTGATAAAGAATTGCAACTGTATCTTCTTTTCCTGCCAACATCTGCGCTGTATATCTGGCTGCATTTAAAGAAGTTTCTGAAAAATCAACAGGAATAATAACACGATGCATAGTAGTTGGTTTGATTGGTTCAATTGCTTAAAGTTACAGAAATGGAAGTGATATTTCTAATTCCATAATTGTATTCAACTAAGAATGATATTTAAAAAGGGTCTTGTTTAGAATGGAAGGACAAGCCTAATAAATGGATTCAAAAGTTTGCTGCTGATATAGTTTGGAGAAATAAACATCCTTGCCACTAATGGCAGTTAATTTCTGAAGATACTCTTTGAAAATGGCCGATTTAAAATGATTATTTGCGATTGCTTCTTTTTTGAAACTTTTAATATGGACAAAATTATTTTCTTCGCTATTTGCTTCATAGCATTGGCTACGCATTCCTGCCGGCCCACTTTTTTGCAACGCATCAAAGTAGGAGTTAATAATTTTTGTCGCTGTTTGTAATTGACTTTCCGGTATGTGAAAGGACATGATATATCTTACCATAATGCATACGATTTGGGTTTAGTACAGCCGGTATGCTTATGGCACTCATATTAATAAATATGCTGCTTCGATGTGATGAACGAAGCGGTTTATTGGATAAGCGGTATATAGACAGTGTCACTGATCTTTAGAAACATTGACATTGTCAATCCGTATAACCTTTGTTATATCTTTCGAGTTATCAGAAGGTTGTTCAAACATTTTTTTTATTAATTCTGAATCATGTTGATACACATCATCCCGGAAATTCAAGAGCCCTTCATGATCTACCCATGCGGTATAATAAATAATAAAGACTGGAATAGATTCTTTAAGTTTTACACCTTTTTCAGTTGTTTGATTCATTGCTGAAACAATTTTTTCTTTTGTCCAATCAGCATCATTTCTTAATAACCATTCAGCCATTTTTTGTGGTTCGCTCAGTCTTATACATCCATGACTGAAAGCTCTTTTATCCTGACCAAATAAGCTTTTTGATGGAGTGTCATGAAAATACATATTGAAACTATTCGGGAAAATGAATTTTACTTTTCCTAATGCATTGCCCGGACCGGGTTTTTGCCTAATGCCCCAACTTGTTTTTTCCATGTTTTTATTTGCCAGATAATTAGGGTTGCGGGCTATTGCAGGCATAATTTCATTCTTGATAATACTTTGCGGCACATTCCAATAGGGACTAAAGAAAATCTGGTTCAAGTCCCCGTTAAACATCATCGTATTATTTCCAACTCTTCCGACAACAACGACCATGTCAAAAACGGATTCTTTACCATCATAAACATGCAACATAAATTCCGGAAGGTTTACAATTATGAGATTCCCTGTTGGCTTTTGTGGCATCCATCTCATCCTGTCCATATTAACTAATATTTCCATTAACCTTTTTGAAGCAGGGACATTCATGTCTTTTATCAAAGTACTGCTTATCTCTCCGGTTTCTTTATAACCATGTCTGCGTTGAAACTTTTTAAGAGCCAGCTCTAAGGTGTCTGTAAATACTTGTGAGGTATCGGTACCAGCCATATCTTTAGTCATCTGCAATCTCTTTTTTACAGATGCAATTACAGCTAAGCTATCACCATTTTTTAAAGATTTTTTTAAAGTGGGTAGGGTTGGCCATCCTCCAGCTTTTGTAATATCTAAATATAATTGAAGATTATTTTTTAACCCGGCATACATTTCATTGACCTGCTCATAATATTTATCATCGCTGTGTTTTTTATTTAATATAGAATCAGCCATAACAACAGGATCTATTTTTTTATTGGGATAAATTTTTCCTGTTCTTTTCTTTTTACATATCCTTTTTCATAAGTGCTGTTAATATATCTTATAAAGTTTTCTGTAAAGCCAAACTCTGTATTTCTGATTAAAGAATCTTTTGAGTTAGCAGTCATTTTCTCCTGGTTCAGGTATTTTTCCGCTTGTTTGTAAAACTCACTATTAATAAGTGTAGAATCTTTTAAATGATTAACAGCATAGTCATATTGATTCCAAAAAAACCTTGCTTGCTCTGTTAATCCCTTTGATGAAAACCAAGCATAGTGATAATTTCTGGCATTGTAAAAGCTGCGGATACGAAGTGATATTTTTTTATCTGACAACTGACGGCTTTCGATGTATCGCTCCATTGCAAGGCTGTCAAGCATTAAATCATTATATGCATTTTCCGGAGTTACACTAAAATCCCGATCAGTAATTTTTTTGTCTTTGCCACCAGAATCGATAGGCTCATCTACATTAACTACTTCAATTGGTTCATCACTCTTATTCTCTTCTTTTGAATTATTGCAGCCAAACAAGGTTATAGCTATGGTTGATACAAAAAGTAGTTTGAATTTCATTACTTGAGGTTTGATGTATGGGTTAATTAGTCAGATCGTATAAATGTACAAAATTGAAAACTATTTCAAAGGCGGTTATTACTAAGTAGTATCTAAAAGTAAGTCCCACTGTAGAAACAGCAGGACTTAAGTAATGGTTCTGATTAAGCTTTTACTTGCAGGACGAAGCAATGCGAAGTCCTGTTATCTATAATGAACAGTATTGCTTTTGTTTAAAACAGCTACTGGTTCAGTTTTTATTTCAATTTTTTTCTCCACTTGTTCCTTCGATGCTTTTTTAGCAGCAATCTGTGCAAGAGTAGGAGCAATGACCAAAGATACAATCGACATCAATTTAATCAAAATATTCATGGATGGACCTGAGGTATCTTTAAATGGATCTCCAACTGTATCACCTGTTACAGATGCTTTGTGTGGCTCAGACTTTTTATAGAACATCTCACCATTTATTTCAACACCTTTTTCAAATGATTTCTTTGCATTGTCCCATGCACCACCAGCATTATTTTGGAACATTCCCATCAGCACACCACTTACTGTTGCACCGGCAAGGAAACCTCCCAATGCTTCTGGGCCTAATGTAAATCCGATAATCAATGGAGAAACAATAGTTATAGCACCCGGCAACATCATCTTCTTAATAGAAGCTTGTGTTGATATAGCCACACATTTTTCATATTCAGGTTTGCCTGTTCCTTCCATAATACCAGGAATAGTGCGGAACTGACGACGAACTTCTTCTACCATCGCCATAGCAGCTTCGCCTACGGCACGGATTGCCAATGATGAAAAAATGAATGGTATCATACCGCCCACAAATAAAGCAGCTAATACATCGGCTTTATAAATATCAATATGTTGATTTTCCGGCATAGCCACACCAACAAAGGCTGCAAATAATGCTAATGCCGTTAAGGCAGCTGAAGCAATGGCAAAACCTTTACCAGAAGCAGCAGTTGTATTTCCAACAGCATCTAATACGTCTGTTTTTTCCCGAACATCCGGAGGTAATTCACTCATTTCAGCAATACCACCAGCATTATCCGCAATCGGACCAAAAGCATCAATCGCCAATTGCATAGCCGTTGTTGCCATCATTCCGGCAGCAGCAATAGCTACACCATATAAACCAGCAAACTGATAAGAACCCCAGATACCACCAGCTAAAACAAGAATTGGAAGGAATGTTGATTCCATGCCAACAGCCAAACCACCAATAACGTTAGTTGCATGACCAGTTGATGATTGTCTGATTATAGAATTAACAGGACCTTTTCCCATTGCGGTATAATATTCAGTAATGATGCTCATTAATGCACCAACCAAAAGGCCAACACCTATTGCACCAAGCACACCCCATTTAGTAAAGATTACACCTCTCAGCATCATAGCTTCTGGCAAAATCCAATAAACTAAACCGGCAGCAGCGATTGCTGTAAGAATCATTGAACCCCAGTTACCCATATTTAAAGCCTTCTGTACATTATTCGTATTTACTCCGGCTTTATCGCTTATGCGAACAAACAATGTTCCAACGATAGAAAATAAAATTCCTATTCCTGCAATCAACATTGGTAATATAATTGGAGAAAAACCACCCAGCTTATCAGTGCCATCAAATATTACGGTTTGTTGTCCTAATACAATTGTCGCTAAAACGGTAGCTACATAAGAACCGAAAAGATCAGCACCCATACCAGCAACATCACCAACGTTGTCACCAACATTATCTGCAATAGTTGCAGGGTTTCTTGGATCATCTTCAGGAATACCTGCTTCAACTTTACCAACCAAATCAGCTCCTACGTCAGCAGCTTTTGTATAAATACCACCACCAACTCTTGCAAAAAGAGCAATGGATTCAGCGCCGAGAGAGAAACCAGTTAGTACTTCTATGGTTTTGAACATTTCCTCAGAATTCACTTCGGAACCTGGTGCGAAATATTGTTTTAATACAATGTATAAACCTCCCAATCCCATTACAGCAAGACCAGCAACACCCAATCCCATTACGGCTCCGCCAGTAAAAGAAACGTTCAGCGCTTTACTTAAACTTGTACGAGCAGCTTGTGCAGTACGAACATTTGCCTTTGTGGCAGCTTTCATTCCTATAAATCCAGCCAATGCACTCAATACAGCACCGATTACAAAAGCAATAGCGATTAACCAATGTGAATGTGGATTTGCTTGTGCCATTACAGCCAATAAAATACCTACAATCACTACAAAATAGCCCAACACTTTCCATTCCGCTTTCAAGAAAGCCATGGCACCATCAGCGATGTATTTGCTGATTTCTTTCATGCGGTCAGTACCGGCATCTTGCTTGGAAACCCAGTTATATTTTACAAATGTGTAAAGAAGACCGATAAGGCCCATTACCGGGACGAGATAGATCAATTTGTCCATAAGAGTTGATTCTTAATCAAGATTTAATAAAAAGCGGCTATTTAACCGGGCGGCAAAGATAGGGGTTGGGACGGAAAAAAGATATTGGAATTTACTCCCAATTTTGTTCAATTTTTGGGTATCAAGGGTAAATATGCATTTTAAAACTTTGTAAACTGATTAGATGAAAGTCAGGCATTTAGTTGAAGGAATGCTGCACCTGTTTTTTCAATTATATCTCCCGCTACCATTGCCTCTTTAGAATTTGCATCAGCAGCAATATCTCCCGCCAATCCATGTAAATAAACACCAAGTATTGCAGTTTCGACTGAACCATAATCCTGCGCCAGCAAACCAGTAATTATTCCAGTTAAAACATCACCACTTCCCGCAGTTGCCATGCCTGGATTTCCAGTATTGTTGAAATAAGCAGTACCGCCAGGAGTGGCAATAACTGTATGATGTCCTTTTAAAACAATAATACATTTTAGTTCAACCGCTTTATCAACCGCAAGTTGTATTCTTTCAAAATCATTGTTTGATTTTCCAAATAGCCGTTCAAACTCTTTTGGATGTGGAGTTAATATTGAGCCTTCAGGAATTAACTGCATTAATTCTTTTTCTTCAGCAATAATATTCAAAGCATCGGCGTCGAGTACAACTGCTTTCTTACATGAAGTAAGTAATTCTTTCAACATCAGTTTTGTTGCCGCTTCGGTTCCTATTCCTGGGCCGATTCCGATTGCTGAATATTTTTCTAGATCAGTTTCTACTTTTGAAATAAATTCAGCACTCAAATCTGTCACCACCATTGCTTCTGGAACCGTTGACTGCAAAATATCATAACCGCATTTTGGAATATGAGAAGTAAGCAGACCAACACCACTTCTTAAACAGGCTTTGGCGGATAAAACTGCTGCACCAATTTTACCATAGCTACCGGCAATTAATAATGCATGACCAAAATTTCCTTTATGGGCAAATTTGTTTCGAGGTTTATAAATTGATTTTATAATTTTTTCATCTACGATTTCAGCTGTTGACTCTACTGTTTTATAAAAATCATTGTGTAATCCAATATCAATAATATGTACCTCACCAATTGAAACACTATTCTCCGGAATCAGTAATGCCATTTTGTAACACTGAAAACTAAGTGTATGATTTGCCCTAATTGTTTTAATGCCTTTTGAAGAAGTATCAACAAAAATTCCGCTTGGAATATCTATTGAAACAATCTCAGCACCAGAAGAATTCATATGATCGATCAAGCTAGCTGTTATTCCTTCCACTTCTCTGTTGATGCCGGCACCAAGTATGGCATCAATTATTATTTGTCCATCTGGAATTGGATGAAGATGTTGCTCCGATTGAATGAAGTGAATATCAGCAGCAGGAAGATGATGCAGCCGTGTAAGGTTTGTTTGAAAATCATCTGTTCCTAAATGGCCAAATTCCAGAATATGAACAGTAACAGCATAGTTTCTTCCAATCAACATTCTTGCAATGGCTAATCCGTCGCCGCCATTATTTCCTTTGCCACAAAATATTCCAAAAGAAGTTGCAGCAGGATATTGCTGAACAAGCCATTCTGTACATCGTAAAGCGGCTCTTTCCATAAGATCGATGGAAGAAATAGGTTCATGCTGAATGGTGTATTCGTCCCATTGTCTTATTGCGGAGGTGGAAAGAATTTTCATAACTCTCTAAAGTTGCAAAACAATTTTCGAAAATGGGATGATTACCGCTTTTTTTTAACATCAACCTTTGGCGAAGCAGGAGATGTTGACTTTGTTTCCTTTTTGTTCTCTTTTACAACGGCTTCAGGATTCTCGCTGTCATCATTTTGCGGTTGATTTGTTTGCATATAATCGCCAAAAACGTCATAACACTGACTTGCAGCCCGATAAATATTTCTATTGAATTTATTTCCCAAAATAATTATCGTTGCCTTTTCATCTATTAGCCTTGCAAACGATGCATTGAAACCATGCCATTTACCAAAATGATAAACGATCTTCTTGCCATTTGGTAATAACTGAAGCCGCCATCCTAATCCATAATTATGTATGGAAGGCTTTTCAAAACTATGTGGCGCAAATGCCGAATCCAATATTGCAGGGCTTAGTAGCTGATTGGTGTACAATGCCTGATCCCATTTTAATAGATCCTGTGGAGTGGTATAGATGTTTTTATCGCCATAAGTAATATCCAGAAAGTCGTTGTTCCAAAAAGTTCCGTTGTATGTAAATGAAGTGGTGGCTGATAATGTGTCTTTATATGTGTACACAAAAGTATTCGTCATTTGTAATGGCCCGAATATTTTTTGCTGCATATATTCTGGAAAAGGCTTGCCGGTTATTCTCTCAACTATCAACGCAAGCAATACAAAGTTTGTATTACAATAGTTGAAACGTTTATCTGGTGAGTAACTTTTGTTTGGCTTCTCCTTGATTAAGAACTGTAATACATCTTCGTTGGTTGCATACTTTTTCTTATCCCAATCGCTGTTCGACATAAAATAGAGATAATTGGGCAAACCGCTACGGTGAGATAACAACAATTTTACAGTAATATCCGGATAAGGAAAACCGGGAAAGAATTTTGTTATGGTATCATTCAGCGACAGCTTGTTTTCCTGAACAAGCCTTAAAATGGCAATGGCAGTAAAGGTTTTGCTGGTAGATGCAATATGAAAAGGAGTGCTGCTGGTAATTGAATCGCTTTTTCGAAGATCAACTTTGCCCTGATATTTTTCATAAATGATATTCCCATCTTTAGCAATGAGAATGCCGCCGTTAAATCCGGACTTTAGAAGGCTGGTATCAAAAAAGCTGCTGAGTTGCCGGTAATAAGAGCGGAATTCATTTTTATCGAGGGCTCCCGGTGTTGGGGGATAATATTGCAGCGAATCATCCTCAGGTTTTCCTTTACCTGAAGAAGTATTACAAGAAACATAAAGACATAGTAATGCAGCAAATAAGAACAGGTTTTTCAATACATTCCGATTTTGACAAAAATAGGAGTGTAAGCCTGCCCAAACAAATACTGGTTTTCCCCATAATCTTGAAAATGGTAATAATCTCCAATTTATATTTGCAACATGGCAAAAACAGATGTAACAAGTTATCCGAAGGAAAAAATAAAAATTCTATTTCTCGAAAATATAAGTGATAAAGCAGTAAAGAATTTTCGTGGGCATGGTTATGTGCAGGTAGAAAAAATTTCGAAGGCGATGACGGAAGAAGAATTGATTAAAGAAATAAAAGATGTGCATATTCTTGGCATTCGTTCTAAAACATTGATTACAAAAAATGTTTTGGCCGCTGCAAAAAAATTACAAGCCATCGGTTGTTTTTGTATTGGTGTTAACCAGGTTGATCTGAATGAAGCTACCAAGAATGGTGTTGCAGTATTTAATGCGCCGTATTCCAATACAAGATCTGTTGCAGAATTAGTAATTGGTGCTGCCATTATGCTGATAAGAAGAATACCTGATAAGAACAAAGCAGCACATGAAGGCATCTGGATGAAAGAATCACAGGGAAGTTATGAGCTACGAGGAAAAACAATTGGTATTATTGGATATGGAAATATTGGCTCGCAGGTAAGTGTGCTGGCAGAAGGATTAGGATTGAAAGTTATTTTTTATGATGTAGAAACAAAATTGCCACTTGGCAATGCAGAAGATGCAAAATCATTAAAAACATTATTGGGCAAAGCCGATATCATCACTTTGCATGTTCCGGATAATTCGCAAACGAAAAATTTGTTGGGAAAAATCAACCTGAAACATTGTAAGAAAGGGTCAATACTCATAAATTATGCAAGGGGAGAAGTGGTGGATTTAGAAGTGTTACGAAAAATGATTTTAGATGGACATATTGCTGGTGCAGCGATAGATGTTTTTCCAATCGAACCAGAAAAAAACGGTGACCGTTTCCGTACACCTTTGCAGGACTGCCCGAATGTATTGTTGACGCCGCATATTGGTGGATCTACAGAAGAAGCACAGCAAAATATTGGTGAAGATGTAAGTCTTAAATTATTTAACTATCTGGAAAAAGGAATCACTTTTGGTTCGCAGTCTATACCTGCATTGGCACTACCGCCACAGGAGGGAAGTCATCGTATTCTGCATATTCATAATAATGTGCCCGGTGTACTTTCAGAAATCAATACACAGCTTTCTAAATATAAGATCAACATACTCGGTCAGTATCTTAAAACTAATGAAGAGATTGGTTATGTGGTGTTGGATGTAGATAAGCAATTATCATCTCAGGCATTAAAATTATTACGAGAAGTAAAGGAAACGATTAAGGTGAGAATGTTGTATTAAAACATTTTTTTACCGAGCTGTCTTACTACTATCATCGTCTGTTGTGTCACTCACTTGTACGTTCTGTAATTCTACTGAGCATTTTCAATTTGTCATGCCGAGGAACGAGGCATCTCAACTTTATAGTCTTTGGGATTCTTCGCTTCGCTCAGAATGACAAAACGAAATTAAATAAGTTTTTCATTTCTTCCCACTAATCAAATAATACCCAAAATGTTTTCTGTATAATCCCAATATCATTCCCAATGCTGGAGCATACACATTATACCATCTTTCTTTTTCATTCGTAGGCTTTTATTTCGCCAGAGTTCGGTTACAAAGAATTTAATAGATGTCCATGGCACATAAGCAACAGAGGGAGCAATCCGCATACTTATTTCTTCTATTTTAATATCTGTTAAGCCATATTTTATAAGGTTAGCTTCAAACTCATTGATATTAGCAAAGCAGGGTAGTGCCCAGTATTTAATAATTTTCTTGTATAGATAATTGAAAAGCCAGGGATGTTTGCGGTTGTGTTTGATAAAGCCGTCTGCAATACAAAACCGACCGCCTGATTGTAACACCCTTGCCATTTCTTTAATAAATAATTCTTTTCCTGATCCGTTTGCATGGCAGGCACTTTCCATGGCATAAGTATGTGAGAATGTTTCATCATCAAAATCAAGTTTCTCGAAATTATTATTCATCAGTTCAACCTGAGCTTCCAATTTATCTTTATTAATCAACTCTCTTCCTTTCTCAATTTGAGAGTCAACAATGGTAATTCCGGTAATTGTTGCAGTAGAGAATTTTTTGGCTGCATGTCTGGCAACGGTTCCAACGCCACAACCAAGGTCAGCAATTGTTGCTTTTGAACCGGTCATAATCTCTAACCTGTTCAATACTTCTTCATTCATATTTTCTAGCATTTTCTCCTGAAAGAAGATATCCCTGAAAGATCTGCAATACCCAAAATGCATATTGAAATTCCTACTCCACATTTCATAATCAGGACCGGCAACATCATAATATTTCTCTATCTCGGAATACTTATTCTCTTTTGCTGGGTAAATTGCTTTGATTTTTTGAGGTGCGGCGGCAGTGTGAAGGGTGTCCATAAAACTATCGGTTTATTTGACAGCATAAAGGTAAATATTTGTTTACAGTATTTTCAATAATTATTGAAAATACTGTAAATTTGTACTACAAAATCAAACAACATGAAAGTCGTAATAGTCGGCGCAGGATTCGGAGGTTTAAGATTGGCAAGAAAACTAAATAATAAACCTGGTTTTGAAGTAATCCTGATTGACCGTTTTAATTATCACCAGTTTCAGCCATTGTTTTACCAGGTAGCTACAGCCGGATTGGATGCCAGTAATATTTCATTTCCGCTTCGTAAAGTGTTTCAGAAAAGTAAAAATGTAAAAATCAGGTTGTGTAATCTGTCTGAAGTTGTTCCAGCAGAAAATAAAGTAATAACAGATGTGGAAGAGATTAGTTATGATGTGTTGGTGCTGGCCACAGGAGCAGATACCAATTTCTTCGGTAATAAGCAATTGGAAGCTCATGCTTTTCCAATGAAATCAACTGTGGAAGCTTTGCAGATACGATACAAATTATTACAGCTATTTGAAAAAGCTCATAGCATAAAGGACCAAGATGAATTGCAACGATTAATGAATATTGTAATAGTAGGCGGCGGACCAACAGGAGTGGAAGTGTCCGGCGCATTGGCAGAAATGAAAAAGTATGTGTTGCCAAAAGATTTTCCAGAACTGGATTTTTCAAAAATGAATATCTACTTATTAGAAGGAGCTGATAAAACATTAGCGTCTATGAGTGAAAAATCCTCCATGCAATCAGCTAAGTACTTAAACAAGCTAGGAGTAACAGTCATGACAAACACATTGGTGAAAGATTATGATGGCCAAAATGTTTTGTTACAAAATGGAGATCAGATACCTGCATCAACTGTTATTTGGGCTGCTGGTATTAAAGGCAATGTTCCTAGTGGAATTGATAGCTCTTTAATTGTAAGAGGAAATCGAATTAAGACTGACAGACGATGCGTGGTAGAAGGTCATAATAATATATATGCAATTGGGGATCTTGCATATATGGAGACCCAAAAATTTCCAAAAGGATTGCCACAAGTAGCACCAGTAGCTATGCAGCAGGCGGATTTACTTGCAGGTAATTTGCGTTTAATAGAAAGAAAATCTAATCCAGATCAGCAGTATGAGTTTGAATACAAGGATAAAGGTTCAATGGCAACAGTAGGAAGAAACCTTGCTGTGGTAGATGTGCCTAAACCTAAATTACATTTCGGTGGATTTTTTGCCTGGTTAATCTGGATGGGATTACATCTGATGTTGATACTTGGAGTAAAGAACAGGTTCTTCGTATTCTTTAACTGGATGTACAGTTATATAACATACGATCAGAATCTGCGGTTGATATTTAAAGAGTTTGACAGAAATGAAGAGACTAAAGTTTCTTAAGTATTTTCCTAGCTCTTGAATGAAAAGCAGCTGTCTCATAATCCCAACGGTCTTCAATCACCGTTTTTAGTTCTTGTTTTATTTCTGGGTATTCTTTAGAAAGGTTCTCTAATACAGTAAGAGAAAATGCTTTGATAGCTGGTTTTTCTGTTGGTGAGATAATAAAATCAAAACAGATATTCATTACATCGCCCTGGTGCTTCTTAGGAATTTTAATTTCTTGTAAAAGCCGGATCGTATTTCTTTTTACGGCATCATGTAGATTTTTTTTCTTTAAATTCTTAACCAGCTCACTCAGATGCTTTGGAATAAATTCAGGATGTGCAATTCCAGCAAAGCTTAATGGCCAGCTCGAACGTTGCGCTATTAATGTATCATCGCATAAAAACAACGCTACTAATTCATCAAACCGAGATTGATTGCTACCAATCCAGTTTACAATTTGTTGCCGGTTAGTTTTTGTATGTTCCGATAGTATTTTTTCTTTGAGATTCATATAATTAGTATATTAATAATGGTCAATCTAAATTATTAGGCTCTTTTGAATAAAGCTTTCTTTTATGGCAGCTTCAAAGGTATAATATTTTTCTTATAATTTATATTATGTTAAACCAAAAAAAAATGCGTATTAAAAATTTTATACAAAACACAAAACCAAACAAAAATTCTAAATACAAAAAAATTAAAAAAAAAAAAAATACAAATACTATAATAACAATCCCCCCACTCACCACTTTTATTTTATTAATAATAAAAAAAAAACAAAACTTCCCCCCCCCCCCAAAAATCCCTTTTTTTTTACTTAAATATTTTTTTTTTTCCCCCCTTTTTTGATTTTTTTTTTTCTTTTATAATATTTTTTTCCACCCAACCCACCCCCCCCCCCCCCCCCCCCCACCCCGAAAAATTAATTTTATTTTTAAAAAAACAACACAAAAATTTTAAAAAATTTTTTACAAAACCATTTTGCCCGCCACCCCCCTCTTAAAAAAATTTTATTTTTTTTTTAATACGTGTAAAAACATTTTTTTGGGTGTTGTTTTTTTTTAAAAAATTTTTATGTTAAATAGGTGACGAGTTCAATGCCAAATAGTTGCATAGTTTGAACAATAGTATTACACCATTAATAAAGAAGCCCCGACTCTTTCGATATCGGGGCTTCTTTGTATTAATTTTATGAGATTAATGATCCTTCTTAAGAGTTGGTATAGCATTAATTGTATCATACAAATCGTTCCACTTCTTCTCTTCGGCTGTATATTTTGTAATATCAGCTGGTTTGCCTTTAGACTGAATTCTTTTGAACATTGCTATCTCTGACAGATAATTGATTGCTTTTTTATATTGTTCTTTATCTCTTATTTCAAGTCCATTATTTTCTTTTACTCTGGCTGCAAACATTGCTGTTGCTTTTTCATAGGGCTCTTTTGCTTTTTCTAGCTCTTCACCATATTGCGAATCCAACAGGTCTCTTTTAGCCACATCTTCTTTAGAAGCCATTGTGCCTGGTTTTGTTCTGGTCTTCATATCGGCAATATGTGCTGATCTTGCATTATTAATTTTAGCTGCTTTATTTATAAAATGATCGCCTATATATAAATAAGAAATTTCAGATTCAGGTTTAGCTGTTGCTGCTTTTAAAAAAGAACTGACCATTATTTTTTCTAATTCTGCAGCATTGGCTGGTAATACAGCTCCTTCTTTATCTGAATTTAAGGTATCATAAATAATTTCACCCATTATCTGGTTGGCCTTGTAATTAGTTGGATCTGTAGTTAGCACTTCATCTAATGCTTTCCTTTTGTTTTCAAATCCTTCAGCAAGTCCAACGGCAAAATCTACTTTATCGTAGGTGAAAAAATCACTTTGAGGGAAAAGTTCTATTCCTAATTTTTTGTATTTTTCAAAAGAAGCCATGTCTTTTTTCTCAACTGCATAGCTAACCATAAATCGATAAATACTTTCAAAGCCCTCACCTGTTATTTTAGCTTCAGCTAAACGTCCATAAAATTTTGCAGCATCATCTCTGTTATTACTTTTTTCAGCAGTAATACCTGCAAGAATCAATACATTGGTATCAATGGGAACAGTAAGTACCTTAAGACCAAGTAAAATATCAGACATTTCAACAGCGTTTTTTAGCTTTTCATATCCTGACTGCCACTTATTGTTTGAATAATCTTCATAGCCCGATGAATAAAAAGTTGAGTACAATTTAATAGGGCCATTCTGATAAATTGGATCTGTTGCTAAAGCCATAGTGGCATCCATTTCTCGATATTTTTTGAATGCAGCAGCAGCTTCATCTGCATATTTTGCTCCATCGGGAGTGTTTTTTACAGCGTCGGCTGACGCAAGTCCAGCATAAACTGCTGTTTTCAATATATATGCTTCTGCATTTCCGGCAAATTTTGCATTTGTAATTGCCTTATCGAAATCAGTTTTAGCCTTTTCAAACTGATTTAAAATCAAAAGATTTTTAATATCGCTGTATTTCTGAGAAGTTGCACTAAATGCTGCCAGGCAAATGGCTGAAAATAAGATGACTTTTTTCATTTCAGAGTGTGATTGTTTAATTAAATTGATTATTCGTTATTGTTTTCCGTAGATGTATTTTCTCCCTCTTGCGTTGCGTTGTCATTTTCTGCTGCCCCAGTTTCTTCATTTTCGGTCTCAGTTTGGTCATCGAGTTTAGTTATTGCCGCTATTTCATCACCTTCATCTAATCTGATAACTTTTACACCTTGTGTAGCTCTTCCTTGTTCGCTTATTCCGCTTACAGGCATCCGTATAGTTACCCCACTTTTACAAGTAATCATAATATCCTGGGTTTCTTCTACAGCCAACATTCCAATTAAAGCTCCTGTTTTTTCAGTTACGTTGATTGTCTTTACGCCTTTTCCACCACGGTTAGTGTACCTGTATTCATCTACCGCCGTTCTTTTTCCATATCCTTTTTCACTAATCACCATTACGGTTTTAGTAACGTCCGTTGCTGGATTAACACAAATCATGCCTACCACTTCATCATTGTCATCATCCACATGAATACCGCCAACGCCGATTGCTCCACGACCGGTTGCTCTTACTTTTTGTTCAGAGAAACGGATGGCTCTGCCACTCTTTACTGCCATCATTATTTCGGAGCTACCATCTGTCATTCTTGCCTCAATCAATTCATCTCCTTCTACAATATTAATAGCATTTACACCTGTTTGTCTTGGGCGACTGAAATCTTCTAATGCTGTCTTCTTAATGATTCCTTTTTTAGTACAAAGAACAATGTTGTGAGAATTTACAAACTCTTCATCTTTCAAATCCTTTACATCTAATATGGCTCTTACTTTATCGTCTGGAGGTAATTGCATCAGATTTTGAATAGCTCTTCCTTTACCTGTCTTTTCTCCTTCGGGAATTTCATACACATTCAGCCAATAGACTCTTCCTTTCTCTGTGAAGAAAAGCATAGTGTGATGCGTAGATGCTACAAACAGATGTTCAATATAATCTTCATCTCTTGTTTTTCCACCCATCACTCCTCTGCCACCACGACGCTGTGATCTAAACTCATCTGCAGGTGTACGTTTGATATAACCTAAATGCGATATAGTGATAACAACATCTTCTTCTTTAATAAGGTCCTTAATTTTTACTTCATCATCCAGGAAAGTGATTTCAGATTTTCTTTCATCACCGAATTTTTCTTTGATCTCTGTTAATTCTGTCTTGATGATATCAAACCGCATTGCTTCATTATTCAATATCTCATTCAGGTGAGCAATCAGTTTCATTAATTCATCAAACTCTGCTTTAATCTTATCTCTTTCCATTCCGGTTAACCGCTGTAAACGGAGTTCCAGAATTGCTTTGGCTTGAATTTCGTCTAATCCCCAGCCAGCATTTATCAAACTCTCTTTTGCAATATCCGGAGTTGCGGAAGCACGGATCAAAGCAATTACTTCATCTAAATGATCAAGAGCTATCAGATAACCTTTTAAAATATGAGCTCTCTTTTCAGCTTCTTTTAATTCGTATTTGGTTCTGCGAACAACTACTTCATGACGGAAATCGACAAACTCACTTATCAGGTCTTTCAGGTTCAACGTCTTTGGCCTGCCTCTTACAATTGCCACATTATTGATACCGTATGATGTTTGCAGATCAGTCATTTTGTATAACTGATTTACAATTACATTGGCAATAGCATCTCTCTTCAAATCAATTACCAGCCTTGTTCCTTCTTTATTATTTGATTCATTATTTACATGAGCTATTCCTTCTATCAGCTTGTTATTCACTAGTTCACCAATCTTGTTCGTCAGTGCATCACGGTTAACTTGATAAGGAACTTCAGTGATAATGATCTGTTCTCTGCCACTTGCTTTTGCTTCTACAGTAAGTCTTCCTCTTACCACTACCCTTCCACGACCGAAATGTAAACCAGCCTTCACTCCTTCCATTCCGTAGATAATTCCACCTGTAGGAAAATCCGGAGCTTTTACATGCTCCATCAACTCATCAATTGTAATTTCATTATTGTCAATATAAGCGATGCAGCCATCAATAACTTCAGAGAGGTTGTGCGGCATCATATTGGTGGCCATACCAACGGCAATACCGCTGGAACCATTTATTAATAATTGTGGTATCCTTGATGGTAAAACGGTTGGTTCAGTTTCTGAATCATCAAAGTTGGGTTGAAAATCAACGGTGTCTTTTTCAATATCATCGAGCATATGCTCCGCCAATCTGTCTAACCTTGCTTCAGTATAACGCATAGCGGCTGGGCCATCTCCATCTTGGTTACCAAAGTTACCCTGGCTGTCAATCATTGTATACCGCATACTCCATTCCTGCGCCATACGAACCATTGCATCGTAAACGGAAGTATCTCCATGCGGATGATATTTACCCAACACTTCTCCCACTATACGGGCAGATTTTTTATACGGCTTGTTGTAATGAATTCCTAGTTCATTCATTGCATATAAAACACGGCGATGAACAGGCTTTAATCCATCTCTTACATCAGGTAATGCCCGGCCAACGATTACAGACATTGAGTAATCAATGTAAGCAGTCTTCATTTGTTCTTCAATGTTGACGGGAATTATCCGGTTGCTGTCATTCGTTTCCAGCGGGGTTGAGTTCTCTTCCATCGTTATTTATCCTTCTTCTTTTTACTATGAAATTTATATACCTCAAACGGCCTTTTTCAGGTCTATTTTTAAGGTCAGCAAATCTAACTTTTCCGGACTTGAAAACCTGATAAATGAGTCTTTTTTTTAGCCTTTTTATCCACTATTGTGGAATAGTTAAGTGGCTAAGAAACAACAGGTTTTTCCTTGCTATTTTTACCTGCTATTTCTAATTTTTTCGTGTTAATTTCCACCTTTCACAATCAACCGGAATATGAAGTCAATACTATTGTTTGGAGCAGGAAAATCAGCCACTGTTTTAATTGATTATTTATTAGAAAATGCGATTCAAGAGGATTGGCATTTAACAGTTGTAGATGCTGATTTAGAACTGGCTCAATCAAAAATTGGGAAAGTACAACCAGCAACTGCTGTTTCGTTTGATATAAGTAACACAAGTGAACGTATACGGTATATTGAAAAGGCTGATATTGTTATTTCAATGCTCCCTCCTTTTCTTCATATTGAGGTTGCAAAGGACTGTGTAGCCTTTCAAAAGAACCTTCTTACAGCTTCGTATGTTGATGATGCGATAAGAGAATTGCAACCTGAGATTGAAAAAAACAAACTGCTCTTCCTTTGTGAAATGGGACTTGACCCAGGGATTGACCATATGAGTGCAATGAAGATCATTGATGAAATTCATGCAAAAAATGGAAAGGTTACTTCTTTCCAATCACACTGTGGTGGATTGGTGGCACCAGAAAGCGATGATAATCCCTGGCATTATAAAATAAGCTGGAATCCGAGGAATATCATAATGGCAGGAAAAAGCGGAGCACATTTTAAAGAAAATGGTAAAGAAGTAATCCTGAGATACGAAGAACTTTTTACTGCGGACAGACAAGTGGATATACCTGATTTAGGAACATTGAGTTGGTATCCAAACAGAGATTCGTTAAGCTATACTTCACTCTATGGTTTGGAAGATGCTCCAACATTTATAAGAACAACACTGCGTCACCCGGATTTTATGTATGGATGGAAAAATGTGATTGACTTAAAACTTGTTGATGAGGAACTTCAATATGCAACGGATGGAAAAACATTGCAGGAAGTTTTTAAGGAACATATGGACAAGAATGGATTTGGTGAATGGCTTACACAGCAATTGTCCGATCGTTTCGAAGAAACCAAAGGGATGATGGAAACGTTGATGAAATTAATGGAAGCTGAAAATGAAGCAGAACAAACAGGTAAGCATATACCTGATACATTTATGACTGCAGATGCAAAAGGAAATCTGGAAGAAGTTGAAATTGACGAAGTGAAAAATACGGCTGCTTCTATTTTAGCACAAAAGATGCATGAAGCAAACCTTACATTAAAGCAGCTCTTCTTTTTAGGATTAGATGATAAAGATACCGAAGTAAATAAAGGTCTATGCAGTGCCGCAGACATTTTACAGTTTGCCGTTGAGAAAAAATTGGCACTACGACCTTATGATAAGGATATGATTGTAATGCTCCATGAGATAGAATATGAATTAGAAGGAAAGAAAATTGTTATCAATAGTTCGTTGGTTGTAAAAGGAGAAAATAATTTAAGAACCGCCATGGCAAAAACTGTTGGATTACCCTTAGGAATAGCAGCTAAAAATATTTTAAACGGAAAAATAAAATTAACCGGATTGCATATACCTACTGTAAAAGAAATTTACGAACCTGTACTTGCAGAACTGGAAACTTACAATGTAAAATTTGATGAAAGAAAAAGAGAGTTGTAATGAAAATATTAATCAAGTAATAACTTCTTAAAATCTACTATTCCTTCTGTTGCCGGCTTTTCAATCAATATCAGGTTCTTCATTGGCGAAGTATATGGAATCTTTTTATCAATAATATACTTTGGTGTGTTAGCCGAAACATAATTAACCAGCCCTGCTGCTGGATAAACTGCTAATGAAGTACCAATCACTGCGAATACATCGGCAGTATAAACTACTTCTACTGCTCTTTCCATCATGACTACAGGTTCGCCAAACCAAACAATAAAAGGCCGAAACTGCTTGCCATCGGTGGCCATATCTCCCAGTTTTATATCACCTTTTATTTCTGAAATCAGTTCATCATCCCATTCGCTCCGCATTTTAAATATTTCTCCATGCAGATGTAGAACATTTGTAGAACCTGCTCTTTCATGTAAGTCATCAATATTTTGTGTAATGACAGTTACATCAAAATCATTTTCTAACTCTGCTAATCCAATATGTGCCACATTTGGTTTTGCATCAGCTACATTTCTTCTTCTTTCATTATAGAAATTGAGAACAAGTTGCGGGTCTTTTTTCCATGCCTCTGGTGTAGCCACATCTTCTACATTATATCCTTCCCATAATCCATCACTATCTCTAAAAGTTCTTAATCCACTTTCGGCACTTATGCCTGCACCTGAGAGAATGACTAGTTTCTTTTTTGACATGATAGATAAAAATTTATTTCTCCCCTGCCATCTTCATTACAATCTCCCACTCGTCATCACTTACCGGTTGCAATGAAAGTCGGCTGATGCGGACTAATGCCATTTCCTTCAAACTTTTTTCTTTTTTAATTGACTCTAGGCTAACCGAATTCTTTAGTTTTTTTACTGGCTTCAAGTCTACTGCAACCCATCTGTCATCATCCGTTGTCGGATCGGGATAAGCTTCTTTTATTACTTTGGCAATACCAACAATTTCCACTCCTTCATTACTATGATAAAAAAATACTTCATCACCTTTTTTCATATTCCGCATATGAATTCTGGCAGCATAATTTCTTATACCACTCCAACAGGTTTGCTTTTCTTTTACCAGATCATCCCAACTATACGTTGAGGGTTCAGATTTTGCCAGCCAGTATGCCATACGATTATTTATTTTGATTGGTTTTCAAAAATACAATGATGTGAACAATTATAATTTTCTTTTTAAACATCTGAAACAACAACGTATCCCGTATCTGCTATTGTTCACCTTTATAAAAAACAAATATTAAACTAAAACGTATGAAATCTTTTAAATCAATCGGACTTATGCTGGTGGCTGCATTAGCATTCAACTTTTCTTTTGCACAAACAATGATGAAAGAAAAAACTGTGGAAGTTGGTGGCGCTGCCATGTATCCTTCTAAAAATATTGTTGAGAATGCAGTTAACTCAAAAGACCACACTACTCTTGTTGCAGCAGTAAAGGCAGCAGGCTTAGTAGAGACTTTAATGTCAGCTGGCCCTTTCACTGTATTTGCTCCAACAAATGAAGCATTTGGAATGTTGCCTGCAGGAACTGTAGAAAATTTAGTTAAGCCTGAAAACAAAGCAAAACTGACTGGTATACTTACTTATCATGTTGTTGCTGGAAAATTAGATGCAGATGCTTTAAAAGCAAAGATTAAAGAAGGTAATGGCACTGCGGAACTAACTACAGTTGCAGGAGGAAAATTATGGGTAATGAAAAAAGATGGAAAGCTTTGGCTAAAAGATGAAAATGGTGGCATGGCTGAAATCACTATCAAAGATGTTTATCAAAGTAACGGTGTAATACATGTAATTGACCATGTAGTACTTCCTAAATAAGAGATATATCAACTATTAATTAACTCCGGTAGCAATGCCGGAGTTTTTTTACTAAATCCAATCCAACCCTTATTTCTCTACGTATTTTAATCAGATCCAAAACTTTTAACCATATATCTTATCCTTTTTAATTCGAAATCCAATGACCATGAAGAATCCCTGATCCCAATGATTCTAATTCTTTTACCCAAAAGCCGATACCATTTAGTGTATGGGCTTTTTTATTTGAGTTATATCAAATTAAAATATTTTAACTTTTTCTATACAATTGATTTTCTCTTTTGTAATTTTTAGGTTTAACTTTAATATTAAACCAGCTGATATGAAAAATATAAAAGCATTCTTTGCTTGTTTTTTTCTTTTTACTTTCTTTACAGGTATTGCACAAAACAACGCCTACCCTGATCCTTCTTATAAAAACTCTTCGAATACGTTTACCACAAACAGGATTAATTCCAATGATTATCTTGCCTCTGTAAATACTTTTCGAATTGTTTTAAACAGCGACTCTTCCACTAAAAGTGTTTTAGTGAGTAATATAATGGACAACAAGGCAGGAGATAAGTCTCCTGTATTAGGATCTGCAACCTGGCTTGATAATGATGAAGAATTGCAATGTCGTTCTTTGCTTGAGTTTAATTTAGAACTATTACCTATCGAAGTGAGAGAAAATCCTTCCCTTATACGTTTTGCTGAGCTTGTTTTATATCCACTAAATGTAGAATTTGCTGAAAATGATAATAATAAAATGAGTTTTTTTTATGTCAGACAAGTTTTGCAAAGCTGGAATGAATCTACAACTATGTGGAAGGATCAACCTCTTACCGATTCTATTTTCCAAACTCCTGTACTGATTGAACAAAAAGATAAAGATTTTCCAGCCAATATTGATGTGACAACCTTTGTAAAAAAAATGATTAAAAAAGAAAATAATGGCTTTATGATTTTTCATGACAACGAAATGAATGAATCGTTATCGGCTGGTCAATTATTTGCTTCTCCCAAAAATGCAAACCCTGAGTTAAGGCCACAGTTAATAATTTATTTTGAATCGGAAAATCGTACAAAAAAATACATTCGTCAGTATGTTCCGGATTATTTGAATAATGAGACCTATTCGAAAGGTCAGCAAAATTGGTGGATTATCCCGCAGCCTGCAGTCAATACCAATCCCTATTATTCAGTTGATATACCAATAAAACAGCCAGCACCATCTAATACAGGTGGCTCAGGTCAGCCTCCATCAGGTTCACCAAATAATGGCCACTACACTGGCGGGCATTCTTCGGGTAGTACTGGTGCAGGAACTCTTCCGCCGGTTAAAATAAAAGTCGTTACGGATCACAAATTGGATTACTAACCAAATCGCAGAGTAGAATTGCTATATATTGTCAGCAAAAAATGTTTTAATTATTGAGTAGCAAGAGTATTCTAAATGGGGTGAAGACAAATTAGAATTTTGTGTAAACATGAAGTGTTTATATTCCTTACCAGCCGCTTGCCAGCACATCCGCAATATGCATCGTCTTCAGTTTATATCCCTTTGTATTAATATAACCTTGTAAGTGCATAAGGCAAGAAAGATCAGTAGAAATTAAATAATCTGCATCTGTTGCCAAAGCATTTTCAACTTTCTGCTCTCCCATTGCAACGGAGATAGCTTCAAACTTTACAGCGAAAGTGCCACCAAAACCACAACAGGTTTCCACATCATTCATTTCTACAAGTTCTAGTCCTTTTACATGCGACAATAATTTCCTTGGCTCTTCTTTTATTTTACATTCTCTTAGAGCAGCACATGAATCATGATAAGTTGCTTTTCCTTTTAATACTGCACCTACATCTTCCACTTTCTGTATGTCAATTAAAAATTCTGAAAATTCGAATATCTTCTTACTTAAATCTTTTACTTGGTTATGTAAAGAAGAGTTTTCAAATAGTTTAGTATAATAGTTTTTTACAAAGCCGGCACAACTTGCACTTGGTGTAACAATACAATCAGCATCGCCAAAGTCTTTAATGAATTTACTGCAAACAGCTTTTGCTTCATCCCAAAAACCTGCATTGAAAGCTGGTTGTCCGCAACAGGTTTGCGAGGTGTTATAACTAACAGTGCATCCGGCTTTCTCCAACACTTTTATCATATTAAAAGCTGTATCAGGATAAAGCTGATCTACAAAGCATGGTATAAATAACTGAACGTTCAAACTTGTTATTTTTGGGAAGAATTTGTAAGTGTTATCATTTTCATCGCTGTTATTGCGGCTTCCTCACCTTTATGCCCATGTTTGCCACCAATTCTTTCAATTGCCTGTTCTTCAGTATTAACTGTAAGTACTCCAAAAATGGTTGGAACAGGTAACGAAAGATTTAATTGCAACACTCCGTTGGTAATAGCTTGGCACACATATTCAAAATGAGGTGTATCTCCTTTTATCACACAGCCTAATGCAATAAAAGCATCAGCTTTACTTTTTTTACCAGCAGTTTCGTAATAATTTTTAATCGCAAATGGAATTTCAAATGCACCTGGAACGGTAATGACAACAGTTTTCTTTACACCGAGTTTTTCCAACTCAGCAATACAACCCATTTCCAATTGATCTGTGATCTGGGCATTCCATTCTGTTTTAACCAAAACAATACAGGCATCCTTTTTCAGAATGCCTGTATCAATATGTAATAGTTTACTATCTGTTACTTCAGCCATAATTATTTTTCAGTGCTGTAAACACCCAGCTGAGCTAGGTAATTATCAGCATCTCTTGCTTGTTCTGTTCTTGGAAATTTTTCCTTGATCTCTTTGTACAATTCTATCGCACCTTTTGTATCATTCAACGTACGTTGAGCCAAATAAGCAGCCATAAATAATGCTTCAGCAGAATTGGTTTCATCTTTTTCAAAATGATGACCAGCTTTTTTATAATAGTCAAATGCTTCTTTATTCTTCCCTAAATCACCATAAGCATCTCCCATTAATTTATAAGCTCTTGCTTGCACAGATTTTGAACTTGAACTGAATTTCTTCAACTGATCAATTGCTTTTTGATTCTCATTTAATTTGATAAAGCAATCACCTGCGTAAAAATGAGCAAGATTACCAGCATCAGTTCCACCATATTTATCAATTACTTTCAGAAAACCCCAATTCTGACCGTCGCCATTTAAAGCAAGTAGTACAGAATCCTGACGATAATAATCTTCAGCTTTGAACATTACTTCCGCAGCTTTGGTTTCTTTTGGTTTTACAAAATAGTTCTGATAGATATACCAACCACCAACTAAAACGATAATAGCAACTGAGGCTATCATCAGGGGTTTATTATATCTCTCCCAGAAATCTTTCGCTTTTGCTACAATCACTTCGCCTGAATCTGCATCCTGCACATTTTTCTTGTCTGCCATTGTTTTATTTTTATTGCTTGTTTTTGTTTAATTTAATCAACGATAAATGGATAATTCTGATCTACGTACACATCTTTCAACACTTCATCATCATCTGGCCAAGGACTTTCTTCCGCAAACTTTACCGACTCATCTACAATATCATCTACCCTTTTATTAATTGCATCAATTTCTTCTTGTGTTGCAAATTTATTATCCAGAATAGTTTTTAAAACCATCGCAATCGGGTCTTTGCTCTTGTATTCATCCACTTCTTCCTTTGTTCTGTATTTTTGTGGATCGCTGATTGAGTGACCTTTGTAACGATATGTTTTAATTTCTAATAAAGTAGGCCCGCCTTTTTCCCTTGCTCGTTTTACTGCACGGCCAACACCTTCATGCACTGCTTCAGGACTCATGCCATCAATCGTATCAGCTGGCATTTCATAGCCATCAGCCAATTTATAAATATCAATTACGTTAGAAGTACGTTCTACCGAAGTACCCATTGCATAATGATTGTTCTCGCAAATAAAAACTACTGGCAATTTCCAAAGCATCGCCAGATTGAATGTTTCATGCAACATTCCTTGTCTTGAAGCTCCATCACCAAAATAACAAAGCACCACATTATCAGTATCTCGGTATTTTTCTGCAAATGCTAATCCAGCACCAGTACCAATCTGTGCTCCCACAATTCCATGACCACCAAAAAAACCAACATCCTTACCAAAGAAGTGCATACTTCCACCTTTTCCTTTTGAACAACCCGTAGCCTTTCCGTACAACTCAGCCATACAACTGTTTACAGAAACACCTTTAGCAATTGCCAAGCCGTGGTCACGGTAAGCAGTAATCGGAAGATCTTGAGGACGGGTTGCAGTTACACAACTCGCTGCAATAGCTTCCTGCCCGATGTAGGCATGGAAAAATCCACGGATCTTACCATCCATTTTATACTTCTCTTCAGCCATCAATTCAAACTGACGTATCAGTTGCATTAATTCGTACCAATAGAGGTAAGTATCTTTTGAAAATTTGGTAGCCACAGGCTTAAATTTTTGAGTTGGTTTATACCTAAATTACGGGACGCAAAAATAAGGGGAAAAAAGGAATTTTAAAGCCTCAAAATAATCTTCCCTTTTGAGTAAGTGTACTGATAAAGAAGAAGATATAAATGTTCTACTTTTGCGAATGGCCAATCGGATAACCCGCCGTCGGCTTCAAAAAGCATTTCTGCGATTGAAAAGGCTTCCCGGCGGTATAAATTTCTTTAAATATTCAGCGAATAAAGCTCATGGATTTTGGCTTCGGATGACCCGTAGCACCAAAGTTCCGCACCCATCTTCTATAATGCTGGAAGTAACCAATCAGTGCAATCTGGCCTGTATTACCTGCCCGAGAGAGTATGCTTACGGCGAACAAATGGCGAAAGGTTTTATGGACATGGAGAAAATGAAAAAAGTAGTGGATGAAGCTTTTCCATATGTTGATTCAATTGGATTAACGGGTTTGGGAGAAACTTTTATGTTTAAGAAGTTGCCGGAGATCGTTGATTATATCCGTTCAAAAAACAACGGCATCATCATCAGTGTGTCCACTAATGCACATTTGCCCATCAGTGTAAAAATGGCGGAAGATCTTGCTGATAAAATTGATACGATACAAGTATCCATTGATGGCATTGGAAAAGTTTATGAAAAAGTGAGATTAAAAAGTGATTATAGCTTCTTCTATGAAAACATGTTGCAAACGATTGAAGCTTGTCGGGGAAAAAGAGCAACGGTCATGTTCAACTTTGTAGCGATAAAAGAGAATTACCAGGATATGGCTGAAGTGGTGGAGCTAGCTGGTAAACTCGGTGTAAAATATGTCAACATCACTCCTTTCAATGTCGCATCAGTTACTATTCATGATAAAACGTACTATGACTTTTTTCAAACAACTGAATTCAAATCAGAGTTGAAAAGAGCAAAGGCAATGGCGAAAAATTATCCTGAGATAGAATTTACAACCTGGGATATTGAAGCTCTAAAAGGTTTTCGCAAATGCGATTTGGTATGGTCACACTTTTATGTTTCCTGGGATGGATATGCAACGCCTTGCTGTGCCAAGCCTTTTCCAAAAGAATTGAACTTCGGAAGCATTTTTGATGATGGTCTGATGAAATGTTTGAACAATAAAGACTATCGGCAGTTCAGAGCTATGTGGTATAGAAATGAACCGCCAGAGTTCTGCAAGAACTGCCATGTGATTGATCTTGATCCTGTATTGTTAGATTAATCATTCCTCATGCTGCAACTGCATTCCATATCATTAATACAGTTTAAGAATTATACAAACAGGTCGTTTGATTTTACAAATCGCATTGTAGGTATTTGTGGTAACAATGGTGTTGGTAAAACAAACCTGTTGGATGCTATCCATTATCTCTGTTTTACAAAAAGTTATTTTACTAGACAAGATGCAAATAATGTGTTGCATGGCAATGCAGGTTTTCGATTAGAAGGGAATATTGAATTATTTGATAAACAAGAAAAAGCAGTTTGTATACTTAGAGAAACTGGTAAAAAGGAATTTGCTGTGAACGATAATCAGTACGATAAATTCTCACAGCATATTGGTCGTTATCCCTGTGTTGTTATTGCCCCTGATGATGCTGAATTGATTACTGGTGATAGTAGAGCCAGAAGAACTTTTCTGGATTTATTACTTTGTCAGCTAGATGGTGAGTACATGCAACATTTAATCGCTTATAAAAAAATAATAGACCAGCGAAACTCATTATTAAAATCATTTTTTGATACAGGCAAGAAGGATTTTTCTTTATTAGATGTGCTGGATGGACAATTAGTAAAACCCGGTGATTATATTTTTGATAAGAGAAAGGAGTTTCTTATTTCGTATTTGCCAATAGTTAAAAATTTATACAATGAAATTGCCAAAAATCCCACCTCCGCTGAAGCTCCGGTTGGCAAGGAACATGTTACACTATTTTACGAAAGTGAATTACTGCAAGCAAGCTTTTCCGAGTTACTAAAATTAAATCGTAATAAAGATTGCATGGCGCAGCGAACAACTTCCGGTGTGCATCGGGACGATCTTGATATTAAGTTAGGAAACCAATCTTTTAAAACAATTGCTTCACAAGGACAGCGGAAGAGTTTATTATTTGCCTTGAAGCTGGCCGAACTGGAAATATTAAAAAAAGAAAAGAAGTTTGCTCCTCTCCTTTTGCTGGATGATGTTTTTGAAAAACTGGATGAAGACAGGATCAGTAACTTGCTGAATAAAGTTTGTAAGGAAAATGAAGGGCAGGTTTTTATTACCGATACGAATGAAGAAAGGTTAAGTTCTCACTTGAAGGAGTTGGGAATTGAGTTTCAGTTGATAGGGTTGTAAGGCCTGTTTTTGTCATGCCGAGGTACGAGGCATCTCAGAGAATTAAAAGTAATAAAATATCGAAGTGTTTGAGACTCCTCCTTGTCGGTGACAAATACACAACTTGACCTTATAATATAGTTTAGAGCTTTCTAAACAACATCATTATTTGTATATAGAAAAGGAAAGAACCGTTATATACGGGAAACCAATAATCTCCCACAAGACTAACTGAACACTGGAAAGGCAACCAAACATTGCTGGAAAATATTATTGCTATAATCTGGTCTTCTACGAGTATTTCACTTACATCAACAACGCTATTGCAAGAGAAAAAGAAATAAAAGGTTGGAGAAGGCAAAAGAAACTTGATTTGATTAAAACAATGAATCCTGACTGGACATTTTTAAATCCTTCTATTTGTGATGGCTGGCCCAAGGAAGTTAATACAAGAGAGACATTCTTTGTCATCCGAAGAACCTGCCCTTGCTGAGTTGTCAGTCGACGAGGGAGACATCTCAGAGGGTTTGAATTAATTAAAAGTTCGAAGTGTTTGAGACTCCTCCTATCGTCGGAGTGACAAATACCCTAACTTGATTTGTGACAGGCTGTACCTCCGCATGACAAACTAAAACCTGTAACTTTACACCCATGGGTGAATATTCTCTTGGCGATGCAATGAAAAAATTTCTGGATGGAAGCCGGATTAAAGGCGGCATTCAAGCATTGCAGATTGAAGATGTGTGGGAAGAAATTATGGGAAAAACAGTAGCCCGTTACACCGACAAACTCCAGATCATCGGCGATAAATTATTCATCACTACTCATGTTGCTCCGCTTAAAAATGAGCTGATGTATCAGAAAGAAAAGATAAAACAAAGAGTAAATGAAGCGTTGAAACAGAAAGTGGTGAATGAGGTGATTATTCAGTAAAATACAATCTATTCAATTTTAGATGATGATAGACAATGAATTTTGCGAAATATTAGAATATCGTATTTCAGAATCTTTATCAAACTCCGAAAACATTGAAATGACAAGATGTTGGTGCGATGGTGTATATGTGCCAGAAATGCAAGGTGTTTCTTCAATTACAAGGCTAAATAATATTAAAACTGAGGCATGGATTGATGAAGGAAAAGTAAAGGAGAAGAAAGAGGACAATTCAAATATGTATTAATAATTAAACTTGGCGAAAAGTCTGTTCATAATTTTAAAAATGAATTATCACTAAATGAATGTATTCCAAAAAACAAAACTGATGATTGGATTATAATTGACATAAAACAAAAAATAGTTGAAATTCAACTCGATTAAATTTTTACTCCACCCTCACCCTCGGATCAACAACTCCGTAAAGAATATCTGCCAGAATATTTATCAGGATAAAAAAAGTAGCAGCAACTAACACTGAACCCATCACCACCGGATAATCCAGTTTCTCCAAAGCATCAACCGTCACTTTTCCAATTCCTTGCCAGCCAAAAATATATTCTACAAAAAATGCTCCTGCTAACAATTCTGCAAACCAACCAGTGATAGCAGTGATAACAGGATTCAGTGCATTGCGTAAGCCATGTTTCCAGATAACCTGTCTTTTGCTCAGCCCCTTTGCATAGGCTGTACGGATATAATCCTGATCCAGCACATCCAACATAGCACTTCTTGTTAGCTGTGTAATAATGGCTAACGGACGAATACCTAATGTAACTGCAGGCAAAATAAGATTTTGCATGGTCAGCCGTTTGTTTCCATCATCATCAATTACAAACCAGTTTCCGGCAATATGCAGACCTGTCCAGTCGCTCAGCACAAAACCAAAAATATACACCATGATAATGCCCGTAAAAAATGATGGGGCGGAAATACCAACGATACTTGAAAAAATGGCAGATGTATCCAGCCAGGTGTTTTGTTTTACTGCTGCCATTACTCCCAGCGGAATGCCAATTAGTATGGCGATGACCATTGCGGCAATTGCCAGCATTAAAGTTCCCGGTAAGGCTTGCATTAATACATTCCAGACCGGTCGTTTGGTTTGGTAAGATGTACGGAGATAAGGAACTTTTACACCAAATTTTGTTTCACCACCAATAAATAAACCTTGTAATTTTTTCTTTTCAATTTCTGCTTTGCTGTGAAAGCAGATCGGCGATACATCATTCAAGTAATAAACAAACTGTTTCCATTTTGGCTGATCGAGGTATAATTCTTTTTTGATATTAGCTTGTGTAGCCGAGTCACCAGATTGTCCCATCACTAATCTGGAAGGATCACCAAAACCCTGGAACAGAAAAAATACCAGCACCACCACTCCTACCAGCACCAAAAGGCCGTATAATGATTTTTTGATGATGAATTTTAGCATAGCGGTTTCTATTCTTATTGATTATTAGTTGTATCACCAAAATCTGGTTTTGGCGATGGCGGCGTTACATGATATTCTGGAACAGTGTTTAAGGTTTCTATACTTTTTGTTGCCGAACCAAAACCAGAACGGCTCCATTTATTTAAGATAGTTCCTTCTTTCAATAAATATAAATTGGTGCTTACTCTTGCTGCTGTTCTCACAGCCGTGAAGTCGCAACTAAGAATTGTAATATCAGCAAAAGCTGTATTAGCAATTTCCTTAGCCGCAACATCGGGTTGGCTTGTAACTATATAAACAGGAATATTTTTTTCTTTAGCGGCTGCATATGCTTCAGCAAACTTCTTTTCCCATTTGGAAACCGGTATTGAAAAATTTTCAATAAATAGTAACATCGAAAATGGCTTACCAAGAATATCAAAAGTATAATTAACTTCTTCCGGCCCTGTTAATGCAAAACCTTTTATTGGTGGTTCGTTATTACTTCCTTTTCGTATTATTTTATCGTAACGCTTGATTAGTTTGTAAGGAGGCACTTTAAAATCAGCTGGGAAATCTGTTGCCGTAAACTCAACCGTCTGTCCGTTTTTATCATACACAAAAGTGATAACGGTACTATCCGGAATAGCATTTGCCGGCATTTTCATTTTCTCTGGAATATTATTGCCAACTTTAAAAGGCATACAGTCAACTACCGGCATATAATTTAATGTGTACCATTGAAAACCAAATGCAAAAATGGTTACTCCAATCATTTTGATAGTAGTAAAAGTGTTGGAAAGAAACGGTTTTATATATTTCTGTTTCCAGAAAAGGAAGACAATCATTATAGTCAACACAACATCTTTTAAGAAAGAAGTTTTAGAACTGATAGGTAAGCAATCTCCAAAGCAACCGCAGTTCTTAGGCATTCCTGTTATGTACGTATAGCCAGTTAAGAAAGTAAAGAAGACAATCAATAATAACAAAAGCCAACTAAAGAGTTTTATTCTCCAACCTACAATTAAAGCAGTACCGGCAATTATTTCAAAAGCATTCATTAAAACGGACATCAATAATGACCATGAATTGAATTGATGCAAATTCCATATCTCAAAAAACTCTTGCATCTTATAACTAAGACCTAAAGGGTCATTGGCTTTTACCAATCCCGAGAAAACGAAAAGTAGCCCAACAATAATTCTGATAACCGTTACTGCAATTTTCATGTGTTATTATTTATTTAATGTTGCCACATGGAATTCGTCATAAAAATTCTCATCGTAAAGTATATATTACTCTATGATTTTTATGACTCATTTCATATTACATAAGTATTAATGCAAACACTGCATAGTTTACAATATCAAGATAGTTGGCATCAATTCCTTCACTCATAATTGTTTTACCATCATTATTCAATATCTGTCGTATTCGTTGTAGTTTCATCAATATCAAATCGACAAAACTTTGCTGACTCATACTGCGCCATGCTTCGCCGTAATCATGGTTCTTGTCTTCCATCAATTTTTTAGCAACGGCTACATTTTTATCGAATAGTTTTGACACTTCATCAATCTTCATTTCTTCTGGAGCATCTCCTGGCAATTCCAATTGAATTAAACCGATAACCGCATAATTAATGATGCCTTTAAATTCCCCAGCAACATCATCCAGAACTTTCTGTCCTTTCTTTTCCTGCCTGGTTCGGATTCTTTGTGCTTTAATAAATATCTGGTCAACGATTGAAATGGTTCTTAGCACTCTCCAAGCCGTACCGTAGTCATTCGATTTCTTTAGAAATATTTCCTTGCAGGAATGAATGGCTTCGTCGTATTGTGTATTTGTTGTTGTCATATTTTGAATCCTGCCTGCCGGCAGGCAGGGGTGAATAATAGTGAGTAGTGAATGGGGCTTACATTCTTAATTGCCCTTTAAATTTCGCCACTCCCCTGTTCTCTTTATCTTTAGCATCAAAAATAACGAACTAAGGCTAATGTTTACACTGAATTGTAAAGGAAGATTGCTGGTAATTGATAAACCCATTGTAATGGGCATTATTAATGCTACGCCGGATTCTTTTTACAGTGATAGTCGCCAACAGAATAACGATGCTGTTTTAAAGAAAGCTGAACAAATGCTGAAGGAAGGTGCCACTATTCTTGATATTGGCGGCCAGAGTACAAGACCTGGTAGTGAAAACCTGACAGCAGATGAAGAATTGAAAAGAGTGATTGCGCCGATTGAAGCTATAAAGGCAAATTTTCCGGAAGCTTTTATTTCAATTGATACCTACTATTCGTTGGTTGCCAAAGAAGCCGTTGCCGCAGGCGCATCAATAGTTAATGATATATCTGCCGGAAGTATGGATTCCGAAATGATTTCGACTGTAGCATCATTAAACGTTCCTTACGTATTGATGCATATGCAGGGAACACCACAAACCATGCAGCATGAACCAGTTTATGAAAATGTAACAAGAGAGATTCTTGATTTTTTTATTAAAAAGGCAGATGAATTTAAAAAAGGGGATTAAAGACATTATCATTGATCCGGGTTTTGGTTTTGGAAAAACAATTCAGCACAATTTTGAACTGCTCCGTAATCTTTCTGTATTTAAAATGCTTAATTGCCCAATATTACTTGGCATTTCCAGGAAATCATTTATCTATAAAACATTAAACGTTTCTGTTGAAGATTCTTTGAATGGAACGACAGCATTGCATTCAGCCGGTTTATTAAATGGAGCCACTATTCTAAGAGTGCATGATGTAAAAGAAGCAATAGAAACGATAAAGCTTATTTCAGCGTATCAACATCACTAAAAAGAAAAGGCTTCACATTGCTGCGAAACCTTTTCCTCATGACATTGTAATCGTTACCTTAATCACTGTAAAAACAGTCAGGTTCATAAAAATACGGATTTCCTTATTTGACAATAAAAAAAGTTAGGTAAACTTATTAAGAACTTTTATTTCTGAGGGTACGGAACTGACATTGGATTAAAAACGGAGCCTTTTAAAAAAAATACCCGTATCGCCTGAGGCGATACGGGTACAAAGTTCATTTATTTTTTGATTCAATAGATATTATAAGCGTTGTTTTGAATCAATTTATTGCTGTGGCATTTGCATTTGCTGCGGAGCCGGAGCTGGTGGCGGCGGTGGAGCTTTATCCTTAATGTCCAGCACCACTATATCAAATATTAAATTTTCGTAAGGTTTGATACCGGATCTTGGATCAGGCTGAGCTCCGTAACCTAAAGAAGAAGGCACATAAATTCTTGCATGTTCGCCTTTACGCATCAGTTGAACACCATCGTCAAAACCTTTTGTCATTTCTCCACTGGCTGTAGTGAAAGATAATGGAGCAACATGCTGGAAGACTGAGTCGGTATTGCTATCAAACTTAAAACCGCTAAAAGATGTTCCTGTATAATTCACAGATACATATTTTCCAGTGCCAACTGGGTTGCCTGTTCCAGGTGTAATTGTTTCTACATAAACTCCAGAACTTGTCATTTCAGCTTTAATATTCTTCTCCTTTATATATTTTGCCATTACCTCACCTTCTTTCGATTCCCATTCTTTTCTCTGCTTTTCTTCGTCTACTTTGGCAAGAGAATCTGAAGCGAATACTTCAATAATTTTCAGTGTGATAACAATTTTGTCTCCTTTTTTATACTGTCCGCTTAAAAAATTAGGATGTTGTGGATTACGATTGATGAATGTATCCATCATTTGTGTAGCAATAACGCTGTCACCTTTTTTAAGTTTTGTCCAGATTTCTGAAAGGTCATACGGTGTTGAATTTGGAGTGATTGGTACGTACACCGGTAAACTTCCTTCTGTAGTGAAATCAACACTGTCTTTTATTGTTCTGGTAAAAGTTACTTTAATAATATTACCAACAGCAATACTTTGGGTATCTTTTCCACTGAACACTTTGTATGGCATTCCGCCTGGTGTTTTACGATAAGTAGACTGACCACAACTAGCAAGAGTGGCAACAGCAATAAGAACAAATAGGAGATTTTTAATCCTCATTTTTTTTGATTTTTTATTGTAATAGATTTTTATTTTCGATCATTGCTTTTTTAAAATTTTCTACAGCTTCTTCCAGTGATTCACTACTCCTTCCGCCCGAAGCATTATAATGTCCGCCACCTTCGAAATATTTGCGGGCAAATGTATTGCAATCAAACTCCCCTTTGCTTCGGAAGCTCCATTTTCTTTCTTCATCCCTGTCAATTACCAATGCCACCAGTTTTATTCCTTGTATGCTAAGTGGAAAATTAACCAGGCCTTCTGAATCTCCGGTTTTAATTTGGTATTTAATTAGATCAGCTTTAGGAATGGCAACCAACGCCGTATTATATTCATAAAACACTTCCATTCTGTTCAACAGCACATTTCCGGTAAACCGTAAACGGTTCTCCAAAAAATTATCAAAAAGCTTTTCATGCACTTTACCGTGATCCAAACCTCTTGCTTTTAAATCTGCTGCCAGCTTATGTACACCTGCATGTGTTGATGAGAAACGAAAAGAACCGGTATCTGCCACCACTCCGGCATAAATACATTCATTGATTTCCATGGTGATTTTGTCAGCATTACCAGAATCAACAATAAAATCATATATCATTTCACAGGTGGAACTCTTAGATGTATCGCTTATGCCGTAAGTAAAAGATGCTGCATCAGGTTCCTGATGATGATCAATCAGATATTTTTGTACAAGTAAGTGCCTTCAGTTTCTCCGTCATCGACTTAGTACGGTGAAAAATATTGAAGTCAAGACAAAACAACCAATCCGCTTCATCCATTATGGCATCAGCTTTTACTTTGTTTTTTTCATAATCCAAAACTTGCTTTGTACCCGGCATCCAATCTACCCAGCCAGCCCAATTTGTGGGAGAAATAACCGTAACGGAATGGCCAAAACCTGAAAGAAAATGTGATAATGCCAATGAAGAACCCATCGCATCTGCATCCGGCTTCTGATGTGTGGTAATTACCACTTTCCGCGGTGTTGTTAGTAAAGGGAATATTTCTTTTATAGCTTTCATAAAAACGGCTGCGAAGATAAGAGTTTGTTACTTGCGATGACAAAACTTACTCCTGAAAAAGCCGGAGAATTTTATGCAATTCATAAGGAAAGACCTTTTTATGGCGAACTGGTTTCTTTTATGTGTGAAGGGCCAATTATTGCAGCAGTTCTTGAAAAAGATAATGCCGTCGAAGATTTCAGAAAATTGATTGGTGCTACTGATCCTGCAAAGGCAGAAGCAAATACCATTCGTAAATTATACGCTGCATCAGTTGGTGAAAATGCAGTGCATGGAAGTGATAGTGATGAAAATGCAAAGATTGAAGGCGATTTTATGTTTTCAATGTTGGAGCAATTCAACATCTTAAGCTATTTTCTAAACAACAGAATTTTTCTTGGTCTTTAAAAAAATCCTCCCTGTCTTGACCTAGGCTAGACGGGTTTTTGCACTTTTAGTAATAGTCCCCATGTTCTTTTTGAAGAAGACAATTACATTTTCTCTTTTTTAGGCTTTTCGGGAATTAGCTTAAAATAGGTTGCTACAAAACGGTTATTTACCACTTCGCCCTGTACTTCTTTTCTGATTGCTTCGCAAAAGCCATCGGCTGCATGAGCATCGCCATGTTCATCAATTTTTGTCCCATCTACAAAATAACCTTTGCCATCAAATCGTACAGCCAAATCACACCCGCCACCTTTTATTTTAAACTGGCATTGGCCACAAGATGCCTCTACAATCATTATTTTTTTAGTTGGATCTGGTTTCGATGTTTTCGAGGTGCTGTCCTGAGCATTCAACTGAATCGCAAAAAAGCTGCAAATAATAAGGGTAATGAAAGATTTCATTTTAGTAATTGTTATTGAGGTTTAATAAATTATGCGATGAAATTAATCGTTTTATAATGAAGTCTGCAAAATCGTTTGCTAAAAGAATGTTTAAAACTTATACTCAAACAGTACACATAAGCTGCTGGCGGTAGTATAGTTAAGGAAAAGAGACTAAAAAAGCTTACCTTTATGCGATTCGAAAAAGAACTGGCAAAGTAATATTGTCCATTTCCCTCCCTGATCGCAAGAAGAAAAGAACATCATTTTTTAATTAAACCCCGAATACAGTTTATGGCAGAAACCTGGAACAAAAAAGAAAGAGAAAAGAAAAAAAGACAAAACAAAAAGGAAAAAGCAGAAAAAAAGGCTGAACGTAAAGAAAATGCTAAGTCAGGGCAAAGTCTTGATGATATGCTTGCCTATATTGATGAGAACGGAAATCTTTCTTCGGTGCCACCCGATCCCAGGAAAAAAGTTGCTATTAAACTAGAGGATATTGAAATTGGTGTTCCAAAACAAGAACCTATCAATCCAGAAGATCTTATCCGTACTGGTATCGTTACCCATTTCAACCATGAAAAGGGATATGGATTTATAAGAGACCTGGAAACACAAGAAAGTGTTTTTGTGCATATTAATTCTGTAAAAGATGAGATTACGGAAAGCAATAAAGTGACTTTTGAAATTGAGATGGGTCCGAAAGGCGCTAATGCAGTAAATGTGGCGTTGCAAAAATAATAGCTGATAAAATTATCATATAAAAATATTTCAAACTTAAGTATCAATTATTTGGTACTTTTTTTTATCCCTAATGTTTTTTCTTTGACATTTGCAACTACAATAAATTAATATGCGCAGACTCATCAACTCAGGAATTGTAAAGACAATCACCTTATTCTTTTTTCTACTTGCTCCCGCAATATGTTTTAGCTGGGGAGTAACCGGTCACCGAGTTGTCGGAGAGATTGCACAGCGACATTTGACAAAGAAAGCAAAGAAAGAATTGCAAAATATTATTGGCATGGAATCACTTTCCTTATGGGCCAATTGGGCAGATTTTATAAAATCTGATACAACACATACTTGGGATCATGTTTCCAAATGGCATTATGTAAACTTGCCGGGCAATTTAGGAAAAGAAGACTTTCTTGCTGCATTACAAAATCTTAAAGGTGAGAATTTATATACACAGATAAAGGCACTGACTACAGAATTAAAAGACAAATCATTACCAATTGAAAAAAGGCAGATTGCATTACGTTTTCTTATACATTTTGTAGGCGACCTCCATCAACCTTTACATGTTGGCCGGGAAGAAGATCTTGGCGGCAATAGAGTTAAGGTAAGCTGGTTTGATAAACAAACGAATCTTCATACAGTTTGGGATAGTGAGATTGTTGAATTTCAGCAATACAGTTATACAGAATATGCAGGTAACTTGGACATTGCAAATGCAGAAGAAGTGAAAGGTTGGCAACAATCTTCGTTGGAAGAATGGTTTTATGAGTCTTATGTTTTAGCTAATAAAGTTTATGCTTCTGTGCCCGCAGATGGAAAGCTTGGGTATAAATACAATTATATTTTTAAAAGTGATCTTGACCTGCAATTACTGAAAGGCGGACTACGCCTGGCACAAATATTAAATGAAGCTTTGAAATAAAAGCCAATGTCATCTAATGATCCGCTTCATGGAAAAACACTGGAGTCCATTCTTATTGAATTGGAAAAGCATTTCGGTTGGGATGAACTCGGTAATATGATCCGGATAAATTGTTTTATCAGCGATCCAAGTATCAATTCTTCTTTAAAATTCTTACGTAAAACACCTTGGGCAAGAAAAAAGGTTGAAGATTTATACATCAGCTATATTACAAAGAACAAATTATGAGTAACGCAGATAATGAAATTATCGTTACCAAAACTAAAAGCTGGATTACTAATGTAGTAGTTGCCTGCAATTTTTGTCCTTTTGCGGCAAGAGAGATTAAAAGAGGTAGTATTCATTATGAAGTGCTACATGAAGTAACTACTAAAAACGTTTTGGAAGCTATACTGAAAATTTTTTTGCTCCTAGATGAAAATAATAAAATTGAAACCTCACTATTGATTTTACCAGATAGCTTCGCTGATTTTAATGACTATCTTGATCTGGTAGAAAGCAGAAACGTTACTTACAAAGAATAATTACGAAGGCATTTACCAAATTGCTAGCTTTCACCCCAAATATATGTTTGTAGGTAGTAATGAAAATGATCCATCCAATTACACAAACCGTTCGCCCTACCCTATGTTGCATTTTTTGAGAGAAGATAGTGTGACAAAGGCAATTGCTGGTTATCCAGATATTGAAAATGTTCCGAAGAGAAATATTGCATTTACAAAAGAGAAAGGTCTTGCTTATATGCAGCAGCTACTGAAAAGTATTTAGTCGTTTTCTTTATCGGTTCTTCTAGTGCCGCTGTATAATTCATATTCTAACAACCTGCAATCTATCGTACTATTATAAAATTCAATTCTGCGTTTTGCTTTTAGTCCAATCTTTTTTGCCAGTTCCATATTGCCAGTAAAGACATAGCCATAATAACCTCCGCAATTTTTTTTCATAAAATCGCCGATACGTTTATAGGTTTCTTCTAGCGCAGAAATTTCTCCGAGCCTTTCACCATATGCAGGATTTATCATCATTACACCTGCGGCATCGGCGGGAACATCTGTTTCAGCAAACTCACAAACTTCAAAATCAATTAATTTTTCTACTCCTGCTGCAATAGCATTCTTCCTTGCATTGTCAATGGCCTTTGCACTTATATCGGTAGCAATTATTTTCAATCCCGGCATATCTGTTATTTGTTCTTCAAGCAATGCATCTTCTTTTAAGTACACACTTTCGTCATAACCTTGCACATGCATAAAAGCATAATTGGTTCTGAATAAACCCGGCACTCTGTTCGTTGCAAGCATTGCTGCTTCTATTGCTAAAGTTCCTGATCCACACATTGGATTTATAAATGGGGAATTTTTATCCCATTGTGTTGCATAAATGGTAGCAGCTGCCAAACCTTCCAGCATTGGAGCCAATCCGGGTATTTTTCGATAGCCATGTCTTGCCAGTGAATCACCTGTAGTATCAACAAAAATGGTAGCATCTTCATTCTTCCAAAAAAGGTGAATGACAGTTCCTGTTAATTCAGATCCCGTTGAAGGACGGCTACCTCTTTTATCTCGAATCCTGTCTACAATTGCATCTTTAACCCGAAGATTGGCAAACATGCTATTGTTAATTGTTGGATTGTTTACATTACTGGTAATAGAAAAATATCCAGGATCTGGTAATATATTTTCCCAAGGATAACTGACAAGGTTATTATAAATATCATCTGCATTATCTGCCCTAAAACTTTTTAAACTATATAATACCTGGCTTGCACAACGAAGATAAAGATTGAGTTTTATACAATCCGTAATCGTTCCTGTAATACTGACACCTGTAATAAAACTTGAATCGATAGTAAAGCCAAGTTGTTTTACTTCATTCTCTAAGTAAGGAGTAATACGTTTATGACAGGTAATTATAATCGCTGATTTTTCTGTAAATAAACTCATAGTCTGCAAAGGTATAGGCATTGAGCTAGCAGAAGGAGAAAGAATTTTAGCATAATTATTTTTCAATGCTATCAACAGCAAGTCTTGTCTTTAGATTTTCCCAACTCTTTTTTTCAAACGATGTAAACGAGCTTTCCATCAATTGTAAGGTTGCCATTATGGAATCCCTTAATGCTGGTTGCAAATTATCAATGGAAGATGTAGCCAATGCAAAAAGAGGAGCTACAAAAGTTGAATCTTCTTTCAATGATTCCTGGTAATAACCCTGCGCCTTTAAATAATCAGTCTTTTGGTATTTTAATCCATCAAGATATTTTGCATATGCAGCAAAAAGCGGTGGTCTTTTAGTTGATACATGATTCTCTTCTCCCAATATTCAGTAACCTGATTTTTAATTGATCAAGCATAACCGTCAGACTGTCTTTTTTTGCAACTACTGGCTTTAATGTAAATAGTATTTTGTTTGTTTTTACATCAAGAATTTCAGCGATAGCAGCAATTTGTTCCTCACTCTGATCAAAGAATCGTCCTTTAACAACAAGTCCCACTCCTGTCGGAATATTAGCTAACTTCTCTTTATTATTTTTTGTTTTTTCATTTTTTTCTTCATCAAGAATAATAACAGGAGCTTTTTCAGATTCTAATAAGCCATAACTTATCCAATCTTTTATCATTAGCCCTAAATCATCCATACTCTTGTCTTTGGTAAGATTTTCAAAAGCCATTACTGCTACAGGTTGTTCTCTTTGTTCATCTGATAATGTGGTAGCCGCTTTTTTTGCGTTAAGAAACCAAACGATAGCAATTACAGCCAGTAATAAAACTGGAACACCAATCGCAACCCATTTCGGAATTCTCTTTTTTGTTGGTGTTTTAAACTTTCCTTGTAAATCAGATTTATCGGGAATTACAAAACCTTCATTAGCCAGTGCAAAAACTTCGATTGGTTCGCTTACATTTTTAAAATGAAAAGTACCGAGCGAAGCCAATAGAAAACTAGATTTATTGATGATTTGGTCACGGACAGTTTTTGACACTAGTATAGAGCCCGGAATACCCATTGACTCAATACGGGATGCAATATTTACACCATTGCCAAATGCACCATTATTCTTAAACAGAATTTCACCCATATGAATGCCTATACGAACGGGTACTTCTGGTGATTCTGAAAAAACATGTTGTAAACTGATGGCACAATCAACTGCTTCTGTAGAGCTTTCGAATGTAAGCAAACATCCATCTCCATAGTATTGTACAATACGGCCATTAAATTTTCCCGTTTGCTTTTCAATATCTTTTTTGAATTTATTAATGAGCTGCAGAGCATTTTTTTCATCCTCTTGCATCATGGCAGTATAACGGGCTATATCTGCAAAAAGTACGGCGGAAAGTTTACGCATCTGGCAATCTTATTTTTTATATACGAAAAGAAAATTGTTATTAGCTATTTACCTTGATATCTTCATAGTAGATTGAAATTATCTTCTTTTCTTAGTTCGTAAAGATAAGTGACAGATATTAAAATAAACCTCAAGACTGTGACACTAATTTAAAAATTATTATCTATTTTTTATGCTTTAACATTATATAGCAGTAAACCCTAAATTTGCTGCAATGAGAATTCCAAGATATTTTAATAATTCATTCTGATGCCTTATTCAAAGCTACTTAATCAATTAACAAGCCAAACATATATTCAGTTAAAAGGTTCACCAGTTCATGGTATCGGAATATTTGCAATTCAGCATATACCAAAAGGCTGCCGGGATATATTTTCAAAAGGAATGGGCGAATGGATAAAAGTTCCTATTAAAGAAGTAGAAGCACTACCAGAACATTCTAGGTCGTTGATAGAAACTTACTGTCTTTTTGATGAAGAAAACTACTTCGTTCCTGAATATGGCTTTAAAATGATAGACCCGGTCATTTACCTTAATCATTCATCGCAGCCGAATATTGTATCGATAAATGATGGTGAGGAATTTGAAGCATTACAAGATATTGTTCCGGGGGAAGAACTATTTTTAGATTACGGTAAAATTGCCGAAGGACTTGATGACTATGAATAGAATCGCTTTAGTTACATAATAATAAAATTAATTCCAGCAACAACCTGTTCCACATTGCCCGACTTTAATGCTCCTTGATACTCTCTCCTGTCGTTCGAATTGTACCAGACATAGGTTGTCGACCCGATACTTTTAATTTTCCCTTGTATTTTTTTATCGTCAAACGATGAATAATAAGCTATCTGAGCCGTACCTGCTGATTTAAGTTTTCCCTTGAGAGCAATATTTTCATAAGAATTATAGTAGGTAAAGTTTGTATTGCCTGCGGATTTTAACTTGCCAACCAACGCTTCATTTTCATATATGGAATAGTAGTTCAAATTAGTTCTTCCGATTGATTTTACTTTTCCTTTATCTGTTGCTGCGTCAAAAGAACTATAATAAGTAATGTAGGAAGTTCCAATACTTTTTACTTTGCCGCTGTTAATTGAATCTGCTTCTGCACCATAATATTCTACTCTTCCCATGTACTGTTGCAGCTTTCCAGGAGTATAATTATAATAACCTTTATCCCAATAATTGCCCCATTCAAGAATTTTGCCATCAGAAGTAATTCTTATTACAATTTTTTGATCTGTTGTAAAAGAGTAGTATGTTAAATCGGAACCGTTGGTATATTTTACTTGGCTTAAATCCTGCGAGTTGGCTACTACAACTAAAAGAAAAAGGTGTGCCAAAAGGAATATTCTTTGCATTGAATAAAGTTACAATATATTCTTTCGAAAAGCTTGTTCATTAACAACGATACGAAATAATTAACTTCGCCGGAAATAATAAAAGTATGAAGCTGGAAGAAATTGTAAAAAAGAGAAGCGAAGGGAATTGTGAATTATGTAAAAGCATGGATAACTTAAAAATGTATGAAGTGCTTTCACCTAATGGAACTACTGAAGAAAACTGTATTATGATTTGTGTAAAATGCACAGCCCAGATAGATAAAAAAGAAGAGCTGGACAGCAAGCATTGGCAGTGTTTAACTGAATCAATGTGGAGCGAAGTACCAGGTGTGCAGGTTGTTGCCTGGCGAATGCTCAATCGCCTTCGTAATGAAAGTTGGGCAATGGATAATCTTGATATGCTATACCTTGATGATGAAAAATTGGCTTGGGCCAAAACTACAGGAGATCATGAAAATGATAGCGTTGTTGATTTGCATAAGGATAGCAATGGTCATGTGTTGCAGAGTGGTGATTCAGTTGTTCTAATTAAATCATTAGATGTTAAAGGATCTACCATCAATGCCAAACTGGGAACTGTGGTTAGAAATATTCGCCTGGTAGAAAATAATACTGAACAGATTGAAGGCCGAGTTGAAGGCCAGGTTATTGTCATACTTACTAAATATGTAAAAAAGCAACATTAAATAGAGTTAATAAGCCGACTGGCTCATGCTTCTTCGTCTGTACATCCAATCGTAAATTCTGAATGCAAGTAAGTCTGCCCCCATCTTCAAGACTAAGAAAAGCAAAGAAGGTTCCATGCCAAAAAATTTTGGCAACAGTATCATCAAGTGCATTGGAATGATACGCAGATAGGGTAAAAAGAAAAGTAAACCAATATTAACCTTCTCCGTTTTTTCGATCGCTTTGTGGCGAATAAATCCGATCATTGATTCCAGAAAAAAAGTGGCAATTCCTAAAAGCAGCACCAGTTTTTTTACAGACGTTGAATCAAAATCAACTAAAAGAAAAACAAAATACACCAGATGAAAAGTGCCATAGTGAAAAAGAAAAAACCAGGCAGCGCAACCTTTCGTAAACTTAACGGAGGAATTATTAGTTGCGGTAATTTCTCCACTTGTATTTTTGGCCGTAAGTAATTCAAGAAAATTGAAAAAGCCGATGATGATACTTTGGAACCAATATATCCAAACTATTGTGGCAAAATCTCCTGGATATTTTTGATAATACCATATACAATAAGGGTTTCCGACAATAAGAAATAATACGGACGGATTACTCAACAATTTTTTCATCAGCAGAAATTAAATCTAATAGGCTTCAAAGAAAAGAAAATTATTCCTGCTATCCGCCAACTTTTGTAAAAGTTTGTAACATTACAGATTCAATGCAATCGCTTTTATTACATTTAATGAAAACAGTTCCTTTAAACTGTTTAATCAGACTCATAAAATAAGAAACTTCCTGATTTGCATATTTATCATGCGAATCTTTAACTGTCGTCCTCTTGCCAAACAATGCATCGGCTTCATCAAAAAATAATATCAGGTTACTATTTGTAGCCGCCTCAAACACTTTGTCAAGATTTTTTTCTGTTTCGCCAATATACTTACTAATCACTGTCGATAAACTCACTTTATATAAATCTTGTTCTAAATGTGCAGCCATAAACTTTCCCATTTTGTTATTTTCATCATTCTTAGGAGAATTAAAAAATAAACGAATTGGTTTTGTCTTCTTTTGTCGGCTTTGGGCTTCCGCTATTTTCGCAAGTTGATTTTTTGCTTCGGGATTTATTCTGTTGAGGCTATCCTTTGCAGAAATTTTTATAGTTTCTGCAAAGGGCAACAGTTTCAAATTGTGCAATAGCATTAAAAAGAAACATAAACCAACAAGGATGAATAAACACTTTTCATGACTTGAATTTTATTATCCATCCTGTAAAATCTTTTTGCAAGTTCAAGGTTCTTTGAAAACACTTTTAGTTTAACACCTCCCAACGGATTCATGCCAAGCACATTTTCATCATGTACAAAAGATTCTATACCTGCTTCTTTAAGCTTTTCTTGTGCAACTCCGGCTTCAACAATATCGTTAAAGGTGCCAATAACTTCTGCGGTTTCGCCACTGTGATGTGTATCCATAATTTTATTTTTTATAAAGTTACTTAAATATTGCTTTTATCCATTATCAGTTTTAATCAATAAAAGACCCTTCAATTGATAAAAAATCGATTTAATTTCTCTTCGTTAATTTTATGGTATTCTTAAAAGATAACTTATGAAACAATTTATCACTTCAGGCTTTTTAGTATTGCTTTCCGCTTACACTTACGGATGTAATAATAATGCAACAAATAAAAACAATGGGGCGGACACAACTAAATTTCCTCCTGTAGAAACAAAGGCTGCAAACACCAATTATAAACCTGCTTTCAAAGGGCAAACAAGAGTTTCAAGTGCTAAAACAACCACAGCCTATCAAGTAGATATGATTGCAGAAAAACTTGGACGACCTTGGGCTGTTATTCCAATGCCCGACGGCCGTTTACTCATTACCGAGAAAACTGGGTTCATGCAAATCCTCAATGCAAATGGTAGTTTGGCAAAAAAGATAACAGGATTTCCATCAGTTGAATCTGGCGGACAAGGCGGAATGCTCGATGTTGCATTAGATCCATCATTCAGCACTAATAAAATGATCTATTGGTCATTTTCCGAAAAATCCGGTTCCGGAAATTTGATGGCTGTTGCTAAGGGAAAATTAAATGAAGCTGCAGGAATAATTGAAAACCCTGTTGTCATCTTCCGTGCAACACCTGCATTAAATAGCAAATTACATTTTGGATCTCGCCTACTCTTCGATAAAAATGGAAACCTGCTTGTAAGCACCGGCGAACGTTCCATACTCGAAGGAAGAGTGCAGGCTCAGTTGCTTAGTTCTGGTCTTGGAAAAATTTTCAGAATTACAAAAGATGGAAAACCTGCTCCAGGCAATCCATTTCTTAATAAACCCGGCGTAATGCCCGAAATTTTTGCCTACGGAATCCGTAATGCGCAAAGCCTCGACATTCATCCGGTAACTGGCGAATTATGGGAAGCAGAATTCGGCCCTCGTGGTGGTGATGAATTAAATATCATCCGTGCAGGAAAAGATTATGGCTGGCCAACTATTACCTATGGCATTGAGTATGCAGGTCCAAAAGTTGGTGATGGTATCCAACAGAAAGCAGGCATGGAGCAGCCGGTTTATTATTGGGATCCTGTTCTCTCTCCTTCCGGCATGGCGTTTTACAAAGGCAATGCAATTCCTGAATGGAAAAATAATTTATTCATTGGCGGCCTTAGCAGTGCTCACATCGCAAGGCTGGTAATTGTAAACAACAAAGTAGTTGGTGAGGAAAGATTGCTTGAAGATAAAAGGAACGTTTCCGGGATGTGGCTTATCATAATGGCATGCTGTACACAGTAACAGACAACGGAAATTTGTATCGTATCAGCAAAAAATAATTGTGGCTGTCAGCTTTAGTGCATATCCAAGCTTTAGTTCCCCGCCCGCCTGCTATCTTTTGTGCCTGCCACAAGGCTTTGACACAAAAGGATATTCGGCTAAGCGGGGCAGCCCATCAACTGTAGCAATGCTATCAACAGGAAAACACAAAAATTAAAACAAACAATAATGAGTCAGGAAATAGTTTCAAAGGTTTGGAAAATTGCCAGCCTGTTTGGTAAAGTAACTCCTGGTGTTTTAATTTGGAAAAATAATCAGGTTATATTCATTACCGAAGATGGAGTACAGTTTCAGACATCGCTATCAGGAATTACAGATATAAAATGGCCATTTCTTCGCATGGGTATGGGCTTTGATGCTGTTATTAATGGTGAGAAATACAAGTTTTCTTTTGCCAAACCCAACGCATCTGCTGCCGAAATTGAGATAGTAAAAGGAAATCCTCTCCCTTCAGTTGTCTTTGCCCATCAGTACATTGATGATATCAGCAGTTTAATGGATATCAAAGAAGACAGGCAGATTACTAAGAAATGGAAAGAGCTACTTACGGTAAAAAGTTAATTGCTTAAATCTTTTACTTCTTTCAGATAATCATATTGCAAATCTTCATGCATGGCAGCAATAGCTTTGTTTATTTTCTTCAGCTGGTTTTGGTAAATATTAATGATTACCTGGTTAGTTGTAATCGACCTGTCCATTTGCTGAACCGTTTTACAAAAATGTATCAGTAATTCTGTGGCCACAATATCAGAACCACTGTATCGGATAAATTTATTAGTGATTCTTAGTATTTTTCGAAGCGTTTTCTTTACAAAGTAGGCATTGCTTTTATTAATGGTCTCAAAATTGCTATCCATTTCCTGAATAACACTCTTAATGTAAGCCTCAGTATCATGTGCTTCGAAAAGCAGGTAAGTCAATAGTTCTTTATTTTCTTTTTTGAAACGAGCCAGCCGGATGCATAATTCAACCAGTTTAGCAGGTTTCTCATTCAAAAGTTCTTGTTTTAATTCATTTATTGTAGCGGCTTTCATTGCACTAAAATAATCCAATATCTTTCACATAGAAATAATGCTTTATAACTCTAAAAAAAAGAACTGATCTTCGAACATTTTCTAAACAAATATGTTTAATCAGCATATTTATCTCATTATGTCTAAGAATACTATAAAGCAATATTTAATTAATCTCGGAGCACTTTTAATTCTTGCTGTTTGCACTTTTAACAGTTTTGCACAATCAAATGGCAATTTATCAGGATTGATAGTAGATCGTAATACTCAACAGATGGTGCCTTTGGTAACGGTTGAGCTAACTCCGGGTAATCAAAAATTAATTACAGATTCCAACGGTGTTTTCAGATTTCAGGATCTTCAACCGGGAACTTATAGCTTGCAAATAACAGGTATCAGCTATCAAACAAAAATTATAACAAACCTAATTGTTACATCGGGTAACGAGAATACATTATCAATTGAATTGGAGCCTATGGTCACTTCTCTTACTGATGTGACTGTAATTAGCAGAAAAAATACAGCAAAGACAGCTACTTTAGAAAGCCCTTTAAGTGTTCAAAAGCTAACAACTGAAGATATTAAGGCTAATCCAGGAGGTAACTTTGATATTAGTAAAGTAATTCAATCTCTTCCCGGAGTGGGTGGCGGTGCAGGAGGTGGTAATTTTAGAAATGATATCATCATTCGTGGAGGAGCACCCAGCGAAAATGTTTTTTATCTTGATGGAATTGAAGTTCCTATCATTAACCATTTCAGCACACAAGGTAGTGGTGGTGGGCCGCAAGGAATATTAAATGTAAGTTTCATACAGGAAGTAATATTAAGTACTTCTGCATTTGATGCCAGATATGATAATGCATTAAGTAGTGTTTTTCAGTTCAAGCAAAAGAATGGCAATAACAAAAGGCTTCAAGGAAATTTTAGAGTAAGTGCAACTGAAGTTGCCGGAACTCTCGATGGCCCATTATCCAGTAACACCACTTTTATTGCTTCTGCCCGCAGAAGTTATTTGCAACTCTTATTTAAGGCATTGGATATTCCAATCCGACCTAATTACTGGGATTTTCAATTTAAAACAACCACCAGGCTCAATAAAAAAACAACGTTGACTGTTTTGGGAGTTGGTGCCATTGATGAATTCAGATTTGCAGCACCAAGAAATGCTACACCAGAGAAGATTTATGGAGTTAATAGTAATCCACTTATAAACCAGTGGAGTTATACTGCTGGAGTTTCTTTAAAAAGACTAACAAAAAGCGGCTATTATAATTTTGCTTTAAGTAGAAATACATTGGATAACAGTGCAGATAAATATGAAGACAATACTTTCCCCTCTGAAATAAGCCGTACCTATAAAATTAGAAGTACTGAAACAGAAAATAAATTCAGGTTTGATGTCACAAATAACATTCGGGAATGGAAAATAAGTTATGGAACAGTAGCTCAATATGTTCAGTTTGAGAATAGTTTTTTTCAACTAGTAAGGCCAGAATTGAGGGATGATCAGGGAAATATTATTCAAAGCCAGCAGGTAATCAACAACAATACTACTAAAAACTTTCTTCGGTACGGAGCTTTTATACAAGCAGGAAAAAGGTTTTTCAATGACCGGATGTCCCTAAGTGGCGGGGTACGAATAGATGCAAACTCACTGGAGAATAGCGAAAAGAATCCACTTAAACAATTAAGTCCCAGATTAAGTATAAGCTATGCATTGGCGCCAAAATGGAACATCAGTAGCAGTTACGGAATTTATTATCGTTTACCATCTTATACTCAATTGGCTTACGCCAATACTTTTGGTTTTAATGCTTCAAATCCGGGAGAATATATCCGGAGTAATCATTTTGTAGCAGGAGTTGAATATTTACCTTCTATCACAACCAGGTTTACAATAGAAGGGTTCTATAAAAAACATGCCGATTATCCTGTTAGTATTTTCGATGGCATTAGCCTTGCCAATAAAGGAACAGAGTTTGGTGCTGTAGGCAATGAAGCAGTAAATCAAAATGGTATTGGAAGAGCTTTTGGTCTGGAATTTTTTGCCCAACAAAAATTAACTAAAAGGCTTTTTGGTGTCTTTAGCTATACACTATACAAAAGTGAGTTTACTGGTACAAATGGGAAATATGCGCCGGCCTCTTGGGACAATCGGCATTTAATAAGTATTACTACAGGTTATAAATTAAATAGAAATTGGGAATTAGGTCTCAAATTCCGTTATCAGGGAGCTGCACCCTACACTCCTTTTGATCTTATAGAAAGTCAAAGAAATTATCTAACATTAGGAACAGGTATATTTAATTACAATCAGGTTAATACATTGCGTTTGGAGGCTTACCATGCAGCAGATATACGAATTGATAAAAAATGGAATTTTAAACGGTTTACGATAGATCTGTTTTTTGATATTCAGAATTTTTATGGCTCCAAAAGTGCAGGAGGCCCACAGTATACTTTTAAAAGAAACGATAGCAATACGGCTTTTGCTACAACAGATAATCAGCCTATCAACCAGAATGGAAGTAATGCAATTCCATTTATTCTTGAAAACAGAGAAGGCAATATTTTACCCTCACTTGGCCTGATTCTTGAATTCTGATAAGAAATGAAGACACTCAACTTGAAACAAGTTGAATTATTTTAATGGTTCTTTAAAAAATCTGTCTTAAATTAGACTAAATCAATTTCCATATTATGACTTCAAAGAAAAAAACAGCAGCAAAAAAGACTGTAACAAAAAAGCCTGCCCTCCGTGGAGGGAAAACCGCAGTTAAGAAAAAAGCTGCTCCTAAAAAGAAAGCCATGCCTACCGGCAGGAAGGTAGCGGCAAAGAAAAAAGTAGCTCCAAAAAAGAAAACGGCTCCCAAAAAAGCTGCCCCGAAAAAGAAGGTAGTAGTAAAGAAAAAGGTAGCACCTAAGAAGAAAGCTGCTCCAAAAAAGAAAGTTGCAGCAAAGAAGACTGTAGCTCCCAAAAAGAAGACAACAACTAAAAAAGCTGCTATTGCAAAAAAGAAACCTGTAACAAAAAAAGCGTCACCGGCTGTTAAGAAACCAGAAATCAAAAAGGTGGCTCCAGTTAAGAATGAGCCGCTTATTGAAAAGGAAAATGAGGTAGTATCTGAAATTCAAAAAGATACCATCAGAAAAAATATAGCTGAACGAATTGAAACTCCTGAAGTTGTTCCTGAAGTAGTTGAACAAACAGCAATACCGTTTCCTATAACTGAAACAAAACCAGATGACGGAGTTAAAGGAATTCTTAATAAATCAAAACGACTGGCACCTGCCCGTAATCATGATCCGCATCATTTCAAATTAAACAAGGTAAAAAAAGGTGGACCTAAACCTTCCGGTAAAAAGCCGCTTTGGTAAATTGGGAATAAAAAATAAAAATTAAAGGACCATTGGTTATACATTACTTTATTGAGGAAACCAATGGTCCTTTGTTATTGTGTAGATAAAATCAAGTTTTGCAGGTTCCCCATAATAAGCCATTTCAACTTCTCCTGTTTTTATAGCACCTATTTTTTCAATTGAAATTTGTGACCGCTTATTCACAGCGCCGATATAAAAATTTACATTTTGAACAAATTGAAAAATATGATCAAGCATTAATTGCTTTAAAGCTTGATTATAACCTTTGCCCCAGCATTTTCGAGTAAAGAATGTGTAGCCAATAGAAACAGTGTTTGTATCTACTATATAATCACTATATCTAGAGCTACCGATTATTTCTTCAGTTCCTGCATCTAAAACTAAAAGGGCACCACCTGACTCAATACCACCTTTAAAATAATTTTTAAAATCATTGAGCTGATATCTGTTTTTATTTGGATGTTGCTCCCATATTAATGGATCAGATGCTGCACGGTATAGATCATCAAAATCTGACTGCATTAGTGGCCTAGCTTTCACAAGTTCATTACTAAGCAAAGGTTGAAAATCAATCATTAGATTACTTGAAATAAGTAAGATAAAAATAGTGCTGTAAATAGTTTAATACCTGATTATTTTTCCCAAATAGCTCCTACCCCTGCTGCCCACAGTAATTTATTGAATGCGGGAATATCTTTATTCAATATTTCGTCAGCTCTTACTTTTAAAGTTGCCCATGTTTTATTTAATTCTATTAGCCTATCAATGTTTGGTTGATTAACTCTGGGTAAATCACTTTCAGTCTGGTTGATAAGGAACATATAATTCGCAGTAAATTTATTCTCAAAATTTTCTACATCATCATAGGCTTTTGATCTACGCTGAACCATGTCTTCATCCCAAGTTTTCATTTTCTTTGATAGTACTTCTCCTCCTTTTTTCAAGGAAGCATACTTTTCATCTCCTGAAAGCGAATTAAGAATGCCTTCCAACTGTATTTTTTTTGTGTTCAGACTATTTACTAACTGGTGCATCATTGTAACTTCTTGTTCCATATCATTCATCATTGTATGATATTCTTTATAAGTAGCTGCATCAATTTGATATAAAGGGTTGGACAGGATTGTGGCATCAGTCATTACTTTTTGCCCGTTCATAAATATTGAGACAGTATATTTTCCCGGAGAAGCCTTATGTCCACGGTAACTACTTTCTATATAAACATTCGGTACACCTGGGATTGTGTTGTATCGCATATCCCATACAAATCGGTTAACACCTTTTAATTTTGATAATAAAGGTTCTTCGTTCGGGCCGCCATCATATTTTTTATAAGTACTATCGCCTTTTGAACTAAAACTGCGAACAGGATTTCCTTCGGCATCTCTAATATCCATTTTTATTATATCATCATCTTTTAATGAAGGCAATGTATAATACAGAACGACACCGGTTGCAGGATTTACGCCACTGAATTTATCCAATCCAGTAAAACTAGTATCCGTTTTATCCAGCTCACTAGAACCATTTACCAAATAAGCAGGTGATGGTTGCAAAATTGAAAAAGAGGCAACATCCTTTTTGTATTGGCGAAGTAAACTCAGGTCATCCAATATCCAGAAAGATCGTCCGGAAGTGGATGCAATTAAATTTCCCTGATGAATACGTAAATCTGTAATGGGTGTTATTGGTAAATTCAATTGAAAAGATGTCCAAGCTTTTCCACCATCCCATGAAATGTATAAACCTGTTTCTGTTCCGGCAAATAACAAGTCTTTTCTTGTATCATCTTCTCTTACAACTCTTGTAAATGCACCAGCAGGTATTCCGTTTGTAATCTTTGTCCATGACTTGCCGTAATCAGTTGTTTTATATAATCCGGGTGTATGATCATTAAACTTGTATCTGGTAGTGGCAATATAAGCTGTTGCTTTATCGAATGGTGAAACCTCTATTGCGTTGATAAGACATTCCTGTAAACCTACAGGTGTTACATTTTGCCAATGTGCACCACCGTCTCTGGTAAGATATACTAATCCATCGTCGCTGCCTGTCCATATTACTCCTTTTTCTTGTGGCGACTCCATTATATAACTCAAGGTTCCATAATTCTCAGCACCTACTGCTTCATTAGTTATTGGACCGCCACCTTTTCCCCTGTTTTTCTTTTTCATTACGAGTAAGGTCAGGAGATGCTTCTGTCCATGTCTTCCCATTATCAGTTGTCTTTAATAAATATTGTGCACCATGATAATAAGTATTTGTTTCATGTTTAGACCAGATGATTGGAGCATTCCAGTTAAAGCGGTATTTCATATCCTTTGTTTCCCTTCCTAAGTACTGGATTGGTGCTGCCATTATATTGGTAGATGCTTTTGCATTATTATCAAGCATTTCAATGGTTCCTAAATAACTTCCTCCTAACACAAATTGAGGATCATCTGGATTAAATGCAAGAAAAGCACTTTCACCACCTGCAGATGCTGTCCAGCTTCTTGTCGAAATACTTCCACTACCTAATTCCCGGCTGGCAATTTTTACAGAACTATTATCCTGTTGTCCACCATAAATATTATACGGAAATTTATTATCTACATTAATACGATAAATCTGAGCAGTGGGCATATTTTGCTGGCTGCTCCAGGATTTTCCTTTGTTGAATGTGATTGCAGCACCACCATCATCAGAAATAATCATGTTATTCGAATTGTTTGGATTGATCCATAAATCATGATAATCTCCATGCGTAGCAGAAATATCTTCCCAGTTTTTTCCTCCATCAATAGAACGTAGTGCCGGTGCACTCATCACATAAAGTGTATTTTCATTCAACGGATCGGGAAATAATTCGATATAATACCATGACCGTTGTATCAGCCGGTGATCTTTTGTAACCTGCGACCAGCTTTTCCCAGCATTTTCTGAAACATATAATCCACCTGCTTCTTTTTCCCAATCACTTTCTATTAAGGCATAAACTTTTTCTGAATTCGAACGACAAACTGCAATTGACATTTTACCCAATATTGGCGGCAAGCCTTCTTTCATTTTTTCCCATGTATCACCACCATCTGTTGATTTGTATAAGCCGCTACCAGATCCGCCGCTAATTACTTTCCAAGGAAGCCGACCATGCTCCCACATGGCTGCGTATAATATTCGTGGATTATTCATATCCATTGATAATTCTGCACAACCGGTTTTTTCATCTACATATAAAATATTTTTCCAGGTTACACCTCCGTCTGTTGACTTATAAATGCCCCGTTGCTTCGACTGACTATATAATGCACCTTGTGCTGCTACATAAACTATGTTAGGATCCTTTGGATGAATTGCAATCCGGGAGATATGTTGCGTTGTTTCCAATCCCATCTTCGTCCATGTCTTTCCTGCATCTGTACTTTTATATACCCCATCACCATGTGAGGTCATTACACCACGAACAGCATGTTCGCCCATACCTACATAAATAACATTGGCATCACTTTCGGCAACAGCAACTGCACCAACAGAACCGGTTTTAAAATACCCATCCGAAATATTTGACCAGGTAATGCCCATATCATCTGTCTTCCAAAGACCACCACCTGTGGTGCCCATATAATATGTATTGGAAGCACCAACTACCCCTGTAGAACCTACTGAACGACCACCACGAAACGGGCCGATGCATCTCCACTTTACAGGTTTAAAATAAGAATTGAGATCATTATCTGTTGTTTCACTTTTCGTTTGAGCAATGACTCTGGAAAAAAGTGAAATAAAAATAACAGAAAGCAGCAGTTGATGCTTCATAGAAATAATATTTATACCTGAAATATAAATATTATTTTCTAAGAAGAATTAATTAGAAGATGAAAATTATTTATAAAAGGTCTATAAAGGTTTTCCTTCTGTCAGCTTTTGAACAGCTTGTTCAAGTGCAGATTTATTTCCTGCATCAGGTGCTTGTGCCAACGCCAATTTTGCATGTTCCAATGCTTTCTTCAGATTGCCTGAAGCTGAATAACCCCGCATCATGCCAACATTAGTTGGCCATGCTCCTTTATACTTGTCGTAATTTTTTTGAAAGACTTGCATAGCTTCTTTCACTTTATTTTGTGTCAGCAACTGCCGGCCATATCCATGCATTTCAATACTTGTTGCATTATCTAATGCTACAGTCATTAATTCGTCAGCTTCCTGCTGACGGTTTAATTTATTTAGCAATCCTGCCTTAGTTGATAATGCCCTGAATGTTTTTACTCCACCAAGATTTGGATCAACAGCAGAGTTGGCCCAGTTCAATGCTTCTTCATAATTCACTTCATTTTGTAAGCACCAACCGGCAGCCGTTTCAAGACTTGGTGGATCAAAACCCATTGCGCCGCTCATTTGTGATTTCAAATAAGCCAGCGTTGTTTGCTTCACGTCTGTAGTAACAGTAAAAGGAATTCTCCATCTCTCCCACTCCAATGCCACTTCTATAGTGTTTGCTGTTTGTTTAGCAAAAGTATATTCAAGCCGCTCTTTACTTTCCTTCATATCTTTTTGTTGTAAAGTTGTTACCCGCAGCACATCCAAGTTGCTGTTATAAAAATAACTTCCCCAACCTTTTGTATTCTTATTAAAAATAAGTGTACAGGAGTCAGTATATAATGCAATAAAAAAACCATAAGTACCTGCGGCTAATGATTTACCATTTATAGTAACATCTGTTGAAAAGGAAATGGTAGTACTTTCATTGGCACCAGCTCTCCATGGTGATGGCATGTTTGAACCAAAGCCCAATACTTCAAAACCATAATTAGCTACACTGGTTCCCCAAATCTTTCCTTCTCTTCCTTTTACTCCCGGAGCATTCCAGTTTATTTCAATGTCTGTCATTCCTACTTTTCTACCCGCATTACTTTTGAAATTTACACCACCATCTGGCAGTTGTAATAATTGTGCATTACCAGTTGCAACAACCAGTAAGAAAACTATCAGCAATGGAATGCGACTATAAACTTTTATGAATTTAAACATAAGCTTTGTTTTAATTTAGATTGAATGACATAAAAGTAAAATAGAAATTAGTTATCTCGTCTTTTTCAATCAACCTGTGTAACCGTTCATCATTCTCCTGAAATGCTTTTAATTACATCAACGACAACTATTAGCAGCAATTAATCCCTACATTTAAAAAAAGATTAGAGCAATGAGAACAATTATCTTTCTACTAGCAACAATGATTACTATAAATTCTTCAGCACAGAACAAGCCTTTTTATTATCAGATACCAGAAGCTCCGGCAATATTTACACCTGCAACGGTAGCTGCAAGAATGGTTGACGGACTTGGTTTTCGTTATTTCTGGGCCACAGAAAGATTGACAGATAAAGATCTTTCTTTTAAACCTTCGGAAGATGCCAGAACAAGCATGGAAACATTACAACATATTGATGGCCTTACTTTTATTTTATTAAATGCAGTGAGTAAGAAATCAACAACTGGATCATCTGGTTTTGAAAAACTTACATTCGAAGAGCTGCGTACAAAAACCTTGTTGCAAATTCAACAGGCAAGTGAAATACTAAAACAACCAGGTGCTAACCTCGAAGATTTTGATATGATATTTGAACGAACAAACAACAAACAGGAGTATCCCTTCTGGAATCTTGTAAATGGCCCAATTGCCGATGCGTTGTGGCATGTTGGACAAGTGGTTACTTTTCGCCGTTCTTCTGGCAACCCATTGCCAAAAGGTGTAAATGTGCTGGAGGGAACAAAAACTGATTAAATTTTATTCTTTTTGGTAAATCCATTTGGAAATACAAAACTTAGCAGAACGAAAATCAGCAAGAAGTTGAACTCCATACCATTTCTGCCACCGCCTACTACATACCAGCCTTCTTTAAAATGAACCATAATGATGCCCATTATCAATACTAAAATAGTAATGATGGCAGCTGGTTTTATAAAGCGATTAGTGAGCAAACAAATGGCAGCCGCTATGTGAGATAATTTTATAGCCCATGCAAGTGGCACACCTATTGGTGAAAACCCGGACTCATTTAAATAGAATTTTCCAAAATCGTTTACGCCACCATCTATCATTCCGGGAATACCGTGAGCCAGCAGGATTACTGCTACCGCAAATCGTAGCAGAAAATTGTTGTTGAAGAAATTCATGTTTTAAGATTTATTATTAGAACCCTCTACGAAAACCTAGCCAAAAGAATTTAACCGCTTCCAGCACTTGCTCCTCCGATTTATTCTGTGTATTTGTTAATGGTATTTTTTTTCGAAACCCTTTATCGCTTCCTTCTTTTGAGTATTCAACAATCAGTAAAAAATTATCCTGTATACTTATTGTTTTTTCTTTTTGCGTTACATAGGCATTCAAAAAATTTGCCCAGCCCGTTATCAGTTTTTCCTGTTGGTAAATGCCAGTTTTATTTATACGGATATGAATAGCATTGCTTCTTCCCTTTTTAAAGAAATACAATGCCGGCAGTAATGCCAATGCAAACAGATAGCTGGTGTAGGTAAGATTAGTAAATCCTTTAAGAAAGGCATCAATTACTGCATAGACAAATAGACCGAAGAATAAAATTGCCATTACATATACAAGCACCTTCTCTTCGCCTACAACAAATTCAGTATCCCTATTTAGTGTAACTTTTGCCATCGGGGAAAGTTATAGTATTCTTTGTAATAAAAATTAATTCTCCTGATGGATAAATAGAAATATTTATAAAGGCAGATTTGCCACTACTCCAAAACTTGTCTTTTAGCTCAACTAATAATGTTATATTAGTAAGCTAAAAATATTTATTATGATAAAGCAATCTTTATTAGCCGAATTTGCCCATGAGGCAGAGAACACCCTTAAGTTAGTAAAAGCAATTCCTGATTCAGCATTAGATTACAGGCCGCAACCGCATTTATGGTCTATAGGGCAGCTGGCATCGCATATTGCGGAAGTATATAATTGGTTTGGTGCCACTTTTGATGTGGATGTATTCAGCATGGATACTTACAAATATGATAAAGGCGATATCAGCAAAGCCTCAAATATTGGCTAAGCTTGAAGAAAAATTGCTAAAGCCAAAGCCGTGTTGGAAAATAGCGATGAATCCACTTATATGAATATATGGAGTATGCAAATGGGTGGGCAAGACCTTATGCCGCCAATGCCAAGAATAACAGTAGTAAGAGGTTTCTTATACAACCATCTATATCATCATCGTGGAGAGTTGGTAGCGCATCTTAGAGCATCTGGAAATACAGTGCCCGGTCTTTATGGACCTACATATGAAGAATTTCAAGCCATGATGGCACAGCAAGGAAACTAATTCGTTGTTGTTATACTATTGAACGGATCTTAAAATAAGAAGCCGGTTACTTTTGTAACCGGCTTCTTATTTTAAGATTTCATTTTATTTATTGCAATAATATTTTTATACCCTCGCCACCTGACCGTATATAATAATTACCTTTTGGTAAGTGCGAAAGATTTACCAGGTGTTTACCTGCCGTAAATTTTTGTTGCATCATTCTTGCCCCGCTAACATTATAAATTGCTATTTCGGATGCTTCTTGCAACCAAACTGTCATCATTCCATTTATAACCGGATTAGGATATACAAATAAATTCCCAACGATGCCTGAATTTTGTAAGACGACTATTTTGCTAAATAAAAAGTTATGATCCTGATCTCGTTGTTGGAGACGATAATAATTTGAATTAGATAAAGGGTTCTGATCAGTAAACTCGTAATCCTGACGTGTGGTTGAATTTCCAATTGCCGTTACAGAGCCGATATCATCCCATTGCTGGCCATTTTTACTTCGTTGTATAATAAAATCCTTTGCATTTTGCTCAGAAGCTGTACTCCAAGTAAGAACTACATTACGTATCTGTTTAGACGCTTTAAAATCTAATAATTGTACAGGTAAGGTTGAAAGAAACGTTATTGCAATCTGTCCACCATTTGCCCATGCAATTGTTCCGTTTGTAGTTACAAGGCTGGCAGTTGTTATTGCATTAGCACCCCGAAAGCCTCCGTTGCCTGCACTTTCCCCACCTGCTGCATGAACACCTCCGCCCACAGAAGCAAACTGACCGCCGCCACTAGCACCACCACCACCACCATCTCCACCCGGTGTAGTGCCGTTCCCTCCATTATTCAAACCGTTAGAAGATGTAGTAGAATTTCCTGGAAGTCCAGAACCGGCCAAGTTAGCCATTCCACCACCACCAGCAGCACCCCCAGCAACAATTCTTATTACTGAATTGATGGTGACAACAGATGCAGCACCTCCGCCTCCGCCTCCACCAGAAGATCCAGAACTACCTGCATTTCCACCAGTACCTCCATTGAAATTAAGAGAAGGGTAAGTATCTGCTCCACCGCTTCCACCCCCGGTTCCAGAAACACTATTCCCTCCGTTTACACCTTTGCCTCCTGGATAAATACCTATCACATCTCCGGGTGTAACAGCGAATGAAGCATTAACATATCCAGTCTGACCTGCCGCTGAATTACTGCAACCAGCTCCACAATCCTGACCGCCAGTTCCTCCTCCTCCTCCATGTACTTTAATAACAATGCTTGTTACTGTTAACGGAACTACCCAAGTGGTAGACGTTGTATAGGTATTAGTTGTTTGTCCAAAAGAATTGAATGAAATAAAAAAGAAGAAACTTAAAATAATGGATTTTAAAAAAAATGGAATCATTGCAGGTTTTTTATGAAATAATTATTACGTAAAGTTAAAAATTCAACCTCTTTTTAATAAGCAAAAGTTATCCCCTTCAATTCTATTCTGTTAATAAACTAATAGTAATTTGTAGAAATTACACTCATATTATAAAATAGTAAGGGATATGTCATTTTGAATTCAATGATCATATCGGTTTTCAAAAAAAATAATTTGAATAATAGAAATAACTAAGTTTTTTTTATTTCTCCCTTCAATCCTATTTTCACATCATGCATCAGGATATTCAGCGGTTATTGAAATGTATCGACCTCGAAGAAAAGGAACAGGCACAGCGATATCGTTTAGATCAGCAGCATTCTTTAAAAGCATTAAAGTCTGAAGGCCTTGCCCTACATCCTATTATTGTTACTCGCAAAAATTTTGGTTATGCAGATTATCCCGAAGTAAATTTCAAACTCAGTTTTCCACCAGAAGCAAATATGTTCCGTGATGGAGCGGCCATCGAATGTTTTATAACTGGTGAAGAACCAGTAAAAGGGGTACTCATAAATTTGGATGGAAAGAATGGTGAATTCCGTCTCTTCGCTCCCGATTTCCCCGATTGGATTGAAGACAATGGTGTCGGTATCAAATTAGCTCCTGATACAAGAACCACCAGCATCATGAAAAAAGTGCTGAACGAACTGGAGAACAACAAACCCTTGTTCAAACGTTTCGAACAACTGCATGATGGAGTGCCAACTAACCTTGCTGCTGCTCTAAAAAATAGCACTGTTGATTTTCGCAACAAGCAGTTGAACGATAGCCAGCAACAAGCCGTAAAAGCTATTCTGCAAAATGAAGACATTATCATTGTGCATGGCCCACCCGGTACGGGCAAAACAACAACACTCATTGAAGCCATTGTAAAATTAATAAAGAATGGCGAAAAAGTTTTAGTGTCCGCACCCAGCAACACCGCTGTTGATAATATTGCAAAAGGTCTCTTACAGCAAAACATACGATTGCTTCGTGTTGGCAACGCCAGCAAAACAGACGAAGCCATCTTTGCACATACTCCCGAAGGCCGACTCGCCAACAGCAAACAACAAAAGAAATTAAACAATTAAAACAAAGAGCCGAAGAGTTTCGCAGAATGGCATTAAAATACAAACGCAGCTTTGGCAAAGCAGAAAGAGAACAACGGCAACTCTTATTTAAAGAAGTAAAGAACCTGCGGAGCGAAATAAAAAAACTGCAAGCCTATAACGAGGAAAAACTTTTTGAAGAAGCACAAGTAATCGCAGGCACACCTATCGGCATTTACGATGCAGGTATTAATCATTTGGAATTTGCCACGTTGGTGTTGGACGAAGCAGGTCAATGTATCGAACCATTAGCATGGTGTATTTTCCCATTGGCAGATAAGATAGTACTTGCTGGCGACCATTGGCAATTACCACCAACGGTATTAAGTATGGAAGCCACAAAGCTTGGGCTCAATATTTCTATTTTGGAAACTGCCATACAACATACCGCCATCATTCATCTGCTCAACACACAATACCGGATGAAGGAATCAATCGCTGGTTTCAGCAGCAGTTATTTTTACAATAATCAATTGCTCTCTCCTGCGCAGTTGGCAAATACTGGCACTCATATAACTTTCATAGATACTGCAGGTTCTGGTTATAATGAAGAGCATGGTGCCAACGGCAGCAGTCTTCAAAACCCCGGCGAATTAAATATTGTCCTCAAGCTGTTGCAAACAGAAGAACTCAATCCTGCATCCACGGCGTTCATCTCTCCCTATTCGGGTCAGGTAGCGGCTGCAAAAGAAATGTTGCCAAAGCCAATTCGCATCAGCACTATCGATAGTTTTCAAGGGCAGGAAAAAGAAAACATCATTCTCTCTCTGGTGCGAAGTAATGATGATGGCGATATTGGTTTCCTCAAAGATTATCGCCGCATGAATGTGGCTCTTACCCGTGCCAAAGAAAAGTTATTTGTAATCGGCGATAGTGCCACCATTGCCGCCGATGCATTTTACCATGCATTTCTTACTTATATGGAGCAGCACGGTAGTTACAGAACGGTTTGGGAGTTTGAGATGTAGCCGAAGAACTAGTATTAGACAAAAATGCATTTTAGCAAAGTCGAATAAGCTAGCGAACGGCAACACCACTTATAAAAAATTACAACCATTTAGAGAGAAAGCGATTGTACTCATGCCTTAGCTCATTAAACACTTTTTCAAACATTTCTATTTGAGTCTTTAACTCTTTGTGGTCATGCTCTTTGCTAACTTCCATTTTGCCAGCATGTGCTTTTGCATCCTCCGCCACTTTATTGTTATGTTCATTAATATTATGTTGCAACACATCCATATTGTTACGCTGAACAATAAACTGGTTTTGAAAATGTTCTACTTCTGCCATTACTTCTTTGCCATTATTCTTGTCTGCTATTTCCAGCAGTCTTTTCTCTAGCAAGGATAACTCTTCATTGTAAAAATCTAATTCTTTCAACCAAGTGGAGTGGTCATTACCGCACTTAGAAACTGTAGTGTATGTCATAATTGTATTTTAATTTTTATTAATTGATTACAACTTAAAGATGAGTTAAATTATATGATACAGTTATGATGAATGTCAAGCAATTTCTTGATAAAACTCATGCCCCTTCAAAAGAATAACTTTCACCGGCTACTGATGCTATAATGACATTTGAATAGTTGATTACTTTTATTCATGTAGTTGATGGAAGACAAAAACCAACCACGGTGTAAGAGCTAGGGAAGTTTTTTTTTGAACACTACGTTCGCTTTTAAGTTATTAATTTCATCTTTTGTTTTTCAACTTCGACGGATGTTTGGTGCTGAGCAAACAATGAATTCCAACACTGAGACAAGACATACTCATTATACACAATACAATTTCCAAAAGTGTTTAATGACTCCCAATAATAATAGTCATCTTTTAATATGATATCAATCACTAACTAGTTAATGATTTTATCCTAATTTAGTCACTTAAAATAAATGTCGTGAAAAAAATTATTCATCCAACAGACTTTTCTGAAAATGCATCAAAAGCGTTAAAATTTGCAATTGGATTATCTAAAAAATTCGATGCTGAGCTTATCATATTAAATGTGGAAGATTTTCCAACAATTATGAATAGTTCTTCATCAGTATCCTCCTTTACAGAAATGGAAGAAGAAAAAATAGCTTCTATCACTAAGAATTTAAAAAAATATGTTGGAAATTCAACTAACTCATTAGATGCAAATTCAAAAATTCATTACAGTGTAAAATTTAATAGTTCTACAGCAGATGGAATAATTGAAGCCATTAATGAAACTGATGCCGACATGACAGTGGTGGGAACAAAAGGACAAAGTATATTTAAAGAAGCTATTGTTGGCAGCACTACAAAAGCATTAGTCTTAAAAGCTCCTTGTCCTATATTAGCCATACCAGAGGAAGCAAATTTTGACGTCTTGAAGCATATCATTTATGCTTCCGATTTTAATCAGCATGATATCATTGCTATAACTAGGCTAGTCCCTATAGCTGAAATTTATAATGCAGAATTATCCATAGTGCACATTTATAAAGATGAATCATCATACAATTCAGAAGCAACGAATTTTCGAAAAAATCTAAGTTACCAAGTAAAGTATCCCCATTTGAATTATGAAACACTAGTATCTGATGATCTAGCAAAATCACTCGTAAGTTATTTAAATAATAAAAATGCTGATTTGCTTGTAATGTTTGAAAAAGGCAATACCGGCATTAGTAGGTTATTTCATAAAGACATGGTGAAGCAATTTGCAGAACATTCAACCGTACCATTAATGAGCTTCAATAGTTATTCAATACACATTCCAAAAGAAGATTAATCATTTTAAGACAATCTTAAAGCATAAGAAATGGCAAAAAAAATCTATAGTATAATTGCGGTAATTACAATAATAATTATCATTTACTTAATTCTAAATCCGCAGACATTTGCATCAAGACCACTTCTTTGGGTTGTTACCATTTTGTATACATTCCTTGTTGGTGCTATACATGGTATTTTAGGACATTCGCTAAGTTCAAAACAGAAAGGCAATCTTATTTTTTATCCACTTCTAATGGGCATTTTATTTAGTGTACTTGTCTTCATCTACCTTTATGTAGTGCTGCCGCTCATTGTACCTGGATTTATGTAAATCAGGAGTGGGTAGTGTCTGCCTAACGGTAGTTAAATTTTCTTTGACCGGGCACAGGTTCTATAATGACTTGCAAATATTTTTTTTATGCTTGTGGATGGAGGAGGGCAAACACTAAGCACGGGGTAAATATTTTTTGGGCATTTGCTAAGACGGATAGTGATTTTCTCTCACAAGCCATATACATTATCTGGCTCGTAATTTCAGAACAATTTCTTTTTTCTTTTCAACAACATGTCATCACCGTTTATTTCGAAATGATCTACACTGTTGAGTGTATTCAAGAAAACATTTTCAAATTCTATATCAGTACAACTCATTTTTGTACTGATTACTTCATAAAGTTGATAGAGCTATTATTAATTGTGTAATTACCATTAATCTGGTTGCAGCCGCCATTACCGTTAAATTTTTTATCCGCAATATCAAAATTAATATAGGCATCCCTTCGGCTTTCGCTTTGCTGTACAGGAACTCCTTTCATTTCTGTAACTACCCATCGCTTATGTGCCCACCCGGCATCAGGAGATAGTTTAGGACTGCATTGAAAACTAATAACCGCTGTAATAAGAATGAATAAATATTTCATAATAAAAATTGATTTTACGTAATTAATGAAAGATACTGTAATACCTAAAAAACTATGCCATTAATTCAAATAGGAGAAAATAGAACTTTTTGTGCTGCGCACAAATACCTGTCACAGCCTTGATGTAAAGATTTTTTTGCCACAGATTACGGAGATTAACCTACATGCCTATCGGCAGGTAGGTTAATCTGCTTCGCAGATTTTTATTTGTTGCATAGCCTCTGCGAGGCTTTAGTTATAAACTAGCCTATTGTTTATATTTTTTTGATTGAGAAGAAGACTCAAGAGAACGGGGGAAATATTCAGCAAAAAAAAAATTATTTGCCTTATATTATTTAACCAGTATTGTAAGATTCTTTATTGGCAAAAAGTATGATTTGGGCGAACGGGGCTTGCCACTATGACCCGAATTGAAAAGAGCATCCTCGCAAACTTGCATACACTCTTCATATAGCCAATTACAAGCTGCATGATCTACAGAACATGCCACTAAATCATCAATACAACCATATCTGCAACTTGCATATGCCTCATTTGCGGGATCAGCTTTTTTCTTACTTGTAGATTCCTTAAAATGATCTTCTAAATCAATATTAAATTCCTTAAACTTTACCTTATCATTTTCTATATGAAACAATATTTGAAGAGTACCTTTTTGTATATATTGTAGATTTATTTTTCTTCCTCTTATTGAGATCTCTTTTTCTACAAGTTTTCCAAGGGATGAAATATTGCCATTGGTTAAGAATTTTTTAATTTCGGCCTCGCCAAAAGTGGTTTTACTTACTACCTTATTTACACGAATGAAAGATTCGTTTTTTGCCACTCTGACTGACTTCTCTTTTAGTAGCAGGTATTCTACATCCGAATTAATTTGTCTTGTACTACTGATAGCATACGACTTTCCTTCAACTATCATATCCTGGCAATAGCTGCTTATCTGACCTGCAAAAAATGAGACAAACAAAAGCAAAACACATTTTTTCATATATATATATCTTTTAATGGTTAATATTTTTTTTCAAAAGCTAGAACTATAATAAAATTTTGGCAATAGTTAGTTTGCATTAAAAATAAGGTAAAAATTTTTAACTACAATTTGAAGCAAGTTTAGGTAAACATAACTTGATATCGTCTTAAATAAAACCATTGTAATAAGTGATTAATCGAAATTTTGGGAGTCTCTAATTCTAGTGGTCGGTGGAAGAAAACATCGACCACGGCGTATTACTTTTTGAGAACACCTGTCAAGGCGGAAAGGAAAATTATTTTTAATCGGCGACAGTGCCACCATTACCGCTGATACATTTTACCATGCCTTTCTTACCTAAATGGAGCAGCATCGCAGCTACAGAACGGTTTGGGAGTTTGAAATGTAGAAAAATATTTTGTTACCCAACTTCAGTTTTTCATAGCATCGCCTGTTGTGTCACTCACTTGTACGTTCGGTAATTCTATTCGACAATTTGCAATATCCCGATAGCTATCTGAAATTCTTTTGAGCCTGTCAAAGTATCTTTTGCCACAACTGATTTTAAATTAGGGTTAGGAAGGCAAATACCAACACAGAGTGGAAGATTGAGAGGCTATATTATTTTGCTTTTAACCATATCGTATCGTTAAGACAATACTTTGAATTAAGAGAATCTACGCAGGCCTTAAATAAGTAATAATTATTTGTGACAATTATGATTCTATTATAAATTTTTGGTCTCTTCATGCCTTCTGGCGGTTTTACTCCACCTGAAATGTGTTCTAATGAATAAGTGCAATCATCAATCCAATTGATTTTATGGATTGCAGTGTCATTATTGCTAAGTGTTACCTCTTTTTGAAATTTATCATCCCTTATTATTTTGTATTTTTTGTTGGATGATTTGGGATAAAAATAAAATTCCCCTTTTGAAAGGCACAATGTCAATTTTATGAACGCAAATAGATGTTACTACAATTATGAGTGCAGGTAATAAATATTTCATTGGAACCAGCCTTTTTCTAAAGTTAGATATTAATTAGTATACTTAGTGCATGGATAAAGACCAACCAAGGCATGAAAAAAAATCACTGCTTAAGCCTACTCAGATGTATATTCAATGAAGTGCTCTTTGCAAAAATTCTGCAATGCTTTTGCAAACTCGTTGATGCCTTTTTTATTGCCAAACAAAAAACTAATAAAGCTCTCTTTACTCCCGTTGCCTGAAATTATTTCGATTCGGATAATACCTTCCTCTGCATCGTTAGTATCGACTCTTATAAATGTAATTTTGGTTGTTTTGTTAAACATACTGTCGTCGTCGTACACTCTTACAAAGCCACCTTTGTAATTACTTTCGTATGCACTTGCAAAATACCCACGGATAAAGGCAGTAACCTTTGACTCAAGCCCTCTACCCTTTATTGTATAATTACTTGTAACCATTGTTTACAAACGACTCTTAAAATCAAGATCATTATCCTTCAACGTTTCCTTAGCAATATCATACCCTGCATCAGCATGTCGTATTACTCCCATGCCGGGGTCATTTCGCAAAACTCTTTTTAATCTTGCTTCTGCATCATCAGTTCCATCTGCTACGATTACCATTCCGGAGTGTATGGAATAACCCATGCCTACGCCGCCGCCATGATGTAATGAAACCCAACTGGCACCACCAGCTGTATTTACTAAAGCATTGAATATCGGCCAATCGGCAACGGCATCACTGCCATCGAGCATGGCTTCTGTTTCTCTATTGGGAGATGCTACGGAACCAGTATCTAAATGATCCCGACCAATAACAATTGGAGCTTTCACTTTTCCTGTACGTACCAATTCATTAAAAGCAAGACCTGCTTTTTCTCTTTCGCCTTGCCCCAGCCAACAGATACGAGCCGGTAATCCCTGAAAGGCAATTTTTTCATTAGCAAGTTTTAGCCAACGCATCAGTGCCGTGTTCTCCGGAAATAGTTTCCTTATCACTTCGTCAGTTACGGCTATATCAGCAGGGTCGCCACTTAATGCTGCCCATCGAAAAGGGCCTTTGCCTTCGCAGAAGAGAGGACGAATGTATGCAGGAACGAAGCCGGGGAAATCAAAACAACGATTCAATTGGAGATTGACCATTGCAGATTGCAGATTGTCTATTGCCAATTGTCCTTTCTTTTCTTCATACTCCTTCGCTCTTGCTCTTATGTTATTGCCATAGTCGAAAGTGATGGCGCCTTTGTCCATTAATTGTAGCATCAGTTGAACATGCAAGTACATGCTTTCATAACTGAGCTTTGTATATTCCTCAGGATTTTGTTCTCTTAGTACATTGGCTTGTTCGTTATTTAGGGTATGCGGTATATAGCCAATGAGTGGATCATGTGCCGAGGTTTGGTCGCTAAGTGTATCGGGAATGATGTTTCTTTCAATCAATCTTTCCAATAGATGCACAGCATTACATAAAACGCCGATGCTTTTTGCTTTGCCCTGTGCCTTGTATTCTTGTGCCTTATTAATGGCTTCATCTATATCGGTGTATTTCTCGTCGAGGTATTTTGTTTCGATGCGTTTATCAATACGCCACTCTTCTACTTCGGCGATTAGCGCCACACCTTCATTCATGGTAATGGCAAGAGGCTGTGCGCCGCCCATGCCGCCGAGACCTGCGGTTACGTTGATAGTTCCTTTTAATGTGCCACCAAAGTGCTTGTTTGCAATAGCTGAATAAGTTTCATAAGTACCCTGCACTATGCCTTGAGAACCAATATATATCCAAGACCCCGCAGTCATCTGTCCGTACATCATCAGGCCTTTCTTTTCTAACTCATCAAAGTGTTTCCAGTTGGCCCAGTTAGGTACAAGTTGGCTGTTGCTGATAAGAACCCTCGGTGCATCTTTATGTGTTTTTAATATACCAACAGGTTTGCCAGATTGAACAAGCAATGTTTCATCATTCTCCACCACTTTTAATGATGCGATGATATTATCCAATGCTTCGAAGTTGCGGGCTGCTTTGCCACGGCCACCATACACTATCAGGTCTTCGGGACGTTCTGCTACTTCAGGATCGAGATTGTTGAGTAGCATTCTTAATGCAGCTTCCTGTATCCATCCTTTGCAGGAAAGTTTAGTACCGGTTGGGGTTTTGTATTTAACTGGGTCGTACTTTTTTGTAAGTGTTGTCATAGTTCTAAATTTTTTCTCGCAAACCTGCCTGCCGGTAGGCAGGGTCGCTAAGTCGCAAAGGAGATTCTTTTATTGCGTCTTTGCGGCTTGGCGAGCAATCATCACAAAAGTCGTAAATCTCAAAGAAATAAATATCTTCATCTAAATCTAATTATACAATGAGTGTACACATCAGTGCAAAGAAAGGAGAAATAGCCCCAATCGTATTAATGCCCGGCGATCCCCTGCGGGCCAAATATATTGCTGATAACTTTTTACAGGATGTAAAACAGGTGAGCAGTGTTCGTAATGCTTTATACTTTACTGGCACTTATAAAGGCAAAGCCGTGAGTGTTGGTGCCAGTGGTATGGGTTGCCCTTCTATCGGTATTTATTCTTTTGAACTGTATAATGAATATGATGTGGAATGCATCATCCGTGTAGGAACTTGCGGAGCTTATACTAAGGATTTAAAATTGTTTGATATAATTAATGTGGAAAGAGCTTATAGCGAATCCACCTATGCATTGCATGCTTTCGGCTTTACAGGTGAGCATATGTACCACGAAGGCGATGCTTATGAAACAATAAATGAGAAAGCAGATGAAAGAGGAATGACAATTATTAAAGGTGCTATTCACTCCAGTGATATTTTTTACAGAGATAAACCTGGCACTCCGGAGATTGCAATAAAGAATGATTGCCCTGCTGTTGAGATGGAATCCTTTGCTTTGTTTGCAAATGCGAGATATTTAAAGAAGTCGGCTGCTACAATACTTACGGTGTCAGATATTATTCCTACACATGAGCAAATGTCTTCTGCTGAGAGAGAGAAGGCGTTGAAAGAAATGATGGAGTTGGCGTTGGAAAGTGTGCTGAGTATGTAAATGCCACAAATCGATTAGATAATGAATGCTGCTTCGCAGCATGATTGTCGGCCACGAATTACACGAATAAATTAAATACAAATTGGAACTGCTTGCGCAGTTATTTGCCACGAAAGATTTGCTTGCGCAAATTGGTTTAGCCACAAATGAACACAGAATATGTTACGAAGCAATGTTTTTGTCTTTGCTTCTTTGCGTCTTTGCGTGAAAGATTTAAGCAAACACTTCGTACTCTTTATTCAACTCTATCTTTTTTGCACTTGCAAATTCATTCACCTTTTCTACAAAAGAAAAATCTTTAATGATGGTGGTTACTTTGTTGATGTCGTCGGCGAAAATTCTGTCTTCTTCGGCAAAGCCAACAAATTTTCTAACGTAATCATGTGCAAACTCAAGCATTGGTGAACTCTTGAGCGGTTTTCTGAACTCTATTGCCTGCGCAGCAGATAATAATTCAATAGCCATGATGTATTCCAGATTATCCAATACACGGTTTAGTTTTCTTCCACTGATGCTGCCCATACTTACATGATCTTCTTGTCCCAGCGATGTAGGAATACTATCCGCACTGGCAGGAAAGCAAAGTGTTTTATTTTCTGTTACCAATGCCGCTGTAGTGTACTGCGGAATCATAAAGCCGCTGTTAAGTCCAACATCTTTCATCAGTAACATTGGTAAACCCCATTTGCCTTCTAATAATAAATAACAACGGCGGTCGCTGATGTTTCCAATTTCTGCTGCTGCAAAGCAACAATAGTCTAATGGCAATGCTAAAGGCTGTCCGTGAAAGTTGCCCCCGCTGATTGTATCATTTGCACTTAAGATAATCGGATTGTCTGTTACAGAATTTAGTTCTATTTCTGTCAGTTCTTTTAAATGAAGCCAAGCATTTCTTGATGCACCATGTACTTGTGGCATACATCGCAATGAATAAGGATCCTGCACTCTTCCACAATCAACATGACTTTGCATGATATCGGAATCTTTCAACAATAAACGTAAACGTTGCGCTACTAATTTATTTCCGTTAAATGGCCTCAGGTTATGCAATCGTTCATCAAAAGGAGCTTTTGTACCTGATAAGGCTTCAAGGCTCATGGCGCCGATAATATCAGCTGCTTCCAAGCAATTGTGCATCCGTTGCACACCTTTAATAGCAAACGATAAAATGAATTGTGTGCTATTGATAAGGGCAAGTACTTCTTTGGGGCCGAGTTGAATGGGTGCTAATGAAAAATGTTGGAGAACATTACCTGTTGGTTGTTGCCTGTTATTATAAAACACTTCGCCAAGTCCTATCAAGGGTAAAAATAAATGAGCCAATGGAGCTAAATCTCCGGAAGCTCCTACACTACCCTTTTCCGGAACTACTGGTATCACATTATTTTCAATATGCCAGATAATTCTTTCCAGTGTTGATAATTGAACACCACTAAAACCCTGTGCCAGTGCATGTACTTTGGTAATGAGCATCAGTTTAGCCACTTCCACCGGAATAGGATCACCAACACCCACACTATGGCTTTGCAATATTTTATATTGAAGTGTTGCCGTATCTTCTTTCGAAATGGCGGTATTAGCCAAAATGCCAAAACCTGTATTGACACCGTACACGGTTCTTCCTTCATCTACTATTTGCTGTACTGCCTGCTGGCTTTCTTTTATCCGTTTTATAACAATATCACTAAGCACTCCTTTTATTTTCCCAGAAGCAATGGCAATGGCGGTTGATACTGTAAGATGATCTGATCCGTAATTAAAAATAGATGACATAGAAAGCAATTAGAAGTGCAATTTAAAAGATTTGCAACTTAACTTGATATTTCAATAAAGTTGTGCAGGAGTGCAACCAATGGGAAATGACTTTTATCTTTACAAAACCGTAGCTATTATTATTATTGATTAAGCCAAAAACTGATTATTATGCGCCATTCTCTTCTACCTCTTTTATTATTATTTACCATTGCGAATAGTTCTGCTCAAGATGCCTCGAAAGTTGCCATCAGCAATACAGGTTGTACAGTTGAAGTTTATTGCTTTCCGGGTCGCTTTGATGTGTATGATATGGAGGACGAATCAACCGTTTATGCAAATGATTGCGAGAAAGAAGGTGTGATGTATGGCATTTATTGTGTAAAATTGAAAAAACCAATACATGACCTTGATGCAGCGGAAGATACCATCAAAACCTATCTGGACTTTTTGAAACTGGATTATGGCATTGTAAAAGCAAAAGGATACGACAATGGCCATAAATTGAATAAGAATGAGAACACAAGAGGCATTTATGATACTTGGGAAGATGTGGATAAGAACAAATGGAAGGTAAGAGCTTGGACAAACGGGAATTTTATCTGCATTATGCATATGCACAGCGAAAAAGAATTGCCAGATAAAAAAGTGGATATTTTTTTGAATGGCCTTCGATTTCCCGGAATGAAATAAAAATTGAATCTTATATTTAGTACATGAAAATTTATCGGCTATTTTTCTTTTTCTTATTCATTACTGTTTCTACTCAGGCGCAAACATTAAAAAAATACCCCATTGGCAGTTCAGGCTGTTCATTTTATAATTATTGCGAATCAAAATTTAAACTGGATTACAGTTCGGACTCTTCCAAAGTTTACACCGGAGAATGTACAGTTGGTGATGTGACCTATGGCACTATCTGTGTGCTATTATTGAATCCTGTAACAGATCTTGTAGCGGCAGAAGATTTGCTGATTGCCTATGTTGATTATCTGAAATCATCCTTTTCTATAAAAAAATCAGCTGGATACGGCAAAGGTCATCGTTTGAATAATGATGAAAATACCCGTGGAATACTTGATTATTGGGAAGATGAAGAGAAAGATAAATGGAAGATAAAGGCATGGACTGATGGCAAATACATCGGTTTTATGTACGCCTATAGCAGTAAAGATTTGCCTGAAGCTAGAGTAAATGTGTTTTTAGATGGATTTCGCCTTCCAGCTATAAAATAAAAAAGCGAAGTATGAACTTCGCTTTTGTGACCCGGATTGGATTCAAACCAATGACCTATTGCTTAGAAGGCAATTGCTCTATTCAGCTGAGCTACCGGGTCTTTTTCATTAAAGAGCGGCAAAGATATTTTTTTTTACAATCTCCACCAAACTGAATACGAGGAATATAAGTGCTTAAAAAAGAAAAACGAAGCTTTTGAGGGCTTCGCTTTCAATTACTTCTTCCATCAGAGTACCAAGAAGATGCATTTGGGAGATAAATTTGGTCTTTCTCCCGCAGTGTAGTTTTTAAACCATGTTTTAGGTTTTCGTGAAATGATCTGGCTTTTCTAATTCAACAGGATTCCTAGTTTTTAATTGGGATATGAATTTCGGTTTTTCATTTACGATTTGGATTCCAGTTTTTACACAGGCATTGATCTTTTGGTTTTCATAATCCGGATTTCACTTTGGTTTTTAAAGGATCGGATTTAATGTTTCATATGTACGGATAAAACGGATACGCTTATTTTTCTACATGATCAATCAGCAACAATAGCTGTTTACTATTAAGTTATTTAAATCTCTTATTTTGACTGAAAGCAATTGTACAAAGACATACAAACTGTACAACCGAGATTGTAATTGTTTTCATTTATACACGAATAGGATTCTTAAAAAGGCCTTTAACGGGATGGTGGATTCTTAGTAATTACAAAGTTGCTTTAAGTAACGTACTTCGTAATTTTGTACAAATAAAATAAATTCATTTAATTGCCACAAGGTATTTGTACAAAGGATTTATACTGGTAAAAACACTAATTGAATAAAGTGTTTAAATACCAACCATTTATGCCTCAGATACGGTTTTGTTATGTAAAATATTTTTTAAATAATGGATATTAAAATTGAAGAATCTTGGAAAAAAGCATTGAAGCAAGAGTTCAGTGCGGATTATTTTCAGCAAATTCCTGCCCATATAAAAACCGAGAAATCGCAAGGGCAAGTAATCTATCCCCCCGGCTCCGTAATCTTTAACGCTTTTAATACGACACCACTCGAAAAAGTAAAGGTTGTTATACTTGGGCAAGATCCTTATCATGGAAAAGGTCAGGCACATGGCCTTTGCTTCTCTGTACAAAATGGTGTACCACCACCGCCATCGTTATTAAACATTTTTAAAGAATTGCAAGATGATATTGGTATTACTATTCCCGATCATGGCAATTTGACCAAATGGGCAGAACAGGGAGTTTTTTTACTAAATGCATCATTAACAGTAAGAGCTGGCGAACCTATGAGTCATTCAAAAATAGGTTGGGCCACATTTACTGATGCCGTTATCAAAACTATTTCCAGTAAGAAAAAAAACGTTGTCTTTTTATTATGGGGAAAATTTGCACAAGAGAAAAGAGTTTTGATTGATGAATCGAAGCATTGTATTCTTCGGTCTGTGCATCCATCTCCCTTGTCAGCTTATGGCGGTTTTTTTGGATGTAAACATTTTTCTAAAACAAATGAATACCTTGTATCAAAAGGAATTGACCCAATAGACTGGAGTTTATAATTTATGCGAATACTTAAAAATATACTTGGTAGAATATTTGCAGCATGGGCTCTACTAAGCTTTGTGCTTACATTCCTTATTATTTTTATTCCATCAATGCTTTGCTGGCTGATACCTGACCCCAAAGGACAGAAAATGTTTATTCAAATTTCAAAATTATGGATGAACTTTTGGCTAAGAATTACAGGTTGTTCTGTTCGCATTAAAGGGAAAGAAAACTTTAAGTCTGGGGAGACTTATATTGTAACAAGTAATCATAATTCATTGATGGATGTGCCCCTCTCCTCACCTTTTATTCCTGGTGCTAATAAAACAATTGCAAAATCTACTTTTACTAAAGTGCCATTGTTTGGTTTTTATTATATGAAAGGTGCAGTAATTGTAAATCGAAATAATGATAAAAGCCGCAGACAAAGTTTTGAAAAAATGAAAGCCGTACTGAAGCAAGGCATTCATATCTGCATTTATCCGGAAGGCACCAGAAACAGAACCAGCGAACCGCTTAAGAAATTTTATGATGGTGCATTTAAACTGGCTGTTGAAACAAAGAAGTCTGTCATCCCAGCAGTAATATTTAATACTAAGAAAGTATTGCCATTGGATAAGGCTTTTTATTTTTGGCCGCATAGAATTGAAATGCATTTTCTTGAGCCTGTACAAGTTCAGGATAAGAACTCTGAACAATTAAAGCAGGAAGTATCTGACGTAATGAAAATTTATTACGTAGAGCATAAAACTCCTTAGAAATTACTAAAGTACCTGCTACGGTTAATTCTTAAATCCTGCAATACGGAAGATTTTGGACTAATACTGAAGCTAAAGGAACGGTAGAGACCAATGGGTGTAACATTAATTGATAATTGCCAGCAATGCATTTCCCGGTTGATGCTCATTTGAAATGTCTGCAATTTTTTGTATCGAAATCAAAATTTCCATTCGTTGAGAAATTCCATTTTGGAGTAAGATTAAAACTACCAGTAAAGTTTAAGCCAGATGTAAAATCTTTTTTGTAGCTAATAAGATCGGGCTGCAAACGGTTAGTAAAGGAAAGGGAGTATCCAAATGAAATTTGCCAGGGAATATTAAAGTCAACAAAGTCGGCAGGATTTTGCTGCATATATTCTAACAGTCTTTTTTGATCACCTATCAGATTGGGATCATTTAAACGGTTTTCTGCTTCTTTCTTTCGTAATTCATCTTTCTTCGGGTCTTTCGGTTTGCTTTGAAAACTTGTACTCATAGAAATGCTCCCATATGTAAGTCTGCCAAGTTTAAATTTACCACCTTCCCATGCATATTTATCAATATCACGGCCGTATTGATCAGTCTGATAAGGATCCAATGCAGACTGTGCATTTATTTGAATTTTATCAAACAAAGTTGCCCGTAGGTAAAGGCTGACTATACTCAATTTAAGCGAATCAGCTAAAAAATTATAGCCTGTTGAAAATCCATAACCATCAATCAATTTTATTTTCTTAATTGCATTTTCGCCAGTATCTTTTTTCGACCTCCATTTCATTTCAAGATTATTATCAACACTAAAACCAAGACCACCTGTTTTGCCTTCTCCGTATCCCGAATATAATGCTCCTTCAAATTCGCTGAAGCGGCTTGTAATACCTGTTGCAACTGTATCAGTATAAAAATGACTTTTTGAAAGATCAGGCTTATAGTTTAAACTAAATGATGGACGAATTACATGACGTAACGCTACAATTCTTGATTTTCTAAATTGATAAGTTCCAAATACCGCTGTATTAAAACTTAATGAAAAGCTTGCCTGATGGTCTGTAAAAAAACCTTTTGTAATAGTTGTATCAACTTTTTGTGTAGCCGTATTCCATTTTCTTCTAAACTTTTGTGCAATCCAAACTTGTGAGTATGAAACCGAAGGAGAAACAATAACTGCCCCGCCCATTATCGGTGGCAAAGCCAAAGTGATTGGAATACTATGTTGTGCTCCCCATTGCAGTGTATCAATCAGATTTTTAAGTTTAAACGCTGTATCATAAAACGATACCTGATTTCTAAAATTTCCGTTGTAGCCAATCCCTAACTTTTCGTACCACTTAGGTGTTCCTACTTGGTTTTTGCTCTGAAGCGGATATAAAGTGCTTACGGAGAATCCGGCATCTGGCAAACTAACATTGATAAGTCTTGTTACATTATTCTGGTTATGATTAGCACTCAATGTAAGATTGTAAGGTTTGCCTGCCCAGGATTTTGAATAAGCAATTGAAGAACCTAACTGATTTTGAAAATTCAATTGCACATTATTCGGCGTAAGTTGATTGTATCTTGTAGAACCAGCATTTACACTGGCAGAAAAACTTGTACCCGGTCTTGATTTTCCATCTACACTATGATTCCAATTTATATTAAATGTTTTGTTCTTTAAAAAATCAGGATCGCCTTTAAAATTAAATTTTGTCGTTTGCATACTTAAATTAAAAGCTCCGCTGTAACGATATCTTTTGCGATAAGTAGGATTTACATTTACTGACCAGCCTCCATAGGAATAAACGTTACCATACACTTTTACATCCCAATAATTGCTGAGTACTTTGTAATAGCCAACTCCTTCAAGTCCTAACCCAAATTGTTCATTACTTGCAAACTGTGGCTTCATTAACCCAGAATGGCGCCCCTGACTTAATGGATAAAAGCCAAAAGGGATATAAATCGGAATCGGTACACCTTCAAATTCCAGATGCGCAGGACCTGATATTGCCAGCTTTTGATTTATTATTTTCATTTTTGGGGTAACGAAATCAAATGAGGATCATCTAATAAACAGGTGGTAAACCTTGCTCTTTTATGAATGTTGTGTTCTCGTTTACTTTTTTTGCTACGTCACCGATTACTAAAAATTCACCTTGTTGGGAATAAGTGTTTTTTGTGAGTCCGACCTGAGATTTAAAATTGTATCGTATAGTGTCACTTGTAAATTCGCTTTCGCCACTTTTAAAGTGGGCGGTTTCAATAACAGCTCCGGTACTATCCTTTGCATTTACAGCCGTAACTATTTGTGTTGTTTGATCTACTTCTACTTTCGGCGCAGTTAAAACAATGTCCTGGTATTCTGTCTTTGTTTTTCCGTATAACAATACTTTCTTTTCCGCTATAAGTATTACAGCAGAGTCAGCAGCCTCATATTTAAGCGGGGCAGCTAAGGTATCTTTCGAGATTTTAAGTGTAAACGTATCTACTTTTTGAGTAAAGGCGGATGAATCAATTGCAGGCTTTTCTGTAGTGTCTGTTAAGCTACCTGTAATGTTGTTTATGGAATCATTTTTCAGCAACGGTTTAGTTGTATCTGCCGTCACTGTTAAAGGACTGCAAAAATCTGATACAGGAGCAGCATAACTAATAGTTTTCCACGTTATTGTGCAAAACATAAGAGCCGCTGTTATCCCGTAAAAAAAGAAATTTGACTTAAATTTGTACAGTTGCTTCATCAGGTAGGAAGCAAATGTAAATCATTATCCACCTGCATCCTATGAAGATTATAAAACAATTTGTGAATATTCTATTAGCCACTAAAGAACAGAAAAGCCATGATTGGACGGACCCTTATTATTTTCCTCGTTTGTTGTTCCAGTATTACAATATTTTCTTTTGTAAAAAACTCACCTCCGGTTGAGAAAAAGCAGAAAGCAATCAGAACTATTATTGTTGATGCCGGCCATGGAATTATGGCGAATGGCGGACATAATGGAGCCAGAGGAGCTTATTCTTACGAAGACGACATTTGCCTCGCCATTTCAAAGGAGTTTGTAAAGAATTTACAAAAAGAAATGCCGGAGATTAAAATTGTAGAAACCCGGCCTACAGAAAAAATTACTTCACTACACCGCCGTGCAGATATTGCCAATGAAAGTAACGGCGATTTGTTTTTTTGTATTCATGTAAATGCTGCTGTCCCTATTAAACGCAGAACACTTACAGGTTATAAAACAGTTACTTATTACACCGGAAAAGGAAGCAGCCGGAAGAAAAAAACAAAAAAAGTACCTCAATATAAAACTGTGACACTAGATAATCCTGCAAAGGGAACCGAGACGTATATATGGGGAGCTCATAAAAGTGAGGAAAAGGAATTAGCTGTAAGAGAAAATGCTCCAATGTTGCAGGAGCCTGAGTTTAAAAAATTGTATGGAAATATAGATCCTAACTCACCAGAGTTTATAGCACTTTCATTATTGAAGACAAAACAATATTTTAAACGTAGTGCCACTCTTGCAGGATTTGTACAAGATGAATTTGCAAAAGTGGGTCGTGTTGATAGAGACGTAAAGCAACGTGGCGTTGGTATTTGGGTTTTACAAGCAACAGCAATGCCCAGCATTCTAGTAGAAACTGGCTATATTACTAACCGTGCCGAAGAAGATTACCTAAATAGTAAAACAGGTCAGAAAGAACTGGCTGATTGTATGATAAGAGCAGTAAAGACTTATATTGCATGGCTTGAAAAGCAGCAGGGTGATGCAGATAAGGATGAAAAAAAATCAGAGAAGAGTAAGTCGAAAGATGTAAGTGCTTTTTTGAATATGGTGGAGGAAAAGGAGAAAGCCTTAACCCATTAAAATTAAACTTTACAGTAATTAATTATTTGTTGATGAGAAAAATAATAATTCCGTTTTTAAGCTTGTCTTTTTTTGTTATTGCCTCACCTATTTTGGGGCAACAATCCAACATAAAGCCACTTCGCACATTGATAATTGACCCCGGCCACGGAGGTCAAGATCCTGGTGCAAAAGGGACGCTGGAGTCTGAAGCAAATGTTGCACTTGCTATTTCATTAAAACTTGGTGATACCATTGCAAAAGCATTTCCGGAAATTAAAATTCATTATACCCGTACTACTGATATTCTTCCAGGCAATCTTACAAATCTGGATGCTTCATTGAAATACAGAGCCAATCTTGCAAATGATAACAATGGTGATTTGTTTATAGCAATACATTGCAATTCTGCAGGCAAAGCTCCCGGTGGCTGGTACGAAAGAAGAGTTGTTGGCAAAACACCATACACAAAAACAGTTAAGAAAGGAAAGAAAACTGTTAAGCAAACAGCTTATAAATACGAGTATGATAATGTGTGGGTAGAGAATAAAGCAAAAGGAACTGAAACATATATATGGGCAATCGGTAAAAACGATGCTAAAATAAATTCTGTTGCTAAAAATGATTTTTCCGGCGAAATGGATTCTACTTCAACATTATCCTTGCCAGATCCGACTGACCCTGCAGAAAAAGTACGGATGCTGATTTATACGCAGAATTTTTTCAGAAAGAGTTTACAATTGGCAGACTATGTGCAAGAAGAGTTTAAAGATGCGGATCGGATAGACAGAGGTGTTAAACAGAGAAATGATAAAGGTATTTGGGTTTTGCAGGCAACAGCAATGCCAAGTATTTTGATTGAAATTGGTTTCATTTCGAACAAAGAGGAAGAAGCTTATATGCTTAGTCCGGAAGGACAAAAGGAAATTGTAGGAAATATTTTTACTGCATTGAAAAAATATAAGGAAAAGTTGGAAGAAAAAGCGGCTAAATCTGCCGAGAATAAAGAAAAGAAGTCTTTTTAGTTGCTTAAAGGTTTGAAAATAATTAGCTAATTTGGCAGCTTATTGAGCAGAAAGACAAAGCAAAACATCAGATGAAAATCAGCAACGAAACAAAAGTCGGCATTCTTACTATCACAGGTCTTACTATTCTTATACTTGGATTTAATTTTTTAAAAGGCAAAGATCTTTTTAAAAAAAGTAAAAAGATATATGCTGTTTTTAAAGACCTCGGCTCTCTCTCCAAATCAAACGAAGTAAAAATAAATGGCTATGTAATCGGAAGTGTATATAACCTTGCAGCAAAGGATAAAGACATGAGTGGTATTGTGGCCACTATTAACTTATCGCAAGAAGTAAATATTCCTATAGATTCAAAAGCAATGATCTCCTCACCTCTTGTTGGTGCTTCTTATATTGTTATTCAAAAAGGAACATCTTCAGAATTTTTAAGTTCTGGCGACACATTAATAACTGTTGTTGATGTCGGAATTCTGGATGATGTAAAAGCACAGCTTACTCCTACCCTTACAAAAGTCCGCACCACATTGGATTCATTAAACACAGTTTTTAGCGGTGTTAACAACTTATTGAATTCTGAAGCAAAACTAAATATTCAGCAAACAATGGCAAACCTTAACAGAGCAAGCAGTGCTTTGAACGGGATGCTGGATAATCAAACTGGTGCTTTAGCTAAAACATTAAATAATGCGGAAGCAATAACAGGGAAATTATTGACAAATACAGATGATATTTCTGCTACAATAAAAAATGCAAAACTTACTACAGAAAAATTAGCAGCATTGGAATTAAAACCTACTATTGATTCGCTAAATGCAATGATTAGCAGCATGAAAGGTGCAGTTGCAAAGATTAGTAGTAAAGAAGGAACTCTTGGTGCTTTAATAAATGATAAAACACTTTATAATAAGCTGACCGACGCTATATTAAGTGCTGAAATACTTATGGATGATCTTCGTACAAATCCAAAACGCTACGTTAATATATCCGTCTTTGGAAGAAAAGATAAAAACGGGCCTATAACTTCGCCTGCAATTAAAGATAGTATTCCGAAGTAGTAAAACACTTAATGCGAAAACTTACCTTACTTATTCTTTTATATGTATCAGCGTTGTTGCTTAGCTGCGGAGCAATATATGCCCAGGTTGTAACACCCATTGAACAAACTGTAGCGCCAACTGCTGATAGTTCTTTATTAGTTGAAATTCTTCCCGGTGTTCGTAAACTAGAATTCAGAAAAATAAATGACTCCACACAATTACAAATTCTGGCTGGCAATGTAAAACTAAAACAAGGAACATCTCTTTTCTTTTGCGACAGCTGTGTTATAAATAACAATACAAATACGTTTGAAGCCTGGGGAAATGTTCATGTTAATGATGCAGATACTGCCAATATTTATTCTAGCCATCTTCGTTACTTAATTAATAAAAGACTGGCTTATCTCGATGGCGGTGTTCGGTTAACGGATGGAAAGGGAACATTGACTACTCCTGATTTGGAGTATGATATGACAACAGATATTGGTATTTACAAAAAAGGCGGTAAAGTAGTAAATAAGAAAACAGTTCTCACTAGTCAGGAAGGATACTATTATGCAGGTCTTAGAGATGTATATTTTAAGAAAAATGTAGTGCTGAATGATCCGGCATATAAAATTACTACTGACTCATTGCTTTATAATACACAATCTCAAACTGCAAGATTTATTGCACAAACGCTTATCAAAGACAGCACTGGCAGAATAATTGAAACAAAAGAAGGATTTTATAATATTGCCACAGGCAAGGCAGAATTTGGAGGAAGACCAATCATTAAAGATGGTAAGCTGACAATAACAGCTAATAAAATTATTAATGATGATAGTACCGGCATAAGCCAGGCAAGAGGTAACGTTATTATTATAGATTCTGTACAACAAACAACCATCTTAGCTGGCGAAGTGTACAGGGATAATAAAAATGACCGTATGCTGGCAACAAGAAAACCGTTGATGATAATTAAGCAGGATAATGATTCTATTTATGTAACCGCCGATACATTGTTTTCAGCAAGACTATCGGATTTATATAGTTCTAAAGATTCATTGACAAAAGATACAGTCAAGGGAACAAAAGTTGTAGACATTAAGAATGTCAAAGAAAATAATAAGGATAGTACTAACAGGTATTTTGAAGCGTATCGAAATGTGAGAATATTTTCTGATTCGATGCAGGCAATAAGTGACAGTATGTTTTATTCTTTTAGAGATTCTACTTTTCGCCTGTTTCAAAAACCAGTAGTTTGGGCAAAAGAAAGCCAGATAACAGGCGATACAATATATATGCTTACCAAAAATAAAAAAGCTGATAAGCTTGAGGTTTTTGAAAACAGCTTTATGGTTAATCGTATTGATCCAGAAGTGTACAATCAGGTAAAGGCAACCCGCATGGATGGATACTTTAAAGACGGGCAACTTGATTCCGTAAGAGCAGCTGGCTTAGCAGAAGCAATATATTTTATACAAGATGATGACAGCGCCTATACCGGAATTAATGAATCCACTTGTGATATAATTGACATTTACTTTGGAAAAGAAACATTGGAGAAGGTTGTCTTGCGTAGCAATGTATCAGGCACTATCTGGCCTATGAAACAAAAAGACCCCAAAGAGATGCGGCTTACAAACTTTATCTGGCTCGAAGACCGCAGACCAAAAACCAAGTACGATTTGTTTGACTAGTTCAACGAAGGCTGTATAACCTTTAGCAACACTTTTGCATTTCATTTAGACTTCTCGGCACTATTTTTCGTTCTCCTTACAGCAAAAATAAATCACCATGAAAAAATTACTATTTGTATCGCTGTTTGCATCCAGCTTTTTATTTGTAAACGATATTAATGCGCAAGATTATAAAACAGCACTTGGTGTTCGGCTTAGCAGTGCGGCCGCAAATGTTAATAATTCTATTTCCATCAAGCATTTCATTAATGACAAAACTGCCATTGAAGCGTTGTTCTCCTTTGGCGATCCTGTTGCATTAGGAGCTTTAGTAGAATTTCATAAGCCATTATCGTCAGAAGGCTTGCGGTATTATTATGGTGGCGGAGGTTATTTAAGTTTTGTAAAAACTTTTGATCCCGTTAAACAAACAAATTCAACTGATCCAAACTTTGGAGCACAAGGCGTAATTGGCCTCGACTATAAATTTGCGAATATTCCTTTAAACATTGCTCTCGACTGGAAACCAGAATTAAATATAGTAAACGATATAAATTTTGAACCTGCAGCAATAGGTTTTACTGCAAGGTTTACATTTGGGAAATAGCCACTCTAAATGATTAAATAAATTGATCCCGTCTTGTGTAAAACGAGACGGGATTTTTTTTTTCATTACCTTTTTTTCCACATTTTGCAAAATAATACTGGTTTGTGCGTCTTTATGCAGGAATTTGTATACATTGAGCCATCAAAACTAACGATGCTCAAAAAAGAACGACAAGCTTTTATACTTCATCAGGTAAATCTTCACAACAAGGTTTTGTCCTCAACACTTTGTACTGAGATAAGTGTATCAGAAGATACTATACGTCGTGACCTTCAGGAATTGTCGGAAGAAGGTAAAATAATAAAAGTGCATGGTGGTGCTTTATCACACTCATTCAATGAGGTTAATTTTTCTACGAATGGAGTGTACTCTCAACCTGAAAAATTTAAAATTGCTCAAAAAGCAATTGCTTTAATAAGCAATGGAATGTTCATTCTTACCAGCGGCGGTACCACGATACTTGAACTTGCCCGCAGCCTTCCTCCGCAATTGAAAGCAACATTTATGTCGGGTAGTATACCGGCAATACTTGAATATATGCACCATCCCAATATTGAGGTGATAGTAATTGGTGATAAAATTTCGAAGAATTCAAAAATAACGGTGGGTTCAGAAGCTATTGCAAAAATAAAACAGATGAAACCGGATATATGCTTTCTTGGAACCAATGCAATTGATATACAAAATGGGGTAACAGATAATGATTGGGATGTGGTACAGCTTAAGAAAGCAATGATTGAATCTTCTAAGATGGTTGTTTGTCTTACTATATCTGAGAAAATAAATTCGACTCAACCGATACATGTTTGTGATTTAAGTAAGATAGACATGCTTATTACTGAGTTGGATGCAACAAACAGTTTATTAAAACCCTATATTGAAGCCGGGGTAAAAGTGGCTTAATAATATGGAACTGCTTATTTATTATATTAACTAAAAAAAACAGCTATGAGAAAAATTCTCCGATTGTTCTTAGCCTTTCCTTTGCTGCTACTGGTGCTTTCTAAGCCTGCTATAGCTCAGGAAAGAACAGTATCTGGTACAGTTACGTCCAGTGAAGATGGGACGCCAATTCCAGGGGTAACTGTTACCAATTCCAAGAGTGGTATCAGAGTGCAGACCAATGACGCAGGCTACTACTCTATTGCAGCATCTACAGGTCAAACACTATCCTATACATTTGTAGGATATGTTTTACAACAACAAACAGTGCCCGCAACAGGGATGTTGAACATCAAACTTGTTTCAACTGACAACGAACTTGAAAATGTTGTTGTAACAGGTTATGGGCAAAAAAGAAACAAAAGAGAACTTGCCTACCAAACACCAACGGTGTCTGGTGAAGAACTTTCTTCAACAAGAAGAGACAACTTTTTAAATTCTCTTGCAGGCCGTGTTCCAGGTTTAACAGTAACATCTACATCTGGATTGCCAGGTGCAAGTGCTACAATTATGTTGCGTGGAGCTACATCAATTGGAGGTAATAATCAACCATTATTTGTTGTAGATGGTGTGCCATTAGATAACGGTTCAATGAATCAAGAAGATCTTATTGCGGCAAGTAACACAAACGCTGTTGGCTTTGCGAACAGAAACAGTGACTACACTAATCGTATTGCTGACATTAATCCTGAAGACATAGAGCAGGTTGTTATCTTAAAAGGACCTGAAGCCGCAGCACTTTATGGTTCAGACGGAGCATCAGGAGCAATAATCATTACCACTAAAAAAGGAGTTTCTGGCAAAGCAAGAATTAGCTATGATAATTCTTTCAGAACAGATGAGGTTTATCGCTTCCCTCAAATTCAAACACAATTTGCAAGAGGAATAAATGGTATTTATAACCCAGAAGCATATTCTGCTACTTATGGATTCCGTTATTTTGGACCAGAATATGCAGAGAATGCTCCTCAATTTGATAACTTAGGTAATTTCTTTCAGAATAGCTTTTCTCAAAATCATAATTTGGCTATTGATGCAGGAAATAAAGATGCTAGCTATCGTTTTTCTGTCAGTTACCTTAATTCAAAAGGTGTAGTTGAGAATACTGGCCTTAAAAGGATGACCTTCCGTTTATCTGCACAAACTAAATTGGGTGAAAAAATGACGATGTCTTCCAGCTGGTCTTATATCTCATCTAATAATGATAAAGTTCCCAAAGGTGCTGGTACATATTATAACAACCTGATTACTTATCCTCGGGATATTGATGCATCTAATTATCAAAATGCTGATGGAACAAGAAAAGTTATTAAAAGTGGAACAAACCTTGCTGCTGAGTTTGATAACCCCTATTGGGATGTCAATAAAAATAAAAGCAATGATGAAACACAGCGTTTAACAGGTAATGTGAACTTTAGTGCAGACCCTGTAAAATGGTTGAACCTTACAACGATTATTGGTATAGATCATTATGTTACCGAAGGATTTTATATGACACACCCTCAATCAAGATATGGATTTGCAACAAAAGGATTTCTTTCTACATATGAGCAGAACTATAACAACCTCAATGGTGTGGCAAGAGCCACTTTCAAGAAAACATTTGCTAAAAAGTTTGTAAATACACTTAGCACTTCGTTCTATATTGAGAGTAGCAAAAGAAATGTGAATTCACAACGTGGAGAACAATTTTTTGAGCCTGATTTTATTTCCATTAACAATACTGCTCCTTTAACTCAGTCTGCAAAACTTGTAAGAACTGAGATAAGGAAAATCAGAGCTTTTGCAAATTATACTTTAGGGTATAATAATATTTTATACATAACACTTTCTGGTATCCGTGAAGGGTGTTTCAACACTTACATCAAAGTTTTATAACACACAGCCATTCTACAATTATGGAAGTGCGTCTGCAAGCTTTATATTTTCTGATTTGAAAGCTTTTAAAGAAATGAAATGGCTTTCTTATGGAAAACTTAGAGCCTCTTATGCAACGACCGGAAAAGGACCTTCTGTAGCTTATAGAATTGATCCACAGTTTACAACGGTAACTACAACTGGTGGTGGATTTGCATTAGATGTATTTGCAAGTAATAAAGATTTGAAACCTGAATATTCAAGAAACTTTGAAGTGGGTGGCGAGTTTCAATTCCTAAAAAGAAGACTTAGCATTGACGTTGCTTATTATATCATCAATACAAAAGATCAAATTGTAAGCAATAGATTGAGTTATGGTACGGGTGGAGTTTTAAAATATATTAATGGTGGAGAACTCGAAAATAAAGGTATTGAAATTCAGCTTAAGGGTACTCCAGTTAGAAGTAGACAACTTCGATTGGGATGTAACTGTGAACTTTGACAAGAACAGAGGTATTGTTAAAAAAATGCCTGCAGATTTACCTTTTTACTATGATTCTGATACTTGGGTATTTGGTGCTGTACGTTCCGAAGTTGCAGTGGGTACCTCTATCGCAAACTTAGTAGGCTTTGCTTTCCAGCGTAATGATGCTGGCCAACTTTTAATATCTCCTACTACAGGCTTACCAATTAACAGCACTGCTTATACAAATATTGGTGACAGAACACCAGATTTCAAAATTGGTATAATCAATAGCTTTACCTTCTTTAAAAATCTAAGTGTAGCATTTAACCTTGATCTTAGAAAAGGTGGCGCTGTATTTAACGGAAATGAAGCAATGATGGTATTGACTGGTACAAGTACTAAAACTTTAGATAGGCTTCAACCAAGAATAGTTGATGGTGTGTTGGCAGACGGATTACAAAACACAGCAACCCCTACTAAGAACAACATTACAATTGTGCCTTATTACAGAAATGATTATTATGATGGAGCATTTGCAGAAGGCGATTTCATTGAAAATGTAAATTGGTTAAGAATGAGAGATATAACCATTGGTTACAGATTGCCTGACAAGTTCATCAAAAGACAGAAAATTGTAAGAAGTGCATCTATTTTTGTAACAGGAACTGATTTGTTCATCATAACAAATTACTCAGGAATGGATCCAAATGTAAATGCATTGAACTCTTCTAATTCCCGTGGATTTGGTGGTTCAGGAATCGATTACGGAGCTATTCCAAACCCAAGAGGAATCAATTTTGGTATTAAAGCACAGTTCTAATATTAAAATAAAAGAAAATGAAAAATATATTTATAAAAACAATACTTTTTAGCTTCCTGCTAATGTCATTTGCGGGTTGTAAAAAGTATTTGAATATCAACTCCGATCCGGACACAACCCAGAATCCTTCTAATAGTTCTGTATTTCCCGCTATGCTAGCTGGTATTCCAAGAGGTGTACAATATGATGCAAGATATATGAGCAAGTATATTCAGAATCTTCTTGCTTCTGCCAATGGAAATGCTGATACTTGGGACAGACATGGTTATCTTTCGGGTAGTGATGCCTCTGGTGATATATGGAGACAGACTTATTTTGGCCTAGGTGGTAATTTAGAGTATATCATTAAGAATGGTCTGGATAAAGGAGAATATGATTATGCAGGTGCTGCCCTAGTTTTAAAAGCACTCATGTTTCAAATGGCTACAGACTACCATGGTGAAATCATATTCACAGAAGCCTTTAAAGAAGGTACGTACTATTTTAAATATGATTCTCAACAAGTAGTTTACCAAGGTATTGATTCTATGTGTCGCAAGGCAGATCAAATTCTTCAAACAGCTCAGACGAGAACTGTTACAATGGGCGGAAGTGATCTTTCCTTTGCAGGTGATATCTCAAGATGGAGAAAATTGAATTATGCCATACTTGCTAAAAACTTTCATCGTGTTACTAATAAAGCAGCATTATATCAAGCAGACTCTGTAATTAAATACTGTGATTTAGCAATGTCTTCTTCGAGTGATGATTTTGTAATTCCGTTTGATGCTTCAAAAAATGACGATGCAAACTTTTATGGTCCTTATAGAAACAATATGACTTCCTTTCGTCAAAGTAATTTTATTGTAAAATTATTAGATGGAACAACGATTGCAAACACAGGTAATGCTTCAGATATTGATCCAAGAATTTCGCATATGCTTACCTGCTCCCAAGATGTTTCGAATGGGAATGGTGGTTATCGAGGTGTAGATCCTGCATTAGGTGATCCGTATAGTGCATTAACAGGAGTTTATGCAGTTAACTCGACTAACTGGATAAATGCCAGAAAAAGGGTTTCTGCTGTTTGGGCTGATAGTATTTATACAAACCCAAGTGTTGCCGTGTTCTCACTTTCAGCTGGTAAATACCTTTTCAAAGACAAAGCAGTAATGCCGGTTATTACTTATCATGAAATGCAATTCATTAAAGCTGAAGCTGCATACAGAAAAGGATCAAAAGGACTAGCCCATACTGCATATCTTGCTGGTATCAATGGTCATTTTGATTTTATCAATAGAAGTTATGCTTCTTACAGAGGTGATGCTAATATTTTCAATATTGCACCTATTTCGGCAGTTGCAAGAGCAAATTATCTTGGAAGTAACAATGTAAAAGATCAGGCTACATTTACACTTACGGACATCATGCTTCAAAAATATATCGGACTTTGGGGTTATGGTTTCTTAGAAACATGGGTTGATATGCGTCGTTTCCATTATATAGATCTGGATCCTGAAACAGGTGCGCAGGTGTATAAAAATTTTAATTTCCCTGCAAGTTTCTATCCAAATAACGGTAATAAACCGGTGTACCGTGTACGACCTAGGTACAATTCGGAATATGTTTGGAATTTAGATCAGCTAAAAATATTAGGTGCTGACAAAATAGATTACCACACCAACGAATGCTGGTTCAGTAAACCTTAACTAATTAAAAAATGACAATTATGAAGCTATTAAAAATAATTACACCAGCTGTTTTTTTGGCACTCCTTATAGCTGGATGTGAAAAAAATAAATTTAATTTAAAGGATAATACCTTTATTAATGGGAATGCACAGTTGAAAGTTAATTTTGTTTCATCCTACAAAAACAACCCAGCTGTACAATTAAAAATTGATGATGTGAGAGTCAGCAATAGTTACACCTACTTCACTCCTTTTCCTGGTGGCGGTTTAAATACTGGTGGCGGCAACTACGCAGATTATCTGGCCGTGAGCCCCGGGTCACATACCGTGCAAATCAGTGTTCCCAATGCAGGCACTAACAACGATTCATTAGTTTTAGCTACTGCAACTGTTGACTTAACCGCAGATAAGACCTACTCATTGTATTTTGCTGATACAGCAGCAAACACAATTTCAAAGCTTATGGAAGATGATTTGAGTTCACCTGATTCTGGTTATATTAAATTCCGGTTTATCAATCTAATGCCAGATTTAGCAGCAGGTCTTGATTTATATTATGGAACTGGATACACCAGCACTACTTCAGTCAAAGTAGCAGGTCCCATTCTTTATCAAGGTGTTAGTGATTATTTCACTGTAGCACTTAATACTGGATCTTCTTGGTCTATTCGTCCGGCTGGAGCTTTGGCCACTACAACAGCAATTGCAACTTATGCAAGTGCAAGTTCAGTTGTAAACCAGCGAGTATTCACTATTACATCAAGAGGTTATAATTCGATTACTTCCACATCTGATGTACGAAGAAGGTTATTTAGCTTTATTTATAACCGGTAATTATAATTCTTTTTAAAACTCCGGTTTTGCCGGAGTTTTTTTTTGACCTGAACTTTTTTATATGAAAACAAAACTCTTCTCAACTTTAAAGTCAGTAGCTGTCTTTACTTTTTTGCTATTTGTAGCTGTGCAAACAAATGCACAGGCGGATCTTTTAAAAAAGAATCTCGATAAATGGCGAAATGAGTATCCGCAGGAAAAAGTTTATCTGCAGACAGATAAATCATACTATGTTGGTGGAGAAGACGTCTGGATGAAGGCTTGGTGTACAACGATTGATGGCCCAACATATCTAAGCCGTATTATTTATATTGATATTGTGGATCAAAAAGGAACTGTTGTTCAAAAGAAAATGTATCAACTCGATAGCTTGGGCAGTGCTGCTGCAAACTTCAGTATTCCTGGCAATATTTTGTCGGGCAACTATTCGATAAATGCCTATACCCTATGGATGCTAAACTTTCCTGCGTTTATTTTCAGAAAGAATATTTTTATTTATGGGAACGATTATAAACCTGATGCTACTATTGCTAACAAACCGGGGGCTAAACTTCAATTAGTTTTTTTCCCCGAAGGTGGTGATTTGATTGCAGGAGTTGATAATCGCATTGCTTTTAAAGCAACTGATAGCTATGGATATCCCATTACAGTTAAAGGGCAGATTGAATCTGAAGACGGAGTAAAAATTATAGACATTGCAACGGAACATAATGGAATGGGAGTTTTTGAATTTCAACCAACAGCAGGAAAGAAATACAGAGCAGCAGTTACTTCTGGAGGAAACAACAAACTGACATTCGAATTGCCGGTAATAAAAGAAGAAGGTGTTAATCTTAAAATAAACAATACTAATCCGAACAGACTTTTTATTGTATTAAGAAGAGGTGAAAAAAATAAGGATACCTTCAATGAACTAAAAGTAGTTACACAACTTAATTATCAAGTAATTAATACTACACTACTAAATATAGACGAAGGGCAAGCGGCTGCAAGTATTAGTAAAAAAGGATTGCCTCCTGGAATTTTACAAATAACAGTTTTTGATAAGAATAATTTGCCAGTAGCAGAAAGAATTGCTTTTAATGAAAATTATTCATTTGTGCAGCCTGTTATTAAAAATGAACTTAAGAATCTGAGTGGAAAAGGTAAAAACAGGATTAGTTTTAGTTTTGACAGCACTGCAAATCCATCTATTTCCTGCCTTGTAACTGACTATGATGCCTCTTCTCTCTATGTTGAAAACATTGCATCGTCTTTATTATTTGCAGCAGATTTAAAAGGTGCCATTTTTAATGAAGGATATTATATAAAAGATAAAGATCCCGTAACGCTTCGTCATCTTGATTTACTTTTAATGACACAGGGCTGGAGGAGGTTTAACTGGAAAAAGATAAATAGTCAAGAACCTCCTTGTATTAAAATATCCAGTCGAATCTTCAATTTCATTCAGAGGTACAATGCATAAAAGTGACAGAAATGAAATTGTTAAAGACGGCAAAGTGTCCTTTATAATTCGTGGGGCAGACTCTACCTCTATTCTTGCCGAAGCTACAGTTACGGATAAAGGCGAATTTTTACTTTCTGATATAAACTATAAAAAGGATGCTGAAGTCGCTTATATGGGTACGAATAATAAAAAAGAAAACTTTATTGTTGATGTAAAGTTATTTCCTAATTATATTGATAGCTTGAAAAAAATCGATTTTCACATCAACGCTTAATCTGGACACGGCTGATATTGTCAATGGACGATCACAACTGCTATTATCTTTGCAATCAAGTTTGTTAAAATGACTCTTCGCAAAATATAAAGCACTTAGATAACGTTATCTTAAAACTCGTAAAGTTTCTAAAGTTGATTCACTGAATAATGAATATGCGTCAGGGATTTTTCAAACTGGTAAATCAATTGATCCAAAAGATTTTAAAAATGCATTTTCTATCTGGCAAATGTTACAACAATCTGTTCCTGGTATTACGATTGAGGGCAATCCATTCGATCCAACCGTTTCATTCAATCGGTTCTCTGGATTAGCTATTCCAGATCCTGTAAGCGGTGAAGGAAGTGATGATCCACTAAGCACACCAGATGTTTTGGAAGAAGGCGGAATTGCTTATTACATAAATGAGGTAAACGTAAGCAAGGATGTTATCAATTCACTATCTGTAAGCGATATTGCTTTAATTAAAGTGTTAAAGAATGAAGCCGCCGCATTAGGGGTTACTCAAGGTGCTATAGCATTTTACACTAAATCTGGCAAGGATTTCGATGCAAGAATTTATGACAAAACATATACTAAGGAAAGGCGGGATGGCTATGCCATTGTAAAAGAGTTTTATTCACCAGATTATACTTCTCCAGGGAAAATGCTGGATAAAGACAACAGATACACTTTATATTGGAACGGTGCTATTGTACCAGCAAAAGATGGGAAATACAGATTTGAGTTTTACAACAACGATATGAGTAAAAAACTCAGGTTGCTGATACAAGGGATTAGTTCAGAAGGTGAATTAATCTATAACCAAATTGTTATTGAATAATACCAAATAAGCCTTTACCCAAAGAATATATACGCCATCGCAATTGCAGTTATTATTCCTGCCAGATCAGCCAGCAGCATTGTGCTAATTGCATAACGGGTATTTTTTATTCCTACTGCACCAAAATATACAGCGACAATATAAAAAGTTGTATCAGCAGATCCTCTGAAAACAGATGCAAGGTTTCCGGCAAATGAATCAGCTCCCTGAACACTTAACGTATCAATCATCATTGCTCTGGCACCACTTCCGCTAAGAGGTTTTAAAATGGCTGTTGGCAATGCATCAACTACTCTTGTGTCGCCGTTCAGCATTACAAATAAATTTTTAATACCATCCATTACAAATTCAAAGGCTCCGCTATTGCGCAACAAACTAATAGCAACCAATAATCCTACCAGATACGGAATGATTTTTACGGCTATTTCAAAGCCACCTTTGGCCCCATCAATAAAGGCATCAAACACATTTGTCTTTTTATAAATGGCGCCCAGAACTATTAAAAAGAAAATAAGCAGTATTAAACCATTACTCAAACTCGTAGAAAAAAGTTTTATACCTTGAGCATCAAGTGTTTTAACATAAAAAATTAAGGCTGCAATTACTACTGAAATACCTAATACCCATAGTAAAATCACAGTTTGAAATATTCTTATCCTTTGTCGCCACGCAACTATAAGCAATGCTGCCATTGTTGCTACAAATGTGGCAATCATACAAGGAATAAAAATGGATGTTGGATTTGCTGCTCCCAATGCAAGCCGATCAGCAATAATAATTGTTGGTACCAATGTTAATCCAGATGCATGAAGGCACAGAAACATAATCTGTGCATTCGAAGCTGTCTCTTTTGTAGGGTTTATTTCTTGCAAACTTTCCATTGCTTTTATTCCAAATGGTGTGGCTGCATTATCAAGCCCTAATAAATTGGCTGAGAAATTCATCATCATATGCCCCATTGCCGGATGGCCTTTTGGAACTTCGGGAAAGATTCTTGAAAAAAATGGACCTATAATTCTTGATAAGAATCTGATACCTCCTGCCTTTTCGGCAATGGCCATAAATCCCATAAACAGCGCCATAATACCTATTAAACTTATACTTAAATTAACCGCATCCTTTGTTGTTTCAAATACCCCATTCGCAGATTGTGTTGAAAATACTCTGTATTCATTTGGCCCGGTCTGGTACACTTTTTCTTTGCCCCATGAAACCAGGTTCTTCTCATTTAAACCATTCACTATTGTTACAGGAAGTGCATCTGCACTCATTACTCTCACATTTAGTGAGTCGCCACTTTTACCCGTAACCAAATTGCTGAAAATCTGGTTTTGTCCAGATTGGAAAAGAAACTTGCCTGTTGCAGCGAGCAATGCAATAATTATAAACCCTGTCCATATTCTACTAAGTGCCATTTGGTTTTCAGTTTAAGCTTTGAAGTTAATGGTTAGATTTCAAACAACCATCAGCCTGTTAACCCTTATCTTTGCCCGCCCGGATTCTAAAAATTACCGGGTTATTTTTTTAATTCCCGTTCGGACGGGCGCCTCGAAAATTTACAACAATATGGCATTACAAGCAGGTATAGTAGGACTTCCCAATGTAGGTAAATCAACATTATTTAATGCAGTAAGTAATAGCGCAAAGGCCCAGGCAAGCAATTACCGTTTTTGCACTATTGATCCCAATGTGGGACTGGTAGATGTGCCAGATGCCCGATTAAATAAATTAGCGGAATTGGTGATACCCGAAAAAGTAGTTCCTACACAAATTGAAATAGTTGACATTGCCGGCTTGGTTCGTGGTGCCAGTAAAGGAGAAGGATTAGGAAATAAATTCCTTGGGAATATCCGTGAGGTAGATGCTATTATCCATGTTATCCGCTGTTTTGAAGATGAAAATATTTTAAGAGATGAAGGAGCAATAAACCCCATAAGCGATAAGGAAATAATTGAAACTGAATTGCAGCTAAAAGATCTTGATAGTGTAGAAAAGAAAATTCAGAAAACGCAAAAATTATTAAAGTTAGAGCCACAGCGAAAAAATGAGCTTGAAGTATTAATAAGTTGTAAAGAACATCTTGAAAAAGGAAAAAGTATTCGTTCGCTGGCTTTAGACAAAGAAGAACATGTTGCGATCGAAGATTTATTTCTGCTAACTGAAAAACCAGTTTTGTATGTAGCCAATGTGGATGAAGCTTCTATGCATACCGGAAATAAATATTCTGATGCATTAATAGCAGCCGTAAAAGATGAAAATGCAGAAGTGATTGTAATGAATAATGATATTGAAGCACAGATTGCTGAAATGGATAATGATGACGACCGCCAGTTGTTCATGGATGAATATAAAATGACTGAGCCGGCATTAGACCGACTTATTCATTCTGCTTACAAATTATTGAACCTGTATACCTATTTCACTGCTGGTGTTCAGGAAGTAAGAGCCTGGACAATTCATGAAGGCTGGAAAGCTCCACAAGCTGCTGGTGTTATTCATACAGATTTTGAAAAAGGATTCATTAAGGCAGAAGTAACCAGCTATGATGACTTTGTAAAATATGGTTCCGAGGCTGCTTGCAGAGAAGTAGGTAAACTACGAATAGAAGGAAAAGAATATATAGTGAAAGACGGCGATCTGATGCATTTTAGATTTAATGTTTAAACCCTTGTCCCTAAAGGGAACTTAGATTTAATATTCATTCTTATTTTAAAAAATCTGTAGAGGGTTTTTTTGATATTGATGCCGCAGTACTCCTTCCGCGACGATCTTTAATGGTGTCTTGCCGGGCTTGACCCGGCATCTTTTTCTAAATGTATCTGATTAAATTATGCATTATTAATTTTTATTGATTAAATCGACAAAGACTCCGGGGCAAGCCCGGAGTGACAAAAAGATTTAAATTAAGCATATTATTTAAAACAACGCAGTAATCGCTGCTCTTCCAAGGTGAACGGTTTTAGAACTGCCTGCTTTTCTTCCGTCATACAGAAGATTTATTTCTAGATTGTTCAACAATCTTTTGCTAAAACCTACTGACCATAAGAAATTTTTACCCGGAAGCAATCCATCAAGCATAATATAGCTTACTGTAGTATTTGCCGGATAATTATAGCCGATATTATTAAAAGTAAACTTACCTGTAAGCGAACTGTTCTGCAAAATATTATACTTACTATCTAGGTTAATGGAATTTGAAACTGATTTTTCTCCCCCAAACAGCGGACTATTTTTCTTCGTTTCAAATTTATACCCACCAGCTATCCTAAAAGTCGTTCCTTTAATGAACGTTACAAAAGGTTCTGCATTATAAATGCTTAGTTTGTAGTTTCTGTTCGCAAACTGTGGTGTTGCTAATTCATTTTGCCCTTTCTTTCCGTTTAGTGTAATCAAAACTGAACGGCTTATATTCCATCTTAACTTCATAAGCCAATCATTCAATTTTCTGGTTTCATAACCATACGTCAGTAATGATTTTCCATTATTTCTAAGGTTAGTAAAATCAACTCCCCATTTATTGTTCAAACGATTAAAAGAAACTGTATTCAACAGGGTTGTATTTAATGTAACTAATGCGGTGTCGCTAATTCCATATTTAAAAGGATTAAACTCAAAGCTTCCTTTTGCAATTGATTTCTTACTAGTTTGTAAAGATGTAATGATTATCAGTTTCGATAGGAATTTCTTAAACCCACTCAAATCAGGAGATGATAGAACAGAACGGGGATTTATAGTGAAGCTATAATTGAATGTTGTATAATTCGCTTTTATAAAATCATTAGTAGGTGTAAATATCCTTAAAAATTTTGCCTGATCAGGGAAAGCGGCTAATTCAAATTCATTTAGTTGCTGCACACCATCACTGTTATAATCTATCCAAGCATATTGCCCTGTGCCTGCTGGAACTTCGAGATAAGCAAAATCTCTTCGTTGCTCCTGCCCTGCACCAACTTCATATAACGTATTACCGGTCAATAACCCTTTCCATTCATTCATTACATATTCTACTCTCCCAAGAATTGTTTCATCCGCCTCTTGTTTTGAAACGATAGTATTATACACTTTCAATTTTCTAAACGTTGTATTGATATATAACTGTCTTTTTGGATTAGCCAGTAATTCTGTTTGCAAATTCAGGTTCAAACTTCTGTCGCCTCTTACAAAATCTTTATTCACCGGATATTTATCAGAACGGGTAAAGAAGGTTAACTTATATCTGTTCCTTTTACTTTCATCCGATTTAAGATAGGCAGAATAGACGTCGAAAGAAAAAGAACCGGGAATAAGTGTATCGGTATTTTTATTTTTTGAATTATTTTGTTCCAATAAATAAGAAAAACCAAGCCGCCAATTATTCAATTGCTTTAATTCTTTGCTGATATCAATTGCGGGCCTTAAAAAACTTCCCTTATCATTTAACAAACTAAAATTTGTAAGAGAGAAACTATTTGCAAGAGTCCAGCCTTTCCAGATTGCATTATGCTGAATACGATTCTGAAAGCCATTATAATTATCACTACGATGATAATTGATAAACTGGTAACTAAAAGCATGATTGTTTTTATTCTTCAAACCAATTGAAGTGCGGATAATATTTTCATCTGCTGGAACAGGAATTGTATTTATACCCAATCCCCAATCTCTGGTAAATTCTACATTTCTTAATCTTTCTAATGGCTTAAATTTCCTATCAACATATTCATAATCCAATGCAGTGGATAGTGTTAGTTTTTTGTCCTGCCGGAGAATCTTTTCATTCGTCAATTGAAACTTAGCTCCCCATCCTCTGTCATCTCCATTATCTTTTGATGAATAAGTATTGACATCATTGCTACTTGTAGCAACTTCTGCTTTTAAGTTGGTGTTTGGATTAATGGCATAATCAACGCCAAGATTGACGATCTGTTGTTTTTTCGGTGCTACCAGTATTTGAACAGGTTCATACCTGCCTTGTTTTACTGCTGCAATCGGTGCCACATATTTATACACTTTCCCATTAGCACCATTAAAGTCAGCAATATAATTTCCATTTCCTTGCGTTACATCTACAAATGATAAGTTGTAGATAGCTACATTCGGATCAGTGGAATATTGGTAAATAGAATCTGCCCCAATGTATATTTTCTCATATAAAATTTTACCAGGCGATAAAGTGTCAAGAAAAGCAGCAGGATAAAATGCTCTTTGCACACTATCACCCAAATCTGCTAAAAATTGTTTTTGTTTTGGATCCAATACCTGGTTAATGGCGGAATTTTTTGCATCACTATTATTAAATGCGCCAAGTCTGATTTTTAATTTATTATTTATTTCAAATTCCTGTGAGAGAAACAGATTCGCATTTAAAAAATTTCTATCTGCATATTCAAATTCAACCTGTATCCTACTGTCTTTGGTAATCATTCTTCGAGGAGTAAAAGTAATTTCAGCAGAATTATAGTTAATAACATAATCCTGATCCTCTCCTCTTTGTAATAACTCTCCATCATAAAAAACTCTTTCCGTATTGGCCAATACGATAAAGAAAAATTCATTATTTGCTCCTCTTAGCCTGTAAGGGCCTTGATTTCCTTCCAGCGGTTCCAAGATATTCCTTGTAAATTTTCCTTTGGCAATAGAGCCGCTTACTAATGTATTCGATTGAACAGATTTCGACAATCTGTTTGTTGTTTGAAAAGAAACACCTTGTAAACGTTTATAAAAATTCAGAAAGTAGCTTTTGTTTTCTCTGATATCTAAATCGCCAAGATTTAGTTGCCAGTTTTTCTTTTTAAACTGAAGAAAGACCTGATCAAATTCATTTAGCTGCTGTGTATTCCCGTCTGGCTGAATTGGAATATTGTTGTCTGTAATGGCAGCATTGATCTCAATACTATCACCCAGCATTCCATTTAACTGAAGATTGAGTGTTGAATTCACAACAGCATCCTGGCTGTTTCCAAATCCGATTTGTCTGCCGAAACTTCCTTCAGCTTTTAATGTGCCGAAATCAAAAATCTTATTTTGAGAATTAGATAACCCGTTATTTATTTCAATTGGCTTTATATAAAAATTATTTACCACACTATCATACACCATTCTTTGTGCAATGGGATTTAATTTAAATGGAAATACCCGATAGCTGATCGTTACACTATCTACAGTAGGTTTCTTTATCCAGAATAAGGTTGCACTCACAAAGTCTAATCTGTAATCAGCCGCAGCAACAAATGGAATAGAAAATGTATTAGGTACGATGCTGATTGTATCAATCTTTAAACTGTCTGTTTTTGTGCTAATAATTTTTTGGCGAAGATTTGAAATGCCCGGGTTCGATACAGGAAACTGTGCACTACTTTTATAAGCAATGAGTGTGAACAATAAGATACCGGATATTCTTCCTAACAAGCTCAATAGCAGTGTATTTAGTTAAAAATCGTAAAATTCAGCCTTTTATTGCTTTAAAGTTATCCAATGCTGTTAATTCCGCAGAAAAGTGGCATTTTTGCAGTGATAGACCCTCTCATATACGTTGATTTAAGATTTTCAGGTGAAAAAAAGATTAGCCCTATTTCTCTTCCTTATTGTTTCCTCAACTTTATTGATTAATGCGCAACAGAATAATATCTGGTATTTTGGAAGTAAGGCGGGATTAAATTTTAATCCAAATGGAACTCAACCAATTCCTGCTCCATTGCAGAACGGTGCAATGATTTCTGATGAAGGCTGTTCCGCTATTTCCGACGCTTCAGGAAATTTGTTGTTCTATTCAAATGGTATAACGGCATATAACAAGTTTCATCAAATAATGCCAAATGGTAACAATCTTGCTGGCGACATTTCTGCTTGTCAATCAACTATTATTGTACCTCAACCGGGTAGTACTAATATATTTTACATTTTTACAACTGATGCTATTGAAAATGCCTTTTCAAAAGGTTATAATTATTCGATTGTTGATATGAATGACGATAATGGCAACGGCGACATTATTGTAAAAGATCAATTACTATGGCTTTCTTGTACTGAAAGAATGACAGCAGCCCGCCATGCAAATGGTACAGATGTTTGGCTAATAACTAATGACAATAATTCAAATACTTTTCGTTCTTGGTTAATAACCTGCAATGGTTTACAAGCAACACCAGTTGTTTCTACTGTTGGAGTAATACTTGACTTTTCAATACTTTCCAATACTGGCTATATGAAGGTTAGCCCTGATGGGAAGCAATTATGCCAGACACACTTTCCTTTAAATAATCAAACAGGAAATGTTCCGAATTTTATTCAATTATTTGATTTCGACAATACAACAGGACAGTTAACTAATCCAAGATCTGTTTCTAATAACGAAGCCAGTTTTGTATGTTGCGAATATTCTCCAGATTCAAAATTTCTTTACCTTACCAGGCCTTATGAAAAGAAAATAGATCAAATAGAAGCAACATTGCCAACTGCTGCAGAAATAAGCCTCTCTGCCGTAACCTTTTCGACATCCCGAACATGCTATGCATTACAGCTTGGACCCGATGAAAAAATTTATGTATTCGCTCCTGCTCAGACTTTAGGAGTAATTAATCTACCAAACCTCAAAGGCAGTAGTGCTAATTTCAATCAGTCTCAAATTGATATTTCACCGAAATCTTCATTTCTTGGCTCCCCTTCATTCATTAATGACATTGCATATGACCCTAATAATACTTTTACTTATACAGTAGTAGGAAACTGTAATGGAGAAGTTCAGTTTAATAGTTTTAGTTCTATGCCTGGTACTGTTACTTGGGAATGGGATTTTGGAGACGGTACAACTTCTGCATTGCAAAACCCTACACATAATTTTGTGCCCGATGGTACGGTTTATTCTGTAACACTGACTATGACATCTTCGCTTTCCTGTGCACTGATTAAACGATCAAGATTTGTAAAGCCAGGCGGAATATCCGGAGAGGTAAATTATGAATTCGTTATCAGGTGTGATTCAAACTATGTCCGATTTACAAATACAAGTAAAGAATTATTGGATAATAATAGTCAGTTTATTTGGGACTTTGGTGACGGTACAACCTCAACAGACTTGAATCCGATTCATACATTCAATTTGCCAGGCGATTATAACGTAAAGCTAAGTACTGTTTCAGTTGGGACATGTTTAAGTAAAGAAATTACAAAGCAAGTTGATATTGTGCAATTTCAGATTTCAGCTTCGCCTTCTGTAGCAAGTATTTTTATCGGACAGTCTGTTTTATTATCTGCTGCTGGTCCTATTGCAGATTATAAGTGGAGTCCATCGAAATGGCTGGTGGATAGTACCTTGAAAAATGTTGTTGCCAAACCATTGCAGGATATCGTTTACAAAGTAACCGCAACAGATGATGCAGGATGCAGTGCTGAAGACTCAGTATTTATAAAAGTGTTGCAGTATGACGACATTTATATTCCCAATGCATTTACTCCAAATAATGATGGTCGCAATGATTTACTCAAGCCGCTATATCCGGGCACTATTTTGCTAAAAGACTTCAGCATTTTTAACCGTTGGGGAAATAAAATATTCACCACTTCTCAAAGAGGAACTGGTTGGAACGGTAAAGTGAATGGTAATTTTCAACCGGCCGGTGTTTATGTATGGACTTTTCAGGCATTTGATGAAAACACACAAAAACCTGTTACTAGAAAAGGAATTGTTACGTTGATTCGCTAATCAAAGTTTTATCTGATATATAAAAACAAAATAGCCCTTCTTGACAGAAGGGCTATTACAATTATATAATTATAATATTATTTATCAGAAACAGCTCCGGCCATCATATACTCACGGTTTAGTCTGGCTATATTCTCGATTGAGATTTCTTTTGGACAAACCGCTTCACAAGCACCTGTGTTGGTACAAGAACCAAAACCTTCCTTATCCATTTGTGCTACCATACTCATAGCTCTTGATTTTCTTTCAGGCCCACCTTGTGGCAACAAAGCCAGATGGGACACTTTCGCAGAAACAAATAGCAACGCTGATGAATTTTTACAAGCAGCCACACATGCTCCACAGCCGATACAAGCAGCGGCGGCAAAAGCCGACTCCGCATTATCTCTTTCAACAGGCATTGCATTGGCATCCACTGCATTGCCTGTGTTAACTGAAATATAACCTCCAGCTTGAATGATACGATCAAATGCAGTTCTGTCAACTACTAAATCCTTTATAACCGGAAAAGCATTTGCTCTCCATGGCTCAATTACAATGGTATCGCCATCTTTGTAGGCTCTCATATGAAGCTGGCAAGTTGTGTTTGCATGCCATGGGCCATGCGGACGGCCATTGATATACATGGAACAGGCTCCGCAAATTCCTTCTCTGCAATCATGATCGAAAGCTATCGGATCTTTTCCATCACTTATCAGCTCCTCATTTAAAACGTCAATCATTTCAAGGAATGACATTTCTATAGAAATATTTTTAACAGGATATGTTTCAAATTTCCCCGGAGTTGCAGCATTCTTTTGTCTCCAGATTTTCAAAGTCAAATTAATCATTGAATGTTCCATGTAAAAAATTATAGCGATTAAATAATTTTATAGTTCTTATACGTAAAAGGTTTTATTCCTAATTTTTTATCCAGAAAATATAAAAACCGGTGCTTTGTATTCTTAAATTTTTTTTCAAACTCGTTGTGTTCAAAATTCCAGTTTTCATTTTCCACCCTGCTTTTCATAACAGCCGGATGGTCTTCCTTAAACAAAGCAATTGAATCAATTGTTGAGTAATCAAATTCCGGCCCTTTTTTTTCCAATTGTTTCACCCATTCATCATTTGTCTGATCATCATTCCAAAGCTTTCCAAAATCTCGTTGCTTTTGATTCATAAACAAAGGATTTTTAACCCAGCCATAATGATAAACATATGCCTCAATCAACTTTACATTTAGTTTTCTGTTATTCTTTCGAAATCCTTGCGCATCTCTGTAAGATCTTATTTGTTTGTCATTTCTTATTATTCTTATCTCTCTGTTATACCAGCTTCTTCCATCACCCAGATATTTATAGCTGCCATAAAAATGTAGATACTTAAACAACAGTCCTTCTATCCTTTCATCTTCATTAAAATCTTCCATCCCGTTTCTGATAGCTGCATGATATTTTTCATGTATTACTTCATCTGCCTGAATGTAAATAAGCCAATCAGCGTCGGGTGATACTGCATCCATTGCTTTATCAGTTTCTACCGCCAACACTCTGCCACCTTCTCTCAAATTTTTATCCCATACAGAATGTACAATCTTTATCTTTTCACTTCCGATTGATTCAATCAACGCATTTGTTTCATCTTCCGAATCGCCGAGGTTAACAATCATTTCATCCACCAATGGCAAAATTGATTTGATAGATTCAACAACGGGATAATCATACTTCACGGCATTCTTCACAAATGTAAATCCGCTTATTTTCATTATTTACTTATAACTCCTTTGTGTCAGCTTTACTACTTCAAATTCTAATGGCTCTTTATTCAATTCCCAATTGCTTTCTCCTTTATATTCCCATGCCGATACATACGCAAAGTTCTCATCATCTCTTTTTGCTTCACCTTCTTCGGTTTGGCTTTCTTCACGGAAATGTCCACCACAGCTTTCATTTCTTTGTAAAGCATCTTTACACATCAACTCTCCCAGTTCTATAAAATCAGCCACACGGCCAGCTTTATCTAACTCAGGATTCATTTCACTTATTTCACCTGGAATTCTTACATCACTCCAAAATTCTTTTTTCAATTGTTGTATCTCTGCAATAGCTTCTGTCAATCCTTGCGCATTACGGGCCATGCCACATTTCTCCCACATAATTTTTCCAAGACGCTTATGGAAGCTTTCAACAGTTTGCTTACCCTTAATGTTCATCAATGTATCAATTCTATCCTTCACAGCTTTTTCTGTTTGCTCAAAAGCTTCATGTGTTGTAGCAATCGGCTTCACACTTATTTCATCAGCTAAATAATTACCAATGGTATAAGGAATCACAAAGTATCCATCCGCCAAACCCTGCATCAATGCAGATGCTCCTAGCCTGTTTGCTCCATGATCACTGAAATTTGCTTCACCCAAACAATACAATCCTTTTACGTTAGTCATCAATTCGTAATCTACCCAAAGACCGCCCATTGTATAATGAACCGCAGGATAAATTCGCATCGGCACTTCGTATGGATTTTCGCCAGTTATCTTTTCATACATATCAAAAAGATTTCCGTACTCTTCTTTCACCACTTCTTTACCTAAACGAATTAATGTTTCAAGATCAGGATTTTCAATGCCTTGTTTCAGGGCTTCTGTCCTTCCGTATTTATTGATCAGGTTGTGTTTGAAATCAAGGTAAACTGCTTGTTTAGTTGTACCTACACCATAACCAGCATCACATCTTTCTTTTGCAGCTCTTGATGCTACATCTCTCGGCACTAAGTTTCCGAATGCAGGATATCTTCTTTCCAAATAATAATCTCGTTCTTCTTCCGGAATATCATTTGCTTTTCTTGTATCATTCTTTTGTTTTGGCACCCAAATACGTCCGTCATTTCTTAATGATTCAGACATCAACGTCAACTTCGATTGATGATCGCCACTCACCGGAATACAAGTTGGGTGAATTTGAGTAAAACAAGGATTACCAAACATGGCTCCTTTTTTATGAGCTTTCCATGCAGCAGTTACATTGCTGCCCATTGCGTTGGTAGAAAGATAAAATACATTACCATATCCACCAGAACAAAGTAACACTGCATGACCGAAGAAACGTTCCAATTCACCTGTAATAAGATTCCGACAAATAATTCCTCTTGCCTTATCATCAATCATTACTACATCCAGCATTTCATGGCGACTGTACATTTCTACATTTCCCAATGCCACTTGTCTTTCCAATGCCTGGTAAGCTCCTATCAATAACTGCTGACCAGTTTGCCCGGCAGCATAAAAAGTTCTTTTAACCTGCACACCACCAAAAGAACGGTTACTTAACAAACCGCCATACTCTCTTGCAAATGGAACACCTTGTGCCACACACTGATCAATAATATTTGCACTTACTTCTGCCAGGCGATGCACATTTGCCTCTCTTGCACGGTAATCGCCACCTTTCACCGTATCATAAAACAAACGGAAAGTTGAATCGCCATCATTCTGATAATTCTTTGCAGCATTGATACCACCTTGAGCAGCTATTGAGTGTGCCCTTCTCGGAGAATCTTGAAAACAAAAAGCTTTTACTTTATAGCCCAATTCTCCTAAGGCAGCCGCAGCAGATGCACCAGCCAGACCAGTACCAACAATAATAATTTCTAACTTTCTTTTGTTAGCCGGGTTCACCAATTTGCAATGGCCTTTATAGTCCACCCATTTATCTTCCATTTTTCCGGCAGGAATTTTTGAATTCAACATACTCTTCTATTGAAATGTATAATTTTTATTTACCCAGCTTCAGTACTACTATCATCTTCTGTTGCGTCGCACTCTTGTACTGTTGTAATTCTATTCAACTTATTGTTGAACCCTTACAGGGTTCTAATACATTCTACACTTTTCATTCTCCGGGTTTCACCCGAAGCTATGAACATTGAACCCCTACGGGGTTCCTTCCTATTCACTATTCACCATTCACTATTCTATCCAACCCAAATAAAAACTAATCGGCATTAAAGCAAATGCAAGAGGAACTATAATCGAGAAACCAATTCCAATTACATTCAATAATCTCAGGTATTTTTTATTAGTAACTCCAATTGTTCTAAAAGCACTTTGAAAGCCATGCAATAAATGCCAGGCCAATGAAAAACATCCTAGCACATATAAAAGCACTACCCAATTTACCTGGAATACTTCTTTCATTTTTTCATATAAAGAAATTTCTGGACCTAATAACCAACCTTGATTACTACGATTTGGAATCCAGAAATGGATAAAGTGCATGATCAGAAATAATAAAATTAATGTGCCTAACAAGCCCATACTCCGACTGTACCATTTGCTGCCTTTATTGCCCATTGCAACAGCATATCCTTTTTTCCTTTTGCTACGATTTTGTAGTTCCAGCATTATTCCCTGCACAATATGCAACAGAATGCCTAGCATCAATCCAATTTCTAAAACACGGGGAACAATGTTAGAACCCATGAAATGAGCTCCGGCTTCAAACATTTTGCCACCATCATTGGCCCAGATGGTAGCATTCAAACTTACATGTACAATAAGGAAAAGAATAAGAAAAATACCCGTCAACGCCATCACCCACTTTTTGCCAATCGAAGAAGTAAACAGTTCAGACCATTTCATATAAATCTTTCTTAGGTGTAATCAATATGTGCAAAAATAACATCCAACGGCCAATAAATAACAAAAGATTTAGAAAGGAAGCTCAGGGATTATTCAATAAAATGCTATTCTTCCAGCCGATTCATCAATTCAGCATCTATTTTTTTGAATAACTGAGAGGGTCTGTAGATTCTCCAGTTGTCCAGTTCCATCAGTTCAATAAACTGATTCAAATGTGCCTGTTTAAAATCATATTGGGTTTGTTCCGGCATATTTAAACAAACTACCCAGCCATTTTCATCCGTCACTTCTTCATGCAGTTCTTCATAGTAGTCTTTGCCATCACTATGAAAATTCAATACATTTTCAACGATTAGAATAAATTTATAAATTCCTTCTTCCATAAATTTTTCCAGCACTTCTCTTTTCAGTTCCATAATGTCGTTCTCAATTGCATCATTCCACTCTCCTATTAATTCTATTACAGCATACTTTTCTTCATAATCTGCAATTAATACCTTCAGGTAAAGTGTCCGGCTTCCAAAATCATCCCATAAAGGATGGATATAAAAATTGTAAACAGTTTGGGAATATTCAAATTGGGAATAGGTTCTCCCATAGAATGGCGATCGTTCGTCTTCTTCACTTATATAAATGTGCTGCCAGTTATAAAAGGGTTCAATGTCTTGCATAGCCTGTCGCTTCGCTGCAAATATAAGCTAAGAGGTAAAATGAGTGAAAGAGATAAGGAGAAATCAATTCTAATGCAGCAAATATTCTTTTAAATTATTAAAATCAGCATTTAGCAATGTACTTTTCTTCTCAGCTTTCATTATTGAGCTAACTGATTCAGGTATTTCAATAGACTTTCCTATTGCTGATTCTACAGCTTCTGGGAATTTGACGGGATGTGCAGTTTCTAGGAAAATTCCTTTCTCATTTAATTGGTCATTCAAGTATCGCTGCAACGATAAATAACCAACTGCTCCATGCGGATCAAGAATATAATTTTCTTTTTGATAGACTTCGGCAATCGTATTCATTGTTTCCTTATCAGAAATACTATAAGAACTCAGCTTGCTTTTCAATTCTGGGAACTGATGATAGAAAATTTCAAGTATTCGTACAAAATTGCTTGGATTGCCAACATCCATTGCATTGGATAAAGTAGCAACTGCTGTTCTTGGTATTAACTTTTCTGAATCCAAATATTCTGAAACAATATCATTTGCATTGCAAGCAGCTATAAAATGTTTTATAGGCAAGCCTGATTGCATTGCCAATATTCCTGCGCAAATATTTCCAAAGTTTCCGCTGGGAACAGATATCACTGGTGGACTATCCTTTTCTTTCCATTGTTTATAGGCAAAGAAATAATAGAATTGTTGTGGCAGCCATCGGGCTACATTGATGGAATTGGCAGAAGTAAGAAATAATTTTCATTAATATCCTTATCAGTAAATGCCTGCTTTACCATTTGCTGACAATCATCAAATGTTCCTTCTACTTCTAATGCTTTTATATTCCTGCCAAGTGTTGTCAGTTGCTTTTCCTGCACAGGGCTTACTTTTCCGGATGGATAAAGAATGATGACATCTACTCCGTCAACATCATAAAATCCATTGGCGACAGCTCCGCCAGTATCGCCGGAAGTGGCTACGAGAACAGTTACTTTTCTTGTATCATCTTCATTTTTACAAAATGTCCAAGACAACGGCTCATAAATCTTGCACCAATATCTTTAAATGCTAATGTTGGGCCATGGAATAATTCAAGAGATGATATTTTCTCATTCACTTTTACCAATGGAATAGGAAAATTTACAGTTTCAGAAACAATTTGAAAAAGTGTTTCATCCGTAATCGCATTTCCCACATAAGGTTTAATTACACGAAATGTAATTTCTTCATTCGAATAATTTTCGATTCTATTGATAAGTTCTTTATCAACTTGCGGAATTACTTCCGGAAAATACAATCCCTTATCTGGCGCCTGACCTTTTATTGTTGCTTCTTTAAAGTCAACGATTGGCGATTGTTTATTTGTACTGTAGTATTTCATGCCCCTGTCCCCTAAAGGGGAACTTAGATTATTATATTATAAATATTTTTATATTTTCTCATAGCAATATCTAGAATAATTAACTAATTATTTCAACGCCATTTTTATTTATTGTTGTAACATAAGTATTGTAATCAATGCCGATTCTTTCATATACTTCTTTCATAACTCCTTCAACTGCTTCAGCTGTTTTTTTATCTTTACTTAGCATAAACATAGAAGGGCCAGAACCCGAAATGCCGCCACCCAATGCTCCAGCTTCTTTACAATTGGTTTTCACTTCATCGAAACCCGGAATAAGAATACTGCGTACAGGCTCAATAATTACATCTTCTAATGAACGACTAATCAGATCAGGATCGTTCTTAAGAAATCCTGTTACAAGACCTGCAATATTCCCCCATTGTTTGATAGCATCTTTTAATAAAACTTGCTGACGCAGAATTTGTCTTGCATCAGAAGTTCTTACTTCTATTTGAGGATGAACGATTGTAACAAATAAATCTGGCGATGAAAGTGGAATAATATCCAACGGATGAATGGAACGTATCAAACTTACTCCACCTAAAATGCATGGAGCAATATTATCGGCATGTTTTACACCCGAAGCCAGTTTTTCACCATTCATTGCAAACTGTACCACTTCATCAGAAGAAAAAATATTTCCTAATAAATGATTGGCAGCTACAGCGGCACCAGCTGCACTTGCAGCACTTGAACCAATGCCACTTCCGGGTTTGATATGTTTTTCAATCGTTACTTCAAAGCCAACAGTGCCACCCACTTTTTCCATAATCGATAAAAAAACAACACCAGCTACATTCTTTTCTGGTTCGGTTGGTAAATTATAATTGTCCTGATTATGAATTATAACTTTTGGTTCGTCCAATAAAGTTATTTCCATTATATCATTCGGTTCATTCAATGCCATACCAAGTATATCAAATCCACAAACAAGATTTGCTACCGTGCCTGGACATTTTATTTTAATTTTCTCCATCTGTTTATACTTTACTTGCTCTTATTATATCTGCAAAAACTCCACTGGCAGTAACTTCTGCCCCAGCTCCAGCTCCCTTAATCACCAACGGTTGTTCTGTGTATCTGTCAGTATAAAATAAAACGACATTATCTTTTCCGTATAAGTGGTAAAGGTCATGCATTGAATCTATATGTTGTAATCCAACTGAAGCTTTGCCATTTTCAAAAGATGCTACAAATTTCAATTTGCATCCGGCTGCATCAGCTTCTTCAACTAATTTTTTAAAGTGTTCTTCTTCATTGGCCATTTCTTTATAAAAATCTTCTACTGTTCCCTCCATGCAGGAAGATGGCATAAAGGAGTTATTGGCAATATCATTCATTTCTATTTTGACACCAGACTCTCTTACAAGGATCATGATCTTACGCATTACATCAGTTCCGCCTAAATCTAATCTTGGGTCTGGTTCAGTGTAGCCTTCATCTTGTGCTTGCTTTACTACTTCTGCAAATTGTCGAGTGCCATCGTAATTATTAAATACAAAATTCAATGTTCCACTTAATACAGCTTGAATTTTATGTACTCTATCGCCACTATGCACCAAATCATTTAAAGTCGCTATGACAGGTAATCCTGCACCAACATTTGTTTCAAACAAAAACTGGCTATTGAATTCTCTTGCCAGGTCTTTTATCTTTTTATAATTATCATATGCAGAAGAAGCTGCTACTTTATTACAGGCAACAACTGAAATACTTTTCTCTAATAACTGATCGTACACTCCGGCTACTTTATCATTGGCAGTAATGTCAACAAAAATTGAATTGCGAAGGTTTCGGTTAATTATCTCATCAATAAAACCTTGTAAACTTGCAGGAATACTAGCATCCAATTTTTCTTTCCAATTACTTAGATCAATACCATCTTCGTCAATAAGCATTTTCGGCTATTGGTTAATCCAACTACTCTCAGTTGCAAATTCATTCTTTCTTGTAAAAAATTGCTTGCGGATTTAACTGTGCTAATAATTTTCCGCCAACATTTCCTGTTCCTGAAATAAATAAGTTGACAAGCTTAAAAGTTGTTTCAAAGAATTCTTCATGCAATACGTTGATTGCCTTTTTTACATTTTTAGTAGCAATAACAGTTGATATATTTTTTTCAGATGAACCTTGTGCAATAGCTCTGATGTTTACTCCATTTCTTCCCATTGCACCAAACATTCTGCCACTGATGCCTGTGTGGTTCTTCATGTTTTCACCAACTAATGCAACGATTGAAAGATCTGCTTCTACTTTCAGCGGTTCCACTTTCTGCAATGCAATCTCATTGGCAAAAGCAATGTCAATACTATGCTTTGCTTTTCCCGCATCTTTCGAATCAATACCTACACAAATAGAATGCTCCGATGAGCTTTGTGTAATAAGAATTACATTGATTTTTTCGCTACTCAATGCTTCAAATAATCTTTTTGAAAAACCGGGAATGCCTACCATTCCACTTCCTTCTAAACTTATCAATGCAATATTATTGATGCTTGAAATTCCTCTTACTATGTTTCCGTTTGATGAACTTGTTGATTCAATCAATGTGCCTGTATCTGTCGGAGCAAATGTATTTTTTATCCAAACTGGAATGGCTTTATTCATTACCGGTTGAATAGTCGGCGGATATATTACTTTAGCACCAAAATGCGATAACTCCATTGCTTCCTGATAAGAAATATTAGGAATGATGCGGGCATTATTAGTCAACCGTGGGTCAGCAGTCATCATGCCACTAACATCTGTCCAAACCTCAAGTGCTTTTGCATTTAAGGCTGAAGCAATAATGGCAGCTGTATAATCAGAACCGCCTCTGCCCAAAGTTGTAGTAACTCCATTTTTATCGGTAGCAATAAAACCAGGTATTATAATAATCGATGCCGACTGCGAATTATAGTAACCATTTATTTTACTATCGGTTTCTTTGAAATCTACTTCCGCAGCAGTAAAAGCGGAATTGGTAACGATCAGTTCCTTTGCATCTTTCCAAACAGCATCCACTTTATTTGCATTAAAAGCTGCTGCAATAATTTGTGACGAAATCCATTCGCCATAACTACTGATACGGTCTTTTGATCTTGCTGTTAATTCTCCCAATAAAAAAATACCATTACAAATATCTTCCAGTTCATTACAACTTTTCTTTACCAAACTAAGCAACTGGCTTTGCTGTGCCACAGGAATTAATTGTTTTACTGCTTCAAGATGTCTTTGCTCAAATTCGCTGAGTTTTTCTTTGTACAACTCGTTACCCGTTTCAGATAATGATGCAGCATTCAGCAACAAATCCGTTACACCGCCCAATGCAGAAACAACGACAATCGTTTTATCCTTTTGTGATGATTGTTTTACAATTTCTATTACCTTCTTTATGTTTTCGGCATTGGCAACCGAAGTGCCTCCGAATTTTAAAACCTGCATGTATATCTGATTAAAATGAGTGAAATAATTAAGAACCTCTCAGAAGTTATTCTTCTAAGCGTAGCATAAAGCCCAATGATGATATGGAAATATACAACCCTTAACGGGTTGTTGTAATTGTTGTGGTAGTAATGGAAGCCATTACAGGAGAAAAGAAACTGATATTTGTATAGTTTTTTACCACTTTGTATTCTGTGTGATGCACAATATAGACAGAAATCTTTGAAAGGCAATTATTCTGCAAAAGAATCTGCGGCTTTTTTTACACTTCCGAATTTCAGTAAAAGATTTTTTGCTTTCTCATAATCTGTTTCACTTATTCTTTCCATCAGCATTTTAGTGCCACGGTCAACCAATTTCTCATTGGTCAATTGCATATTCACCATCTTATTACCTTCTACTCTTCCTAATTGTATCATAGCTGTTGTAGAAATCATATTCAACACCAACTTCTGTGCAGTTCCACTTTTCATACGGGTACTACCAGTAACAAATTCTGGCCCAACGACTACTTCTATCGGAAAATCAGCAGCTTCACTTACTGGAGAACCAGGATTGCATGCAATACTTCCTGTAATAATTTTTCTTTTTCTACATTCTTCCAATGCGCCAATTACATAAGGAGTAGTTCCACTGGCGGCAATTCCAACTACAACATCTTTTTCACTTACATTATAGGCTACAAGATCTTTCCAACCTTGTTCTTTATCATCCTCTGCATTTTCTACAGCATTGGTAATTGCTTTTTCACCACCGGCAATAATACCAATTACTAATCCATAAGGAACACCATAGGTTGGCGGGCATTCGCTGGCATCGAGTATACCTAATCTTCCGCTGGTGCCAGCACCAATATAGAAAAGGCGGCCGCCCATCAGCATTTTATCGGTAACAGCTTCTACTAATTTTTCAATTTGAGGAATTGCTTTTTCAATTGCAGCCGGAACTGTTTTGTCTTCTGAATTCGTATTGACGAGAATTTCGCCAATTGACATTTTTTCCAGATTGTGAAAATTACTTGGTTGCTCGGTTATTTTTTCGAATGCCATACTTGTCTTCATATTTTAGCTGTGGTATGCTACTAAACCTTCCATGGGATTTTTCATCACCTTACCTAATTCAAACTCGTAACTGTTGCAAAGTTGCTGTACTACATCTTTAAAACCAAATGCAATACTTCCTGCAAAGTGAACTGGTAAAGTCCAAACTTCCCTGTATTTGCAAAGATGGTTAAAGAAGAAGTCATTTAGACCATCTTCAATAATATTTTCAATCATATAATGTCCGCGGTTTTCTGCAAGGAATTTTGCAAAGCCAGCCAGATAACGGTTTGGCAACGGTTTTTTGTAAACGTTTTCCAAGATTTCGGCTGCTGTGGTAGTGTACGTAAGATCAAACCGGCCTCTCAACTCATAATCAAAAGTGCCATAGAGATAGTACTGAATAACCTTTCGCCCAAGATAAGCTCCGCTACCCTCATCTCCCAACACATACCCTAAGCCGGGACTATTTTTTACAATCTTTTTACCATCATAATAGCATGAATTGGAACCAGTACCCAAAATACAGGCAATTCCCTTTTCTCTGCCACATAATGCCCGAGCAGCAGCCATCAGGTCATGTGTTACTTCTACTTTTGCTCCAGTGAAAACCTTATTTATAGCTTTTTTAACGGACTTTACATTTGTCGGATTTGCACAGCCTGTACCATAGTAGTACACTTCATCAACTTCTACATTTTTAAGCTTTGACTTTAATTCCTTCTGCAATAAATCTGTTATCTGCTCAGTACTTAAAAAATATGGGCTGATTCCTTGAGTAATGATGGTTTTCTTTTTCCCTTTATTTACCAAACACCACTCTCCTTTTGTTGCGCCACAATCAGCTATTAATTTTACTCCAGGCATAAAGATTTGTTGAATTGGATGAACAGAAATCTGCTTTCCGCTCAAATCAAGTATTTTGCGTCAAATTACACAATAAAGTATTACGATGGTGAATAAAAAATTGCAAGTTTGGCTACCGCTGTTATTTTCTTTGATTTTAATAATAGGAATGCTGTTGGGCTATAAATTGAATGATAATGGAGGGAATAAAAAAGGCTTTTTTGCATCCAATAGCAGCAACTCATTACAAGAAGCTCTTGATCTGATTAAATTAAGATATGTTGATTCTGTAAACATTGGTTTATTGGAAGGGAAAGCAATTCAGGAAATAATGACTGAATTAGACCCGCATTCTGTATATCTACCACCAGTAAAAGTGCAAGCAGCAAATGAAGATCTAGCAGGAAATTTTGAAGGAATCGGCTTAGAGTTCAATGTATTTAGTGATACAGTAAATATTGTTTATGTAATCCCAAATGGCCCAAGTGATAAGGCAGGTTTGTTAATTGGTGATAAGATAGTTGCTGTTAATAAGGTTTCATTAACCCAGGAAACATTTGATACTGACAGTATAAAAAAATACATCCGTGGCGAAAGAGGCTCAACAGCCGATTTGCAAATAATACGAGAGTCGAAACAGTTATCAATATCAGTTACAAGAGGAACAATTCCCGTTTCATCAGTAGATGCAGCTTATATGATTGATAAAACTACCGGCTACATAAAGTTGAACAAGTTTACCGAAAACAGCTACGAGGAATTTATGCAGGCAATGGAAAATTTGCAAAACAAGGATTGCAAAGTCTGATTTATGATCTGCGGGGAAATGGAGGAGGTTTTATGAACGAAGCGGTAGATATGGCGGATGAATTTTTAGATGGCAATAAACTTATTGTTTACACGGCTGGGGTTAATAATAAAAAAGAGAGTACCGTTGTAAAAGACCCGGCTTGTTTGAAAAGGAAAGTTGGTATTATTAGTAGATGAACTATCTGCAAGTGCCAGCGAGGTGTTAGCAGGTGCTTTACAAGACTGGTGCAGAGCTACAATAATAGGCCGCCGCACTTTTGGAAAAGGGCTGGTTCAAGAACAATATCCATTGAGTGATGGTTCGGCAATCAGATTGACTGTTGCGAGGTATTATACTCCATTGGGAAGAAGTATTCAACGTTCCTATGAAAATGGGAAGAAAGTATATATGGATGAACTGTGGGAACGTTTTAATAGCCGCGAATTGCTTTCTGCCGATTCCATAAAATTACATACAGATGGTAAAAGATTTATGACAAGTTGTAAGGACACTCTCTATGGAGGCGAAGGTATTATACCCAATTTTTTTGTTCCATTAGATACCAGCTTTTCGCAACGAAAAATAGTAAAGCTACTTACAGAAACCAATATCAGTAATATCGTTTATCAATATTACATGGAAAATAAACAGCAGCTTGCTCAATATAAAACAGCACATGATTATACGCAAGGGTTTGATGCTATTGGATTATGGAATAAACTTGTAAAAACAGCAAATGGTTCTTATGATTTCAGTAAACTATCTGCACAAGAAAAGAATTTGCTGCAACAAAGATTAAAAGCACAATTGGCAAGATATAAATGGAGAAACGATGGCTTTTATCAAGTAATGAATAGTGAAGATGCTGGGATAAAGAAGGCTTTGGAGAAGATGTAGAATAAAATTGCTGTCTTCTATATACTAAACGCCGAGTGGCACTAAGCCAACACACAAGTTATATGACACTTGGGCTGCGAAGTGGTGACACGAACCATTACCACACTCATCATTACTACGAACACTAGCCAAGGCTGAAATACTGATGAGGAAAGTAAAAAAGTTATTGAACAATATATTAACAAGCATGACTAGTTTTATCGAAAAACAATTTCAAACTATTACCTTACAAGAGAAGGAGAATCAACTAAAATTTTGTTTAAAGAATTTAGAAAAAGAAAAACTTTTTTATTTTTTATACCTATTACCATGATTACTTTTCTACTACTTACTTTTTTCTAACATACAAATCAAAATTGATTCGCTGGAAACTAGGTTAGCAGGTTTAGTTTTTTGATTTGTATGTTTATTTTCATATAAATTTTACATTTAAAACAACTAAAAACTTAAAAGGTATTAATATCGAAAAGAAAGACAACTTCATTTTTCTTAATGGAAGGAAGCTATGTCACTTAAAGAACATTTATTCTGTAATAATCCAACCTTTAATAGGTACATATGGCTTTGGTGGAACATATACAATTGGTTTAAATTATGAAAATAAAAGCACTCCACTGATATTTTTTCTAACAAAAAGTGATGGGAATATTATCGCAGATATTATTTCAAAATTCTGTCAGTGCGAATGGGAAATAAAAAAAGCATATCAATTTTCTTTTTTTCGCAGATGGTAATTCAGCCTTGGTTAAAAAACTGAGGATATTTGCCTTGTTGGTATTCTCGAAAACTTTGAACGGCCTTTGTTGTGTGTTGTGTGCGGCCTTGTGCCTAAGCAAAAACACCAACAAACGAATTACGGAAATCCAAACTTAATCCCTCCCAAGTCTTTTCAAATTTAACACTTCCCTGCGTTCTGAAATAATAGGAATAAGTTGTTGCCCTTGTTGGTCTTCCCAAAACTTTGAGGGGTGTGTGCTAAAACCCACAAACGAATTACAGGAAGTCCACTCGTCTAATATATCAATCCCTGTAATGTTCAAGAAAACCCCAATTATCAACTCCTGTTTCATAAAACAAAGCTGATGAATATTTGTATTCCTCCGACAATTTACACATTTCGGCTTTTACCGGATTCCAGTGTATGTATTCCAACTTTTGAATAAATACCGGATGGCTACGCAACTCTACACTTAATGCATTCCGTTCCCAAAACTGATATTCACGGTCTTTTGCATCCACTTTAAATTGAGCAAGCACTTCGGGATGATACTTTCTCAAATCCTTTTGTATTCGCTGAGCGATATATTTTAGAAAATCTCTTTGTACAGCGGCCGGATTGTTATCTGGCATCATTTGCCAGATAAGATGCAGATGATTATCCATAATTACAAATGCAAATATCTTAGCTCTTTTATTATTTACTAAAAATCGAAGACTGCTGACGACAATGTCTTTGTACTTATCTGGCTTTAATAACTTTTTCCATTCCAGATTGGTGGCTGTAAAAAATTGAGGATATTCTGTTATGAAAGAAGCCATAATTACAAAAGAACTAAGATAAGGGATTCTTAAACTTCCTGTCGCTGGTGTCTTTGCCCTGCTACTTTGCCTGCACACAACACACAGCGACGGCGTGGTGCTTTTTGCGAACACCAACAAGGGCGAAAAAGAAGACTGCTGATGACGATGCTTGTATTTATCAGGCTTTAATAACTTTTCCATTCCAGATTGGTGGCTGTAAAAAACTGAGGATATTCTGTTATGAAAGTAGCCATAGTTATAAAAAACTAAGATAAGATTTTCCCTAACGTCCTGTCTTTGCTTCGCCGGCACACCGTTTCTACCAACAAGGGCAAAGATATACAGACATTGCACACTAACCAAGAATAGGGCTAAGTAAAGTTTTCATTTTTTGTGACTATCAGGGTCATCGGGTTTTATAAAAATTTCCTTGGCCCCATTTCTTTTAAAGTCAAAAAATTCTATTTTGCATTTGTATGGACTTTTAGGATTGAAAAACCTGACCTCCAAAAAATCAATCACACTTCCATTTTTGGCTAAGATAAATGTTACAACTGCATAGCTGATAGAGCTATTTCTAAAATAAGCGATAGAAGGCCGAACTCTTTCTTTAGTTGTTTTGGTTTCTAAGCTTTTCATTACCGATTTTTTTATCATCTCCCAATCACTTCCTTCCAAAATTTTTTATCAAAAGATGCCATCATTTCTATTGCGCCGTTTTTGTCGTTTGTTTTAATTTTATCCAACATCAATTCTGCTAGATAAATATAGTCACATGGTTCAGATTCTTTTGAACCACATTGAATTCCAAAAACTGAAAGAAAAAAAAGCACTGAAAAACAAACCTTATTGATATTTATAATCTTAATCTTCATAACTTGTATCCAGTTTGAAACTGATCCATAAATTATTCCTTCTGAGTTTCCCAAATTTAGCACTTACCTGCTGATGCCTCACCTTTAGTATTGCAAAAAAAACTGCCCTGCAAAAAGCAAGGCAGCATACATATCTGGTGTAAGGTTTGTTAATTAAGCATTCTCTTTATTATCATCCCACCATTTCTTTTCCATTTTATAAGAACCAAGCAATCCCAAACAACCGCCAATTGCAATCAGTGCAAAATAAATAGGTACATTCTGTCCATGATCCATATGACCATTACTGTGTTGCTGATACAAGACATAATTGTCTAATAAATAGGCAAGAAATAAACCTGCTCCTGCCCCAATCAGCAACAAAGCCCATTTCAGGTTTTTATAAGGAGCTGGGCGATTAGCAAACTGCTTTGGGTTCATATTTTTCTCTATCATCGCCAGATTCTGGCGGGTTTTCAGATAATAGATGCCAAATATCATGGCAAATCCACCTGCAAACATCGTAACGGGTATTAATACTTCTCCTGCATCCATAACTGTAAATTTATTTTTTAATAATTTGTTTTCTGTTGTTTTTGTCAGACAACATGGTTTTAAATCTGGTTACATATTTAAAGAACTATTTTTCTGAACCAGCGTACAAATAATAAGACTACGGCAGAAAAGATAAGGTTACAGGCCTGTTCTGAGTCTTACCTTTATATATACATAGTCTCAAATTGTCGTATTTTGTACTGTAACCTAATCAATTATCATGTAGTCTTACTAAATGAATGTCTACCGGACTGAATGATAATGAAATCATTAGCGAAGTGCTAAATGGTAACCAACAAGCTTATGCTGCGCTGGTGAACCGCTACCAAAACTATGTTTTTACGCTTTGCCTTCGGATTGTGAAAGGCAGAGAAGATGCAGAGGAAGTGGCGCAGGATGTATTTATTAAGGCCTATAAATACCTGGCTGATTTCCGGGGAGCGGCAAAATTTACTACCTGGCTTTATACCATCGTCAACAATACCTGCATCAGTTTTTTGAGAAAAAAGAAGTTAGATATTCACTCGTTGGATAATGAGAAAGTGTTTGAAGTAGCCGATAGTCAGGATTCGGGAATGAGAGCAAATTTAGTAGAACAGAAATCAAGAGTTTCCATGGTGAATGAAGCGATTGGTTTATTGAGTCCAGCAGATGCAGAAATTATTACCTTGTTCTATAAAGCAGAACAATCACTGGAAGAAACGGCTCAGGTTTTAGGAATAGAAGTAAATGCTGCCAAAGTAAGACTGCATCGGGCAAGAACAAGATTAAAAGAGAAAATGGAAACATATTTTATAGAGGAAGTAAGAAACTTAAATTAAAAAATCGTTGTATGGATACACAACATAATATAGAAGAACGTCTCTGGAATTTTATTGACGGCTCTGCAACAACTGATGAAAAAACAGTAATTGAACAATTACTGGAAACGGATGCTGCATGGAAAGCAAAGTATAGTGAACTCTTACAGGTAAATGATTTGCTGAAGTCTTCAGAACTAGAAGCACCTTCTATGCGATTCAGTAAAAATGTAATGGAAGAAATTTCGAAGCTGCATATTGCTCCGGCAACAAAAACGTATATCAATAATAAAATAATCTGGGGTATTGGATTTTTCTTTATCGCTTTACTCGTTGGATTCCTAATTTATGGTTTTGGGCAAATGGAATGGACAAGTGGAAGCGAAAGCAGCATATCAAAAAATATTAGCAAGATTGATCTTAGTAAATTCTTTAATAATTCTTTCGTGAATGTATTTATGATGATTAATGTAATACTTGGATTGTTTTTATTGGATAATTATTTAAATAGTAAAAGAAAAGCATTTCGTAAAGAAGCTTGATGCTTTTATTAGTATTGAGTCCGGTAAAACCCTGCTGTTTACAGTAGGGTTTTTGTTTTGCATCGGCTCCAGATAAAGTTTAGTTTGAAAAATGTTTAACCACATAGTAAGATAGGTCACAATAGGTTAACACATAGCTATGTGAATTTCTATGTTTTCTATGCTTCTATGTGGTTCATTTTTACATATTCCTCGACTTCAGAAACTACCAAGTTTCATTTGATTTAAACCTCTCACTTGAAAAACTTACCTTTGCGGCTTAAATAATTGCAATGGATATTAAGAATAATATATTAGAAACAATTGGCAATACGCCGCTTATCAAATTGAATAAAATCACTAAAGATGTTCCCGGATTAGTATTAGCCAAAGTAGATTATTTCAATCCTGGTAATTCCATCAAAGACCGTATGGCATTGAAAATGGTGGAAGTGGCAGAGCAAGAAGGAAAATTAAAACCCGGAGGAACCATTATTGAAGGAACCAGCGGAAATACAGGAATGGGATTGGCGTTGGCCGCAATTATAAAAGGTTACAAATGTATTTTCGTTACAACCGATAAACAATCAAAAGAAAAAGCAGATATTTTAAAAGCTGTTGGTGCCGAAGTAATTGTTTGCCCTACCAACGTTGCTCCAGATGATCCAAAAAGTTATTATAGTGTAGCGGCAAGATTGGCTAAGGAAGTTCCCAATTCTTATCATATGAACCAATATGATAATCTTGCCAATCGGTTAGCACATTATGAAACAACTGGTCCTGAAATATGGAAACAAACAGATGGCAAAATTACACATCTTGTTTGTACCGCCGGAACAGGTGGAACGATTACGGGTACTGCACAATACCTGAAAGAAAAAAATCCCAACATTCAGATTTGGGCAATTGATGTGTATGGTTCATTATTGACAAAATATTATCGCACCGGCGAAATAGATATGAATGAGGTACATCCTTATATCAGTGAAGGATTTGGTGAAGATTTTGTGCCAAAGAATTATGATATGTCTGTCATCGATTATTTTGAACAGGTAACGGATAAAGACGGCGCAGTAATGGCAAGAAAGCTGGCAAAAGAAGAAGGGATTTTTTGTGGATACAGTGCCGGTAGTTGCATACAAGGATTGATGCAATTAAAAGACAAATTAAAAAAGGATGATGTTACAGTTTGCATCTTTCATGATCATGGTAGTCGTTATGTAGGTAAAATTTATAATGACCAATGGATGATAGAAAGAGGATTTTTGGATGTAAAAACTTTCAAAGATGTTGTTAGTTCAAGAAATACAAAACGATTAATTACGGTTGAACCTTCTCAAACTGTATTAGAAGCTGTTGAGTTGATGAAAAAATTTGACATCGATCAGATTCCTGTTGTTAATGGTAATGGCCCAATGGGTGCTATCAGCGAAAGTGGTTTGTTTCAAAAAATATTCAACAATCCAGAGATAAAAAACTCCAAAGTAGAAGAAGTATTAGAGCCATCTTTTCCGTTAGTGGCATTTGATACACCTGTTGAGAAGCTTCGTAGCCTCATCAATAAAGAGAATGGAGCTGTATTAGCAAAAGATGAAGCTGGCAATTTCCATATTGTAACGAAGTACGATGTCATTCAGGCTTTAGGAAATTGATAAGCAATAATGCTGAAAGTTGATTTCGGACATCTCCGGTAACGTTTCCGGAAGCTTTTTCCCGTATAATTACGCTTTTTCTTGTGTGCTACCCCTAAAAGAAGGAGTGCAGTATTACTATTAATGTGGTAAATACCGTCGTAATAAAATAGGGTTGTTTTGCTCTATAATATTAAAGATTTGCCAATTATTTTTGTCTTCCAATCATCCAATATCAATGTCCAATTAACAAAACCGAAACCAATTCCTAAGAAAAACCGAAAAGACCAAAGTCCGATTGAAAAACCAAAGAAGATCAGATCCTTGAAAAACCGTTCGAAGTCCAAACATCCTTGAAGAAAGACCAAAGTGTCACCGTGTCCAAATCCAATGAAAAGATTCAAAGTCCGGAACCCTCCTGCTAAGTAAAATTAGCAGGAGGCGCGGTGAACCGATTAAACCTCCTATCCTTACATTTTCCTGATTTTTTCCAATTCCAAAATTTGCAGTAAATTTCTGCATGCCCGTTTTTAAAGACCAAACCCGAAGAACCACATTTATTGACGCTTATCCAAAGCGGATTATTTCCTTAGTACCATCGCAAACAGAATTACTGGCTGATCTTGGCCTGTCAGGCGAAGTTGTTGGTATTACTAAGTTTTGTGTGCATCCTGATGCATGGTTTCGCAGCAAACCAAGAGTTGGCGGCACGAAGCAATTGAATATGGAAAGTATTCATGCTTTACAACCCGACCTTATAATTGCCAACAAAGAGGAAAATGTAAAAGAACAGATTGAAGAGTTGGAAAAATATTATCCTGTATGGATCAGTGATATAAATAATCTTACTGATGCTTATGAAATGATTGGACAGATTGGATTAATCACCAATAAAGAAACCCAATCGAAAAGCATAGTCGGTAGCATCAAAGAAAACTTCGCTCAACTTCAAAATCCAAACTCAAATTCACAAACAATTTATCTTATCTGGCAAAAGCCATATACGACCGTTGGTGGCCATACTTTTATTCATTCTATGCTTGAAATTGTTGGCATTAGAAATATATACGCCAATGCTACAAGATACCCGGAAATAACGATTGAAGAATTGAAAAATAGGAATCCTGAATTGGTTATCCTTTCGTCTGAACCATTTCCTTTCAAACAAAAACATATTGATGAATTACAAATTCATTTACCAACTACTAAAATAATACTGGCAGATGGTGAAATGTTTAGCTGGTATGGAAGCCGCTTACTAAAAGCTCCGGCATATTTTGCTACGCTTTACGAACAAATTGTACGACCTTAGAATCAATTCACTATTTACCAAATGAATTTTAGCGAAAAGAATAATGATGTAGAACTTAATGAAGGTGATAAGCCTTCCAGAAAGAAACCGATGTATCCGGTGAATGAGAAGCTACGTAATTACCTCAAAAATCATGGCCGTGAAGTAAAGCTGCCTGTATCTTACAACGACCTGTTGAATTTTACCTGGTCCACTCCTATAAAAGATAAAAATGGGAAAGATACTTTATGGGAAAAAACATCTTACGACAGTCGTGACTGGGAATTTATAAGAGAAGGATTGGTAAAAATTTATGCTGCGCTAAAAACGGAAGGTGATTATAGTTTTCTCAGTCATTTTGATGTTGCTAGAGTTGATTATTGCACTTTTGGCAACTCGAATCCTTTTCGCATCAGAATCGTCAATAAGTTCAACGACAATTATGATCACTACTATATAAAAATTGCCGATGCTTCCAGAATATATGGATTAGAATTAGAGCATATCCTCTCTCCTAACCGTATCATTTTTTTTACAAGTGATAATACATTGGTGGAAGAACATATTCCCGGTATTCCTGGTGATATGTTTATCAGCCAGTTTTTAAATGCCCCAGATACAAATAAGATCAGGATAGCTAAAGAATTTGTGAAGTTTAATGAAAGATGTTTTGTGCGATTACTTGGCGATATGCGTAGCTATAATTTTGTAATTGACATTACACCGGATATTGAAGATTATCAGTATCGCATCCGCTGTATTGATTTTGACCAACAGTCTTACGAAGGAAGAAAGAATTTATATTTTCCGCAATTCTTTAAAGAGAACTTTCCTTTTGTGCAATTATGTCTTTCGCATTTAAACAACGAATCCATAGCCCAATATCAGTTTGAAGAAAGAACGATGATTACTTTCCGGCTGGTTTCTTCCCGTTACAGAATAAAGGAATTGCTGGATATAATGAAAAATGACGAAATATCTACGCCTGAAAAAATGCAACAGCTAAAAGAGGAACTGAATGATTATCATAACACCACCCATTTTAGCAGGTGCAAATCCATTGGCGATATTGTAAAAACAAACCTAAAGCAAACCCTTCGGAAGAATCTGCTGCTAGTGCAGAAAAACTTGGGAAAGAATAGTGATTAATTATTGCGAAACTGTGGAATTTAAGAATAAAACAAAACCGTTATCTTAGCGACTATATAAACAGGGTTCCTGTTTTTTTATTTTTAAACTTAACCAAATCAGAAATGAAAAAGTATAAAGCCGGTGTGCTGTTCGGTGAAGAACTGGAAGCCCTTTTAAACGATGCGAAAGACAATCAATTTGCTTTGCCAGCGGTAAACACTATTGGTACCAATACTATTAATGCAACATTGGAAACTGCAGCGAAAGTAAACTCTCCTGTCATTATTCAGTTTTCAAATGGCGGTGCGCAGTTTATTGCAGGTAAAGGAATGCCGAATGATGCATTACAAGGAAATATTTCCGGAGGCGTTTCCGGTGCATTACATATACACAACGTTGCAAAGTATTACGGTGTGCCAGTAGTTTTGCATACTGACCATGCTTCCAAAAATGGTTGCCGTGGATTAGCGGATTATTAGATGCCGGTGAGCAATTTCATAAAGAAAAAGGACAACCACTTTTCAGTTCGCATATGCTTGATCTGAGCGAAGAGCCAATTGAAGAAAATATATCAACTTCTGTTGAATTCTTTAAAAGAATGAAACCGCTTGGTATGGCTATCGAAATTGAGTTAGGTGTAACGGGTGGCGAAGAAGATGGCGTTGATAACAGTAATGTAGATAATTCAAAATTATATACGCAGCCAGAAGACGTTGCTTACTCATTCAAGGAATTAAGTAAGGTTGGAAACATGTTTACCGTAGCGGCTGCTTTTGGTAATGTGCATGGTGTTTACAAACCTGGAAATGTAGAATTACGACCGGAAATTTTAAACAATAGCCAGATTTATATTCAGAAAGAATTAGGCACTGGTCCTAAGCCAGTATGGTTTGTGTTTCATGGAGGAAGTGGTTCACCACAAAATCAAATCAGAGAAGCGATTGGCTATGGTGCAATTAAAATGAATATTGACACTGATCTGCAATGGGCTTTCTGGGAAGGTGTGCTGGAAAATTATAAAAAGAGTGAAGCTTATCTGCAAGGCCAACTTGGTAATCCAGAAGGTGCTGATAAACCGAATAAAAAATATTACGATCCAAGAGCATGGCTACGTAAAGGAGAAGAATCATTTATCAAAAGACTGGAAGTAGCTTTTGATGATTTGAATTGTATAAACCGAAATGCCTAAATGGCTTAGCAGGTTAATTGCTTATAATACCCTCGATTTTATTCGGGGGTATTTTGTAAAATCCTGTTTATTTTCACTTATAAATAATAAAACATCATGCGGTTAAAAATAATTCTTTCCCTTTTTTTAGGGTGTTGTTTCATTGTAACAAATGCACAAACCAATAATGAAAAGGCTGAGCCTTTGTCTATTGGAGAAAAAAGTATTGTAAAATCGAACATCCTAAATGAAGAAAGACTATTGAATATATATCTGCCGCAAAATTTTTCAAAAGAAAAAAATCTTCCAGTTATTTATTTATTAGATGGATCAATGAATGAAGACTTTATTCATATTGCAGGATTAGTACAGTTTTTTAATTTAATGTTTAATATGCCAGATTTTATAGTGGTAGGTATTGCAAATGTTGACAGGAAAAGAGACTTTACTTTTCATACGGATTTGAAAGACTTGAAAGAAAAGTATCCAACTACCGGAGGTTCGGCAAAATTTATTGAATTTATCGAAAAAGAGTTACAGCCATTTGTGGAAGCCCATTACTCAGACAATAAAACAAAATACCTAATAGGCCAATCACTTGGCGGTTTGCTGGCTACAGAAGTTTTATTGAAAAAACCAGACCTTTTCTCACATTACTTTATAATAAGTCCAAGTCTTTGGTGGGATAACGAATCACTTTTAATACAAGCAACCCATCTGCTTGAACAACAAAATGATACTGAACGATATGTTTATATTTCTGTTGGTTCCGAAGGCAAAATAATGGAACGAGAGGCGGAAGGCATTGCGAAGAAGTTGAAAAACTCAGATAAGAAGAAATTAAAGGTAGATTTTCTGCCATTGCCAAAAGAAAATCATGCTACTATCTTACATCAAAGTATTTATGAAGCTTTGAAAATTCAGTTTCCGTATAAAGAATAAATTACGTTAAAAAAATTGTCAAACCATTCTTGTTTCAGGTTTCTAACACCTTGAAAAAGCTTGATTAATAAGCACTTTATATCATTTTAAAGCCTTTGACTACAAACCACAAACTTCTATATATTTGTAACTCAACAAGTAGCTATGTCGAAACAAATAGAAGATTTTGATGCAAATCTGGCAGGAGAAGATGGAAAAACTGAGGAGACAAAATCCAGTTGGTTTAAAAGAATGAAGAAAGGTATTAATACTAAAACTTCGGAGAAAAAGGAAACTCCTGAAGGCCTTTGGGTAAAATGCCCCGATTGTAACCATATCGGAACCATGAATGACTTACGAGAGGTTTTATTCGTTTGCCCAAAATGTAATTTTCACCATAGAATAAATAGCAACGAATACTACGATTTATTGTTTGATAATAGTGAATACACTGAGCTTTTTGAAAATATCAGAAGTAAAGATTTTTTGGAGTTCACAGATTTGAAACCCTACAAAAAAAGATTAGAAGATACCTGGAGTAAAACTGACCTAAAGGATTCGATGAGAGTGGCAGTTGGCAAAGTTGGCGGACATGATATTGTAATTGCTTGTATGGATTTTGAATTCATCGGCGGTTCGCTTGGAAGTGTGATGGGAGAAAAATTTTCAAGAGCTGTTGACCATTGCCTTAAAAACAATATGCCGTATATGGTCATCAGTAAAAGTGGCGGCGCCAGAATGATGGAAAGTGCCTTTTCTTTGATGCAATTGGCAAAAACAAGTGGTAAGCTTTCACAACTAAGCGACGCAAAACTTCCTTATATATCTTTATTGACTGACCCAACTTTCGGTGGTATCTCTGCATCGTTTGGAATGCTTGGTGATTTAAATATCGCAGAACCAAATGCATTAATCGGATTTGCTGGACCAAGAGTAATTAAAGAAACCATAAAAAAAGATTTACCTGAGGGTTTCCAACGCAGCGAATTTATTCTGGAGCATGGCTTTTTGGATTTCATTGTTCCCAGAAAAGAGTTGAAGCAAAAATTGGCGATAGTGTTGACACATTTTAAAAACTGATCTCACTTCTTACCAGCATTTCTTTATTTATTTTAATGGCAGAATTAAAAAACAGACAAGCTTATCATGAATTCTTCATCGATGCAAAATATGAAGCAGGTATGGTTTTGCTCGGAACAGAAGTAAAATCGCTACGGGAAGGCAGAGCTAGTTTTAATGATAGTTATTGTCTTGTCCATAAAGGCGAAATCTGGCTGAAATCTTTACATATAGCCGAATATTCTCACGGCAATGCCAATAATCATGATCCACTGCGGGATAGAAAATTATTATTAGAAAAAAAAGAGATTAAAAAAATAGAAGGCAAACTGAAGGAGAAAGGATACACCATTGTCCCATTACGGATATTTTTTAGTGATAAAGGTCTGGCGAAAATTGAAATTGGATTAGCAAAAGGTAAAAAACTACACGATAAACGGGATACTATCAAGAAAAAAGATGTGGAAAGAGAAATGAAACGTTTTTTAAAATAACAGTTGTGTAAAACTTCCTTACTCTGTAAAATTAGTTTTTCCGATATTACAAAGCCATGAAGAAATTGTTGCTACTGATTTTATTGTTTTCCTCTTTCCATGCCAGTTCTCAATCAGTATTTGGCTATTGGTATGGCAATGCCAATGTAAAAACAAATAGCTCCGCCAACAACTATTTGGTAGAAATGGTACTTCAGCCTGAAAAGAATTACGTAAAAGGAATTTTAAACTATTATTTCAAAAACACTTATCGCAGTGTAAAAGTGCAGGGAAATTACAATGCATCAACAAGGCAACTTAGTTTATATAATGTTCCCGTAATTTATCATGGTTCTATTTCAGATTTTGAAGTGGATTGCGAAATGAATATGCAGGCAACGCTCCGAGTTTCACAAGTTTCATCTAATCTTGTTGGCTCATTCAGAAGTTTGCCAGACTATACATACACCTGCCCCGAAATTGTTTTCGATTTAGTCATGAATGCCGACATCAGCAAAAAAGATTCTGTATTAAAAGCCATCAGCGAATACAAAGAAAACTATCAGGTATGGCAGCCACAGATTGAAGACACTTTGGTAGCAGTAACTGTTGTTCCAAGAAAAGTAATTAATTATGTGGTGGAAGAGGATTATAAGAAAAGACAAAAAGAGATTGTAAACGAAATAGAAGTTGAATCAGACTCCTTACGACTGGATGTATATGATAATGGCGAAATTGATGGTGATATCATCTCTGTATTTTATAATGAAGGATTGATTCTGAATAGTCAGAAACTCACTCACAAATCAATTCGCATTGATGTGGTGCTTGATAGCACTAAAGAATACAATGAGGTTTCTATGTATGCAGAAAACCTTGGATTAATTCCACCTAACACTGCTTTACTGGTTGTAAGTGATGGAAAGAATAAATTCAATATTCGCCTATCCAGCAATCTGGAAAAAAATGCAACGATTAGAATAAAAAGAAAGAAACAACCTTAGGCTTTAAGAAAATAATTCAGGCTGCTTATCATCACCCTTACCTTTCACCCATTCCATTTCTGTTGATTTGCTATAGTCAGCCATTTTAGTTCCTACTGTTCTGTAACCCGTAACTTCTGCAATCTTTGCAATTTTTAATTTCCCTTTTCTTATTTGTGCACCTCTGCCCTGCTGCATCGCTAATATTGGTTCTTCCATTGTTGTAACGACTTCTACATAGTTGCCGTCACCTTCTTTGATGAAAGAAAATTTACTTTTTAAAGTTGTTGTTTCTATTTTGAATCGTTTGGCCATAAACTGTTTCGATTTCATATCAACATAAATAGCCGTAATTATTTTATCAGAATTGAATTTTTCAATGGCGATTACTTTCTTTGAATCTATTTTTTGTGTCAGCTCCTGGTCGGTTACTTCATAATTACCATCTTTATATAAAACAAGAATTGTATCATCTGCATCAAAGATTCCGAGGTACTCGCCTTTCTCATCCATATTCAATCTGCCGAACTGATCATCATACCATAATTTTTTCCCGGCAATAGTTGAAACTCCGGCTTCTTTCATTTTGATAGATTTGATTGGGTATTTAGTTATTGTATTACCCATGCTGCTTCTACCTTTTATTTCAAGATCAGAAAACCCAAATTCAAATTCTTTGATTCTTGCTTTACTTGATGGCATTAATTTGATATTCACCAATTCTGCTTCTGCATTTGGATTCACTGAAAAATAATGAACTTTACTTTTCTCATCTCCTTTTGTCAGATCGTATTCTTTATCCCGGGTAACTCCTGTTACATTAAATCGCTTGGCAAAACTCTTACCAGTTACACCATCAGTATAAATCATGTTGTAAGTAGTTCGTTCATCATTCTTCGTAAATACGGCTACATGTAAAATATCCTTACCGATAAATGTTTTATCAGAAACCTTTACCACTTTCATAATCCCTCTTCTGGAAAATGCAATAATGTCATCAAGGTCAGAACATTCAAATAAGAATTCGTCTTTCTTTAACCCAGTGCCAATAAATCCTTCTTCCTTATTTACATATAGTTTAGTGTTGGCTATTGCTACATGCTTTGCTTCAATTACTTCAAACTCCTTGATCTCTGTTTTTCTTTCTCTTCCCTTGCCATATTTCTTCAACAGGTTTTCAAAATAGGCAACTGCAAAATCAACAAGATTATTCAAATCATGTTTTACCTGCTTAATGTCACCTTCTAATCCTTTTATCTGGTCATTCAGGTCTTCAATATCTAGTTTGTAAATACGGCGGACTGGTTTCTCCGTCAGCTTGATAATATCTTCTCTTGTAATTTCTCTTTTTAATTGTTTCTTGAAAGGAATAAATGCTTTATCAATTGCTTCTAAGACTTTATCCCATGTTTCATGCTTCTTTTCTAATTCTTTATAAATCTTTTCCTCAAAGAATATTTTTTCCAGAGAAGTATAATGCCATTTCTCCTGAAGCTCATTAAGTTTTATCTGTAATTCCTTTTCAAGCAGGTCTTTTGTTTTATCTACAGATAACTTTAATAATTCCTGAACACCTAAAAACTCAGGCTTATGATTTACAATCACACAGGCATTGGGAGAAATGGAAGTTTCACAATCGGTGAATTTATATAAGGCATCAATGGTTATGTCAGGTGAAATACCCGGAGCAAGATCAACCTGTATCTCTACTTCAGCTGCAGTATTATCCGTTACCTTTTTAATTTTAATCTTTCCCTGATCGTTAGCTTTAACAATAGATTCCATTAACTGAGAAGTGGTTACTCCATATGGTACACTTTTGATAAGTAACATTTTTTTATCCGCTTCTTCAATATGTGCCCTAACTTTTACCTTGCCACCTCGTTTTCCTTGATTGTAGTCAGTTACATCAATCATTCCGCCAGTTAGAAAATCCGGCATTAACTCAAAACGTTTTCCCTTTAGATATTTGATAGAAGCATCAATCAGTTCACAAAAATTATGTGGAAGAATTTTTGTTGATAAGCCTACAGCAATTCCATCCGCTCCTTGTGCCAGCAACAAAGGAAATTTCATCGGTAATGTAACCGGCTCATTCTTCCGACCATCATAACTCAATTGCCATTCAGTTGTTTTGGCATTGAAAGCAACCTCTAATGCAAACTTGCTGGGTCTTGCTTCAATATACCTTGGTGCTGCTGCATCATCACCAGTTCTTACATCGCCCCAGTTACCTTGAGTATCAATCATCAGGTCTTTCTGACCCATATTTACCAATGCATCACCGATACTTGCATCGCCGTGCGGATGATATTGCATGGCTTGCCCAATAATATTCGCCACTTTATTGAAACGGCCATCATCCATTTCTTTCATGGCATGAAGAATGCGGCGCTGTACAGGTTTCAATCCGTCTTCCAAGGCAGGTACGGCCCTTTCGAGAATTACATACGAGGCATAATCAAGAAACCATGTTTTATATTGACCATGTAGTCCTGTATCAATATTCTGAACGTCAGTAGTTTTTTTCTTTGCTGCCATTTTATTTCTTTCCTATTATTCCGAGATGTGTGTATTTAAATCCTTCTTCTGTTTTTAATCCATAACCAAAAAACCTGTCCATTGAGGAATGTCCGAATAAGACAATTCCAATAATCTGTAACAACATATTTGGCAAAAGCAACCCTGCTATTAAAACTGCTATTGCAATTCCTTTATGATGGAACAAATTATAACAAGCTGCACCAATTTTATTTCCTCCAAAATAACCAATCATACTAATGTCAGGGCCGAAAATCAAAATCAGGTCCCACCACCATGTTACATTTAATGAATTTAATACATAAATACAGAGGCCAAGCATGGCAGCTTCTTCCAGTTTGATTATATTTTTCATTTTAACTGTTTGCTTCTTCTGCTTCGCTGACCTCAATTTTTTTCCCACCACTCAACTTTACATCAAAATCTTTCCAGCCCTTTTCAATATCACCAGTCACTTCAATCTTTCCTTCAGCAATCAGTTGCTTTATACGCCACTCAATAAAAACATCACCAGTTTTTATTTTCATTCTGTTCAACGTATTTCCCACCAATCGCCAGGCTTTTTGCCATTCCGGTGTAAGATTCTTTAAAATTTCGCCATCATAAAACGTTTCTTCCTTTCCGTCAATCTTCTTTCCTCCTTCCAGCATTCTCACCATTGCATTTTCATCACATAGTTTCTTCCATTCATCAGGATCAATTTCAAATTCGCTAAGCGTAACAGGTCTTGCAAGTTTCTTCGCTTTTAAGAATTCAGAGGCCTGTATTTCATTCAACCATGATGGATAAAATATCTGTCCTTTATCATTGATGAAAGGAAGATTGTTCATGTATAAAACCATTACTCTTCCCTGGTATTCGCTAAAATCAGGAATCATGCGATAATAACCACACACATCATGCTGATTCTGTCCCATCCAAATCCATAACTGTTCTTCCGGATTTTCATCAAGCTTTGCTTTTAGCTGACTAATCGTTTCTCTATCATCAACATCTTTTATTTCATTTTTACTGTAATGGGAATGTTTTATTAATTCCATCCACCAATCAGTTCTTGTTTGCCAACCTTCCGGAGTATCAAGACCAGCAAGTGGCCCGACAGCATAATCATCTCTGATCTGAACGACTTCTCCTGCCAATGTTTCATCTAATTCAATTACCTGTTTCATCAGGTCTATCTCACTTTCGTTAAATACAATATGTATCATTTTTTATTATTTGTTTGGTTGTATTATATAATAAACACAGGTTGTAAAAAAATTTCTTACAAATGGAATTGCTTTTATTAGCAGTCCTTGTCTCCTTGCCTTCCATCCAAATTTCCATTCATAAATTGGATTTAATAAATAATGCCGATAATGTGGAATGCTATATCCTTCAGTTTTACAAATCTTTTCAAATCGTTCTATGCTGATACCTGTTTCTCGTATCTCCATCATCTCGTCCACATTCTCTTTTCTATTTTTCAATATGCCTCTATACATAAATTTCGGAAGCAAATGTATATAAGGCAGCTTAGAAATTTTTGATTTACAAATCTGCTGATGCCCGCCAAATGGCATATACCAGGGTGGAAATCCAAAGAACACAATTCCTTCTGGCTTCAAAAATTTTTCATCCATCCAATCAACTTTGCCTGATCATGAATATGTTCAATCACATCTTTCAAAATAATTATGTCAAACAGCCCATTGAAATCTTTCTCTACATCTACTTCATAAATATCCTTCACCACAAAACTTAATTTGCCTGCTGCAATATCTTCAGGTAAGAACTTTTGTGCATCAACTATTCTTGGTGCATCTAGTTCCACTCCCACTCCAACGCATCCTTTATTGATAAATGCTTTTAAAACTCCACCCTCGCCACAACCTATTTCCAATACTCTCATTCCTACAACTATCGGAAACTTTTCTTCAATAAAAGGAATCACATATTTCTCGGCATTCAAAACCTGAATGTCGAAGTATCTTTTTCTATCTGCGTGGAATTCAAACATCTTACCCTCCTAAATCCTCCCTAAAGGGAGGACTTGATATTTCCTAAGTTTAAATAAACTACACTGTTTCAACTGGTGCATCTAATTCAACTTTAAGATTATTAATAATAAATTCCTGTCTGTCCGGTGTATTCTTGCCCATATAAAAATCGAGTAGATCTTGAATATGTTCTCCTGCTTCTAATCCCATCAACGTTGTTTTCATTTCTTCACCAATAAACTGTCCAAATTCATCCGGCGATATTTCACCCAATCCTTTAAAACGGGTTATTTCTGGTTTGCTACCTAACTTTTTAACGGCTTCGGCTTTTTCATCTTCACTATAACAATAAATAGTTTCCTGCTTATTCCTAACTCTAAATAAAGGTGTTTCTAAAATATAAACATGATTATGCTTTACCAGGTCAGGGAAAAATTGCAAAAAGAATGTCATCAGCAACAAACGTATATGCATTCCATCCACATCAGCATCAGTAGCAATTACAATATTATTGAATCGCAAGCCTTCCATGCCTTCTTCAATATTCAAAGCATGTTGTAGCAGGTTGAACTCTTCATTTTCATACACCACTTTCTTTGTCAGTCCAAAGCAGTTCAACGGCTTTCCACGAAGACTAAAAACAGCTTGTGTTTCTACGTTTCTTGATTTTGTAATTGATCCGCTGGCACTATCTCCTTCCGTAATAAAAATTGTTGTTGCATTTTGTTTTTCGACAAATGCTTCTTTTCCCTTAGATGGCGATTCATCATTCAAATGAACTCGACAATCTCGTAGTTTTTTATTATGAAGATTGGCTTTCTTAGCTCTTTCATTCGCCAGCTTTTTAATACCGGCCATATCCTTTCTTTCTCTCTCACTTTGCTCAATACGTTTTTTCAACGCCTCTGCAGTAGAAGGATTTTTATGCAAATAATTATCCAGCTCTTTAGAAAGAAAGTCACTGAAGAACTGACGCATACTTGGCCCCTTGATATCCACATTTACAGAACCTAATTTTGTTTTTGTCTGCGAGTCAAAAACTGGTTCTACCAACTCGAACAGAAACAGCAGCTACAATGCCAGTTCTTATATCCGAAGCATCATAATCTTTTTTATAAAATTCCCGGATAGTTTTTACATACATCTCCCTAAAAGCCTGCTGGTGTGTACCGCCTTGTGTTGTATGCTGACCATTTACGAAACTGTAAATGTCCTCACCATAATCATTCGTATGCGAAAGGGCTATTTCCATATCATTCCCCTTCAGATGAATAATCGGATAACGAATTTCATCTTCATTCGTTTTTCGTTGCAGCAAATCAAACAATCCATTCTTACTTACAAAACTCTTTCCGTTAAAAACAATTTTCAACCCTGCATTCAAAAAGCAATAATTCCAAATCTGATTCTCCAGAAACTCAGAGTGGTATTTAAAGTTTTTAAAAACCGTTTCATCAGGAATAAAAGTCACCAGTGTTCCATTCTCTTCACCTGTCTTTGCTTCTTTATGCTCCTTTATCAAAACGCCTCTTTCAAATTCAGCCGTTTTCTCTTTTCCTTCCCGTACAGCAGTTACTTTAAAATAATTACTCAATGCATTTACCGCCTTCGTACCCACACCATTCAATCCCACCGATTTTTGAAAAGCTTTACTATCGTACTTCGCACCGGTGTTTATTTTACTCACTACATCCACCACTTTACCCAATGGAATGCCACGGCCGTAATCCCTTATCGTCACTGTTTTCCCATCAATTGTCAACTCCACAGTTTTGCCATGACCCATTGTATATTCATCAATACAATTGTCCATCACTTCTTTTACCAGCACATAAATACCATCATCGGGAGAGGCGCCGTCGCCGAGTTTACCAATATACATACCCGGCCGAAGGCGGATATGTTCTTTCCAGTCGAGAGATTTTATACTGTCTTCGTCGTAATTAAAAAGGTCTGACTTTTCTTTTTCTTTTGCCATTGCTCACTCAAGTTTTTCAGAGATATTTTGTTACCCAACTTTCAGTTCCCTGAGCATCGTCCCTTGCGTCGCACTCTTGTACTACATATCATTATTGAACAATATGAAATAGCACTAAAAATTTGACAATACAACACTTCAGAGTTTTGCCTTTAAACCCCTCCTTCGGAGGTTCCTTAAAAGGGAACGAACGTAGTTCAGGGGAGGCTGGGCAAATATAACAAAACAGCCTTAGCCTTAAAGATTTAGAGTTATCAACAAGTGGGGAAAAATCGCTGATATTTAAGTTTGATACCTGAGAATTTTTATATTATTCATCATTCCTTATTTCTTCTTTTTCCCTTTTGCCTTTTCTTCCTTTTCTACTCCTAATTCTGCGCCTACAACCCATTCATAATCCAGTTGCCGTTTGGTAAGGTTTGCAGACACCACTTTTATCGTCACCTTATCTCCCATCCTGAATTTCTTGCCGCTTCGTTGCCCAACCAAACAATAGTCAGTTTCTACATGGCGAAATTCATCATATTCCAATAGGCTGTTTACACTCACCAAGCCTTCGCATTTATGTTCTACTGTTTCCACCCAAAAACCAAAACTAGCAACGCCGCTTATTACACCTTCAAAATCCTCACCAAGGAAATTCTTCATGTACTGCACCTGCTTGTATTTGTTTGATGCTCTTTCTGCTTCCATCGCAGCCCTTTCTCTTTCGCTGGCATGCTTGCATTTGTCTTCCAGTTTTTTATCGGGCTGAATTTTATTATTCAGTACATCAAACAAAATGCGATGCACCATCACATCCGGATAACGGCGAATGGGTGAAGTAAAATGGCAATAATGTTCAAACCCTAAACCATAATGACCGATATTTTCCGAAGTGTATTTTGCTTTGGACATGGTACGTATGCCTAATTGCTCCAGTACATGTTGTTCGGGAGCTCCTTCCACATCTTTCAACAACTGATTAAAAGAAACAGCAATTGCTTCGGGTGATGAAGTATCAAATGTATGTCCGAACTTTTTTGCAAATGCTACAAAAGGAACCAGTTTCTCCTCAGCTGGTTCATCATGTATACGGTAAGGGAAAGGTAGCGGCTTACCGTTTACTTTAATCTTCGAAATATTTTCAGCCACAGTTCTGTTGGCAAGTAGCATAAATTCTTCAATCAGTTTATGAGCTTCTTTACTTTCTTTTATCATAATACCGATTGGATTGCCTTTTTCATCCAACGCAAAACGTACTTCCTGTGAGGAGAAGTTAATTGCTCCGTGATTAAACCTGACCTTTCTAAATTTCTGTGCAATGTCATTCAGTATTAAAATTTCTTCCGCATGCAAACCTGCTTTATTCTCAATAATTGTTTGCACTTCTTCATAGGTAAAACGATGATCAGAATGAATCACAGTTTTTCCTAGCCAGTATTGCTTCACTTCTCCCTTTGGCGTTATTTGAAAGATAGCTGAGAAAGTCAGTTTGTCTTCATTAGGTCGCAATGAACAAAGCACATTGGAAATATGTTCCGGCAACATCGGGTTTACCCTGTCTGGCAAATAAACGGAAGTAGCTCTTTGATAAGCTTCTTTATCCAGCTCATTATCGGGTTCCACATAATGGCTTACGTCTGCAATATGAATTCCTATTTCATAATTGCCAGTTTTCAGTTTTCTGAATGAAATGGCATCATCAAAATCCTTTGCATCAACCGGGTCAATCGTAATGGTAAAAATATCCCGGATATCTTTCCGTATTTTAATTTCATCATTTGAAATTGTATCAGGAATTCTGGCTGCCACTTCCAATGCTTCGTCAGAAAATGTTAAAGGAAATCCTGCTTCTAGTAAAATGTCTTTCATAGCAGCATCGTTGCTATTTTCAGGGTCAAGCACATTCACCACTTCACCAACAGGCCTTTTATCATCCTTATCCCATTGCAATATTTTTACTACTACTCTATCCTGATCTTTTGCATTATTTATATTCGTCAATGGAATAAAAATGTCTGGCATTGGTTTATCTACATCAGCAACAAAAAAAGCAAAGCCTTTATTCATTTGCAGATGACCAATAAATTCTGTTCTTTTTCGATTGATAACATCTTTAACAACTCCTTGCATCCGTCTACCGTTACTTTTCATGTCCTTTATCGCCACACTAACCGTATCGCCATGCATGGCAGTATTGAAATCCGAAGGACGAATTAATATATCAACTTCCATCCCTTCTATCGCAACAAACCCAATTCCTGAACGGGTAATATCCAATACACCTTTCAATACTTTTCCTGGTGATTGCCTTTGTTTCTGCTTCTCTTTTGTCTTTCTCTTCTTTGTATTTTTTCTTCCCATAAAATGGTTCTCTTAATTATTTGTAAACTCGTTTATAAATTTTATAATTATTGTATTAAATTTTTCTGCTTCTTCAAATAAGAAGCGATGCCGGACTGGTAAAACATAAAATGGCATATCTTTTATCTCATCCCGGAATTTTGTTAACCTGACCGCATCTTTTTCTGTTGTAAGGATAATCTTATCCTCCGACTGAATGCTCTCAAATTTATGCTTAATATCTTTTAAGTCATCAATTGAAAATATATGATGATCTGCATACTGAAGCATATGGTAACTGTTGCTATCCTCTTCCAGCATTGCTTTTAGCGGCTTAGGGTTTGCAATACCAGACACCAATAATATTTCTGTACTACTTGCCAATTTTCTTTTTTCCATCGTATCAATATGGTATAATTCGCCATAATCAATACAAGTGAAAAAAACATGCTGGTTTGATAATGGTTTTATCTCATCTATAATTTTCTGTTTTTCTTCTACAGTCAAATCTGGTTTACATTTAGTCACAATTATTATTTCTGCTCTCTTGTAACTGCTTTTTAGATCCCGCAAATCACCCGTTGGTAAATAAAAGTCTCTTGTAAACAGATTACTATAGTCTGTTAACACAATATTTAATCCTGCTTTAATAGCTCTATGTTGAAATGCATCATCAAGAATTACTACTCTAGTTTCAGGTTTGTCGTGTAATAGTTGAGGTATTGCTTCAATTCTTTCTTCACCAACAGCAATTGGCACATCAGGGAATTTTAAATGAAACTGCATAGGTTCATCGCCAATATCCAACGCTGTTGTATTTTCATCTGCTAAAGCATAACCCTTTGTCCTTCGCTTATAACCTCGGCTAAGTGTCGCCACTTTATACTTGTCTTTCAATAATCCTACCAAATATTCCACCATCGGCGATTTTCCTGTTCCGCCTACGGAAAGATTACCAACACAAATTAATGGAAGTCCGAAACTGCTGGATTTGAATATTTTTTTGTTGTAAAGAAAATTGCGGATAGTTATTCCAAGCCAATATAATAAAGCGAAAGGCAGTAATAGTATGCGGAAAGATTTCAGAAATGCATTAGAAAACATAAATATTGTGCGGTGTAATACAAAGGTCTAAAGGTACGTCAAATTCGTCCTTATCTGTTATTTCATCAACAGGCTCAAAATAAGAAAACCCAACTTTCAGGCATTCCTTTTTGCATGATGGGAGAAACTTTTCATAAAAACCTTTACCATATCCAACTCTATAGCCTTTTTTATCTACTGCGAGTAACGGCACCAATATTAAATCAATTTCATCCGCAGGAAGCACATCTCCTTCAGAAGGTTCATAAATATTGTATTCGTTTTTGATAAAATCAGTTTCGGGATGAACAGTTACAGCAATCATTTCATCCAGCATAAAATCTGTTCTTGGATAGGCTATTGTCAATTCTGGATTTCTGAATTCGAGATAATCTGTAAAAAGATGTGTGTCTGGCTCCTTCTGTTCTTCAATCGGCCAGAATGAAAGTAACGATTGTATAAAAGGAATTTCCGCTTTTTGAAGCTGAATCAATAACAGATCATCCAGTTTGTTTCTTTCAGCAGCAGAAAGTTCATTTCTTTTCTCTTTGTAAATATTTCTAAGTGCTGCTTTCTTCATTAGTCTCTGCTCTCAATAAAAGTAGTAAATATAGTTGTGCCGTAATTTCGCTCCGTTTTATAAAAAGGAAATGATTTGTAACTATTTCTTGGCGTATGTTCCAGCACAAACCATCCGTCTTTCTTTAATAATTGCTTTTCAAATATATTCTTCGGCAAATCATCAATGGTTGTTAATGCATACGGCGGGCCGGCAAAAATAAAATGAAATTGCTCTGTACAATTATTAATAAATTTAAAAACATCCATTTTAATTACTTGGATATTTTCAATTCGCAATGTTGCCGCTGTTTTTTTAATAAACTCATACATGGCAGCATCTTTCTCTACAATCGTTAAATCTTCCACACCTCTTGAGGCCAGTTCGTAACTAATGCTACCTGTACCGCCGAAAAGATCTAATGTTCTGATTTCTTCAAAGTCAAGATTGTTTTGCAATACATTAAACAAACCTTCTTTTGCAATATCAGTAGTTGGCCTTGTGTAAGGCATTTTATTGGGCGGATTAAATTTCCTTCCGCCATGTTCGCCACCTATGATACGCATTTGGCAAGATCATTTAGTGAAGTAAAAAAATGCGCCGGGTATTCTACGCCTGTATTCCATTGTGCATTTCTAAATTTTATATTTATGAAATACTGGTACAACTCCTTGTACAACGAAGATTGCTTATCAACCAACCCAGATAACTGTAATTCTACCCTCTCTCTCGATAGCGAAAACTGATTACAGATTTTGAGTAAATAAAATAATACATCTTCTGGTGTTGTGTATTCAAATGTCTGCGTTAATAAAATATTATTGCGGTTCGTAGCAATCACTACAAATTCCTCTTTTCTAAAATCAACCTGCAACCTTCCTTCTTCCGTAACGCCAATTGAATTTCTTACATCCAGCGAATACTGATGCCAGAATCGGGCCGTTGGAAATTTCCGGCTGACCCAATCTTTTATTTCAGCAGGAACAGCATAGATATTATACAATTGCCATCCTGTAATACTTTCTGAAATAACTGTTGACTGACTATTTACTCCGTAAGTAATATTGAGCAATGTTCCGGCTTCATCAGTTTTAAATTCTTTGGAAGGCGCAAGCAAGCTTTCTGAAAAATCAAAGCTACCAACACTTCATAAAATGAATTGCTTAAAACAGGATTTGAATCCATTATATCCTGCCAACATTTTTCATTCCATTCTTCAATTGAATAATAGGCTAATTGATATAATTCCTCTCCGGATTTATTGGCAATAGCAAAGGCAAAATGCTGTTTTCCTATCCGCAAAGAAAGCACCTGCTGCCTATCTCCGACAGCTTCAAATTCTATATGAAATAATTGTTTCAATATTTATTAAGTTGGCGTGCAATAATAGACAAAAATTTAAATATCGTAGGTTTGCCCACTTTTATCAATGGCAAATTCTTTACCAGATACAAACCTTCAGGTCACTACCAGCTATCGGCAAATTTTAAAGATAGCCCTGCCGATAAGCCTTGCCATATTAGTACCGCAATTCAATTTCATTACCAATAATATTTTTTGGGCATTATAGCCAGGAAGCATTGGCTACGGCAAGTATCACTGGAGTTTACTACCTCATTTTTGCCATGATTGGTTTTGGATTGAATAATGGATTACAAACCTTGATTGCCCGGAGAGCCGGAGAGAATAAACCGGAAGAAGTTGGAAAATTGTTTGGGCAAGGAGTTTACATTTCATTGGCTATCGCCTTTTTCGGTATTGTTATCACCTGGATATTAGCTCCTGTGGTGCTGAAAGCAGTTTTACATTCCGATAAATTGCCAAAGATTCTATTGAGTATTTGAAGATTAGAATCTGGGGACTTCCCTTTTTGTATGTGTACCAAATGAGAAATGCGTTGCTGGTTGGAACTAATAACAGTAAATATCTTATTAGTGGTGCCATTGCAGAAACAATTGCCAACGTGGCATTTGATTATCTTTTTATTTTCGGGCATTATGGATTTCCTGAAATGGGATTGAATGGAGCTGCGGTTGCTTCTATTATTGCTGAGTTTATAGGCATGGTAGTCGTTTTTTTGGTAATTCATAAAAAAGGGATTGGGAAACAATTTTCATTATTCAAACATTTTTATTGGAATAAAAAGTTAAGTAAACAGCTTTTTGACATCTCTTTACCAATAATTCTTCAGCTTGCTTTTAGTGTAATGAGTTGGGAATTCTTTTATATTCTTATTGAACATCATGGGCAAACTGATTTGGTTATTTCCAATGTGATGAGAAATGTATTTGGTTTAACAGGCTGCCTTACCTGGGCTTTTGCGGCTACCAGTTCTGCAATGGTTAGTAATATAATTGGACAGGGAAAGCAGGAGAATGTAAAGACTCTTATTCTAAAGATTGTCAGACTAAGTGTTAGCGGTGCATTACTAATTGCATTATTCATCAATCTGTTTCCGGGTGTATTAATTTCAATTTTTGGTCAGTCAGATTTATTTATTGATGCCGCAATTCCTGTTGTTCGGGTGGTATCAGTTGCCATTCTCTTTATGTCCTTTTCAGTTGTTTGGTTGAATGCTATAACAGGAACAGGTAACAGCCGAATGACACTTTTGATAGATGGAGTGGCAATAATTCTTTACCGCGTTTTTGTTTATCTGATTCTGGAAAAATATAAGCTCTCCATCACTTATGGCTGGATGGGCGAATGGATCTATTGAGAAGTATTTTTCATCTTATCCGTTTGGTATATGAACAAAGGAAACTGGAAGAACAAAGAATATTTAAAAGTCTTTTGAATACTTTACCCAACTTCCCAAAATTTTGCAATTGGCGGATTTAATTTAGAAAGTGAAATATCAATCTTTTTTACTGATGGATATTTTTTGTGCAAAAGATCAGCTACTTCCATTACAAAAGTTTCCAGCAACTCACGGGGCTTTTGCATTTCTTCCTGTAAAATGGAAAACAAGCTGGCATAATTTACGGTTTCAACTAATTCATCAATAAGTTCACTTCCCGGATCGTATGAAACAGCAAGTTTTACTTCAAACTCATTTCCCGTTTTTGTTCTTCTTCGAACAAGCCATGATAAGCAAAAAAGCGAACCTGATTTAAATAAACAGTTATAAGAGCTTTCATATGCTTTATTAATGTGATCCTTTTGCACTAAGATATCGTTCTGCATCCAAAGCAGCCATACAACCACTTCCTGCTGCCGTTACAGCTTGTCTGTAAATTTTATCCTGCACATCACCAGAGGCAAATACACCTTCTATATTTGTTTTTGATGTACCTGGAATTGTCTTCACATATCCGGCATCATCCATATCTAAAAATGGTTTAAATATTTCTGAGTTTGGCTGATGACCAATTGCTACAAAAAAAGCACTTACCGGGATTTCAGTCTTCTCTCCCGTTTCACTATTCTTAATACGGACAGCTTCTACTTTTTTATCCCCTAGCACTTCGTCTGTTTCGCTATGCCAGTAAACTTTAATATTGGAGGTTTTTAAAACTCTGTCCTGCATTACTTTACTTGCTCTCATTTCGCCACGACGTACAATCATATGCACCTGAGAACAGATTTTTGACAAATACAAGGCTTCTTCCGCAGCCGTATCTCCTGCACCAACGATTGCCACTTCCTTTCCTTTAAAGAAAAACCCATCGCATACTGCACAGGCACTTACACCATGACCATTCAGTCGTTGCTCACTTTCAATTCCAAGCCATTTTGCTGAAGCTCCAGTGGAAAGAATAACAGCATCAGCTTCAATCCATTTTTCTTCATCAATCTGCACTTTATGTACATCACCCGAAAAGTCAACTTTTGTTGCTAATCCGTAACGTATATCCGTTCCCATACGGGCAGCCTGTTTTTCAAAATGTACCATCATATCCGGCCCTTGAATTCCATCTGGATAGCCCGGATAGTTTTCAACTTCTGTTGTAATCGTTAATTGCCCGCCCGGCTGAATGCCCTGGTATAAAACAGGGTTTAGTCCTGCTCTTGCTGCGTAAATAGCTGCTGTATATCCTGCCGGCCCTGACCCAATGATCAGACAATGTACTTTCTCGTTTGTATCCATTCTCGATAATTTGTCTTGTAATAAAAGTTTGTAAAAATAACGCATAATCGGTTATGTATTATGTCTGCTTGACGACCATGTGGAACTGCGTTATAAGCTGATTGGAATGATAGACAGAAGAGAGGAGTATTTTGATTCGCTAGATTATGGTTGAATGCCGTCTTTCACCATTTGTTTCTTTTTTTATATAAAGCTTGAGAATACTGCAAGTAAAAAGAATATCCAAAAAAGTAAAGTCGCAATATTTGCATTTCTTATCATTTTCCTTTCCCAAATATTATTACCACTTTTTAGGATAGGGAAAATAACAAAACTGCTATAAACGCCACCAATTATTCTAGCAATAATAGAAATGCGACGTCTTTTTCTATTTTCTAATTTATTGCTATAATAAATCCTCAAAAAAAGAAAAAGAAAACATAGAATCAGAAATATTTTGCCTCCTAAAGTCATTATTACTTTTTAATAAAAAGTTCTAGAAAATTAAGAATTCACATCCTGATGCCTTTTACTATTAAGCTTACCTAAGAATTATCCTTCCCCAAAATAAAACAACCCCGGCTAATAGCCGGGGCAGTTTATACTAAACCCATCAATTTAGAATTTATTAGCCTAAGTATGCTTTTAATGCACTGCTGTACCTGGCTTTTTGAAGACGCTTGATAGCTCTTTCTTTGATCTGGCGGATACGTTCTTTTGTAAGATCGTATTTCTGACCAATCTGTTCAATGGTAACTCCGTTTTCTCCATCCAAACCGAAATAAGCATTTACAATTTCTGCCTCTCTTGGTGACAGCGATTTCAAAACTCTGCGAATTTCGTTTCTCAAAGAATCCTTCATTACATCATCATCTGTATCATCACCACCTTCCAGCAAATCGCCCATGGCTACATCTTCAGCTTCATGCACAGGTGCATCAAGGGAAGTATGACGGGTGTTACTTTGGAAAATGTTGTTGATCTCTGTTTCACTCATCTCCAGTAATTCTGCTAACTCTTCAGTAGATGGCTCTCTCTCATGTTCCTGTTCAAAAGCCATGTAAGCTTTGTTAGCCTTGTTGTACGTACTTAATTTTTGTTTTGAGGCAAGCGGACTAATCTGCTCTCTGCCAACGCCTGCAGTATCGATTGGCGAATCCACCACACAGCGTAAGAAATAAATTTGAAACCTTTAGTTTCATCAAAGCGTTGAGCCGCTTTAATTAAGCCAAGGTTACCCTCGTTAATCAAGTCACTAAGTGACAATCCCTGATGTTGATATTGCTTAGCAACAGATACCACGAAACGTAAGTTGGCTTGCACCAATTTATCCAAAGCTCTTTGAGAATCAACCGGGTTTCTGCCAAACATCTTAATCCGCTGGGCAAGAGTTGTCTCTTCTTCCGGCGTAATCATAGAGATTTTTGAAATTTCCTGAAGGTACTTCTCAACAGCTTGTGAGTCTCTGTTGGTAATCTGAGTAGCAATTTTGAGCTGCCGCATAACTAGTTTAATTTAAATATCAACGTAAAATGACAGTCATTGTTTGCAGAATGTTGCAAATGGATAGTTAATTGCCTTAAAATTGTATAAAAAGTAACGTCCGTCCCTGACCGTCTGCAAAAATAATCATTATTCGCCGTATCTCATAGCGTTTTAAAGCCTAAAATTGAGGACATTATCAACCAAAGTCGTGGTAGATGTTAATAAACACAGGAAAGTCAATACCAGTAAGGTTTTCAAAAACAGAGACCAAATGATATAGATTTTATTCTATATAGATTTAGTAGTGTTTGTAGCCGCCATTTTGTGTTTTGCTTTTCTTGTAACGTAAAACCAAATACCCAAGCCAGTTAGGAACAACAGAGTGGAAATTACCTCTGCCTGAGTTGGATGAAATCCAAACAAATCAAGCCTATTGTTTACCCTTATTTTCTCAATGAAAAACCTTTCCATTCCGTTAAACATCAAATATAAGGCGAACATTGTTCCAGGTACTTTTAACCTTTTCCTTAACGACATTAGCAATAAGAAAAGGAGGAAACAGACGATTATCTCATACAAAGGAGTTGGAAATACACCTGCTGCCAATTCATTGCAGTATTTGCCTTCGCAGCCCGGAATTTTTATATCGCCAAACTCATTTACATTATGCGGATATTTATAAGACCATACCCAATCGGGCATCCAGCTATATGGCTTTGGATTGTTATTTACAATACCCCAATCGCCATCACCAGAAACCTGACAACCAATTCGGCCCATAGAATAAGCCAGCATCATTGTTGGTGCCAACGCATCATTCAAATGCCAGAATCCAATTTTATGCTTTTTAGCATACCACCAGATAGCCAAAGCTGCACAAATAAGGCCACCATAAAAAGTCAATCCTTTGGCAGAAAAAATATAATCGTTAGGATGTTTTAAAAAGTCGCTCCAGTTCTCAAAAATGTCGAAAAGTTTAGCACCAAGCAAACCGAAAACAAGAGCCAGAATAGTTATTTCTCCTACCCTGTCATGCGGCCAGATGCGGACATTTCTGGTTTCAGGTTTAGCCAGTTTTTGCTTGTTCTTTTCCCACCATTTCATTCCTGCAAACAACAGCCCTAACAAAATACCTGCTGGCCAACTTCCCAATGTAGAGAATATAAAAGCCTGCGGATCTTCTGTAGCGGAACTATCCATTATGAATAATGCTACAATCTTGTAACCCAAAAGAAATCCTAATAGAAAGTTTAATCCTAAATCTAGATAAGAAGCCGGTTTTCCAACCGTTATCTGCATCTCTGTTGGTTGAAATAAGCCTTGCTTGCTCTTTCGTTTTAACTCATTTGCTAAAACTATTGCAGAAACAATAAATGCTATGGCAACAAAAAAGCCAAAAGAATTCACAAACCGAAGAAAGTTCCATTCAACCCCAAAAAGGTCTTTAAATGCGAAGTATAGGTTGGGATACATGAATAAATAGTTGGTTAGCAGCGAATATAAAGAAAGTTTCGAGTTGTTAGTTATGAGCCTTAGGCAAAACGAAACGAGTTTCGAGACTATGCCTCGAAACTCGAAAACTTATTTGTCGTATTTTTTTAATTGCAGTACTGATCAAAAGCACCGATAAGGTTTTCAGCAATCATTTGAGCTGATCTGCCTTCAATCTGATGACGTTCAATAAAATGCACTACCTGACCATTTTTAAATAATGCAATAGCTGGTGAAGATGGCGGATAAGGCATTAAATGTTGACGAATACTTTTTACAGCTTCCACATCAAAGCCGGCAAAACTTGTTGCCAAGTAAGTTGGCTTTTGAGTTGCATTTGCCACTGCTAATAAAATACCCGGTCTGGCTGTACCAGCAGAACAACCACAAACGGAATTTATCATTACCAGTGTTGTTCCTTCTTTGGCTAATTGAGTATCTACATCTGTAGATGAAAGCAATTCTGAAAAACCATTTTCAGTCAATTCTTCTTTCATCGGTACTACTATTTCTTCTGGATACATATTTACTTTATTTTTTATTAAATGCAAAAGTAAACAAAATGTGTAGTGTGTAGAAACAATCATTCGACTACAGAAATTTTGTCAGCAGATTTTCCTCTTTTCGGAAATTCTGTCTATACAAAAATGAGAAACCAGTCAGTATTGTCAGTAAAAAAGCTGGCATTTGGCAATGGTATGTAGTTTGATTAATTGCTATTCGTAATTGAAATTAAAAAAAATAAAACTATACAATCATGTTAAACGTAAATTTTAAGCAGAAGCCTTTTGAGGGATCAATCAACAATTTGGTTGATGAGTTGTTTACAGAGTTGCCAATATTCTTTAAAAATGATTTTAACAAATCAGAACTAAAAGGTTCTGTTCCGGTTAACGTCAAAGAAACAGCAAACAGTTATCAACTTGAAGTTGTAGCACCAGGTTTTGAAAAAGCAGATTTTAAAATCAATTTAGATGACAGTTTGCTGACAATCTCTGCTGAGAAGAAAAACGAAGAGAAGAAAGAGAATGACAAGCAAATTAGAAGAGAATATAGCTATCGTTCTTTTAAGAGATCTTTCACAGTTGATACAAAAATAGATGCAACAAAAATCGAAGCTTCATACATCAATGGAGTGTTGATTTTAAACCTTCCGAAGAAAGAAGAAGTCAAAGCATCAGTAAAAGAAATTATTATTAATTAAAAATATTCGAAGAGTTTCTCATAAGCAGTTGGTTTTGGTTTACAACCCTCCGTTTCCACGGAGGGTTTAGTTTTGCCCCCAACCCCTAAAGGGGAGTATAAATACAAAACACTTTTAATTCAAAGATTCTATAAATCTTAATGGTTATTTCTCCTCTACACAATTATCTTTTCTTCTTGTATCAATTATATATTGAATCTTCCATACACCATCGAAGCGAACTAATTGAAAAGAATTTACTCCACAATGACTAAAGTTGTTGTTGTAATAAAAAATATACGGCGTCCAAGCAAAAGCCAATGGCCCGTCAATTTTTATTGTTTCAAATGTTATTCTTTCATCCAGCGATCCGACAGTCGCCTTGCTTATCTGATTAATAAAACCCGATGGGCTTTCATTTCGAACAACTGTTGCCCCTGCCTTATCTCTGCTGATACTTTGAAATACAATGCTATCCGAAAAAGTGCTTTTCAACATTTCACCATCTGCACTTTTCATTGCTGTGAACATTTCGTTGATAACTGCTTTAACAGAGTCTTCCGCACTTTGAGCATTTGCGAAACTTCCACAAACTGTTAATGTTAAGAGTATGAAAAAATGTTTCATGTTAAAATAATTTATGATTTTATGGCAAGTGAATTGAACAATAAATACGTTATGAATTTATTCCCATAAATGTAAAACAGTAATCTATGCAAACAGCCAAAATAGTACAGACGGTCGTTTTGCTGATAATTGTGGCTATAGCAGCCAGTTGTACAGCAACGAAAGAATATACCAGTAAACTTTTTCCTGGTAGCCAAACCGCTGTAAAAGATAGTCAGGCTGTTGCTTTACGTTTTCTTGAATTAGATAAGGTAGAAGAAAATAAAGAAAGTTGGGTAACAACTGATATCATTATGGGAAGAGATACAGTAAATAAAACGCTGGCTTTAGACAATCTGGCTAAAGTATATCCATCCACCAATACAAAAACTGATTCCACTTTAAAAACTTCAAACACCGAAAATGTTAAAGCTACTGCTGCAACAAAAAATGCTGAACCTGTGGTAGAAGAGCCGGTCGCAAAAGCTGCCAATGCAAATGGTGTGAGAGAAAAAAGAACAAGAGAAAATTAATACATCAACATTCTAATAAACCATTTATTAACAAAACACATACTCATGAAACGAACATTTATTTTTTCTGCCACTGCCATTTTTTCTCTGTTCCTAGTTTTGTCAAGTTGTAAATCCAGCAGAGTTTGGGAAACAAAAGACCGAACTGTAAGAAACACGCCGCCTCCACCAGCCCCAAGGAATTATGGACCTTCGCCTGCCCGTTACACTTCTTCCACCACTTTGATAATTAGTCCAAGGCCTGGCTTTACAATGAATCAATACTCGGATGGTAGTTTTTATCATCGCAGTCCTCAAGGCTTTCTTTATTGGAAAGGACAGGACAATCGTTTTTATCTTGACAAATCGTATTTGAACAGAGTTAGCTATACAAAATGGGAATACAAAGACTGGAAGCGATATAAAAAAGCAGCTTCCCAAAAAAGAAGATAATAGATTATAATAACCCCTTTATAAAAGTCCCGAATTGATCGGGACTTTTTATTTATATGAATGGTTTTCCTTGCTGCCATGGTTTCCTTAGCTTTATTGCTTCAAAAAACCATTTGTAATGAAAAAAATATTCTTCCCAATCTTTCTTTTGTTTAGCAGCATTGCTTTTTCACAAATGAAAGCCGACGATGTAAAATCCTTTACACTTAAGAATGGAATGAAGTTTTTGGTGGTAGAAGATTTTTCTATCCCTAATGCTAATATGTATCTATTTTATAAAGTAGGTAGCCGAAATGAACACCAAGGCATAACCGGCCTTTCCCATTTTTTTGAACATATGATGTTCAATGGAGCAAAGAAATACGGCCCCAAAATGTTTGACCGAACAATGGAGTTTAATGGCGGCTCAAATAATGCATATACGAGAGAAGATGTAACTGTTTATACAGACTGGTTTCCTTCTTCCGCAGCCGAAGTAATGTTTGACCTTGAAGGAGACCGAATCTCGAGTTTAAGTATTGCACCGGAAATGGTAGAAAGTGAAAGAGGCGTTGTGCTAAGTGAAAGAAGAACCGGTCTTGAAAATTCTCCTTGGGAACAATTATCGCAAACATTAAGTGGCACAGCCTTTCTCGAACATCCCTATCATTGGCCGGTAATTGGTTATGAAGATGATATGAAAAACTGGACACAGGCTGATCTTGAAAAATATTTTAGAACTTACTATGCGCCGAATAACTGTGTGGTTGTTGTATCGGGCAGTTTAAAATTTGATGAAGTAAAAAGACTAGCCGTAAAATATCTAGAACCAATTCCTGCACAGCCGGCACCGCCTGTTGTACATATTAAAGAACCAGTACAAACTGGCGAAAGAAGAATAACTGTTCAAAAAGATGTTGCTACACCTTATTTAATGATTGCCTATCATACTCCTGAAGCAAAGCATGAAGATTATTATGCTTTGAATATCCTTAGCGATATTTTATCAAGCGGAAAATCTTCAAGGCTATACTCCGCTTTAGTTGATAAAAAGCAATTAGCGACTCAAGTATTTACAAGCTATGGCGAAAGCTTTGACCCTACACTTTTTCAAGTGTATGCAGTAACCAACAAAAATATTAACGAAGCTGATCTGGAAAAAGCCATCTATGAAGAAATTGAAAATATTAAGAAAGACGGTATCAGTGAAAAAGAATTACAAAAAGTAAAGAACCAAAAGCTGATGGAATTTTATGGACAAGTAGAAACTATAAATGGGAAATCAAATAATATCGGCACCTACGAAGTGTTTTTTGGCGACTACAAAAAAATGTTTGATGCACCTGCTAATTATAACAAAGTAACAGCAGCGGATGTACAAAATGTTGCAAAAAAATATTTTTCTAAAAGTAACCGGACTGTCGGTGTATCAAAATCAAATGTAGAAGACTAACAACATTGTGTTAAAAAAATAAACATGAAACAGATAAAAATATTCGCATTAATAATATCATTAATCGCCATCGCTTCAATCACAAATGCACAGAGTTTTAAAGTGCCACCATACGAAAAGTTTAAGTTACCTAACGGTTTAACTATTTACCTGATGGAGCAACATGATGTGCCTGTTATTAATGTATCGGCAGTCTTGCCCGCAGGTGCTATTTATGATGGAGATAAAGCTGGTCTTGCGTCTCTAACAGCAACTGCTTTAAAACATGGAACTAAAAATTATCCAAAAACAAAATTGGATGAAGAACTTGATTTTATAGGAGCTTCGGTTAATACCTATGCGTCCAAAGAGTCTTCCGGGCTTTCTGCAAAATTTGCTTCAAAAGATAAAGGAGAAGTATTGGCTATTATTAAAGATCTATTGATGGAGCCAGTTTTTGACCAATCAGAATTTGACAAAGAAAAGCAGCGGCTATTGGTAAGCCTTGAGCAGCAGAAAGAAAGACCAGGTTCGGTAATCGGTTCTTATTTTGATAAACTATTGTTTGGAGATCATGTATATGGCAATATTATACAAGGAAAAATATCTACTGTAAATCCTTTAACAACTACTGATCTTAAAAATTTCTATAAGGAAAATTACAGACCAGATGGTTCAGCCATCAGTATAGCTGGTGATTTTTCAATGAAGGAAATGAAAGCAATGCTAAACACTTTATTTTCAGGATGGAAAAAAGGAACGAAGGCCCAACCAGATTTAGCATCAAAACCGATAACAAAACCAACAGGCAACAATGTTTTGTTAGTGAATAAAGATGATGCTAAAGAAACAACTTTCTATATCGGAGCTCCAGGCGTTAGCCGAAACAATTCAGACTACGTGGCTATTGAAGTTGTTAATACATTATTCGGTGGACGGTTTACTTCCATGTTAAATGATGAATTGAGAGTAAATTCAGGATTAACGTATGGCGCCGGTAGCAGTTTTAATGCTTTAAAAAACGGCGGCAGCTTTGTTATTTCAACTTTTACCGCCAATAAAACTACTGAACCTGCCATTGATAAAGCTCTTGAGGTATTAAGCAAACTGCATAGTAATGGTATTGATGAGCAATCATTAGCTTCAGCTAAAAACTATGTGAAAGGTCAGTTTCCGCCACGGTATGAGACTTCAGGCCAATTGGCGAGTCTGATGACACAAATGTTCTGGTACAATTTTGATGAATCCTTTATCAATAATTTTGAAAAAAATGTGGATGGATTAAATCTTGATAAAGCAAAAGAGATTATTGCAAAATACTTCCCGAAAGACAAATTGCAATTTGTACTCGTTGGCAAATCGACTGAGATAAAAAAGATTGCCGAGAAATACGGTAAGGTAACAGAAGTTCAGATAAAAGAAGAAACGAAAAAGGGTTTCTGATTGTTGGGGAACATTTATTTCTTTTATCATAAACCTATAAAATGAAGATATCCTTTTGGTCTGTTGGAAAAAATAATGAAATTTATGTAAAAGAAGGTGTGGAAGATTTCACCCGTCGCATCTCAAGATATTTTAAAGCAGAATGGAATATTATTCCAATGCCTAAGAACAGTGGGATTTTACCAGAAATGGAACTAAAGAAAAAAGAAGGAGAAGCAATAATGCAATTGCTGACTAAGGATGATTATTTGGTTGCATTAGAAGAAAGAGGAAAAACAATTAAGTTCCGAAGGACTTGCTGAATTTATACAAGCAAGAGCAAACGAAAGCACAAAGAAAATAATCTTCTTAATTGGCGGTGCATATGGAATTGATGAACAGGTTTTAAAAAGAGCCGATTTTAAATGGAGTTTATCACAACTTGTTTTTCCGCACCAGTTAGTTCGTTTAATACTTTCAGAACAGGTTTACAGGGCTTGTACTATTCTGAAAAACGAAAAATATCATCACAAATAATTTGTATCACATAAATTCAGTTTACAATCTTTAAATATGGCTTTAGACACAACGCTGATCATAATTATAATTACTGTTCTTGTTTCATTGGGAGGATTTAATAGCGACAAGGTGATGAACGACCTGATATTTTACCCGCCTGCTATTTCCAAGCAAAATCAGTGGTACCGGTTTGTAACTTCTGGTTTTTTACATGCCGACTATACGCATCTTTTCTTCAATATGCTTACGTTGTATTTTTTTGGCAGAGGAATGGAAAGCTTTTACAATGCATATTTGGGAAAGATGGGCTTCTTAATTTTTTATATCGCAGGAATTATTATTTCCAGCATTCCCACTTTTATCAAACATCGAAATGATTACCATTATAGAAGTCTTGGTGCATCAGGTGGTGTTTCGGCAGTAGTGTTTGCCTATATTCTTTTTGCACCATGGACATGGTTCACTTTTCCGCCTGTACCAGCAATTATTTATGCTGTACTTTATATCTATTACTCAATCTATATGTCGAAAAGAGGTGGAGACAATATCAATCATGATGCACATTTGTGGGGTGCAGCTTTCGGCGTTGTGTTTACCATTGCGATGGAGCCAAAGATTGTTAATTTCTTCTTGGAGCAAATAACACATCCCAAAGGGCCGGGTGCAATTCTATTTAGATTGATAAGTTAACTTTAGAACTTCTTTTGTTTTTTCTGTTATCTTAAACCTGTCATCAATTCTTTGACCAACAACCCAACAAATACGTTGATTGCTTTCAATAACCCAAATATTCTCTTTTTCTGTTTTTGATAATTTCGAATCGATTAAGAAACGAGAAACCTTTTTCTTTTTCTTCATTCCCAACGGATAAAAATAATCGCCGGTTTTCCACTTTCGGAGTAGCAACGGGAATTTTATCTCTTTGGCATTCAATGTAGCAATATCATTTGAGGTTGACGGTTTGTTATTCGATGTTGACTCAATATTAATGCTCCCCAAAGCAAACAGAATTTGTTTATCATTTTCTTCAATAATAATATTTACAGATTCAGTTGCTACTACCGGACTAATGATAAACCAAAGCCTGTGTTTAATAATTCGGTATTGATTATCCGGCGAAGTAATATATTTCCCTGAATCACTATCTGCCAGTTTGATTAATTCTTCAACCTGCTTTTCCTGAAAATTAAAAGGATGAATAATTTCATAAATCAATGCCTTGTTATTGTAGGACATTAATTTATTTACAGGAATATGAGTTTCATTACCTTTTTGTTTGCAAATTTTCTTTTTCAACTCTCCTACCGAAAGCTGATATAGCTTTTCAATTTCTTTAAACCGGTTAATGTTATCCAGCAAATTATCTTTTACCTGCGGATAAATTTTACTGATGGCAGGAATAATTTCATTGCGGAAATAATTTCTTGTGTATTTAGAAGATTGATTAGAAGAGTCTTCTACAAATTCAAGATTATTCTCCTTAGCAAATGCCAGTAATTCATCTTTCGAAAACTCAAGCAACGGTCTTTTTATATATTCGTTCTTAGAAGGAATGCCGGTTAAGCCATGAAGACCTGTTCCCCTAAAAAAATTCATGGCAATCGTTTCTGCATTATCATCTGCATGATGCGCCGTAAGCAGGTGAATAGGGTTTTCTACATTCCCTATTGACAATTGACTATTCATTAACTCTCCAAACCATTCATACCTCAAATTTCTTGCAGCTTCCTGAGTTGAGAGTTTATTTTCTGTAGCATATTTTTCAGTGTCAAACTTCTTTACGAAAACTTCAACATCATATTTCTTGCCTAAGTTTCTTACGAATTGTTCATCTCTTTCACTCTCGGCTCCTCTTAATTGAAAATTACAATGTGCAATGGTAAAATCAAACCCAGCTTGTTTGCATAGCTCACAAAAAACAACAGAATCAACACCGCCACTTACTGCAAGCAGCAGTTTATCTTTTGATGAAAAAAGATAATTAAGTTTAATATTATTTTGAAATCGTTGCAACAAACTCATCCATTATATTTAAAATAATTCATCATAGTGTAAAGACTATTATGCCTAAGTTCCCCTTTAGGGGACAGGGGCTAACAGGTTCTAAAAAGTTAATTCCTCAAAAGCTCCTCTCAATTCACCAAAAGCATGATTATCTCCTGCCTTCTTCGCTGCTGACATTCCTTTTTCATACACCTTAATTGCCTCATCTGTTTGTTCCATCCGTTCAAGCAATTTGGCTAAATGATAATAGCTGCCAATATATCCCGGTTCTCTGTTTAATATTTCTTCAAATAAACGCCTTGCATCTTCATCATTTCCTATTTTAATATACTCCAATGCCAGAGCATGTTGTAAAAAGCTATCTGTTGGATTAGTTAGTAAAAATTCCTTCAACTTTTCTATTCTTTCCATGTTCATAATTAAAGTATAACCTGATTTGCCAATTTACTTTTCTGCACTTATCTTTGCTTAGTTGCATAAACAACTATCTATCTGACGAACCTAAAAAATAATCAATGAAGATATTAGTTTGTATCAGTAAAACGCCGGACACAACGGCAAAAATAGCTTTCACCGATAACAACACGAAATTTGATGAAAGCGGTGTGCAGTGGATCATTAATCCTTACGATGAGTGGTATGCATTGGTAAGAGCTATCGAATTAAAAGAAGCGGATGCTTCCACCGTTATTAATTTAGTAACTGTTGCCGGTGCAGATGCTGACCCCATCATCCGCAAAGCCCTTGCATTGGGTGGCGATGAAGCTATTCGAGTAAATGCTAATAGCCATGATAGTTTTTATATCGCTTCTCAAATTGCAGACGTTGCAAAACAAGGTGGCTACGATTTAATATTAACTGGAAAAGAAACGATTGATTACAATGGTTCTTCTATCGGTGGGATGGTCGCAGAATTATTAGATCAGCCATTTATTTCATTAGCAGCAAAACTTGAATTGGCTGGAACAAAAGCAACGCTTACAAGAGAGATAGAAGGTGGCGAAGAAGTATGCGAAGCTGATCTTCCATTGGTAGTAAGTGCACAAAAAGGAATGGCCGAAGCAAGAATACCAAATATGAGAGGTATTATGGCTGCCAGAACTAAACCATTGAAAGTGGTGGAGCCAGTTGCTGCCGATTCATTAACAACCGTTGCAGGATTCGATTTACCACCAGCAAAAGCTGGTGTTAAATTAGTTGATCCAGAAAATGTAGATGAACTAGTTCGTTTACTGCACGAAGAAGCTAAAGCGATTTAAAACCCCTGTCCCCTAAAGGGGAACTTAGATTTATCAGTTCTTCTTTTTAAATTAATTATTAATCAATTTTAAAATTCTAATATGTCTGTTTTAATATTTATAGATGCTGCAGAAGGCCAGGTTAAAAAATCTTCGCTGGAAGCAATGACATACGGAGCAAAAATTGCCGAGCAATTAAATGTTGCAGCCGAAGGCGTAGTGCTTGGAAATGTAACAGAAGACCTTGCTGCATTAGGAAAATATGGTGTAAAGAAAATTCACCAGGTTTCTAACGATGAATTAAAAAATCTGGATGCGCAGGTTTATGCAAATGTAATTGCACAAGTTGCAGAAGCTTCCGGCGCAACTGTTATAGTATTCTCCAATAGCATGGATGGAAAAGCTATTGCTCCTCGTCTATCTGCAAGAATGAAAGCAGGATTAGTTGCTGGTGCGGTTGCTTTACCCGATACCAGCAATGGATTTACTGTTAAGAAAAGTGTTTTCTCAGGTAAAGCTTTCGCAAATATTTCTGTAGCAACACCTGTAAAAATTATTTCCCTCAGCCCAAATGCATATAAAACTGTAGCAGGCGAAGGCACTGCAGAAGTTGTAGCATTTGCTGCTACTGTAGATGCACCAAAAGTAAAAGTTACCAGTGTAAATAAAGCAAGCGGAGAAGTTCCATTAACAGAAGCAGAAATCGTTGTAAGTGCAGGCCGTGGATTAAAAGGCCCTGAAAACTGGGGTATGGTAGAAGAATTGGCAAAACTATTACATGCAGCCACTGCTTGTAGCCGTCCAGTTGCAGATGCAGATTGGCGTCCGCATAATGAACATGTGGGACAGACTGGATTCGCCATTGCTCCAAACCTTTATATCGCTATTGGTATTTCCGGTGCTATTCAGGATCTGGCAGGTGTAAACCGAAGTAAAGTAATAGTTGTTATAAATAAAGATCCTGAAGCTCCATTTTTTAAAGCAGCTGATTACGGAATAGTTGGAGATGCTTTTGAAGTAGTTCCAAAATTGATCGAATCAATTAAAAAATTGAAAGGAGTAGCATAAGTAACTACTGGGCCCCGGGGGGCCCGCGGGGCCCCCGCCCCCGGACTAAATTATTAATTCAAAACCACAAACTATTGCGTTTGTGGTTTTTTATTGCCAACTTGTGTAAGTTATAAAACCACCCATCTATGAAAAATATATTGATTCTCTTATTTGTATTCATGACTATAAATGCAGCCAATGCACAAAGCAGAAAGCAGAAAGCTAAAGAAAAGGCGAAGACTGCAATTTCCAGCGATTACACTTCTGACGATACATTTCCAGATACACTGACAAAATTTAACGGTATCATTAAATATAGAATGACCTCTGATGATCCTTCTGAAAAAGATTCTATGTTTATCATTTTTGGAGAGAACCAGATGCGCTTCAACATGTTTATGCCGGGCTATAAGGAAAACGAAGTTTTTGAAAACAGTATGATTGCAGATTTTAAAGACAGTGTATTTTATATATTAGATGTGCGAAAAAAAACATACAGCATAGAAAAGTTGGGCAGCAGAAACGCCGGAATTGAATTTACGTTGTCAAACTTTAAAAAGACAGGACAGATTCTACAAATTCCCTGTAAAGAATATAGTGGTGAGATGAAAACCAAAGAAGGCGATATATATCAAGTGAGCACTTTAGTGAGTAACAAGCATTCTTATATGAATGCAAGGGATTATAGTTTTATGAATATTCAACCGGCTGTAATGGGCTATAAAATTGTGCTGGCATACAAATCGAAATCCGCCAACAACGAAAACACAATGATTATGGCGTATAAGATTGAACCCGGAGAAACCAGCAGCTATTTTGATCTCAGCGAATACAAACAGAAGTGATAAGCTGCTGAATTATTAGTCATTTTCACCGGATTTGCCATTAATTTTTCTACATTTTTTCAGTTATTTTATACTGCTAAAAGTTTAATCCATTGAAACTTATGGTGTAAATTCGTGGCTTCTATGAAGAAGATTGAACTGGAAATAGTGGCTTTATCGCATAGCATTACACAGACACATTCTTACGCTGTTGTACTGGGCGAAGTAAACGGACTGAGAAGATTACCGATTGTAATCGGTGGTTTCGAAGCGCAGGCAATTGCTGTTGCACTAGAAAAAATGCAGCCAAGCCGTCCATTGACCCATGACCTGATGAAAAATTTCATGAATGCATTTGCCATTGATTTACATGAAATAAATATCTGTGATTTGCAAGAAGGCATTTTTTACTCCAAATTGGTTTGCTCTACAGAAAATGATACAGTGGAGATTGATTCCAGAACTTCTGATGCCATTGCTTTAGCTGTACGTTTCGGCTGCCCTATTTATACCTACGAGAATATTTTAGAAAGTGCAGGCATTTTAATGGAAGACACCGAAACAAAAGGCAAGAAGAAAAAGACTAAGAAAGAAGTATTAATAGAAGATGACAGACCGACCGGCAACGAGGACCTTAAAACTATGACCATAGAAGAATTAAACAATATTCTGAATGAGGTGCTGGATACTGAAGATTATATCCGTGCCATTGCCATCCGGGACGAAATAAACAGCAGGAACAAGAAAAAATAGTTCCGCATTTTCAGTTTACCGACAGCCTTTACCAATGATTCTCTTTCCAAATTGTAAAATAAATCTTGGTCTGCATATACTTCGCAAAAGAAGTGATGGCTATCATGATATCGAAACATTCTTTTACCCTTTTACTTTAACCGATGCATTAGAAATTATTCCGGGAAACAAGGAAGGCGACTCATCTATTCACCTCACAACAAGTGGTATTTCTGTTCAGGGAACTATTGAATCCAACTTATGTATAAAAGCTTATAACTTATTAAAGAAAGACTATCCACAATTTCCACCAATATCAATTCATTTGCATAAAGTAATTCCATCTGGTGCAGGACTCGGCGGAGGCAGTGCAGATGCGGCGTTTACAATAAAAGCTCTGAATGAAATCGGACAACTAAATCTATCGAAAGAAAAGATGGCGGCTTATGCATTACAATTAGGAAGTGATTGTCCATTCTTTCTTATAAACAAACCATGCTCTGCTACTGGTCAAGGTGAAAAATTAGAAGAGAATCCAGTTAATCTTTCTGATTATAATATCATGATAGTTAATCCCGGAATTCATATAGATACAGGTAAAGCTTTTTCAAACATTACTCCTGCCATTCCTTCAACATCATTAAAGGAAATAATCAATCAACCAATTGCGAGTTGGAAAAATCAGTTGACAAATGATTTTGAGAAAGTAGTATTTGCGGAAAACAAAGAGATTGCTGATATAAAAACAGCACTATATAATCTTGGAGCCATCTATGCATCCATGAGTGGAAGCGGCAGTACGGTTTATGGCATTTTTGAAAAGGATAAAATAATTGCTCACTCCTTCCCTGCTCATTATTTTATTAAAAGATCAGTCGGCTAAAAGCAACAATTCATCGAGGTCGAGTCGTTCAGTTACCATTTGCAAATTCCCATTTGCATCCACTGGCCATTGGTCTTTTGGTTTATCCCAATACAACTCTACTCCATTTTTATCCGGATCATCCAAATATATTGCTTCGGAAACTCCATGATCGGCTGCGCCTGTTAGCGGATAATCAGCTTCCATTAATCGTTTAAGAATTATGGCAAGATCTTTCCGTGTTGGATATAAAATAGCCGTGTGAAATAAACCCGGTGCTTTTACAGGTGCAGGTCCTGCATTCTTGCTGTGCCATGTATTTAATCCAATATGATGATGATAACCGCCTGCGGAAATAAATGCAGCACTATCTCCATAATATTGCTGCACTTCAAATCCAAGCAAATCCCGGTAAAAAGTTAACGACTTTTCAAGATCACTTACTTTTAAATGCACATGACCAATCCTTGTTTCAACAGGCACTGTATATGACATTGTAATAATTTTGACAACAATTTACTTCATTTCAATTATTCTCCTATCAACCTTACAATAAATAAACGTCTCAATATTTTTTTGTACCTTGCACCCATCAAACAACAATCAAAAATATCATTCCTCCGGCAGAATCTTGATCTGCTTAACCATCGATGATTATCTATTGTTGCCCGGTAAACTAATTACCGGTTACTTTTCTAATCTATTTATCTCACTCACTTATTTTTTATGCAAACAACAATTGATATGACATCAACTACTCAATATTTTAATGACCTTGAAGAAAAATACGGGGCACACAATTATCATCCGCTGCCAGTGGTATTAAAAAAGGGTAAAGGGGTTTATGTGTGGGATGTAGATGGCAAACAGTATTTTGATTTTTTAAGCGGCTACTCTGCACTAAACCAAGGTCATTGTCACCCAAAACTAGTGGAAGCTTTAATTGAACAAGCACAAAGTTAACATTAACCAGCCGTGCATTTCAAAGTGACCAGCTAGGCGAATATGCAAAATACATCACTGAATATTTTGGATACGACAAAGTGTTACCGATGAATACGGGTGCTGAAGCAGTGGAAACAGCTATTAAACTATGTCGTAAATGGGCTTACGAAGTAAAAGGCATTGAAGAAAACAAAGCTGTTATTATTGTATGCGACGGTAATTTTCATGGACGAACCACAACCATCATTTCTTTTAGCAGCGATCCGGATGCAAAGAGAAACTTTGGTGCTTATACTCCAGGTTTCATTTCAATTCCATACAATGATACCAATGCATTGGCTGAAGCTTTAGCAGATAAAAATGTCGCTGGCTTTTTAGTAGAACCAATACAAGGTGAAGCCGGAGTATTGATACCAGATGAAGGTTATTTAGCTAAAGCAAAACAACTTTGCGAAGAAGCCAATGTGTTATTTATGGGTGATGAAATACAAACTGGCTTGGCAAGAACTGGTAAGATGTTAGCTTGTGATCATGAGAATGTTCGACCGGATATTTTGATACTTGGTAAAGCATTAAGTGGTGGTATGCTTCCGGTAAGTGCTGTATTGGCTGATGATGAAATAATGCTGACCATAAAACCGGGAGAACATGGTTCTACTTATGGTGGAAATCCGTTGGCCTGTAAAATAGCAATGGTAGCATTGCAAATTCTGAAAGATGAGAACATGGCTGAAAACGCATCAGCACTTGGTGAACTATTAAGAGCTGAACTGGCAGCACTACAATCAAAACATATTTCTATAATTAGAGGCAAAGGTTTACTGAATGCTATTATTATTAAACATGCTAATCCTAATGCTGCATGGGACTTGTGTATGCAAATGAAAGAAAATGGATTGCTTGCTAAGCCTACACATGGCGACAGGATTCGTTTTGCACCTCCGCTTGTTATTAGTAAAAAACAGATAGTTGAGTGTGTGGAGATAATCGGTGAAAGTCTTTCAATATTAGATTAATAATAAAAACTAATTAAGATCAACCGTTACCCTGACAAGTAGCGATTTTTTCATTTATACATTTAAGTATCTTCAATTCATGGATACTCATCTTCACCACGACAGAAACCCACATCAGGAGCAGCATTTAAAAAGTAGTGATGCCTTACGAGATATTGTAATTGGAATGAGTGATGGACTTACTGTCCCGTTTGCTTTAGCCGCCGGATTAAGCGGTGCCGTTAATTCCACAGATATTATTGTAATTGCTGGTATTGCAGAAGTTGCAGCCGGATCTATTGCAATGGGATTAGGTGGTTATCTGTCTGGTAAAACAGAACAAGATCATTATTATAGTGAAGAAAAAAGAGAATATTATGAAATTGAAAACCTAAGAGAAAGGGAAATTGAAGAAACAAAAGAATTCTTTGCTGGTATTGGGTTAAGCCCGGAGTTACAGGAAAAAGCCACTCAAGAAATTTCGCAAGATAAAAAGCAATGGGTTGATTTTATGATGAAATATGAATTAGGATTAGATAAACCTGATCCGAAAAGAGCCACAAAGTCTGCATTAAATATTGGGATCTCGTATATCGTTGGTGGCATTGTTCCATTAAGTCCTTATTTTTTTATTGATACACCAATTGAGGCACTAAAAATATCAGTAGTTGTTACATTGTTCTGCTTATTTATATTCGGATTTTTCAAAAGCAAAATTACTGGTGTTAATGTATGGTGGGGAGCTTTGAAAGTAATGCTGATTGGTGCAGTTGCAGCTGGTGCAGCATTTGGTATAGCTAAACTGTTTGAAGGATAAAAAAAATCCGCCCCGCATTTAGCGAAACGGATTTATATATCTTGGTTTTCCTATTTACAAAATAAACTGACTAACTACAATTTGATTCTATTGAACCAAAAATGCTTTAGTCATTTTCACAGCTTCGTCTGCAAGAATCAATGTATAAACACCAGGTGCAGAACCAGACGGCAACTGAACAGAACGAATAGCAAATCCACCTAAATGCTCAATTGTTTGTGTTAATACTTGCTGACCTACTGCATTAAATACCTGAATTTTATATTTGCCTGCATTCAATTCCGGTATTTGCATTACAAACTGTCCGTCTCTAACCGGATTCGGATAAAGATTAATATCAGTTGTATTTGATTGACGGGTATCTACTTTCACAATAATGCTATAGAACTTCTTACCGTCAAGTTCTGTTGCACTGATCCGGTAATAACTAACACCCGAAATTGGAGAAGCATCAATTTGTGAATAGATAGCTTTGCCACCATCATTTCGCATTGCATTTTGTGTATTGATAGCAGTAAATTGCTGACCATTCGCAGATCGTTCTACTTTGTAGTCAGTAATATTTAACTCCGTAAGATTACTCCATGCAATTCTAATAGCAGATCCAGATTTTGCAGCACTTACATCAACAAATTTTACAGGCAACGAAACATTATTCTGGCCACCTACTCCAAATTGTGAAAACCCTGAAATACCTGTTCTTTCTAATACTGCCAAACTATTACTTCCGGTTGTTGTAGTATGGTTTCCGTTCAATACCCAAGGCGAAGCACTATTATCCCTTTTCACTAAATGAAGTTTTGTATAATCAATTATATCAACAAATCCTTTAGCTGTAAATGTACCTTTGTATTCATTGGGACTAGGGAACTCGGCGTTAACTTCCCAGTAGCCGTAACCGGAAGTCTTTTGAATATTATCGCCAGATTCTGATAAAGGTAAACCATTGGCTCCTCCACTACCATTAATAAACTTGCTAGAAAGTGTATTAAGAGCTGAACTGCCACCTGTTAGACCTACTGTGAAATCAATTTGAGCAAGCTGAAGGTTTGCTGTGTTCCCTATTGGAAATGCATAATAAGTATCTTCTTGAACACCTCTTTTGAAAGAACCTGTTCCGTTTGTAACTACATATGAATTATCTGAATAAGACTTTAAGGCAGTAGATTCGAAATTTACCAACGAAAGATCGTAGTCTCCAAGAAAAACCTTACCGCCATTTAGTGCTAACGAATTAGCAATTGATAAATTGGAAGAAAGAGTTACATCGCCTGTAATAATTGCTTCGTCAATACTACTTCCAGCAGAAGGAAAAACAGTTGTTGGATTTGCCACAATTGAAATATCATCTAATGCAAATTCGTCTTGACTACCACTACCACCTATATTAACGCCTGACCAACGTATGTAAATAAAATCGCCATCGGCAACTGATAACCCAGTTAAAGAAAGTGAACGTAAATTACCTTTCCATGCCGGCGAACCATCTGCAGCTAATGCAGAAGTGTAATCCATTGCGGCAACCGGTGTATAAGAAGTATTATCAGTTGAATAAGAAAAATTAAATGAATTGTCTCTTGCTTCATTATTCAATACAAATATTTTGTACAAAACTCCTAACGTAGTAATAGCTCCACCTGTTTTATTCTGCATTCTTAATGTTATTGTGCCTGGATTCCAGTCAGCACCAGTAGGTTGAACACCCATTGCATTATTTCCTATACCCACCGTAAATGCATAAAAACCTCCGGAAGAAACTCCACCAGCTGACGTACCTTTTGCAAAATCACCTGCAATATATGAACTGCCAAATGTTGAAGCACCATCACTCATTCCTGTGGATGCCCAAGCATTTGAATTTAGTTGTCCAACAGCAGGTGCTGTTGTAAAACCTGAACCAGCATATTGTCCATTGTTTACATCAGCAACTGTATTATCAAAATCAATTAGATAATTAGTGTTTGCCGCAGTTAATTGCAACCCAGGCGGTGGTGGTGCAGCCGTCATAAAGCTAGTAGTAGCAGCGGGATTCAAATAAAATCTTCCTACCACACAATTGTATTCATACACACCCAGATAATAAGTAGTAGAAGCAGCAAGACCTGTTACAGTGAATGGACCAGTACCTGTTCCGTTATAAACAACTTGCTCACCGCTGACATAAAGAAGATCTGCAGTTGGATTATCACCATCTGTCATATTTGTAAAACTATTAGCTGTATTTACTTTTACTACACGGCCAACACCGCCAGTACCTGCTGTTACATTTACATCTGCCGAAGTAGATGCAGGTGTAATTGTGCCAAAACCTGCCTGAACAGATGGAACACCAACACAAGCTGCATCGGTTGCAAAGCTAGTTGTAGCTGCCGGATTCAAATAAAATCTGCCCGAAGCACAGTTATATTCATATACACCTAAATAATAAGTCGTAGAAGCCGTTAAACCAGTTACAGTAAAAGGACCAGTACCTGTTCCGTTATAAACGACTTGCTCACCACTAACATAAAGAAGATCAGCAGTTGGGTCATCACCGTCTGTTAAATCTGTAAAACTATTTGTAGTATTTATTTTTACTACTCTACCTGTACCGCCTGTTCCGGCTGTAACATTAATATCGGCTGTAACTGATGTTGGAGTGATAGAACCAAACCCTGCTTGACCTGTAGGAATGCCGGAACAAGCCGATGGCGCAGTAGTTCCTCCAATAGCTAAATCATTTCCGCTTATTCGGCCAAGCGCAAATGTTCCAGCTGGAGCACTAGCTCCCCATCCATATAACCTAATTGTAATGACAGTTCCATTAGGGACATTTTGCAAAGCAGATATTCCACTTAAATTAATTTGTGCTTGTGCATCTCCATTACTTGTTGTTAATGTATAAGATATACTTGATCCAATATTTATACCGGCTGTTGAAAATCCGTCCAAACTATATTGCCATTGGAATGCATTGGGCCAGTTTTCTCATTTGCTGAAGCTGCATCTAGTGTTGATAGAGAAACTGTAAAGCCTGTATTTACGGTAACTGTAAATTGAAAATAGTCATTATTGGTTATTGCAACCGCCAATGAAGCATTATCCCAGCTATTAGCACTAAAAGCATTTGCTAGTGCTGTTGCGACAACGCCTGACCCTCTTGTTACCGAAGAAGAAGCAAGGTTTGCGTTTGTTGTTGTTGATGCTAATGATGTTTCATTTCCCGCTGCTCCATTAAAATCCCAAGCTAAAATTTGAGAGGAAGCAAAATGTCCAATCATTATAGTCACCAAAAGCATGTAAATCTTCTTCATAATAAATATTTAGATAAATAAATTTAATTTTTCACGGTATAAGAATTCTCATACCCGGACATTCAGAGGAATTGGATGGGAAGTGCAATATCAGATGGCAAAACTGCTATCTACAACTTTTTGATGAAAAAAGATGTAGAACTGCTGATTGGAAACAAAACATTTATAGGTGTTTTTTTTCGCTGTTACGCACAGTTATGCATTGCATTAAAGCACAGAAATATTCCAATGGGTAACAGATGGAGTAAATTTTAAAGGAAGGTAGGTCGCTAAAATACTAATCATTGAGTAAATGATATGCACATTTAAACAAATTGTGGATAACTTATTTATTAAACCTCCATAATAAATGAGCTATAGGGCTATTTATTTTTTGTCTTGATCTACGGACATCCTAATACTTGGAAAAAATGTAGCTATCAACATTATTAGAGAAGCAGCTACAACTAAGTATAAGCCTGTTTTTTTCTCTGGGCATTCGCCACCCTGACAGGCAGCTATTACGAAGAAATTGCGGATAGCCCATGCTATATTCAATGCAGCTACCAAAAGATTTGATCGCTTTGCCCATATTTTAGGTATAAAATTAAACAAGAGGAAAAAGAATGCACATAGAAAATGAAAATAGCCGGGTTTGCCAAAATTTGTTCCAGTTGCATCTATTCCACTTATGGTCAGATTTCTGGAACCAATAAATACCCAAGGCGTAAAACAAGAGGCAATTAATAAAACTCCAGCCGCAAAACCGATCCATTTCATGTAACGCATAATACTATTGATGTTGGTGGCGCAAGTTACTGAAAAGGCATTATCTTATTTGGCATTAGGTAAGCTATACTTCGATAATCTGTTTTACATTTTCAGTTGCCATACAATTTGAATAAATAAGATCAGCCAGTTTTTGTGGCGTTATCCATTTACTAAAATTGGCATCGGGCATAGATTTTCTATTTTGTGGCGTATCAATCGTAGAAGGAATTACAACACAAACAATCACATCGGTTCCATTTGCTTCCTCATTCATCAGCTCTGCCAACCGGAAAATAAGTGACTTGCTTAATCCATACGCTACCATGCCTTTACTGCTTTGCATATCTTTTCCGGGTTGAGAACCAATTAAAAACAAACGACCACTACCCTGTTTCATCATTTGCATAAAAACAGGCCGTGCAATATTATAAGCTGTTTCAAAATTGAGTTTATACTGTTTGGTAATATCAGTTGTTTTTGTTTCCGCTATTGAACCCATTGCAAAACCGCCTACGGTCAATACAGCAGCATTAATTTTTCCTTGTTGCTGTATAACAGTTTGTATAGTTTGTATTGAAGCTTCTTCGCTCATCAGGTCAGCTATTACTTTTTCGAATGAGTTGTTGGTAATATCCAAATCAACATCGTCGCCGGGAATTACAGTACCTGTAACCTGCCATTTTTCTTCCAAAAATTTTTGAACAACTGCACGGCCAAGATTGCCGGATGCGCCGGTAACGATTACTGATTGCATAACATTTTATTTTAACTGTAGTACAAAAGTAACAGTTAACGCAAGAAACGAAAGACTGCAAAATGAACAGGAGAAATGAAATATTATTTAATTAGCTACCCAATCCTTGTATGAAGAGTTTTCTACTGCAATACCGGTTTCATTTTTCAGTGAGTGATTAATGGTTAATCTCTTTTTTGGATAGGTAGCAGTTGCGTTATCAATAAATACAATATTGCCTGAATGATACACAACATCAGCAATGCTAATTGATGAAACGAAGGATTTATATTTTATAGGCATTATTACATACATGGGCGGTTCTAATGCCCGGGATTTAGTATTGGTAATTTTAAATATGAGTATGCTTTCCCAGGCAAAATATTGGTTACTGTAATAATATGAATTAGGTTTTGGAGATTCTACTTCTCCACTTAACACTTCTTTACCCTCTCCTTCTATCATATATTTTCCGCAATCAATATCCGCAGCGGTAAGTGTTAAAAAAATTATTGCCGAGGTTTCAGGACTAAACCAATCTTTCTTTTCAGTATTTTTAATTGGTATACAGATTTTCATTTCAATTTTAAAATTACTGGAAGTAGTTAGGGCATCCAATTTATCCATAGTAAACTGAACAGATAAAGAAGGTGATTGTGCAAATACTGCTGAACAAAAAATAAAACTTAATATACTTGTTAAAATCTTCATCATTAATTTATTGATATAAAATTAAACGATTTAGTTGCAGATAACATACCCAATAAACGGTATTTACATCACTCAGTATTTTTTTCTTCTTCTTGTAATAGAAATACAGCGGAATGCCTAAAGCAGCTATCAATAACCCAAGAAGCGAATTAACTACAGGCTGTGTGCCAGCCAAATAATTTGAAACATCATTATAAATTGTTGCCACCAGAAAAAAAGTAGTAAATGCGATGTATAATAGCGTTACAAATGGATGCTTCCATATTTTATAAGGTCTTTCAGTGGTAGCCATTTTTTTTCTCAGTATAAAAACTCCAACTGCACCCAATCCATAAAATATCCAAGTCATAAACACCATAATATCTGCCAACATATCAAATGATCCGGTGATAATAAACATACAAATCCAAACACCATGTAAAAGGAGTGCATTACCGGGAGTTTGAAATCGTTTGTGCTCCTTTCCTGTCCATGGTAAAAAGGCTTTATCTTTTCCCATTGCATAAGTAACTCTTGCAGTCGCCAATGTATTGCCATTAATAGCTCCCAACGTACAGATTACGATCAATGCCGCAATAACGGCGCCAGCCATACTACCCATTGCAATTGTCATTGCATTTGCTGCTACTAACGATGATGTTGCAATACTTTCTACCGGCATTACATAGAGGTATGCCTGATTCACCAAGACATAAATAACGATGCATGTTAACACACCTGTAAAAAGGCTTTTGGGAATATTTTTTTGAGGATTTTTTATTTCGCCTGCAACAAACGTAATATTGACCCAACCATCATATGCAAAAAAAGCACCTGAAAGAGCAGCCATAATACCTGCCAGCAAAGCTCCGTTTTGTTTTGGAGCTTCGGCGGCAAAGAAATTATTTATATCCCCAGCCCCAGAAAAGAAAATTCCAAATACCAACAGTACGAGAGCTGCCACTTTTATAAATGTCGAAATAACCTGAAAAACACTTCCTGCTTTGGTGCTTAGGTAATTAATGGTAGTGAATAATATTACCAAAAGAATAGCCAACGATTTTACCCCTATATTCTCAAGCGGAAATAAATCTCCAATAAAAGGGATATGCCAGATAATGGAATGTTCTGTTACTGCATCTAATCTTGGTAAATGCAAAAAATAATCAGCATACTGTGCACAAACGAATGATATGGCAGCAATACCTGTTGTATTAATAACCGAAAAAGCAGCCCAACCATATAGATAACCTACAAAGTCGCCAAACATTTTTTTGAAATAAACATACATTCCACCTGTTTCCGGAATCATGGCACCGAGCTCTGCATAGATCAATGCGCCGAATAAAGAAAAGATTCCTGCAATGATCCAGATAACCGTTAACCAGATTGGCGAACCTAACTGAGCAGCCATGCTGGCTGGTTTCATAAAAACGCCGGAGCCAATTACACTTCCTATTATAATAGCAGTAGCAGACCAGAATCCGATTTTTTTGGCGAGGGAGGATGAGGTGGTTGACATATAGAACAGAAAGATAAAGAAAATGCCCCGTCTTTCGACGAGGCATTAGAATAACATACAGGATTACCTGCTATTTATATAATTCTTCTTTTGTAGCTTTTACCCTTTCATCGTCTAGATATTCATCAAAAGTCATTAACCTGTCGATGATGCCATTTGGTGTTAATTCGATTACACGATTAGCAACAGTCTGCATAAAAGTATGGTCATGGCTTGTTAATAGAATGATGCCTTTGTAGTCTGTACACTGTTCGTTAAATGCCTGAATACTTTCAAGATCAAGGTGATTTGTTGGCTGGTCTAACAAAATAACATTCGGACTTTGCAACATCATACGACTAAGCATACAACGAACTTTTTCGCCTCCACTCAGCACATCTGTTTTTTTCATTACATCATCACCACTAAATAACATTTTACCAAGAAACCCTCTAAGGAATGGTTCATCCACATCTGTAACATGCGATGGCACATATTGACGTAGCCAATCCATCAAGTTATCTTTACCATCGAAGAATTCATTGTTCTCTTGAGGTAAATAGGCATGCGTTACTGTTGTTCCCCATTCGTACGAACCACTATCTGCAACTTCTTCGGCAGTTATAATATTAAAGAAAGCTGTAATAGCTAAAGGATCACGGCTTAATAAAGCAATCTTATCGCCTTTGTTAACAGTGAAAGTTACATTACTGAACAACACCCTTCCATCAACAGATTTTTTTAATTTCTCTACATTCAGAATCTGATTACCAACTTCTCTTAATTGCTGAAAAATGATTCCTGGATATTTTCTGTAACTCGGTTCAATTTCTTCAATTGACAATTTCTCCAATGCCTTTTTCCGTGAAGTAGCTTGTTTACTTTTACTTGCATTGGCACTGAAACGGGCAATAAAGTCGATCAACGCCTGACGTTTATCTTCAGTCTTCTTGTTTTTATCATTAACCTGGCGAGCCATTAATTGAGAAGACTCGTACCAGAATGAATAGTTACCGGTAAAGATTTTTATTTTTTGACGGTCAACATCAGTTACATGAGTACATACTGCATCTAAAAAGTGACGGTCATGACTTACAACTAACACCACATTTTCATATTCTGCGAGGAAGTTTTCTAGCCATCCGATAGTTTCAATGTCAAGACCGTTGGTAGGCTCATCCAATAATAAAATATCAGGATTTCCAAAGATGGCCTGTGCCAGCAATACTCTTACTTTCAGATTAGAAGGAATATCTTTCATTAATGATTGATGATACTCTTCTGTTACACCAAGCTGTCCTAATAAAGTGGCGGCATCACTTTCTGCAGTGTATCCGCCTATTTCGCCAAAATCGGCTTCTAGTTCACCGGCTCTCATTCCATCCGCTTCAGTAAAATCTGCCAACGCATAAATCGTTTCTCTTTCTTTTGCGATAGCCCATAATTTACTATGGCCCATCATTACCGTATTCAATACCAACTCTTCGTCGAACTGAAACTGGTTTTGTTTTAAAACCGCAAGCCTCTCACCCGGTGTAATTTCAACTGATCCTTTATTAGGTTCAATCTCCCCACTTAGTATTTTCAGGAATGTACTTTTTCCAGCTCCATTGGCACCAATAACGCCATAACAATTGCCTTTGGTAAAATTCAGGTTTACCTCTTCAAATAAAACCCTTTTACCGTAAGCCAACTTTAGATCTTTTACACTTATCATTTCATCTTTTTTTGAGGCGGCAAAGGTACGCAAATTCAATTTCTCCAGAACATGAAAAGAAAACAGTAATTACAGATGAATAAAAAACAAAATCCCGTCTCGTATAAAACGGGACGGGATTTTTTATCAATTGTTTATCAGTTATTATTGATTAACAATGATGCTTACACCTTTGCTATCTACTTTATCAAGATCTGCACTGTACACAAATACCTGGTAAACACCTCTGGGAACCCCTGCTATGTCAAGCGAAACAACGCTGCCGTAGGTAAGACCGCTAAATTGCTCTGCATGAACCTGCTGTCCAAGTGAGTTATAAATTCTAACTCCAAGTGTGTTATACAAATCGCTGTTCAACCGAATACTAAAACGTCCGTCATTCGGAGTAGGATACAATTTGAATGCCTGGAACTCGTACAATCTACGATGACGATCAGCACATTCATTTACCTGAATAATTGATGTTTTGGTAGTAACGCAGCCTGCATTGGTTAACACATAGTTAATAGTTTTAGTTCCCAAACCAGCTGCACTTGGTGTGAAGTTGTTACCCGTAACTCCAGGGCCGTTCCAAACACCACCTGCTAATGAAGCTGTAAGACTGTATGCCGGATCAGAAAGACAAAGCGTAGTTGGCAAATTGGTAATTGATGCTACCGGATATGCATTTACAGTAATTGTTGCAGGATTTGAATTAGAAGATCCGCAACCAGCTGTAACTATAACACGGAACTGATAACCATTTTGTCCTATTACACTGCTTTGACTAAATGTGCTTGATGTAGCACCTGAAATATCAACCCAAGCCGAAGCTGGAGTTTGTCTGAACTGCCACTGATAAGTAAGAGCACCTACTCCCGTAGTAGCACCAACAGTAAATGTAGAATTAGCTCCTTCACAAATAGTAAGGTTGGAAGGATGGCTTGTAATAACAGGGAATGTATTTACTGTAAGTGTTGCCGCAGTAGTTATACCTGGAGTACAAGGTGGGCTTGTAATATTATTTCGGTATCTATAATTATTAAATGTAGGAGGAACATTGGTTAACGTCAACGTTGGTGTGGTAGCACCTGCATAATTAGCGTTGTTAACAACGTTGGCCCATGTGCCACCACCATTTGTACTTACTTCCCATTGATCCATCAACCCACTGCCACTTGCAAATGAAGTAAAGCTGGTTCCTGTTCCTTCACAAATTGTTTGATTGGAAGGGTTTCCAGTAACTGTTACAGATGAGTTTACAGTTAACAATGCAGGGTTTGAAGTTGCAGGCGGTGTACAAGTGCCTGAAACAACGCAGCGATAATAATTACCATTCAATCCGGTTGTTGTAGGATTTATTATAAGTGTTGCTGTCCCTACGTTTGAATAAGGAGCCACATTGGATAAATTGCTATATGTTCCACCCATACCTGTTGTACTTATCTGCCATTGGTAAGTAATACTGGTACCAGTTGCTGTTGCAGTAAATGTTGCGGAGCTTCCAGAACAAACAGCAATATTTGATGGCTGTCCTGCAATGTTGGGCAATGTGTTTACTGTTAAAGTAGCAGGATTAGTATTAGTAGTACCACATTGACCCGTGAATACACAACGGTATTGATTATTATTTAAACTGAAGGTAACGCCTGTAATAGTATATGAAGTTGCCATGGCACCAACAATTGGATTCCAAGTTAATCCACCATTTGTACTTACTTGCCATTGATAACCGGTTATACCAGTACCAGCAGCATTAAAAGTTACATTATTATCAACACATATTGCCTGACTGGAAGGATGCGTTGTAACAGCAGGTCCGGCGCCAGGGTTAATTGTGAATGTAATATCTCTTGTTTGAACAGGATTACCACCGCCAACTCCGGTTCCTGTAACAGTAACAACATAATTGCCAGGACTTAAAGTAGCCATACCAGTTAAAGAAACTGTTGATGAAGGAGAACCAGTAGTTAAAATAGGATTACTAAATGATACAGTAGGTCCTGCTGGAGTAACTGTACCCGTTAAGTTAATACTTCCAGTGAAAGTACCTTGATAGGTAGCTGTAAGGTTGCCTGAAGTCATAACGTTTGGAACAGGGCAACTTGCGGTTACTGCAGCAGGGCTGTTAAATGAAAAACCATTTGACGCTGCTGTTATGCTAAAATCAGCACTAGAAATATCAAAGAAAATATTTCCAATCGCTTCTATTTTAATTTTTGCTGTTGTAGTTACAACAGCAGGTATAGTTAAAGCTTCCGTACCGTCGTTTGGAGTGCTTGCTGATATTACAGTTGGATAAGTTAATCCGCCATCTGTAGATAAAGTAATTCTTACATTAGCAACATTGAAAGGTGCTGCTGTAGTCCCGGCATTATTCCATGTAATTGTTTGAGAAGTACCGCCGGGATAGCTTTCACCGCCATTAGGAGCAGTAACAGAAAAAGGAGTTGTACCAGCTGTATTCACAATAAATGCAGTTGAAGTTTGGCAACCTAATGTTCCACTTGAGGCTACTCCACCACCGCCAGCACGGTTGTCTCTTACAGTTAACCGGAAGTTCATTGCTCTTGCAACAGTTGGTAATGTTTCACCTTTTAGTCCACCTAAAGTTGCTGCAGGATTTGCAGGATAGCCTGCTAATATTACTGCCATATCAGGGAAAGTTCTGTCGCCAGTAGTTTTCGGAACTCTTGACTTAAAAAGAGGTGCTGTTGTGCTTGTTGCACCACCATTCCATGCACCACCCGGACCTAAATCCATTTCTTCCCAGCTGTAAGTTAATGGATCACCATTAGCATCACTTGCTGTTCCACTTAATGTAAATGGAGTGTTAATAGGAATAGTTAACCCACTATTTACTAATGGATTTATTACAGGCAATGTGTTACCAGTAGCTGTAATTGCTGCACAAGATGTTCCATTTACTCTGTTGCTTATTTCATCAAAACTTATTGCATGAAAAAAAGGATCGCTGTTTGGCTGAATATTGTCAGATCCACAAATTCCTGCATATGCCTGTATTGTAGTACCACTTCCAACTTCATATGCAGTAGAATTGTTACGATTACCACCACCACAACTGCTGGTTACACTATTAAATGTATGGTTACCGCCAAACTGGTGCCCCATTTCATGAGCTACATAATCAATATAAAACGCATCACCTACAGGATTGCCTAAACCAGTAACACCTCTTGCCTTATTTCCATTATTACAAATAACACCCAAACCTGCTACACCACCGCCACCAGTGCTGAATACATGTCCAATATCATAATTTGCACTACCAATAACGGCATCACAATTTGTCTGATTTTGTCCAAGCATTGTTCCGCCGCTATTATTTGTGTAGGGTTCTGTAGCTCCATCGAGATAAATAAGCAAATCATTATTAGCAACTAATTGTAACCTGACAGAGACTTCGTTTTCATACACACCTGTAACCCTGTTTACTGCTGTAAGCATTGCCGCAGCAACGCCGCCGGTTGTAGGTGTAGCTCCATTTACTGCAACAGCATATTCGCCTGTACATGCTAATGCTAAACGATATGTTCTCAGGTTTGTACCAAGACAAGCAGCTGCTGTTCTATTAACTGTGGGACTAGGATTATCTAATGCTAAGTTTTCGTCTACATTACAAACAAATTGAGAAGACGAAACGGCATTACGGGCAAAATAACTTATGTAATTATTTAAATCTCCATTTGCAAAAGGATCAATAAAAATTCGGCCAGTACTTGAAGACAAAATCTGTGCATGAAATCCTGTGTATGGGTTGTAATCAAATCTGATAGTAGCATAAGGATCATCAATTCCCTGACCAAGAAATTGTTTCATATCAGGAAACTTAGCAGCTAGTGCAGGCTCCATTATGTTACTTTCCCAAACATGGAATTTGGCCATTGAGCCATCTGGCATTGGGATAGAAATGACTGGTGCATTACCTCTGTTGTAAAGTACACTGCTCTCAGAAGGCAATGTCCATAAAAAGCTTTTCATTGCCTGAACATCCATTGTGGATGTTCTGAATTCTTTAGGAATGATAACCCTTTCTTTAGTAGTCTGTATTGATTTGTTTTTACCCGCATCGTGAAAGAAACGGTTCTGTGCGAAAACAACATTCGTTAGGGTAATAAGCAAAAGAGTAAATAAAGAAAATTTGTAGATTTTTCTCATAATTGTTTTTTTAGTAACAAAGTGTGTTGGAGAATCCGCAAATAGTTTCAAAGGGGTTCAGTGCCAACTTAACGGTATAAAAATACGAAAAAAACAATTTATTGGTTTTCATTAATATCCACAAAAAAGTCCCGTCTATTTATTTGACGGGACTTTATATTATAAATTATGTACAAATGAGTTTAATAACCCATTCCACCCATATCAGGTGCACCATGTGAGTGAGCAGCTTCTTCTTTCTTTGGCTTATCAGCAACAACAGCTTCAGTTGTCAATAACATACCTGCAATTGAAGCAGCATTCTCTAATGCAACACGGCTTACTTTAGTTGGATCGATAACACCAGCTTTGAACATATTCTCATATACCTCTGTGCGGGCATTAAATCCAAAATCGGCTTTTCCTTCTTTAATTTTTTGAACAACAATAGAACCATCAATTCCTGCATTCGATGTAAGAATACGAATTGGCTCTTCCAATGCACGGCGAACAATTGCCATACCTGTTTGCTCATCAGCAATCTGTCCTTTTACTTTTGCATCAAGGCTTTGGATTGCACGGATATAAGCAACTCCACCACCAGGAACAATGCCTTCTTCAACCGCTGCTCTTGTTGCATGTAATGCATCATCAACACGGTCTTTCTTTTCTTTCATTTCCATTTCGGTAGCTGCACCAATATAAAGTACAGCAACACCACCAGCTAGCTTAGCAAGACGTTCCTGTAATTTTTCTTTATCATAATCAGAAGTTGTATTTTCTACCTGAGCCTTGATCTGATTAACTCTTGCAGTGATATCAACTTTCTTTCCTTTACCACCAACGATTGTTGTATTGTCTTTATCAATAGTAACTGAAGCCGCCTGACCAAGAGATGTTAAGTCAGCACCTTCTAATTTGTGACCTAATTCTTCGCTGATTACTGTACCAGCAGTAAGAATAGCTATATCAGTCAACATTTCTTTTCTTCTGTCACCAAAACCTGGAGCTTTAACAGCTGCAACTTTGATAGTACCACGAAGTTTGTTTACTACCAATGTTGCCAATGCTTCGCCTTCCAAATCTTCAGCAATAATCAATAATGGACGTCCGCTTTGTGCAACTTTCTCCAGAATATGAAGAATATCTTTCATTGCAGAAATCTTCTTATCATATATTAAGATGTAAGGGTTCTCCAATTCAGCCTGCATTTTTTCGCTATTTGTAACGAAATATGGAGACACATAACCACGGTCAAATTGCATACCTTCTACTACATCAACAGTAGTGTCAGTACCTTTTGCTTCTTCAACAGTGATTACACCTTCTTTACCAACTTTTGCAAATGCTTCAGCAATCAGTTTCCCGATTGTCTCATCATTGTTAGCAGATATTGAAGCTACTTGTTGAATTTTCTTACTGTCGTTGCCAACAGTCTGGCTTTGACTCTTCAGATTTTCTACAACTAAAGCTACCGCTTTATCGATTCATCTTTTCAAATCCATAGGATTTGCACCAGCTGCTACCATTTTCAGGCCTTCGCTGATGATTGATTGTGCCAACACCGTAGCAGTAGTAGTACCATCTCCTGCAATATCTGCAGTTTTAGAAGCTACTTCTTTTACCATCTGTGCACCCATATTTTCAATAGGATCTTCCAGTTCAATTTCTTTTGCTACTGTTACACCATCTTTAGTAACCTGTGGTGCGCCGAATTTTTTTCTCTATAACTACGTTACGACCTTTTGGGCCGAGTGTTACTTTAACTGCGTTGGCAAGTGTATCAACGCCTTTTTCATTCTATTTCTTGCTTCTATGTCGAAGAAGATTTGCTTTGCCATAATATTTGATTTGTTAATTAATTAATTTGATGATTTGGAAATGAAGTTGAAAATTGAAATGACCATTATCAAATTGGCACATTTTCAAATTTCCAAATTACACTATCGCCAGAATATCTGACTCTCTCATGATAAGGTAATCCTGTCCGTCAATCTGAATTTCTGTACCGGCATATTTACCATACAAAACAGTGTTACCAGCTTTTACTGTTACAGGTTCATCTTTTTACCTGGTCCAGCAGCAACAACAGTTCCACGTTGAGGTTTTTCTTTCGCAGTATCTGGAATGATAATTCCGCCAGATGATTTTTCTTCGGCAGCGTCAGCCTTTACGATTACTCTGTCATGGAGTGGAGTAACGCTTACTTTTTTAGCCATAATTGTATTGATTTTTGATTTTTTGAATAATTATTCCCTAAGAATTTGGGACGGCAAAGGTAGGGCGAATAACATGCCGTAGTGATATTATAAGTCAAAATTTCATTTTGACAGACATTAGTGGTTGATTTTTTTCTATTTACCTGCACTGACAGGACAAATTTGCATATTAGAAACTATACATTAAAAGCCAAAATCCATTTGAAAGCAAACAAAAAAGAAGGAGGAAGTTAAAAATTAACTTCCTCCTTCAAAATAGTCAAAAGATATGTTATTAATGTTTGCTTATTCGTATGCTTTCCGTTCGGTTGCCCACCATTACTTTAAATATATAAATCCCACTGGAAAGCCCTAATCTATCAACAGGCAATGAAATAGTACCCTGCCTGCTTCCCAGTTGCCAGGTTTGCATCTGCTGGCCAGATGAATTGTATAAAACAGCTGAAACTTTATCCCCTTGCTGATTATCTATAATTAATGTAATATTATTAGTAACCGGATTTTGTAACAACTCTACAAATTTTTCGGGTTGATTATTATTAAGCTTAATAATACCGCTGTATTTAAATCGGTTATCATTATCTACCATTTTTAGTCGATAAAAGTTTACTGCTTTAGCTCTTATCGGATCATTAAATGAATAATCCTGAATAGCTGCGGGATTTTGTAATGCGTTTACTATTCCCGCATTACTAAATTGTATTCCATCATAGCTTCGCTCTACCTCAAAGTGTTTCAGATTATACGGGTTGGTCGTTTTCCAGTTCAGCACTGCAAACGAATTGTTGTTTAAATAACCGCTAAAGGCTATCAAATCAACTGGCAGAACTACATTATTATCAATTAGGAAAAATTTGGAAAACCCGGTAAAAGGTGCCGTAAATAAATAATCACTTCCATATGCAGTAAATGAAGTTGAAGCTGCAATTATAGTATTGGAACTATTGGCACCCGCCATTGTTGCAGCGGTTGTTTTTGCAATTTTCACACTTGCTGGTGGCTTGCCGGCCAACTCTGCTGCGGTAATGTATAAGCCTAAAGTATAAGATGATCCTGGATTTGTTGTTGGAGATATGTCAAATACTTTCTGAGAACGTTGACCACCTCCAAACGACTGCCATACACTTCCTGCTTCAAATATTGTTGCTGTAACACATTGTAGGTTACCAGTTGCACCACTAAGACTAGATATTAAATTGGAACCTGTAGAGCCATAAAAATAATATGTGCCATTATTTGCCACATGTTCTGTTTGTGTACGACCTGCAATCGTTTCAACAGTGGTAGTAGTCGGAGCTACATCATTTTCTCCTAGATTGTATGTGGAGGAGGAACTGGTCGGTGCAGGTAGAGCATCAGTGCCTCCGCCAATGCTATAATTGAATGTAAAGAATTCGGGTGTTAGGCTTTCTACTTCTGCATCATTATAAATACGAATAGTAATCGGTTGGTCAGTTGTGGCTCCACTTGGGAAATTAACCACAGTTGAAGGAGTAATAAAATTTCCATTCGTAGTAAAATCGTAATCCACACCAAGTGTAGCAGTTGCACCTCCGGCAATACTTAACGTAACTGCAGCATTGCCTGTTGGAGCTTTATCGATATGCATATTTAGCGTATAATCAGTGTACCTTCTGCACCCTGATGTAGTTGTAGAAGTTTCTGTTCTTACCGGACTATAGGTATAGGATGATGCAAAACGTACAAATGGAGAAACAGGTGCAATAGTTGTAGTCCATAATCCACGGCCATGTGTTGCGGCAAGTAGCGTATTGTCGCTAAACCTATATTGAAGCATATTGGTTTTTACCGTCGGAAATGAGGTATTCAACACCCAATTGGTAGAAGCACCATTAATTAAACTTGTTTCGAAAATTCCCATTTCAGTTGCCAAAATTGCTTGTGTATTATCATCAGGATAAAACATAGCCCAACGCACCGGTATATCTGGAATATTCCCGCTAATATTCGTCCAGCCAGCAGCACCACCCCCTGATGTACTAACCTATACATGTGTAGAACCATAATTGGAAAATGTAGCTAAAAGATTATTTGTTGTAGTGCCCTGTGCAACACAACTTACATTTGAAGCTGACATACTGCTACCTGTAATATCAGTTTCTGTTATTGTACCCGTATTAGCATTGTCAACTTTTACAATTTTGCCATTAGTTGTTCCAAAGTAAACAGTATTTGCAGTAAATTTTGAAACTCCAACAAAACTTGCAGTTCCTCCTGCAAAAGCTGCTACAGAATTTGCAAAACCAGAAGTAGAAGATGAAGCATTCAGCCATCGGAGATAACTTCCTGCAGACCATGCACCATAAAAATTATTATTTACATCATCATAATCAGTAGGGTTAATAAACAATCCTATTGAAGTCGAATAATTAACTGACGACCAATTAGCACCATTATTAGTACTACGACGATATTGGCTCCTTACATATGAGCCAAACTGGTATTATGGTTCGTCTTCATCAATATGAACAAAAGCTCCATCACCACCGGTTACTTCAACACTACTTGTAAGTCCGGCCCCATTAAGTTGGTGCACTCCATTATCTTGTGCTCCTGCTAGGAAATAATTAGTTGAGATTGGATGTATAGCACAAGCATAGAATTGTTTTAAACGTAGTCCCACATTTCTATCAGCAAACGTAGCACCATCATCAGCTGAATAAAAAATACCTCCGTCTCCCCCATCCAGTACCTGATTATCATTCCAAACGAGAATTTGATGATCTGCATGAATATAATTAGTTGTTCCTGGAACCCCAGTAACCCATCCAGAATTTAATGTCCAGATGTCACCTCCATCTGTTGACCTATAACTATTAAGGCCGCCAACCATTACATTGTTAGCATTTGTCGGGTCTACTGCTATTGCCAAGCAATACCACCCTTGCCCGCTACTTAGTGGTGCACTTCCTGAAATCGGTGGCGTAGTGCCTGTAATCGCCCAGTTAGCTCCACCATCTGTTGATTTCCAGATCTGAGGCGTTTGAAATGAAGAGTTTGCTGGTAAAGCATATAACGTATTTCCTGCAACTGCCATGTCAACATTAAACTCCACTGGAGTAAAAGTTGTAGCCGGAGAAGTCCATGTGCCTGATGCCACTGTTGACGGCGCATCTGTATAACGATAACCTGAAGTAGCTGCAGTACTATTATAATATCCACAGGTTACATGCATTCTACCGGTGCTGCTAATTACCATCTCTGTAACTCTGGCACTTAGTCCTGACGGAGATATATTAGTAGACCAAGTATTACCACCATCTGTAGAGCGATAAATACCACCAACACTTCCGGGAATACCCTGTAAACTTGAGATTGTAGATATATAAACATTCCCTGCTGCATCACAAACTATTCGTGATGCATTCCAGAATGTAGTTGTGGCGGGTAATAGTACCCAATTGACTCCATGATCAATACTTTTCCATATACCTCCGCCTTTTACTGCATCCGAATTAATCGACTTCTCCCCTGTAGCAAAATACATGACATTGGTGTTGGTAGGATCTTGTGCTATATCTGCTATTGCGAGATTTCCTAGGAAATCATTAGCCACGGTCCATGTTGCTGGAGAAGCTGTAATATTATTTGTTTTCCAAATACCGCCATCTACTCCACCTACCCATACCGTTCTATTAGTAACATCAGCTAAGTCAACTAAAATTGCTCTCATGCGACCACTCGTAACCTGCGAACCTGTTATCCTTCCATTTCCATTACTAGGTCCTACTGCATCTGAATTAGAGCCTCTTTCAACCCATGCCAAAGCATTTACCCTGTTTGGATATATCCCGTTTCGTCTTGCTACATTTAATTCTTCCGTAGCCTTTATTAATCTATCCTGTGGAATATATCCAAGCGATATATCTTTGGTTTGTTCAAACTCCATTCGTTGAGCTTCAGCAATTCCATCTTGCTTTTCGCCTTCACCTTCGTCAATATCTTCCATCAATGCAATTGGTATACTAGTTTTTATTTTCCTTGAATCAGAATTCGAATCGCAGCTAAAAGTTATTACAGAAAGAAATAAAATGAAGTAAATAAAGTTTTCATGGTTGCTTGTTTTGGTGTAGGAGTTGAAACTACTCATCTTTTGTTTTTTTTCCAAAATTCAATTTAAGAATAATGCATTTTTTTTATTTAAAATAACATATAAAATGAACTTATATCAGATAGATATTTTCTGTTATCTTCGCCCTTCCAAACAGCTCTTAAGAAATGATTAGTAGAAGAAATATCCGAGTTAAAGTAATGCAGACCATTTACACGGTTTCCACTCTTGAAATGGATATAAAAAATTCTGAAGCACAAAAAATATTGCAAAAGCATATTGACGAATCCCGTTCTTTATTTGTTTACCTTATTTATTTTTTAACGGAAGTAATCCGTTACGCTGAAAAAGATGCGCATCAAAAAGCATCAAAACACTTACCTACTGCTGAAGATCTTAGCATTAATACAAAAATTGCCGGTAATGAATTGCTCTGGAAAATATTAGAGGATCCTGCTTTAAAGGAACAATTTGCAAGTGATAAGCCAGAACTTAGTACCGATAAAGAGCTTATAAAAAAAGTGTATCTGAAACTGAAAGAAACTTCCGAGTACAAAACGTACATTTCATCTTCTGCAAGAGAGAAAAAAGAAGAAGGCAAAATCATTGAATTTATTTTAAATGATCTTATGCTGGCCAACGAACTTTTTGTATCGCATATTGAGGAAAACTTTTCAAACTGGGATGATGACGGAGAAATGGTGATACAATTACTTGCAGGCTATCTGCAAAAACCCGGTTCTATTAATTTTAATCAGTTGATGTCGAAAGATAAAGTTGATTTTGCAAAAAGCTTGCTAGAAACTGTTCTGGATAAAAATGACATGTTGCAAGAAATCATCAAACCAAAACTAAAAAACTGGGATCCGGAACGTATTGCTGTATTAGATATGATAATGATGAAAATGGGAGTATCTGAATTTTTATTTTTTGAAACAATTCCGCCAAAAGTAACCATCAACGAATACATTGACCTTGCTAAAGACTACAGCACACAGCAGAGTGGCCAATTTGTAAACGGAATTCTTGATAATATCCATAAAGAATTGGTGCTGCAAGGCAAAATGCAGAAAGTTGAATACAAAAAAGGCTAACACCAAATCAGACCAGCTTTTGAGTTATTTTGTCAGGCAATCAACTAAGCTTTACATTTGCACTTCTAAAAAAGTATTTAAATGAAAAAAATAATATTTATTTTATTAATAACAACAGTACTCCTCGCTTGTACTTCAACAGATAAAAAATCTGGAGACTCTTCCAATAATTCTGATAGCACATTACAAGCTGAGAAGGCAAAAATAATGAGTGACACAGCTAATTACACTAGCATTCAGTGGCTGGACTCTACATTCCTTTCTATGGGAACTGTAAATGAAGGTGCACAAGTCGAAGTTTCGTTCCGCTTTAAAAATACTGGCACTAAGCCATTGGTTATCGCCAATGTAACTGCAAGTTGTGGATGCACAATTCCTGAAACACCACAACAACCTTTTGCACCAGGTGAAGAAGGTGTAATAAAAGCAAAGTTTGACAGCAAAGGTCGTGTAGGTGAGCAGAGAAAACATATCAATGTAGATGCCAATACAACACCTTCCCGTGATCATGACCTTGAGTTTACAGTCGATGTAAAAAAATAATTTTTAAATTTTAGTAGCAAATAAAAACAACAAACATGAAGTCTCGCATAACTTATCTTTCAGCAATTACCCTTTTATTATTTTTCTCTTCTTGTACACCTCCGGGTGGCGATGCAGGAAAAAGTGGAGGCACAGGTGGTACTATTCAATTAGTATTTCTGGGTCTAATGATTTTAGTTTTCTGGATGTTCTTTATTCGTCCACAGGCCAAGAGAGCAAAAAATCAGAAGTCTTTTATTGAGAACCTTGGTAAAGGCGATAAGATTGTTACAATCGCTGGTATACACGGTACAATTAATAAAAACAATGAGGACGGCACTTTGAATATTGAAGTAAGTCCTGGCAGTTATTTAAAGATTGAGAAAAGTGCAATCAGTATGGATTGGACTTCTGCTTTGAATAAACCTTTGATTGATAAGAAATAAAAACAATAAAGCACTAAATTATAAATCTCAAATGCTAATCGTAACTGTATGATTGGAATTTGAGATTTTTTTATTTGTAAATTTTCAATTTGTGTATGTTGAAAATCGGACTTACAGGCGGAATAGGAAGTGGAAAAACAACTGTTGCCAAAGTTTTTGAAACATTGGGAATCCCTGTTTACTATGCTGACGATGCAACAAAACGATTAATGAATTCAAACAATGCATTGAAGGCATTGGTCATTAAACATTTCGGCGAAGCCTCTTATAAAAACGAAGAGTTAGATAGAAAATATATTGCTGATATTGTGTTTAATGATAAAGAAAAATTAGCCTTACTCAATTCAATCACTCACCCTGCAACAATTGAAGATGCTAATGAGTGGGTTCAACAACAATCTTCACCTTATATCATTAAAGAAGCAGCATTGCTTTTTGAAACGGAAGCGGCTAAGCATCTTGATTATTTTATCGGTGTAAGTGCCCCATTAGAAACTCGTATAAAAAGAGTGATGAAAAGAGATGGCTTATCTGAAGCCGAAGTAATGAAACGCATCAGCCGGCAAATGAATGAAGAAGAAAAAATGAAACGCTGCGATTTCATTATCACAAATAACGACGAAGAGATGGTAATTCCACAGGTGTTGAGTACCCATGAAAAAATATTATCTCGTATTAAGAAAGAGAAGTGATTCTATTTCAATTTTGCCAATGCTGCTTTAATCCGCTTCCACCCTTCTTCAATTTTATCCATACTGTTAGCAAAAGAAAAACGTACACATTTTGGCTCGCCAAAAGCATCGCCCATTACTGAAGAAACATTAGCAACATTCAAAAGATACATACATAAATCTGAGGCATTTGCTATTTTATTTTCACCATCCGTTTTTCCATAGTAATAACCAACATCCGGGAAAATATAAAAAGCTCCATCTGGTTCAGGACATGTAATACCCGGAATTTCTTTTACCAATTCCAATACTCTTGATCTTCTTCTTGCAAATTCTTTTGTCATCTCGATCGAAGGACGTAAATCCGTTGTTAATGCAACAACTGCAGCTTTTTGTGTAATTGAATTGGTGCCACTAGTAAATTGTCCCTGCACTTTTTCGCAGGCTTTTGCGATTTCCACATTGGCAGCAATATAACCTAACCTCCAACCTGTCATGGCAAATCCTTTACTTAAACCGTTGATGAGTATTACACGGTCTTTTATTTCATCGAACTGTGCAATGCTTTCATGCTTTCCAACAAAGTTGATATACTCATAAATTTCATCTGCCATAATGAAAATACCCGGATGCTTTTTAAACACTTCTGCCAACCCTTCCAGTTCTTTTTTAGTATAAACAGATCCGCTTGGGTTACATGGTGATGAAAAAAGAAAAACTTTTGTTTTAGGTGTAATAGCAGCTTCTAATTGCGCAGGTGTGATTTTAAATTTTTGTTCAGCAGTACTTTTAATTTCAACTACTTTCCCTCTGGCAATTTTTACCAATTCGCTATATGTAACCCAATACGGTGTTGGAATAATCACTTCATCGCCCTCATCAACTAAAGCAAGCATTGTATTGGCAAGACTTTGTTTAGCTCCTGTGGAAGTAACAATATTCTCTGGTTTATAATCAAGATTATTATCTCTTTTCAGTTTACTACAGATGGCCTCTCTTAAATCTGGAAACCCGGGCACAGGTGTGTAATGACTCCAGTTATCCTTTATAGCTTTAATAGCGGCTTCTTTAATATGCTCAGGTGTATCAAAATCAGGCTCGCCAAGGCTAAGGTCAATTACATCCACTCCTTTTGCTCTTAGCTCACGGCCAAGCTTTGCCATTTTTAATGTTTCCGGTTCATTAAAGCGATCTAAAAATGATGATAGCTGCATATCAGTTGTTTTTGTTTTAAATGATTTGGAAATACTGCATGGCGAGCAGCCGCAAAAGTAAGAATTTGAAGATAAGTCAATCTAATTTATTCGTCATAATTAAACTTGAATTCAGAAAGATCAGGTTGCTTTTTACGAACTCTTGTTTGTTCGTATTCATAAATTACTTTCCCAAGATTTTTTAAAAATGGAAGCCCAATGTATCGTAATCATATTTATCATCATTGAAAACCCCATCGCTGTTACAATAGATGGTGGCACTTAAAAAGAACTCAATATTATTTTTGAAATCAGCGAAGTATGCTGCATCAATTAAAAAACCATATGCATCTCCCACTTTATTAAAAATTTTAAGCCCTGGTTTTGCTTTATCTTTTTCTGAACCATAGAATAGAAATTTTACATAATTATCCCAATACTCAGGAGCTTTATAAACTGGAGAAGCCGATTCTTCGGGTCTCATCGACATAAATTTTCTCAGAAAATCATAATCATCTTTTGTAAGATTGAAACGCATCTTCTTATTTACGGCCTCCGGGTAAATTATACTTCTTACTATCATGTGCAAATCCTGTAAAGACAAGCGATTCTTTTTTGAAAAATCGAAAGGCGCATTAACCAACTTGCCACCACTTAAATATCCGTCGCCCAATTTGGTATTTCTATCCGCATATATCATTTTACTTTTTTCAGCAGATTTTGAATGGATAACTTTCCCTGCTTTGTTTAAAAAATTAATTGGATTCGTTTGCCTATTTTGCTCTTCCGTCAAACTAACATCCAACCTGTGAATAATCTGCACATCGGCATATCCCATTTTGTGCAAAGTGTTGTTGATATATTCCTGTCCTAAAAATTCATACAGCCTATTGAAAGCATCATTATCGCTAACCAGCAGTATTTTTTTGATATAATGAGCAATAGTTGCTTTGCCGTCTCCCGACGTAGTGTCTTCATTCACTGCTGTTTGACCAAATCCATTCGCTCCTGTAATCATAGTGGAATGTTTGTCCAATCCTGCAATCTTGAGTTCATTCAGTTTTTGAAGAGCTAAAATGGCCACAGGTAGTTTAACGGTTGATGCAGGATAGAAATAGTTATCTGTATTCAGATTAAAAGTATGGTCTGTAAATTCAACTTTTTTCTTTTTGAGCCTATCCACCTGCGTATAAATGATTTGAACTTTCAGGTTTTCAGCATTTTTCAAAATCGAAGAAAAATATTGAGGATTCTTCTGTAAGAGGTTGTTAATGAAAGTATCAGCAGTGTTATTCATCGTTAAAACATTCTTTAAATCTTTCTTTTCAGTCAAAATTGACTGATGCCTTTTATTAACTGTTCCTTGTGGGAATTTAGCTAGTCCGATGCACAAAAGGACTATCATTAAACCCGGTTTAAATATGGTATTCATGGTCTTTCAAAGTTAGTGTTTGATATGCTTTAAGGTTTTAAAAATCAAGGGTCAAGAGCCTCTTTTTTGTTGGTTCGAATTAATCCGAAACTGCTATCTTTGCCGTCCTTAAAATTTATGTATAGCCTTTCCCATCTTTAAACTAAGTATGGTCGGGGCTAAATCATGTAAATCAATCAACGTATGCAACTGAAAGGTTTGGTTCGCTTTTTCACAATTCTACTGATAATCTATTCGCTTTACCAATTGTCTTTTACTTGGTTCGTAAAGAATCATGAAAAGAAGATGGAGACCAGTGCAAAAAGCTATTTAAAGAAGAATTACCAGAGTGCTCTTGAAAAGTTTCCTGGTAACAAAGATTCTCAATTAGTGTATCAGGAATTTTTAGACAAAGAATATAACGAACGTCTGAAAAGATTATTGGACAGCACTAAGGATGTAACTGTTACTTACGGTATCAATGGTGCAGTGAGTTATCAAAAAGCGAAAGAAGAAGAATTAAATCTTGGCCTTGATTTGCAAGGTGGGATGAACGTAACAATGGAAGTGGAAATGACAGGCTTGATAAGAGCATTGTCAAATAACTCTAAAGACCCTAATTTTTCTGCTGCCATAGTGAATGCAGATAAAAGAAAGGCTAACAGTGGTGATGATTTTGTTACACTCTTTATCAGTGAATATAGAAAGCTGGAAAAAGACAGGCCATTAGCCACTTTATTTGCCGCTGCAAGTAATGGAGAAATAGATATCAAGTCTTCCGACAGTAAAGTTGAAAGCTATATCAAAAAAAGTGCAGATGATGCTTTTGACAGAACGTTCAAAGTATTACGTACCCGTATTGACCAGTTTGGTGTTGCTCAGCCCAATATCAATCCAAATAAATCAAAAGGAACGATTGAAGTTGAATTGCCAGGTATTAAAGACAAAGAGAGAGTTAGAAAATATTTGCAGAGCACTGCCAATTTACAGTTCTGGGAATTGTACACTTTGCAAGATGCTAATTATGGCTCAGGCTGGCAGCGTTTTATTGATGTTTTCAATAAAAAATATGGCGGAGCAAAAGATAGTACCTCTAAACTTGATACTGTTGCGAAACCTGACACTACCAATACTGCAATAGCTAAAGCAGATACTACCAATAAAATAAAAGGACTTGGTGATGATTTAATTACTGAAAATAGTACAGATACAACTGGAAAAACAAAAGGACTTGATAATGCGGCTATTTCTATTGAAAAATACATTCAGTTTTTTCAACCGGGAAGAAATGAAAAAGGTGAGATTTCTTATCCTGCTGCAATCGGTTCAATACAGATAAAAGATTCTGCTCTATTCCGTGAATACCTGAATGAATTCAAAGCAAACTTTCCTTCCGATGTAGTTTTTGCTTATGGTATTGCTGAAAAAGATGCAAAAGGCAGGTCTGGAAAAACTATTCCTTTATATGCATTGAAAACATATGGCCGACCAACAGCTAAGTTAGAAGGTGATGCCATTTCAAATGCAAGTCAGGACTTTGACCAATATGGCAAAGTAGAGATTCGGATGGATATGAAGAATTTTGGTGCTGCTATCTGGAAAAGAATGACGGAAGAAGCTGCAGGTGATCCAAATACGCAGGCTGATAATAAGCCAATCGCTATCGTATTGGATAATATCGTTTATTCTGCACCAACTGTTATCACTCCTATTCCAAACGGAACATCTACCATTTCTGGTGGCTATACCCAGCAGGAAGCGCAGGATTTATCAAATATTCTTAAAGCTGGTAAACTACCTGCTCCTGCTAAGATTGTTCAGGAACAACAAGTTGGGCCAACGCTTGGTAAAGATGCCATCAATGGTGGTTCAATGGCTTTCTTAATATCTTTCATTGTTATCTTCTTACTGATGTTGGTTTATTACAACACCAGTGGATGGATTGCCAATATAGCCCTGATATTAAACCTACTGTTTACAGTGGGTGTACTGGCAGGTCTTGGTGCTACATTAACAGCTCCGGGTATTGCCGGTTTGGTATTAACTATTGGTATGGCCGTGGATACCAACGTAATTATTTACGAACGTATCAAAGAAGAGCTATCTAAAGGCAAAGGGTACATTCCTGCCATTAATGAAGGGTATAAACGTTCATTGCCTCCTGTATTGGATGCCCACGTTACAACTTTATTGACAGCATTTATATTATTCTCTTTTGGTCTGGGTCCTGTAAAAGGATTTGCTACTACACAGATCATTGGTCTTTTGCTTTCTTTATTCTGTGGTATTCTTGTTAGCCGTTGGGTAACAGAATGGTTTACAAGTAAGAAACGTCATCTTGAATATTTCACTGGTGTATCTAAAAAAGTATTCAGACATGCGAAATATAAATTTATTGAATACCGTAAGTATGCTTATGTGGTTTCAATGATTGTATTGGCATTAGGTATTGCTTCCTATTTTAATGGTTACGATCAGGGTGTAGAGTTTAGCGGAGGAAGAAGTTATACTGTTCAGTTTCCGATAAAGGTAGATGTTGAAAAGGTGCGGACAGAATTGACTTCAACTTTCGATGGTGAAAACCCAATCATTAAAACTATTGGAGACAACACAACATTAGATATTACTACAGCTTACAGAATTAAAGATAATGTTGCTGGTATTGACTCCGTAGTTGAAAGGAAATTGTATGATGGTCTTAAGTCTTATTTCCCAGCCAGTATGAGTTATGAGAAATTCAGTGCAGGTGAAAATAATACAGGTAAGATGGGTTCGAAAAAAGTATTACCTACTATTTCGGATGATTTGAAAGCTGGTGCGATGAAAGCTACCATCTTCGCCATTCTTGCAATTTTCCTTTATATTTTTATTCGTTTCCGTGACTGGAGATATTCTCTGGGAACTATCGTAGCCTTGCTGCATGACGTATTGGTAACATTAGCTGTATTCTCTTTTGCAAGAGGCATAGTTCCTTTCCCTCTTGAGATTGACCAGCATTTCATTGCAGCCATTCTTACGGTAATTGGTTTCTCGATGAACGATACGGTAATTGTATTCGACCGTATCCGTGAAGACAGCAGGATGATGCCAAATGCTCCAAGAGGTGAAGTGATTAACCGAGCCATCAATGAAACATTGAGTCGTACCATCATGACCTCGTTAACAGTATTCCTTACTATTCTGATCTTATTCCTTGTGGGTGGACAGGTAACTAAAGGATTTGCATTTGCAATGTTGATTGGTGTTGTAACAGGTACTTATTCATCCATCTTTGTGGCGGCTCCAATTCTTGTTGACTTAGGAAAAAAAGGTCCATTGGGAAGATCATTCTCAAGAGACAAGAAAAAACCTCCAACAGTATCTTAAACGAACAAGCTCACATAGTAAAACCTGTAGTTAATCGCTGCAGGTTTTTTTATTAGCAAGATTTTTTTTAGAACAAAAAAAGTCTCCAGCATTTGCCAGAGACTTTTAAATAACAAGGATATTTTTTTTAATCGAACCTTAAGGATTTTATGATAATTCGTAGATAATGGATGATGCCTATTAATAGAAAGAATGATGCCAAAAACACCAAAAATGGTTGAGACTTATCAACAAATCAATTTAATTGGCTAATTAGCAGGTGAATATTTAGTTGCGCCTGTAATTTTCAGGTCAGATTTACTTTGGAGAAATAAAATTATTTCTGTTTGATAATAAACACAGCCGGAACAGGACGTTGACCAGTTTTATCAGAAATTTTGATTGTTTCTTTTCCATTTACAAGCATACAACTGCTTCCACCGCCATCTAAATTTAATGCTTCCCAACAACCAATATCTTTAAGCATTTGAGCTTCTTGGGTAAGTGTTGCTCCTTCTGCAATGCCATTGTTTCTTCCTTCAATTACTAAAATGATAAGCTTGTTATCTTTTGTATAACCCATTGCCGTTCTTGGATGCTTATCATCAATTGCTTTACCAGCAAATTTTAATTCTTCGTTGTTAGTTATTTTTATTTCACCGTTTTGAACAAGGACAGGGCCACCGCCGACAGCAGTTTGCATTTTCCATTTATTCAAAGATGAAGACACCCTCTGATGTGATGCAATGGATGTTAAATAATCAGCACTCTTAAAATCAAGACTAATCATTGAATCTTTAATAGCTAGATTGGGCAGTTGCAATGCGTATGAAAATCGCTTTGTAGAATCAGTATACAACCACGCAACATCAGCCTCTCTCTTTTGAAATACCTATCGCACTGCCAAAAGGATGGCGATAAGTAAAAGTATCTTTCCCTCTACCAGCAATCGTATGAATATTATATCCCACCAATTTCTTATCCTTTATCACCACATTCAAACTTTGATTCGTTTCAAACGAAAAGAAAGTAGTGTTCACCACTAAAAGTGGCTTATCATTTTTTTCGTAAAATTTTGAAGGAGATAATCTTCGCTGATAAGTAGTATCAACAGTAAAATCTAGTTTCTTATCTTTCAAATCAGCTTCCAGATAATAAGCAATATTCGGCTTACCATCCAACATATCTGTTGTTTTGTAAACATGAACAGAAGCAGGCAACGGCTGAAATTCAGCATCTACATTCTGCCATCTTAACTGACCAATAGAATTAATTGAAAATAAAATTCCTGAAATAAATAGAAACCCCTGAAAGAAATAATACTTTTTCATATACAAGACATTGCTCATTGCCTATTGCCTATTGACTTACTCATCTCCCATTCTTTTCTTCCCAATCCGGCCAACACATGTCTTTCACTATGGTAAGAAGAACGAACTAAAGGTCCACTTTCTACATAATCCAATCCAAGTGTGTAACCAATCTCTTTGTATTCTGCAAATTCATCAGGATGTACAAAACGATGAACAGGTAAATGTTTTTTTGTTGGTTGCAAATACTGACCAATCGTTACCACATCACAACCATTTGCATGAAGATCTTTCAATGTTTGAATTACTTCTTCTTTCTCTTCGCCCAAACCGAGCATGATGCCGCTCTTCGTTCGCATACCACCTTCTTTCAAGGTTCTTACCACTTCCATACTGCGCCAGTACTTGGCTTGTATTCTAACCTGCTTTGTTAATCGTTCGGTTGTTTCAATATTATGGCTAACTACATCGGGTGCTGCATCAATCACTCTTTGTATATCTTCTTTCTTTCCTTTAAAATCTGGTATCAGCGTTTCCAATGTTGTATCGGGATTCAATGCCTTCACAGCTTTAATTGTATTGTTCCAGATAATGGAACCGCCATCTTGTAACTCATCCCTATCAACAGAAGTAATAACAGCATGTTTTACTTTCATAAGATGAATGGCTTCTGCCACTCGTTGTGGTTCATCCCAATCCACTTCTTCAGGTCTTCCAGTAGCTACTGCACAAAAGCCACAGCTTCTTGTACAGGTGTTTCCCAATATCATAAATGTAGCCGTGCCTGCTCCCCAGCATTCGCCCATGTTAGGACAATTACCGCTTTCGCAAATTGTATGAAGTTTATGCGTATCTACAAGGCCACGAACATGCTTGTAGCTTTCGCCGATGGGAAGTTTTACCCTAAGCCAGTCTGGCTTTTTCACTCTTGTATTATCAACTGCTGCAGAAGCTACAGGAAGTTCAATCATAGGGCAAAAATACGTTCATTACTTACGCCGTCCAAACAGGAGGGCTATGTAACCCTGGAAGAATAAATTTTTGTCTTTCTGGTTGGCCAGTATCTGAATTTTAGATCCGTAGAATTCGGCGCTAATACCTATTTCAAGACCTGAAACAGTTTCATTGAAACGGCCATAATCAAACCGCAGCGCCGTTTTTACAAAAGCTCCTGGTTTTATTTTCATTTCACCCCAACCCTTACCAAAGCCGCCGCCACCAATGATAGTAGGGCCTAAAAACAAAGCACTGTCTGCCTGAGAATATTTAATCGTTTTTTGTTGATTATCTGACGGATCAATTACTTCAACATAGTATGGCCTTAACAGACCTAAAGCCAAACCGCCATTATAGACAAGTGAAAGTGCTACTCCATTTTTATTTCCTTTTTGACCAAGCATATGCTGCTGTCCAAAACCAAGTGTGGCCTGATAAAAACTATTGATCTTTCCGTAAAAGAATGGATTACCGAAAATATTTCCACCGGTTGAAAGCTTTTCCTGTTTCTGATGTTTGATCTCCGTTATATCAAGGCGATAAATGTTTGTTTTACGGGTTGTCTTCATTTTTCCCAATTCATAAAAACCACCATAGCCATTTGTTCTTCCTTGAAGACCAAAAATACTTTGCTTGCGATAAACAAGAACACCTTCTTCGTCTTGTTTAATTAATGTATTTATTTTTTGCCTATGGGCTTCTTTCTTATCATCTTTCGAAGATTTCTTGTTGGCGGGGTCTTGCGCAGTAGCTGCGAAAACAAATGATATAAGGATTAAACAGATACTTAGTTTCTTCACGGAGTATAATTTTTATTTACATTCAACGTAAATTTAGGGCAAATTATTGATAATGACTTCTACTGTAGTTTATAATGGCGACCTGCGGACAACCTGTACTCACCTGCAAAGTGGCTCTTCTTTTGAAACAGATGCTCCTGTTGATAACAATGGAAAAGGTGAAAGGTTCTCGCCTACTGACCTAATGGCAACTAGCCTTGCCACCTGTATGATAACAGTAATGGGCATTAAAGCAAGAACAATGGGCTTTGATCTGAACGATATAAAAATTGAAGTGTTGAAAATTATGAAGGCCGACCCAAGAAGAATTGGAGGCATACATTTAACATTTCATATACCAGATTCTTTGAAAGATATTGATGAAAAGACAAAAACGATCTTGAAAAATACAGGCAATACCTGTCCTGTGCAGTTTAGTATTCATCCGGATATTGAAGTGAAAGTGGATTGGGGAAGTTGGGCATAGTTTTAAATAATTTCAAAACATATGGGAGTTTTCAAAAACAATCCAGAAGAGTGGCGAAGGCTTGATTATAGAATCCTATTAAATGGATGGATAAGTTTGTATTACCAACAAGCTGTATTAAAAAAGATATTGATTGGTTCGAAAAAAATAATTTTGAAATTATTGATTTTGATTGCACAAACTGGACTGAAATCAAAATAATACACAAGGATATTAGTGACCACCTTGGCTTTCCCCAATATTATGGGGAAAGTTTTGATGCCTTAAATGATTGTCTCTCTGATTTTGATATCTCTAGCTCAGGACTTCTTATAATATTTAGACATTTCCAATTTGTCGAAAAGAAAGTTGCAAATATATTACTTGATATTTTTGCAAATAATTCAAGAAGGCATATTTTATTTGGGGAAAAATTATTGACACTCGTACAGGTTGACAATCCTGATTATGAAATTGAGTCTGTGGGCTCATGCCCGATCTCATGGAATGAATCAGAGTGGTTAAATTCAAAAAGAGACTCATAGTTCATTATAATTAGTCATTTTTCAAAATCGCATTCCCTACCCCACATTCCAAACATCTTTTCTTGTTACAGTATTCATTTTTCAATTCAATCAATCCCTGTGAATCAAAGGCGGTCTTGTTTTCAATTCCTAATAGTTGAAATCCTTTAGTGATATTGTTTTTCTCTGCTGAAGTTTGCTCCAGCCATTTTAAGGCTTTCTCTTTGAATTTATTTTCATCATGATAATTACCATAAGCAAATAAAACCGGGCAAACGGTGTTGATGATAATATTATAAATCATTGCAGCACCCAATTTTTTCTTTCTGTAAGCAGACTCTTCATCAAATTTGTAACGATAATGCCAGTAATCATTGGCTGTTACATCCAGCCATGCTTTAACATCTTTTACAGCATCTGCTTCTTTAATTTTAGAAAACAAATGAGCCGAATTTTGAACCAGCATTGCCAGTTGCGCCAAACGAATAGTGGGAAAGTTTCCCGGCCTCATCCGCAGAAAAAATACAGGCAGGCTAATTGGTTTGAGGTTGTATTTACTTTTATAGAACTTATATTCTTTTTGTAGCATCAGCGGATAATCGTCTGTAAATTTTTCGTCTAACAAACCAGCTTGTCCAAGTAACAATGCTTCTAACTGATGAATCTGTGTTTTATGTTTTGCCAGTATATTAATCGAGATTGATCTGGCTATCGCTTCAAATGCATCTGCATTTACTTTTATTCCAAAGTTTTTTGCAAGCAACCACCAGAATGTTTCTTCCCAATGAAAGTTGTTTTGATTAAGAAATATTTCAACTGTTTGAGATTTCCTGACTAACCTTTCCACTAGCAATCTGTCCTTCCAGCTTTTCCAAGTTATTTCTTTAACTGTATTGATACTTTTTTCGCAAGGAATAAAAGAATTTGAATTCATCAATTCTTCATATCGTTGTAATAATATTTTCGAAACTCTTCCTTTTAATTCCAGTACAGGAATATGCTCGACGGAATTCTGTTCCGTTCTTGCCTGAACAGAGTTCAGGCTTCCGGTCTGGTCAACGGAACTCTGTTCCGTTCTCTTTTCCGAAACGGAGTTTCGGATACTGTTCCGGCCACCGTCATCTTCCCAAACAACATGCAGAATGACATTTTTATAATTCTTATCTGTTTGATGATTATGTTTATTCCAGTCGGAAGTTTTGATATGTAATTCAACGGTTCCTGCCCAGATTGTTTTACCTATTACAATTTTTGCATCGGAGAAATCAGGGCCTTGATTAGAATTTAATTGCCCAGCAAATTGTATCTGAACTTTTTCTTCATCAATTGTTTCTAATTCAGATTTGTTGAAGTATTGAAATTGCCAGATGAATTGCAATAGCTTTTCTGTCATTGCAAACTAATTTATTGAATCCTCAAGTTATTAAAGGAGTAATACATAAACAATACTACTTTCAGGTAAATTCTTAAAGCCTAGGTAAACTTCTTCAACTCTCGTACTACACGGCTAACCGGCAATCCCATCACATTATAAAAATCTCCATTGATAGATTTGATACCCACTACACCGATCCATTCTTGAATAGCATAGGCACCTGCCTTATCGTAAGGCTTGTATTTATCAACGTAAAATTCGATTTCTTTTACGGATACAGTATGAAACTCAACTTCTGTAGCATCTGCAAATGCAATTTCCTCCTCGCCTCTTCTGATTACTACACCAGTAATCACTTTATGTTTTTCGCCTGATAATGCCAGTAAAATACTTACAGCATCTTCCCGATGAACCGGTTTGCCAATAATATTATCGCCCAACACCACAATTGTGTCGGCTGCTAAAATAACTTCATCCGAATTTCTTTTTTGTTGTACAGCCAATGCCTTATTTCTGGCAATATAAATAGCAACATCATCCATTGAAAGATTTGGAGGAAACCGTTCATCTGTTTCGCTTACATCAATTTCAAAAGGGACTTCTGCCCATTCCAGTAATTGTTTTCTTCTTGGTGATTGTGATGCGAGAATAATTTTGCTCATAAGTAAAAATAAAAAAATGCCATGGAAAGAATTCCTGTAAACATGATCACTTTTGTAAGTGAACTCAGTTTTTTAAAATCCCCTGAGCTTGTACTTTTTCTCAACCTTATTAAAAGTGCAATCAACGGGAAAATAATAGCTGGGACACAATATGCAATCAATAACCACCATTTGAACAGCAGAACATACACTTGTAAGATTCCTACTGCTGCAATTAATACAATCAGCCAAACTGCTACATAAACTTTCGTTGCATTTACTCCCCAAACAATTGGCATGGTGCGGCAGCCGTATTTTGAATCACCTGCCATATCCTGCATATCTTTTATTGCTTCTCTTATTAATGAAATTATGAAAGCAAAGCCTGCATATAAAATGGCCAGCCGGAAAAATTTATAGTTACTGCCGTTCCCTGCACCAACTGCATCAGTAAGATTAAACTTAGCAAAAAAGATAATTAGTATTGTCCAGGCAGTTAATAGGGAAATAACAATATTGCCTGTCAACAAACTCTTTTTGAAATTGGTGGAATACAACCAGAGCAGTACAACACAAAGAACATTTGCCAATATCAGATACCATTTTTGCCAGAATGGCAAAGCTATTATTGTAAGTAAAACGCCAGTTGTACTTAGCATAAAATGCCAGGCAATTGCCCAACGACGCTTTATGACTTTATCAACAACCATTTTTTCAGGTTTGTTTACTTCGTCAATATTAATATCAAAATAGTCGTTGATGATATAGCCAGCAGCAGCAATAAAAAGAGAAGCAAAAACAATTAGTATAAATCTGTAAAAATCATCTGCAGGAACAGCATCCTTATATAAAGTATGATAAATGCAGAATTGAAAAAGCACCTGCGTTAATGCCATAAAGAAGAGATTGGGCATCCGCACCAGCTTAAAAAAGGCTGCAATCAATCTCATTAATAAAATTTAGGGGAAGATACAATTAGGTGGTCTATTAAAAAACAAAAATTAGCGGTTGCGGCTTTTCAGTACTTTATCGGAACAGAGTTCCGATTACCTGGATACAACATCAACACTATAATCCCACTTATCATTCAGCTTCAGTACTTTTTCAATTACATCCCGCACACAAGCAAAGCCACCATTGATTGGTGAAATATATTGGACTGCATCTTTTATTTCTGCAACTGCATCTGCCGGACAACAAGGCAAACCGACAATTGACATAACAGGAAGATCTGGCAAATCATCACCCATAAAAAGGACTTCTTCCTTTTTCAATTTGTTTTCAGAAATATATTTAGCAACCATCTCCTTTTTATCTTCTACAGACATATGCACATCAGTAATGCCGAGCTTTTCCAAACGACCTGCTACCTGCGGAGAATTTCCGCCTGAGACTATTAAAACTCTATAACCTTTTTTTGCAGCCATCTGCAATGCAAACCCATCCTTTATACTCATACGCCGTGCCTGCAAACCGTTTTCCAATACCAACACGGTACCGTCAGTGAGTACACCATCCACATCAAAAATAAAAGTGGTGATTTTCTTAAAGAGTTTGAGAACATTCATGCAGTAAAGTTGGAAATTATTTCTGATTATCTCTCCATTCGTACACCCATGAACTTTGGATCATTTCCAAGTGACCTTCAGAACTTTGTTCTTTAGTTCCTTCAAAGCCGGGAATTTCCAAAATCCAGGTTAATAAATCAGTAAAGCGAATACGATATATTTTTCCTTCATTGAATTCATCGCCAAAACGTTCATACAGTTTCTGTGCAATATCTTCATGATCGGGCCAGTTTATCGGCGGTTCAAAATGAGCCATAATAAAAAAGAAGTCTGAGGAATGATATCGGAGGTCAGATCTCAGACTTCTTACATCTGACCTCTTATTAAAAATTTATTCTCCTAAAAATTGTGTTTGATCTGGCAAAATCACTTCAATCTCACCACCTCCATCGTTCAGCAACGACTGACATCCCAATCTTGAATTCAATCTTGGATTAACAGCTCTATCGATAAAGTCTTCTTCTTTATCAGTAATCTCGTCTATATAATCCATTCCTTTTTCAATATACAAATGACAAGTAGTGCAAGCACAAACGCCACCGCAATTATGATGCAATTCAATATCGTTCTTCAATGCTATTTCCAACAAGGTTTGACCTGCTTCTATATTCTCCAATATTACCGGTTCTAATCCTTTCTGTTCGAATTTAATTTTAACTGTGTACATCTGTTGATTTTTCGTTTCCTTGTCCACCGAAGCTCCATGCGAAGGTGGATTGCCGCAAAAATAACGGTTAAACAAGGAATATATTTACTTGTTTGGGAAAAGTAGAGAATGGGGAATTGCTGCAATTATTTGCTTTGCTGAATACTTTCTGTCAACAAAACATAAAGGTTTTTCAATTGAGGATGATCTTTTAATAAATCCAGATGTTTGTGAATAGAATCACTATCGTGGCGGATTGCGGGGCCTGTTTGCAGATCTTTTGGCGAATCGTCTTTCAGCCTTGTTGCCGTTTCCTCAATCAAGGGTAATAATTGTTTAAAATCGAGTCCTTCTTTTTTGCAATAATCTTGGGCAAGAACATACAAATGATTTACAAAATTACTTACTACAACTGCTGCCACATGTAATTTCAATCTTGCATCATCACTTGCCAGAATTACTTTTTCATCAGCGATAGAATGTGCAAGCTTCTCTAACAAAGTTTTTGTTTTTTCATCATTGGCATCTATAAAAATTGGAGCGTCTGGGATTGCTGTCATTTCCTTACGCAGACTTTGCAACGGATAGAAAACGCCGTAATGATTGCTTACCGGCTGTAAAATTTCTTTGGGAACTGAGGCTGCAGTATGCACTACTACTTTTTCCGGCAAACGTAAATCTTTTATCACATCGCTTATTGAATCATCATTAACAGCAATCAGATATAACTCAGCATTGGGACTAATCATCGTTTTGTAATTCGTAGATTCTGTATCCCATTCATAGGCCAACTCAGATGCTGCTGAAGCATTGCGGCTGTAAATCTGCACTATATTATGACCTGCCAGTTTAAATTTTCTTCCCAGCACAGCAGCTACATTTCCAGAACCGATGATTACAATGTCCATTTAAATAATGATTGAATAGATTTGCAAATTACATTAAAGAATGCAAACAGGATGGCAAAACTGAAGACTACACAACGGCTGGCAATAAAATATTACAGAACGAAGTTTAAAATATTGACTTCTATTTCAAAGCGGAAGGCAGCAGAAAAAGCTTTTGAACTTTTTTGCACTCCACAAATACGAAATAAGAAGAAACTGCCGAAGATTTTTGAAACTGCTGAAAAACTTCAGTTAAAAGTTGATGGAATTATTGTCCGTGGATGGAGATTTAATCACCCGGCAGAAAGAAAAGTACTAATTCTACATGGTTATGAATCATCTGTTACCAATTTTGACCGCTATGTTAAGCCGCTTGTAAGCAAAGGTTATGAAGTGTTGGCTTTTGATGCGCCTGCAAATGGCAGAAGTGATGGTAAGCAAATTACGCTACCGCTTTATTCAAAAATGATCAAAGAGATACATAAGAAATTTGGTCCTGTTCAATCTTATATGGCACATTCGTTTGGAGGTCTGGCCGTTTCTTTGGCATTAGAAGAAATTAATCATGATGACAATTACAGATTAGCATTAATAGCTCCTGCATCAGAAACAAGTACAGCTATTAATACTTTCTTTTCATTCTTGAAATTAAGCCCTGACATCAGAGAAGATTTTGAAAAAATTATTGTAGAGAAAGGAGGTGTCCATTCTGATTGGTATTCTATTGCCAGAGCAATAAAGAACATCAAGGCCAATGTACTTTGGTTTCATGATGATGATGATGATGTAACACCGCTTAGTGATGCAATGGCAGGTGAAAGAAGCAAACTATCCCAACGTTGAATTCGTAATTACAAAAGGATTAGGACATCGCCGCATTTACAGAGATAACAAAGTAGTTAAAGCCATTGTTGAATTTTTATGAACCATTTAGTAGCAATATTATTTTTATTGATTAATATTTTATCTTGTTCCAATAAGACAATGCCGACAATGGATAAAACGGACAATAAATCAGCAATTACTTACTTGGCCATTGGCGATTCTTATACAATCGGAGAACAGGTTCCGGGAAAAGATAATTTCCCGAATCAGGTGTATAGTTTGATGAAAAAAAATTTTTCTGATTTTACTGAACCAAGAATTATTGCAAAAACAGGTTGGACAACGGATGAACTGGAAAAAGGAATTATTGCTGCTGATAAAACTGAGCCTTTACAAGCATCCTATGATTTTGTTTCACTATTGATTGGCGTAAATAATCAATATAGAGGAAGAACAGTTGAAAACTACAAACCTGAATTTGAAGAACTGTTGAAGAAAGCAATTCGGTTTGCGGGAAATAAAGCTAATCATGTTGTGGTTGTTTCAATACCCGATTGGGGAGTTACTCCGTTTGCAAAAGGCAGGGACAGGAACAAAATTGCCAAAGAAATTGATGCTTATAATGCTGCCGCCAAAGAAATTACTGAAAAATATACTATACATTATATAGATATCACTCCATGGACGAGGGAAGCGGCGAATGACAATTCCTTATTTGCTGCTGATGGTTTACATCCTTCTGGTAAAGAATATAAAAGATGGGCTGAAAGGATTGCTGAGTTCTTCAAAAGCCGGCTTTAATAAGATTTTTGCTAAATTATTTTCTTCCTTCAAAATAATAGCTTTTAAGCTGTATTTCCCTCTTGCTCAACAGCGAACAGAAACCTGAACGGAGCGTCGCAAAGAACGATGCCCAAAGAACAAATTGTTGGGTTAAATAATTTTTTATTATTCTTGTCCTAACTTGCGGCGGCTGAAAAGCAGTTGTAATACATAATATTATATCCTATATGGCAAAGAATTTACTGATAGTTGAGAGTCCGGCGAAAGCGAAAACGATCGAGAAAATCCTAGGGAGTGATTTCCAGGTGAAGAGCTGTTTTGGCCATATCCGTGACCTGCAGAAAGCCGGAATGGGCATTGATCTGGAGAAAAATTTTGAACCTACTTATATTATATCTCCTGATAAAGAAAAGGTAGTTGCCGACCTGAAAAAACTGGCAAGCAAAAGTCAGGAAGTGTGGCTGGCAACGGATGAAGACCGTGAGGGTGAAGCTATTAGCTGGCATTTGTGTGAAGTGCTGGGTCTTGATCCAAAAACTACTAAGCGAATCGTTTTTCATGAAATTACTAAACCTGCCATTAAAGCTGCGGTAGAAAATCCTCGTACACTTGATATGAATTTGGTGATGGCTCAGCAAGCAAGGAGAATATTGGACAGGATTGTGGGTTTTGAGCTTAGCCCAATTCTCTGGCGCAAAATGAGTATGCGGAATAACCTGAGTGCAGGCCGTGTGCAAAGTGTGGCGGTACGAATTATTGCTGAAAGGGAAAGAGAGATTAATGCTTTTACTGCTGTAAGTACTTTTAAGATTGAAGGTTTATTTACGGCGAAGGATGTTTCTGATAAGACAGTAACTTTTTCTGCGGAAGGTAAAAAACAAAGTAAGGCAGATGATGCAGAAGCATTTTTGAAAAGCTGTATCGGTGCCGATTATAAAGTAAATGATATACAAGTGAAACCGGGCAAAAGAACTCCTGCCCCGCCGTTTACTACTTCTACTTTGCAACAAGAAGCATCTAGAAAATTAGGCTATGGTGTTGCCCGTACCATGCAGATTGCACAAAAGTTGTATGAGAATGGATACATAACTTATATGCGTACGGATAGTGTGAACTTAAGTAATACGGCATTGGGTGATATTACAAATACGGTGAAAGGTATGTATGGTGATAAATATCACCAGTTTCGTAAGTATAAGAACAAGAATGAAAATGCACAGGAAGCCCACGAAGCAATACGACCAACTTATGCAAGCAATCCATCTATACAGGAAGCTGAATGGGCAAAATTGTATGAACTGATTTGGAAAAGAACAATGGCCAGCCAAATGGCAGATGCAGAATTGGAAAAGACAACTGCGAAAATTTCCATCTCTACTAATAAAGAAGAATTAACAGCATCCGGCGAAGTTTTGAAGTTTGACGGTTTTTTAAAAGTGTACAGAGAAGATAAAGATGAGGATGAACTGGAAGAAGATGCGAACGAAGGAATGTTGCCGCCATTAACGGTTGGGCAGCAATTGCCATTGAAAGAAATGAAAGCTACGGAACGATTTAGTCGTCCGCCAGCAAGATATACAGAAGCATCATTGGTAAAAAAACTAGAAGAGTTAGGAATTGGAAGACCTTCTACCTATGCACCTACTATTTCTACCGTATTAAAAAGAGGTTATGTAGAAAAAGAGATAAGGAAGGAACACGAAGAGACTTTAGAGTTTACAAATTGCTGAAAGATAATGTGAGCAAGGTAATGGAGCAGGGAAAATACCGGTGCAGAAAAATCAAAACTGTTTCCATCTGATCTTGGTTTAGTTGTTACTGACTTTTTGAAACAGTATTTCGACGACATTATGGATTATGGTTTCACTGCAAAAATTGAAGGTGAGTTTGACGAAGTGGCCGAAGGCAAGATGAAGTGGAACAAAATGATTGATGATTTCTACCTGCCATTTAAAAAAGATGTTGACAACACTATTGAAAATGCAGAACGTATAAAAGGTGAAAGAGAATTAGGGGTAGATCCGGAAAGTGGTAAACCTGTGGTAGCCAGAATGGGAAGATATGGCGCCATGATACAAATTGGAGTGGCGGATGATGAAGAGAAACCAAGATTTGCCAAAGTACCTACTGGACAAAGCATTGAAACAATCACATTTGAAGAAGCGATGAACTTGTTTGGTGCACAGGGCAGCATGGGATTGTATGAAGAAAAAGAAGTATCGGTGAATGTGGGTCGTTTTGGTCCTTATGTAAAATGGGGTGATGAATTCGTTTCACTACCAAGAGGTACAGATTTACAAACAGTAGATTTTGATACGGCTGTTGAACATATTAAACAAAAACAAATTGCAGATGCGCCGGTTGGTACATATGATCAAAAGCCAATTATAAAAGGTAAAGGTAGATTTGGTCCTTATATAAAATGGGACGGTATGTTTATTAATGTACCTGCAAGATATAAATTTGATACCCTGACCCAGGCAGAAATGGATGAACTGATTGCTGCCAAAGTAAAAAAAGAAGAGAACAGATATATTCACCGTTGGGAAGAAGAAAGTATTTCTGTAGAGAATGATCGCTGGGCTCCTATTATTAAGTTTGGTAAAAAGAAGATCCGCTTACCCAAGAAGAAAGATGATACCCGTTACACACCAGAAGAAGCAGCTGCATTTACATTGGAAGATGTAAAAGCATTTATTGAAGCGGAGATACCAGGAGCATTTGCGAAGAAGACGAAGAAGGCACCGGCGAAGAAAAAGGCGGCTACGAAGAAGAAAGCGGCGCCTAAGAAGAAGAAATAAGGCAACATAATTTGAATTAATATTTTAAACCAGCTTTTTGCTGGTTTTTTATTTTATGTTTATTATGAATAAATTATTATTTTTAGTCAAACCATTAATATGATTACTCCAACGAAAAAAGCAAAACTTCTTAGTTCATTAAAAGATTATAAAAAAAAAATTCTTGACAAAAATATTAGTGAGTTAGACGAGTCTGGGACAAGACTAATGATTAATTTTTTCCTTACAGATGTACTTGGCTTTCAGGCATTGGATGAAGTTAAGACAGAGTATATGATAAAAGGAACTTACGCCGACTACGTTGTTCAACTAAATGGTATCCGACATTTCCTTGTTGAAGTTAAAGCTTATTCACTTGAGCTTTCAGAAAAGCATCTTAGGCAAACTGTAAATTATGGAGCAAATGAAGGAATCGAATGGGCTTTATTAACAAATGGAAGAAGCTTTGATTTCTATAAAATACTATTTAACAAACCAATTGAATCAAGAAAAGTTTTTTCAATTGATTTGACAAATGTTTCAAATTATAAATCTGCTATAGAATACTTACAATACATCCATCGTGACGCAATAGTTAAAAAAAGCTTGAAACAGCTATGGAATAGATGTGAGGCACTAGACCCAGTTAATATTGCTAGCATTTTATTCTCAAAAGAAATTACAAATGCAATAAAAAAACTAATTAAGAGTAAATACAATGAAAAATGTGATGATGAAGAGCTAAGACAATCATTAAACAGATTAGTTCTGGAAAAAATAAATCCAGAACAAGTAAAGCCGTACAAGAGTAGCAAAAAGGAAAAAACACCAAAAAAAGAAAAGGTTGCCAATCTTAACTCAGCAGTAGAACATGTAATAGAACAGATTGTTGAAAACACAAACCCTGATTCACCCATACTTTCATGATACTTTCTATGAATAGAAAATTAAATCATAAAATAAAGACTGAAATTGATATAATCAACCAACTTACTATATACCAACAAAATCGACTTGTAGAATCTATCCAACAAGCCAATGAGGGGAATATTTATACTAATGAAGAAGTGAAATTAAAAACAAAAGAATGGCTTAAAAATGGAAAGTCTAAGAATAAATTTGATTGACTTTATACTTTCCTGATTAAATTCATCCCATGAAACGATCCTACTGGGAAAAAATAGCACCTTCTTACAGTGAAGAAATATTTGATGTGCTGCATAATGACAAGAAAGCTTTAATTCGTTCTGTCATCAAAAAATATGCTTCCAAAAAGAAAACTGTAATTGATATTGGTTGTGCCATTGGTAAATGGCTGCCCGTACTCTCTCCTGCTTTTAAAAAAGTGCAAAAAATTTGGAAATAGCCCAACAACTTTATCCGAAATACAAAAATGTAGAATATCTAAGAGCAGATATGAGTGGTAAGAATACCAAAGTGCCCAAATGTGATTTCGGCATTTGTATCAATGCCATACTTACGCCGAGTTCAAAAGACAGGACAAAATTCTTTCAATCTTTATCGGCCTGTGTAAAAAAAGGTGGGAGAATAGTTATTACTATTCCTTCATTAGAATCATGGTTGCTGACTAATATTATTCAACAGCAATATAAAATTGATACTAAACTTTTCCAAAAACAAAGAATGGAAAAGATGCTTTATCAAAGTGGAATAATATTAAACAAGGGAATGTTGAAATAGATGATGTGCCACATAAGCATTACTTGAAAGAAGAATTGCAATTGCTTTTATCCAAAGAAGGTTTTATAGCTGAAGAATTTCAAAAGATAGAATACAATTGGGATACAGAATTTATTAAAGCTCCCAAATGGTTAAAAGAACCAAAGCCATGGGACTGGATGGTAGTGGCGAGGAAGTTATGAGTTATGAGTTATGAGTTAAGAATTAAGAGTTAAAAGTTGATCCTGCAACTTATATGGCAATCACAGGAATGAGGAAACCTCAAACATCCAACTTCCAACCTGAAACATTTTCTCTCTTCTCCCCATCTGTGGAAAAGTTTAACGATTCTATTCCATCTGCATTAAAGATATTGTGCAGGAATCATCACCTTGGAAACAAATAACGAAATATCTGCTCTGTTTACTTTGATCGACGATCCTGACGAGGAAGTGTTTGGCTTAGTGTCAAACAAGATTGTTGACTATGGTAAAAATATAATTCCCAACCTGGAACATCTTTGGGAAACCACTCCCAACGAGGAAATACAAACAAGGATTGAGTTACTGATTCATCGTCTTCACTTTACTGATCTTACAGAAGATTATCGCCAATGGAATATTTCTGGTCACCATGATATGATGTTGGGTGCCATGCTTGCTTGCAAGTTTCAGTATCCTGATATTTCCACCACACCTGTAATGCAGGAAATAGAAAAAGTAAGACGTAATATATGGCTGGAATTAAATAATTATCTGACACCGCTGGAGCAAATAAATATTGTTACCAGTATTTTATATAGCTACTATGGACTGAAAGGTGGCGAAACAAATTACAAAGAGCCGGGTGAATTTTTATTAAACAAAACGCTGGAAGCAAAAAGAGGAAATCAGATTAGCAATGGAATTTTATACTTGATTCTTTGTGAGTTGCTTGATATTCCTGTTAGAGCAATTAATATTCCCAAGCAATTCATCATTGCTTATTTCAAACCTGGTTATTCCGAAGAGAATCTTCCCAATCCTATACATAAAATAGAATTCTTTATTGATGCAACATCCGGGCAGGTATTTACACAAGATGATGTAGATAGCTATTTTAAAAGAATTTCGGTGCCGCCAGTTGGCTCTTATTTCAAACCACAGTCAAACAAACAAGTTATTCAACAACTGCTGGAAGAATTTGGCAAATGCTTTGACACTGATAAGGATAAATACAAACAGGCTGAGCTGATGGAATTAGTAAAACTGTTGGATTAAATTTTACAATTCAAACTTCCAACCATCTCTGTATTCTCTCTTTACAAATTGATTCGCCTCATCAAAGTTGGTAATCTTCATATTTTTGCATCCCACAACAGTTTTTTTCTACCTAAATATTTATCACCCCAACCTTTCAGGTTTGGATTTTTTAGCATCCAGCTTCTGATGGCAAGGTTGCCCATCAAAATACTCTCTGTAAATGGTCCAGCATAAGAAAAGGGAGAACTTGTAGTTGCATTTCCATAACCTGCAATACAGGCATTCACCCATTGCAGATAATGCCCTTCCGGCACTCTTTTTATTTTTTCTTCAGGCATCTTCTTCTCCTTCATTAATTTTGTTGGCAAAAGTCTTGGGTTAGCTCCGTAACAATCTAATAATAACTTTCCCTTTGTACCAATAAACAAAACACCCCCATCCCAGTTGCCAAATTCTTCTTCTGGTAAAAGTTCATCAGGTCTTTCGGGTAGTAATCCTCCATCATGCCAAGAAACTTTTATGCTACGCTTTTCATTTTTTACAGGGTAGTTAAGATGAATGATAGAAGCTGGTGGACAAGCATCTAAGTTTTGCGTATCATTCCACATTTCTTTCCATATGGTAGCCACACTACATTCTGCCGCATCCGGATAATCGATTGGTAGAATTCTGAAAATCGGATCCATAATATGACAAGCCATATCACCTAATGCTCCCGTTCCATAAGCCCACCAACCTCTCCAATTAAATGGCAGATAAGCAGGATTATAATCAATCGCTTTTGCCGGGCCTTGCCAAAGATCCCAATCCAGTTCAGCCGGAATATCATGCTTACCTGTTGGTGTTGGAATACCTTGCGGCCACACAGGCCTGTTCGTCCATGCTTTTGCTTCTGTTACTTCACCTATCATTCCGGCATCAATCATTTCTTTCGCTTTGCGTACACCATCGCCAGAGCCACCTTGGTTGCCCATTTGTGTTACCACTTTATATTTCTGTTCTGCTTGAGCTAATGTTCTTGCTTCATAAATATTATGCGTCAGTGGTTTCTGGGTGTAAACATGTTTGCCTAACTGCATAGCAGATAATGTAGCAATGGCATGAGTATGATCTGGTGTAGAAATGCTTACTGCATCAATATTATTTTTTTCTTTCGCCAGCATCTCTCTGAAATCTTTATAATACGGAGCTTTAGGATTAGCTTCTCTTGATTTTACGGCTTGCCTGTCATCCACATCACATAAGGCAACAATATTTACTTTGGTGCTTTTTGCAAATTCAAACAAATCACTCTGACCTTTACCTCCAACACCTATACCTGCAATATTCAATTTATCACTTGGTGCAATAAATCCTCTTCCTAATACATGGCGGGGAACAATAAAGAAACCGGCACCAACCATTCCGGCATTACGAACAAAATTTCTACGGGAAATTGAAGTATTCTTTTTTACAGGCGTCATAATCCGTAATTTTCATCAAGTTTACACAAAATTTATAAGATGACCATCAATTGGAGCGACTTTGAAAAAATTGATATGCGTTTGGGAACAATCATCGCTGTTGATGATTTTACCAAGGCAAGAAAACCTGCCTATAAGCTAACGATAGATTTTGGCAATGAAATTGGGATTAAAAAATCTTCTGCACAGATAACAACGCATTATACTAAAGAGGAATTAGTGAACAGGCAAATCATTGCAGTCGTAAACTTTCCTCCCAAGCAAATAGCTGATTTCATTAGCGAATGTCTTGTGCTAGGTGTTTATGATGAAAACAATGCTGTAATTTTATTAAAGCCTGAAAAAAATACAAGTAACGGAATGAAGATTGGATAAAATGTCAGACACCACAACATATTATCATTCACCTGTCGGGATATTAAAAATATCTGGCACTGAAAAATACATTAGTGAAGTAACTTTTAAAGAAAAAGAAGAAACAGCAAGTGAGCATTTATCACCAATGCTTATCAATTGTGTGGAGCAATTAATTCAATATTTCAATGGCGAAAGAAGACAATTTGATTTTCCAATGAATCAATCCGGCACAGCTTTTCAACAGGATGTTTGGAATCATCTACTCTCAATACCTTTTGGAAGAACAATAAGTTATATGGATTTGGCAAAAATGACTGGAGATACAAAAGCTACAAGAGCAGTTGCGAATGCCAATGGGAAAAATAATATTGCCATAGTTGTTCCTTGTCATCGTGTAATTGGTTCTAATCGGGAACTGACAGGCTATGCAGGTGGATTATGGAGAAAGAAATGGTTGCTGGAGCATGAAGCAAAAATTGCACATGGTGTGCAGACCTTATTTTAATTCGCTTTTTGTAAACGCAAAAGGCAACAAATATTTTACCGTATTAATTATAAATACTTTTCCTTCTTGTCCACTAAGAATTATGCGTATCGGTTTTTCTGTTCTTGTTTCATATTCCAATAATGCCTGGCGACACATGCCACAGGGAGAAATAGGATGATCACTTTTTACTTCTTTACTATTGTAACTGATCGCCATTGTCTTTATGGCAACATTCGGAAAAAGTGTAGCAGCTGATCCAAGTAAAACCCTTTCAGCACAAATGCCAACAGGATAAGAAGCATTCTCCTGATTAGTGCCAACTACTTTCTCTCCATTTTCTAATAGCGCAATAGCACCAACATGAAAATTGGAATAAGGTGCATATGCATCTACGGTAACCTTTCTGGCTTCATTTAAAAGCAATGCATCAGCTTCGTTGAGTTCGCTGCTATCATTAAACTCTTCGTAAGAAAATTCTACTTTTTTTTCTGTCATGTAAATCAGGTTAAAGACAACGATGCCTCTGAATTTTGTCAGAGGCATCTAAAGTTACATTTATTTTACGATGTTGAAGAACCTTTTCCATCTTGGTGATCCGTCATAACTGAACCATATCATCCAGGCCTTACCTACAATTCTGTCTTCGGGTACAAAGCCCCAGAATCTTGAGTCCTGTGATTGATGACGGTTATCTCCCATCATCCAGTAATAATCCATTTTGAAAGTGTAGCTAGTCGTTTCTTTCCCATTGATAAAATACTTACCGCCTTTTACAACAAGATCATTCTTCTCATAAACTCTTATCACTCGTTGGTAAATACTGTAGGTGCTATCATTCAATATTAATGAACTTCCTTTTTTAGGAACCCATATCTTACCATAGTTGTCTACAGTCCATTTATTATTATAAACATAGTCTTCAAATGCTGCATTGTAAGCAGGTAAAGTATCAACAACAGGTTGAATGCTTTTAATTAAAGGAGATGCTTTCATTTTCTCCACCGACTTAGCAGTTAGCAGTAACCTATATCGGTTATTATTCATTGCCATACTTTCTTGAGGATTGAATATATCCACATCAAATTCGCTTTTTGCAAAATCACCATCCAATGGCTGCGTAGTTGTAACATCGTAATCCAATTGAGAATATGGCGGCAACTTTTGTTTTTCTCCGTTTAGAAAAACATCACTATTTATTATCTGCACAGTGTCTCCAGCAACCGCTACACAACGTTTGATATAGTTATCAGTTTTATCCGAAGGATGAATTGCTAAAGGATACTGCTCTGGATCGTTTAAAATAATTTGCCTTCCCTTATCAACATCACCATTTCCTAACTCACGGCAAAGCTGATAGTAAGGATGTTTTGATTGATAATCTTCTTTGTTGATGACTGTATCGCCGGCAGGAAAATTAAACACTACCACATCGCCTCTTTTTGGCGAACTGCCAAACCATCTTGTGTAAGGAATTTGTATTGCTTCGGAATATGATTTTCTTGAACTGCCCGGCAAATAATTATGTACGAAAGGAACGGACAATGGTGTGTTTGGAATTCTTGGCCCGTAACTCAGTTTACTTACAAACAGAAAATCTTTTATCAACAACGTTTTTTCCATTGAACCAGATGGAATAGTATAGGCCTCAAATACAAAAGTTCGTATCAGTGTAGCAGCTACTATCGCAAAGATGGCAGCATCTACCCATTCTCTCCAGGCTTTTTTCTTGTGCTTTTTAACAGCTTCCGGTCCGATGTATTTCGGATTCTCTTTTATAGCTAAGTATGGAAAATAAACTGGTGCTGCTAATGCTGTAGCCGTGTGATGACCTAAACCAAACTTTCCGAACAGTTTGACGAATTCAATAAATATTCCCGGGCTAATGAACCAGCCAACAACAGGAATAAACTGCCAGAAAACCCAATGTTTTGGACGCTGGGCCAAATCCTGCATCACCCATGTATTATAAAAAGGGACATAAGCCTTCCAGGCCGGAACGCCAGCTTTTACAAAAAGCTTTGCCAAACCAAATGATGGAAGAAAAACAATTAGTGTTCCAATAAGATAAACTATAAAAAAATGAGTAAGGGGCATGAGCCATATTTTAGTGGAGGCAAAAATATCGTAATTATGTGCTTATCAAAATATTAAACTTAAAAGTTTTGTGAAACGGCTGTCAATAGCACATATTTACCGGTTAATGGGGCAATATGAAGATTAAAGACTGTAAAAGTCCTATTTCGGCATTACATAACTCTTCACATCTTCAGTAGTAATATTCTTACCAGATAAGATAACAAGCCTTTCTACTACATTTCGAAGTTCTCTGATATTTCCAGTCCAGTCATATTCCTGTAATAGCTTGATGGCATCATCATCAATCGGTTTTTGTGTAATGCCATAATCAGAACAAATGTCCTCAAGAAACTTATCAATCAACATCGGAATATCGTCTCGCCTTTCATTCAATGAAGGAACATGTATAAGAATTACACTAAGTCGATGATAAAGGTCAAGCCGAAAGTTTTTTTCTTCGACTTCCTTCAATAAATCTTTATTGGTGGCAGCAATTACTCTTACATCCACACTTATGTCTTTCTCTGCACCTACCCTTGTTATTTTTCCTTCCTGCAAAGCTCTAAGTACTTTTGCTTGGGCATTAGCACTCATGTCGCCGATCTCATCTAAAAAAAGTGTACCACCGTTGGCAGTTTCAAATTTTCCAATTCTTTGTTTTATAGCAGAAGTAAAGGAGCCTTTTTCATGACCGAATAATTCACTTTCTATTAATTCAGATGGTATAGCTGCACAGTTCACTTCTACAATTGGAGCAGATGCTCTGTTACTTTTTTCATGGATCCATCTTGCCACCAATTCCTTACCAACGCCATTATCTCCTGTAATTAATATTCTTGCATCTGTGGGTGCTACTTTTTCAATCGTTTCTTTTATTTTTTTGATAGGAGAAGATTCACCGATCATTTCCTGCACTTTACTCACCTTTCTTTTCAACACTTTTGTTTCCAGAACAAGAGTGCTTTTATCCATTGCATTACGAATTGTAATTAGCAAACGATTCAGATCTGGCGGCTTTGAGATATAATCATAAGCTCCTTTTTTTACAGCTTCTACCGCAGTTTCTATATTACCGTGACCAGAAATCATTATGATGGGTACATCAGCATTTACTTCGCCAGCCTTTTCCAAAAATTCAATGCCATCCATTTTAGGCATCTTAATATCGCAGAGAACAAGGTCAAACGTTTTTTCCTTAAATTTTTTCAAACCTTCTTCTCCATCCGATGCTTCATCAATCTTATAGCCTTCGAAGGTCAAAATCTCGGTCAGTGTTTTACGAATCGCCTTTTCATCATCAATAATCAGTATATCAGCCATTTGAAATTATTTATGCGTAAAAATAAATGATTTGAGTTGAAAGATGTTTTTGCAGGAATTTGCAGTCAGGAGGTACGCCGAAAAGAATGTGCCAAAAAAATAGAAGCCGGGTAGAAACCCAGCCTCGTTTTTAAAATCCAATATCCTATGAAAAACCGAAACGAAGATATAGTTTTATATCTAAAACGTTGCATAGTAACCGTAAGTAATTTTTACTTTTTTTATTTTAAACATAAAAAAGCCCTGAAAATTTTTCAAGGCTTTTAAAAAATTAATGTAAGACTATTATTTCTGCAGATACATCACTTCTTTTACCAGCTTAACTGTTCTTGGCACATCTGGTAATGCAGCAGCTACAAGATTTGGTGCATAATGTAAAGGTGCATCAGCAGCTGTTATACGTCGAATTGGTGCATCCAAATAATCAAAGCCTTCTTTCTGGATTCTGTACGTTATTTCAGAAGAAATAGAAGCAAAGGGCCACTGCTCTTCAACTATGACAAGACGATTAGTTTTCTTTACACTTTCAAGAATTGTCATCCAATCCAAAGGGCGGATTGTTCGTAAATCAATCACTTCAGCACTGATTCCTTCTTTTTCAAGTTCATCTGCAGCTGCAAGTGCTACTTTCATCATTTTATTAAAAGAAACAATGGTTACATCCCGTCCGGTCTTCTTAATATCTGCTTTGCCTAATTCAATATAATACTCTTCTTCCGGTATTTCCATTTTATCACCATACATCTGCTCACTTTCCATAAAGATTACAGGGTCTTCTTCGTAACGAATGGCTTGTTTAAGCAGTCCTTTTGCATCATATCCGTTGCTGGGAGATACGACTTTGAGTCCCGGAATATTAGCATAAAGTGCTTCGAAAGCTGTTGAGTGCTGTGCACCAAGCTGACCTGCAGAACCGTTTCCTCCTCTGAAAACAATGGGACATGAAATCTGTCCACCACTCATTGCCAGCATTTTAGAAGCTGTGTTTAATATTTGATCTAAAGCTAATACTGCAAAATTCCAGGTCATATATTCAACTACAGGTCTTAAACCATTTTGAGCAGAACCTACTGCAACTGCCGTAAAACCAAGTTCAGCAATTGGAGTATCAATCACTCTTTTGGGACCAAATTCGGCCAACATACCTTGGCTGACTTTATAAGCTCCGTTGTATTCTGCCACCTCTTCACCCATCAGGTAAACCCTGTCATCCCTTCTCATTTCTTCACTCATTGCTTCTCTCAGGGCATCCCGAAATGCGATTGATCTTGCCATTGTTTTATTATCTTTTTTGGTGTGGCAAATTTAAGTGGGAATGAGGATAATACCTAAAAAGGTAAAGCCTGAACTTTAGGGTTCAGGCTTATAAAAAACTAAAGTTTTACAATTTTTTACTTAAGACAACCAGGTGCAAATTTGTCGGTAATCCGTTTAATATCTGCATCATTTAGCTTTGCAGCTTGATTGATGTCTGGATACATACCTTCAATTTTTCCTAGCATACAATCACAATAATTTTGTGAAACACTGCGAGTACGTCCGGCTTTCATCGCTTCCCTCACACAATTTGTCATAAATCCATCTCTTTCTGATTGTGGCCAGCCTTCACTGTCATCTTGACCAGTTATTGATTCTACATCTGCCTTGCTGTTTCCATCTTCATCCAGTTCATCCTGATTGGCGTTATTCTTTTCTTTGTAATCTACATCTGTTTTATCAGTATTATCAGTATTATCAGATTTGTCCATTTTATCATCGCCACTCTGATAATCATCTTTTGTCTTATTTTCTGTTTTGGTTTCTTTTGAATCACCTTTGCTTTTGCAAGAAACAAGAAGACCGAATACCATTAATACAATTAATACTTTCTTCATAAAAGGTGTTTTGGTTAAGTTTTTTTTTGAAACAACAAAATAATCAATAAATCACAATTGAAAAAATATTACTCCAGAATCAAAAACTTCTCGCCGTTTGATCTAACTCTGTAAAACTTCTTTCCTTCTATAAGTAACGCTTCGGAATGCCCTTTAGCATGATGAACATCCGTATTAATTAGTTTGCCATTAAACAATACACTTATTGTATCAGCAATAACGGTGTGACCTGTTGCAATATGCTTTACCCTGTAAAATGAAAGGGTACTATCAATCTGAGTAATAGAAGGTTTCTGCTTTCCATAATATCCCCTGTACCAAAAAGGGCCTAATTCACTATAAAGAATCTCAACTTTTGGGTCTTTATATTCATAAGTGGTATCGCCATAATATGGCCTTACCAGCTTGTTAATTCTGTTTACAGGCAATTCCATATAGTTCACTACGTCGGAGATTCCTGCATGCATAAATAAGATGTTTCCAATTTTTTCAGTTACATTTTTAGTCCGTAACCAACGTCCCAGTTCAGTCTGATTACTATAAAGGTTAAAGTAAGTCTCATTCATCAATGAAGCACTCTGCATATACTTAGCATGCACATATCGCAAATCGTTATTCAGGTTCATTATTTCATGATTACCCAAAACAAAATGCACATAACCTCCGGCAGCTTTTGCTTTGTCTTCCAAAGAGTAAATTAACCAAAGCACTTCCGTAACAAGGTTACCTCTATCAACAAAATCACCTGTTAACACTAGATGCCCATCTCCAAAAGTCCAATTGAGTTTTTCGTCAATAACATTATTGCCTTGTAGTAATTGTCTAAATGCCTTGAATTCGCCTTCTATATCAGAAACCACAAACATTTTATTTACACCAGAAAAGTCGGTCTTTTCATTCTGAAGCTCTTTTTTGAGTGCCACTTCAAATGATAAGTCTTCTTTGTCGGTTGCTACAGTCAATCTAATACTTTCCTTTTGCGATTGTAGTGTACTATCTGTTTTCAATTTATAAGTCCCATTATCTTCAACAATAGAATAGGTATACACTTTATCATTTTTATAGATAACATAAGGTCCATCAGTTTGACCATTCCCAGACGTTTTATCAACAGTTCTATTCGACATAAAAAAAACTGCCAGCACTATAAGAACGCACATTGCAACAGACCTTTTCATAATATTTTTTTTGAAAGAATTTCAATCTTTAGACAACTATTCCTTACTGTTTGGTTGCTTTACTATTTCCTAAATTACAAAATCTTCTATAGAAATTCGTATGATTTTGGTTGACTAATATCAAGAATATAAGTGCTATAGCCTATTAAAAGAAAGAACATGCAATAAACAAGGTAATATATTTTGAAAATACATTAACTGGTATTAACTTAACCCTGTAAACAAATTTAAATATTTGATTTATCTCGTTTGAAATGCCTGTTTTTACAGGCATTTCTATTTATAAGTACTATTCAACTCCTCCTTTTATCATTGACTTGAAGACTCTATAACGAAGTTTATTGTATCCTTTGGCCCCCCACACTCAAGCATCGAGTTTCCATATTTTGGATCTTTTGTACCAAGATAAGGATTACGGACATCCTTTGTTTCGCTCAGCCAGTTGCCTGGCTTATCGTCATCAAAAGCCATAGGGCATTCCTGCCAATAAACTTTTGCACCATCATATTTCACAATTACAAGAAGGTTACGAATATTATCTGATAGTATATTTAACGATCCCCTTTTTTCAGCAAGAGATGGATCCGCAAGAATTGCCTCCAATTCACTTTTTGCATTGCTATAAGGATCAAGAGCCGTTTGATAAATTAAGGTGTCTTTTTTTATTTCATCAAGGTTTAAACTATCTAAAGCTGATTTTAAATTAATGCCTGCCTTTTTTATAACAGTTGTATCCCAGTTCACAAACCCTTCCGTCATATCATAATAAGCTGATAGTACTAAACTAATAGATGTATTAAAGGCCTCACTATGCTTACTTACCGCTAATGGCGGAGGTTTGGGCCCGGAGTTATTTGAAGCCTTTTGATTAGCAAAAATAAAGAACTGTAAAAGCCCTATAATGAGAAGAAGGATGGCAAAAAGCATTGTAAGACCATTCACTCCTTTTGTTTTTTTGACAAAAATTCTGACAATTCCAAGCAGAATAATTAATGCAGGTAATACAATTCCTAAGATTTCTATTATTTTCTTTGCCATCCGAATTTGTTATAATGATAAAGTATAAAATTATTAACGGTACAAAGATAATCTCCTGCATCCGCAAGTTGTAATCCATTATTTTTGCAAATTATTAGATACTCAAGAATTAAAATAACCTTAGCAGGAAAGCTAAAAAATTATGTTAGCAGGATTTCAAAATGTTACGTTTGAATTTGGTGCAAGAGCCATTGTAGAAGAAGCAACCTGGCATATTCAGCCGGGTGAGAGAATTGGACTAATCGGCTATAATGGAACTGGCAAATCCACTTTGCTGAAATTATTGGTTGGAGAATATGTACCCTCTGCCGGCACAGTAGAGAGAAGCCGCACAACTTCCATTGGATATTTACATCAGGATCTTTTAAGTTTTGATACAAATGATTCCATAATTCAGGTAGCACTTGGTGCCTTTGAAAAAATATTACTTTTAGAAAAAGAAATAGAAGAACTCGGTATCGAATTAGAAAAAACCGGTGATGAAAAAACCCTACATGAATACAGCGACAAGCTGCATGAAATGGACACATTGGATGGATATAATATTCATCATAAGACAGAAGAGGTATTACAAGGATTGGGATTTTCCAATTCAGATTTACACAGACCCTATAAAGAATACAGTGGTGGGTGGAGAATGAGAGTGTTGCTTGCAAAAATGATTTTGCAACAGCCCGACTTATTACTTATGGATGAACCTACCAATCACCTTGACCTTCCTTCCATCGAATGGTTGGAAAAATATTTGTTGCATTACCAAGGCTCGGTAGTAATTGTGAGCCACGATAAATACTTTCTAAATAGAATGGTGACAAAGATTGTGGAAGTGTACCAGCAACAATTGCATATTTATAATGGCAACTACGACTATTATGAGACAGAGAAGACCATCCGTGTGGAAATGCAACAAAAGGCTTATGAAAATCAGCAGGACTATATAAGACAAAATGAACGATTAGTGGAACGGTTCAGAGCCAAAGCTAGTAAAGCTGCAATGGCGCAGAGTATTATGAAAAAGCTTGACAAGCTGGATAGAATTGAAGAAGCAGAAATTGAACGACCGAATATCAGAATCAACTTCAGGGTAGATAAAACACCGGGCCGTGTGCTGGTGGAATTAAAAAATGTTTCGAAAGCATTTGGCGACAATGTAATTTTTGAAAACTCAACTATTGAGATTGACCGTGGTGACAAAATTGCTTTGATTGGTGCCAACGGAAAAGGAAAATCAACCTTACTGAGAATTATCGCCGGCGTTGAAAATTTTTCCGAAGGAGATAGAAAATGGGGGCATAATGTAGAAGAAAGTTTTTATGCACAGCATCAATTAGAAGCATTAAATGTCGAAAACACCATTCTTGATGAAATGAAAGAATGTGGCAGCCAGATGAACGATCTTGAATTGAGAGGCTTGCTAGGTTGTTTCTTATTCAGCGGAGATGATTCAGATAAAAAAATAAAAATATTAAGTGGAGGCGAAAAGGCCAGGGTAGCATTAGCAAAAGTAATTGTTAGTAAAGCAAATTTCTTGATGCTGGATGAACCGACAAACCACCTTGATATGCACAGTTGCGATCTACTAATCGATTCATTAAAAAAATACGAAGGCAGTATGATCCTTGTGAGTCATGATCGTTATTTTGTTTCAAAAACTGCTAACAAGATTTGGGAAATTGTTGACCATGAAATAAAAGAGTTTAAAGGCGGTTATGAAGAGTGGGTAAATTGGAAAGAAAGAATGGCAATGCAGAAGAAGGAAAAAGAATCCGAAAAAAAAATAGAGCCCTCAATAAAAAAAAATAATGCTCCTGCTCCAATTCAAAAGCCTGTTCATATTGCCATTGATAAAGAAGCAAAAAAGGAACTACAAAAAGTGCAAAAAACAGTTTCAGCAACTGGAGGAAAAGATTGCAGTTTTGAATAAGAAAAATCCGAATTAGAAGCTTCACTTACTGATCCTACAATTTATTCAGATAAATCAAAATTTCTTGAAGCAGAAAACGCCTACAAAAAAGCAGGAAATGAATTGGAGCATCTTAATACTGAATATGAAAAAGTATTTGAGAAAATAATGGAGTTAGAGAAAAAATAGAGAGTTTCATAAAAACTTATTAAGATTTCAAAGAAAAATATTTACTGGTACTCTTGAAAAGCTTATTTTTCCAACTAAAATTAATTAATACATGAAAAAATTATCAACTAAGATTGCGTTGATGGCATTTTTTATTTTAGCCATCAGTTCAACTTCCTGTAAGTCAAAAGTTAGTGATGCAGATGTAAAAACTGCTGTAGAGACCGCTTTAAAAGCTGATCCAATGGCTATTAACACAATGGTTTCTGTAGAAAAAGGAGTTGCCACTATTTCTGGAGAATGTAAAGATGATGCATGTAAAGCTCATTGTGCAGATCTAGTAAAAGGAATAAAAGGAGTAAAAGAAGTAGTTAATAATTGTACTGTAACTCCACCAGTTGTTAATTCTAGTGATGATGCACTTACAATGGGTTTAGCCGATGCTTTAAAAGATAACCCGGGTGTAACTGGCTCAGTAGATATGGGCAAGATTGTACTCAAAGGCGAAATTGCAAAAGCAAAATGGGTTGCCTTAAAACAAATGCTGGACAAATTAACTCCGAAAGGATATAATCTTGATGGATTAACTATTAAATAAGACTAAATCAAAAACTAATGGTATTACAAAATAAATACAACGAACTTGTTACCGCTGCCACTGACAGTGGCGTAGCTAATTTGCAAGTAAGAGAACAAGAAGGCATTTTATATATTGACGGCGAAGCTCCAACAGGTGCTGTAAAGGATATGCTTTGGTCTGTATATGATAGAATAGATCCAAATTTTTTATCTGGCGATCTTGTAATGAATATCAATGTGATTGCAACTGCGCCTGTTACAAAAGCAAAAGTAACTACAGAACATTCGAATTTAAATATTCGTAAAGGTCCTGGTACTGACCAACCTATTGTTGGAAAAGCAGCTCATCATGAAATAGTTACTGTGGGTGTAATGAAAGATGTGGCTTATAAAACTGTAGATAACCCCGAAGAGGTTGTCGATAATAGACAAATCTTACATCCTCATATTACCTGTTTGGAAAATTAATTTTTAAACCCTATACTTTAATAACAAGCAATGCATTACATTTCACAAAAAAGGGAATTAGCCCTTTATAAAATCACTGACCAGATAACTTATTAATTTACCACTCGTAGCATCTGTTCTGCCATCGCTTAATCTTGTTGCACCTTCGCATATATGAAAATAGGCTGGTTTACTATCAGCTGCAGCAAATGAAACATATTGCCTTGCCAATGTAGAAGAAATACCTACTGGTGTCATCGCACTGCTCAGTGTGTTTTGAATAGAGTCAAGATCAAGATCAATACCTGTCAATGTATCTTCTGTAAAACTTGTAGCATGAGAAACCGCCTGCATGAATGTTCTTTTCTCATGCACAAAAATATCTTCATATGTTATACAATCGATAAACGGATTATTAACTATATCAATCCACACATTTTGAGGAATATAATTTTCATGCAATCCAATCACACAATATTTCTGTAAATAACCGTCTTCTTCCGCATAACGGAATGCATTACCACTATGTCTTCCTTCTAATGGTCTGTAATCGGCATGTGTATCGAGATTAATACAATTAATCTGAGCTAATTGCAAAGCACCTGCTTTGTGCCAACCTTTTGCACTTCCCTTTATTAATGGATATGTATTATTATGTCCGCCACCAATTACAATGGGTATTTTTTTTGCTTCAGTAATTATTTTGGCAAGATGCTCCACTTCATCATCCACAGCAATAACAGCATGTCTGAATGCTTCAATTTTTTCTTCCTCACTTTTAGCAGTTGTATCAATCAGGTATTGAATATCACCAAAATCAAAATGACCAGCCAGCAATATCTGATTACCATCGAAAAAATCATTGCTCTGTACATTCAAAAAACTTTGTAGAAATGGAATCCACAAAGTATCTGCACCACCTATACCTAAATTTCCTTTTACTCCAAGATCTTCTGGCACACCAAACAGTACATATTTTGCGGTAGAGCTTTTAATAGAGTCTGTGATATCAGTTATATCCTTCAACACATCCAACCGCTCCCCTATTTTTGTTTCAAACCTGCGGATTTTTGTTAATGATAAAACATCCTCTTTGCTATACACTTTAAAGTGTTTCATTTCTCCTGTAACAGGCAGTTGCATCGTAGTATTAATTTCCAAGTTTTCCATCTACAATTTTTAAAATTTCTTCTTCTAAAGCTATGGCTTTGTTTTCAATTTCTTTGCCTCTTTTTAATGTTTCTGCTACATATACTTTGTCATTATAACCATTTGTATTGATTCGTACATTCATAAATGCACCCATCACAGCCGATCTTGCACACAATGCACCGACACCAGCATCAGATACGGAATTGGGATTACCAATTTCAGCCATTGCCTTTATTACTTCCATACTATTGTAAGAAGCTGTCATAACCTGAAAGGGAATTTCAATTGCAAATTTTGTAGCTTCCTGGATAGCATTTGTTCTAGTATTTTTTTCGTCATCGGTTGATTTGGGCAATCCAAATGCTTCCATTATTTTATTAAATGCCTTTGTATCAGCATCAACCAAATTAACTAATTCATTTTTGATCTTCTCTCCTTTCTCAGCCCAATTACTGAATTCTTCCCAACGTTCATCCCAACCTTTTTTATGCGAAGAAAGATTGGCTACCATCGTTGCCAGCGAAACACCTAGGGCACCAACATAAGCAGCAATAGAACCGCCACCTGGTGCAGGACTTTCACTGGCTGTTTCATTGGCAAAATCACTCAATGTCATATTCACCAATTTACTGTCTGCACTATTCTTCAATAAATATTCAATCACCCTTTCTTCAGCTTTGAAAGTCCCCAATTCATCTAATCCCATTGACTTTACAGCAATCTTTATCAATTCCTTTTCAGAAATACCGATTGATCTTTTTTGCTTTTGCAAAAAATACTTACCAGCATCTGTCAATGATTTTAATGGAACTAAGCCAACTAATTCGCTTCCAGTAACTCTTATCCCTCTTGCATCTGCTTTTTTACAAACTTCATCAAATGCAATATGAACTGGCACTATATTAATATTAGTAAGGTTCATTGAAATCTGTGCTACACCATATTCTTCAATAAACCAACCAATAGCTTTTACTGATTTTAATGTTCCTGGTTTATTTACTTTCTTTCCATTCTCTTCTACATTTCTTCCAGCTTCCCGCACATCGAATGCAATTGCATTAGCTCTTCTCGTTGATGTAGTATTAAGGTTAATATTATAGGCCACTAAAAAATCTCTGGCGCCAATTACTGTTCCACCTCTTTTGGCATCAAACTCAGCAGGGCCGAAATCCGGTTTCCATTCAGGCTGTTTTATTTTTTTAAAGAAGCCTTCATATTCTCCGGCTCGTATCACTGATAAATTACTCCGGCTTTTATCTGGCTGTGCACCTTCATATAGATAAACAGGAATAAGTAATTCTTTGCCAACTCTTTCAGCTAATTGCTGAGCATACTTAGCTGTCTCTTCCATCGAAATATTTGCAATCGGAATTAATGGACACACATCAGTAGCTCCCATTCGGGGATGTTCTCCTTTGTGTTTGCTCATATCAATCAACTCCCCTGCTTTTTTTATACCAAGAAATGCAGCTTCAATAACCGCTTCAGGATTTCCAACCAACGTAACAACAGTTCTGTTCGTTGCTTTTCCGGGATCAACATTGAGTAAACGAACTCCTTCTACAGATTCAATTTGATCGGTAATTTGTTTAATGATATTTAAATCATTCCCTTCGCTGAAATTGGGAACACATTCTATGATTTGTTGCATGTATAATTTATTTCTTTGAAAAATATTTTCGTTAAACCCATTCACCACCAATCATCACCTTATCAATCAAATTTGAACCAAATGCATAAGGCATATACGCCAATGATGGAATAGGTTTTGTCAATATCAAATTGGCTTTTTTCCCAACAGTGATGCTTCCAACTTCATTTTCTAATTCCATTGCATAAGCACCATTAATTGTTGATGCGTTGATAACTTCTTCTGGCAACATTTTCATTTGTATACAACTCATTGCATTTACAAGATTCATATTGCCAGATGGAGAAGAGCCCGGATTATAATCAGTAGCTAATGCAATTGCGCAACCTGCATCTATCAATTGCCTGGCAGGTTGAAAAGGCATTCGCAAAAAGAAAGCTGCAGTTGGCAATAATGTTCCGATTGTATTTGAATTTGACAATGCCTGAATAGCTTCGTCATCCATCGTTTCTAAATGATCGACACTTACTGCTCCTAACCTAACACCAACTTGAGTCCCGCCTGATAAATTCAATTGATTCGCATGGATTTTCGGCTTAAGTCCAAGAGCCATACCGGCACGACAAATTGTTTCTGTTTCTTCCGGAGAAAAGAACCCGGTTTCGCAAAACACATCAATATAATCAGCCAAATTTTCTTTCGCAATTACTGGCAACATTTCGTTGATGATAAGATCAATATATCCTTTATGATTTTCTTTGTATTCAACCGGAAAAGAATGTGCTCCTAGGAATGTTGCTTTGATTGATAGCTTCGATTTCTCTTTAAGTTTCTTTATTACCCGAAGCATTTTCAACTCCCCTTCTACTGATAATCCGTAGCCGCTTTTAATTTCAACTGCACCTGTACCTAGTTTGCTAATCTCTTCTAATCTTTCCCATGCCGAGTTAAATAATTCATCTTCTGTTGCTGCATTCAATTTTCTGGCAGAATTCAAAATACCGCCTCCTTTGGCAGCAATATCTGCATAACTCAATCCCTTTATTTTATCTACAAACTCTTCTTCCCTACTTGTGGCAAATACAATATGTGTATGACTATCGCACCAAGCAGGCAATACAAACTGTCCAGAAGCATCAATTACAGATGAAGAATGGCTGAACTCAGCTGGCAATTCATTCATACTGCCGTAATTAGTTATTATGCCGTCTTCAATAAGTAAATACGCATCATTCAGGCATGGCAAATCGGCTAAATTTTTCCCCCTGAGAAGTTTATTCTCTATTCGGGTATTTACCAGTTTTTTTATATTAATTATTACAGTCCCCATTGTTTTTTGAATAATGGCAATTTAAACTATTAGGATTAAATTTTCTAACTCTTTATCTCAGATCACCGATGTCTTCATTAGCCAATCTGTCTGATTATCATCTCCTAACTTAAAAATATGAGTAGCAAATTTTTCAAACCCCCAGTTCATATAAAAATCAATTGCCCGTTTATTATGTTCCCAAACACCCAGCCACATGACTGCTTTATTTTTTTCTTTTGCAATTGCAACACATTTCTGCATCAATAATTTTCCAAATCCTTTTCCAATAGCATTCTTAATAACATAAATTCTGGCAATTTCTAAAGAACTTGTTCCAGTTAATTCCGGTGGATTATTATCTTCTCTCATTCTAACATAACCAACTGGTTTTTCGTTTTCATAAGCTAATAAAAAAATATTACCCGATTCGCCAGCTTCCTTCATGAGTATTTCTTTTGAAAAAGACTCTCTCAGAAACTTATCCATATTTTCTTTTGAATTTGTAGAAGCAAAGGTTTCTATGAATGTTTGCTGGCTTAATTCTGCGATTAGTTCAGCATCCTGTTTATCAGCAATTCTTATGTTTGTCATAAATAATTTTACCATTATTTATTGATTAAATATTTGCTTCGACTTGCGTATTAATTTTATTTTGTACCCAAATGTCAATAACAAATTGACAATTCAGTATTTTTTTATATAAATGGGCATTAAAAACAGAAAACTCTCTTGGTAAAAGAGAGCTTTTTGTAAAATTAGCAGAACCTTGTTCTGTCTAAACATTTTCAATCACCATTGCACTGGCTCCACCACCACCATTACATATTCCTGCGGCGCCATATTTTGCATTATTTGCTTTCAATACATTGATTAATGTAACAATAATTCTTGCTCCGCTGCAACCTAACGGATGACCTATTGAAACGGCTCCGCCATGTACATTTACCTTTGTAGGGTCAAGTTTTAATCGCTTTGTATTTTCAATACCAACAACAGCGAAAGCTTCATTTAATTCCCAATAAGCAATGTCTTCCATTTTCAAACCAGCTTTGGCAACAGCTTTAGGAACGGCCAGCGAAGGAGTTGTTGTAAACCATTCTGGCGCCTGCTCTGCATCTGCATATCCCAGAATTTTTGCAATAGGTTTCAAACCAAGTTCGTCTGCTTTTTCTTTACTCATCAAAACAAGAGCTGCAGCACCATCGTTCATTGTAGAAGCATTGGCAGCTGTGACAGTCCCATCTTTTTGAAAGACAGGATTTAAAGCAGGTATCTTTTCAAATTTTACGTTGTATGGATCTTCATCTTTTGCAAAAATTATAGGATCGCCTTTACGTTGTGGAATTTCAACAGGAATTACTTCATTATCAAATAACCCTTTTTCCCATGCTGATTGACTGCGTTTATAACTTTCTATAGCAAATGCATCCTGATCTTCCCGGCTGATACTACATTCTTTTGCACAGAGTTCGGCTGCATTGCCCATCGCTTTTCCATCATACACATCTGTAAGACCGTCTTTTGCCAATCCATCAATCATAGTGGTATTACCATACTTACTTCCCCAACGTTGAGCATCATTATAAAACGGAACATTGCTCATACTTTCCATTCCACCTGCAACAACAATATCTGCATCACCCAACAAAATACTTTGTGTTGCCTGTGCAATCGCTTTCATGCCGCTGGCACAAACTTTATTAATGGTTGTACAATTTACTTCATTCGGCAAACCAGCAAATTTTGATGCCTGCCTTGCTGGAGCCTGACCAAGATTAGCCTGAAGCACACAGCCCATCAATACATCTTGCACCTGCTCCCCTTTTATACCTGCTTTCTTGATTGCTGCTTTGATAGCTGTAGCTCCCAATTGAGTTGCAGAAAATCCTTTTAATGATCCACCAAAACTTCCCAAAGGTGTTCTTACAGCAGATATAACATAGACTTCTTTCATATAAAATCGTTTTGAGTCGCAAAGATAACTAATAACAAGCTCTTTATTTTCCGGATTAAACTGTCCAAAGCATTACTTATATTCGGTATTCAATTTTTTTTATGAAATTTTTAAGACCTCTACTGTTTATTTTTTTAATAGTTTTTGTACAATTCAAAACCTATTCCCAATCTGAAAAAAGAAATTTAATTCCGGGAGATATTTACAAATTGAAAAGCACAAATGATGCACAAATTTCTCCAGACGGCAAATGGCTCGCCTATACACTCACTACAATTGATTCGGTAAAAGATAAAAGAAATACAGATATCTGGATGTCGTCCTGGGATGGTGAAGATAAAATACAATTGACAAATAGTCCTGACGGCGAATCTAATCCAAGATGGAGCCCTGATGGAAAATTTTTGTCATTTACAACTTCTCGCAATGGTGGAACGAACCAGATATATCTTTTAAACAGATTAGGTGGTGAAGCCATTAAACTTACAGATGTAAAAGGCGATTTAAATGATTATAGCTGGAGCCCTGATGGGAAAAAACTATTACTTACTATTAAAGATTATGAGGATACAACTGGAAAAAAAAGTGCTAAGCCTTACGTAATTGACAGGTATCGTTTTAAGCAGGATGTATCAGGTTATCAGTATGATAAAAGAAAAACGCATTTATATCTCTTTGATATTGCAACAAAAAAAACTAACACTCTTACTAAAGGAAACTATAATGAAGGTAACAGTCAATGGAGTCCGGATGGAACTTCTATTGTTTTTGTAAGTAACCATACTGAAGACTCGGATAAAAACAGCAACACAGATATCTTTACAATAGATGCAAAAACTGGTGCCGTTGAAAAACAAATTACCAGTTGGAAAGGCAGCGACAATTCACCACAATGGAGCCCTGACGGGAAAAGCATTGCATATCTGAGAAGTACTTCTGATGCTAATTATATTATGTATGATCAGCCAATTTTGTGTGTAGTGCCAGCAACAGGTGGGGAATCGTTATTGTTAAGTAAAACATTAGACAGACCCGTTTCAAATCCTCGTTGGAATAAGGATGGCAAAACTATTACTGCACTGGTTACTGATGATTGCGAAAGATATATTTCGACTTTCGATGTGAAAAACGGAATGATGAAAAAAGTTATCGGGGGAAATCGTTCCTTTGGGTCTTTAGAAGTTCATCCGGATGGCAGTTGGATCACTTCAATGTCAGACTCGCAGTTACCATCAGAGTTTTATGCATTAAAAGATGGAAATCTTCGTCGCCTCACTTCTATACAAGATGATTTTGTATCAGGAATATCCTTAGCCACAGTTGAAAAATTCAGTTCTACAAGTAAGGATGGTGCCAATGTTTCCAACTTATTGTTTTTGCCAACAGGAGCAAAAAAAGAAAAACTGCCTGTTATTTTTTATATACATGGCGGCCCTGTGGGACAGGATGATTTTGGATTTGATTTGACAAGACAAATGCTGGCTGCAAAAGGATACGCAGTTGTTGCGGTTAATTATAGGGGAAGTAATGGAAGAGGAATTGATTTTTGTAAAGCTATCTATGCAGATTGGGGCAATAAAGAAGTATTGGATATCCAGGGTGCAGCAGATTATCTTGTCAGCAAAGGAATTATTGATGGTAACAAGATGGGAATTGGCGGATGGAGCTATGGTGGTATACTAACAGATTATACCATCGCAAAAGATACCCGTTTTAAAGCCGCAGTAAGTGGTGCTGGAAGTGCTTTGCAACTTTCACTATACGGAGTTGATCAGTATATTTTGAAATTGGATAATGAATTCGGGCAGCCATGGAAAGATAAAAATTATGAAAAATATCTAAAGCTGTCATATCCGTTTCTGAATGCTGATAAGATTAAGACACCGACACTATTTATGACTGGTGAAAAAGATTTCAATGTGCCGGCTATTGGAAGCGAACAGATGTATCAGGCGTTGAGATCCATTGGCACTCCAACGGAATTGATCATTTATCCCGGTCAGTTTCATGGTATAAGCTTACCTTCTTTTCAGAAAGACAGGCTCGAACGATATGTAGAATGGTTTGATAAATACTTAAAACTAAAATCATTTTAATTTGCCAGTTAACATTTATTCTGAGTCCTGAATTTATGATTTTCGTCAATTTAACCCCTTTCCGGATTTCTTATGTACATTTGTAAAAATCAATTTTCATGAAGATATTTGTTGCCGGTCTACCCTATGATATGGACGATGCAGAACTTGAAGAATTTTTTGAAAAATTTGGAACTGTTTCCTCTGTAAAAGTTGCAATGGACAGAGAAACTGGAAAGAGTAAAGGCTTCGGATTTGTAGAAATGCCTAATGATGCAGAAGCTAAGGAAGCTATTGAAGGCTTGAATGATATTTCTCTTGGGAAGAAACCATTAGTTGTAAAACAAGCTGAAGAAAAACCTGGAGGCGGCGGCGGGGGTTACAGAGGTGGTGGTAATCGTGGCGGCGGAGGCGGAGGTTATAATAATAACCACGGAAATAATAGAGATAGAAACCGTTATTAAATCTAAGTTTTAGAAATAATTAAAAGCTATTCAATATTTTTTGAATAGCTTTTTTTTGTTAAAATAAAACTAACTAGCTCAGTAAATTTTTTTATATTACAAATGTCTTTTTAAAAAAATTAAAACTCAACCAATGCCAAGATCTAGCCATCGAAAGAAACATAAATCACATGTACAACAATTCAAAAAAGAACATAATCATAATGCAGGAGCATTCAAACGTAGCAGCACTTTTCCTGTATTTACAATTGTTGGCGGTCTTCTTGGTCTAATAGTCGGTTACATTGCAACAAACGGTTCGCTTCCAGTTGTTCTAATAGGGCTTGCCGTTGGTGCATTAGCTGGCTATTTACTTGGCAGAAAAATAGACCTTAGCAGTAAAGAGAAATAGCACTTTCGCATTCGGTTGTGAAGAAATATACCTCAATAATTTCGGTCACTCAATCGCAAAACTGTAAATTGATGTTTTATAACCAAAACGTCTACAACCAATGGGTGATTTTCAGGTTAAAAAGCAAACAAAAAAATACGATGTAATAATTGTGGGCTCTGGTGCAGGCGGTGGCATGGCTGCTTATACATTAGCTAAGGCTGGTTTAAAAGTTTGCCTGCTGGAAGCCGGATACATGTATGACCCCCAAAAGAATGTTACTCAATTAAAAAACCCTTGGGAATCGCCACGCCGCGGTGCCAGTACTAAAGTCCGACCCTTTGGAGATTTTGATGCCTGTTACGGTGGCTGGTCATTAGAAGGCGAACCTTACACAAAAGAAAACGGAACTGAATGGGCTTGGTGGCGAGCAAGAATGCTTGGAGGAAGAACTAATCACTGGGGCAGAATTTCATTACGTTTCGGCCCGAAAGATTTTAAAAGAAGAAGTATTGATGGCTTAGGTGATGACTGGCCAATTAGCTATGATGATCTCAAGCCTTATTATGATAGAGTTGATAAAATGATTGGAGTCTTCGGAACTAACGAAGGATTAGAAAATGATCCTGATGGATTCTTTTTAAAACCACCGAAGCCAAGATTGCATGAACTCTTTATAAAAAATGCAGCAACCCAGGCTGGCGTAAAAATTATTCCTTCAAGACTTTCTATTCTTACAGAGAAAATTGAAAATGATGCCGGAAGAGCTCCTTGTTTCTTCTGCGGTCAATGTAATAGAAATTGCAGTATAGCTAAAGCCGACTTCTCCTCTCCCAACGTATTAATTTACCCTGCCTTAAAAACAGGAAACATTGATATGATCACCAATGCAATGGCAAGAGAAGTTCTCACCAATAAAGATGGACTTGCTACAGGAGTTTCATACGTCAGTAAAGATGACATGATGGAATACCAGGTGGAAGGCAAAGTTGTTATCCTTGCAGCTAGTGCCTGCGAAAGTGCAAGACTGTTATTGAATTCGAAATCTGAAAGACATCCAAACGGATTGGCCAATAACAGTAATGTAGTTGGAAAATATTTACATGATTCAACTGGTGCTGCATTAGGCGGAATCCTTCCACAACTTTTCGATAGAAAAAAATATAATGAAGATGGTGTTGGCGGAATGCATATTTATTCTCCATGGTGGTTAGATAATAAAAAACTCGACTTCCCCAGAGGTTATCATATTGAATATTGGGGTGGTATGAGTCAGCCTTCTTATGGATTTAATTGGGGCATTGAAAACCTGAATGGAAAATATTTAGTGAAAGGGGAACAGAAAGAAGGCGGCGGTTATGGCAAATCATTAAAAGAAGATCATCGCTATTTTTATGGTTGTGGTGTTGGCATGGCTGGTCGTGGCGAAGCCATTGCATTGGAAAGTAACTACTGTGAAATTGATAAGAATACGGTGGACAAATTTGGAATACCTGTTTTAAAATTCAATGTAAAATGGAGCGAACATGAAATAAAACAGGCGAAGCATATGAAAGAAACTTTTAAAGAAGTAATGCATAATATGGGAGCCGTAATTACATGGGGAGGCGATGACGATGAAAAAAATCAATGGGGATTAGCAAAACCCGGAGAAATAATTCATGAAGCCGGAACAGTACGAATGGGAAATGATGCAAAAAAATCAGCACTGAATAAATGGAGTCAGGCTCATGATTGCAAAAATCTTTTTTGTGTTGACGGCGGACAATTTGTTTCGCAAGCAGATAAAAATATAACATGGACAATATTAGCTTTGTCAATGAGAGCATCAGAATATATTATTGATGAAATGAAAAAACAGAATTTGTAACCCCAAAACCTTTTAAATGGATCGTCGTAAATCTTTAAAACTTATTGTAACGGGTGCAGTTGCAGTTCCTGCAGTAATTGCAGGTTGTAAAACTGATGATAAAAAAAAGGCAAATCAGGTTAATGATCCGAAGTTTACAATAGATCGTAACCCTGATGAATTGAAATATGAAAAGGAGTTGCTTGCAAAAGAAAAATTCTTTACTGATCATGAAATAGCAACGATTACTTTGTTAGCTGATATCATTATTCCAAAAGATGAAATAAGTGGAAGTGCCAGTGATGCAAAAGTTCCCGATTTTATTGAGTTTATAGTAAAAGATATGCCTAACCACCAAGTGCCAATGAAAGGCGGCCTTCGTTGGTTAGATGTGTATTGTCTGAAGCAGTATGAAAAAGCATTTATAGATTGCTCTTCAACTCAGCAAATTGAATTGGTAGATCAAATTGCTTACCCCAAAAAAGCAAAACCGGAAATGAGTCAGGGAGTAAAGTTTTTCAGTTTGATGAGAGATCTTACTGCCAGTGGTTTTTACACTTCTGAAATTGGAGTGAAAGATATTGGCTACGTAGGTAATACTCCGACACAATGGAATGGTGTTCCTGAAGAAGTTTTGCAACAATACAAAATTGCCTACACTGAAAAAGAGCTGAATGAATGTGTAAGCTTTACTAAGCCATAAGCTGAAGAAATATAATAAAAGTAAGAACTAACTGTGACAATTTTTAACGCTGTCAAAACCATATCTTCTTTATTAAGCAGTATAAAAAAGCAGCATCGCTTTATTGCTACCGAACTTGACGAAATTTTAGCAACCGCAAAACGATCAAATGATGGAAGCCTTGATGCATCGGATTTTAAAAAAATAACCCATTATTACGGTCTTGCTGTTCCTGCTATTCTTGGCGACTCCATTTGTGCTTTACGGGGCTTTAAAATGACAAAAAAAGAAAGATTGGCTCTTACGTATCAAGGAGCCATGACTGGACTGTTTGATGATTTTTTTGACAAGTTTGATATGTCGGATGAACAAGTAAAAGCTTTTATGGAAAAGCCAGATGAATTAAAAGGTGAAAATTCTGCCGAAAAACTTTTCTCATCTTTTATAAGAAAGCATTAGTGAATGCACATGATCCGGTTTTAGTTTCAAAATACCTAAGGCAGGTTTATCAGGCACAAATAGAAAGCAAGAAACAATCAGCTCCAGGTTTGTCTGAAAAAGAAATTTTTGATATTACGTTAAAAAAAGGTGGTGTTTCTGTATTATTTTATCGGGCATCAATGTCTCATTCATTCGCAGAAGGTGAAGAAAATGCATTATACAATATGGGAGGTTTAATGCAATTCGGCAATGATATTTTTGATATTTATAAAGATCGCAATAGCAATATCCAAACCATTCCAACAACTGCAAAAAAAATGCACTTGGTTCGTCAATTATTTATTGATCAAATGAATAAGAGTTTTGCATTGACAAAACAACTATCCTACAAAGCAAAAAAAAAGAAAAAACATCTCAGTCTTGTAGCAATGAGTCTTTGCAGCAGATGTTTTGTATGCCTTGATCAATTGAAAATGAATGAATCAATTACTGATTCTGTATTTATACCGGAGAAATACTCAAGAGAGCAACTTGTTTGCGACATGGACAAAAGAAATAATAAAATAAAAACAATTAATTATTTTTTAAAGCAACGACTATAAATGGCACTAAATAGTCATTTGAATTAAAGAAGAAAATATTAACTTCCCGTACCATTAATAAACCCGAAAATCTTTCTTATGTCTAAATTTGGTATCGCACTACTAGTTATTCTATCCTATAGCATTAGTCTATCGGCTCAAAACAATTATGTAACGCTACATGAAGATTGTAATTATAGTGGCAAACAAAGTGTTCTTGCCTCTGGTAATTACAGAACATATCAAATGAAGATTGGTAATGACAAGCTTTCCAGCATACAGATACCAGCAGGAATGAAAGTAACTATTTATGAACATGATAAATATGAAGGCAAATCAAAGACTTTTACCGGCAACATACAATGTCTTGATGCAGAATGGAATGAGCTTGCTTCATCTGTTGTAGTTGAAGATATGTACAACAAACCTGGGTATGATCAAAATAGCTACATCACTTTTTATAACGACTGTTATAATAAAGGCTACTCCAAAAGTTTAAAACCTGGTACATACAAAGGAAGTGCATTGGGTTTATTGAAAAACAACATTTCTTCATTTATAATTTATGGCAACCTGAAAGTAAAAGTTTATTTGAATAATGAGGATCTCTCTGGTTATAACTATACTTTCAACGAAAGCACTAGTTGTCTTTCCAGCACATATAATGACAAAATCAGTTCACTAGTAATTGAATATGATTACAATCAAGGTTATAACAATAACAACAATGGCAACAACAATAATAGATATAATAACAATTATGGAGATAATTATGTAAACATTTACTCCACTTGTAACTATAAAGGCAATAGCCTGCGGCTTGCGCCAGGTGAATATCAAGGCAATAAGTTAGGTATACTAAAATCCACTATTTCATCTATTAAAATTCCTTCAAACCTTCAGGTAAAAGCGTATATAAGTAGCGACTATTTGTCTGGAAATTATTATACAATTTCTGAGGATATTAGTTGTATGACAAGTACATTGAATAATAAAATCCGTTCTTTAGTTATTGAAGAAAAAAATCAGGCTTCAAATTATAACTACAATCAGAACCCGTCTATAAATTCAAGAGTTACAATTTATGTAGATGGTAATTATAAAGGTCAGGCTGTTTCGTTACTTCCGGGAACTTATAGTTCAATGTCGCAAATAGGATTTCCTGATAACGCATTAAGCTCATTATCTCTTCCTGAAGGATTTAAAGTAGTTCTATACGAGTTTGAAAATTTTGGCGGGAAAAAATATACAATTAATCAATCTAAATCAGGTTTTAGTTTTTCGGGATGGAACGATAAAGCATCATCAATTGCTGTTTACAGAGAACAGTAGTGAATAAAATAAAGGCTGTTTTTTGCAGCCTTTATTTTTACAGTTAGTATTTTATGCGTATTCTTCTTTTTCAGTTTTACTATATTCATCAATAAGCTTTCGCTGTAAATCAAATGGTACAGGCTCATAAGCTTTAAACTCCATTCTAAATTTTGCCCTACCCTGTGTAATAGATCGAATGGATGAGGAATACCCATCCATTTCTGCCAGTGGAACTTTAGCTATAATTTTTTGAAAATGCCCTTCGCTGTCTATTCCTTCCACAATTGCACGGCGACTTTGCAAATCACCCATTACAGAACCTGTAATATCCTCCGGACATAAAACTTCTACATGATATACCGGTTCTAAAATTTGTGGATCAGCCTGTTGAAATGCCTGACGAAATGCCTGTAAGCCAGCAATCTTAAATGAAATGTCATTACTATCAACAGGATGCATTTTACCATCATACACACTTACCCGAATATCCCTTGCGTAAGAACCTGTCAATGGTCCATTATGCATTTTCTCCATTACCCCTTTTAAGATGGATGGAAGAAATCTTGTATCTATTGCGCCTCCAACTATACAATTATAGAAAACCAGTTTGCCTCCCCAATCCAAATCATGCACATCTTTTGCCCTTACGTTTAAATCCTTTGGTTCCGGTATTCCTTCATACCATGGTTCAATCCGCATAAACACTTCGCCAAACTGACCAGCACCTCCACTCTGTTTTTTATGACGATAATTCGCATCAGCCATTTTACGAATAGTTTCTCTGTATGCAATTTTTGGTTTTACAAATTGTACATCCAAACGATGTAAATGTTCAATTTTCCATTTTGCTACCGCCAAATGCATATCTCCCTGACAATGAATTAAAGTTTGTTTTAATTCTGAAGAAATCTCTACCAATAAAGTTGGGTCTTCTTCCCGCAATTGATGTAATGCTTGCGAAAGCTTCTCCTCCTCTCCTTTTTTCAGCGATTCAATTGCTACAGTCATATTATAAGAAGGAAATTCAATTGATGGCAACTCATAATTTTTCCCTTTTACATGTAATGTATTATTGACATGTGTATTTTTTAGCTTCAATGTTGCACCAATATCACCTGCAACTAATTCATGAGTAGAGGTTCTTTTATTCCCTTCAACTAAGAACAATTGATTTATCTTTTCCGAAACACCAGTACTTTCATTCACTAATTCCATTCCAACTTTTATTGTACCCGAATACACTTTAAAGAAAGACATCTCTCCTACATGCGGTTCTGAAATCGTTTTATAAATAAACATACAAGCTGGACCATTAGCATCGCAAGTAAGCTTTTCGCCATTCTTTGTAGTTTGTGAAGGAATTTCATTTGCACTAGGGCAAACATTATCAATAAAACCCATCAGTCTGCCACTACCCATATTTCGTTCGGCCGATAAACAGAATAAAGGAAACAAGTCATGATTAATCATTGCTTTTTTTAAGCCTTCCTTCATTTCATCTTCGTCTAATTCGCCTTTATCAAAATATTTCTCCATCAGCGTCTCATCATTGCTGGCTATTGCTTCGATTAATTCTTTATGCAATTCATCCGCTTTCTTCTTTTCATCATCAGGTATTGACAGCTTTTCAGGTTTCCCTCCATTATTATTAAACTTATACATTGTCATGCGTAGCACATCAATGATTTCATGAAAACCAACTCCTGTCTGATGCGGGTACTGTACCGCAACAACTTTATTTCCAAAATGTACTTTTGCTTCTTTTACAGTTCTATCAAAATCGGCATTGTCATCATCGAGCTTGTTTACCGCAAATATCATTGGCGTTTTAAACTTCTCTGTGTATTCCCAAATTATATCTGCGCCTACCTCCACTCCCATCATTGCATTAAGCAACATAACACCGGTATCCGCTACCCGTAATGCTGAAATTACTTCTCCCACAAAATCATCATAACCGGGAGTATCCAGTATATTTATTTTGTAACCTCGCCATTTTGTATGTAGTAGTTTGCTGAAAATGGAATTACCTCTTTCCTGTTCTAGTTCATGGTAATCACCTGTGGTGTTTCTTTCGGATATATTGCCCCGACGGCTGATGAGACCAGCTTCGAATAGCATACATTCCGCTAATGTTGTCTTACCAGCACCGGCATGACCCAGCAAGACAATGTTTTTTACATGTGAGGTATCAAATTCAGGCATGACAATCTATTTAAGTGATAAAAATTGAATCGTCTTTTGAATCCAATGGGTAAGAAAAAGACAAAGCCTCTTTACACACAGAAATTAATTATTTCTGACGCTGTTTTGAGATAACAAAAAAGATAATCTAAGTACTTTTTATAAACTCTTTGAATTCGCTGCGCAAATCTTCCAACGTTTGTAACATATTCTGGTACTCTTCATGCAAACTTTCGTGCCGAGCATAACTGTCTTCATTTGCATGACCATTAAATGCAACTTTTTCAAAGTTTATTTTACGATCATGTACTTTGATTGCCTGTTTTAGATCATGAATGTTAATAAGCTGAATGTGGAATTGATTGTGGAGGTGTTCTACGTCCTGAAGTTGTTCTTTGGAGAGTGATTTTCCGGCTATTTCCCGAAGTTTTGTTTCATCATTGGTAAGTTCTTCCCTATGTTGACGAAGTGTTTCTCTCCAAACGCTACACTCCCCGGAAAGCTGTGAAATGTCTACCTGAACCATGTTATAAAATTTTAGTGCCTGCCAAAAAAGCAAACAAATTAAAAATAGATTTACTAAAATTTTTTTCGTGGGTGGGGATTCGAAAACTGGTCTTTAATTCTCGGTAGTAAAGTAAGAAAGAAAACGGGAAATGCAAATAAAGTAAGGCATATTTTTTCAACAGAAAATACTTGTATTGCTAAAATAGCTATATAATATAAAGCATATTAAAAGAATTATCAATGTGATTCAACCTTTTGGCCGTCAATTAAAGAAAAACCGCCTCAAATTATTGTTTGAGGCGGCAAAAAAGGAAAGGTTAATGGTGGTTGCTTTAATAAATTACTTCTTTTTAATTTTTAGTTCAAATTCTCCTTCTGTTATTCCAGCGGGGGATGATACGCCAATAAGAATATTATAGGTTCTGCCAGTGGGGTTACTAAATTTTACATACCGTTCGCTAAATTGCGTTTTACCTTTCCATTTCCTGTCCCATTTATAATCAGCCTCACAGGTAATGCAACTCGGAAGATTAGGCACCATCGTATAATTGTCTGCTCCCTGCATATAGGCATAAATACTAAGATTGGCCGTATCATTTGTCGGCTTTACACTAATTATCAATTCTGTTCTAGAGAATATAGTAGTTGCAAAAAAAACATGATTACCTCGAAACTTAGGATTTTGAAAAGATACAAAACAAGCATTTGAGCTATTGGCAGCCCAACTGAGGTCTTCCATTATTTCTCCATCAGCTAAATTTCCTTTTACAATAGTTGAATCACTTTGTACACCTTCAACCACTTTTACATTTGACGGCCATTGTGCTAATGAAACACTATGTATAAAAAAGACAGACAAGGCTATAGATAATATTTTTTTCATATTATAAGTTTTGGTGAATAAATATTAATTCCAATCAAGTGCCTTACTATCGGCTGATTCAATAAAACTACCATTAGCTATAAACCTTACAGTAATCTGATATCTTCCGGAATTAGGTGGCGGATCAAACCTGATTTTAAAACCAGCTGTTTCACCTGGTGGAGTCATAGCGCCGGATGTCATATAATGTCTTTTTGAAGTTTTAAAGGATTTATTAACTTCAGATTGATTAGCGTCACGAGGTCTTACTTTGACTATAATTTCCAGCCAAACCTTGTCTTTATCCCAACCACATGATCCTGTGTTTTCTACAGTAATCATAAAATCTTCGGTTGTTCTTGCTTCCAATTTGCCACTCATTACTCTTATGTCGCTGGCGTCAAATTCTGCTTTGGTTTCGCAAGGACATTGTGCTTTTGCTGTATAAATGCACAATAATAATACTGTAATTGATAATATTTTTTTCATAATAACTGATTTTAGATAAATTTTATTTGCCCCAATTAACATCTATATCCACATCATCTTCTGATATTGTTTCATTGTTATAAGTTATATAGAATTCAAATGTGTATTTGCCATTAACCTCTGGCCATATTAATTCTATAGGCTTAAATTCTCCTATCTTACCGGGCAACACTGTTGCACTTAAATCTGTTTTGCCCGACAATATTTCCCGATCAAACTTTTTGGCAGATTTAGGACCACTTTTAAGTACCCACTCTAGCTTTGCTTTCCCCCTTTCCCATCCACAAGTACCAGTATTTTTTGCTTTAGCCCTTATAGTAAGGTTAAGATCAGAAGAACTACTTTGACGAATCGTAAAATCAGATTTAGTAAATTTTGCTTTCAGGTCGCATAGTGGAGTAGCAGAACTAAATATTATTCCGGATAATACACAAACAAAGAATAGTTTCAGGTTCATAATAGAAGTTTTAATGAATAATACGTTATGATTTTTTAAAAGTATTTTATTCGTTTACACATCTAATGACCTAAATGGGTGATTTTGAAAAATGGAGCAACTTGTCATTTTTCCTTTTTTTAATCGATTTCAAAATAAATAAGTTTTCTAAGGAGATAGTTCTAGCTATATAAAAAAGGGACTCATTAGTTAATGAGTCCCTTTTGCTTTTTATTATTTTAAAATCTAGTTTTTTCTCACTCTTGTTTTCTGCGCTTTTACTTTCCCTTTAGGACCTTTTACAGTAGTAGTTGTTTTTGTTGCCGATTTTCCTCTTGGCCCAGTTACTGTAGTTTTAGTTCTTGTTACTCGGTAGCGGCTTACAGATGCAGCATGTCTTGTTCTTACGGTAACTGAGCTGGCTCTAAACGGAGTATATACTTTATGGGCTCTTACTACTCGATGTGTACCTACAATTACAAATTTTCTATGATGAACTACGCATCTTGGATGCCATACATTCCAACGATAAGGTTTCCACGGTTTCCACCAATTGGGATAAGAATTCCAACGCCAAGGAGAAATCCAAGGACGATAATTTACGCCATATACAAAACGAACAGATGGCCAGAACCATACATTTACAATTATGCCATTATCAGAAAAATTGTAGCCAGCATTCGGGCCACTAAGGTTAGAAGTGTTACTCCAGTTAATAAAGGCATTATCCTCTCCTCCATCTGGCTCTACAATTGTTTGTTCACCATAAATATCTTCATCGCCAATTATCTGTGCTATTGCAGTTTCATTGCCAGTTTTTTCCAGTTCAATAACTGCAATATCCTGATTTTCTGAAGCTGAGACAGCTACTTGAAGCACAAATACATGAACATCCTTATCCATTTTGGAAACTACTCTTACATAATCAATTTCCCCATCTTCATTAAGGTCAAGATTATTCACATTGTTATCTTCTGTGTTTAATAATTTTTCAAAATCTTCTGGCGAAGTAGCTTTCTGAAACATAGCCAATGCACCTTGCAAATCAAAATTATCACCGGGCAAACCGGTAGAATCTGAATCGGATGATTGAGCCTGGATACCGTTAAATGAAAAAATAGCTAAAAAAATAAATAGTAAGTGAGAAAATTTCTTTTTCATAAAAAATGATTTTGTTTGTGACAAAAGAATATTAAGAAAGTTTAATTTCATATAAAATATTTTCATTATTTAGTTTGACATATTTCTTATCATTTCAACTGTACATTCATTCACCCGTTTATTAAAGGCATCTTCCTGTTCCTTATCTCTTATAATCTTTCCCCAATTTTCACCTTGGATTTTAGAACATTCCAGCCTTAGTTTTTTGGTTTCTGGAGCCGAACTTGAAAGCCCATGTAATTTTTGCTTGCATTCACAAACTTCATTAGCAAGTGCAATACCGTCAGTTTTCTTTTTACCACCGCATGAAAACAGTACTAAAGATAAAATTGTAATAATCGTAATCTTTTTCATTTTTAAATTTTTAAGGATAGTTTAATTCATAACTATAAGAAAATATTAATTAGAGCACAGCTTTGATTTGTCTGAAAATGAATTAATAAAATTAACTGCATCCTGATCCTGACGTACAGTTATATCAAGATTTACAAGCTTTAATTTTACTTGTGGCACTCCTTCTTTATACCCATCATTTGCGGATATAGTACCAATCATAGTAATTGCCTTATCCAAAACTCCTTTAATGTAGATATATGATTTGGAAGTAAGACTTGTTGTTGAGTAATTCTTACAATACTGATCCTTATACTTCATGTCTCCACCAAAAGCTTGTTTAACAGCTTTATCATACATCTCTTTTCCCTGCCAAGAAAATTGAGTTTTACTTCCATCTACCATTAAATGCGGCGCCAATGTTTTCAACATGGCCGCTTTTAGTAATTCCGGATTGCCATTCCGTAATAAGTCATGAAAAAAATCTGCCATTTCTCTTGCACTGCTAAAATCAGGCACAATCAATTCTGGCAGTCCGGCAACTTCTTTTAATGCCTCTTCTTCTGCCAAAGTATAAGCCAGTGTCCTTTTTTCCAGTTCTCTCATTTTCCCTTCAGTCACTTCCTGTGTTGATAAAACTTTTGTATTAGCCGCACCAGTTGTAGCCAAGAAAGATTTCCAAGGATCTTTTATATTATCTCTGTACAGACGAACCTCGTATTCCTGTTCTACTGTTTGAATAGTGGTATTAGATTCGATTACATCTGCATTTATTTTCATGAAGAATAAAACCTGATTAGGATTACTCCAGGTAAAGTTTTTATCCTTTGCTAAAGTCGGTCCGCTATTCAGCTTTACTATTCTTCTAAACATATATCCATAAAACTTTCCCCAGTCCGATGAGATCATTTTTTCAATATCTGCTTCTGTTGGATTAGGTATTCCTTCCCATTCATTATAGCCGGTTCTGAACTTCTGATAAGAATATTTAGCAGCACCTACATATTGATAAACAGCATCTCCAACTACTTTTACTACTAACCCAGGATAGTCTTTAGATTTTAACCTGATATGAACACCTCTTACATATTCCCAATTGCCCGAAGAAGAATTCCACTGCCTAGTTCCGGTGGTCTTCGTAAACTTTATATCAATTGTATTTGGGCTTGTTAAGTCTTTTCTAATTACTGCATCTGAAGGTTGTGCCATTGAAAATAAAGACACTGATAAAAGCCAAAAAAGAAACAGATTTTTTTTCATCTTGATTAGTTTATTACAGTTAACAACATAAAGTTGTTATCAAAATATATTAATCATCTTACCCCTTGGGGTGATTTTTAAACCTTCTTTTCCAGTAGTTCCCTAAGTCTAGCAAGTACAGTAGATCTGGAGTCGGCATCAAGCTTCATATAAATGTTCTTGATATGCGCCTTAACAGTATTAATAGAAACAAAAAGGGTTTCCGCTATCTGGTTGTTCGTTTTGCCATCGTAAATAAGCCGGGTAACTTCAAATTCCCTGTCAGATAATTTATTAGTGAGAACGGAATTAATTTTTTCCAGTGTAAGCTCTGGAAAAAGGTGTTTATTTTTTTGGGTATGATTAAAAAGAGCAATTTCTAATGTAGCATATAAACCAGCATCGGTAAAAGGTTTTACTATATAACCAGCTGGCTCAGTATTTTTAGCATGTAATAAAGTAATTTTATCGGAATATGAAGTAAGGAAAACAAAAGGCAAGGAATATCTTTCATTAATTAATTTAGCTATTTCTATTCCTTCTTCCCCACCATTTAGGTTAATATCTAGCAAAACAAGGTCAGGTAAGTTTTTTTTCAATTCACCCAACGCATCTTCCATTGAATATGCAATTCCAGATACATTAAAATCATTATTCGCTAATGCAGTAGCGATATCTTCTGCTATCAATGGTTCGTCTTCTACTATTAAAACTCTTACTTCACTCATACGGTTGAAGGTTTATAATTTTTAATCGCAATTTCAACTTTTGTTCCGTCATCAGTAAATGTCTTTAACTCCCCTTTTAACTTTTGAATGAAATCATTAATCATTCTATACCCAAATGTAGCTTCATACTTTTTTTGAAAATCGTCCGGAAGACCTACCCCATTATCAAATACTTTTAGATACAAAGTATTATTCTCTTCTTTCAATATAATTTTTACGGCCCCAGTTTTTTCACCCGGAAAACCATATTTAAGACTATTGGTAATAAGTTCATTAAGAATTAATCCCAGCGGAACAACTGTGTCAACATCCAGATTTAACGATTGAATTTCTTTTATCAATTTTATTCTTGTCGGGTGAATATTATAAGATTCAAATAAATTCTCACATAATTTGCTGATATAATCGTTTACATCAATGCCTGTAAGATTATCCTCCTGATAAAGATTCTGATGTATCAACGCCATTGATTGCACTCTGTTCCGGCTGTCCTTCACAGCTTCCTGGGCCTGCTCATCTTTTATATAATGTGATTGCAGCTTTAATAAACTTGAAACAACCTGCAGGTTATTTTTTACCCTGTGATGTATCTCTTTCATTAAAATCTCTTTCTCCTTTAAAGATTTTTCAATAATTGTATTTTGTGCTGCCAGCTGCTCTTTTTTCTTTCTATTCGACGTAAAGGCTTTGTAAGCAAAAAAAGCCAACCCAAGAAAAAGAACGGAAGCAATTATAAAATAGTTTCTTTCCTTTTTCCGTCTTTGTGCAATTGCAGTTGTAACGGTGTTCTGTGTATTAAGCTTTTCAATTCTTCTTTCCTTTTCGGCAGTCTCATAAACGGCCGCCATCTCATTTATTTGTCGGCTATTTTCAGTATTCAGCAAACTCTCACTTATCTGTTTGCTTGAATCAGCCAGTTCATAAGCACTTTTAAAGTTGCCCGAATTAAATGCGTTTCTTGAAAGTTTCTTATAGAAAACCATTTCCTGCTCATGTTTGGAAGATTTTTTAGATAGCTCCAATCCTTTTATATAATAGCTTTCTGAAATTTTATACTGCTGTTTGTTTGAATAAATATCCCCCAACGACTCATAAATTGTAAATAAATTAGTTGAGTAGTTATTTATGATTGACTTTTTTTCTGCTTCCACTAATATGCCCATTGCAGCTTCATATTTTCCAAGATTAACCAAGGCTGCACCAATATTACCTTCCGCACTTACTATATCAGATGCAGCATTAATTTTCTTTGCTTGGCTTAAAGACTCTTCTGCAAAAATCAAAGCACTATCATATTTTCCCTGGCTATGATATGCACTGCCGATATTAATTAAAGAATTTAAAATACCCTGTTCATCATTATTCTCTTTTTTTATTGCAAGTGATTTTTGATAATATAAAGCTGCATTTGCATAATCTTTTCTTGCCCTGTAAACCAGACCTATATTATTATATGAAATGGCGATGAAACGCTTATTCCCGAGTTGTTGCCTCAATCCGAGTGCCTCAAGATGATTGCGGATTGCCAGTTCATAATTTCCTCTAAAATAATAGGCAATTGCAATATCACTTAAAACATGAGAGGCCCCATCAATTTTATTGATGGAGCGATAAATAGATAGCCCTTCATTTAAGTATTTAAGACATGAGTCCAGCTTATCCAAATAGTCATAAGAAACACCAATAGTCTGATTTCCCATCGCAATTTTTACCTTATCATTTGTTTTCGAAGCATATCGGTAGGCCTCTTTTGCATGGTAAAGAGCACTATCCGGATTTGTATCCCAAAGCTGCTCTGTTATTAATCTATTAGCTTCAAATAAAACAGTATCCACTTTTGATGTCGAGATAATATTTTTTAATGAGTCTATTTCGCTGTTCTGGGCGGCAATATTCAATGAAAAAAGTAATTGGCAGATTAAGAAAGGTAGCAGTTGTAAACGCATAGCTAAATGTACTTATAAAAGTGATAAACTAAAATAAGGCTAACAAAACTTGCCATTATTACCTTTTAGGAATTACAGGGCTCTTACTTAGTAAACACTGAGTATAATTTAATAACTTGCCGCTCCGTTATACTTACAACTTGATTTCTCAAACTACCATACAACAAATACTTGGCCGCCTCGATATTATCGATACAATTGGCGGGTTTGTGAAACTCAAAAAAAGAGGTAGTAATTACCTTGGGCTATGCCCTTTTCATAATGAGAAGACACCTTCTTTTACGGTTTCGCCAAGTAAGGAATTATATAAATGTTTTGGATGCGGACGTAGCGGCAATACGATCAGCTTCATTATGGAGCATGAAAATACAGCTATGTGGAAGCCTTGAAATGGCTGGCTAATAAATACGGAATTGAGATTGAAGAAATTTTTCAAACTGACGAACAAAAGCAAACGCAGTTAGCAGCTGATAGCCTTTTTATCATCAATGCGTTTGCGCAGCAATTTTTTTCTACCCAATTATTTGAAACCGAGGAAGGGCAAGATATTGGATTAGCTTATTTTAAAGAAAGAGGTTTCAGAGAAGATATTATTAAAAAATTTCAGCTTGGTTATTCGCCAGAGCAAAGAGATGCTTTTACCAAAGAAGCAATTGCCAAACAGTATAATACTGATTTACTTTTAAAAACGGGATTGGTTGCTAATCGCAATGACCAATTGATGGATAATTATCGGGGCAGAGTAATTTTCCCGATTCATAATCATAGTGGCAAAGTTTTAGGTTTCGGTGCTAGGATATTAAAAAGTAATGATAAAGCTCCGAAGTATATTAATACACCGGAGAATGAGATTTATGTAAAAAGCAAATTGCTGTATGGCTCCTATTTTGCACGGCAAGCCATTGATAAAGCAGATGAATGCTTGTTGGTTGAAGGATATACGGATGTTGTTTCACTTCATCAGGCGGGAATAGAAAACGTTGTTGCATCAGGAGGAACCTCGCTTACACCTGACCAGTTAAGGCTGATTAGGAAGTATAGCAATAACCTTACCATAATTTATGATGGAGATTCTGCCGGAGTAAAAGCTGCACTAAGAGGTCTTGATCTTGCATTGGAAGAAGGCTTGAATGTAAAACTGGTATTAATCCCAGACAAGGAAGACCCAGATAGTTATGTAAATAAAGTTGGCGCATCAGCCTTTACAGAATTTATTCAGCGGAATAAAAAAGATTTTATTCTTTTTCAATTGGAAGTAGCATTGAAAGATGCTGGTAATGATTCAGTGAAAAAATCAGAAGTAGTGAACCGCATGGCGGAAACTATTTCTAAAATTAACAAGGTTGAAGATTTTACCAAGCAACAGGATTACATCAAACAATGTTCAGAAATTCTGAAAATAGAAGAAAGCGGTTTACATGCATTAGTCAATAAGTTTATCAGAGACAAAATCACCGTTCAGGAAAGAAAGCAGCCGTTTGAAGATGCTAAACAACTTGAAGAAAATGCTAAAAGAGCCGAAGAATCCGGATATGATGATGCTACATTCAATTTATTATTTAAAGATGATTTGCAGGAAAGAGAAGTAGCCCGGATACTTTTAGAATATGGAAAAAACAACTGGGATGAAGAAAGGTTGGTAGCTGAATTCATTTTTGATGAGATGGTAGATGAAAGTCTGATAGATAACAAAGAAGTTCTTCAACTGATACAATTATTTAAAGATCAATTGTTGCGTAATCCTGAGTTAGTAAACAGAAATTATTTTGTTTATCATGCTGATCCCAAAATGAGTGCTTTGGCCGTTTCTCTTTTAAATTTTCCCTTTGAAGAAAGTGATCACTGGAAAAAAGAGTACAGCCAATCTACTGGCTACCAAAAAAGTTTATTTAAACAATCGTACGAAGATTTTATAAAAACACTTGCAAAGGATAATGAATCCCAATTAATGGGATTTCTTAAAATGGGTGAAGATAAAAGCAATGAAGGAGTTGAATCTGCGATGAATTATCTTAAACTACGAAAGGTTAAACGAATGTTGCTGGAGAATCAACTAGATCTTGAAAAGCCTCATACTGAAGAAGAGTTCGGCATGTTGCATCAAACCCATGAGCATTTAAAAAAATGGAGATAGAGCTTTCTAAAAAATGGGTGCTGTTATTTTAAAATAATCATTTTTATTAAGCATCATATCGCTGTAGGAATTGCTGATCATATCTTTTCCCTTTATCCCAAATTCCTTTATGTAGTAATCACATTGCTCTTTCAATTGTTCCTGCGACAAATCTGCCAGTATATTCCCAGCTTCTATTTCAACAAATGCTCCAAGCTCCGGCAATTCATCTAAATGAAATTTTACATTTTCGATATAATAAATCTCTCTAGTTTTTTCCACCACTACTTTTACTCCGATTGAATCAGTTAATGCTTCTTTCAACCCGGCAGCATCTTCTACTTTCACTAATTTAAAATGAGAGTTCTTTGGTCCTGTGGTATCGTCTCTTTTATAAAAAATCAGGTTGTTCTCAATATTTCCTTCCCTTAATTTTAATCTGCCATGCTGCACATTAAAATAAGTGTCCGTCTGTTTATCCACTCCTTTAAAATCAGCATTCTTTGATACAAGATAATTCCGGATAAAAGAGGCATTACTACATCGGGCTTTTATTTCTACATTTAAAAATGGCATAAAAAAAAGGTTTGTTGCTTTCACAACAAACCTAAATACTTTTAACCTATAACCAGCTATTATTCAGCCAACGGAGCTGTTTCCCTTTTTCTTGCATGAGGTACTTCTTCGCCTCTTTGCAAATCGCCTTTTTCAAAACGCATAGCACTCCAAACATGGTCCAATTCTACCCTTTCGATACTTTCATAGCCTTCGCCTGTTAAACGGCTCCAACTACTTTCCCGATTAAGGTTGGTAACGATTTTGGAAGTGGTCTTGGGATAAGCTACCCAGAATTTTGACCCATCTTTCAACGAGGGCATCACATCTTTCAAAATGCCATTCAACTGGTTTTCGCTTACAGCAAATACCAATGCAAAATCAAGCTTCCGGTTTCTTAACAACGGAGTCATGTTTTTGGCGAACGACAGTTTACTAAATTGTTTCTCAATGGAAGAAGGCAAACCCTGAATTAATAAATTCTTTTCATCTGCCAGTTGTAACTTTTCACAAACGGTTTGTAACATACTTGGAAGAAATTTTTAAGGTTCCAGCTGATTTTCGGTGGGGAAAAATCAACAGAGTTTTCAATGAAGGACTGCAAAGGTAATCAATTTATTCCTTAGTGAAGCATTTCAAATAATAAAAATCCCGTATGATATTAATCATACGGGATTTTATAGAGTTAATTCTACTATTTTCCCACAGGTTTATAATATTTCATAGCTTCAGGAAGATATTGCTTGATTTGCTCAATTCTACGACCTTCTGAGGGGTGAGTACTCATAAATTCTGGCGGAGACTGTCCATTTGAAGCTTTTTCCATCCTTTCCCATAAATGAACTGCTTCCTCAGGGTTATATCCTGCCATTGCTGTCCAAATCAAACCATAACGGTCAGCTTCTAATTCATGCTTTCGGGAAAAAGGCAATAAAACACCTAATTGAGTTCCAGCTCCATATGCTCCTAAAAAAAGATTTTGTGTTTCAGCAGGTTTATTTGCCACAGCAACTGTTAGCGCAACGCCGCCTAATTGTTGTAGCAATCCTTGACTCATTCGCTGATTACCATGTTGTAATAATGCATGAGAAACTTCATGCCCCATTACAGCTGCCAGTGCTGCTTCATTTTGAGTAATCGGTAAAATACCTGTATAGACAACAATTTTGCCACCAGGCATGCACCAAGCATTCGCAGCTTTGTCATCCACAAGATTTACTTCCCATTTAAACCCGGCTAATTTCTCAGATAATCCCTTTTCTGCATAATATTCTTCTACAGCTTTTACTATTCTATTGCCTACTCTTTTTACCATCTCAGCATCTTTGTTGTTAGTAGAAGCAACAACTTTATTGCTGGAAAGAAATTGCTGATACTCTCCGATTGCCATAGTCTGCAATTCTGTTTCGGGTAGTAATGTAAGCTGATTTTTGCCTGTCAATGCATTTTTAGAACAGGCCACTAATAAAGCACAGGCAATAAATAAGGTGGTGATTTTTTTTATCATTTCGATAAGTTTTAGAAATTATATTCAATCATTATACCAAGTTGGAAAAATGAAAATTTATTTTGTACTTTAAGGAAAGATATTTTTGTTTTCTTAATCCTGATGATTGGAAGAAGCATCCTTACGACGTTGTTTTCGCCGGTCTCTACTCTTTAAAATTGGTACTTTGCTTTCATCACCTCTTAATAAACGACCAATATTTTTCTGATGCGTTAATAATACCATTAATGCTACTGCAATGGCAAATACACGGTAAGCCGGGTTGTCTACATTGAAGATTACAAGGATGAACACCGGAAATGCAATACTAGCCAAAATTGAACTTAACGAAACAAATCTTGTAAGATAAAGAACCAATGCAAAAATGGCAACACAACTAATAGCAGTCCAGGGAGAAATTCCTAATACTAAACCAAATAAGGTTGCTACTCCCTTACCACCTCTAAAATCAGCCCATATTGGAAATATATGACCAATAACTGCTGCAAGTCCTAATAATGTTTGTAAATTCTGCAAATTGACTTCACTATCTGCATATTCATGAAGCAACAATGCAAGCTTGATAGCGACAACTCCTTTCATCATATCGGCTATCATTATAATAGTTCCCCATTTAGGCTAACACCTGTAAGTATATTAGTAGCAATCGGATTCTACATTACCATAGTCATGGATGTTCTGTCAAACAATACTTACTCACCATGTACAGATGAAGGAATGCTGCCAACTTGATGCTTTCAGAATAATTAATAAAAGTTCGTTCATAGTACCCCTTTAGGGAACTACAAAAATACGAAAAACAGTTGGAGATAACATTAATTTAATGCCTCAATAACTACCTGTTAATAAGTGAACTTTAGAGCTATCCAGTTGTTTCGCTCTGTTTTTCTTGCCAGTTTTAATTTAAACTTTTCGGCTGCTTTTACAATATCGGTTTCATCTTCAAC
>JADJKL010000001.1 GCA_016706055.1 Chitinophagaceae bacterium | reverse complement strand
CAAGGTAACTGGGGTGAAATGATATTAGAAAGTATTTTGGAATATGCTGATCTGCAAAAAGGTATTCATTATTTTGTACAAGAACAGACGCATGGAGAGGAAGGGCAATCGCTACATCCCGATATTATTGTACGCTATCCTGATGACCGCAGTATTGTTATTGATTCGAAAGTATCTCTATTACATTATGAACAGTATAGTGTTGCCACTGAGCCAGCGCAACAGCAGGCGGCACTTGGTTTGCTATTGCAATCTGTGTACAGACATATTGATAATCTTAGCGGGAAAAAATACCAGGATGCCATTGGTGCGTTGGATTTTGTGATGCTCTTTGTGCCTGTGGAAGGAGCTTATATTACGATGATGCAGGGTGACAGGGAACTCTGGCAATATGCTTATAAAAAAAGGGTGTTGCTGATCAGCCCTACTAATTTGATTGCGGCTATGAAACTGGTATATGATATGTGGAAGCGGATGGTATTAACCAAAATGCACAGGAGATAGCTGATAAGGCTGTGAAAATTTATGAGAAGCTGGCCGCCTTTGTAGAAGATTTTGAAAAAGTAGGGACGCAACTTGAAAAGGCCACTGGTACATTTAAAGATGCCCAAAAGAAATTGCATACGGGGAGAGGCAATGTGATCAGCCAGGCATCTCAGATGAAACAAAAGGTGCAGCATACTAAACCAATAAGGGAATTGCCTGCTATTTAGGGGAACAAGGATTGGCGGCGGATGAAATTGATGAAGATAGTAAAGACGAAGGGTCCAACTAAAAAAATTACCTATAGACAGTTTTATCTTTCTGTAAAAATGAGCAGTGAATATTAAATACTATAATCCTATAGTTTAACGACTAGCCTTAACTTAGACTCAGCAGCGAAGATTTATATTTGTAACAAAACTTAAATTGACTCTCTTTAATTATAAACTAAGTCAATAGTATCGCTTTTCCCACTTTTTACTTTTATCTCTTTTATTTCCTTCTTTACTTCTTTTTGATAGGCAATCCAAGTCAATTCAATCCTATAAACGCCAGCGGTTAATTCATAGACACAAGATGTTTGTCCGCTTGTTACATTTATTGTTTTGACCGGACTGTCTCCGCCTTTGTTGTAAATGGCAATTTTAACATCATAGCGATAAGAAAAATTTTCTTTATTATTAAAGCAATAATCTCCGTATTCCGGTTTTTCAACTTTTACAGGTGTTGTTGAAACAATTGGCGTATTACCTGGTTGGTTTGTATTTTGAGTGGCTTGTTTTGCAATATTTTTATTAAGTGTTTCCAAAGAAGGTGTTTTTACAAAATTTACTTTAAATGAACTTAAGGCGTCACCCGTTTTTGTATCAAGCAATTTTATAACAACTCTATAATACCCATTAAAGTCTGTAATGGTGGCAAACATTAAAATATCTGCAACATCAAGTTTGCCGAGTTCCTTTGCCATTCTTGAGCCATCTGTTGACTGGATCAAATTTTTCTCTCTGAATATTTGATCTATTTTGGAGCGTTCCAGCACTCTGAATTTCGACTGATTTTCTGTCAGGTTTGATAACTCCGATGAAAACTCTTCACTTAAAAAGGTTCCAAGTTGTGTTATGCTTTCGTCAAGGTTAATAAAGTCTGTGATGGCAACGGTTTTTCTTTTTGAGCTGATAATTTTCTTTGCAAGGGTATCAGCAGTTGTTGTAATTGTTTTGTCAAAATCCTGAGCTGAAGTTGAACTTAGAAACCCAAATGTAAGTGACAAAAAAAATAAGATCGATTTAATCATTATGGTTGATTTTGCAAACGGTGGAACATATCGCCGTGTAAATAATAATTGACTTACACACTAAGCATAATTACAATTAATGAAGAATTGCAGCAACCGTATTTACACGGATAGCTGATTGCAAATAAAAATTTTACCTAGTATGCTACCAACTGCTACAGGCACCACTGCGTATGAGTTCGTGGGGGACATGAACCAAGGCGAAGAGATTTCCCTTTATGTAAAGTTACTAAATTTGTAGCATGGCAAAAGCAAAAAAAGAAAACAGCGAAGAAGGCATCTGATATATTCCATAAACATTATGGCAGCATCAGTAAAGGGCAATCCTAAGCCCAATAAAAAGTCAAACCAAAAAAGAAATGAAATCTATTTTAATAGTTATTCTGTTATCTCCGCTAATTTGTTTTTCACAAGGCAATATAGAGAAAGGAGTAAATACAATTCATGTAGCGGACGTGAGTTTTAATCAAGTTGTAGATAGACTTTTAGACGCTGGCTATTACATTGAGAAAATAGACAGTAATTTCCAAACTATTAAAACAGAATTTAAAAACGGGGGAGTAAAAAATAAGTTGAACAAATTTCGTCTCTTTATTAGAGTCAAAGACTCCTTGGCTATCATTACTGGCCAATTCTATAACACATATCTGTTAGGAACTAAACTTTTCGGGGTAGAACAAACAATTGAAAACAGCACGAACCCAATAGCGAATAAATCAGGCAATCAAAAAAGCTGCTTCAACGAAATGAATACTTTCGCAATGTCTTTCAATAAACCTACCACTTACTCGATAAGCAAATGACATCTTTGCAGAAAAAGCCCTTTGGTCTAACAGGTATACAGTTACCTGGGGACACGAACCATGGAGAAGAATCCGGGTGGAAAAAAGTACAGAAGAATTACCACTGCTGATTGCTCCAATGTCAAGCCCCATTGGCTACCAAAGTTAGCTGTTTTTTCTTAGAACTTATTCAAGATATAGATACTTTTCGAGGTTTGCTTCTTTAGCAATTGTTTTCCATCTCTTTTCTGAAGTCCAGTATAAGTTTGACGGTTGCACATAAATCATATTCTTCAAATCATTATCATCATTTATGTCCGCTTTCATTTTGCTTATTATTAAATTTCTGTGATAGCGTTTATAAACACCTTCGTAAAACACAAAGGCTTTCCAATTGATTATGTCAGATGTATAAAAAGTGTCGCTTAGTTGATTAAGTCGTAATACAAACCATTCTTTAAATTTTAGTGTCTGCCATTCTTCGGAATGATATTTTTTCAATACCCGACTTATTCCCTTAGATGGTTCGTTAAGATTATTTAGAAAGCTTGCCCAGTCTCCACCATTTTCTTTACGCTTGGCGGAAATGTCCAATAATTGGTTTTTGAATTTATTATCAATTAATCCGTCTTTAGGGTGATTTAAAAGAACACGAAGAAATCCAAAAACCAAGTCATTTTCAAAATCAAATTCAGGTTGAAAATTTTTGTCTACAAGTGTCCTTGCATAGTCGAAAGGATGTAACAATATTAATTCGGGTTCGGAATTTAATATTTGTCGTACTGCATCTTGAACCTGTTCCAGCTTTTTAAAATTGTTGGGAGTAAATGCCAACTCGGTTAGTGTCAAATAAGTACAAACAAGGATGTATTTTTTGGGGTCTGGAATTTTCACCTCGCCTTTGCTTAGATAATACCAAATCATTGTGTCGCAAACAATTCTTGTCATCTGTCAAAGTGTAGTTTTGTTAGAGATTTGCCCAAATAGCAGCGAACCCAATGTTGCCTGTAGTGCTTCTACTTACGCCAATCTTCACGCCATTTATCGAGGTCGACTTGTTCTTCGATTTCATAGTGCCAAAAGTAAAGCGTTTACCATATCAATAATCATTTCTTTTAGATCTGTCATTACATTACCACCTGTCATAGTAGAAACTATTGTACCTCCTGTTCCTAGCCGTGGTTCAAGTACAAGTCTGTGCCATAAATATTTTGAAGAAATAAGTTCGCTGAAATAGTTTTTAGGTGTTAGATTATTAAAATGTCCTTTTGGATAAAACGTTGAAAGTTCAATTAATACTTCTTCGTAAAAGTCAACCATATCTGAATTACCCTGGTTCATTACCATTGTCACACCTGTGTCCCAATTTAGTTTGAGCGATTGTTAATTGAGCTTGATGTACAATTAATATTTTGTTTAAATAATCTTTTAACAAGTCTGGGTCATCATAAGTTTTGTAGTATAAATAATCTTCGTCAGTTACAGTTGGTACTATTACATTTTCTGTTGAACCTGTAACGGTTGGAGTTGACGCTATTTCATCGGGTTTGTTGTTTCTTGCTTTTACTCTGTCTAACCACTCACTTCGATATTTTATAATTTGGTTTGCTTCCAGCTTTCTTCCAAAGCCGCCTTTTATCATAGTTTGGTCGTGACATTCAAAGCAAAGAATACATAGATTTTCAATTGAATTGTTTGCTGGATTTTCGTCTATGTGATGAATTTGAACTTGTTTACCCCTTACATTACAAACACAACAAGTTCTATCCGACAAAAAAAGGATTTCTGCTGCAATGTCGTCAGGTATCGGAACTCTTAATTTTTTTGCCATTGTTAGTTATGTGAAATGTCGGTAAGCATTACAGGCAACGTATGTATTGTCGAATATACGAACTTTGTTTTCTGATTTCATCTGGAAATTGTGGCTTTACTTTTCAAAGACTTACTAAAAATATTAATGAGCTATTGAATTTACAACGAGTCCCTGCGGAGACTCGTCTGCGAAGAAAGGGGATGAGGATATTGCAGAAGATTCAATTTAAATAATTATAATCGGCTCTAGTAATAATAAAAGATTGACGAAAACGAATACATGAGCTATTAAGTTAACGACGAGTCGCTGCGGAGACTCGTCTGCGAAGAAAGCTAACCTTTTTTATTAAGTTCTTGCATTAAGTCTAAAACGGTTGTGTAGCGTTTCCCGTCTACTCCGATACCTGCAAATATTCCGAAAGCAAACTTTCTCTTTGATTCTTGCGGAGTTGATTTAATATGAAGTAACGAATGTGCTGTTCTCAACATACCAGTCCTTTTGTGATTCAGTCAATCCGTTTAAGACTTGAACTATATATTCTCCGCCGTTTTTGAGCATTTGTCCAACAGCATCGTCTTTTTTCGGTTCGATTTTAAGCAGTAAAAAAAATTTGTCGAGAAAAGTAGATTCGTCTTTAGTTATTTCTTGTATAAAATTTGTCGTAGCAATTGCTAGGAGACTCGCCATTGTTGCAGCCTTTTGTTCATAAGTCAAGTCGTTTCCAAATCCTGATAAAAGTAATTCTGGATTCAGTGCCTGTGTTTTTTTCTTTCTGAAAAATGATAACATGGTTAATTACTTAAATGAAAGAGAAGAAAGGTAGTTAACGGCCGCTTTGCTTCCTTTCCGTTTGCCTTTTTTGAAATCTTTTTTTGATTGTTTTTTATTCTCAAGTTTATAATGACAAAAACCTCTTACTGCATAATAGTCGCCGTTCTTTTTATATTGTTTTATTGCTAAGTCAAGATAATTAATTGCCGTTTGATAATCATATTTGTCAAGATAGATAACACCTAAAAGATAATTAGCTCCAAAATGATAATTGCCTGCGATAATTAATGCTTGCTTGGCATTGTACTCAGCATTTACTAAGTCTTTTTTATTGTAGGTTTGCCAGGCGGCATCCATATACGGCTTTGCTTTATAAGCCAATTGTAATTTGTATTGGTTTAACTCCATTGAGGAATAAGCAAGATTATTTACTGCTGTATTCATCTGTGAGTTATCAATAGAACCTCCTGTCGAAACTCCTCCCAAAGCTGGGTCGCCTTGATAGCTTAATATATCATTTGCCTGTTACGCTTCCTGATGATTTGCTGGGAAAATTCTTTGTCGGGGCTGATGGATAGGGTTGTCCACTATTTGATGTTTGTCCCGTTGTGGTGGCAAAAGTATTAAGTAGAGGCGGCCTTGGCGGTGCTGGTTCTAATGGTGCTTTCGGTGATAAAGGAGCTTTGGGAGCTTTAGGAGGGTCTGGTTCTGTCGGCATAATAACTGACCCTTTTTTGAAGCCTGTTATTTGTCCTTGCTGATTGTATAAAATACCGGTTACAAAAAAGCCAACGTGTTTGCCGTCAAACGTATAAAAGTTTTCATTTGACAGGTGCATTAGCGGTGTCCCGTCAAAGCCCCACAACACACTATTTTCTAAATAGCCTCCAGCTTTTCCATTAACATTGTAAATAGTCTGACCATATAAAAAATGTCCGACTAAAAAAAATATAAAGAAAGGAATGATGCGTCTCATATAAAATGGCTTACAACGTATGTATTGTCGAATATACGAACTTTGTTTTCTGATTTCCTCCGGAAATTGTCGCTTTGATTTTCATAGAATTAGTATAGCAAATACTACTTTGTCTCACAAGGTTTCAGCTTGCACCATTTCATCAAGTTGATTAAACTGGTAAAATGTCATTTTTTAAAAGTATTATAAATACTAAAATTACCCATTGTTGCTAAGCCAGGAATTGAAATGGAAACGTTACTCCGTATTTACACGGATAGCTGATTGGTAAAAAATTGCCTTAAAAAGCAACCAACTGCTGTAGCCACCGTTGCGGATGAGTTCGTGGGGACACGAACCAAGGCTAAGGCTGTAGTTTATTTTTCAAGACGTTCTCGAATAAAGGATAGAAACTTTTTTTAAGGTTTACAATTCAGTCAGTCTTTAAAAATTTTTCGATGAAATTATCTTTGTCGTGATATTTGTAATCAGTCGAAAGCTTGTCAAGTATTGCATTAAATATCCGATGCTTGTCTTTCTGTGTTTCTTTAGTAAGAAATGTGTCCAATGTATGATAATAATGGTCTAACCATTTTGATTTTGTCGCTAAACTAATAAACTTACTTAATGCACTATCACTCTTGATGGTTAAAAACTCAATGTCCCCCCACGGCATTTCGTACAATATGTCACCATTTTCCAATTTTACAAGTTCTTTTGAATTGAATTCGGTGAGATGTTGTTGTATAGTTTGATGGATACGTTCTCTAAAGACAATTTTTGAACCTTTTATTTTGTTAGCGGATTCAAGAAAATATGCGTCAATAAAAGCAGTGCCAACAACTAAGTCTTTTTGAAGGTTATCAAATTCTGTTGCTGGTATTCGGTCAAAATCTCCAATTGATATTCCACCACGTAAAGGCAGGTCACATATTGTTATTGAAACTTTATAAAGCTCTTTTAAGAATGAAAGAACTTTTCGTAATGAATCGTTTGATTCATTTTCAGTATAAATAATTAGCGAATCACTAAATGTCTGTCCGTGAATAAAATTGTCATGGCTATAGCCCATAAACTTCCAAAGTCTATAAATTTCTGCATTGAAAGTCTGAATCACTAGCTTAGCTTCTTGGTGATTTATAGAAGAAATTTTCTGCTTAAAACCTAAAGTGTCAACAAATGCTACAATCTTCATAAAGGTGGATTAAATTACAGCCAACGTTTGTATTGTCGAATATACGAACTTTGTTTTCTGATTACCCCCGTAAATTGTGGCTTTGATTTTCATAGAATTAGTATAGCAAATATTACTTTGTTCAACAAGGTTTCATCTTGCACCATTTCATTAAGTTCATTAAACTGGTAAAATGTCATTATTTAAAAGTATTATACATACTAAAGTTATCCATTGTTGCTAAGCCAGGAATTTAAATGGAAACGTTACTCCGTATTTACACGGATGCCTGATTGTAATAAAAAAGTTACCTTAATATGCTAACAACTGCTAAATGCCACCACAGCGAACGAGTTCGTGGGGACACCAACCAAGGCGAAAAGGATTTTAGTACAAGGATTTCCCTTTATGTAAAGTTACTAAATTTGTTGCTTGGCAAAAGCAAAAAAGAAAACAGCTAAGAAAGCCTCTGATATGTTTCATAGCATTATGAAGGCGTCTGTAAAGGACAATTCAAAGCCCAAGAAAACCGCTAAAAAGAAAAAAGCCGATAAATGAATGCAAGAACTTATAGGGTTAAACATAATCTTTCACCGTTTGATTTCAACGCTAAAAAAGGACTTGGAGAGTCATCGCTTTCCTATCAATCAGAACCTAAACTCGTTAATAATAATATAGTATTGAGTATCACAAATTCATATATCATGACTGATATGTTTACCAATAAGGGACATGAAGTTTTAAAAGTTCAATCTGTTTATGAAATACCACACAATGAAATAAAAAGTAGAGAAGATGTCTATGAATTTTATAACGATTCCGTATCAAGCTTGAACGAAGCGTATCAAGCATATAAGCATGAACTACAACCGCAATCAGTACCACTTCCAAACATAATATTCCCGAACCAACCAATAGAAAACTACAAAGGCGAGATTGACCGTGTTTTAATTTATTAATCAGCCAAAACTAAAACTTTTCTCTCTCATGGTCTAACAGGTATATAGTTACCTGGGGACACGAACCAAGGCGAAGATGTTTTAAAGGTAGATGTCAGAGACTTTCTTTAGTCTTCTGGGAATAATTTCTTTTAAACTTGAACATATTATTATTAAACTGCTCTGCTGGTTCTATTTCCCAAACTTCTTTTATTTTAAATTTTTCGACATAGTCTCCTATTTGATTCGAAAGCCATTCCTTAATTGCTGCTTTATCCAAAGGACTTGTAGATGAAATTGTTTGAAAATCCTCTAAATCATCATTGTATAAATAATCTACTTTGTAGTAATGCCAATTCATATTTTTATTTCAATACTTCTTTAAAAAAATATTAATGAAATATTTTAAGGTCTAACAGATATATAGTTACCCGGGGACACGAACCAAAGCGAAGGGGTCACGGACCAAGACGAAGTTTATAAAAATGTAATATTGTTTTTTGTACTTTTTTTAGAAGCTCTCGAAAGAAGTATTATTTACTGAATAAATGCTTTTTAGCGCATCTTCATTCAACGGCCAGTTATCTTTCAGTATAGTTCTATGATTGTCGAAATAATAGTTTGCTAATAAAAAAATTGGTTGTTGAATTATAAGACTGTTTTGCGGCTTAATGATTTTATTCAACCGTTCTTTGTGTTTTTCTACATAAAAAGTCAATTCAGATAATTCAATTTTTTGGATCTCAAGTAACTCGAAAATGCTGTCAGTAATAAAATAATTTAAATCTTGCTTGTCAAATTCGTTATAAAAGGTTTTGTATAACTCAATGATCTCATTCATATAATTGGAAAAATATCTCTTTTCGTCAGACATTAAGGAGAAAATATTACAGAAGTAATCATCTGTTGCTTCCATTAAAGCCATTGATTTCGCTAGATGCCTAAGTATTCCCTTGTCATTTTTATAAGGCCCTTTGTAGGTACTGTCGTGGCTAACTTCCGCAAATGCATGTTGTAATAAAGTTCTAATTTGTATTTCACAGGTTAAGCAAGGTTTAATGCTACTGTCGAAAGTTAAATCATCAACTGCGGGTTCAACGACAATATGTAAAGATTGGTAGTCAAAAATATTTGGCTTGTCTTCAATTTCTTGCTGAATATTTTTTGTGATTTTGGCTTTCCATTTGGGGGTAGTTTAAAATTTGTTCTGCAACTTTCTCAATGTCAACAGATTTTAGAACTACTATTCTTGTTCCAATTTTATCTTCTATGTCAATAAACGGATTTTTGTAAGGTTTTTTGCGGTATAGAGCTTTAAATAGAAATGACTTTTCGTCCTTAATTCTATGGGAAGGGAGAATTTTGACAATATTTTCATTCGAGAATTTACTAAGTATTTCTGTTGTTAAGGTGCGATCAACAAAACTACCCCAAGCATTCAAATTTGGTTGTAATACTTTGAATTGATTTAATATAGTCTCTTCTTGCTTATTCATTTGTTGAATACGGTCTTCCTACAATTTTTAGTATAGTGTATTCTTGATTATCTATATCCAATTCGTTTAACTCTTCTGGGTTGTCAATTATTATTACTCTGTCATCAAAATTTTCTTCTGGACCAACTACATTAATATTACTTGGGAAATCAATTTTTCTTTTCGAAAGCCTTGATTTTATTAAAACGGTGTCCTTTACTATAGCAAACGGTAGTTCTTGGCAAACATCACCAATATAACTGTCACGAATTCCATTTTCTGCTTCGGAATATAAGTATTTGCAAAATTTATAGGGTTGACAGTTGGTTTTTCATTTGTGGAAAATTCTGTTTTTAGTACAGATAACAAGTTGGCTTTTGCTTCTGTGTTTGTTATGTTTGCTAGAATAAATTTTCAGTTTTGTCGTAGAATCTTTGCGATTGAATTTTTGCATTTTCTCCAACTGAAAAACCTAAAAAATCCTTGTAGAAATATTCTGCTGGATGGGTGTCAGTTCTAAATTGGTCGTCATACAAAAAACATCCAAATTGGTCATTAACATTTTCGTGTACTTCTTCTGTTTTGGCAAATATAATTCCGATTTTATATAATTTTTGAGAGGGTGATAGGAAAACCTTTTGCAGTACATTCACTTGTGAGTGGCCATCAATATTTGAAAAATGTAACGCTTCATGGTTCTGCTTTAATTACAATATGAACTGGTAAATTTGTTTCATCATCTATACAATTCATTATCATTAAATAGCCTCCTGGAATTGATGTTTTTCTTTGACTGTCTGCTAACAAATTTGCGATTTCAGAAGTTACGGTAATGAAATTTTCATTAGACAATTCATTTAATTCTTTTGATAAATTAAAGAAAGATCCAGTATTTGTATTTTCAATTTGTAACTCAAATGCTTTTGAGTTTCTACCTGCGGCGTCAATTAATCTTACCTTAATAATTGCCAAAACGTTGTCCTCGATTTCTAAAATTTCGTTTGAGAATTCAGCACTTGCAGTATCTTGTCCATTTTGTTTAGGATTTATGGTGTGAATTATTATTTTTCTTACATTAAGATTGTTGAAGTCTATCATATTTGAGTTTTGCGAAGTTTTGAAGTTGGCAGAGGTAGCACCTATATTGTAGGCAACTTATAAATATATGCTGTTAAAACTAAAGATATTTTAAATTGACTTTTGAATATTAATGTATTATTTATAGATTTTTGGCTGGTCTTTGCTATGTTTTCTCCGCTTAGGCTTAAAAGAAGAGAAGGGGGGGTATGACGTCAATGCCGCCTGAAAATTATAAAATAATCTTACGTTTATTCACAAGTTGTTAGACTATTATACATATACATATTATTTTTAAAGCTATAGTTGTAAATGCATTAGATATATGGTAATGAAGAATAGTATGAAATATGATGGCATAATTACAATTAATGTTGGTTTGTGCCAACCGTATTTACACGGATAGCTGATTGCAGTAAAAAACTTACCTTAGTAAGCTACCAACTGCTGCAGCCACCACTGCGGATGAACCATTATGAAATTAATTACAACAACCCTTGCTGTACTGTTATGCTTTGCAGTTTTTAGCCAGACAACTATTAAACTGGAAGATGTAAATAAGCACATTGGTGACAGTGTGACTGTATGCGGCAAGGTGTACACTGCCCGGTATATGGATGCGGCCAAGGATAAACCTACTTTTTTAAATATTGGAGCTGCTTACCCAAACCAGGTACTGACCGTGGTGATATGGGATGGTGTACGGCAGCAATTTCACGGCAAGCCAGAAATACTGTTTGCCAATAAAGAAATATGCATTACGGGCCGGATACAACTTTATAAAGACAAGCCACAAATAGTAATTGATAAGACAGATAAAATTGTTTGTATAGATTGAAATTATTGCCCAAAGTAAAACTGTGCAAAATATAACTGTAATTTTAAATAACATCACGGTATAGGCATAAGAATGAGGATTGACATTCATACACATACTAAAAAAATAAAACAAGGCGATTCTGAAAATCGCAATGTTGATGTTTCAAAATTTACTGACATTATCAATAAGACTGACGTAAAAATCTTAGCAATAACGAACCATAATCACTTTGACTACGAGCAATATATTCAGTTCAAAAAAAAGTGTTGACGGACTTGCCAAATCTGGCCAGGTGTTGAGTTTGATATTCTTGAAGATGGAAGAAAAGCACATTTAATTGCGATTGCAAATCCGAAGAATGCAGAAGCGTTTGGCAAAAAAGTGAATGAGGTCATTGGCTCTACATCCGCAGACACTTTTACAATTAACCTTGATGATGTTGTAAATAAGTTTAAAGACTTTGATATAATTTTCATTGCTCATTATCATTCAAAAACCAAACCTAATTGACAAAGACGTTGACAAACTTGTAAGTTTAGTTTCTAATTAAAAAGAGTTTTGAAAGAAGCTTCAAACTCTATTTCTGCAGGTATTTACATTAATCACGGACATAACTCAATTCATGGCTCTGATGTTCAAAATTGGGACGATTATGCAAATGACTCTAAAGGTTTGCCTGAATTGAGATTACCAGTTGAAAGCTTTGAAAAATTTTGCTTGCTTTTAGATAAAGACGATACAACTATCAAAACAATTCTTGACCAGAAATCAAAAGAGTCAATTCAAATTACCCCATTTGGTATTGCGGAACTAATAAATCTTGACATTTATAATGACATAAATATTCTATTTGGCTCTAAAGGCACTGGCAAAACGGACATTTTGAAAGCACTCTCCACATATTATAATGGCAAAGGTTTTAAAACAGAAGTTTACGAATCAAATTCAAATAAACTTGATGAAGTTTTTGACTTAAAAGGAAATAAGTTTATTATTAGTGTGGAGGATTTAGAAATTGATGATTGTTCTGCAGAATTGGCTATAATCAGAAATGCAGCAGAAAAAGGCGTAACCAGTTTGTCTGTTTATAATCGTTACTATTCAGAGGAAGCAAAAACAAAATAGCTAAGAATATTAAAGTAAATCAGTATACACTACTTGATGAAAATTCACCTAAAAGAACCTTTGACGAGATTAAAAATGACTTGAAAAAGTTTACTGATTTTAAAGAATACTACGGTGAAAATGTCAAACTTAAAGAGATCATTGGAGAAGAACTTTTAAACGAATTAGACAGCGTTATAAACAGGATTTTAGAAACAATAAATTTAGAATCTGGAAATCGTTTTGTTGACTACAAAACCATTAACTTCTTTAATAAACTTATACAGGTCTTTGTTGATGAAATTTCAAGAAAAACTGGACAACCTCTTAAGCCAACGAAAACAGGATTCTATGAATATGCAAGTAATAGAATTGCAATAGAAAAGGCTGTCAAAAAAATGCGTGAGAGTATTGCAAAATCAATTTCTCCAATTATTGAAGAAGTTGGAGATTTAGGCGAAAAAGGAAGTTATTTTGTCAAACTAATTTGATGATTCAAAATGGCTCTATTTCAGACTCCGCCTATAAGCATATCCAATGCAAAACAAAAATTCCACAAAGAAATTTAGCAGCCCAAATTGAAACCATTTCAAAACACATCTATTCAAATTCACTATTTGAGAAAATTGACGAACTTAAAAAAATTGAAGGTTCAGAATCTGTAACTTCTATAAGTGATTTATTGCTTTTTCATAAGCACTTTACTTTAAATGGCAATGTTTACACCCCTTCAAATGGAGAATCGTCAATGGTTTTGCTACACAATGAATTAATGAAAGACAAAGAAATATATCTTATTGATGAACCTGAGAAAAGTTTAGGAAACGACTATATAAGCGAAGTCATTGTTCCTTTAATTAAAGAACGAGCAAAAAGTGGGAAAAAACTAATTATTGCTACACACGACGCTAACATAGCTGTTAGGACATTGCCTTATAACTCAATTTATCGTGAACATGACATAAATGGATATTATACATATTCGGGCAATCCATTTTCAAACAGTTTGATTTGTAATTCAAGTACGAAAGCAAATTTAGACTGAAATTAATTGTATGAAAACATTAGAGGGCGGCAAATCCGCTTTCGGAGAAAGAGGAAAAATATATGGCAACACATAACGCAACAATCGAAAGAAAAGAAGATGCTATTGCAATTTTAAAGCTCGCAATTGGGAGTGAGGAGCTGAAGATTGTTCTAACGGAGGATAATCCTAATTCAATAAAATCAGTTTTCAATAAACTGTTATTAGAATTAAAAAAAAGGTGAAATTAATTTTAGTTTGACAGACGAAAAAGATGATTTGTATTTCCATATTTGTAAGGAATACATAACTCAACTTAACGCTGAACTTAAAAGCACATATACAGAATTAAAAGATAACGATCTATTGAACGACAAAGAATAAATAATAGCCTCTAATACAAGTTTTGCGTTAGTGGGTATAAAGGGCGAATGGAAACATTCGAGCAGTTAATAAGCATTGGTGCTGGAGAACAAATTTCGATTTCAAAAGCCCGAAATCTTTAACTGTAACTGAAACTCGCATTTCAATAAGCAATTATGTTGACAAAACTTTTGGTAATTCAGAAAATTGAAGAAAATGGAGAAGTAAATATTTTCCAGACAAGATCAGATTATTTTCAATGGGCATTCGAAAGTAAAATTGCCAGAACAGATCTTTCTCCTGAGTATTTTCCATTTAATGTAATTGGAGACGCTGAAGTAAGCAGAAGAAAACCGGGACCAGAAACTGAAACGGTTTCAAAGGACAATCAAATCCTATTTTCTGATGATTATGGCGTTCCTGAAGGGACTGTAATTGGAATTCTATTTCCGAAAAACTATATTCTTGATGTTTTGAAATTTAAAGAACAGCCTTACATTCCTGTGGGTTTAAATGGACAAGTTGTTGCTCGTCCTCCTGGACAAATGCAGATTTTTTATAACCAAATTGAAAAACAATCTGCTATTCTATTACATATTCAAGAAAGAATGGTGTTTGGAATTAAATGTTTAGCAAAGAAAATTCCAGACGAAATTTTCCCAAAGAATAATCACTGGACATTTGATGATTTTGATGTTACAATTTCCAGAGAACTGTTAGATGTTGAAATTATACAAACTAAGGATTTACAAATCATTAATGATGTTATTGGAAATGTTGATATAGAAGACATAAATAGGACACTCAATGAAATTCTATCTGCATTAAAAAATGGAGATAAATCAAAAGCTAAATCTAAGATCGGCAAGCTTGGAGAATCGCTATCAAACGGCCTAGCAGTTACTAGCAATATGACAAAACTTGTTGATAGCTATAATGATGGAGGTGCAGTACATCAATTTATAGCCCAAATTTTAAAGTATCTCCAGATTTGACTCTGAGTACAGCTAACATTGTATTGGCAATATAGCAGGGGATAAATATATTTCCCATTCTATTTAATCAATAGAGGCAGGGTAGACAGAATACTTCCGCAGTTCAGAATTACTTTTATTTATAAAATAGAGAAATAATTCGACGTCCTTTTGAACCATCTTTTAGGATAATATAATCTTGCTTTATTTTAAGCTTTTTAACCTCGACAAAATAATTTAGTATTTGAGATACTTTTTGCTTGATAGTTTTCCCTAATTCTAGCACTTTTCCGTACTTCAGCATTTACTGGCTTCCTAAGAATTGCCCTTTAAGCATTAGCTCATTTTCAATAAATAAAGAAATCTTGTATAATTCTTTATTCTTCGAAAGAAACCTTCAGTTTTTTATTTTTAACAAAGAAATTTTTTAAGAACTTGCGAGTTAATCTTTCTCTTTGTAAAGTATAATTATTGTTAGAAAAATTCTGGCTGTTTAAATTGAAAGGATCGGATATACGATCTAGTATAGCTGGAGTAAATTCTTTCTTTCCGTTTATCAATGATCTAATGTGACTTTCTGATATGTGAGTCAGCTCAGCAAATGCTTCTATTTCTAATCCAGATAGAGTGATAAGTTCAAGTAGCCTTTTACGAATCGAATTGGAAGTAAATGATATTTTTTTTCTTGCCATCTCCCAAAGGGAGAAAACAAATTGTCCTAAAAATTATTCAAAATATTTGGTGCAATAGTTTATTTATATTATTTTCATAATTAGAACTTCTAAATAGAGGTAGAAAACTAGAATATATTAAAAGAGTCTCGTAACTCTAAGTTTGACAGCCAAGGATGCGAGACGGTAAGTATATTCCCATATCTCCTAATGTGCTATTTTGCGCATGTAGGCCAGATATGGGTCTTACCGTAAATCCACTTCCTTGGCTGTCACTAAGAGTGGTGGTTGGTAAGGCCTGTATCTGGCCTTTTTTGAGACTCACTTATTTGTTAATTTATGAGAGTCTCATATTTCCATAAAGAACTCCACTTGCTTCAAACACAAATGGCAAAAAAGCCTAAGAACCCGGTGTAGTGAGGAGTTCTGAGTTTAGAGTTCTGAGTTAAGTGTTATGAGTTGAGAGGCACAGAGACTCTTTAAACAATCCAATTTTTTTATTTCTAAAACGACTAAAATGAAACTGCAATATTTCATACTGGCTATGCTATGCCCATTACTGAGCATGTGCCAGACTATACAATTAAAAGGGAAGGTGGTGAATGAGGATGGGGAAGTGGTGGTGGGAGCGGTGGTGGAAATAGTGAATGGTGAATGGTCAATGGTGAATGGAGAAAAGACAAGAGTGACTGATGAGAAAGGGGAGTTTTTATTTACTGATGCGAAGGTTAGTGATACAATTATCGTAAGTGCGGTGGGGTATGAGACGGCGAGGGAGGTGAATAATGCAAGAGGGCAGGTTACTATTACTTTGAAGCGGGATGTGCGGTTTATAGAAGAAGTGGTAGTGTCGACTGGTTACGAGCAAATACGCAGGGAACGAACAACAGGTTCTTATGCTACCGTAGATAATCGATTACTGAACCGTTCTGTATCGAGTGATATACTGAGCCGGCTGCAAGGTGTGGTGCCGGGGCTGGTGTTTGATAAGAATGCAGGTAACCGAACAGGTATTGCCATCCGTGGTATCAGTTCTTATTTTGCATCGTCGCAACCGTTGCTGGTTGTTGATAATTTTCCTTTTAACGGCGATATCAATACCATTAACCCATCGGATATTGACAATATTACGGTGCTGAAAGATGCGGCGGCAGCCTCCATCTGGGGTGCTGCTGCGGGTAATGGTGTAATCGTAATTACTACTAAAAGCGGAAGCCTGAGCAAGACGCCGAAAGTGAGTGCATCTTCTAGTTTTACCATTGCTGCCAAACCCAATTTTTTTTATTATCCTACTATGACGACGGCTGATTTTATAAAAACAGAACGTCTGCTCTTTGACCAAGGTTATTATAACAGTGCTATCAACAATACGAGTAGCCGCCCTGTGCTTTCGCCTGTAGTGGAATTATTGCTACTACAACGTAATGGAAGTATTCCTGCTGCTATTGCGGATGCCCGTATTGATTCGTTACAGGCATTTGATGTGCGGCGAGATATACAGGATCATTTTTACCAGCAGGCTGTGGACAGGCGCCATGCTGTATCACTGGAGGGTGGGGCTGCAGGCATGCGTTATTACCTGGGGCTTGGTTATGATAATAATATACTGGCTACACCGGGTAATATCAACAACCGCTACACTGTGACGCTGAAAAATCAATTTCGTCCCACATCAAAATTAAGCCTGCAAACCACTATTCTATATGCGCAAAGCAATAGAAGTACCCATAATCTTGATGGTAACAGTGTTTCCACCGGGGGAGGAAAAGGAACTTTATATCCCTATGCCCGGCTTGTAGATGAGACAGGTAATGCGATGGTGATACCCCGTGATTATCGCCTGGGTTATATTGATACCGCTGGGCGTTCCTTATTACTTGACTGGAAGTATCGCCCATTGGACGAACTGAAATATGCGAATAATGCTAACCGTTTGCAGTCTGTGACAATGAACCTTATGGGTTCTTATCAATTATTGAACTGGCTAAGTGCAGAGATACGTTATCAATATACCCGGCAAAGTAATGCGATAGCTAACTATTACAGTACACAAACCTATTTTACCCGCAACCTTATTAATCGTTTTACAGCTTAGTGGTACTACTGTTAAAATATATTCTGCCAATGGGCGGCATACTTGATGTGTCTGATGCTGCGCTGGATGAACATGGAGGCAGGGTGCAACTTAATTTAAACCGTAACTGGGGCAGCAGTCAACGACTTAGTTTTTTGGGCGGTGCGGAGATCAGACAGGGTCATAGTGCTTCTCATAGCAGCAGGGCCTATGGCTATGATGACAATTTTCTTACCTATAACAACATCGATTACCTGAATCAATATCCTATTTATGGTAGTTTATCATCTGCCCAGCGTATCGCTTCGGGTATAGGTTATGGTGATGTGACCAACCGATTTGTATCGCTATTCAGTACGGGTTCTTATAATTTGCATGACCGTTATACTGTTACGGCGAGTGCCCGTAAAGATGCTTCGAATTTGTTTGGCGTACGTACCAATCAAAAAGCAGTGCCCTTATGGTCGACAGGTGTTGCATGGAGTATTGCGCATGAAAAATTTTATGGAATAAAATTGCTTCCGCTATTGAAGCTGCGAGCCAGTTATGGATATAGTGGTAATGTTGACAACAGCCGTTCTGCCTTTGCAGTGATCGAATACTCTACGGCTCCTGACCCGCTGACCAATCAGCCTTTTGCGACGATTCCTGCACCGCCTAATCCTGAACTGCGCTGGGAGAAGGTAGGAATTTTGAACCTGGGAATTGATTTTGGTTTTATTAATAACCGCATCAGTGGTTCGATTGAATACTATCGTAAAAAAGCAAATGACCTACTAGCTTCTGCACCTACGGACCCAACAACAGGATTTACATCATTAGTGCTTAACAGTGCGGTGATCAAGGGCCGGGGTATTGAGTTGCAACTGCAAACCATTAATACAACAGGTATTGTAAAATGGTCTTCTGTTTTACTGTTTTCTTATACCCGAAACATACTGGATCGTTACCTGCCGGCGATTGGCACTGCCCGTTCGTATGCGGGAGCAGGTACTACTTTTAACCCGGCTGTGGGGAAGGATGCGTATGCTTTATTCAGTTACCGATGGGCGGGGCTTGATCCGCTAACGGGAGAGCCACAAGGTTACCTAAACGGGCAGGTGAGTAAAAACTATACGGCTATCCGTAATGAATCATTGGGTTCTCTTGTTTATCATGGGTCGGCAGCACCCATCTATTCCGGTGCCTTCCGCAATACGATCAGCTGGAATCAATTTTCGGTGTCGGCGAATATCATTTTCAAATTAGGTTATTGGTTTCGTCGTAGTTCCATTAATTATAGTTCGCTTGCTTCCTCCTGGACAACGCATAGTGATTATGCAATGCGCTGGCAAAAACCCGGTGATGAAGTGCATACTTCGGTACCGGCGTTTATTTACCCGTTGAATTCTGTGCGGGACGAGTTCTATAGTTTTTCTGAAGTGCTTGCGGAGAGAGCTGATCATGTCCGGTTAAAAGATATACGGCTTAGTTATACTTACAGTGACAGCGCAACAAAGTTGAAATGGCTGAAAGGCGGATCGGTATTTCTCTACGCAGATAATATCGGCTTATTGTGGAAAGCTAATAAACATGGATTAGATCCTGATTATTTCAGCAGTGGTTTACCAGCACCCCGCAGTATTTCGATGGGTATTAATGTAGCGTTTTAATATTATTCATTTTATCAAATCTTCAAACATGAAACCTATTATTATTGTTCTTGTTGTGTTCAGTACTTTTTTTATTTCGTGTAAAAAATATCTTGATCTGAAACCTGATAAGGCGGTGGCTGTTCCTTCTACGCTACAGGATGTACGGGTGATCCTCAATAATCAAAGTAATTTAAACAGCCGCTATGCCGCCATACCAGCATTAGCTGCTGATAACTATTATGTGAATGATGCGGATTATGCTTCGTTTCCGCAGGAACAGGATAAAATTGCTTACCGATGGCAGGCTGATGCCGAAGATGCAGGTGAGTGGTCAAACTTATATAAGATCGTTTTTATGCGAACACTGCACTGGATGCACTTGCAAAAGTTGTACTGACTGAAAGCAATGCTGTGGAGTGGAATGCCTGTAAGGGAGAAGGTTTATTTTTCAGAAGTCTTGCCTTTTTTGAAATTGCCCAGGTGTATTGCGCCCCTTATGTTGCAGGCAGTGGGAATGAAGGATCAGGTATTCCATTGCGCTTAACGGCGGATGTATCGGCACCAACGGTACGATCAACTATTGCAGCAAGTTATCGCAGCATTACTGAAGACCTGGAGCTGGCGACAACCTTATTACCTGTGCATGTGCCTGTGAAAACAAGGCCTTGCAAGGCTGCCGCTTTTGGGGTACTGGCGAGAGTATCGCTTGCGATGGAGGAATACACTACTGCTTTACGTTATTCCGACTCCGCTTTGCTATACTATAACCAACTGATCGATTTTAATACCGTGAATGCATCTGCTGCTATTCCGTTTGCAGTATTTAACAATGAAGTTATTTTTCATAGTTACAGTTCGGGTTCGGGTTTGCTGAATATTTCCCGCTGCAAGATCGATTCATTTCTTTATAGTTCGTATGTAACCAATGACCTCCGGAAGACGGTGTATTTCCGTACTAATAATAACGGGACTTATGGCTTTAAAGCGAGTTATAATGGCACTACCAATAACTATTTTTTTAATGGCCTTGCTGTTGATGAATTGTACCTGGTGAAAGCAGAATGCGAAGCGAGATTGTCCGGTACCACTGCTGCTATGCAAACATTGAATAAGCTATTAGAGAAAAGATGGAAGACCGGAACGTTTATTCCGTTTACAGCAGGTAACAATGAAGAAGCTCTTTCTATTGTTCTTACTGAACGAAGAAAGGAATTACTATTTCGTGGTGTTCGCTGGCAGGATATAAGACGGCTTAACCGTGATGCCCGTTTTGTAACAACCCTTACCCGAAAAATAAATGGACAGCTTTACAGCCTGCCACCCGGTGATCTTCGTTACGTGATGCTGATACCTTCGGAGGTGATAGCGTTAACCGGTATTGAACAAAATCCCCGTTGACCATTCGTGTAAAAAAATTATTTGTATGCAGAAGAAGGTTGTACTGTTATTTGTATTCATTTTTTCTTTACTGATTGTGCATGGACAATCAAAAGAATTATCAATTGGAGATAGATTGCCTTCGCTGGTGCTTGCGCAAGTACTTAATCATACGAACTCATCCATTAGTATGGAAGAGCTGAAAGGTAAGGCGTTACTACTTGATTTTGGTGCCAGCACCTGTTTGCCCTGTCTGAAAGCGATGCCCTTGCTTGATTCAATTCAAAAGCGATTTGGTGATCAACTGCAAGTATTGATGATCACCAAAGAAAGCCGGGAAGATGTGGCGGGTTTTCTGAAAAAAAATAAGATAGCGAAGCAGGTAAGTTTTCCTGTGGTTACAGAAGACAGTATTTTAAATGAATTATTTCCGCATACGGTATTGCCGCATGAAGTATGGATCAACAGTGAAGGAGTGGTGGCTGCTATTACCGGGCATGAATATCTTTCTATGCCCAATGTGCAAAGTCTGTTAGCCAAGCATCCACTCAACTGGCCTGTGAAGTCTGATGTAATGACATTTGATCACTCTACCACTACTCTGTGTGAAGTGATACCGCAGGGTATTTTACCAGACTATGTATTGTTCAGTAGCTATCTACCAGGGTACAAAAGCAGCGGGTGGAAGACTACCGATACTGTAACAGGGAAGACCCGGCTGCGATATATTAATCTCAGCATTTTGCAACTTTATAGGGTCGCACTTTATTTAAGCGGAGTTAACCTATACCCATCGAGGCTAGTAACAGATCCATCGCTACAGCATCGCTTGTATTATGATACCAGTGCAGGTTATAAAATAAAGTGGGAACAATCCAATAGTTATTGTTATGAAATGGCTACCCATGTGCGACTTAATTTTCAAGAGCTGAGCAGGCAAATGATCCGAGACCTGAATAGCTATTTGCGTATAGATGGCGGCGTACAAACAATACATAAGCAATGCTGGGTATTGCGTATAGCTACCACCGAAAGTAAGTCTTCCTTGCGTAAGGGAGCCAATCGTTCCTTACTCGACCTATATAATTATTATAACCGGAAAGAAGGCTTTCCTCCCTTTCTAAATAAGACGGGATTAAGTGATCGTGAACTCAACAATTTATTTATTGGTATAGGACGTGAAGAGATGGACTGTTTTTCGGTATTGCAGGAACGATTTCAGGAGATCGGTTTTGTTTTAACTGAAGAAATGGCGACCATTGAAGTGCTGGTATTAAAAAATGCAAAGGATAACAATTAAAAAGAAGGGCATGAGCCCTTCTTTTTTAACAAATCAATTCCGAAGTTTTACATTTTCAGAGTCTTCAAAGTTTACTGTAAGTGCTTCATCGATCTCTGCTTCCAGTGGCGCAGTGATTTCAGGTTCTTCGTTACCATTATCTTCGGCTTTGATCCAGCATACATCGCTGGAGCCACCACAGGGCATTGGTGGTGTTTCGAGCCGTACTGTGTAATCCGATTCTACATACGGATTGCCATTTGGTTTAAGCTGATAATAGTAAAAGGTGGGCAAATTTTTTGTGGAGCTTTGTTGCAATACTGCAAATGCTGAGCCTCCAATCAATGCAACTGTGACTACTATGGCCAACAGGAGCTTTTGTTTAATGAATTGCATAGAAGTTGATGCTTTTATGATTCAAAAAGCAACAAAAACTTTAAGGATAAGTAAAACTGCCTACTTTTTTATACAGGTGTTCGGCTTGGCCTGGTTATAACGAGTTGCTGGGTTCTGGTTGCTGGATACTGGTAGCTGGTTTGTGTGATCAAAGATGGAGTGTAGTTTATTGTAAAGCGTTACGGAAGGGAGTGAAAGAGTTACGGGGAGGGATTTTTTTTGAATTATGAATGTTGTATGTTGAGGGAGGAGTTTAGAGTTATTTGTTAAGAGTTTAGAGTTAGGGAGTGTTGGGGCGTAGTTATTTTATATAATATAACTTTTACAAAACTAACAAAATGTTGTACAGGCAAATGAAGGAGGTTATTGAACCTGCAAGCTGATTGGGGGTACTCTTCACACGAAAAGAAATTTGTCTGACGTCAAACCATTTAAGATAAATAGCGTACAACTGTGCTTCTCCTGGTGCTATTATGCAATACAATTTTATGCAAGTCTGAGTGCCTGAGTTTTGTAAAGCAATGCTTCTAATTCAGCAGACTCCACTTTTTTGACCGCAATCAAGTATGTTAATAAATCTTCAATGTCACTAAATATTTGCTGGTATCCCGCAGATAAATTTAAAGTTATGATTGTTTCAACGGTTTTTTGAATCAGCCGTTTTGTAATCAGATGAAAAGATTCTTTTCCTAAATTTTTTAAAGAAGTATAATCTTCGTCAAAGGCAACTCTCAGGCATTTAATAATTGAGCTTAAACGTTCATACTCGTTTTGAATATCTATGGTTACCGGTATTATGTCGGAATTCCACTTTGCAACAATAAAACATTCCTGAACATATGTAAGATCATCCAGTAAGGTATTTAAATAACCGTGTCCGATTTCAGATAAAAATAAGGATGATTCTTCTTCTAATCTATCATCAGATCCAATATGGTCAATCCATAATAACGGACGCCTCGAGTATAAAAGTATTTTGATTGATTGAGTTATGGAATCAGTATCATAGAATTTCGATAGTTTATTAACTATTTCCTGAATTCTAATACCATCATTTGTTACACAGTTACTTATTACGTGCAGTATTCTAATTGGCAGTAGCGAAAATTTCTCATTAAAAGTATAAAGGTTTACAACTTCTTCATAGTTAGATAATAAGGTATTTGTTTCGAGTGAAACGATCAATGATTTTTGTATCGATTCCTTTGCGTTGGGGTGTCATCGAATTTGATAATATTATTGATGAGTAACCTGTTGGCAATATAAAGACCAAGCCGGACACAATTGCCTGCTAAAGAATCTAGGTAGGTTGCCAAAGAGTGAATTTGTGAAGATGTGAATTCTTTATGCAAGAAGCTAATTCTCTTCTTCAATGAATCTTTATATCTCTGATCAAGGGTTTTAAAAATTTTATGCTCATCTATGTTTGTCTTCCAATAACTTAATCTTTGAATTATAATGTCTGAAACCTTATGCCCATGATGGTGGATGTAACCAAATGAATGAGCGAATCTTACATCACGAAAATCGAATGTACGGAGAAATGTTGTTCTTCTTAATGAGATTAAACACGTTGATTTGGCTATTGTATTAAGTGGAAGTATGTAATCCTGGAATATTTTTTTTTGCAAACTTGGTTGAAGAATATCAATGTTGTCATAGAATATTATTATGAATTCATTTTCCGATAGATCTGTTTTTAAAAATTTAAAGAATTTCATAAACATTTCTATTCTACTTATTTTATCAGTAATGAGCTCTACAAAGGCAATAAACTCATTGGCTTTCTTTAATTGTGAAAGATCAAGCCATGAGATGTCATTAACAATATTCCCTAAGTCAAAAAACTCATGAAAGTCCTCAAAATTATTGTCTTCGGCATATCGCCATAGATTTCTTATAAGGTCTTTTTCGTGATTTTTTATATATGTGTGGATAGCAACCTTTAGCTTTATGTAGAGTTCCTGACTAAAGCGATCTATTATATTTTGTCCGTTATCCACTTCTTCATTCAGAACTCCTAAATTAAAGTCGAAAGCAATTTTTATAAAGGCAGAGTTTGGAGTTGAAAATTTCTGTTTGATAAAATCTAAAACATGGGTAGCCGTTGACGTTTTGCCGCTACCCATTCCGCCAGAAAAAATATAAGCATTATAAAAGCCATACAATAAATGAGAGGCTATGATTTTTTCATATTCAGAAAGGATGTCCCATGTTGAATCAATTTCCACTTCATTTGTCAAAGTTGTTATATGATTTTGAAATTCTCTATTTGCAGAAAATGTGACTTTTCTTTTAAATATGTCCCAATTGGCATGTATCCAGATGGAAACACCTGTTCTGTCTGAAAAATCTCATCAGATACAGACTTCATTTTCAAATTAAAACTGTTATTGTAGTTTTTAGAATATTCATTCTTAAGTAAAGTGATGTTTTTATACATTTTTTTAATTTATCTGATTTATCTCCTGAGAAAAAGTATTAGCTATTTCTTTGAGCTCATTTATTGTTATAGGTATATCATTTGATTTTGGGGTGTTCATGTAACCAATTATTTTTTTATTCAGATGAGAAAGATTAAACTCTTTTTTAAATTCTAATATTTTTTTATTCTTAAAACTTATATTGAAAGAAAACATGTCAATGTCGGTAAGCGTTTTGTAAAAAGATGCCCAATCTGAAATAAATTTATCCATTTCTGCTTGAGAAGGATCGCTCCAATCTTGTGACGTATGTATTAAATTTTGTATCGGATCAACTATTTTTCTTTCCAAAGTTTCACGGCAGTAGGTCTTTCTTCTGTTTATTTCAATACTATATTTTTGATACTCAAGTACCAAAAATATTATTGATATACTGCATACCGCTTTAATCCACTCCTGTACAAAAACTGCGGGTTGAAATCTAATTTTATTTGAAAAAACTATTGTAGGCCACCATAGCAATGCGATATAAATTATCAATCGGAAAAGGGATTTTTTTTTCCAATTTATACCGAAAATATATTTTAAGAAATACAATATGTATTGATTTTGATTATTGAAATCTACTCTGAACCAAAAGGGCGATCATTCCGACTGATGATGTTGAATTAAATTTATAGCCTTTTACATTATGAAATGTCCGTGTAAATACGGATGATCCTAGTTTGAATGGGGAATACTCAATATTGAATAGGCTAGAGGAAATGAGCAATTTGCAATGGTTAATAGGTTGAGGGTTTATATTTTTTCGAAAAGGCGGCAGCAATGGTGAGCAGGCTCCAGCAATCGGAATGTCTTTTTCCATCGAATGCATTTGAAAATAATCAAGTGCCTCCTTATCGTAGCGCAACATGGCTTCATCCTTTTTAAAGAGTCCATCGAGCTGAAAGCAACTATGTTTGCCAGCCTTTTTTATTTCCAGTGCTTCTATTTCGAAGCGAAAGGGATCTGTTTTTGAAGGTTTCTGGTTGCGGGTTGCTCGTTGTTTGTTGCTGGTTAATCGAGTTCACGGAGTTTGGAAGGCGGGTAGCCGTAATAATTTTTAAATGATTCGGAGAAGTTGGACACATTTTTATAGCCAACGGTAAAAGCAATTTCTTTAACGGAGAGAGCTGTTGTTAATAATAGCTGTGTTGCTTTTTCCATACGGCAGTTGTGCAGGAAGTGATGGAGCGGTATGCCGAACCAGTTCTTAAAATTTGTTTTTAGTGTATAGGCGTTGGTGCCTGCCATGCGGGAGAGTTCGTAGGCATTGTATGATTTAGAAAGATCTTCCATGATAATTTTTTTAACGAGCTGCAATGCAGCAATTTCTTTTTCGGAAATAGAAGCGATGTCGGTTTCAGGATTGGCTACTTGGTAAAGTAGTGAAAGCAACTCTTTTGCTTTAGCTTCGAGATAAAGATGAATGATACGATTGGCGGGTGAGGCATTGATGATCTGCCTGGTGACACTCTGGATGGCATCATTCACTTTTAATGAATTGGGTGGGGCAGGATGCGGTGTAAACATTTCCATTAAATTTTCGTGGCGGCCTGTGCCATTGCCATTGAAGTATGCTTTTGTGTAATGAATAAATAACATGCGGGAGTGTAAAGGGCTTAATGAAACTGTATGGGTGTTGGTAGCAGAGAGATGGATATACTCTTTTGGTTCTTCAAGTATTTCTTGCCCTGCAGTAAACTCCATATGAACAGGAACAGGAAAATAAATCTGAAATAATAATTCGTTGACAAAACCGTGTAAGGTGATCTCTTCGGTGATGGTATATTCAGCCGTCCAGATGGTGCAATTTCGCAGATCGATCTTGGTGAGAACAATGCGACCAAAGGAACCTGTGAGTTGGGTGGCGGTGTGGTAAAATGGTTGGGGTGAAGTGATCAACTCAACCCGGTAATCGAGCAGTTTAGCAGCAGCGGGATGGATGGTAAGGTTCATGGGTTTCAAAAAATTTAATGAGTAGTAAATAAGAAAGAACAACATAGAAAATAAATGAAGGAGGGTGAACCGTGTAACTACTGAAAATGACATGGACGTAACAGGTTGGGGAAGGAGAGAGGATTTTAAATTTTGATTTATGAATTTTGAATGGAGAGAAGAGGGCGGAGTGAGGTGAATGGGAGGGAGAAAAGTGGGGTGTATCCGTGTAAGTACGGTTGTTTGTTATAGCATGAAGTGTGAAATTGCTTTTTTCTTTCACCTAAAACAACCAATTATGAGCCAATTTATTTCATTGCAGCAAGCCATTGATATGACTACGCTGTACCGTGCTGAAAAAGAGAACATTTTAGCCAATGCCTACAAGGGGCAGAACATTCTTGCGAGGTGTGAAACCTTTGACCGGGAAATTTTGATACTTTGCTAGCGAAAGAGGGCTGTGCTTCGATCAGGATCTACTATGGAATGGATAGTAGTTTGAAGGTACATGCCATTGTGGTTGCTGTGAATGGAGATGATGAGGATATGCTTCCGGCGGTGTCGGTGAGTATGGTAAGTGGAGATGAGGAAGATATTGGGGAGAATGCTTACCGGTGTCCAGAAGAGTGTCCACCAAGTTCTGATTTGAATCCGTAGTATTGATTAATATTTCGGTAAATGAATTATACGCTAGTCGTAATTTTTAGTTTTTCAATTGCAATACCCGCAATAATAGGCTGTATTCGATCTAAACAAATTGATACAGCCTATTATCCATTTATTTTTTTACTTTGTTTAGGATTGCTGAATGAAACAATCAGCTACTTATTAACAAGATCTGGTTATTCAAATGCAATTAATGCTAATATTTATTCATTAACCGAAGGTTTGTTGATTACTACTTTTTTTCACAAATTAAATTTATTCAACAAACAAAAAAAGTTATACGTTCTAATAATCAGCTCACTCGTAATTCTATGGGCGTTAGATAAATTTTTTATTACGAGTATTAAAGAATTTAGTTCTTACTTTTCTTTTTTTGCATCACTCACTTATGTTTTAATGGCCATAAGTATGATAAACAGGCTTCTTTTGGTAGAGAAAAAAAGAATCGTGAGAAATGGTCTTTTTCTAATTTGTTTCGGCATAATCGTGTTTTTTACATATGCTTTATTGTTAGAAATATTCTGGTATTATGGACTAAATTCGAGCAGGCAGTTCAGGCTCAAAGTATATAGGATAATGACTTACATAAACCTGGTCACAAATTTAATTTATGCGTTAGCGATATTATGGATACCCAGGAAGCGAGAATATACATTGCTATAATTATTACGGTTATTGTTCTAGGTATCATCATTGGGTATTTTGCTGTATCAGTAATACGTCAACAACGACGGAACCTGGAATTGCAGAAGGCTAATGCGCTGGCCGAAATAGCTGCGATGGAAAAAGAAAGAGCAAGGATTGCCGCCGACCTGCACGACGAACTGGGGCCGCTGCTTTCGGTTGTGAGATTCCAGCTAGATCATGTGGAACTGGTGAATAGAGATGAAAAAGAACAGCTGACCAACGCCAGTAAACACCTGGACGGCCTGATTGAACGTATGCGGGATGTGGCCAATAACCTGATGCCCAGTGCCCTTGTACGGAAAGGTCTTATTGGTGCCGTGGAGGAATTTGCCAGCAATGCAGAAGCAACGAGTACCATGAAAATATCTGTTACGGGTGATAAAGATTTTAACGTGGAAGAAGGGAAAAGTATTAATATTTACCGGGTGATACAGGAACTGGTACACAACTGCCTGAAACATGCGCAGGCTACTAAAATGGAAATAGAGATGGAAATGAAATAACGGCTTTTTAAAAATCCTATGCCGGGATAATGGAAAAGGATTTGATCCTATACATGTGTCAAAAACAAGTGAAGGCATCGGGCTTCGCAGCATCCGGAACCGTATCGACATAATGGACGGCAGCCTGGTGATTGAAACGCAACCGGGAAACGGCACTGCTTTTTTATTTGAAATACCTATTTAATGAGCTACGAATATTCAACCATAAAAATTGCTATTGCTGATGACCATTCCATTTTCAGGGATGGCTTTAAATTGCTTTTAAGAAATCAACCTTTACTGGAACTGGTGGGTGAGGCAGAACATGGTAAGGAGTTATTAGATGTTGCTGCAGTGCAACAGCCTGATGTGGTTATCCTGGATATCAAGATGCCAGTGATGGATGGTATTGAATGCTGCAAGCAAATCAAGAAAAAATTTCCGGACATGAAAGTGATCGCCCTTTCAATGTTCAATGATGATAACCTGATCGTGGATATGCTGGAAGCAGGAGCGAAAGGTTACCTGTTGAAGAATACAAATAAGCAGGAACTGCTGGAGGCAGCGAAGGCCGTGTATGATGGTGGCACTTATTATTGTAATGCTACCTCTACTAAACTGACGAAGATGATTGCGGAGAGTAAGTTCAACCCGTACCGTAACCATCCGGTTAAACGATTTACCAGCAGGGAGACGGATATTATTATTCTGATCTGTGAGCAACTGACGAATAAGGAGATTGCGGGAAAGCTGGGGCTGAGTATCCGAACGATTGAGAGTCACCGGGAGAAGATACAGGAGAAGGTGGGTGCGAGGAATTCTATTGGAGTGGCGATATATGCGGTGAAGCATGGGATTTTTGAGATGTAGGGTTGCTGCTTAGCAGTTTTTTTGGCCACAGATTTATCTGCTTCGCAGATTGTTGTTTGGCCACAGCCTGCCCCGCCATAAGCGGGGGAATGCACACGAAAGGGCACGAAAAAATTGAATACAAATTAGGGAGCTGCTTGCGCAGCTTTTTTTTTGCCACAGCCTGCCCCGCCTTAAGCGGGGAATATAAACGAAAGGACACGAACCTGGCTGTGGGCAGGAAATTAAATACAAATTTAATAACTGCTTTGCAGTTATTTGTTAGCGTTAGTGGTTAATGGCTGCCTTTTCTTAAGCATAATTTTTTATTGTGGGGTTGTTTACCGAATCGGTTTATACGGAGTTTGATTGTTTCTATTATCCGTGTAAACACGGTTGAATTATCCGTATTTACCGATTACGTTTGCTTTTGTATTATTCGTTACTTCAATTTTATTTGCAAGGCGATACTGAAATCTACATCCTGATTTACACGGATGCTTGTTTCCGTATTTTCCACATGGTGTAAATGTGAACAAATAATGTAAGTTTTTGAAGATGCAAAATATAGAGCTATACCAGACAAGTGGTATTGCTTTATAAAGCAGGGTGGTTGATATTCTAAACTGAAACTCAAAACTGACGGCTTATGCGATTGTTCTTATCGCTGATATTTATGATTTTTATTTGCGGGAATTACCTGCTTACGCGGACTGATACAAGTTCTACATTGATCGCTGCAAATTTTATTGATAAGTTTGCCGGCAAATCTAATTTCCTGGAACAAAAACTTGATAAGAAATCTGAAAAGGTCTTAGCCGAATTACAGCAACACGAGGCTAAGATGAAAAGGATGTTTTAAAAGATTGATTATATGTGAATAGATAAACTTGTTAATTGAGGAATATATTTATGAAACCTAATATTGAAAAAATTGTTTCCAAATGGTTGAAGAAGCTTGCAATTCCCACTTCAAAGAGTTTTATTAAGAAACAATTAAGAAGTCATCCGGAATATCCATCGCTTGTAAGCATAACTGATACACTGGATGAGTTAGGAATTGATAATGCATCGTTGGTGGTGGAAGGAACGAATTGGTGAAATTCATTTTCCTTACTGGTGTATAAGGCAAGAGGGATTGTAAACATTTTCACTTTTTATATCATATTTCTTAATACAATAAACACAATAATTAGCAATATGAATAAAATATTGAGATATGCATAAGGAAATAAGTGGATGGCTATATAAATTGGGATATAGAATATCAAATACCTATCTAAAGTTGAGGTTGGAATCTCATCCTTTTTATCCTTCTTTACTATCTGTTGAGGATACATTATCAGAATTTGGCATTAATACTAAAACTATAAGAACTGATAAAGAAAATTTAAAAAAAATATCAGATCCGATTCTTGCTCATTTTAACAATGATGATGGGGAGATTCTTTATTTCAATAGCTTACAAGAAGCGGAAGCGAAAGTGGCTGAATTTGATAAACAATGGACTGGAATTGTAATGTTAGCAGTAAAATCTAAAGAGTTTGAAAATGCTAAGTATAGCCAGCATGTGAAGAAAGAGAAAAGAGGTATTTTCTTTAGGTATGCTTTGCTTAGCATAACAAGTTTAGCTTTTTTAATTGGGCTGTTTTTAACAAAATCTGTTTCCATAATATTATTAACAATTGGAAGTAGTTGTGGATTATATATCAGCTGCTTGATTGCACAAAAGGAACTTGGAATTAGTAATAGCATTGCTGATAAAATATGCAATATCGCTAATTTAAACCGCTGCGAATCCGTTTTATTCTCCAAAGGATCTAAATTATTGAGTTGGTTAAGCTGGGGTGATATAGGAATTATATACTTCTCGAGCTCAATCCTTTATTTATTGTTACTAGCTTTTTCATTGGGTCAACAATTATTCAATCTTAATGGGTATTTATTAATATCATTTGCAACTCTGGTTTTTCCAATTTATTCAATATACTATCAATGGAAAGTTGTGAGGCATTGGTGCATACTTTGCATAGGCGTATTACTTGTATTGTTTTTCAATGGAGCTACAGGCTTTATTGTAGTAAAAAACCTTACGATAGATTCTTTATTTTTTAGACCACTCGTATATGACATAACTGTATTTACAATCATAGGAATATTTGTTTTTTTAGTATGGCAATTGCTCAAATCAATGTGGCAAGGGAGGATGGATGCCATACGTTTTGAAATACAAAATACCTGGTTCAAGAGAAACCCAGACATTTTCAACAGTTTAGTAATTAAGGAAGGAGATGATAAATATTGTTTACCAATGCCTTCAGATACAATCAAGTTTGGGAATCCTAATGCACCATTTCAGATTTTGATGATTTGCAGTCCTTATTGTAACCCCTGTGTCAAAGCACACAGAGCATTTGAGAAACTATTCGAAAAATATGCTGACAAAATCTGTATGGCCATCCGTTTTGCCTTAACAACAAATAATTATCGGGATAGTAATGCAAATGCTGCAAGAGAAATACTTAGAGTGGCAAGGCAATTTCCCCAAAAAGCAATAAGCGACTGGTTTTCGCTTGTTGATCTTAAAAAGTATAAGGAATTGTACAAACCAGATGAATTTGAAGTTATTCAAGAGATTGACGACCATATTTCATGGTGCAACAAAAATCAAATAAAAAGAACGCCAACAATATTTATTAATGGATTTAGCGTACCAGCTATGTATTCGTCCGAAGAAATAACAGGCATAGTAGAATTTCAAATCCAAGATTTAAATTTTTCTTGCAAGGAACGGGTTTAATACCTGCACCCGGCATATTGCAAAACAGGTTATTTATTAATTTTTAATTAATTATTATGAAAAAGAATTCAATTTTGAAGACATGAAAGGAATTTTGTCTCGGGTGAAATGAAGCAAATTGTTGGAGGAGTAAATGAAGAGTCAGGGGAAAAATGCGTTTATTATAATGCAAGTTGTGAAATCAAGCCTTGTTGCCCTGGTCACTCATTGATATGTGACAGTTCAGAGCAACCTGTGTGTGTTGTTGATTGTAACTAGCAATCAATTGTCTTTAGTTAGCTTGGGGCTTTCTATCTGGAGGCCTCAAGCTTATAAATGAAAATTCTTACAAATGAAAATACAGCTAAAATTATTTTCCTTATTCTTAATGGTTATTACGAATGTGACTGTTAAAGCACAAGATGAAAAATTTATAATCAGGGGAATATTTGAAGGAGACTATCATGGTTATATTTATTTGAAGTATGATAATAAATATGGTGCTAAGGTAAAGGATAGTGTGATGATTGAAAATGGAAAATTTAATTTTGAAGGACAGGTTAACTGCTATATTCAAAGAGCATCTTTAAGACTAAGTAGTACAAGCTTAAGATGTGATGAGCCAAATGCCGTTTGCTTTGGTCTTGATAATTCTATAGTAGATATTAAGCTCGCTTATAACCAATTTCAAAAAATTCAAGTAAAGGGAGTATTAACATCAGTGATATTAAAAACCTATTTACAAAGGCAAAGAAAATTTGTAACCAGGATAAAGGAGTATAAGGAAAAACAAATAAAACTAAGCGACTTTGATTCTATCAAGACGTTAGAGATGAGAATTGATAAATATTCTGAAAAACTTTTCAATATGGATAGAAGATATTGGAGAAAAAAACCAAACTCCAATATTTCACCTTTTCTAGTAGCTCGAAATAGTTCAATATTCTCTGACACTTCATTAGTACAGGTGTTTAATTCTCTATCGACATTACAGCAAAACAGCTATTACGGCTTACTAATAAAAAAAGAGATAAAAGGGAGACAAAAATTAAAGAATTTAATTGGAACGAAGGCTCCATTGTTTAAAACAAGAGATGATTCTAACAATATTATTAGTCTTGACAATATTTATAAGGACAAAATTGTGTTACTTGATTTTTGGGCAAGTTGGTGTATTCCATGCAGAGCGTCTCATCCAAATTTAATAAGTTTATATAAAAAATATAAAAACAAAGGGTTTGAAATAATTGGAATTGCCGCGAATGATCATGAGGAAATGAAATGGCGAGAAGCAATAAAAAAGGATAATTTGGAATGGATAAATATCTTAAGTATTGCGGATGCAAAATTGATGGGTTTGAATAATATTGATATTGGCGCAAATTATATGATAACTGAAATACCTATAAAAATTCTGATTGATAAGAATGGGACCATTCTTGGAAGATATGATGGTAATGAGGAGAAAGAGTTAGATAAAAAATTGAAAGAAATCTTTTCTAATAAATAAACACTATGGAGCTTATTAGACATACTGATACTATTTGGACAATCCCTTTCTTTTGGGATTCAAATACGTGTAATGCATTAATAAATCACACTGAAGATTCAGGCTTATTTCCAAAATCATTGAATGAATTAAATGAAGATAGGATGGAATTCAACATAAATAGCAAATCAAGAATTCATTTTGTTAGCAAAGAACTCGCGGATGGAATCTGGCAAAAAATTGAAGAAGTAATTCCTGACTCAATACCACTTGCTAAACCTATAGGAATAAATGAGAATTTCCGATTTTACAAATATCTCCCTGGTCAGGAATTTAAAAAACATCAGGATAATGTTTTTATTCGAAATGATACTGAGAAGAGTTACTATTCATTACTTATTTATTTAAATGAAGATTTTGATGGTGGAGATACAACATTTGAAGATTTTAGTATTTCGCCAATTAAAGGGACAGCGGTGATATTCCCTCATAAGCTCTTGCATGCTGGCAATCCTGTTAAAAAAGGGGTTAAGTATATTTTAAGAACAGATATTGTTTTTAGATTTTCAAGCCCAACTTGCGAGTAGTTTTGGATTATTAATATGATAGTATCCCTTTATTAAGAAAGAAAAGTAGTCCAAAAGCTAAGGTTATTCAGAACAAGAATTGAAGAATTTTAATCTATTAGTTGATAAAGTTAGGAACGAATAATGTAGATTATTTCCTAAAATCCTTATTTACAACAATACTATGTATTTCCCTTTTTTTAATCAACCCGACCATATGGACTGCGGTCCGACTTCTTTACGCATGGTAATAAAATACTATGGCAGGAGCATTTCTATGCAGAATATCAGGGATAAAACGCAAAAGAATAAAGCGGGAGTGAGTTTGTTAGGTATTAGTGAGGCGGCAGAATCATTTGGTTTTCGAACACATCCACTGAAGCTTAGTTATGAATCGCTAATAAAGGATGCCAAGCTGCCCGCGATTTTGCATTGGGATCACCGACACTATGTTGTACTGTATAAAGCCAAAAGAAAAAAAATATATGTAGCTGACCCTGCTAAAGGATTAATCACTTTAACAGAAGAAGAATTTAAAAGCCATTGGATAAGTGATAAAGTAGATGGACAGGATGAAGGCATAGCTTTGTTATTGGAGCCTGCGCCATCTTTTTATGAAAATGCAGAGGATAGTGATGAAAAGAGAAAGAAAGGTTTGCAATTCAAAAATATTTTGCATTACATTCTGCCGTATAAAAAACTGGTGTTTCAGCTATTTGTAGGACTTGGCGTTGCGAGTTTGTTACAACTTTTTTTACCGTTCCTTACGCAGAGTATAATTGATACCGGAGTGAATACTGCTAATATTCATTTTGTATATATCATTTTGCTTGCGCAGCTGGCATTATTTGCAGGGAGGATAGCCGTAGAGTTTGTAAGAGGATGGATATTGCTGCACATCAGTACAAGGATAAATATTTCTATCCTTACTGACTTTCTTATTAAGCTGATGAAGTTGCCTGTTTCATTTTTTGATAGCAAACAAACGGGAGATATTTTGCAACGGATGAATGACCATAAACGTATTGAGTCATTTCTTACCGGCTCATCGCTTAATGTGTTGTTTTCTGTTTTGAATCTTCTTGTTTTATCAGCTGTGCTTGCCATCTTTAACGTTGGGATTTTTGTAGTGTTTGCCATTGCGAGTGTTTTGTATGCCGTATGGGTGCTTTTGTTTTTAAAGAAAAGAAAAACACTTAACTATAAAACTTTTTCAATTGCTGCGAAGGAACAGAGCATAACTATACAATTGGTGCAAGGGATGCAGGAGATAAAACTAAACGGCGTGGAAAAGCCGATGCGCTGGGCTTGGGAAGGACTGCAAGCCAAACTGTTCCGCTTGAAAATGAAGGGTCTTTCTCTTAATCAATGGCAGCAGGCCGGAGGATTTTTTATTAATGAAGGGAAAAATATATTGATAACTTTTCTATCTGCCAAGGCAGTGATTGATGGACAAATGACATTGGGTTCTATGCTGGCGGTACAATATATTATAGGACAACTAAACAGTCCTATTGAACAGATGATCGGTTTTGCACAAAGTCTTCAAAATGCAAGAATAAGTATGGACAGGCTAAATGAAATTCATACACTTGATGATGAAGAACCTGTTGACAGGTATTATGAACAAGAGCTACCTCCTTCTTTTACTAAACAGATAACGGGTGGTAAGACGGATTCTTTTTTAGATACAGCGATAGAAACAATTGAGGATAATAAGCATCTGGAAGAGGATGTTATCAACTTTGAAAACGTAAGTTTTAGCTATCCCGGGGCAGGCAGCGAGCCAGTGCTTAAGGATATAAATTTAAAAATACCAAGAGGAAAGACAACTGCGATAGTGGGTGTGAGTGGAAGCGGAAAGACAACTTTGCTAAAATTGCTCCTTCGGTTTTATGAGCCGCAAAAAGGAGATATAAAACTAGGAAGGAACTCATTAAGCAATATAAGCCATAAGATATGGAGGGCTAATTGCGGAGTAGTGATGCAGGAGAGTTTTATCTTCTCAGATACTATTGCAAAGAATATTGCCGTAGGCGCAGAAAAGGCAGATATGGAAAAATTGCGTGGAGCCTCGGATGTAGCTAATGTAAAAGAGTATATTGAAAATCTTCCTTTGGGATATAATACAAAAATTGGTGCTGAAGGTGCGGGTGTGAGTATGGGACAAAAGCAACGTATACTGATTGCAAGAGCGGTCTACAGAAATCCTACATTTATTTTTTTTGACGAAGCAACGAACAGTCTTGATGCGAACAATGAAAGTGTTATTCTTCAAAATCTTGATACTTTTTTTAGAGGAAGAACGGTAGTAGTAGTAGCCCATCGGCTAAGCACTGTAAAGAATGCTGACCAGATTGTTTTACTTAATAAAGGAGTTATTACTGAGAGAGGTACACATAAAGAACTGGTGGCCCTGAAAGGCGAATACTATACGCTTGTAAAAAATCAGCTTGAACTTGGAAACTAAATAACAAGCCATGCGCACAAAAAGTTTATATCAACAAGAATTGGTGAGTGATGAAATACAGGAAGTAATCAGTTACCGCCCGCACTGGATTGTGAGAAAAGGGAATATCCTGTTCCTCGTCATTATTCTATTCCTCTTTAGCCTCACCTGGCTCATAAAATATCCTGATACAATTAATTCTTCTGCAAGACTGGTAGCATTAAATCCACCGAAAATGGTGGTTGCTAAATCGGAGGGAAAATTAATGAAGCTTTTAGTACAAAATGAAGAGGAAGTAAAATCAGGACAAGAACTTGGCTATATTGAAAGCAATTCGGATTATAAAGAAGTGGTTCAATTAAATGGTTGGATAAATGAAACGCTTACTGATGTGACCGATAATGATTATAGCCAGCTATTAAAAGATCCATTACCAAAACTGAATCAACTTGGCGAATTGCAAAGAAGCTACCAGGAATTTCAAAACCAATTTGAAATTACAAAGCAAACTATTGCAAATGGATATTACCAACAAAAGAAGGGTGCTTTGCAAAAGGATTTAGGCTATATCTCTCAACTAAAAACGAATACTAAGGAGCAACAAGCATTACAAGAAGAAGACCGGAAGCTAATTCAAAAGGAGTATGATGCATACGAGAAACTGGCTAAAGAAAAAGTGATTGCCCCATTAGAACTAAATGAATATAAAAGCAAGCTATTAGCAAAGGAACAAAACCTGAAACAAAAATATGCTGAGATAACAACGACAGATATTAACAGCCATAGCAAACAAAAAGAAATATTGGACTTACAAAAACAGATTTTAGATCAGCAGCAACAATTTCATTCTTCTTTATTACAATTAAAAAGTGATATTGAGGAATGGAGGACACAATATGTTTTAACCGCACCCGAAAATGGGCAAGTGTTGTTTACTACATCTCTTCAGGAAAATGAACTTATATCTGGCGGACAAAATTTGTTTTATGTGCAACCTGCACAAACAACATTCTATGCTGAACTGATGGCAGGACAGCAGGGCTTTGGTAAAATAAAGAGAGGCCAAAAGGTGATGATAAAAGTAGAAAGCTACCCTAGTAATGAATTTGGATACCTGACCGGGACTGTTAACTATATTTCAAATATCCCGAACCAAAGAGATAGTTTTTTAATTAAAGTAGATCTTCCTAAAGGACTACAAACTAATTTTGGAAAGGATATATTCTTTCGTAATGATCTGCTTGCCCAAGCTGAGATAATAACTTCTGAAAGAAAATTATTTGATAGACTAACCGGCCAATTAAAGAAGATTGTAAGCAGGTAAAATGGTCTCAGCCTCTTGACTTTGCCAACAAACATGTATACCAGTTAAAAGCGTTGCACTGCTACATAGAGCTACGATTTTAAATAAAGGCCATTAATCTTGAAAGGGCCATCATAGAATCAAGTGGTAAAATATCTATATCAGGCAATAATGAATTCTGAATAGAAACAGCAGGAGCTTCATTTGCAAATCTTACAGGCGAACAGTCAACAGAATTTGAAATTGAAACCAAGACCGGGATGTCATCAGTTGCAAACTTAAAGGAACTTTTGAAGGAACAGTCATTAGGTTGGGAAGAGAAGTGCCTGCGAAGTTTATTTTGTTGGCCACGAAAAGCCACGAAAAAATTGAATACAAATTAGGATTGCCTTCCCGCTAAGACGGTACAGGCGCGGCAATGGAAATACAGGGACACGGATTACACCGATTGTACAGATTAGTACAGATTAAATCTGCTTCGCTGTTATTTGTTGACGTTAGTTGTAACTATCTTTTTTTTTCTTCATAATTTTTAGAGCAGGGTTGTTTACCGAATCGGTTTATACGGAGCTTGATTGATTATACTATCCGTATAAACACGGTTGAATTATCCGTAATTACCGATTACGTTTGCTTTTGTATTATTCGTTACTTCAATTTTATTTGCAAGGTGATACTGAAATCTACATCCTGATTTACACGGATGCTTGTTTCCGTATTTTCCACATGGTGTAAATGTGGACAAATAATCTAAGTAATTGATACTGTAAGGAATAGTTGTATACCACGAAAGTAGTATTGTATTCTATTAAATGTTGACTGATATTTAAATTGAAATTCAAAACTAACAAGCTTATGCGATTTTTAATATCGCTTTTATTTCTGATTTTTATTTGCGGTAATTACCTGCTTGCGCAGACTGATACAAGTTCTACATTGATCTCTACAAACTATATTGCTAAGGTTGCCAGTAAAGCAAATTCCTTAGAGCAAAAGCTAGATAAGAAATCCGAAAAGGCATTAGCCGAATTACAGAAGCAGGAATCAAAGATGAAAAAGAAGCTGATGAAGATTGATTCATTAGCTGCGAATAATGTATTTGCCAATGCAGATAATAAGTATAAGGAGCTTGAGCAAAAATTACAGAATAGCAAACTCAAACAATATATTCCCCGGTTAGACAGCTTGTCTACTTCCCTTAAATTTTTAGAAAGTAATCCGCAGTTGCTGAAGAATGTAAGAGAAGGGAAAGAGAAGTTGCAGGATGCTTTGAGTAAGATGAAGGGATTGGAAGGGCAACTGCAGAAAGCAGAAGACATCAAGAAATTTCTGAAAGAACGGAAGCAATTCTTAAAAGAACAATTGAGCAAATTTGGATTCGCAAAAGATTTAAAAAAATTAATAAGCAGATTTATTATTATGCGCAACAGGTTAATGAATATAAAGCGATGCTGAACGACCCGAAGAAGATCGAGAAAAAGGCGATGGAATTACTTTCAAAGACAAAGTTGTTCAAGGATTTTATGAAGAAGAATAGTATGCTTGCCTCACTATTCAGAATGCCGGGAGAACCCGGAGACCCAACTTCGGCCGCTAACCTTGCCGGATTACAAACCAGAGCCCAGGTAAATGGATTGATACAGCAACAGATTGCTGCGGGTGGCCCCAATGCCAGAGAACAATTCAATCAGAATCTTCAATCGGCACAATCACAATTAAATCAGTTAAAGGACAAGGTCTTTAAATCAGGTATGGGTAGCAGTGATGCGGAAATGCCGGAAGGGTTTAAGCCTAATGATCAAAAAACAAAAAGTTTTCTAAAGCGGTTGGAGTATGGCACAAACATACAATCACAAAAAGCCAGTTATTTTTTCCCAACAACAAGTGATTTTGGTTTATCCGTTGGCTATAAATTAAATGATAAAAGTATTATCGGTATCGGTGCCAGTTATAAGTTAGGATTGGGCAAGGGATGGAACGACATAAAACTATCTTCTGAAGGTATTGGACTACGAAGTTTTATTGACTGGAAAGTTAAGGGGAGTTTCTGGATCAGTGGCGGGTATGAGCAAAATTATAGGAGTGCATTTAAGAATTTTAGTCAATTACAGAGTGTAAATGATTGGCAGCAAAGTGGATTGATAGGATTCAGTAAAGTTATCTCAATGAAAACAAAGATGTTTAAGAAAACAAGTATAAAGCTGTTGTGGGATTTTTTGAGCTATGAGCAGTTGCCGAAGGCACCGCCAATAGTATTCAGATTAGCCTATTCATTTAAATGATAAACTAATACCAATGCTAACAAGATTTTATTTTACCTTATTATTTTTTTTAGCACAACCCTATTGCTTTGCACAAAGCAATCAACCCTATTCAACGCTGTCCAGTGTAATACCACCTTCGCCGAACGCAGCATCATTGACACAGGCTGGCTTTTCGGATGTTAATCTTTATACGGGGAAGGCCAGCTATTCGCTTTCTTTATATACTGTCAGTCAAAATGGAATAAATTTTCCTATTTCATTAACGTATACGGGTGGGGAGGTATAAGAGTGGAGGAAGTTGCTTCATCCGTTGGGCTAGGGTGGAGTATTACATCGGCGGGTGCTGTATCAAGAGCTATCCGGGGAAGGGCAGATGATACCTATGCAGGAAGTTATATAGGATATATTCACCTGCCTGATTTTGATCCAGCCACAGTGACTTACGACTCGGCATTCAATTATGCTAAAAATAAGCATGACGGACAACCCGACATTTACTCTGTTAATGTAGCAGGTATCTCTGCACAATTTTATATCAATAAAAGTAAAAAAGTAGTTTTTGTAGAAAAGACGGATTTAAAAATTGAACCTGTTTTTTCTGGGTATGAAATAATTGCCTTTGAATTGAAAGATACAAATGGAAGATTGTATTATTTCAATGTTAAGGAAAAATCAAAATGTACTCCTATAAGTGATTCTTCTTCTGAGGTTGATGAATTTTCTACTTCGTCGTGGTACCTCACGAAGATTGTGTCAGAATATGGTAAAGAAATTGTTTCGTTTACTTATCAAAGCGGTGATGAATTTGAAACCAAACAATACCTGCGTTCAACCTACCAGCATATCGATTATAATTTTGGTGATGAACAAATGGCATTTGATGAAAGTGCAGATAGCTGGAGTACACTATTAAACAAAAAGGTGACATTACAAAAAATACAATTTGCAGGAGGTGAAATTGATTTTATCGTATCTGACAGTAACAGATATGACCTGAGTGGTGATAAATATTTAAAGCAGGTAGTGGTTAAAAATTTAATCGGGGATACTGTAAAGAATTTTGTTTTTTATCATTCTTATTTTGGGCCTACTGGCACTATACACCAAGGACAGGGAGCGCCAACATATGGTTATGGAGGGGAGTACAGGCTGAAACTGGACAGCCTGAAAGATAGATCAAGAACCCAAAATAGTCTTAACTATGGATTCGTTTATGACACTTCTCATTTTTTACCGGACCGCCTATGGACTTTTGCTACTGATCATTGGGGCTTTTATAACGGAAAGACTACTAATACAGGATGGGAGGGAAAACAGGGCAAAATTTTATACAGACAGTCCTGTACAGCCACTTGATTCTTTCCTTGTTGAAAATGGATCAGCCGATAGAAATGCTAATATTGAATTTACAGAGGCTGGTGTTTTAAGAAAAGTAATTACACCCACAGGAGGAGAGGTTAATTTTAATTATGAATTAAATAGTTCTGCAAATCCTGAACTTCCTAACGAATTACAAATGCACAATCAGTACCTTACTGTGGATGATGCACCAAATTATTTTACTATTGATCTAATCAATGAACCATTTGGTTATGCCACGATAAGTGCGTTAATTAATGCTGACACCTATTCGTATGAATATAATTTACGGGATTCGCTCCTAGCCACAACTAATATATTGGACACAATAAAATATGGCGAGACGAACCATGCGCATAAACTTGAGCAAGGGACTTATTTTATAAAAATAAGGAGATTGGGTTCACTCCCTGACACTTCATTGTTAGAGTCAGCTAGGGTGAATATAGAAACCGAAATATTGATTCCCAATAAAATAGTTGGTGGATTGAGAATAAAAAATATGCAAGTCACTGATCTAACATACGGCGCTAACCTGCAACGAAATTATTTTTATAATGAAGCTGGTGATTCGAGTAGCAATTCCCTTTCCACCGGGGAAATTTCCAATGTTCCCAAATACGGCCGGCAGACTGTGGAGATATGGAACAGCTCCTATGAACCTTCTCTGTTTTCTTTTGACTACTGTTTACCTCAAACTTATTACCGCTTTCTAAGTTCTGCTTATCCATTAGGCGTAACATCGGGAAGCCATGTAGGCTATAGAAAAGTAACGGTAGTAGATTCCAATGCTTTAAGAACGGAATCTTATTTTACAAGTTTCAAAGATTTCCCCGAATATCGAGACGGGTATTATCCGGGAGAATCAAAAGATGTTGGAGAGTTACTAATCAATGGAAAAAAATATGAGAAATCTCCACTGGCACCCACGGATGAAAGAGATTATCTAAGAGGGAAACTAACCAAACAAATCATGTATGAAAAATTTAATGGACAGTTCAGAAAGATAAGTGAAACGGAAAATCAATATGTGTTCAATATGGGAATGCAAGTCAGCAGAACTAAAATTGTGTTGCCTGATGTATACGAATTTATCTCAGGTATGGTGTTCAACTTGGTCCCCAATAGCAGTGATCCTGCATCCTGCTATTGATTGGAAAAAACTATGACTTATATACTTCAAAGTATGATATTAAAAAAATAATCAATAAGCAATATTCTTATCAGCCTACCATTGACAGTATAGTGAATGAAACGACGATTGAATACGATGATAGCCCCTGGCATAAGGATTCGCTGTTTCATTACCAACCGACAAAGTTCACTAAAAAGACATTTACTGACTCGGAAGTGCAAAAAATTTATTATCCCTACCACTGGCGTTATGGTGTGCCGGATGCGAACAGCGGCGAAGAAGACAATATGGAACTTCTGGAAACAGCGAACCGGATTGCTATTCCTGTTTTACAAATTACCGAGGACAGTGCAACAGGCAATCATAAATCTTCAGTTAAAAACTTATACGCAGCGTTGGTGAATGCGAAACTGGCAGTTAACGTGATTAAAACAAAACAAGGCAGTGCGGCATCCTTTGAAGACCGGATAAGTTTTAACCGGTATGATACATTGGGCAACCTCGTGGAACAGCAAAAAACAGAAGATAACAAAAGCTCTTTTATATGGGATTATAAAAGTAGCTATCCTATAGCAGAAGTAACTAATGCCGATAGTGCTTCTATTGCTTACACTTCCTTTGAAGCAGAAGGAAAGGGCAACTGGTCTTTCAGTGGAGCAGTATCAGATACAGTATGCATAACTGGCAAAAAAGCATACAAATTTAATGGCTCAAATAATATCAGTAAGGCTGGCCTAAGTAGCGGCAGTATATATATAGTGTCATACTGGAGCAGGAATGCCAGTGCATTCAGTATTACAGGTTCACAAAGTGGATATCCTATTGCTGGGCAAACTGTCAATGGCTGGAAATATTTTGAACATAAGGTTACGGGACAAACAACTATAACTGTTGGTGGTACAGGATGGATAGATGAATTGAGATTATATCCAGATAAGGCCATGATGAATACGCTAACCTATACACCTCTTATTGGTATAAGCAGCAGCTGCGATGCTAATAACCGGATCAGCTATTATGAATATGATGGGTTTAACCGGCTGACTCTTGTAAGAAATCAGGATAAAAATATTGTAAAAGAATCTGTTACAATTATGCAGGACAGCCAGAAAATTGCAGCTATTATTTTAATACTGCAATAAGCGACACTATTGCCCGTAATAACTGTAGTGAGGGATATACCAGCTCCAGTGTAATATATTCTGTAAGTGCAGGTATTTACGGTTCGGCAATAAGTCAGGCAGATGCTAACCTGCAAGCCTTAAATGATATCAGTGTAAATGGTCAGGCCTATGCTAACGCCAACGGAACATGTACCATTGTCTGCAATTCGGGTAATTGCAGTGGTACTAATAAAAAATGTATCAATAATATTTGTGAAACCGGTGTAAAAGTCAATACAGATTCTTACTGGCATGCGGGTATGTCTAAATGGGCCTGTATTTATCATTACGAATGGAGTGACAATAGCTGGAGTATTGATTATACTTCCTATTCAAATATGGCCTGTCCTTATTAATAAAAAAAGTAGTTTAATTATGAAATACATTTTGTTTTTTCTATTTGGTGCAACTGTCAGCACCGCAGTAAAATCACAAAATACCGGACCAGCGGAACAACTATCAGAAAAAATTGCTGCAAAGATGAAGGATTCTCTTTTGCTGACGAGTCAGCAGAAAGATTCCATCTATTCTATGAATATGCAACTGACCAACCGCAAATTAATTGTGCGGCAGCAATACACAGGTTCCGATTCTTTACAATATTATATTCAACAGGTGGAGCGCAGCAGGGACTCGTTGTATCGAACTATTTTAACTGAAGAAAAGTACCTCCTATATAAAACAAAGAAAAGATACCTCGTAAACAATAATTAAATAATGTCAATTGTCTGACTTATGCAACATAAAGTTACAGCACTGTTTATTTTCTTGTTGAGTGTAATCACGGACAGCGTGGCACAACACATCGCTCCAACTGCCTATTTATCATCTGATAAAATAAACCATATAAGAACATGGGAGGCCGCTGCGCCTATCACTCATGCGGATACTATCCAGGCAAGAACATTTAGAGATGTAAAACAAACTACCCAGTATTTTGATGGATTAGGCAGACCGATACAGACGGTCATTAAAAAAGGTTCCATGGTCACGGGCGATACGGCAAGAGATATGGTCTCAGCGGTAGTGTATGACGAGTTTGGCAGAGAGCAGTATAAATATTTGCCATTTGCGGCTAACAATACTGGTGGTAACAGTTCAATCAGTGACGGTTTTATTCAAAATGAATCCTTTTCAGCAGGATTCGGTGTTTAATAAGAATATGTTTGCCGATGAAAGTTTTTATTACGCCAAAACAATATTTGAGGCCTCACCATTAAACCGTGTACTGGAAAGTTTTGCACCGGGTAATAGCTGGGTAGGGTCAGCAGGAGAAAGCAGTGAAGCTGCCCGGAGAGGTGTCAAGATGAAGTACTGGATAAACACTGTAACGGATAGTGTACGGATATGGAATGTAACGGACGGTAGTTCGGGAACCTTTGGCAGTTATACAAGTACGGCAATTTATCCTGCGGGAGAGTTGTATAAAAACGCCACCCTAGATGAACATAATAAACAGGTGATCGAGTTCAAGGATAAGGAAGGCAAAGTAATATTAAAGAAAGTACAGTTAGCTGGTGATGCCGATACCGGCACGGGTAAAGGTCATTATGCATGGTTATGTACCTATTATATTTATGATGACCTGAATAATCTACGGGCGGTGATACAACCCAAAGGAGTGGAAGTCCTCTTAGCCAATAGCTGGAGCTTAAGCTATTCCAGTGGAGTGCTACTCAATGAACAATGCTTCCGGTATGAGTATGATGAAAGAAACCGCATGATCTTAAAAAAAGTACCCGGTGCAGGGGAAGTATATATGGTGTATGATGCAAGAGATAGATTGGTGATGACACAGGATGCTAATTTGCGTAATGACAATAAATGGATGGTGACCAAATACGATGTATTGAACCGACCAAATGAAACAGGTCTATGGACGATCTCTTTGGGTACGACCTCCTTTAATACCCATCGCAGTAATGCAAGTTCATCAACCGCCTATCCCACCACCAGCAGTAACTATGAAGAACTGACAAGAACGTTTTATGATAACTATGACTGGCGCAGTGCAGAAAGTAACCCTCTGACTGATACGAGAACTAACAGCTATGACAGTTATCTGTTAACGGCTTCCAATAACGATTATCCTTATCCGCAGGCACAAAACCAATCAGGTCAGTTGAGAGGTATGGTAACCGGTACCAAGGTTAAAATACTTGGCACCAGTAACTATTTATATACTGTTTCTATGTATGATGATAAAGGAAGACCTGTGCAGGTACATACTCAGAATATCAGTGGGGGAACGGATATTATGACCACGCAGTATAGTTGGGCAGGGCAACCCCTGGTATCGGTAGCCAAACATGAAAAAGGTGGAACTAATGCACAGACCAGTATAGCGGTCACTAAAATGAGTTATGATGATCTGGGCAGAGTTACGAAGACAGAAAAGAAAGTCAGTAATACGAATGTAGAGGGTGGAACTATGCCAGGGACTTATACCACGATCAATGAACAGGAGTATGATGCACTGGGACAATTGACCAAAAAGAAACTGGGTGCAGATCCAATAGAAACCTTAACCTACGATTATAATATCAGGGGATGGATGCTGGGTGCTAACCGGGATTATGCAAAGAACACCAGCAGTACCTCTAACTATTTTGGTTTTGATCTTGGCTATGACAAGACAGCGGTACAACCAACCGGAGGAAGTTCTATCGGAATTTATGCAGCCGGGCAATACAACGGCAATATAACGGGGATGGTCTGGAAGAGTACCGGTGATGATGAGATTAGAAAATATGATTTTACTTATGACGGAGCCAACCGTTTACTGACAGCCGACTTTAATCAATATACCAGTGGGTTTAATAAAAATGCGGGAATCGATTTTAGTGTCAGCGGCCTGAGTTATGATGCCAATGGTAATATCCAGTCCATGAAACAAAGAGGATTACAGACAGGCGCATCGGTAACCATTGATAGCTTAAGTTATAACTATATTGCTAACAGCAATAAGTTACTCAATGTAATAGATGGACAGAATAATGCAACGACAAAGTTAGGCGACTTCAGGACATCTACTCTGCATCCATATAGTGGCAGTAAGAGCAGCGGAACTGTTGATTATAATTATGATGATAATGGCAACCTGGTCAAGGACCTGAATAAGGATATCGTAACCTATGGTGGCAGTAATGGTATCGTCTATAATTACCTGAACCTTCCGCAGACCATTACGGTCAGAGCTGCAGGGGCAGACAAAGGAACGATAGCTTATACCTATGATGCAGTGGGTAACAAACTGAAGAAAGTAACAACGGAAGGATCCATTGTCACCACGACTCTTTATATGATGGGTAATTATGTGAATGACACATTACAGTTCATGGGTCATGAAGAAGGAAGGGTTCGATTTAAGCAAGCCAATAGTAGCTTGCAATACGATTATATGCTCAAAGATCATTTAGGGAATATCAGAATGATACTGACGCAGGAAAAAGATACTTCGGTTTACCCGGCTGTAACGCATGAGGATGCCAATACCGTCAATGAACAAATATATTATGAGAAAGCTGATGAACAACTAACCAGCAGGCCTGGTGATTTTTATAGCAGTGGTACAAATGGCGACAAAGTACAGTTGCTCCAAAAAAATGTACAGGCCATTGGTACAGGTAAGTTATTAAAGGTGATGGCGACTGATAAAGTGCATGTGAAGGTGGATTATTATATGAATAATAATGCTACGGATAATGCAGCCCCGAATGGACTGAGTTCAATACTGAGTGCACTGGCTTCCATTATCAATAGCAGTCCGCAGACAGGCGGCTTCCACGGAAATGGAAGCACTGTAACAGGGGCACTAAACAGCAGTACCCCGTTCACTGACTTCTTAAACCCACAAGGAAGCGGAACATCGAGCAGTATGCCAAAAGCGTATCTTAACATTGTTTTCTTCGATGAACAGTTTAAATTTGTGGAACAAAATAGTGAGATAGTGCAGGTATCAACAAAAGGCAGTGGACAAACAATCACCCGCATCAGTGGCAGTGCCAAAGAAGCGGTAAAGAACGGTTATGTTTATGTCTATGTGAGTAATGAGAGTAACAATCTTGTTTATTTTGATAACCTGCAGGTAACTCATGTAAAAGGCCCTATACTGGAAGAAACACATTATTATCCTTTCGGCGGTAAGTTAGCTGGAATTAGTTCTGAAGCATTAGCTTATGGAAACCCTAAGAATAAGTATCTCTATAATGGTAAAGAACAACAATCAAAAGAGTTCAGCGATGGAAGCGGGTTAGATTGGTACGATTACGAAGCAAGGATGTACGATAATCAGATAGGGCGGTTCATGGCTGTTGACCCATTAGCTGATGAAATGCGTAGATGGTCGCCCTATAATTATGCGTTTAATAATCCAATTCGGTTTATAGACCCGGATGGGATGGCTCCTACAGATGATTATAAGCTCAAGAGGAACGGGGAAATCAAATTAATCCGAAAGACAGATGATAAAACGGATAAGTTATATGCAACTAACTCAAAGGGAGAAGTTAATAAGAGCAAAAGTATAGAAGTAGAGAAAGGTGTTTTGAATAATGTGAAATCTGGCACTGCAAAAGCTGAAGGTGAATCAGTGAATTTTGATTACATCCAAGTAAATGGTAATGAATCACAGGCTACTTCTTTATTTGAGTTCATGGCAAACAATACGAATGTTGAAGTTGGCATTACAAAACTTAACGATGATAGGAGCTTTATTACAACTTCGCATGAAAAAGGCAGAGAAGCAGGCAATCTTGGTATACGGCAGATAGAAGGATTAGGAATCAAAATTGAGAATATTACTGAAAAAACACATAGTCATCCAGGCGGAATTAGTTATCCGTCAGGTCGACCAAATGAAGGAAGTAATGAAGAACCCACAGCAGATGTTAAATCAGCAGCCATATTAGAAAGAATAAACCCTGCGATAAAACATTCTATCTATACTCCGAGTGATGGAAAATATACACCATACTCTGGAAAAACTACAAGACCCCCATTGCCCGAAGTAATTATTAAATCACGTCCGAGAAAGAAAACGAATTAATAATGAAAGTTCAACTATATATAACGGCATTGTTTCTGTTTTTTTCTGTTCTTCTAAATCACAAACAACGGCAAGTTGCGACACTAATTTTATATGCTTTCAAGACAGCTTAAAGGAATATAAGATAGATACTTGCTTGGTTTATTTGTTAACGGAAGTAGTAGAATTGGATACGAATTATTTGCGCTTCCCGCCAGATAAATTTTATTATGAGCTTTCTTTTGAGGATAGAAAAAGTTATAGGAATTTGACAATACTCCCTTCTAGGTGGAACAAATCAGCGGTATTAGACTTTAAGGGCGTTATAAAAATTGGTAGGATGTCATTTTTATGCAGAGGTGATATTGAGAGAGATTCATTATTTACCCGAGCAGAAGCCAAAACAAAAGTCCAATTAAGAAAACCGAAGGGTTATCAATATGACAGCATAGATGTAGTAATAGAAGCATATACATGGAAACCAACATTAGCGGGGAAATATACTTTTTGTAATGGCGTTCCGATTGACTTATACATACTTGTTGGAAAAAGTTTGGAGGGTTATGGTGTCAAGGAAAATAAGAAATGAGAAATAGTTCAAGTTTATTGAGCAAGTTGTTGTAATTGCCGTTTAGTAAGGAAGGCATCAATAAAAGTTTTTACGAGGTGCTTATCTTCCTGGTTGAGTTGTTCCACCTGTTTGTATTGTTTTAAAAGTTCCTTATCCGAAAGCTGGTAATGAGCCAATCGTCACCTTCAACAATTTTAAATATATAAAATGCTGATTTTTAATAGTCAGCACTTTTTTTATACCCCTTTTATGGTATTGCAAATACCATTACTTTATTAGAGGTTTGTCCAAACCAAAGCCTGTATTGGGTTGCTAAACCTTTCATGGGCCATTTGTTACTCATGTTTTGTAAGCACTGCAATCATACTTGTACTAAGAAAAGGCTTTTATAAAACTGTACAAAAATACTTTTGCATAAACTGCAAAAGGTACAGCAGGGCTACATACGCCTATAATATAATTTCATGCAATGATGATAAACAAATAGTTCTTCTGAATAATGAAGGAATGGGTATTAGTTCTATGAGCCGTTTTTAAAAATTCCAAAAACAACTATTCGCAGAAGAATATTAATAATAAGCAATAAACTTTCCCCACCAAAATATACCGAAACCAACCAGGTTTATGAAGTAGATGAAATGCAAACATTTGTCAGAAAAAACGAACCCTCTTGTTACAACTATATTACCTATGCCATCAATAGGACAACCAAGCAAATTATTACTTTTGTCGCTGGCAGAAGATCAAAAGAGAATATTAAAAAAGTAATAGATAAACTTTTAATCCTCAAGCCCCGAAAAATATATACTGACAGATTAAATATTTATCCATCTTTAATTCCGAAACATATTCATAAAGTATTTCGCTTTCATACAAATGTAATTGAAAGAAATAACCTGACTTTGAGAATAAGAATAAAACGACTTGGAAGAAAAACTATTTGTTATAGTAAGAGTATTAGTATGTTAATAGCTTGCTTAAAGTTATATTTCTGGAGTTGATAAGTTTTGCAAACAAAGTTATAATATCTTATTCCTATGGCTTTGCGGAAAAACTTCTGATAACGGTAGTGCAGGACGGTTAAAATATAATCGTAAATGTCACCACTTAAAGGATTATATAGGCGAGGCTAACTATCTTTTACTATTTTTTATTAATCATATTACACAAAGTTCGGCTCTGGTATGCAATAAGCTTACAGGGAGTTCGGCATAAACACAACTCTTCGCACATAGCTTCCATTTATTCCGCTTCCTCCCTGCGCTGATTCATCCCATAGCCAGAGGAGGTTCCATAATTAATTTTTTAAACTATTAAAACATTGAATTATGGAAATCGTAATGAATCAACAAGCATGGCAAAAGGTTGCGGAAGTAGAATTGATTTACAAATCAAAAGTGAAGGCATCTGAAAGGCCTTTAATTTCTAGTTCAAAAGATGCAGCTGAGATTTTGATGAATTTGTGGAACGAAAACAAAATTGATTTTGTCGAGCAATTTAAAGTGTTGTTGCTGAACCGTGCAAACCGTGTATTAGGAATTGCTGATATTTCAAGTGGCGGGGTAACCGGTACAGTTGCTGACCCAAAACTCATCTTTACAGCCGCTTTAAAGGCTAACGCTGTTGGGATTATAATTTCACACAATCATCCTTCCTGCAATCTTAAACCAAGTAGAGCGGACGAAGAACTGACACAAAAAATTAAAAATGCCGGCAAGTTCCTTGATATCTCATTACTGGATCATGTGATTGTAACGAGTGAAGGATATTTCAGCTTTGCTGACGAAGGGCTACTTTAAGACCTTAAGGCAAAATGTTCAGAAGGTCATTTCCATTCTTCTGTTAAGTCAGAGCCGCCGCCGTAGGCAAGCTTTGTTTTTATGCGGCCTCCGGCAAAACAAATCTTGACAACGGCGGCAGACAAGGCAATTGGGTATTTCAATTCGTCCCGGCTTTGTGAATATATTTATAGAATTTAAACCTTCAGCCGGGACGAAATCAAATACCAGGACACTTAAAATCAAAATCTTTTAAGAACTTTAAGGTATAAACCTATTTTATGCCAGCAGACAACCTTCCAGTTCCCTTCCGGATAGTCAGTTTATTGATTGCGTTTTTCAGCCATACCATTACTGAAGATCAAAAAGATCAGTTGGACGAATGGATCTGTGAAACTGAAAGTAATATTAAAGTATTTGAAGAATGTCTGGAAACTACTTTGTTGCCAGTCGTCAGCGATCCGGAAAGAGATGAAGATTTTGAAATTACGGAACCACTTCACCTGAATTAAATGGACTATGCTTCTTTATTATACGGAAAGAATTTTCCTTCCGCTAAAGAACTCTATCAGTTTTTCTGGGAGGAAGTAACCGCTCATTGGACTAGCGAGTATGCCGCCGCTTTTCCGAAGCATGGAGAAATCACCTTACAGAATTTCCAGTGATTTTCTTTTCTGATCGATCATGTCTGGCCCTGGGCGGAAGCTGAAGATGTAAATAAAGAATTACCTGAAACAAGGGTCATTAGTTTCTTCGGGATTTCAAATACTAATGTAGTAGCGGAAAACATCAAGCGCCGTCGGCAGGGGTGGGGGCCAACCAACTTTATATTTTCTCCGTATGGCGGTGATTATGATAAAGGACATTTTATCGCACACGGATTTGGCGGACCTGTTGATGTGAATATATTTCCACAACGTCGGGATATCAAACGTGGTTGGTCAGAAGAAGGCAAGACATACCGGAAGATGGAAAAATATATGGCCGCCAATCCCGGCACCTTGGTTTTCTCCCGGCCAATTTTTAAAGACCTGACTGAATGCCCTTATTTTTTGGAGTATGGTTTCTTCGATCAGGAGCTTAAATTGCACGTTAAAATTTTTCCCAATCGCTACGATTGACAGTAGCCTATTTTATATCTTCAAAATATATTTAGAATGGTAATTTTATCAATAAACTATGCCACTTCCTTTTCCTGATAAACTGATTGATGAGCTATGTCATAACGGCGATCTCGAAGACTATCGTGAAACCATTCATGATATACTTTCTGTGATTACTGCTACCGGGATTAAAGTGTCAACCCGATATGATGTTTCTTTCTCAAACATAGAATCTCCGACTGATAATATAACCCGCATTCGTGTCAGTCTAAAGAATGTAAAGGCCCCACTTAATATTATTTGGCAACTCTTACATGAGTTTGGACATTTTTTGTCTGGCAAAGCTAAATCCGGCGACACACTATTATTCAGGGAGGAACTTGCCATGCAAAAAACTATCCTAACCCATTTGTAATTATCGGAACATTTCATCCAACTTTTCCAAAACTTATAAAGGAAGAACCACAATTAAAGATGTTTTAAAAGGCTAAATTTAGCAATACCGGGGAATGGACTCATTTTTATTTCTTCATCAAACTTTCACCTTTCCATCATTATCAATCGCTAATTTTAAAGCTCTCAGAATATTATTATTGGCAGCGGGTTTTTCCTCTTCCTTATCATACCAATTACCTTCTTTTGTCTTGTATAGTTTACAGGAAAATTGTCCGTTATCATCTCCCTCTTTTGTAAAAGCATACTCCTGTAAAACAGCAATTACATTGTCCAGCGCATTAGTTAATTCGTAAGGTTTTATTGTGTAATAAAACTGGCTGTTATCTTCTAATATAATTTGATTGCTGAAAAGGTTCTTTAGGGCATCTCTCATACCACAATAATAAATTAATTGGTATTTGCTGCAAAACGAACTTACTAACAGGGTTAAAATTTGACTGGTGACAACTTACTTACCATCCAGCTCTTTCAACTTGTCATTTAAATCAGCCAATCCTGCCTTTTTTAAACACTCTGCAGAAAATGAACCTAATTCCTGTAAAGATTCATTCGGAAAGATATCCATAAGGCTACCGGCCTTATCGCTGTCTTTACCAGTAATGCCATGTTCAATGATCCGTGTCAGCAGTAGTACATTCTTTCGGCTGATTTGGATATTCAGTTTGATTAATTCGTTCATTCCCGGGATACTTAGTAGCGTATCATAGAATTTTGCCACATCATTTTTTGCAAGCATCGCTTTAAATTTTCTTGTTCAAAAATCATTTTCACCACCCAAAATTAAAACCTGCTAACCAATTTATCCCCTATCAAATTTACAGGGGATATTGCTGCATGTTATTCAGTTGATATTTTTACAGGGTCATTAATTAGTGTGTTTGAAAATTGTGTTGTATGAATATTGGGCAGGCAAAGCAAATTGATCTGGTGGAGTACCTGGCTTCGCTGGGTTACAATCCGGCTAAAATAAAAAACGAAGAGTACTGGTATCTGTCTCCGCTGCGGGAAGAAAGAACTGCTTCCTTTAAAGTTGATCGCAGGCAGAACATCTGGTATGATCATGGCCTTGGCAAAGGCGGCACGCTGATAGATTTTGGTACACAGTATCATGATTGTTCCGTCAGGGAATTATTGAAACGGATGCACGGCAATCTTTCTTTTCACCAGCCGCCGGTTCAGCCTTTAGCTCGGGAAGAATCATTGGTGAAAATTATTTCAGAAAGAAATCTGGTATCACTTTCCTTATTGCGGTATATAAAGCAGCGCCGGGTGGCAGAAGAAGTGGCCAGAAAATATTGCCGGGAGATTGTTTTTTCGTTGCATCAAAAAACATATTCAGCAATCGGTTTTAAAAATAATGAAGGTGGTTTTGAATTGCGTAATCAATGGTTCAAAGGAAGTAGTTCGCCAAAGGCAATTACAAGTTTTGAAAATGGCTCAAAAGAGCTATCTGTTTTTGAAGGGTTCTTCAACTTCCTTTCTTATCAGACTATACAGCAAAATCAATCCCTTCCACCTTCCAATTTTTTAGTATTGAATTCTACTTCTTTTTTTGAAAAAAGTAAATTATTGATGGAGCAACATGATGCTGTCCATCTTTTTTTGGACTGGGACAAGGCAGGGGAAAATTGTACGGCGAAGGCCTTGTCATGGAGTAAGAAATTTTGGGATGAAAGCCATTTGTATAAGGGCTATAATGATCTTAATGAATGGATGCAGCAAATCGGAAAATCGCAGAAGAAAGGTTTACGGCAGCTATAATAAGGAGTTTAATGCCCGTCTGACGGCATGGTAAAAAGTACAACGATGAATGCCATTTGTATAAGGGATATAATGATCTTAATGAATGGATGCAGCAAATCGGGAAATCGCAGAAGAAAGGTGTACGGCAAATTTAGGAAGGAGCATAATGCCCGTCTGACGGCATGGTAAAATGTACGTTTGTCGGACAAACGGAATTTTACCCTTTCACTCCGGGGTCGTTTTCGGGGAATTAGAAAAGATAATGTGAGGATATGAACCAAGAGAAATCAAATCTTACGAGGAAGGTGACAGTGCGTTTTAAACCGGAGGAATACAGTAAAGTAACTATTTCCTTTAAGGCGACTACCAAGAAAAAATTAAGCGAGTATATCCGGTTTGTGTTGCTGGAAAAGCCGGTAACTGTTTATACCAGAGATCAGTCTGTTGATGATTTAATGACAGAATTGGTCCGGTTACGAAACGAATTATCAGCTATCGGTAGCAACTTCAATCAACTGGTAAAAAGACTGCATACAGCGAGTCATTTTCAGGAGATAAAAGCACTGGCTTTGCGATCTAAAGACGACCAGGAAAAATTCACTGAAAAAGTAAATGAAATCAATTTGAAAATTGGGGAAATGTCGGGAAAATGGTTGCAAGAATAAATACCGGAAAAAGTATCGGCAAGGCACTGAATTATAATGAGAAAAAAGTGCAGCAGGGACAGGCAGAAATCCTGTCGGCCGCTAATTTTTTAAAGGATGCGGGCAAGATGAATTTTTATGAAAAGGCAGGGACATTTGAAAAGCTTACTTCGCTGAACGAAAGAACAACCACCAATACCTTGCATGTGTCTTTGAATTTTGATCCTTCTGAGAAGCTTGATAATGATAAAATGAAGGCTATCGCTGACAGTTATATGAAACGCATCGGCTTTGGTGAACAACCGTATCTGGTTTACCGGCATGTTGACACCGGGCATCCGCATATACATATTGTCAGCACGAATATTCAGCGGGATGGTAATCGTATCTCAATGCACAACATGGGACGTAATCAATCGGAAGTTGCCCGTAAGGAAATTGAGATGGAGTTTGGATTGGTAAAGGCAGAGTGTAAAAGGCTCACTGATGCTTTAAAGTTGTCGCCTGTCAATGCCAAAAAAATAAATCCGGGAAAGAGACCTACAAAAGCCGCTATCTCAAATATATTAGGCATCGTTATTCCGCAATACAAATATGGTTCGCTGGCTGAACTAAATGCTATTTTGAAATTGTATAACGTAACCGCAGACAGATGTGGGGAGGATTCTCATACTTACCTGCACAATGGAATTTTGTTTCGGGTACTGGATGAAAAAGGAAATAAAATTGGAACGCCTATTAAAGCCAGTTTGTTTTATATGAAACCCACCTTGAAGAATCTGGAAAAAAGATTTTCAGAAAATGAAAAACTGAAACAACCTTATGCTAAGAGATTGCGGACATCGATTGATTATGCTTTACTAAAAAAAACGGGTGCGGGATTGCAGCAATTGATAAGCGATTTAAATAGAGAACGGATAAGTGTTGTACTCAGACAAAATAAAGAAGGAATAATCTACGGTATCACGTATGTGGATCATCAAACCAAATCTGTTTTCAACGGAAGTGATTTGGGTAAAGCGTATAGTGCCAAAATGATTTTGGAACGTACCAGTCATTCGGAGCCGGGGCTAACTATTGATTTGGCTGGTGAAAAGAAAAATATCCGGCAGTCCGATGATGCGTTAAAGGAGGCAGGAGTTTCGCCTTCGCAGCAAGGAGAGTTAAATATTCCTGACATCCTTTATTCAACTGCAGGCTCAACTACGAATACTCCTTACCAACTGAAGAAAAGAAAACGCAAAAGAAAGAAACAATTTAAAATTTAAAATACTTCCCTTTCGGGGGAGGAAAAAGGGGAGGGCTATGAATACAGGTGAGAATGAACAGGGCTTGAGGAAGATTACCGATATGACAAGGCTGATGAGTATTGTAGTGTTGGCACTGCATTTTTATTTTTATTGTTACCAGGCTTTTAAAGAGTGGGAGCTGACCGCTGAAATAGCAGACAGGTTGTTGACCAACATTCAGAATACCGGACTTTTCGATCGGTTTAATAACTCCAAACTGATTGCTCTGGCATTGCTCATTATTTCCTTATTTGGTGCAAGGGGTAAGAAAGATGAAAATATTAATCATAAAACCGCTTTTGCCTATATCATTACAGGAGCATTGCTTTATTTTTTAAGCTATTTGGGTTTGCATTTTACGGCTCCGTTGCAGACCCGTGCGGTAATTTATATGTTGATCACTGCAACAGGATTCCTGCTCATACTAACCGGTGGTAATCTGGTATCACGGGTTATCCGGCAAAAATTAAATAACAAAGATATTTTCAATTCCGAAAATGAAACCTTTCCGCAGGAAGAACGATTACTGCAGAATGAATACTCCATTAATCTCCCGGCCGAGTATCATCTGAAAGGAAAGGTGCGTAAAAGCTGGATCAATATTATCAATCCATTCAGATCGCTATTGGTTCTTGGTTCACCTGGTGCGGGTAAATCTTATTTTGTCATCCGTCATGTTATCACCCAGCATATCCGCAAAGGTTTTTGCCTGTTTGTATATGATTTTAAATTCGATGATCTTTCCATCATTGCCTATAACCATTATTTAAAATGTCGTCATCTGTATAAAACACCCCCACAGTTTTATGTCATCAATTTTGAAGATCTCTCACGAACACATCGTTGTAATCCGTTGGATAAAGAAAACATGCTGGACATTACCGATGCTTCAGAATCAGCCCGGACAATTCTGATGGGGCTTAACCGGGAATGGATCAAACGGCAGGGTGATTTTTTTGTGGAATCGCCGATTAATTTTCTGACAGCTATTATCTGGTTTCTTCGGCGGTACAATGATGGTGAATTTTGTACGCTGCCCCATGTCATTGAACTGATGCAGGTGGAGTACGATAAACTATTTACAATCCTGAAAACTGAAAAGGAAATTGAAGCACTGATCAATCCTTTTGTATCGGCTTACATGAATGATGTCATGGAACAACTGGAAGGACAGATCGCTGCGGCTAAAGTGGCGATGGCCCGGTTATCATCACCACAACTATACTATGTTTTATCCGGTAATGATTTTACACTCGATATTAATAATCCCAATGAACCAAAGATTGTCTGCATGGGCAACAATCCGCAGAAGATACAGGTATATGGGGCAGTGTTGTCATTATATATTTCCCGGCTTATTAAAATGGTCAATAAAAAAGGCATGCTCAAATCAAGCCTTGTGTTTGATGAATTTCCTACTGTTTATCTGAACAACATGGACAGCCTGATTGCGACTGCCAGAAGTAATAAAGTAGCCACTACTTTGGGAGTGCAGGATTTTAGTCAGCTAAAAAAAGATTATGGAAAAGACCAGGCCGATGTGATTATGAATATCACCGGCAATATTATTTCCGGGCAGGTAACCGGCGAGACAGCCAAACAACTCTCCGAACGTTTCGGGAAAATCATGCAGGACAGGACCAGTTTATCAATCAATCGAAACGATACTTCAATTAGTAAGTCCAAGCAACTGGAGTCAGCTTTACCACCTTCTAAAATTTCATCACTTAGTTCGGGAGAGTTTGTAGGAATGGTAGCTGATGATCCTGATAATAAAATTGATTTGAAGATATTTCATAATTCTATCAGTAACGATCACCAGGCTTTAAAAAGAGAGCAAGAAGCATACAAGCCAGTACCAATTGTACGGCAGGTCACCCCGGGTATTATTCAATTAAATTATGTCCAGATAAAACAGGAGATTGAAGATTTGGTGAATGTTGAGATGGAAAGGATTATGAATGATCCGGGGATGGCCGGGACGGTACTTAAGAAGAATTAAGTTTTATGCTGGGTGGCAGGCGCAATTATTCCCAGCCATAAGTCTGTTTTGATAGAAAAAGAGATATAGGATGTATGTTTTATAGCCTATTTGTGATTTTATAACTCACATTCCAGATACAAAAATCTAACATTTGATTGAAAATATTCGGCAAATAGTGTTATTTAATAGAATTATTTCTCATTTTATTGGTTTAACTATATTGTGATAGAAAAATATCCGCTACATAATAGAAAATGTTCATCAACAATATTATTTATAATGGAAAATATTCTTAAATTTGAGTTTAAATAGGCGATATAATGGAAAAAAATCAATCAGTACACTTACAAGAGATTCTATTTGGATCCTCCGATAAAGCGGAATCGAGAAAAATCAGTCAATTAGTAAAAGAAAAGGCCGCAAAAAAGATTGCGCCGAAATTATACACGACCAATTTTACAGATACCCCTGAAAGTATTATAAAAAGGAATTGGTTCAGGATTCTGGCAGCTCAATACCCGAAATCCTCATTAAGTCATAGAAGTGCCCTGGAGTGCAAGCCTACGCCCGGCGGCCATATTTATATGACCTATTCTTACACCAAGAATATATACCTGCCCGGTTTAACTATACATTTTCAGCAAGGACAGGAGCCAATTGCAGGAGACCTGCCTTTTTTTGACGAACTCTATCTTTCGGGGCAAGCCAGGGCATTTCTTGAAAACCTGCAGCAAACGAGAAAAGCAGGGGAAGAATCAAAAACGCTGACAAGGGAACAATTGGAAGAAAGACTGGAAAATGTAATCAGGCTAAAAGGTGAAGCTGGGTTAAATGAAATAAGAGATGATGCCAAAAAGATTTCAGCCATTTTGGGGATGGAAAAAGAATTTGAAAAGCTCAATAAAATAATCGGGGCATTGCTGGCAACTAAAACTTCAAAGATACTTTCATCTTCTGTAGCCAAAGCCCGGGCATTAGGAGAGCCGTTTGATTCGGGAAGAATAAGCCTGCTGGAAAAATTATATGAGTCTTTATCCGGTCATGATTATCCTCAGTTTGCGGAAAAAAATGTCAGCCTGAAAGCTTATCAGAATTTTGCTTTTTTCGAAAGTTACTTTTCCAACTATATTGAAGGAACTGTTTTTGAAATAGATGAAGCAAAGCAAATTATATTGACAGCAACACCTTTGCCGGCAAGAAATGAAGATTCTCATGACGTGCTTGGAACTTATAAGATAGCCTCCAATAAAAAAGAAATGTCGGTATGTCCCCGGACGGCAGAAGAACTGATCGGGATATTGCTGAACAGACATGCGATACTTATGTCTGCAAGAAAGGACAAAAACCCTGGCCAATTCAAGGACAAGAATAATAGAGCCGGGAATACAGAATTTGTAGAATGGCCGTTAGTAATGGGAACATTGAAAAAAGGATTTGAATGGTACCATGTATTGCGTCACCCGTTTGCTAAAGCTGCCTATATAATGTTCTTAATTAGCGAAGTGCATCCTTTCATTGATGGCAACGGGAGAATAGCCAGGATCATGATGAATGCAGAATTATCCTCTCAAAACATTTCTAAAATTATTGTTCCGACAGTATACCGGGAAGATTACATGGGTGCATTAAGAAAACTAACCCGGCAAAATGATGCAGAGACGTATATCAGAATGTTATTAAAAATATTTGAATCTAGTTCGACTGTGCATGGTGAAGATATTGATTCAATGGAAAAGTATCTTCAGTCATGCGAAGCATTTATGGAACCAAAGTATGGCAAGCTAAAATATAGTATGGAACAATAAAATTGTATACACTTAATGATGGCTTTGTATTGTTTTGGATGAGTGCTATGATGACTGATATTGAGAAGAGGTTCAATAATCATCCACAGTCTATTAATGAAAAGAGTTTACTAGCGATTCTTAGCAATAAAAAAATGAATAGTTGCTTAAAAGAAATTGTGTATGTATTTGGAAATACAAAGCCCCTGCTTTTCACTTTGCCCGGCACAATTTCGCTATTGTAGTAACCTTTATAAAAGGGGTTTCAATAGATTTTGTAAGTAAAATGTTAGTGCATAGAAGTATTATGACAATACAACACTATGCAAAAATTTTGTATCGAAAAGTAGGTGAGGATATGAAACAAATAAGGGGAAAGTATAAGATTGAAAACCCTGTTTTAGAAACAAGAACTTGTAATAACCTACGTTAAATCGAATAATCTTTTAAAATGATTTTCCAAATGGCTACGCATTCCATTTCTAAATTGCTCTGGGGTGCCACTTTCTAAAATATTTACCAGTTCCTTATGTGATACAAACATTTTAGGTAAATCTTGTTTTTTTAATAGGCCACTTTTATGAACGTAGTCAAAAACCGGCAATAATAATTTTTGAAATTTTTTCAACGTTTCGTTTCCAGTTATTTCGTACAATTTTCCATGAAAGGTAATTTCATGCTCCGCAACAAATAAATGCTGTTGTGTTGACGGTGGTTCATCGTCAACTATTTCATGTAATATCTTGATATCTTCTTTTGAAACCCTATGGAAAAGAAGGTCAGCCATTCCGATTTCTAAAACCAGCCTGATTTCAAAAATTTCTCTAAGGGTTTCAGGTGAAAGAATATGAGGATTCATGCTTTTGCTCATATTCCCAAATAGATCAGGACTTGTGATAACAGAACCTTTTTTCTTTTTGATTCAATAAGTCCCATTAATCTTAATCTCATTAATGCTTCTCTGACAACAGTTCTGCTTACGCCTAGCATTTCAGTTAACTCCAATTCCGTTGGTATTGAGTCCCCAACTTTTAATTTTTGTTGTTGAAGAAGCAGAACCAGGTTTGATTCGACCCTATCAACCAGGCTTACATTTTCTATTGATTTAAAGGTATTATTCACGGTTTCAATGAGTTTAATATGTAGTACTTAATACGAAAGTAGGCATCAATTATAATTATAGTATATATTTTTTGCTGATTTTCAATGATTTAAATAATTTGATGAAATTTCTTTTGTTAAAGATAATTAAATCCTTTTATCTTTATTATGTCATACATAATACAATTAACTAAAAAACTGCTGTTATGAAATCTACTCAATTGAAAGTTTGGCTACTAATTGCTTGCTTTCTTCTTGCTGCGACTGTCTGGTCGCAATCTCAAAAAATTTCTGGTAAGGTATTGTCAGAGGATAATCAACCATTATCCGGGGTAAGCATTACTGTGAAAGGCAAAACTACTGGTACACAAACTAACACTGCTGGCGAATTTTCAATTGAAGCATCACAAAATGATGTGTTGGTTTTTTCTTTTATCGGCTATTCTTCGCAGGAAGTAAAGTTTACTGGCTCTACAACTATTAACCTTACATTAAAGACAGATGTATCTAATCTTGGGGAGGTTGTCGTTGTGGGTTATGGAACTCAGTCACGAAGAAATATTACTACTGCTATTGGAAAATTAGATAAGGAAGTGCTGGCCAGTGCTCCCCGTTCAAATGTAGGAACAGCATTGCAGGGTTCACTTGCCGGACTTACGGTTGTTAATAATACCGGCGCACCAGGTGCTTCTCCTTCAATATTATTAAGAGGCGGAGCTTCCATTAACAGTCCGGGTTCTCCATTGGTCGTAGTGGATGGAATTATCAGATCGCTGAATGATATATCCCCAGATGACATCGAATCTATTGAATTATTAAAAGATGCAGCTTCCACAGCCATTTATGGTGCAAGAGCTAATAATGGTGTGATTCTTATTTCTACTAAAAAAGGAAAAGTCGGTAAAGCCGAAGTTTCTTATAAATATGTAAGAGGTTATAATACAGACAGGCCTGATTATACTTATATGAATGCCAAAGATTATGTTTATTACGGAAGACTTGGTCATTTAAACTCACAAAGAACTTTAGCTCAGGTAAACTCACAAAGAGGATTTGGGTTATTAACCGGTGCAGCTGATCTGGAACTATTTGACATCAGGCGTTTTGATGCAACAACTTCCTATTTATTGCAGGCTGGCTGGGATACTGTTGGAGATCCTTATGGTGGTACAATAATTTTTAAAGACCATGGCGGAGAAATAAAAGATATTCTTTTTCAGAATACAAATACCAATGACCATTATGTAAATGTATTAGGTGGTAATGATAAAGGAAAATATTTTGCAAGCTTTGATTACTACAATGAAGATGGTGTGATTGTTGGTTCGGATTATAAAAAATATTCGGGCACCCTCAACGGTTCTTATAAAATCAAACCAAACCTTGAGATATCCAGTGGAGCTACTTTCTCTACTTCATCTGGATTTGGTTTACTAGGCGGCGATGTTAATACGCTTTATAGAAATGTTTCCATTTGGCCAACTATGAACCCATGGCTTGATTCGGCAAAAACAAAACCTAATCCCGGTAATGGAATTACAGATGGCAACCCACTTTACTGGTTGGATAAAAACTTCAGAAGAAATGAAGTGAACAGGATCACAGGAAATGCATCGTTGAAATATGATATCTTAAAAGGTCTATACGTAAAAGTCTCTGGTAATATATATCTTTTCGAAGCGATTAATGAATCATTTACAAAAGCTACGCAAACCTATACCCAATTATATACAAACCCTCAGGGATTTAATACTTCAAGACCGGCAGCCTGGTCTCAAAACAGGACTGTTCAGCAACAGTATAATGCACTTATTAATTACAGCAAAAGTATAGGAAATAAACATAATGTAGATGCCATGTGGGCTGTTGAGTCGTTCGTACAGAGGTCCTTAAATTCGCAGGTATCTGGTTCCGGGGCACCTACAGATGATATTCCTACAGTAAATGCGTCAACGGTTTTTAATGCTGGCAGTAATTTCAGTTCTAAATCAGAAAATCGCATCATTTCGCATTTCGGAACGGTAAATTATAATTATGATCAACGTTATTTGTTAACCGTATTGTACAGGGCAGACGGTATTTCCAGTCTGGCAAAAGACAACCGCTGGGGTTTCTTTCCAGGGCTATCAGCAGGATGGAATATTCATAATGAACAGTTTTTTAAATCAAGTTCTATTGCCAACGTTATTTCAACTTTAAAGCCAAGAGTAAGTTATGGAGTAAATGGAAATGTAGCGGGTATTGGTGATTATGAAGTACAGGGTGCCTATGGTAGCCAGGGAAATTATAATGGTGGTCTTGGTTTTTTAAATACCGGAATAATAAATAGCGGTTTACGATGGGAAAAAAGTGCACAAATAGATGTAGGTTTAGAGGCTGGATTCTTAAATAACAAGATTACATTAATATTTGATTACTATAACAGGGAAACAAGTGATTTGTTAACAAACCTTACCCTTCCAAGCTATACGGGATTTAATTCTATAAGAACAAACCTTGGCACCTTCCAGAATAAAGGATACGAGTTTACAGTAAATGCAAATATTCTAAGATCGAAAAGTGGTATAAACATTGATGCAGGGGCCAATATTTCTTTTGTAAAGAATAAAATTTTAAAACTTCCATTCAATGGCAATGAGAACAACAGGCAGGGTGGTTTTCAGATATATGATGAAAGCCAGGGAAAAGTAATTTGGGTAAGTGGATTGCAGGAAGGACAACCATTAGGCGCCGTCTATGCATATAAGCAATTATCTATTTTCCAGGATGCAGCTGAGGTAGTGAAGATTGCAAACACCAGGTATGATGCGGTAGCAAATATTACCGGACCCGGTCTTGCATTTGGTGCAGGTAAAATAACAGCAGGTGATGTAAATTGGATGGATGTAGATAGAAATGATACAATTGATTCAAGAGATCAGGTATATATTGGAAATATTAATCCGAAATATACAGGTGGTTTTTCAACCACAGTGTCGTACAAACGTTTTTCCTTTTATACACGATTTGATTTTGCTGTTGGTCATATTTTATATAATGATCTGGTAACAAGGGTACTTGGTAATTACCAGGGTACTTTTAATTTTATGAATTTGAGTAAGGAGGGTTTTTCTGGTGATAATTCAAGGAATGATATACCAAAAGTATATTGGGCAGATCAGGTAGGTGCACCAAACGGCAAAAAAAATCTGACAAGAGGTAACAATGCAGGTTCCGTATTACAAGGAAATAATTCAAACTTTTATGAAAAAGGAGATTACCTCGCCTGCAGGGAAATTACACTGTCGTATGACTTTGGAAAAGAGTTACTTTCAAAAACAAGAGTGCTCTCAAATGCCAGAGTTTTTTTGAATGCAAATAATCTTTTTTACATAACAAAATTCAGCGGTAATTCACCTGAGCCAAAAGGCAATGGAATTTTTGCAGGAAACTATCCTACACCAAAATCATATGTATTGGGAGTGCGGGTAACATTTTAATTTTATAAAAAGATAATTATGAAAAAGATATTCAACTATATTTTGTTAAGTGCTGGAATAATAATCTTTGCAGGTTCCTGTAATAAAAAGTTAGACTTAGCACCTGTAAGCAGTATTACCGATGCAAATTTCTGGAAATCTGCGGATCAATTTGATGCATTTGTGTCGGGAGTCCATTCCCGCTTCAGAAGTCATACTTCCTCCTTCCAGGCATTGGGAGAATTGCGTTCAGATATTTTTGGTACAGAACCTGGAAACGCAGGCACATTTTCGGGCGAAGCAACACAAGGTCTGGAACGCTTCTGGCAACAAACACTTACATTGGATGCGCCGGGTGTGAGTAATTTTGGCGGCTTCTATAGCAATATTGTTCAATTAAACTTATTAATAGAAAAATTAAACACTTCAACTGTAGTAACACAGGCCAACAAAAATTATTATCTGGGAATAGCTTATGGCATGAGAGCTTATTATTATTTCCAGTTGACAAGAGCCTGGGGCGATGTTGTCATTCAAACTGATGCTGTTACTACCATTGATGTTTCTAATCTTTCTAAACCCGCCTCACCGGCTGCCGATGTATTGGCATTAATAAAATCGGATGTTGAAAGCTCTCTTACCAATTACGGAACTGATTATAGTTTTAAAAATACAAAATCGTATTGGTCAAAGGCGGCAACACAAATGTTGAAGGCCGAAGTGTTTTTATGGACTGCACACCGTGGTGGTGGTAATGCAGATGCTACTACTGCCTTGAATGCGTTGACAGATATTCAAACAAATGTGCCATCATTATCCCTACAAGCAAGTTTTGCAAACGTATTTGCATCTACCAATAAAGGAAACAGTGAAATAATTTTAGCAATACGTTACGGCTTAAATGAAAGTTCATTGCCATTTGCAGGTACTTTTTATCCGCAAACAGCCTTATTAGCCAATTATTATGATTCAGTAGGTAACAGAAAATTTAATGTGGCTCAGGATAATTGGAGTGGTTTATTAAGGGCGCCTATTCCTGTTTCCACTTTCAGAAAGTTTAACGATTTGGATAGCAGGAAATGGTTTTCAATTCAACCGGCCTATAACAGTCCCGCACCAGGGATATATACAATCGTAGGTGCTTTTGTAAAAAAATATGAAGGGGAACAAAACCTGGGATCCAGAATATTTACCAATGATTTCCCAATCTACCGTTATGCCGATCTATTATTATTAAAGGCAGAAGCAAAAGTTTTATTAAGCCAAAGCCCGGCAACTGAAATAAATCTGGTGAGAGCAAGAGGTTATGGCGCAAATTATGTTGCTGCACTACATGCATTTCCAAACCAGGCTATTGATGTAGATGCTAAACAAGCATTGCTTCAAGAAAGATTATATGAATTTGTTTTCGAAGGAAAAAGATGGCATGATCTGAGGAGGTTTGGGGATAGCTATGTATTTCAGTACACTTCAGTATTGCCGGCAGAAGCGTATAAAGTGCTTTGGCCAATAGACAGAAACTCATTGACCAATAACCGGGGTCTGGTGCAAACACCTGGTTATCCAGCATTTTAATATGTTATAATATAGCTATCTCATAAGCATAAGCAGTTAGCAAGCAATCGCCGGGGGTATTCTTGCTCCCGGTTTTTTATTATTCTATTTTAATATTAGTTTACTTTATAATTAAGTTATATGGCCTCACAAAAATTACAAGGTTTAATAGCAGCTCCCTTCACTCCCATGCATAAAGATGGTTCATTAAACCTTTCCATCATTCCGTCGTACTACAATTTGCTTAAAGAAAACAGTGTGAACGGCGCCTTTATATGTGGCTCTACCGGTGAAGGCGTTTCAATGAGTGTAACAGAAAAAAAAGCTGTTGCCGTGGCATGGGCTGCTTGCACTAAAGATGATAGCAGTTTTACCGTGATGCCTTTATTGGGCGGAACTTGTATTGCCGATTGTAAAGATCTGGCATTACATGCAAGGGAAGTTGGCCTTGATGCTGTTTCATTTACGGCACCATTTTATTTTAAACCTGCAAATGCAGAAACGCTGGCACAATGCTGTGCAGAAATTGCAGCAGCCGTACCCGATATGCCTTTCTACTATTATCATATCCCTGTTTTAACCGGCGTAGGTATTCCTATGTATGATTTATTAAAAGCAGTGGATGGAAAAATTCCAAATTTTGCAGGCATTAAATACACTCACGAAGATTTTATGGATTTTCTTTCCTGTATCAATTTTCAAAATGGAAAATACGATATGCTCTGGGGAAGAGATGAAAACATGTTGCCTGCGCTTGCAGTTGGTGCAAAAGGTGCTGTAGGCAGTACCTTTAACTACGCAGCCCCGCTGTATTACAACCTTATTGATGCTTTTAACAATGGTGAAATGGAAAAAGCACAAGTATTGCAACAGGAATCTATTGATATGATAAGGTTGCTGGGAAAATATGGTGGCATAGCAACTGGCAAAGCTTATATGAAATTACTTGGATTGGATTGTGGTGAATTCCGCCTGCCAGTAAAAAATATGAGTAATGAAAATTTTGAGTTATTTAAAAAAGAAGTAGAGCAACTTGGCTTTCAAAATTATTGTTCAAAAATATCCGCTGCAGCAAATGTAAAATAGTATGAACTTATTTTCTACATCGCTAATTATGCTATCTATGTTAATTACTGATTCAGTGCTGGCACAAAAAAAGCAAAACATTGTGATGCAATGGAAAGTGGCTACTGAGCTGCCAGCCGATAGTGGAATGCAACATTCGAAAGGATTTGCAGGTCCTGTGACAGGTATCAGCAAGAATGTATTAATTGTAGCAGGTGGTGCCAATTTTCCCGATGCTATGCCCTGGGAAGGAGGAAAGAAAAAGTATTATGATGAAGGATATATTTACAATCGTATAAAAGGCAAACTGGTTTTAACAGAAAAAAGATTTACGCTACCAACTCCTCTTGCATACGCTGCAAGTTGCACTACACCCAACGGCCTTTTTTTTGCAGGCGGTGAAAATGAAAATGGAATCAGTGATAAGGCCTGGTTGATGCAGTGGGATGATAAAGAACAGGTAATAAATTTCAAAAATCTTCCTTCGCTTCCCTTTCCTGTAACAAATGCATCAGCTACTGTGATTGAGCAAACCATTTATCTTGCAGGTGGAGAAACGCCTTCGGCTGCGGTTGCGCAATTCATTTGTATGGATTTAGATAATGTAGATAAAGGTTGGCAACAACTTGCCTCAGTCCCGCATACGGTTTCACATACTATACTAATAAGTCCGTCAGGTAAAAAAAGTGACGCAATTTATTTATCCGGAGGAAGGAAAAAGAATACAAATGGTATCAGTGACTTCTTTGCTGATGTCTATAAATATGATATTACCAAAAACAGTTGGGAAGTAAAAGCATCGCTTCCTTATGCCTTATCAGCCGGTACAGGGGCTTTGTATAAAAAGAATTGTATCGTCATATTTGGTGGTGATAAGGGTGCTGTTTTTCATCAAACTGAATTGTTGATAGCAGCTATCAATAAAGAAAAAGATGAATCAAAAAAGCAGGAGCTCATTCTGCAAAAAAATAAATTACAATTAACGCATCCGGGGTTTAGCAATGAAGTATTGCTTTATAATTCAAATACAAATACCTGGCAGCCGATTGGAACAATTCCGTTTGCTACACCGGTAACAACAACGGCTGTAAAATGGAAAAAGATTTTATTATCCCTTCGGGAGAAATAAAAGCAGGTGTCCGGTCACCTAAAATATTATCTGTTAAAATATTAACCAAGGCCAAATGATCAACAGCAAAAAATATCCCTGGATGGTAGTGGCGCTGCTTTGGGTAGTGGCTTTATTGAATTACATGGACAGGCAGATGCTGAGTACCATGAAGCCTTCGATGCAGATTGATATTCATGAATTGCAAACTGCTGCCAACTTCGGATATTTAATGGCCATTTTTTTATGGATATATGGTTTCATGAGCCCATTGGCCGGAATGATTGCTGACAGGGTAAATAGGAAATGGTTGATCGTAGGAAGTTTATTTGTATGGAGTGCCGTTACGTTTGCAATGGGATATGCAAAAACTTTCGATCAGTTATATTGGTTAAGAGCTATCATGGGTGTAAGTGAAGCTTTGTACATCCCCGCTGGTTTATCACTCATTGCCGATTATCATTCGTCTAAAACAAGGTCTTTGGCAATTGGCATTCATATGACGGGCTTATATATGGGTCAGGCCCTTGGTGGATTTGGTGCTACTATCGCCGATAAATTTTCATGGCAGCAGGCATTCCATTCTTTTGGTATTATCGGCATTATTTACTCTGTTGTACTGATTTTGTTTTTGAGAGAAAAGAAAAATACTGAAGTAGCTGACACAGCTAATAAAATTTCAATAAAAGGAAAAGTGCCGCTCCTCAAAGGGCTGGGTTTATTATTCACCAATATTTCTTTCTGGATCATCCTTTTCTATTTTGCTATTCCAAGTTTACCGGGTTGGGGTGTAAAAAACTGGCTGCCTACTTTATTTGCAGAAAATCTGGGGATAGATATGAGCCGGGCTGGTCCTATGTCCACTATTACTATTGCTGCGTCTTCATTCCTTGGTGTTATTTTTGGTGGAATACTATCTGACAAATGGGTACAAATAAATCTTCGGGGAAGAATTTATACCAGTGCCATCGGACTGGCACTCACCATACCGGCATTACTGTTTATTGGTTTCGGCCATTCCATGTTTGCAGTAATCGGTTCTGCATTTTGTTTTGGTTTTGGCTTTGGTATGTTCGATGCCAATAATATGCCCATCCTCTGCCAGTTTGTTTCATCAAAACACAGGGCTACTGCTTATGGGCTAATGAATATGGTTGGTGTTTTTGCAGGTGCTTTTATTACAGATTTGCTCGGTAAATCAACTGATGCAGGAAACCTGGGAAAAGATTTTGCAATGCTCTCCGGCATTGTTGCACTGGCTTTGATTATACAGCTTGCATTTTTGCGGCCAAAGCATAATGATTTTGTTGATTGATAAAAATAATTATATGAATAAAAATATTTTCGCTTTATGGATAACGGTTCTTTTTTTCGGACTAAGTAGTTTTGAATGTTCAAAAAAATCATCTACACCCCCTCCTGGAGAAATTCAGGCATCATCCTATTCACCTAATGTACCGGTATTAAGAGGGATGGTTAGTAACCCTGTTGTAAGGGTTGTGGTTTCCATACCTGCGGGTAATGCAGAACAACATTATCGTAAGTTGCAGTGTACATTAAATGCAGGAGCCGTTAATGAAATTGAAAAAGTGGATGCATACCTTACCGGCGCCGAACCATTTTCAACAACCAATTTAATTGGTTCCGTAAATCCTTCTGCCACATCATTTGACATACCAGTTACCATCAATCAACGATCAGGCATTGTATTTATTTGGTTGAGTATTGTTTTAAAACCAACTGCTACATTAAATAATAATATTGAATTGCATTGTATAAAATTAATTGACGAAGCAGGTAAGGAATTATTTGTAAAACAGGATAGTTCCAATTATACAAAACGAACCGGCGTAGCTATAAGAAAAGCCGGTGATGAGGGGGTGAATACTTATCGCATTCCGGGTATTGCCACTACAGACAGGGGTACATTACTTTCTGTTTATGATATCCGTTACAACAATGCAAAAGACCTTCCTGAGAATATTGATGTAGGTCTTAGCCGCAGCACCGATGGTGGCGCTACCTGGGAGCCGATGAAAGTAATCATGGATATGGGAGCACCACATGAAAATAATGGAATAGGTGATCCTGCTATTTTATTTGATCCCGTTACAAAAAAAATATGGGTGGCTGCATTGTGGAGTAAAGGCAATCGTTCCATTGCCGGTTCCCTTCCTGGTTTGTCACCCGATACTACCGGGCAGTTTGTTTTAGTGAGCAGTGCCGATGATGGTGTAAACTGGTCGGATCCTTATACAATCACTCCACAGGTAAAAAATCCCGCCTGGCGATTATTTTTTAATGGTCCCGGTAGTGGCATTGCAATGCAGGATGGAAAATTAGTTTTTGCTGCGCAATATTGGGATGAGAATAGAATGCCTTTTTCCACCATCATTTATAGTGATGATCATGGCAGCAGCTGGAAAGGAAAAATAGCAGGTCCAAAATCTAATACTACAGAAAGCCAGGTGGTAGAAACTTCAGCTGGTACATTGATGCTGAACATGAGGGATAATAGAGGATCTTTTAGAAGTGTTGCCACTACAAATAATTTAGGAACAAGCTGGACTGAACATTCAACATCATACAATACCCTGGCCGATCCTGTTTGCATGGGAAGTTTGATAAAAGCAAAAGTGAAAGTTAAGGGTGTGATGAAAGAGGTGCTATTCTTCAGTAATCCTAACACTTCATCAGGCCGTTACAATATTACCATCAAAGCAAGTTTGGATTTTGGAAATACATGGTTGCCTGCTAACCAGTTGCTGATTGATGAACGTCAATGCTACGGTTATTCTTCATTGACAAAAGTGGATGATAATACGATTGGCATTTTATATGAGGGCATTAAAGATTTATATTTTGTAAACGTGAAGGTGAATGACATTATAAAATAAAACTGCTAATGGCATATTCTAACAAAGAATTAATTGCATTAAAAGATTTTTATTCAAATCAATTGTTGAACGATACGGTTCCGTTCTGGTTTCCCCGTTCATTCGATAACGAGCATGGGGGGTTTTTATTAATGAGAGATGAGGATGGCTCTTTGATTGATGACGACAAAGCAGTTTGGATACAGGGAAGAGCCACCTGGATGCTGGCTACTTTATATAATACCGTAGAAAAAAAACAGGAATGGCTGGACGGTGCAAAACTTGGCTATGATTTTTTAAACAAACATTGTTTTGATGCCGACGGGCAGATGTTTTTTCATGTAACAAGAGAGGGAAGGCCGATCAGAAAGCGACGATATTTTTTCTCTGAAACATTTTACGTAATTGCGGCAGCCGCTTATGCAAAAGCAAGTGGCGATGCTGCTGCAGCTGATAAAGCAAGAAGAGTTTTTGGAAGATGTATTGAGTATGCAACTAAACAGGGATTACTACAACCCAAGTTTACCAATACCCGGCCTTCAAAAGGAATTGGGGTACCTATGATCATGATGAATACTGCTCAGCAGTTAAGGGAAACAATCGGCGACCCACGTTGCGATGAATGGATCAGCAAATGGATTGCTGAAATAGAACGGGATTTTGTAAAAGATGATATTAAATGCGTGATGGAGCAGGTGGCGCCGGATGGCGGCATCATTGACCATATTGACGGACGAACCTTAAATCCCGGTCATGCTATGGAAGGGGCATGGTTTATTTTGCATGAGGCAAAATATCGGAACAACGATAAACAGTTGATTGATTTAGGCTGCCGTATGTTGGATTACATGTGGGAACAAGGATGGGACAAAGAACATGGCGGCATCTTATACTTCCGGGATGTATATAATAAACCAGTTCAGGAATACTGGCAGGATATGAAATTCTGGTGGCCCCACAATGAAGTGATCATCGCTACACTGCTTGCTTATCTGATGACTGGCAATGAAAAATATGCAACAATGCACAAGCAGATCCACGATTATGCTTACCAGCATTTTCATGATAAGAAAAATGGGGAGTGGTTTGGTTACCTCCACCGTGATGGCAGCATAGCACAAACGGCTAAAGGCAATTTATACAAAGGGCCATTTCATTTACCCAGGCAAGAGTGGTATTGCTTGCAGCTATTGAAGGAACATATTAATTAAATATTTCAAAATAGTAAATGAAAGCATTTAAAAAATATTATTTTTTATTAATGCTGTTTTTTTCTGCTGCTGCATTTTCACAGCAAACGAAAGAAAGGCTTCCAAATATTATTTACATCTATGCAGATGATCTGGGCTATGCCGAACTGGGTAGTTATGGACAACAAAAAATAAAAACACCCAACCTGGACAGGATGGCAAAGGAAGGGATGAAGTTCACACAGCATTATGCACCTGCTCCTGTATGTGCCCCTTCCCGTTGTATGCTCATGACGGGCAAACATGGCGGGCATTCTTATATCCGTGGCAACTATGAATTAGGTGGTTTTGAAGATAGTACTGAAGGAGGCCAGATGCCTTTACCGGAAGGGATGTATACATTACCCCGGATGTTGAAAAATGCCGGATACACAACAGCCTTAACAGGCAAATGGGGATTGGGAATGAACACAAACTCCGGTTCACCGTTAAAACATGGCTTTGACTATTACTATGGATACCTTGACCAAAAACAGGCACATAATTATTATCCTACGCATTTATGGGAGAACGATAAAAACATAGCGTTGAATAACCCGGTGATAACGGTCCATAAAAGAATTGATTCCGCTACAGCTACAGATAAGGAATTCAATTATTTTAAAGGAGCAGATTATGCGCCTGAAAAAATAACTGCTAAAGCAATTGGATTTATTGAACGCAATAAAGACAAGCCATTCTTTTTATATATGCCTTATACACTGCCTCACCTGTCGTTGCAGGTGCCGGATGAATATGTTCAAAAATACATCGGGCAGTTTGATGAAAAACCTTACTATGGCCAAAAAGGATATGCTTCTACAAAATATCCGCTTTCCACTTATGCAGCCATGATTACTTATTTAGATGATCAGGTGGGAATTGTAATGGAAAAAATAAAACAATTGGGACTCGACAAAAACACCATCATCATGTTCTCCAGCGATAATGGAGCTACCTTCTCCGGCGGTGTTGACGTAAATTTTTTTAACAGCGAAGATGGTTTACGAGGATTGAAAATGGATATATATGAAGGTGGTATCCGTGTGCCATTTATTGCAAGATGGCCGGGAAAAATTGCAGCGGGCAAAACATCTGATTTGATTTCGGCACAATATGATGTTATGGCCTCTCTGGCTGAGTTGACAAATCAAAAATTTACCAATACCGATGGTATTTCTTTTTTGCCGGAATTGCTGGGCAATAAAGTGAAGCAGAAAAAACATGCATTTCTTTATTTTGAATATCCCGAAAAAGGCGGACAGGTAGCTATTCGTATGGGCGACTGGAAAGCAGTAAGAACCAATGTACGTAAACAGCCTAATGCAGCCTGGCAGTTATTTAATTTAAAAACTGACCGTAGCGAAACAACTGATGTAGCTAATCAAAATCCTGCACTGATAAAGCAGTTCAATGCCATTCAGCAAAAAGAACATCAGTGCTCACATATTATGGAATGGGAGTTTCTTGATCCGAAGTTTGATATTAAAAATAGGAAAGAATAAATTTTATAAAAAAACTCAACTGATTGATTATGCATAGAAAGGATTTTATAAAAAACAGCGGTCTGGCAGCGGCATCTTTCGCCATTTTACCAACAGGAAGTTTATTTGCCGCAACAGCAGATTCAAAAGTGAAAATTGCATTAATTGGTACTGGTCTCCGTGGACAAAACCATTTAGAATTGCTTTTGGCTAGAGAAGACGTTGAACTAGTTGCCATCTGCGATATAAGCGATGTTATGCTATCATCTGCCAAAGAAATGATCAATAAAAGCGGAAAAAAATGCCACAAATTTTTACAGGTGATAATTATGTCTGGAAAAAAATGCTGGAAATAAAAAACCTGGACGGCATTATTATCGCCACACCATGGGAATGGCATAAACAGATGATCATAGGTTCATTGGATGCCGGGGTAAAATATGTAGGTACCGAAGTTGTGTTAGGCATTACCCTGCAGGATCATTGGGATGTTGTAAAAGCTGCGAAAAGAATAATGCACAGGTGATGATGCTGGAAAATGTATGTTACCGCCGTGATGTGATGGCAGTGTTAAACATGGTTAGGCAGGGATTATTTGGAGAGTTGATTCATTTGCAGGGAGGCTACCAGCATGACCTTAGAGAAGTTAAATTTAATGACGGAGTACATCCTTATGGACACGGAGTTGAATTTGGCGAAAAAGGTTTTTCAGAAGCAAAGTGGAGAACGGAACATTCTGTACATCGTAATGGCGATCTATACCCAACGCATGGTATTGGTCCGGTGGCGCATTATATCAACATCAACCGCGGCAATCGGTTTCTTACATTAAATTCTTTTTCTTCAAAAGCAAGGGGCTTGCACAATCATATTGTAAAACAGGGAGGCCCCGATCATCCTAATGCAAAAATTAATTTCAAATTGGGCGATGTAGTAACAACCCATATTAATTGCGCCAACGGCGAAACTATTTTATTGGAGCATGATACCAACCTGCCAAGACCCTATTCATTGGGTTTCAGGGTGCAGGGTACCGAGGGGATTTGGATGGATGTGAACAAAGGGATTTATATACAGGATAAATCTGCGAAAGCACATCAATGGGATGAAGCAAAAACATGGCTTGATAAGTATGACCATCCATTGTGGACAAGGTGGAGTAAAGAAACCGCCGGTGCAGGTCATGGAGGCATGGATTTTTTTGTAATTCATTCCTTTATTGAATCCATAAAAAGAAAAGTGGCTACGCCAATGGATGTATATGATGCGGCCGCCTGGAGTGCTATTACTCCATTAAGCGAACAATCCATTGAACTCGGAAATGAAACAGTAGAGTTTCCTGATTTTACAGGAGGTCAATGGATGTACCGCAAGCCGGTATTTGCATTGAACGATGAATTTTAAATGAAAAAGTTATTAATAATAATTACGGTATTCCCATTTTTTACCAGGGCTCAATTGAAGTTAGCAAAAATATTTTCTGATGATATGCTGCTGCAACGCAATCAGCCGGTTTGGATCTGGGGAAAAGCAATTCCGGGAAAATCGGTGCAGGTATTATTTGCAAATGAGAAAAGAAACACCTTGGTACAAAGCGATTCAAGCTGGGCTGTTATTTTCAATAAGCAGAAAGCCAGCATTCAACCACAGTCTTTCTCAGTAATTAGTGGGGATGAAAAAATTGTAATTAAAAATATTTTAATAGGGGATTTATGGCTTTGTATCGGGCAAAGTAATATGGAATGGCCGATGCAGAAGGAAATGCATTATAAGGATGCATTGCCAAATAGCCGTCAACCGTTGATGCGCTTATATAATCCAACTTACGCCGGAAAAAATTCATACAATGTCTTATTTACAGATTCCATCATACAAAATCTTGCCACCGAAAATTTTTATAAAGGGCAATGGCAAACCTGCGACAGCAATTCATTTAAAACAATGAGCGCCGTCGCTTATTATTTTGGAAAAGAGTTAGCTGAAAATATAAATATTCCAGTTGGATTAATAAATATTTCCATCGGTGGTGCGCCACTCGAAACATTTATTAGCAATGAAGCATTAAAAAACAGCCAACAGTTTGCTGATAAATTAAAAAGGAGACTGGCTGACCAATGATGCTCTTCCTGTTTGGATAAGAGAAAGGGGAAAACAAAATGTAGGAAGTTTAACCAGCGTACCAAAAGATGAATATGGAAACAACCATGCTTTTAAACCGGGTTTTGCATATGAGGCTGGCATTGCCCCAATATTAATTTTACCCATCAAAGGAATACTTTGTTACCAGGGAGAAAGCAATGCACAGGAAATAGAAAGAGTAAATGAATATGCTGCCTTATCTGCATTAATGGTTGATGATTACCGGGAAAAATGGAAACAGCCGGACCTGCCGTTTTATTTTGTACAACTCTCTTCGATTGATACACTAAAGTACAAAGGGCAAATTTGGCCACAGTTCAGAAATGAGCAAAGAAAAATGTTAAAGATTATTCCTTATAGCGGCATGGCGGTTTGTAGCGATATTGGATTTAAAAATGATGTGCATCCAACCAATAAAAAAGATGTAGGAGAACGGCTGGCAAGATGGGCATTGCATAAAACCTATCATACCAACATCATTCCATCTGGCCCTTTGCCTTTGGAGGCAAAATATAAAAAGGGGAAAATTATTATCAGCTTTGAATACGCTGGAAATAATTTGCGTACCAGAGATGGAGAATCATTAAGTGGGTTTTCAACTGATGGAATCCATGAATGTGAAGCAACTATTAAAAATAAAAAAGTTGTAATTGAAGTAGAAGAAAAACCTTCTTTTATTTACTATGGCTGGCAACCTTATACTGATGCTAACCTGGTAAATTCAGAACAACTGCCAGCTACTACTTTTAAAATACCGGTTGTGCAATGAAGACTGAGATAATACATATCGGTAGTTTAAGTTATTGCATTTCTACGGTTGAATCTGTTCGACATACAGTAAGAATTAAAAATGTTTTGGGTGAAATTGAAACAGGCTACCCGGCTACTTTCATTGAGTTTGATAACAATTGTAATAACCCCAAAAATTTAATTGCTTAAGATGAAGATGACCTGGAAAATAATATTGATGGGGTTAACCTTTTCGGTTTTATGGGCATCTGCATCCACAGCTACTAAAATTGGTTTGAAGGTTGCGCAGCCATTTGTAATTTCCATCTGCAGGTTCTTCATTGCGGGATTAATCATGTTATTCATATCTCATGGTATCAGGCGAAACCGTATGCCAGTTAAAACAGAATGGCGGCAACTCATGTTATTCGGCCTATTAAATATCAGTATATATCTCGGACTCTACATCATTGCCATGCAAAATGTTTCTGCGGGACTGGGTAGTTTATTTATAGCCGTTAATCCGGTAATGATCAGTTTTATTAGTGCGGGTTTATTTGGCCACCGCATAACTTTAGTAAATATTATCAGTTTAACGCTTTGCATTGCCGGGGTGATACTGGCTGCCTTACCGCTGTTGCAAAATAGTTATGCGACTGCTGGCGGACTGTTATTAATGGTAGCAGCTATGTTAGCTTATTCGCTGGGGACAATTTATTTTACAAAGAAAAACTGGAGCAATTTACATGTACTGACCATAAATGGGTGGCAAACAATTTTAGGTGGGTTATTCTTATTACCTATACTGTTGCTTACCTATAAAGAACAACAAAATACGTTCGACATAAATTTTTGGGGAGGCACTTTATGGTTAGCGGGGCCGGTATCAATCGTAGCTGTACTTTGCTGGTTACAACTATTAAATAAAACCGCTTCAACGGCAGCTTATTGGCTTTTCCTTTGTCCGATTTTTGGCTTCCTTATTTCAAATATTACTTTAAATGAACCATTGAGCCTGTTTACACTTTGGGGTGTCATCCTGGTTATTGCAGGTTTATTTATTGTACAGCAGGGAAAAAGAATTTGGTTAATTCCTCAAGAGAAATTACTGTCACTGGGAAAAAGGTTTATCAAAAATTAGCCAATGCATCATTTTTTTATCATCCAACTAATTAAGCATGTATAAAAAGATTCTTTTTACGATTGTAGTGACAGTGATTTATTTAAACACGGCTGCACAACATTATCAACCAACAGCGGAAAACATGGTTAGCCGCAAAAGTTTTCAGGACAATAAATATGGCATGTTCATACACTGGGGTGCCAGCAGTGTGCTGGGTGCCGGTGAATGGGTGATGAACAACAGGGGCATCACTGTAGAAAAGTACAGCAACTTATTGCGGTTTTTTAATCCGCAACAATTCAATGCGGCAGAATGGGTGGCCACTGCCAAAAATGCCGGGATGAAGTACATCGTTTTTATTACCCGGCATCATGACGGATTTTCAAATTGGGACACCAGATATTCAGATTGGAAAATAACCAATACCCCTTATGGAAAAGATGTTTTAAAAATGTTGTCGGATGAATGTAAGAAACAAGGAATGAAATTGGGTTTGTATTATTCTTTGGTAGATTGGTACAGGGATGATTATCCTTATGAAACAGGAAGAACAGGTAAGGCATCCGGAAGAACAGCAAAAAGTAATTATGATTCCTATCTGCAATTCATGAAAAACCAGTTAACGGAATTACTTACCAATTATGGAGAAATTATGTCGGTTTGGTTTGATGGCCATTGGGACCAGACCAACCCGGAAGGAAGTGCTGATATGAGTTCCCGGATCAATTGGAAGTACGAAGAAATATATACATTGATTCATAAGCTGCAGCCCCAATGCATCATTGGCAATAATCATCATCTCACTCCTTTCGCAGGAGAAGATTTTCAAATGTTTGAAAAAGATTTACCCGGGCAGAATAAAACTGGGCTGAGTTTTCAACAGGCATCTGAAAGCCTGCCTTTGGAGACCTGTGAAACCATCAATGGTTCATGGGGATATAACATCACCGACAATAAATATAAATCAGTTGAAGACCTTGTTCATTACATCGTGAATGCTGCCGGCCGCAATACGAATTTCCTGCTCAATGTGGGTCCTATGCCTGATGGGCGTATACAACAGGAGTTTGTTGATACACTAAAAGCAATCGGTGACTGGATGAATAAATATGGAGAAACTATTTACGGAACAAGAGGTAATATCATCGAACCCCAGGATTGGGGCATGGTAACATCAAAAAATAAAACCTTGTATGTGCACCTGCTAAATGCCTCCGGTAACCAAGTTGTTTTTTTACCTGGATTGGCTTTGAAAATAACAGATGCAATACAATTCAGCACCAAAAAGAAAATTAATTTCAAACAACAGGCCGAAGGAGTTTTTATTTATACAGAAGGGCTTCAACCGGATAAATATGATACCGTAATTGAATTGACGACAAAATAATTTTAATGACCAAACTGCATAAAATATTTTTTGCTTTATTCTTTTGCCATGCAAGTGGTTATGGTCAAACTATTGAAGCTAATTATGCATTTATACATTCAGATGATGATTCTTTAACGATCATAAAGAAAGCTGCAAATGTAGTACCCGCTGCCCGGCAACTTCGCTGGCAACAATTGGAGTTGATTGCATTTTTTCATTTCGGCATGAATACGTTTACCGATAGGGAATGGGGCACCGGAAAAGAAGACCCGTCAATTTTTAACCCAACTTCTTTGGATGCCCGTCAATGGGTACAGGTAGCAAAAAATGCCGGTTTTAAACAAATTATTTTCACAGCAAAACACCATGACGGGTTTTGTTTGTGGCCTTCGAAAACTACAAGCCACTCTGTTGCATCAAGTCCATGGAAAAAGGGACTGGGAGATGTGGTAAAAGAAGTTGCAGCTGCATGCAAGGAATTTGGATTAGGGTTTGGCATCTACCTCTCTCCCTGGGATATGAATGCTGCTGTTTATGGAACTGACGAATACAATGACTTTTTTGTAACACAATTAACAGAGTTGCTGACTAATTACGGCCGTATTGATGAAGTTTGGTTTGATGGTGCTAATGGAGAAGGTCCGAATGGGAAAAAACAAGTGTATGATTTCAATCGCTGGTATGCTGTCATCCGCAAACTGCAACCAGATGCTACCATTGCCATTATGGGTCCGGATGTAAGATGGGTGGGAACTGAAACGGGTTATGGCAGGGATCAGGAATGGAGTGTAGTACCCATTGATAATCTTAATCCCTCTATAACAGAAACTAATTCACAGCAGACCGTAACTTTTAAACCTGCGGGTGATATGAGGTCTGATGATTTAGGAAGCAGGCAAAAAATTATGCATGCAAAAGGATTGGTTTGGTATCCTGCAGAAACCGATGTGTCTATCAGGCCGGGATGGTTTTACCATGCTGAAGAAGACGATAAAGTAAAATCACCAGAAAAGTTGCTTGACATTTATTTCAATTCAGTTGGAAAGAATAGCGTTTTGCTGGTCAATATTCCGCCCGATAAAAAAGGGATGATACATGATAGTGATATCAGCACATTAATGAAATGGAAGGCACTGCGTGATGAAATGTTTAAAAATAACCTGGCTAAGTCTGCGACATTTTCAAGCAACAATGGAATAAATACAAACCTGTTGGCTGATGAAAATAGTACTACTTATTTTACTACAAAAAACAAATATGAAGCCACAGTTATTGATATTGATCTAAAAATTCCGCAACTAGTCAATGTGGTTTTGTTGCAGGAAGATATCAGTAAGGGTCAGCGCATCGAACAATTTGAAGTGGAAGCCCTTGTAAATAAGAAATGGAGGAAAATTGCAGCAGGCAGCACTGTTGGCTATAAACGGCTGATACAATTTGATACTGTCCATACAAAAAAATTAAGACTAAAGATCATCGCATCGAGGTTGAATCCACAATTTTCAGAAATAGGAATTTTTTATACAAAAAAACAGTACAAATGAAAAAGTTATTGCTTGTTTTAAGTTTAGTGCCAGGTATTCTTATTGCACAACAGCGTGTAAGTATTATCCCGCAACCCGTTTCGCTGCAAGTAAACCCCGGCACATTTGTAATTGACAACAGTACGGCTGTAAAATTCAATGTGGCCAATAAAGAATTGAAATTGGCTGCTGACTTTTTTTCTGTAGCTATAAAGAATATTTCCGGCAGAACTTTATTGCTGAATACAGCAGCTAAAAAAAATATTGAATTCAAAATTGCAAAAACAAATGGTATCGGTGATGAAGGCTATTTGCTGGATGTAACGCCATCAGCAATAACAGTTGTTGCAAATACAAAGGCGGGAATTATTTATGGTATCCAATCGTTATTACAAACTTTGCCTGCCATCCGCACCAATGAAGCGTTAGAAATACCAGCCATGAGTATTACCGATTATCCCCGTTTTAAATACCGTGGGATGCATTTGGATGTAGGCCGGCACTTTTACCCCGTTTCGTTTGTAAAAAAGTATATTGATTTTTTAGCGGCATACAAATTCAATAATTTTCACTGGCATCTTACAGAAGACCAGGGATGGCGCATTGAGATAATACAATACCCTGAATTGACCACAAAGGCGGCTTATCGCAACGGCACTATCGTTGGAAATTATCCGGGTACGCAAAATAGTAATCTACGTTATGGTGGCTTTTACACTCAAAATGAAGTGAGGGAAATAATTGCTTATGCAACCCAAAGAAATATAAATGTAGTTCCTGAAATTGAATTGCCTGGCCATTCTTCGGCAGCAATTGCTGCCTACCCATGGTTAAGTTGTTTTCCTGATAAGCCTACGGCTATGCCTGATAACGCCTCAGCAATGAGCAAACTGTTGCAAAGCCAGGGCGAAATAAAATTGGTGCAGGAAACATGGGGTGTGTTTGATGATATTTATTGTGCGGGCAACGAAAGCACTTTTCTGTTTTTGCAAAATGTACTGGATGAAGTGTTACAGCTCTTTCCATCAAAGTACATACATGTTGGAGGAGATGAAGCCCCCAAAACGCATTGGGAAAGTTGCCCCCGCTGCCAGGCAAGAATGAAAGCGGAAGGATTGAAAGACGAGCATGAATTGCAGAATTATTTTATCACCCGAATGGAAAAATATTTGAATAGCAAGGAAAGAATATTGATTGGCTGGGATGAAATTTTAGAAGGTGGCCTGGCGCCCAATGCGGTGGTGATGAGCTGGAGGGGCGAAACGGGAGGCATTCAGGCTGCCAAACAAAACCATGATGTGATTATGACACCGGGAAACCCTGTTTACTTTGACCATTACCAGGGCGACCCAGCCAGTGAACCGATTGGTATTGGTGGATTTAATACCCTTAAAAAAGTGTATAACTATGACCCTGTACCAAAAGAACTAAACGAGCAACAGGCTAAATATATATTGGGTGCACAAGCCAATTTATGGACAGAATACATACCAACCACGCAGCATGTTGAATACATGGTGTTACCTCGTATGTTGGCGCTAAGCGAAGTTGTTTGGAGTTCAAAGGAAAATAAAAACTGGAATAGTTTTAATGAAAAGCTACAATCCCATTTTTTAGCTTTTGAAAAAAAAGGATGGAACTACAGTAAAGGGAATTTTAAAGCAGACATAAAGCCTGAATCAAAAAATGGGCAATTATTTATTTCGCTATCTACAGAAGCATACAATGGAAAAGTAATTTACACCATCGATAACACAATGCCAACCCGGGAAGGCAAATACTATACAGAACCAATTGCCATCAAATCATCTACAATATTAAAAGCATCTGTATTGGTTGACGGCAAAATAATGAGTGCAGTTCCGGCACAGCAAAATTTTGTAATGCACAAAGCCATTGGAAAAAATGTAACCTATACTAATCCTGTAAGTAAATATTATCTGGCCGATGGCCCTAATTCGTTAACGGATGGAGTAAGAGGAATGGCTGCCGTGGGTAAATACTGGCATGGCTTCAGTGCAAAAGATTTAATAGCGACCATTGACCTGAGCGAAGTAAAAAATATTCAAAGTATTGCATTGGGTTGCTTGCAACATTACAATGACTGGATTTTTTTACCGCAGTCTGTAAAATTTGAATCTTCCATTGATGGAAATGTTTTTACTGAAATAAAAACTGTAAACAACTCAATAGACATTAATCAGAAAAATGCAATGTTTGATTTTAAAGCTGATTTCCCAATACAGTCTGTCCGGTATATCAGGGTATCTGCAAAAAATAACCTATGCCCTCCGGGCCATAGTGGTGCAGGTAAGCCGGGATGGATCTTTGCAGATGAGATTGTTGTGGAGTGATAAAAGTGTAACCCGGTTAATATTTCAGCGTTGAATAAATAAGCGAACTAATAGAAAATGATGATTCTTAAAAAGAATATTTACTGCTTTGTTTTAATGATAACGGCAATTTTATGCTTTTCATTGAATGCTATGGCGCAAAAAAAAATCCAATTAAAATTATTGCCTGCTGAACAATGGTGGGGCGGTGCGGGGGAATACGGCTATAAAATGCCTTTTAATAGATCATCAGATTTTAAGTACGATCTGTATGGAGATGCTTCCTTAAATCAAAGTTCGCCATTGCTTATTTCAAACAAAGGGCGATGGATATGGAGCGAAGGAACATTCAGTTATGCTTTTAAAAATGATTCCCTGATTGTTGTATCGAAAAATGAGAATATTCAATCGGGTACAGCCGGAAATGATCTGGTTCATGCATACGACTATGTTTCCAAAAAGTTTTTTCCCACTTCAGGTAAATGGCCCGATAGTTTATTGGTGACGGCTCCGCAATATAATTTATGGATAGAGCTGCAGTACAATCCCAACCAAAAAGCTGTGTTGCAATATGCTGATGATGTGTTGAAAAATGATTTACCACCCGGAGTTTTAATGATTGATGATAACTGGAGTAATTATTATGGTGAGTTTGATTTCAACAAAGAAAAATTTCCAGATGCAAAAAATACTATAGCCACGCTGCATAGCAAAGGTTTTAAAGTGATGCTTTGGATATGTCCTTTTATTACGCCTGACAGTGAAAACTTCAGAGAGTTACAAAGAAAGAAATTGTTGCTGATGGATAATGAAGGGGATGCAAACAAACTATATAGCAATGCAAGAAAGTCATTGTTGATAGAATGGTGGAATGGATATTCAGCTTGTCTTGATTTAACCAACCCCGCAGCCCAGAAATGGCTTACTGATAAGCTAAGTTTTTTACAAAAGGAATATGGGGTAGATGGCTTTAAGTTTGATGCAGGGGATGCCTTCTTCTACAACTATAAAAATTTAGTTTCTTATAAAAAAATAACACCCAACGAACAGACTGAAGAGTGGGCAAAAATTGGTTTATCATTTCCTTTAAATGAATACCGTGCAATGTGGAAGATGGGCGGGCAGCCATTGGTGCAGCGTCTTGCTGATAAAAGCCATAGCTGGGAAGATTTGCAAATGCTGATTCCCAATACCATTGCACAACAGTTAATGGGCTATACTTTTACCTGCCCTGATATGATTGGTGGCGGACAGGTTAATTCTTTTATTTCCGGTTCTATTATCAATCAAAAACTGATGGTACGCTCAGCACAGGTACATGCATTGATGCCGATGATGCAGTTTTCTGTTGCGCCATGGCGCATATTGGATGAAGTGCATTTGAATGCGATTAAAGCCTCAGTAAAATTGCGCCAGCAAATGATGCCGCAGTTAATGAAAATAATGAGGATGGCAGCAAAAACGGGTGAGCCGGTTGTAAGGCCATTGGAATACAATTATCCTAATCAGGGTTATGAAAATAGTAAAGATGAATTTATGCTGGGTGATGATATTTTAGTTGCTCCTGTTGTTACTGAAAGCGACGAAAGAAATGTAGTACTACCACAGGGCGAATGGATTTATCAAAATAAAAAATGGCAAGGCGGTAAAACATACCAGCTAAAAGTTGGGTTAAATGAAGTGCCTGTGTTTATAAAAGCGAAAAAATAATTTTTTAGATGATACAATTAGTACAGTATAAGTGTTCGACACAATACCAAAGGCCTTGGAAATCCAACAGTATTTTAAACGCTAGCCACAAAATTATTTTTGTTGCAGTACTCGCCTTATCTTTTACAAATGTTGCTTTTACTCAGCTACCTGCCGAACTGCAAATACCTGAACTAGTTGCTGAAAACCGCATGCCCATGCGTAACAGTGCCTTTGCCTTTGAAAATATGGAGCAGGCAAAACAAAATGACCGGGAAAAGTCTTCCAGGTTTTTTTCATTGAATGGCAGTTGGAAATTTAACTGGGTGAAAGATCCCAATCAACGGCCACAAAATTTTTATGCAGTAAATTTTGACGACAGTAAATGGGACAATTTCCGCATACCCGCCAGCTGGGAAGTAAATGGTTATGGGCTGCCCATCTATGTAAACCAACCTTACGATTTTGCCGGGCATAATCTTCGTTATGGAAAGATGAACCCACCATTTGATATTCCTGCAAATAATAACCCAGTAGGTTCTTACCGGAAAAAATTTGAATTGCCTGCCGCTTTCAAAGGCAAGAAAGTCTTTATTCATGTAGGTAATGCCAAGAGTTGTTTGTTTGTGTGGGTAAACGGTAAAAAAGTGGGTTATAGTGAAGACAGCAAACTGGCAGCGGAATTTGATATTACTGATTTTGTAAAAGAGGGAGAAAATATTATTGCTTTTCAAGTATATCGGTGGAGCGATGCCAGTTACCTGGAGTGCCAGGATATGTTTCGCTTTTCGGGAATTGAAAGAGATGTGTTTCTATTCAGCACCAATAACCTGAATTTCCGGGATACAAAAATTATCAGCACATTGGATGATGGTTATAGAAATGGTTTGCTACACATCAATACAGAAATTAATAATATCAAATGGGAAAGAGGGTCGCTAAGTAAAAAGGACAGTGTAACAGTAGAAGTACAATTGCAGGATGCAGCCGGTCATATTGTTTACCAGGATAAAACCAATGATTACAAAACGGTATTGGGAAATTATAAAACAAATATTGAGTTCAACACAGCCATTAAAAATGTAAAAACATGGTCTGCTGAAACTCCTTATTTATACAGCCTATATCTTACTTTAAAAAATACCAAAGGAGAGGTTTTGGAAGTAGTACCTCAGAAACTTGGTTTTAAAAAAGTTGAAATAAAGGGAACTGATTTTTTGGTGAATGGTAAACGGATTTTCTTAAAAGGAGTTAACCGACACGAAGTGCATCCCAGAAACGGGCATACCCTTAGCAAAGAAGATATGCGCAAGGATATGGAAATGATGAAGAAGCTGAACATAAATGCAGTACGTAATTCACACTACCCGCCAGATCCTTACTGGATGGAGCTTTGCGACGAATATGGATTGTATGTGGTGGATGAAGCCAATATAGAAAGTCATGGCCTGGGTTATGATTTAACCGTAACGCTGGGCAACAAACCACAATGGAAAGAGGCTCATCTGCAGCGCATACAACGCATGTATGAAAGAGATAAAAACCATGCATCTGTAATAACATGGTCGCTGGGAAATGAGGCAGGAGATGGTTCCAATTTCTATGCAGCCTATGATTGGTTGAGGCAGCAAACAACTTTGCCTATACAATACGAAAGAGATATTGATTATGGCAAACCAAACAATACGAATTTCTCTCAAATATTTTGTCCACAATACATGAGTCCGGCATCTATACTTTCTTATTCAAAAAGTGATGCCCGCATTCCGAATATTCAAAGTGAGTATGCACATATCATGGGCAATAGCCTTGGCAATTTCCAGGATTATTGGGATGTGATAGAGAACAATCCCAAACTGCAGGGTGGGTTTATCTGGGAGTGGATTGACCAGGGAATCGATACCGTAAAAAATGGCAAACGCATCATAGCTTATGGCGGTGATTTTCCGCTGGAAGGCCCGGTGGATGAAAACCTCAGCGATAATAATTTTTGTGTAAAAGGTGTTGTAACAGGCTACAGGGAACTAACGCCTATGGCAATGGAGGTGAAAAAAGTGTATCAGCATATAAGAACTACATGGAATGGAAATAATCGTATCACGATAAGGAATGGATACTTTTTTAAAAATTTAGATAATGTTTTAGTGAACTGGGTATTGCAGGAAAATGGTGATTCAAAAGAAAGTGGAAGCATCAATAATATTTCTTTAGCAGCACAGCAGGAAAATACTTTTACGATTGACATGAAAACAAAAATAGATGCCAAAAAAGAATACCAATTGAACATCTATTATTCCTTAAAAACAGAAGAACCCTTTTTACCAAAGGGTTATCAAATTGCCAGTGAGCAGTTTTCGTTGCAGAACTTACCGGCAACTAATCTTAATCCAACTCAAAAAACGGCCTTGAAGGTAAAACAAACTCCAGAGCAATGCATCATCAACGGTAAAAACTTTACAGCAGTATTTGATCTGCAAAAAGGAATTTTATCAAGCTTTACCTATAAGGATGAAAAAATTATTGAGCAGGGCCCAATACCTTCCTTCTGGCGGGCACCAACAGATAATGATATCGGTGCAGGGTTCAACAAGAATTTAAGAATGTGGCGTAATGCTTATGAAAACGGAAACGAATTGAATGCAGTTGTTACAAAAATAAATGATGCGGAATATCAAATAAGTTTTACCAACGAATTGCTTAAAGGTGATGCAACACATCAGCAACTGTTTACGGTGTACAGCGATGGTAGCATTAAAGTGGAGAATAATTTTAAAGCCATACAAGGCAAATACCCATTGTTGCTAAGGGCGGGTAATGACCTTGTGATGAATAAAAGTTTCAGCAACATCAATTGGTATGGCCGTGGCCCCGGCGAAAATTATTGGGACCGTAATACAAATACATTCATCGGGCAATATAAACAAACTGTGGATGAGCAGTATTTTCCCTATGCCCGTCCACAGGAAAGTGGCAATAAAACAGAAGTGCGTTGGGTAAGTTTCAGCAATGCAAAAGGAAAGAAAATAATATTTTCTTATGCGGACAGCCTGCTAAGTTTTGCATCCCTGCCTTACAGTCTTGATGATCTGGATCCTGAAATGGATAAGAAGCAATACCATAGCGGCGAATTGAATAAACGGAATGAAATTTACCTGCATATGGATTTGCAGCAAACAGGCCTGCAGGGCATTGATAGCTGGGGAAGTTTGCCATTGGAAAAATACAGAACATCCTTTAAAGATTATAGTTACAGTTATTGGATAAGGTTCGAATAAATAAATTAATAATAAGGATGGAAAAAAATTAAGAAAGCAATTTGAGGAGCTGTTTCATTCAGTTCCGTTGATGGTAAAATCGCCGGGACGTATAAACCTCATCGGCGAGCATACCGATTATAACAATGGGTTTGTTTTGCCCGCTGCCATTGATAAATTTATTTTGGTTGCCATTCAAAAAAGAGATGACGATGAAATTCATTTGTATTCAAATGAATTTAAAGAAACAGCTGCGACTACTCTACAAAATCTAACCACTCCAGGAAAGCAATGGCCTGTTTATATTTTAGGCGTGGTAGATCAGTTGCAAAAAGCCAGACATAAAGTTGGTGGATTTAATTTAATAGTGGATGGCGATGTGCCCATTGGTGCTGGCATGTCAAGCTCGGCAGCAGTGGAATGTGCCAGCATATTTGCGCTGAATGAATTATTTGACTTAGGTATTTATAAAATGGATATGGTGAAAATGGCACAAAAAGCCGAGCATGAATTTGCCCGAGTGATGTGTGGCATCATGGATCAATTTGCAAGCATGTTTGGTAAAGAAGGCATGGTTATAAACTTAGATTGTGAAACTTTGAAATATGAATATGTGCCCATAGACCTTAACGGTTTAACTATTTTGCTTTTTGATAGCGGCGTAAAACATTCTCTTGCATCTTCTGAATATAATGTAAGACGGCAGCAATGCGAAACCGGTGTAAATCTGGTGCAAAAAGGGGAACCGCAAGTAAAAAGTTTACGCAATGTTACCATGCCCATGCTGGAAAAATATGTAAAAGATGAATTGATCTTTAAGCGTTGCAAATATGTGGTAGAAGAAATTGCAAGGCTGCAGATTGCTTGTGAAGATCTGAAAAACGGGGCCATGCAGGCTTTTGGAAAGAAAATGTTTGCCACACATGAGGGTTTAAAAAATTTATACGAAGTAAGTTGTACGGAATTGGATGTGTTGGTGGATGCTGTAAAAAATAATCCAGATGTTTTAGGTGCAAGGCTGATGGGTGGCGGTTTTGGTGGTTGTACCATTAACCTGGTAAAGGAAGCAGCAGCAGAAGAAATTATAAAACAAACTACTGAAAAATATAAGCAACAAACTGGAAAGGACTTAACGACTTACAGAGTAGCCATTAAAAACGGAACTGCTGTTTTGGATGAAAATAATTATTAAATAGAATGTAGGATATCAATCAAATGTTGGTAATAAAAAGAAAAAAAAGATTATATGAAATCACAAGACTATTTGGTTTTCCTGATTTACTTTTTATTGGTAGCCGGTTATGGCTTATATATTTACCGTAAAAAAAAGTCTGCTGAAAATTCAGCGTCAGACTTTTTTTAGCAGAAGGGCAGCTCACCTGGTGGGCTATCGGCGCTTCATTAATTGCATCTAACATTTCAGCAGAGCAATTTATTGGCATGAGCGGGAATGGTTTCCGGCTCGGCCTTGCCATTTCATCTTATGAATGGTTGGCTGCAATTTCTTTAATCATAGTGGCTGTGTTTTTCATGCCGGTGTATCTGAAAAACAGAATTTTTACCATGCCCCAGTTTTTAAAAACGAGGTACAATGAAACCGTGGCGATGGTCATGGCCATCTTTTGGATTTTCCTGTACATATTCGTAAACCTGACTTCTATATTATATTTAGGTACGTTGGCAATCAACAATCTTACAGGCGGCGAAAATTTTCACATAATCATGATTGGCCTTGCAGCTTTTGCATTGTTGATAACACTCGGAGGAATGAAGGTAATAGGGTATACTGATGTAATACAGGTCATCGTATTAGTTGCAGGTGGTTTAATTACAACTTACATTGCTTTAACTGTAGTTAGTGAAAAATTTGGATTAGGTAAAGATGCGCTGGCGGGTTTCAATCAATTATTAACTTCTGCACCCGAACATTTCACCTTGTTTTTTGTCCAGCCACCACCCGGATCTACACAACAAGAAATAAATAATTATGCAAGCTTACCCGGCCTGGCTATGCTGGTTGCGGGAATGTGGATAGCTAATTTGAATTACTGGGGTTGTAACCAATATATCACACAAAGGGCGTTGGGAGCAGATTTGAAGACAGCAAGAACGGGTATTTTATTCTCTGCGTTTTTAAAATTATTAATGCCTGTTTTGGTGGTGTTACCGGGCATTGCAGCGTATGTGTTGTATCAGCAAGGCGAACTGCAAACACAAATGCTTACTGATGGGATGTTTAGGGAAGACAATGCCTATTCTGCCGTAATTGGTTTTTTACCTACGGGCCTAAGAGGTTTGTCTATGGCGGCATTAACAGCCGCTATTGTGGCTTCACTGGCGGGTAAGGCCAACAGCATTTCTACCATTTATACTTTAGATATTTATAAAAAATATTTTAATAAAATTAGCTCCGAAAAAAAGATGGTGTGGATGGGGCGAATGGTAGTGATTGTTTCTTTATTAATTGCCTTAGTTGTTAATTGGAACGACTCTTTGGGTATTGGCGGTAAAGGTGGTTTTGAATTTATTCAAAAATATACTGGCTATATTTCTCCTGCTATTTTCCCTGTTTTTCTGCTAGGATTTTTTTGGAAGAAAACTACTTCTAAAGGCGCAATAGCCGGTATTATTGGCGGTTTGTTATTAGCAGTTTTGTTTGATAAGTTTTTACCCGGTATTGCAGGTAATGAAACCTTTTTATACACCGCTTATCCAACCGGAAATGGCGGTTTTGAAATTCCCTTTTTGATACAAATGGGCTGGGTGTTTTTGTTTACCACTTTATTAATTGTAATAGTTAGTTTACTAGATGTTGCAGGCAGAGAAAAGGGGAATGCTTTGGAAGTAGATACCACCCTGTTCCGATTATCTAAACAACATTGGTTTTTAATTGCAGTTATTTTATTAATTACAGTGGCCTTGTATGTTAGGTTTTGGTAGACAATATTATTAATTTGAATATGAGTAACAACATAAAAATTATAAAGGAACTTAAAAAAGAGGGACACAGCATTTGTGTTTTCGAACTCACTTGTGCGGATGGTACTTCAGCAACTATAAGCAATTATGGATGTACTATAATGAAGTTGCTGGTGAACGACAAAAATGGAAAATTAAGAGATATTGTTTTGGGCTTCGATACGATTGAAGAATATTTTGGGAAATATTACCAGAAAAATTATCCTTATTTCGGTACAGTTATAGGGCGATATGCAAACCGGATTAAAGGTGGATTATTTAAACTGGATAATACAACTGTTCATCCTACTAAGAATAAAGGAAATAATACATTGCATGGCGGTGCAGCAGGTTTTGACAAAAAAGTATGGGATGTCATTGAATTAAACGATACTCAGCATCCGTCCATAACAATGCAGTATATCAGTCCCGATGGGGAAGAAGGTTTTCCAGGAAGTGTTACAACCCGTTTTACTTTTTCGTTATTACCGGCATCTTTCCAATACCGGATAGAAGCAGATTCAAATAAGGCAACAGCAGTGAACCTCACTTATCATCCTTATTTTAACCTGGACAAAAATCATGCATCTGTTGGGCAACAAAAAGCTAAGATCTATGCCAGCCATTGGCTGGAACAAGATGAAGAATTTTGTGTAACAGGAAAGTTAATACCTGTAGATAGGTCGCATTATGATTTCAGAGACTGGCAGCCGGTTGTACAGCAGTGGAACACGGAAGAAGGATATGACCAAACCTTTGTTGCTTCAAAAAATAATGACAGTCTTTCAATAGTAGCCGAAGCATTGAGCAGTGATGAGACTTTGCACATGCAGATACTCAGCACCCAACCGGTTGTTCATTTTTATACTGGCAAGTGGATACCGGCTGTGATTGGTAAGAATAAAGAAACATACGGACCATTCAGTGGTTATTGTTTCGAAACACATAGTCATCCAAATGCAGTGAATATTCCGGATTTTCCTGATTCCATTTTGAGACCGGGAGAGGTATGTAAACAAACAACCATTTACAAATTTAAATAGGCGATCATTATGAAAATAGCAAAACACAAACTTCTACTCATTATTTTGTCAGTCATTTATATAAATGTTTATGCTCAAAGAGATACTATTCCTGTTAACATCGAATGGCAATTTTCTATTGATAAAAAAGCAGAAGGATTAGCCGGTAAATGGTTTGAAGGAAATTTGACAAATGCAAGGGCCGTACAATTACCGCATACATGGAACGTGGAGGAAGCGGATCAAAACCATTATGGCTGGGGCTGGTACCAAAAGAAAATAGATATCCCACGGTTGGAAAAATAAGAATGTTGTATTGCAGTTTGGTGCCATCAACCATACATCCTATGTCTATATCAATGGCAAAAAAGTGAAAGAGCAAATTGGCGACGGGTTCAATAAATTTTTCATCAACCTGAATGGCAAATTCAATTATGGAAAAGAGAATATCATCACCGTTGCCTGCAATAACGACTATGGAAAAAACAAAGTGCCATTTGGCAGTTCCTTCGACTGGCCAAACGACGGCGGCATTATCCGCCCGGTTGGGTTGATAGTGAGTGATAAACCTTCTGCTGCTTATTTGCATGCTACACCAATATTAAATGTGGCGGCAGGCTCAGGCACATTAAAACTAAAGCTGGGTTTTGATGAAGCGGTAAATAAAAATATTCAGTTGGCCATTAATATTTCTGAAGAAAATCAAGCCACAAAAAATATTGTGTTACGATCAACCATAAAACCAAACTGGATAAATGGCGAAGCGGTTGTGGATCTGAACTTACCAAAAGTAAATCCATGGCATTTTGATCTTCCCAATTTATACAAAGTGGAAGTAACCATTTTGAATGGTAAGAAAGCAACCGATATTATTTCAACCAACATTGGTTTCAGAGAAATAAAATTTGTAAAAGGCCAAACTTTTTTGAATGGGGAAAGAGTAAAGCTGATGGGTGTGGAATGGACAGCAGGCAGCAATCCTGACTATGGTTTTGCGGAAACGGATTCCATCATCATCGCCATGGGTAAACTAATGAAAGATGTGAACTGCATTTTCAGTCGCCAGCATTTTCAACAGAGTGATGTGTTCTATGATTTTTGCGACCGCAATGGAATTTTGGTGCAACAGGAAGTTCCGCTATGGGGGCCTGAAACACCCGCCAATGATACCATTCGCAGTATTGCCATGCAGCAAATGAAGCAAATGGTTACAACACTTTATAATCATACCAGCATATTTTCCTGGGGTGTAGGTAACGAGTTAAGAGCAAGAGATGCTGATATGAAACAAATGATCGAAGACTTGTTGAAGCAGGCAAGGGAACTGGACCCGTCCCGACATACAGCATACGTAAGCAACACACTCACACAGGGATTTTACAACGACCCGAAATTTGTTCCTGATGCTGCAGCCGGAGGCGATTACCTGATGATGAATGAGTACGGCGGAAGTTGGTGGGATATACCTTCTGCAAAAATTGGAATGTACCTCGATAGTGTGCATCTGTCTTATCCCGATAAACCGTTTTTATTTCCGAATTTGGATTATGTGAACCCAATTTTAAAGGCGGAGATGAGCGAAGGGTGGAAGATTTAATTTACCACATGGGTATTTACGAAAGTAAAGATTATGTAGAAGGCGCTATTTATTTTGACTTAACGGATTACCGCACACATTATCCAGGAACCAGTGAAGAGAATAAATACCGGAGGAGAATTCACGGTGTGTATGATATGTATGGTAATCCAAAGCCATCCATGAAAGTACTGAGGGAACTGTCATCACCTGTAGAAGTGCAACAGGTAAGGAACTGGAAAAAAGGAAAATTAAATGTTCTGGTATTTGGGAGTATGGGTTTACCGCAGCATACAGTGAAAGGATATAAGTTATTTATTTCTGATAAAACAGATAATTATAAAACCACTAAAGCTTATGACCTGCCCGATATAAAACCGGGTGAAAGAATAAATTTTGAGGTAGATGATTTGGGTGATGGAGCAAGGATTGTAACCATCATTCGACCCCAGGGATATGTGGTTTCGCAGAAATCATTTTATTAATGAATAGAAGTTAAAATTCAGGAATGAAAATGAATAGCATTTTAATTACGATAGTTTTTGTGTTTTGTCAATTGCTGAGTTTAGCTCAGCAGCGGCCTAATATCGTTTTGATTGTTTCTGATGACCATGCGTACCAGGCTATCAGTGCTTATGGAAGCAAGCTTATGCAAACACCCAATATTGATCGTATTGCTAATGAAGGTGTACTCTTCAAAAAAGCATATGTTACCAATTCAATTTGTGGTCCAAGCAGGGCAACAATCATTACGGGCAAGTACAGTCATAAAAATGGATTTAAAGATAATGAGCATTCTAGTTTTGATGGCAGCCAGAATACTTTCATCAAAGAACTGACAAAGAGTGGTTATCAAACCGCATGGATCGGTAAATGGCATTTAGAAACTGAGCCGCAGGGTTTTACCTACTGGCAAGTTTTACCCGGACAAGGAAGTTATTACAATCCAGATTTTTTAATGATGGATGGAAGTAAAAAGAGAATAGATGGTTATGCGTCAAATGTGGTGGAAGATGTATCGGAAGAATGGTTAAATAAAAGAGATACTTCGAAACCATTTTGCCTGGTGATTGGCCATAAAGCAACACACCGCACCTGGATACCCGACACCATTGACCTTGGAATGTTTGACAACATAACTTTCCCTCTGCCCCAAAATTTTTATGATAACTATGCCGGCAGAAAAGCTGCTGCTGTGCAGGATATGACGATTGCCAAAACGATGATCATGGGCTATGATTTAAAAATGTTTGAGAATGAGGAAGCAAAAAATAAAGAAGGAAGTATTAAACGGATGAATGCAGAACAACGGAAAAGATACGATGCCTATTACGAACCAATCATCGCCGATTTTAAATCAAGGAACCTGACGGGTAATGCACTTACCGAATGGAAATACCAGCGGTATATGAGAGATTATTTATCTACTGCTGCGTCATTAGATAGAAATATTGGCCGCACATTGGATTATCTCGATACACATCAGCTTACAAATAACTCAATAGTAATTTATATTTCAGACCAGGGATTTTACCTGGGTGAACATGGCTGGTTCGACAAGCGGTTTATGTATGAAGAATCTTTCAGAACGCCCATGGTAATGCGTTATCCCGGGGTTATAAAATCAGGCACGGTAAATAATAACCTGCTGATGAACCTTGACATAGCGCCAACATTGTTAGCTGCTGCATCAATACAAGTTCCTGGCGATATGCAGGGCCAGTCATTTCTTCCATTGCTGACAAACAAAAAAGCCAAAGGGCGAAAGGCCATGTATTATCATTATTATGAAAATGGAGAACATTCCGTATCACCGCATTTTGGCATCAGCACCGGTCGCTATAAACTCATACGGTTTTATAAAAGAGTGGAAAGTTGGGAATTGTATGATTTAGAAAATGATGCTTCCGAAATGAAAAATCTGTACGGAAATAAAAAATACAAAAAGCTTACAGAGAAATTAAAAATTGAATTATTTCAATTAATCAATCTATATGATGATAAAGAGGCAGAAAAAATATTTACTGAAAAAATTAAGGAGTAAAATGAAAAAATATTTATTTTACTTTTTGGTACTCTCTCTGGTGGTTGCAACAGGCCCTACAATATCTGCACAGGTAAAACTTCCTGCCTATCCCGATTCTTTATTTCCCACTTATTATCATCAGCGGGTTACACTTTTTAGAGCGTTGCCACAAACAAAAGAAGATATTATTTTTTGGGAAACAGTATTACAGATGGTGGGGAATGGGGTGAGTTGTTTAATGACATAAAAATAAAAAACCGTGGTATCAGCGGGGATATAACTGCCGGTGTACTCCATCGCCTTGATGAGCTGGCAAACGGGAAACCTGCAAAGGTTTTCTTATTGATCGGGGTAAATGACCTTGCACGGAACATTACAGCAGACAGTATTATAAAAAATATTTTATTTATAGCAGATTATCTTCATCAACAGACAGCTTCAACAAAATTATTTGTACAAAGCATTTTACCTGTAAATAATATTTATGGAAAGTTCGGTACACATACTGATAAAGGGGAGGAAATAAAAATTATAAATGCTCAATTAAACATGCTGGCTGCTGGGCATGATTATACATTTATTGATTTGTATGCTTCCTTTGCAGATAAAACTGGAAAACTAAAAGTAAATTTTACCAATGATGGTTTGCATTTAAAAGGCGAAGCCTACCTGGTATGGAAGCACATTGTTTATCCTTATGTTTATGATTTGCAGAAAAATCCTTCGCTTATTCCATTGCCTCAGTCCGTAAATTTTACTAACGGGTATTTTTCTTTATACGATTGCAAAAGCATCCTTATAAATGATTATGCGTTGTTTAAAGAAGGAAAGGATTTACAAAGTGAATTACGAAAGAAAGGACTGGATATTCCGCTTGTGGACAAGTATCCCGAAAATGAAAATTACATTGAATTGCATTTAGGGAAAATAGATGCGCCCCAACTGGCCGATGAAGCCTACAAGCTGAGCGTTACCCCCAATAAAATAGTGATAACTGCCAACACAGCTCATGGTGTTTACAATGGCATACAAACATTGCTGCAGCTATTACGGGACGGCTCATTGGTTGCAACCTGCGAAATACACGACTGGCCTGCATTTTCATGGAGAGGCTATATGGTGGATGTGGGAAGGAATTATCAGTCAATGGATTTATTAAAGCAACAGATAGATGTAATGAGTAAATATAAACTCAATATTTTTCACTTTCATTTTACAGAAGATATTGCCTGGCGATTGCACAGCAAATTGTATCCCCAACTCACGGCTTCTGAGAATATGCTTCGCAACAAAGGAATGTATTATACTGAAGCACAGTTGCAGGAATTAATTGCCTATTGCAAAGAAAGATACATAACGCTTGTTCCTGAAATTGATATGCCTGGTCATAGCGCAGCTTTTAAAAGGGCAATGGGTATAGATATGCAATCAGACTCAGGCATCGCAGTTCTTAAAAATATTTTAAAGGAGTTTTTTACTACGTTTACAGACCTTCCTTATTTTCATGTTGGTGGCGATGAGGTCCATATTTCTAACAAAAACTTTATGCCTGAGATATTAGAATATGTGGAAAGTTTTGGAAAGAAAACCATTGCATGGAGCCCCGGCGCCCCGCTTGATGATAAAACCATCCGTCAATTGTGGATGAGTGATAATGGTGAAAAAATATTTCATCCTTGCAATTTATAGACTCCCGCCACCTATACTTAAATCACATGGATCCATTGGAGGCGGTCGTAACTATTTTTAATCGTCGGATCGGTGATAAGGAAAAGGAAGATAAAAATATGAAAGGTGGAACGCTTTGTATGTGGCCCGACAGGCGGGTGGAAAATGAAACAGATGTATTACGGATGAACCCGGTTTATCCAGGCATGTTGGCTTTTGCTGAAAGGGGCTGGAGAGGCGGCGGCCATAAAGGTTGGGTTGCCAATATTGGGGCGCCAAATACTTCGGCAGCAATTGAATTTGCGTCATTTGAAAATCGGTTGCTGGATAATAAGAAAGAATTCTTTTCTCAGTTGATATTCCAATATGCAAAGCAATCCGATTTAGTTGGAAGTTGTTTGGGCCTTACGACAATGGGGGAGAGGATTCTAAAGTTTTTGAACCAGAGGATAAAAATTTCAGCGATGTTAAAATAAAACCTGTTAAGGAAATAGTGGGCGGAACCATTGTCCTCAGGCATTGGTGGGCACCTTTGATTAAGGGTGCAATTGATGAGCCAAAAGAAAATACAACCTGGTATGCTACCACAAAAATCTGGAGTGATGAAGAAGGGATAAAGGATTTCTGGATAGGATTTAATAATCTTTCCCGTTCACCGGCAACCGATTCACCGCCTGTTGCTGCATGGGATAACAAAGCAAGTTCAGTTTGGGTTAATGGAAAATTAGTTGAACCTCCACATTGGATACGGGCTGGCCAGAAGGGCAATTCAGAAACGCCATTAATGGATGAAGGATATGAATACAGGCAGCCTACAAAAGTTTTCCTGCAGAAAGGATGGAATACTGTTTTAGTAAAATGCCCTGTTGGAAACTTCAAAGGAAAAGATTGGCAGAATCCGGTGAAATGGATGTTTACGTTTACACAATTAAAATAATTTTAAATTAATAAACAAAGAAATTATGGAAGAAATACGGAGCAAAAAAAAAATCGTTCACGAGAAAATACCCGTAAAGGTTTATAATGATTCAGAAGAAGCGTCAAAGGCTGTTGCCCATGAAATAGCTTTACTCATTAAAAGAAAAAAAACGGAAGGATGGGCCTGTGTATTAGGACTGGCAACAGGAACAACTCCCAAGTCGGTTTATAAGGAATTGATAAGACTGCACAGAGAAGAAGGCCTGAGTTTTCAGCATGTTGTTTCATTTAATCTGGATGAATATTACCCGATGCAACCTGATTCATTACAGAGTTATGTCCGTTTCATGTATGAGCAGTTGTTTAACCATGTTGATATCCCGAAGGAAAATATTTTTATACCTGATGGTACTTTACTACCCGAAGCCGTTAAAAAATATTGTGAAGCGTATGAGGAGAAAATTGATGCACTTGGGGGAATTGATTTTCAGTTGTTGGGCATTGGCGGGAACGGGCATATTGGATTTAATGAACCTGGCTCATTAGCCGGTTCCAAAATGAGGTTGATGATGCTCGATCAATCTACAAGAGTGTCAGCAGCTGCGGAGTTTGGCGGCCAATTATCAAAAGTTCCACGAAAAGCAATAACACTGGGTGTTGAAAAAATATTGCAGGCAAAACGTATTGTGTTGCTTGCCTGGGGCGAAAAAAAGGCAACGGCAGTTAAAAGCGCCATCGAAGGACATGTTGATGAAAATTTTCCGGCCTCTTATCTTCAATTGCATGATAACGCAGAATTTTATCTGGATGAAGGAGCTGCATTGGAGCTTACGCATATAAAATCCCCCTGGTTATTTGAGAACGTAAACTGGAACATGCCTTTAATAAAAAAGGCAGTAACAAACTTGTCACTTTCTGTATCTAAACCCATTCTTAAACTAACCAATAAGGATTATAATGATAACGGACTAAGTGATTTGCTGGCAGGCTATGGCGATGCCTACGATATCAATATTGAAGTATTTAATCAGTTGCAGCATACGATTACAGGATGGCCGGGAGGGAAGCCGGATGCGGATGATACACTCCGGCCGGAACGGGCAAAACCTGAAAAAAAGCGTTGTCTTATTTTCAGTCCGCATCCCGATGATGATATTATTTCAATGGGAGGAACGTTTCAGCGACTTGTTGACCAGGGACATGATGTGCATGTGGCCTATCAGACTTCGGGAAATATAGCAGTGGCCGATGACGAGGCATTACGTTTTATTGATTTTGTGGTTGATTTCAATAACAAGTTTGGGATTATTAATGAGGAAACTATTTCTATTTATAATAAGGCCAAAGCCTTTCTTGAAAATAAGAGATAGTGATGTTGACAGTGAAGATGTCCGGTTTGTAAAGGGTATAATAAGACGTGGAGAAGCAAAAACAACATGCCGTTTTGTTGGAATACCAGAAGCAAACGCACACTTTCTTGATTTACCATTTTATGAAACAGGCAGGATAGAAAAAAGCCCCTTGGACAGCGAGGATATTTCCATAGTTGCTGAACTGATAGAAAAAATAAAACCTCATCAGATATTTGCAGCAGGTGATTTGGCAGATCCACATGGCACACACAAAGTTTGTCTTGAAGCAGTTTTTGCTGCTGTAAGAAAATTGAAGGATAAAGACTTTATGAAGGATTGCTGGGTTTGGTTATATAAGGGAGCTTGGGCTGAATGGGATATCGATTTGATAGAGATGGCGGTGCCTATGAGCCCAGACCAGGTATTGCAGAAACGTTTTGGTATTTTCAAACACCAGTCACAAAAGGATGGCGTGGTTTTTCAAGGAACCGATGCCCGGGAGTTCTGGCAACGGGCCGAAGAAAGAAATAGTGCAACTGCAAGTCTCTATAATAAATTGGGTTTGGCAGAGTATGAAGCTATGGAGGCATTTGTACGGTGGAAAATGTAATTTAATTTAGACGTTTAATTACAAGGTTTCTTTAAGAATATCTCAAAGTAGTAAAATGTAAGGGACTCATAGAATAAAAAGGGAGAGAAGAATATTTTAGCGAAGACAGTCGGAAAAATTAAAAATAAGGCATTAGCAAAGTTTGCGTCTTACAAAAGGCTATCAAAAGAAATTGTCCAACAAAATAATTTTCAGTTTAAGTATTTTATTTTAACTTTGATATGCTCTTCGATAGAGTCAGTTGAGGATTTCGGTGAGTGGGATATTTTCAGAGTTATAGACTATTGATGGATAATCGGATATGGCAGGCATTCGAATCCTGTCTTCCCGACTTAGAATTAAAAGGGTAGTCATTTTATTAAAATGACTACCCTTTTTCCTTTTAGTGGAGTATTTAAATCAGTAAACTCCAGCAAATAAAAGGAATCCTTAAACCATGTCTTTTTTATTTGTCATAAAGAGGTTCTTTAAACCGATCTTATTGAACAATCAATTTGCCTATCAAGTTGTCTATTATTTTATTTTTAGTTTCCAATTGAATAATGTTTGTGTTTCTCCAATTTTAAGAAAATCATTTTTCAATAAGATTGTAAATGAACCAATATTCCCTTTTTCAGTAGAAGCAACTATTGAAAATATTTTGGGTTGAGATTTTGCCCAGGTTATCATTCCTCCAACAGCTTCTGTCATAAACCCTTTTTTTCGAAATTCCTCATATGTGCCATACCCAATTTCAATTTCTCCATCTGAATTCGGTTCTCCAATGATACAAATATCACCAACCATTTTGTTAGCTTCTTTTGAAATTACTGTCCAAAGTGTTGAGTATAAAAAATCTTTGGTCGAGTCTGCTACATTAGGTAAAATTGTTTGTTCGAAAGCTTCTTTGAGCTCAGGGGAAATTGTCCTTGATGTTTCATGTAGATTTAATTCAATTTCCAAAGAACTATCTGCTTTAATATATTTTAGGAGTTGGTAATAGTTTAAAGGGTTTAAAATAAGTCGTTCTGTTTCAATCATTCTTTAGTTGTTAATTTAGAAGAGGTTATCTTTTTTCAATAGCCGACAAAATTTTTGCAAACACCTATTTGCAGCAGTTTTTCTATTCGTATAAATATGGTTCATCGTTATAAGCCATGTGTCTTATATTTTCCAACACTCGTTTCATATAAGTTTTCCAGAATATTTTGACAAATAGCCAATTTATGGGATAAAGTAAAATGATGTTAGAATGTATGGAATATGAATATTCTATCAATATTTTGTTGTGTTCAGTTTCAGTTGTTTTCCATTCGCCGGTAAATCTGGAGAAGCCCAGCATCCACGTCTGAAATTCACTAACCTCTATTTTCCAATATTTATTTTCAATTCGGTCAAGTAGTGTTTCAACCGAGGCAAAGCCTCCCTTTTGAGAAAATGATTTAGCAACAAATACTTTCTTTGTACTTCCAATCTGTCCCCAGTTTTCATCATTTGTGCAATGTGTAACCTTGGGCATTATGCCAAACCCTGTATGTACTTTTGAAACATCGCAAAGCATGGGTGTTTTAAAAGCTCTTTCCAATGAGCATTCGTAGATTGTTGATATTTTTACTTTGGTAATCATAGTTGCCAGTTTGTGTAGAGTTTAAGTAAATTTCAATTCAAATTATTTGAGAAGTTATTTTTTGCCGAGAATCCATTTTGTTGCTTTCATAATTACTGAACAATCATTTTTTGCTGAATTCCCTTTTGACCTGCCAGACGTAAAATATAAGTGCCCGGAGTTAATCCATATATTTTTTGTTGCATGCTACTGCTTATATTTTGTTGCCGAATCAGTTTGCCTGCCATGTCGTAAATTAAAAGGACATCTTTCTCAATACCTTCTATGCTTACTGTAAAGTTACCAGCAGATGGTATCGGCCAAGCGGTGAGTGTAATTGCATTTGTTGCGTCTCCGTTTACCACTCTTATTTCTGAATAAGTAAAACGGTTATCGATATCAGTTTGTTTTAAACGATAAAATGTTTTGCCAGTAAATGTATTGTCATCAGATAGTGAATACTGCAAAGGGAAACTGCTATTGCCTCCAAGGGCAATGGAATTCACAAAGCCAATCACTGAAAAGTTATTTTCATTTTCTTTTCTTCTTTCTATGTAAAAACCTCGGTTGTTTAATTCCTGAATTGTTTTCCAGTCAAGTAGAACTTTATCATGGCTGATTCTTTTCGCATAGAACTGTAAACCTGTAACTGGTAAAACGACAGCACCATTACTGGAGAGTGTCCATCTCGAAAAGGACGGGATGCCGATTTTTTCAACATAATTTGCTGCTATATCACGGGTGCTAAAATTCTGATTACTCCAAGTTGCTCCATTATCAATGCTTTTAAACATCTCCATGGTATTTTCATTTTGTGCATTCAGCTCTGCATCAAAGTATTTAAATCGCAGGGTACCATCTAGGTTTGTATTCTGTGATGGGTTTATGCTATAATACCGGTTTACAGCTGATTGCAAACCAGTGCCGGCAGGGGTTTTATGGCCACGGGAAATGGTAGTGCTGCCCAGCGAAACATTTGTAGTTAATACTGCACCCAGATTGCCAGGATTATAATTTGAGGGATTCCCCAGCACTAATGTTATACTTACTTCACCTCCCAAAGGTCCTATAATGCGGCTAAGTTCTGACTCATTTTGTAAATAAGCATTTGCTGCAAGGCTAATAATATTTTGGTTCAAGTCAATAAGACCAGATGTGAATGTAATCTTGCTGGCAACATCAATGTTTGAAAGCAGTGTTAGTTTATTTAACCCTGTTTTTGCAATTTCGAGATCATAGAAAGTAGTTGCTGAACTTCCGCTTATGTTGCTTCCTGTTGAACCCGAAAATTGCATAACACTGTTGTTTGCTGTGAAACTTCCGTTATTAATAAAATCTACGTCGTTTAAAGTTATTTTAACGGTACCGGTGTTCACCCATTGTGCACCGGGTGTTACTATAAGTTGTGCGTCTCCGGCTAACCACAAAAAAATAAGTGCGAAGAATAATGATATTTGTTTCATAATTATTTCGTTTGCTTTTGTATCCATTTAGCAATCTCGTTTAAAACTATTGGCGAAAATGTTTGTTCAATTGTTGCGTATTCTGCGGGTGAACCTGTTTTGCATTCCTGGAATAGATGATTCAGATTGGGGAATTGAATTATTGTAATCTTTTTATTTTTCCCTTTTTTTAGTGAAGTTTTAATACCGCTTAAGTTTTCTTTAGGTGAAACTTGTAAATCTTTTTCTCCATTAACGGCTAATACAGGGCATTTTACTTTTTCTAATGCAAAAGCTGGATTATATTTTATAAGGTACTGCATCCACGGCCCTGAAATTTGTTTTACTTGTTTTGCTACAAACTCCTGCTGTGTAATACCGCTGGGAATTTCAGCAGTTGAATCATTTTTAAGTGTTTCCATAAGCAGACTTGTAAGGTCATCTTTCAATTTTTGATTGTCAGTAGATTTGACAATCAAATCATAAAGCTTCACATTTAGTGTTTGTGATTTTTCGATGTCTGCGTCAGATGCTCCTGATGCTTTAGCCATTAGTTCCTGTTGCTGAAGCAATACTTTATCGCCTCGGAGGCCTGGTGCTGCCAGCAAAATAATAAAATTTATGTCTTTAGATTTTGCTGCTACCATGGGAGCAATTAAGCCGCCTTCGCTATGGCCTATTAAGCCAATTTTTTGTTGATTAATTTCTTTTCTTGTTTTTAAATAGGCAATAGCACTTTCTACATCAGTTGCAAAATCGGCAGAAGTTGCAGTTTTAAAATCGCCTTTTGATTTTCCAATACCTCTGTCATCATACCGTAGAACTGCAATACCATTTTTTGTAAGATAATCTGCAATTACCAGGAATGGCTTATGGCCTAATATTTCTTCATCTCTATTTTGAGGGCCGCTTCCTGTTATCAAAATGACAACTGGAAAATTGCCTTCTTTTTCTGGCAGAGATAGAGTGCCTGCTAAAGAAATATTTGCTTGTGTATTTTCAAAAATGACGTCTTCAGTATAATAGGGGTATGGCTTTATAGGATCCTGTGGCCGAATTACTGTTTTCTTTTCAACAATCTTTCTCGACAAATTCATCGGAAACTCTTGCCCCCCTTGTTTGAATGTGCCGACCACTTCATCTCCTTTCAATTCTCCTTTGTATTCTATTTGTGCATTCGACACTGCTAATTTTAATATCGAATTTTCAAATGCAGTGCTGGTTACGGGAATTCCATTTGCACTCTGGTCGGGGCTGTCCATCGTTGAGCTATACCCTTTATCAGATTTGGAAATATTAAATACAACGTGGAGTTGTGTTGCATTAACTTTTAAAACCCCATTCCATTGTCCGGTAATGTCTTGGCCAAAAGCAGCAGCTGTTAGCAATGTAATTAATATCAGTGTTGTTATCTTTTTCATTTTTTTGTGTATTGGTATATACTTTTTGCTATTTTATTTTGCCTTCATTATTTCAGTAACAAAATCAATCCATTTATAGGATGGAACACTATCGTCAATAAAATAATCTGGCTGAATACCATAATCATCTATCGCCATTTTTGGTATCCTGAAACTTCTTGAAGTTGTATAAAACAGCTTAAAGTTTTTACTTGGGCTTTCTACATTATTAAGGTTAGAAAAATCCAAAGCCCCAGTTGTTCTTTGTCCAAACAATTTAACTTTCTTGCTCTGTTTTGCCATTAAAAGAAATTGCTCGGCAGTGCTGCCATTACCAGCATCAATTAGAATGGCCACCTGTTGAGGATTTTGATAAGTCACCGGCAGTGTATCAATAACAACAGTTAGTTTTGATTCGTTAAGGTTTACAAATTTTCCAATGTTGGCATTCAACTTGTTTTGCATATCCTTTAAATTTTGCCTTTCCTTTTCAGAGAATCCATCTAATTTAATAATCCAGTCATATCGGGCATTATTTAATGGTGTCGATAAAAACTCTACCCACATAGAACGAATGGGATTTGTATATAAATAGGGTGTTATCGAGTCATAACATCTGTCTGCACCGCCGCCATTTCCTCTGATGTCTATAATAAGATTCTTAGTAGTAACTAATAAATTATGATTTGCTTTTACAATACTATCAATTATCGGGATGTAATTATTTTCAAAAGAAGGAATACGAAATATGGCAGTTAACGAATCAATTTTTCTGATAAAAGGACTGGTAGCAGATAGTATTGATACTTCATTTTCAATATCGGGTTCTGTTCCAAAATCGGGGCTAACTCTTTTCCAATAAATGTCGAATGCTTTTAGATAAGTTTTTCCGATCAGTAGACAGGGATCAAATTCTTTCCCTGCCAAGGAATGATCACCCATATAGTAAGTGCTTTTTTTTTGCTGTATTTTTGCTGCGGGAAAACTAAATTTTATCTGCCCAGCTTTCCATTGCTCGTTTTTTGAGGTTATTACAAATCCAACATAATCATCTTTTACTTTTTGTATACCTACTTCGTATGTTCCATTTGTCCAGATACCTTCGAAAGAAGGTTCTTTGAATAATTTTGCAGCTATCTGAAAAGAATCTATATCAACTTTAAGTGTTGGTATTTCAGGTATAACTAAAACATTATTACCTTTTTTTGCAGTAGAAGGCCGCAGTGCTGTTTGGTCGTTCATGGCAATTGCTATATGCCCTTTTCTGTAAAACTTAATCCATTGATTTAAATAATCCTGACATTGAAACACATCTTTGGTTTTGGCAAACTCCTTTTCCCATTTTTTATTATTAAAATCAATAGCTTGTTTGCCATACTTTTCTACGTAATAAGAATAACCTGCATCATTCTCTTCAAACGTTTTTTTTGCCCACCTGTATTCCTCCATACAGTTGCAACTTTGTCCATAACCTGCTGTAGAAATGATTAATGCCAGGCCAATTAAAATTTTAATTTTATTCATATGCTTAAAAACTCTTAATGTTATGGGTGTCTTTTTGATTTAACTAATATCACAAAGCCGCTTATTAATAGCCCTGACAATCCTCCGATAACAAATATTGAGACAAACTGAATTGCTCTTATGCTCTCGTTTCCTGTAAGCCTTATAAAGTTTACTATTGACAACAAAAGCAATACTGCAATAATTACTAATCGTTTCTTTTCCATATTTTTTTAATTGTGTTGATTTGTGAAACCCAATTCCTTTTTTTATTGTTTATACTTAGCCAATTGTCAAGCGTCATTTCAAATTTAATTTCTCCTTTTCTGTGAGTTCCTATTACAGTCCATCCTGCTTTTTGGTAAAATAGTTTAGCTCTTGTATTGGGAGCAGTCCCTAGCGAGACAGATGCTTTTGTCTTACTGAAATACCAGTTAATCATAATGTCGTGTTGCTCCCTTCCAATTCCTATGTTTTCAAATTCGGGCTTTAAAAATAGAGCCCAAATATTGTTGTCTGTCAAATCAACTATGGAAAATCCAACAATTTGGTTCTCTATTTCACTTACCCAACCCTTTCCTCTTACAGTCATAAATTCTTCGTAATCTTTATCTGAAACCAAGCTAGAGTCCGACAGCATGTTTTCTTTAACCGCATTTCTTACTACCTGAATTTGTTTAATGTCGGCAGTGACAGCTTCTCTGATAATCATATTTTGTTTATTTAGTATTGTTATCTTTTCAAAATATTTTGTGCCTAGAAAGTGTAACGATGTTGCGCAAAATCAAATGTCTGTTGCAGTTTTATTCTTTTGTAAATTTAAAAGCTTCGCCATCTTGTTTTACAACCATCGTTTTTGCTATTGTATTAAATTCCAACTTTGCAGCAGCCTGGTCATTTTTGAATTTATCTTTTTCTGTTGCTTCCACTCCAAAAGCACCTTGTCCTGTGGCTTGTGCTACTAATGTGTTATCTTTTTTTGAGATTGTTATTTTTACGAGTACGTCCTTACTCGAATAAGTTCCTAAATATTTATCCAAATCTTCTGTTTGCGTTCCAGCACTTTCAAGTGTTTGCGAAAAACCTGTATGAATTAATAGTGCAAATAATAATGTTGCGAATGTTTTCTTTGTCATAATTGTTTAATATTTCTGTATAATTTTGTCGGTTGGCAATAATTGCTGCCAGCATATCTTTTTTTAGTTATCAACTTAATAGTAAGTAATTAAATAGTCTATTGTTGTTCCCCCTGTTGTATATGATTGTTTAATTACTCTTCCCTGGGCATCCATTTCGGGAATACTAAAGTTGACTGTCGTTATCACATTTCCGGAACTTTTAGCAGTTTCTTTTTTTAAAGAGTTAGGATTACCAGCCCCGTCATAATAATCACCAAAATTGATATTTGAAAGGGTTGAAATTTTATCCGTATAATATTCATAAGTGCGAATGGTGGTTCCGGTGGTCTGCACCAAACTATCTGTTATCCTGTTGCCGGCATTATCATATCCGTAATATTGCTCCCGATTTATTATGCCATTAGTATTGGTGATTTCTGTAAGCGCCTGATTGGCGGCGTTGTATGTAAGGTTGGTTACAACTGCCGGTGTTGCGTTACCATAATAGGAAACCGCTGCACCATATGCATTCAAGTTATAAGTATATTTATTTTGCGTTGCGCCATTGGCATTGAATCCTTCTAAAAGCATTGTACTACCTGTATAGGTATATGTTGATTTGGAGCCATCTAAATACGTTATTTTTATCAGCCGTCCTGCATTATCATACTCGTAAGTAAGTGTATTGGCAACTGTTGCTCCATTCATAACAGTTAGTGTTTTAAGTTTTGGTACAACTGTACCGGGAGCAATTACATCTGTGCTGTTTTTTTTGCAGGCTGCAAATGACAATATGATGAATGCGAAGGAAATTTTTATTAATTGTTTCATTTGTTTATAGTTTTATTTTTAAAAATAGAGACTTCTAAAAAAAGCCTAATAATAGCTGTAGCCCAGCGAGTATGTACTGCCCCCACTAGTATATGTTTGCTTAGTTACCCTGCCCTGTGCATCTATTTCGGGAATACTGTAATCAATAATTGTAATAATATTTGATGGGCTTTTTGTTATTTGCTTTTTCCTGCAGTTTTTGTTACCCATGCCGCTGGAAGCTGCACCAATATTACTGTTTTCGGTGGTTGAAATTTTATCCGTATAATATTCATTGGTTCTGATTGTGGTGCCGTTTGTTGCGATAATGCTATCTGTAGAAACGTTTCCAATATTATCATACTTGTAATAATTCTCATTGGTAATTACTCCGCTACTTTTAGTTATTTCTGAGACTAATTGTTTTGCCGTATTATAAGTTGCGTATGTGATTTTGGTTGGCATTGAATTTGTAAAATACGATTCTACTAATCCCTCAGCATTTAGGTTATAGGTAACTTTATTTAGTGAAGTGCCACCAGCATCAAATTGTTCCGCTACTATTGTATTTGCAGTATTATTAAAATCAACCCAGCTGCCATCCGCAAAGGTTTGTTTTATTCTGCGTCCTGAATTATCGTATTGTATTGTTGCAGTATTTAATACTGTAGCTCCATCGCTGATCGTATATGATTTTACTTTTGGCACAACTGTAGTCGGAACAGGAACATCCGTATTGTTTTTTTTGCAAGCTGCAAAAACCAACATCACACATGCAAGCGAAATGCTGAATAGTTTTTTACTCATGATTTTTATTTTTTAGTTTTCCGACATATCGGAGCTTGTTGTGATTTTTATTTCTTTATTGGTATGTATAACTAGTCACTGTATTGTTTCCATAATAAGTATAACTAGTCTGCGCTATATGACCTGCTGCATCCAGCACTGGAACTCCGTATGGGGAGAGGGTAGTAACGCCACCAGTACTTATTAGCGTAGTATTTTCCACACAATTTTTATTCCCAACTCCGTAGAAAGGTTGTCCATAATTTCTTTGCTCCGTAGTGGAAACTTTATTTGTATAGTATGTATAATGATTTATTGCGGTGCCATTTGAGGAGATGAGACTATCTGTGATTTTATTACCATCACTGTTATATTTATAAAAATATTCAGACTGTAGCACTCCATTGTTTTTAGCAGTGGCATGGACCAGTTGTTTGGCATTATTGAAATCGTAATAATATATGGTAGAGGCCGATGTGCTTAACGTAAGTGTAGATAATAGCCCTGCACCGTTTAAGTTATAATTAAATTTTACCGTAGCGATGCCGTTTTTATCATAGCAATCGGCAACAACTGTTTGGCCCGAGTATATGAAATTGCAGTATCCACCATCATCATATTTTGTTTTATTAATTGTCTTATCGGCATTGTACTCGTACGTATTGGAGGTAGCAGCGGCGCCATTAGTGCTTGATGTAACAGTTTTTATCAGGCTTACCGGCTGCGTGGCAGGAGTTGGGTTACTATCTTTTTTGCATGCGGTAAAGGCTAACATAATTAATGCTGTAGAGAGAATTTGTAATGATTTCATTTTTATTTATTTTTTGTTTAAACCACCTGGCACAAGGCACAAAGCGGCATGATGAATTGTTTTAATTTTTATTTTTTAAAACCGCTTCCATTTGATGTTCTAATTTTTCTATTCTTTTGTTTTGGGTTTCAATGATTGCCTGTTGCTCCTGTATAGCTTTTATAGCCACGATGGTAAATTCCTGATAGGCTATTGCCTTCATTTTATCGGGCCCTTTGGTAATTACAAAATCGGGGAATAATTTTTCTACTTCCTGTGCTATAAAGCCATAAGAAAGCGGTGCACCATCTTCATTGGTTTTGTAATGATAGGTTTTAGGTTGTAGTTGCAGCATGGCAGGAAGTACGGTGCCAATCGGGTTTATATCTTTATTCAAACGTAAATCGGATGGAGAAAATAATGAGCCGTTTACATGATTGATGTATGCTGTAGCTACATTATTGTAGCTAAAGTCTAAATCATCGCCATTATCTGTAGCCATTTCCCAATGATTGGTATTGGCATTTCTTTCCAATCTCAATCCACCGCCTACCACCGGATAAGCATCATTGGTTTGCTTAATGTGCAAGGGCGATAAAGGCGTATTCATATGTATTCCAATATTGCCTCCTTGTGGGTTTAATGAAAGGTCACCAGATGTGGTTCCTGATGCTTTTGTGGATTGTATATAACTACGACCATTAGAGCCTGCCGAAATACCCATTTCCAAAGTGGTATAACCACCAGCATATTTATCAGCCCCAATTAATATACCGCCCGATCCGTTTGGGTTAACATTTAATGTTGTTTGGGGAGTAGTAGTTCCAATTCCAACTTTAGTATTTTCGGTTGCACCATTTACGCCGTTTATTGAACCCAACGAAATACTGTTGCTGGCGGCTACCAGTGCATTTGAACCAATGGCGATAGCATTAACTAAACCAGAACCCGCTACATCAGCCCAGTTTCCTATGCCTACATTATCGGAGCCGGTAAAATTAGATGCCAGCGAAAAGGCGCCGATTCCAACATTTCTGTTTCCTAATGTATTTACAAGTAAAGCTCTTTCACCAATAGCAGTATTTTGATCTCCCCTTGTATTACTAAATAAAGCAGATACACCAAAAGCGGAATTATTGTCGCCATAACTCTGCCTGAGGCTAGAACTGCCCAAGGCGGAATTACCTTGGCCCAGTGTATTTTCTAATAGTGCATATTCTCCAACGGCGGTGTTGTACGAGCCTTTATTGTTATACAAAGTGGCGTGACCCAGAGATGTATTACCACCAGTATTAACCAGGCTAAATTGCGACTGGAAGCCAATAGCGGTATTGTATATATAGGGAGCGCCTTTATAATTATATAAAGCACTGTCGCCAATAGCAATGGTATTATCTACATTGGTGGCAGAGTCTAATGCTGCTGTACCAATGGCTATATTGTGACTGCCTGTAGTATTTGAATACAATGAAAGATGCCCCAATGCAATATTATTACTACCAGTTGTATTTGAACTCAATGCGGATGCACCAACTGCTGTATTACTATTTCCGGTTGAATTATTTCCATACAATGTTCCGTAACCAATAGCTGTATTATCTGCACCGGTTTTATTGTTTTGCATACTAACAACCCCAACTGCAGTATTACCACTGCCGCTTGTATTTAATAAAAGGCTTTTGCCTCCAACTGCCACATTAAAACTTCCATCATTATTGTTGTACAAAGTTTGACTACCAACTGCGGTGTTGGCATTACCGGTAACACTTTTATAAAGAGACTTAGATCCTACAGCCGTATTAGTACCAAACAGTAATGGGATCGAAGGATTGCCACCCTGAAATTGCATTAAGGCACTATCGCCAATGGCCACAACATTAGATTCAGTTGAACTATAAGCCATTGCATTAATACCCATAGCCACATTGCTATTGCCACTGAGATTGCCAGCGAGTGCAAGGTTTCCCAAGGCTGTATTGTTAGATCCGGTAGTGTTAAAAGACAAGCATTAGTTCTAATGCTGAGTTACCACTACCCGTTTTATTTGCTCTAAGATTAAAACAACCCACTGCAGTATTATAATTTCCGATGTATTTTGAGATAGAGATATGATCCTGAGATGAATTACCAAAACCCGTGCTGTTAAAATATTGATACCAAAATCCTGTTGCGGTATTACTGGAACCTGTAGTGTTTTTATACAAGGCCTTACTTCCCACCGCAGTGTTTTCGCCAGCTTCGTAAGTTTGAACAGCACCTATTCCATTATTGTACAAAGCACTGTCGCCAATAGCTACCAGGTTATTTTTATTGGTGCTGAACTGTAAAGCTTTTACACCAATGCCACATTACTATAACCAGCGTTATTACTGGCCAATGCAAAATTTCCTACGCCAATATTATTTGCACCTGTTGCTGTAGGCAAGCCACTATTTAGTCCAAAAAATGCATTACCATTTGTGCCAATCAAACCAGCGTTTGTATTGTTTATTTTAAATGCCAGCGATTGGTTATCACTTGTTCCCACATAATTAGAAGCCGGCGTTGTTCCCGCATTACCAATTGTCTGCCAACCACTACTTACAATACTGCCTTCAGTTTGCAAACGAAGCCAGCTATTGTTGGAAGAATTAAAATAATAAAAGCCAGGAGTAACTACCAAGGCTCCACTACCTGCATTTGCCGTATTGTACACCAGTAGTGAACTTACCGGCGAAGGAATAGTAACTACATCTGTATTGCTGGTTAGGGCAACTCTTGGTATCAGTAATCCTGAATTGGGAGAACTGATTTCCAGTTTAGCACTTGCATTTGGAGTTGTAGTGCCGATGCCAACATTTTGTGCAGCTAACTGCTGGCTAAACAGGCATACAAGAACGATGATTAATTTATTTTTCATGACTATACTTTTATATTTAAAACGGTGTTTTGTAATAGGTCTAAAATCATTCCGGCCCCTCCCGATCCACCACCGGGAGGGTAACCTGAATGTCCGATGCTCACTTGGTTATGGTAATGCTTTCTTCATCAAATCCTTTAATGTCTGCTGAGGTTACAGCCTGTTGGGCCTTAACTGAAAAATTTGCGCATACAAACAGAAGTGCCAGCAGTGGTTTTATTTTTTTTGTTTCATGAGTTTATTATTTATAATAATGAGTCTATTTCAATTAATATTTGTAGCAGTTTCCCCTTGTGTACATCATCTCCAAAAAATTTGATAGCAGCAGGTACTATGAATCTTTTTTCTTTTACAGCGGATAACTGGGCGGATAAATTCAAATGATTCGGGATAAATACAAATTGAAGGCCATTCAGCAAATCCTTTCTCTCGGCAAATATTTTTTCTTCAAAATAATTTACCCAGTCCGGTGCTTCTTTCTGCCAAAGTCCCTTGTTCTTCATTTCCTGCTCCAGCTCATGTATTTTATTATTCAATAAAGTCTCCTCTTTGGTCATAATCTGATTGTTGTTTTGTAAAACTATAACTGGCCTGTAGTCATAAAAAGTGGTAATGAGGCAAATGGCGTATCAGTTTATGTAATGCGTATTGTGTCCGTTAAATCAACGCCTTCAATTAGGGAACGGTCGTTTCTATTGAGGAAAAGAAACAGGCTGGGTAACATATTGAATTATCTTTGGTACAAATCATTATTATCTACTGTAAAAAAATAATTACTGTTTTAGCGATATGCCTTTTTGTGGCTATAGTTATTCTTATGCCCAGCAAACAAATCATTTGTTCAGGCATATCACTACGTCTGATGGATTGGTAAGTGAGAAGATAACGGCATTACACCAAGACAAAGCAGGCTTTATCTGGATAGGTACACAGGTGGGATTACAGCGATATGATGGCACAAGGTTTAAAAACTATCTGGCAGATATACGAGATACAACAGCCCTGCAAACTGACTGGATAAGTGCTGTTTTTGAAGACAGTAAAAAAAGATTGTGGATTGGGACGGATCATGGTGCTCCTTATATTCTTGACAGGAATACCGGAAAGTTTTACAATTATAATTTACAGGCAACTGCTGGAAATAAAATAAATGGCACCTGGCATTTTGCGGAAGATCAAAAAGGTAATATTTGGTTAGCCGGACACGAAGGTTTTTTTAAGCTGGATGAAAAAACAAACAGGTTTGAAAAATGGAATGCCAGAATAGGGATTAAGGAAAGTATAAAGACAGGAACTTTAACAATAGACAAAAATGATAATCTCTGGTTTTGCACAACCGAGGGAATTTATTTTTATAACACAGACGAAAAGAAGCTTTACAGCAAAAGATACAATCCTGCACACAATCCATTGTTTGAAATTAATTCCAGTATTGCCAATATTCTTATTGACACAAACAATATATGGATAAGCACCGGTCTTAAAACTGTTTTTCGTTATCACCTGTTATCTCAGAAAATATATACCTACAGCTTTGAAAAATTGCCGGAAGAAAAGCTGAGGACGGGAAATGAGAAAGAGGATATTGCTTTTGTATTTCACCTGAAGAATGGGCAGGTTATAGTTAGTTTGCTCAACCGAGGATTAGCATACTATAACCCAGAAGGTGATATTTTTTCGATAGTGGGTATAGACAATACAACAGAATATTCTTTACATGCAAGTGGTAGGGAGGGTTCAAAGTGTATTATACAAGATAGAGATAATAATGTGCTGATTGAGGAGATGGAGGTATAAATGTCAGCAATCAGGAAAAACAATCTTTTTTTTCACACAGGTTTGGGTCTGGAAAAGAAAATATTCTGCCCAAATCACAGGTGGGAGATTTTCTTGAATTACCAGACGGCAATATTCTTATTAGCTATTACGAAAAGAATGGGGGTATTATAAGAACAGATAATGCATTAAATTTTAAGCAACATTATTTGTTTAAGCAATCTGGTTATGAAAATCCGGAGCTGAACCAGATATGGAGCCTTTTTCGGGATGAAAAGGGTATAGTATGGGCTCCCAATCAAAAAAAGTCTGTTCTTAAATTAAGTCTGTCAAACAATAAATTATGGGAAGATAATGACCAGTCGGAAGACGATGGAATAAATTCAATAAAACAAGGTAGTGATGGAGATGTATGGATGGCCTATTGGTCCAAGGGATTAGGAAGAGTAAACAATAGGAAACGTACACAAAATTATTACACTTCATTTTTGTATCCGGATATGTCTGTTAGAAGAAGGGTGCAAAGCATACTGGTAGACGAAAACAAAGTATGGGTTGGCAGTTTTCAAAACGGGTTGCAGGTATTTGATATCCGTAAAGAAAAGTTTACTGAAGCATTTATTGTAAACGAACGGGACAAAAATTCCATCAGCAGCAATACCATACTTGATATTATACGGTATAATAAGGATACACTGCTGTTAGCCACAGAAATGGGAGTGAATATTTTCGATACAAAACGAAATATTTTTACGGCCATTACTTCAAAAGATGGGCTCCCCAATAACATTGTACTTGGGTTGATGCGGGATGCACATGCAGATATTTGGGTGGTATGCAGTGGTGGCGGGCTTTGTAAAATCAATATGCAGAACCTCGCCATTACAACTTACAATATTAATGATGGGATTATTGATAATATCTTTAGCGGCAGAATATACAGCCTCAAAAATGGCACGGCACTTATTGCAGCCTCCAATAGTTTTATTTCTTTACGCCTTCAAAATTTATTACATCGCCGCCGCCGGCAGATGTACAGATTACAGGGTTCAGTGTTTTTGAAAAAGAAAAAATAATAGATTCCGTACTTGGTAGTAACAGTCCTGTTACACTTTCCTATAAAGAGAACTCAGTAAGAATTGAATTTGCATCGCTTGATTTATGGGAGACAGGACGCATTAAATATTTTTATAAATTAGAAGGTATTGATAAAGACTGGATACTGGCTGGAAAAAATCAGGCAGCAATTTATAACCAGTTAAATAATGGTAAGTATGTTTTTAAAGTGAAGTGTGCCAACAGGGATGGAATTTTCAGCAATGCCATAACTGAGGTGAAGATCATTATCAATCCACCTTTCTGGAAAACCTGGTGGTTTATTTTAATCATGGCGATATGTGGAATTTTACTTGTGTTTGCATTTATTAAATGGAGAGAAAAAAATATCCGGGCCTTTGATAAAGAAAAGCTAAAAGTAGAGCAATTAAGCGCCGCACAATACAAGAGCAAATTAGAACTGGAGCAGATTGTAAATTATTTTTCATCTTCACTGGTTGATAAACACACTGTTGATGATGTGTTATGGGATGTAGTAAAAAATCTTATCAGCCGGCTCGGCTTTGTTGACTGTATGATGTATTTGTGGAATGATGATAAAACGAAAATGATACAACGAGCCAGCTATGGGCCAAAAGATTCAGTAGAGCAATTTGAAAAACAATATTTTGATGTTGTACCCGGACAGGGTGTTGTTGGTTATGTGATGCAAACCAAGGAGCCTGTTTTAATTGCAGATACTTCAAAGGACCCACGATATCGTATTGATGACCTTGAACGGCTTAGTGAATTAACTGTGCCCATAATTTATAATGATGAACTGATTGGCGTCATTGATAGTGAACATCATGAAAGGAATTTTTTTACAACGCAACACTTGCAGATATTAACTACCATTGCCACACTTACTGCTAATAAAATAATTTCCTTGCAAGCAGAAATGACGTTGCAGCACAACCAGATAGAAATGTACAGCATGAATGAGCAGCTGTCAAAAGCAAGACTTGAAGCTCTGCGAAGCCAGATGAATCCTCATTTTATCTTTAATAGTCTTAATGCCATACAGGAATGTATTTTAACTAATAAGGTGGATGCGGCCTATGAATACCTGTCCAAATTTTCTAAGCTCCAGCGGATGGTGCTTAATAACTCATCAAAAGAATTTATTCCGTTTAACAGTGAGTTGGAAATGCTTCAATTGTATCTGTCGTTGGAATCGCTTCGCTTTAGCCAGTCATTTACGTATAAAATTGAGGTTGATAATAACGTAGATACTGATGATTTAATAATACCATCAATGCTTATTCAGCCTTATGTAGAAAATGCTATTTGGCATGGATTGCGAAATAAAATAGGAGATAAACTTATTTCCGTCGTTTGTAAAGAAGAAGATGGAGTACTGATAATAACAATAGATGACAATGGAGTTGGCAGAAGAGAAGCTGCCTTAATCAAAGCAAAAAAAATAGGTTCAGAACAACTGGAATCTAAGGGAACGGTGTTAACAGAACAAAGGATAAACCTGCTATCAGTAAAATACAAAGCAAATATCTATGTAAACACAGTAGATAAAGTTAACGAGCAACAAGAGGCTTTGGGTACTACTGTAATAATTAAATTGCCAATAGATATTGAAACCAAACAATAACAATATGTTACGGATATTGATAATAGATGATGAGGAGGCCGCAGGTAATATATTAAAACTGCTGATTGAAAAATTTATTCCTTTAGAGAAGGATGTATGTTATTGCAGCAATCCGCAAGAAGCGTTGAAGCTAATAATTAGCTTCAAGCCTACATTAATTATGTTGGATATTGAAATGCCTAATATGAACGGGTTTGATTTTTTAAACCAGGCACTTGGTTATGATTTTGATGTAATTTTTACTACTGCCTTCGATCAATATGCCATAAAAGCAATCCGTTTCAGCGCCTTGGATTATTTATTAAAGCCAATTGATAGTGTTGAATTGCAAAGTGCCATTAACAGGCATATTATAAAACAGCAAAACCAGCATGCAAATCAACCACAGCTGATTGATAACCTCATTAGTAATTTGCAGAATAAGACGCAGGATAACTTTAAACTTGCATTGTCTACGAATGATGGAGTGTCATTTTTTGATCCACAGGAAATTATGTATTGTGAAGGTGAGAATAATTACACCCGGTTTATTTTTAAGGACCATAAACCAATACTTATTTCTAAGACGCTGGGTGAATACGAAGAAATTTTGAGCGGACATTTCTTTTTACGTATTCATAAATCCTATTTAGTGAATAAGAATTTCATTAAAAAAGTAGATAAAGAGGGGTTGATCTGTATGAGTGATGGGAAGATGCTCCCTTTTTCAAAAAGAAGGAGAGAAGCCATCATGAATTTATTGAAGGGGAAATAAATTCAGGATGGCAGCCGTACAATTACTTTTATATATAAAGACTCAGAACGGTTAGCACAAGTGCAGGTATTTATTAAACTATCCCTGCCAATTCGAGACTTCTCCTTTTTAATTTTCTTGTTTCAATTTCTTCAATAACTGGCTCAGGCAACAGTATTAGTGACACTCCATTTTCTTTCCACCAGTTATTTTCTTTTAATTCGGTTAGCTTAATAACGCCGATTAAATATTTTCTATCTGCTTGTGCATGCCATTCTTCAATCCACTCAAATTTTTCTTTTGGAATAAGTGTAAGGTCATCAAAGCTTACATATACTTTTAGAAAAATATCATTACTTAATTCATGCGGTTGATGGTGGTATAATTTTTTGTATTCGTATTTGTATTCATAACGTAATGCAGAAATATCGCTCAGCACAGCAGATGCGGTAGGAAAACTTCCGGCACCTTTGCCATAAAAAAATTGTTTGTCTGCAAATCCACTTTCAATAACAACACCGTTGTATTCATTTTTTACAAAGGCAAGATGATCGTCCTGGTTTACAAATTGAGGTAGCACAAATGCTGCAACTTTGCCATCTTTTAATTTCTTTGCCTGAGCAACCAATTTTATTTCCTGTTTTTTCTCCTTTGCAACTGTAGCATCTGATGAATGGATATTCTGTATCCCATTGAATAAGATGGAATCAGGACTTGGTACTATACCGTAGGCATGAGTTAGAAGAAATGTCCATTTATTAACTGCGTCGAATCCTTCTACATCAAGAACAGGATTGCTTTCTGCAAAACCTAACTGTTGCGCCAATAGTAAAGCCTGTTTAAAATCCAGACCTTCATCAAGTATTTTTGTAAGTATGAAGTTGGTAGAGCCGTTCACAATTGCTTTTATCGAATGTAAAAGATCGTTGTCGTAATATTCTTCCAGATTGCGAATAACAGGAATGGAAGCACAGGCTGCTGATTCGTACAAGAATGATTTGCCGGTTTGTTGCTGTAACTCCAGTAATGCTGGTAAATGTTCAGCTATCATTTTTTTACTGGCACTTACCACATCCTTTCCATTTTTTAATGCAATGGTTACAATTTCAAAAGCTGCATCTGCATCATCAATTACTTCTACAATTACATTGATGTCACGGTCGTTGAGTAATTCATCTTTGTCCGTTGTAAATAATGCTGCTGGAGCATTTCTATTTTTCCCGGAATTCTTGATACAAACTTTTTTGATGCTTGCATTCAGTGATGGTGTTTGTTGTAAAACTTTGTACAATCCTTCGCCCACTACACCAAATCCAAAAAGACCTATTGTTAATTGTTTATGCGTTCCCATGTTATTGATTCACTATTTTTAAGTGAGATGATTTTTTGTTGTTAATAAATTCTTTTAAAGCCGCTTCTATTTTTTCATACTCCAGTAAAAAACCATCATGGCCAAACTCACTGGCAATTGTCAGTAATTGTGCACCTGGAATTGTTTGATGTAAAAATTCCTGCTCTGCTATTGGATAAAGCACATCAGATGTAATGCCAATCACTAATGTTTTTGCAGTGATGAGCTTTAAAGCCTCAGCCACACTTTTACGATTACGTCCCACATCATGGCTGTCCATACTTTGTGTAAGCCTGTAATAGCACAAAGCATTAAATCGCTTTGTGAGTTTTAAACCCTGATACCGCTGGTAATTGTCGGCTGCATAAGTTGTTTCGTTACTGAGTGGTACAAATGCTTTATCTCTTCTTTGTGTAATGGCATAACCATTATAATGACGATAGGAGAGCATCGCAATTGATCTTGCAGCAGCAAGCCCTTTTTGCCCAGCATCATTAGTTTTCTTTAACCATGTATTGTCAGCTTCTATTGCCATGCGTTGCGATGCATTGAAGGCAATTCCCCAAGGAGATAAAATGGCATTGGTAGCAATAGGAACAATATGTTCGAATAAGTTAGGTTCTTCTATTGCCCATTCAAGCAATTGCATGCCACCGGTGCTGCCACCAAGACCAATAAATATTTTGCTGATGCCCAACTCATTTTTTAAATGCTGGTAGCTTCTTACTATGTCTCGTATACTGAAAACAGGGAAACTGTTATAATAAGTTTCATTTGTTTCCGGATTCTTACTTAATGGGGAAATGCTGCCGTATGGACTGCCAGGTTTATTTACGCAGATGATAAAATACTTTGCAGGATCAAAATATTTTCCTTCGCCAACAAGACCGGGCCACCATTCAACAGGATTACTATTTGCAGTGAGTGCATGAAAAATCCAGACAACATTATCTTTTGCCGCATTCAGTTTGCCATGCGTAGTATAAGCCAAGTGAAAACCCGGAAGGGTTTCACCTGACTCTAATGTGAATGTTTCTTTATAATTAAAAGTGTTTGTCAACTGTATTCATTGATGATCAGGGAACAGAACCACAAACGGAGCGACGCAACTTTTGCTCAGGGAACTGAAGCTGGGTTAATAATTAATTGACTAATTCATTGGCAAATACAGCGGCGAATGCTTGTTCGAAATCTGCTTTTATATCTTCGATATACTCAATGCCAACACTGATACGAACCTGATTAGGTTCTACTCCAGCAGCTTTTTGTTCCGCTTCGTTTAATTGCTCATGTGTGGTGGAAGCCGGATGAATAGCCAGTGATTTTGCATCGCCAACATTTGCCAAATGACTTACCAGTTTCAATGAGTCAATAAACTTGCTTGCATTTTCTTTTGTGCCTTTTACACCGAAGTTGAGCACACCGCCAAAGCCGTTGGTCAAATATTTTTTTGCTAATTCATTATATGGGCTACTTTTTAATCCTGGATATTGTACAAACTCAACTGACGGATGCTGTTCCAACCATTCTGCTAATGCTAATGCATTTTCAACATGACGTTGTACACGAAGACTTAAGGTTTCTAAACCTTGTAGCAATAAAAATGAATTGAATGGACTTTGTGAAGAACCAAAATCTCTAAGTCCTTCTACTCTTGCACGGATGGCAAAAGCGATATTTGGTAAGCCCAATGGATTTCCTTCGCCAAATATTTCCCAGAACTTAAGTCCATGATAACCTTCGGATGGCTCAGTGAACTGCGGGAATTTTCCATTGCCCCAATTATAATTTCCACCATCAACAATAACACCGCCGATGCTAGTGCCATGTCCGCCAATCCATTTGGTAGCAGATTCAACAACGATGTTAGCCCCATGCTCCAACGGACGAAATAAATATCCGCCTGCACCAAATGTATTGTCAACGATTAGTGGTAAATCATATTCTTTGGCGAGGTCGGCAAATTTTTCAAAATCAGGAATATTCAATCTTGGATTGCCAATTGTTTCCAGATAAAATGCTTTTGTGTTTTTGTCAATGTGTTTCACAAAGCTTTCTGCATCGTCGCCATCGGCAAAGCGAACTTCAATTCCTAATCTCTTGAAGGCTACTTTGAATTGGTTGTAAGTGCCACCGTAGAGATAAGTAGAAGTGATGAAATTATCTCCGGCTTGCAAAATATTATTGAGTGCAAGGAACTGTGCTGACTGTCCGGAACTTGTAGCTAAGGCCGCAACACCACCTTCCAGTGCAGCGATGCGTTGTTCAAAAACATCCGTTGTCGGATTCATAATCCGGGTATAGATATTTCCGAATTCTTTTAATCCAAAAAGGTTGGCTGCATGGGCGGCATTGTTAAAAGCATAGGAAGTGGTTTGATAAATAGGAACCGCTCTTGATTTTGTTGTTGGATCAATTTGCTGACCAGCATGAAGCTGTAATGTGTCGAAATGAAGATTGTTGCTCATCTTTTTTGATTTTTAATTTGATGAAAAATTGTTTAAACAGTTACATCAATTATCAAAAAAGACTATCGGGAAGAGCTTCGTTTAAAACGAAAAAAGCTCACCCGATAAATCAGATGAGCTTTTAATATGTTGTTGAAGATATTTAGAAGCGTTAATCTGACTTATCGTTCCCTCGTTTACAACGAGAGATGGAATTGGCACCTTTCTCTAATCAAATTAGAGTAGGTTGTCAAGGCTTCATCGGGCCATTACCCTCTGCCTTTCTTGATAAGTATGTATAAAGAACTTGAACAAAGATAGTGGACTACAATTCTATTTTCCAAATTTAAAATGAGAATACTTTGCAAACATTCGTTTGTTTATTAGCTGAAAGCCTTTACAGTAAAAGGTTCAAGGCTTGTAATTTTTTTGCAACCAATCACTTTGTGAATGTGCAGTTTGTTCAAAAACAACATTTTTCTCAATCTTTTTTTGAGCTTTCTTTATGGAAGAACTGACCATACTATGTTCAATTGCTTCATTTTCTTTCATGCCAAGTTTTTGCACTAAGTCAATTATCCTGTCTGCACCAAAATGTTTGTAAAGTGGTTCATCTAATGCAGAATATACTTTTACTACATCTAGATTTAGTTTCTTGTAGTAATCCTGCTCTTTATTTTCTAATGGAAAATGCTCTGCAAAAATTGGAATTTTGGCTGACAACTGTTGCGAAGTTGCTTGACGAGTAAGTAGCAGTATATCCTCTTCAGTCATTGCGGCTGAAAAGAATGTAGCAGCTTCACTTAAAGAATCATCAAACCAGAAAAGATAAACTATGGATTTATCTTTTTTCCATTCTTCAATCATTGCCTGGTACTTAGCTGCTGTTGAAATAAAAACAGTATCAGTAACTTTTGCGCCTTCTTGCTTTTTCTTGAATAAGTTGAACATTGGTTTTAAATTTTAGCAATATTACAAAGAAAGAGGCTGCATTTTACTGCAACCTCTTTACACATTCTAAATGAACCACCACCTTGAATGTTTTTAATTCATCACTGTTTCTTCTACTACTACAATTTTTGTCCCTGTGTATATCCAGGGTTTCGTTACCGTTGTTTTTTTCGCTTTTGAATTTTTTGATACGGTGGCTGCTGGCTCTTCCTCCGACATCATAAACGCAGTTGAAGGATCTGTAGTATTATATTCTTTTCCAATACAAATGCTTAGTGTGTTTGTTTCTTTATCAAATATCAAAGTTCCTTCTGCCACATCTTTTCCTTCTTCAGTTTTTTGAGCTGGAATTTTATAGGTAGCAGGTGATTTACGTAACATGGCTTTTACTCTTCCTTGTGGTAAACCTTCAATCCATACTAGCCCTTTGTTATTGGGGTCGATTGTAATTGAAAGTTTTGCTGCCTCTTCATTTGTAGCTGATTCATATTCACCAAGTGCGGGAAAAATATCAGAAATGGTTTGCGCAGGCTTTACTTCAACATATTTGTCTTTGAATTGTGCCATTATTGAATCTACAGTAGGATTTTTCTTTGCATCCCAATTTTCTTGCGTCGTAGTTTCTTTTACGGGAGTTTCTTGTGCTGAGGTTGTAATCGCTAAGCCGGAAAATAATGCAATGCCCCTGCTATTAAAAAGGTCTTTTTCATGAATAATTAATTTTAAATGATTTATTTAATTTCATCGCTACACTCAAAATATTGTGCCAGAATAAAATTTTGTGGATAACTCTGAAAATTTAATTTGAATTCTTTTATTGAAATGAATAAAAATATGCTGCAACAATTTCAGTTATAGCTTGTTTATAAAGGGGTTAACAACAAAATTTTGGAATTATCCGAAATAGTATCTTCGTTCAATAAGTATGGCAAAGAAAGCAAGTAAAAAAAAGGAAGTACCCGAAATTCAGGATTCAGATACTATTGAAGTGTATGGAGCAAGGGTTCATAATTTGAAAAATATTGATATTTCAATTCCAAAAAATAAATTGGTAGTTATTACCGGAATAAGTGGTAGTGGAAAATCTTCCTTGGCATTTGATACTATTTATTCTGAAGGCCAGCGACGATATATGGAAACCTTTGGTGCTTATGCCCGCCAGTTTATTGGAGATATGGAACGACCGGATGTAGATAAGATAACCGGTCTTTCGCCTGTAATTTCTATTGAACAGAAAACCACCAATAAAAACCCTCGTTCAACTGTTGGCACTGTAACAGAGATATATGATTTTTTGCGATTGTTGTTTGCAAGAATTGGCGATGCTTATTCTTATAATACGAATAAGAAAATGGTAAAGTGGAGTGAAGAAGAAATAGTGGAGAATATCTTTAAAAAATATCATGGAAGAAAAAATAGCTCTGTTGGCTCCATTAGTAAGAGGAAGAAAGGGACATTATAGGGAGTTATTTGAAGATGTAAGGAAAAAAGGGTTCTTAAAAGTAAGAATTGATGGAGAGGTAAAAGATATTACTTCTAAAATGCAGGTTGATCGATATGTTATTCATGATATTGAATTAGTGGTGGACAGACTACAGGTTACGGATGATTTAAAAGCAAGGCTTAGCCAAAGTGTGCAGCAAACATTGAAACTTGGAAAAGATCTAATGTTTTTGTTGATTGATGATAAAATATTTGTGCAGTATTCTAAAATGTTGATGTGTGAGGATACAGGAATAAGTTATGAAGAGCCATCGCCAAATGCTTTCTCTTTTAATTCTCCATATGGTGCTTGCCCGGTTTGTAAAGGCTTGGGTAATATTTATACCATTGATATGAATGAAGTGCTGCCTGACAAAACATTAACCGTAAAGGAAGGAGGTATTGCACCATTGGGAGAAGAACGGAATGCCAGTGTATATCAGCAGGTGAAGGAATTTGCTAGCAAGAAAAAAATAAAATTGGACAAGCCTTTAGATCAACTAACGCCGGCACAATTAGATTTGCTTTTATACGGCGATAAAGAAATAAATTCTTCGCTTGATGTAGATGTGGATGACGAAACAGTGCCAAATGAATATACTGGAAGTTTTGAAGGAGTTATTCCAATGCTTAAAAGATGGTTTGCCTCTTCATATAGCACAGAAGCATTGCGGGAATGGGTGCAACAGTTTATGAGTTTAAAACCCTGCACTTCTTGTGAAGGGGCAAGATTAAAAAAAGAAAGTCTTTGGTTTAAAGTAAATGGGAGAAATATTGCGGAGCTAAGTAATATGAATCTTGACAACCTGGCTGCCTGGTTTGATGGAATTGAATTAATGCTGGAGAATAAGCAGAAAGCAATTGCAAAAGATGTATTGAAAGAAATACGAGAACGGTTACAGTTTTTATTGGATGTTGGGTTAACTTATCTTACTTTATATCGACCTTCTAAAAGCCTTAGTGGTGGCGAATCGCAGCGTATACGTTTGGCAACGCAGATAGGCTCTCAACTGCAAGGCATCACTTACATTTTAGATGAGCCGTCTATTGGTTTGCATCAAAGAGACAATCATAGATTGATAGAAGCATTAAAAAATCTGAGAGATATTGGCAATAGTGTTTTAGTAGTAGAGCATGACAAAGACATCATGCTGGCAGCAGATCATTTAATTGATATTGGGCCTAAAGCAGGATATCATGGTGGAAAAATAGTTGCGCAAGGCAAACCTCAGGATATGTTGAAGCTAAATACATTAACATCCGGTTATTTGAATGGACATCATAAAATTGCAGTGCCAAAAGAAAGGAGAGAAGGCAACGGTAAATTTCTCGAGTTGAAAGGTGCTAAAGGAAACAACCTGCAAAATGTAGAAGCAAAATTTCCGTTGGGGAAATTTATTTGTGTTACCGGTGTAAGTGGCAGCGGCAAATCAACATTTATTAATGAAACATTATATCCGATTCTTTCTAAACATGCCTACGGTTCTAAAATGGCCCCACTGGAATATAAATCTGTAAAGGGATTGGAGCATATTGATAAAGTAATTGAAATAGATCAATCACCTATTGGCAGAACACCAAGAAGTAATCCTGCAACATATTGTGGCTTCTTCACTGAAATAAGAACTTTGTTTGCTTCTATTCCTGAAGCGAAAATAAGAGGATATAAGCCGGGACGTTTTTCTTTTAATGTAAAAAGTGGCAGATGCGAAGTGTGTGAAGGTGGTGGTATGCGGGTTATTGAAATGAATTTTTTACCCAATGTGTATGTACATTGCGAAAAGTGCAATGGTAAAAGATATAACCGGGAAACATTGGAAATTCGTTACAAAGGAAAATCTATTGCAGATGTTTTAGAAATGACGGTAGAAGAAGCTGTTGAGTTTTTTCAGAATGTTCCCTATCTCTATCGAAAAATAAAAGTGCTGGAAGAAGTTGGGTTGGGTTATATAACATTAGGACAATCTGCGGTAACATTAAGTGGGGGAGAAGGACAACGGGTAAAGCTTTCGACCGAGCTTGGAAAAAGATACGGGAAAACATTTTATATATTGGATGAACCTACAACAGGTTTGCATTTTGAAGATATACAACATTTGCTTGATGTTTTAAATAGGTTAGTTGACAGAGGAAATACTGTATTGGTCATTGAGCATAATATGGATGTGATAAAAGTGGCCGATCATATTATAGACTTAGGCCCAGAAGGAGGCGATGGAGGAGGAAGAATTTTGTATGAAGGAACTCCGGAAGGATTGACTAAGAACAAAGAAAGCCATACGGCGGAATTTTTGAAAGCCGAGTTGGAATAGACTAATATGGTTATACAAAAAAGCCTCCCAATATTAATAGTGGGAGGCTTTTTTGTATAAAAGAGTTTAAAACAATTATTTTACTTTATCATCGATGCTTTTGGTACTTTAATGATTCCTAATTGAAGTAATAGACCAATAGCACCTGCAGCTAAGCCTAAGAAAAGACCAAGACCTGGAGAAACTTTTACAATTCCGCCATACTTTCCACCACCCATTGTGAATATTCTAATCAGATAAATTGCTGCGCCTCCTGCAATTGCGCCAAAGCCGCCAAGAACAAGTTTTTTGCCCATGTCATCAAATGCTAAAGCTTTGTTTCCCATAAAACAAGCAGCTGCAACAAGTCCAATACCGATTAAGACAAGAAGACCCCAGCCGCCAAAACCATTTTTAGATGCTCCGCCAAAACCTCCGGCAGAAACTGATACCCATGGCAAGAGAAGTGATATTAATGCTACGCCGGCAAGGATTAAAGAATACAATTTTGATTTGTGAAAGCCTAAATTTTCCATAATTAAGTTGGTTGAATTTGGTTGTACCTACTCGTATGGCTTTTCGGTATTCGCCCCTGTTTTTTAGGTTCAGGCAACCCTTGTTTAGAAATATAAAACTAATATAGGACTCTTTTTTAAAATCTAAACAGTTGAAGTACAGTTTTTTTGAACTGTTTTATAACATGACCTAATAAATAACTCTTTGGGGTGAATAGTGGAGGAGAAATAACCCGTAAGTAAAGGCAGAAAATGATTGCAAAAATCTTCAGGTTCTCCAGGATTGCTGGGTTTTTCAACCGGATATTGATTAAAACAATCTCTCTGCCAATACGGGTTTCTTAGTTATGACGAATAAAAGAGCTCAAATTAAAAGAAAAGCCTATCAACTTTTCTGCCCGCAAGCAAGGCAGAGAGTGTTTAATAAAATTTTATACAAATAGAGAGTACCAATAGAGAACGGATTAGGTTATTTCAACCGGGTATTAGATTTTATTAAGCTCCCTGCTGCTTTTCGGGACGGCGTTTAGTATTTTTATGATTTATCTGAATTCTAGTTCACCTGCTGCGGTCTCTTCATCACCTGTGAAAACACGGTAAATGTATTTTCCCTTATTAAATTTTTTAAGACACTCATGGTCATGGGCTTTCATTTTTTTATGAAAGATTAATGTTCCCGGTATGTCAAATACAAAAAAATCTAACACTTCTTTGTTGTTATCTTTTGCAATTACATGCATTTCCCGTTTAATGAAATCTGGATAGATTTTTACAGAACTGTTGTTCTTCGATGAAAACAACTTTGTTTTGAACTTTGTTTTTACTGGAATTTTCTCACCTGTTTTGTATTCTCCCAAGCTGATATAAGGTTTGCTTTCTGCAAGTGCTGGTTGTGACAAAATCAAGCCTGAAAAAACACTTAAGGCCATTATTACTTTAAGTCGATTTTTGGGTACTTGTTGTTTCATGTGGTTCGGATTTAGGGTTATATTAATACTAAGGTGGTATTCAGTTTAATAATAGACAGGGCATTTCAATTGTCGCTTAGCTCTACCTGTTGGTGAGTTAGCGCCATTTAAACGCCATCCCATTCTTAAGATACTTGAGAAAAATGCATCATTGTCTTTCGAATCGCCTCTTTGTTCGTTAACTACTGGATTAGGACGACTTTGGCCCGGCTGCAAAAGGTTTTCCCGATAATATAGTTGACGGGCTACAGCAGCATCAGCAGCAGACAGATAAGTATTAAAAAGAGCCGGATTAATATATTTAGTACTTACATCATCTATATAATCGGTGAATGTTTTTCTATGCAGAATTTCAAAGCCTACATACATACTTTCAGAGAGATAATATTTCAAACCTCCACCTACAAGTAATTCTTTTTGTGTAAGCGAATATTCTTTACGATCTGGATATTCTGAAAAGCCTTGTCCTTCTAAACGAAGTGGTTTTAGTTCAACCATTCTTTTTGTTCCTCCTGGTTCAGTATATTCCGCTTTGGGGTTAAAGTGGAAAATGCCGGCACCACCTACTACATAAGGCCTTAATTTATGTGCCAAGCCATCATATTGCTCAAAGAAAACGGTGGGATAAATTTCTATCGCTGCGTATGCTTCGCTGATTTTTGATTCAAACTTCAAATTTCTTTTCAAACGATATCTTTCAGCTCCACCTTTGTCGGGAGCCTGGGCATCATCCCCTTTTATATAACTCAGATTACCTGCAAGTCTAATACCCAGCCATTCCGTTGGGTAAACATTTAGATAAATGCCTTTGTTGAGTTTTGTGAGTGGAAAGTCGATATCTTTTACAAAGTCAGTTCCAATTCCATAGCTTCCACCTAAGTCGCCTAGGAAAAACATAGGGCCTAAACCCACTCCAGCTTCTATCTTTCCATTGCCTGTGGTAAGTGATTGTGAATAAGAATTATTAGTAAAAAATGCGAGGAAAAAAATAAGTACGGACAGCCGTACAGTGTGTACACTTGTTCTCATGGGTATCGGATTTCAGATTTTCGAATATTGGTTTCTCGCTACTAAAGTAGAGGTTGATGAGGGTATCGAAAGAATGATTACTTCTTTTTTTGCAAAAATGAATTCAAAAAAAGTTCAACTACTTAGTGATTTTACGAAAAAAGCCTATGGCCTTATCATTTCGATGTGTGGGATGTTGTCTTCAAGATAAGTGTCGCTATCCTTTTGAAAACCTAAGGAAGTATAAAATTTTTGTAGATAAAGTTGAGCCCCGATTCTTATAGGGACGTTACCAAAAAGCTCTTTTATTTTTGAAATAGATATTTCCATTAATTCAACTCCAATACCTGTTCTTCTTACAGAAGGCGAAGTCACAACCCGACCAATGGAAGCTTCTGTGAATGTGATGCCCGCAGGAATGATGCGGGTATAGGCAGAAAGTTTTTTTTCGCTCCAGCCCATTAAATGAAAGGAGAAGGAGTCTTTACCATCTGCATCCTGGTACACACAATTCTGTTCTATCACAAATACCTCGTTTCGTAATTGCATAATTGCATATAACTCGGAAGGAGTCAATTCATCAAATTTTTTAAAAACCCAGTTGATATCAGGCATTGTGTTTGACAGATTAGTAGTTGTATTTATTCTTCCAACAATTTTTTAAGAATTTTCTAAGTTCGTCTTCTCTTGCATTCTTTCCTGGTTCATAGAATTTTGTTCCGGCAATTTCTTCTGGCAAATACTCCTGTGGTGAAAAACTATTTTCATAACTATGCGAATATTCATAATTCTTTCCATAATCCATATTCTTCATCAATTTGGTTGGTGCGTTACGGATGTGCAACGGAACCGGAAGGTCACCATATTTTTTCACGACGGATAAAGCTGCACCAATTGCGGCAACGGCTGCATTACTTTTTGGAGACGAAGCAAGATAAGCCGTGCATTGAGAAAGAATAATATTTGCTTCAGGATAACCTATTTTATTTACAGCATCAAAACAAGTATTGGCCATTACAAGTGCTGTTGGATTTGCATTGCCTATATCTTCACTGGCCAGAATAACCAGCCGTCTTGCAATAAATTTTACATCTTCACCGCCTTCAATCATTCGGGCCAACCAATAAATAGCTGCGTTAGGGTCACTTCCTCTCACTGATTTTATAAAGGCTGAAATAATATCGTAATGCTGTTCGCCACTTTTATCATACAAGGCAATTCTTTTCTGGGCTACTTCCATTACCAGTTTATCTGTAATCACTAAAGAGTCAGTTGAAGAAAAAGCATCAGTTACAATATCAAGAAGGTTTAATATTTTTCTTCCATCTCCACCGGAAATATTTATAAGTGCTGCTGTTTCTTCTAGCTTTATTTTTTTTGATTTTAGTATTTCATCTTTATTAATAGCATTTTGCAACAGCTTAATTAATTGTTCTTCATTCAATGACTTTAACACATACACCTGACAACGACTAAGCAAGGCACTGTTTACTTCGAAAGAAGGGTTTTCCGTAGTAGCACCAATTAATGTAATAATTCCTTTTTCTACAGCACCCAACAACGCATCCTGCTGACCCTTATTAAATCGGTGAATCTCATCAATAAATAATATAGCACCGGGTTTTGTTTTGCCTGTTCAATTACTTCTCTTACATCTTTTACACCAGCACTGATAGCACTTAACTGAAAGAACGGAACATTTAAAGAATTGGCGATAATGTTTGCAATGGTTGTTTTACCTGTACCCGGTGGTCCCCAGAAAATCATTGATGGGATTTTTCCATTTTCTATAGCTTTCCGTAGTATGCTGTTTTTACCAACAAGGTGTTCCTGACCTAGTAGTTCATTTAAGGAGGAGGGGCGGATACGTTCGGCCAAGGGGATGTGAGAATTCATAGATTGAAAGTACTAAAAGATTTTCTTCGGGTCTTATTGTGGTAACAGGATATTCAGGAACCCTTAGTGTTCCTATTGAAAGTAGAGGGGAACTCCTTTTTAAAGTGATTTAAAAGAATGAAGAACTAAACTTTTTATTATTTTAAAATACCCATTTCTGGGTAGGCTAAAATGTGACTGATTGTTCTAATTTAGTAACTTTAAAAAGGGATAAACTATTCTAGGCCAATTTTGAACTATAAAACAACCATATTTATAAATATTGTATAATTGAATTACAAAACAAAAAAATAGAACAACTAAAAACTAAAAATCATGAAAAAGCAACTATTCCTCTTTGCCGCCTTAATGGTAATTGGCCTTGGTTTTTCCGCCAATGCACAAGTTCGTGGAAAATACAAAAAGGAGACAATCAACTCCAGTTCATTATCTACACCTAATGATGCCGTAGAAGGACTCCAAAAACCAATGAATGTAAAGGGAAGCCCAGCGATGGAAGAAAAGTCCCGTGGTGATGTTTACGGTCCAGATTACAGCGATGTGGTTATTGATAACTGGACAGGTTATTATCTTGACATCTATGTGAATGGAAATTACCGTGGTACTGTTGCTCCATGGGAGAAAAAAGTGACATGGGCTATTCCAGGTACTAACAGTTTGACTGCTAAAGCTGTTTTTGATGATGGTAGTTATATGTACTGGGGACCTAGAACAACTTATACAGGATATCAATACACTTGGAAGTTGAATCCATAATATATTATTTTGTATTTGGAAAGGGCTGCAAATTTTTGCAGCCCTTTTGTTTTAGGGAATGTTATTTAAAAATCAATTCCAAGAACAGCAAAACTTGTGCAGTGAGAAGGATATCTGATTTTCTTCTTGCGTCCAGCATTGCCAACCTCAATAGTTCTTATAGTATAAAATTATATTTTTCCTGCAAGCGGAAGTCTTAGTGTGTAACTTTACCGCCAACCTTAAAAGATTCCAATTTGCAGGTGTTGCATTATCCAATCCTCTTGCTTTTTGATTCATTACCCATTTCTAATAAGGCGGATAAGGTATTTTTTTGGCCTTTAGGAGCACCTCTTACTCCAGCTTGGTTAAATAGCTGACCCGGAGATTGAATAGGTTCTTGTGATGCTATTAAGAAATAATTATCTGTACCGACTGGTAGTGCGGCTGTAGCAGGTCGGTTGAAAATAAAAGCTTTTTTCGAGGCATTCCTTCTTCATTATTCAACGGGAATTTATTTTGATTACTACCTTCAGCTGCTAAAGGATAGATCAGTTGCATTTTTCCTTTTACATCAATTGTAAAAACATAAATATATTTTTTGGCAATGGGCCGATCAAGATAGTCTTCCGTAGCTTCAATGCTAAGGTCAAGTTTATCTCCTAATTTAACGCCATTGCTGTCAACTTCTGCTTTTGTTGTTGCATTTCGCATTACCAACTTGTATGGGAAGAAAGTTGCATCTTCCGGCGATATTAATGTTAACCAACCTCTGATTTTTGATAATTTAAGTGAAACGTCGAATATGCTGTCAGTTAAATTTTTATAGGCAGCATCAGTATTAGCAGTCAATGCAACAGGTCTTGTATAAAGTGGCATTGATGCAAGACTATCTTTTAAAGCAATATCAGCTTTTACTAATCCATAGGCAATATTATTGTTATCATCAGTAGTGCCATATAAAATGTATTGCGCATCAGCAGGGTTATTAACCAATTGTATGGTTTTATATTCTGCGAATTTTATTTTTATAGATTCTGCTAATTTTTTTGGAGCTGCTAGATTTACAAATAGATTTTTATCTTTTGCAATATTTTCTGTTTCAGCCAGATTGAATTCTTTTAATGGAGTGTTCATGCTTTTTGTTATAAAATCATTTGCTATTGCCTTACCTGCAGAAAAATTGATGGTAACATCTGGTTCAGCTTTTTCAAAATCGTTAAACCACTTTACAGCAGTTGATTTTTTCAATAGTGTATTGATTCCAGCCTGTTTTACAACATCTTCATAACTAAAAGTTACTTCAGGAACATAGACTTTTAATAAAGGTATTCTAGTGCTAACCCAGTTGGTTACTTCATAAGGTCCGGCTTTTTTTACATCTGAAATCTTTCCACTTATTAACTCTGCTTCGCAACGCCCCAAGCCAGTAACCTTAGTAACTTTTAATTTTATGGTAGAATCATTTTGAGCAGTAAGTTCATTCTCGGGGTTAATACCTGCTGCGTAACCAGCCTGTAAAAATATTTTATTGCCCTGTACTTCTATGACAGGAAAAATATTCTATCAGAAAGTAATCCTTTATCAATGCCTAATAATGTTTCACTAAATCTTGCAGGATCTCCAGCCAATACAGGTTCCTGCGTTTTGCCAAAGGCTTTAATCATAGCTCTGATGCCATTAAAGATATTATCTACAGAAGCTTTTACAGATTGCTGTTTAAATATCTCAATCAATGCTAAAGTAAATGCACCATGTGCTGGTTGTGTGTAATCTAGTCGATGCTCTTTTGCAGGCTCATTATCTTGTGCAGCAGATAAGATTAATATGTTTGAGTTAGGTCTTGTTTCTGGCGGAATTACAGCCACGGAGTCTTTTACATCATAATTGCTACCACCAATATATCTTGATTTTCCGGGATACAAACCTCTTGCCATTGAGCCACTATGACAACAATCGAAAATAGCAGTTAGTTTTATTTTCTTGTCAACAAATCGGTTGAACATTCTGGCAATTTCTTTATCTCTTATATCGGCAACACCTTCTTTCCATGTGTCAGATGGTACAATTGATTCATCATATTTATCTTCTTCCTTCGAAAATGAATTAGTTATATAACTACCGTGACCTGCATAATAAATTAATGCGATACCATTTTCGGGAGTATTATTCAGGAGTTCTTCCATTCCCTTTAAGATGGCGGCTCTTGTCGCTTTTGCATCATACAGTTCAGCAATGTCAGCCTGAACATAACCAAATTTTGTCATGATGATCTCCTTCATTGCCAATGCATCATTTTTACAGCCACTTAATTCAGGCCATTCTAGCCTACCTGATGTAGTTGAGATTTTAGCACCTGGAGGTGGATTATATTTATCAATACCTATAACCAGTGCTTTTTTAATCGGCTCTTTGGCAGGAGGCTGTGCAAAAAGAAACTGATTACTGATAAGAGTTGCTACAAAAAATGATAATAGATATTTCATTAATACAGTTTTGAAGTTCTATGATTACGATAAAAATAAAAACTAAAATGGAGAAATATTGTACCCTTTCATGGGTATTTTATGCATTTTATTGAATATAGCAATAGGTTGTTATTCTTTTTTTATTTTGTCGGGAAAGTATTTTTTCATCATTGCTGAAAATTCAGGAGTTGCTCGGATAAAACTCAGATCGTTATCGCTTGTCAACATAAAATAATCACCAAAACCAAGCTTCATCGCTTTTTCAAGGCTTTTAAGTGTAGCAGTTTTATCTTTCGACAAAGACTTCCAGCAGGCATGATGATACCATGTCCAAGCATCTTCCTGTTTGTAATTGAATAAAAGATCAAAAAGAGGATCGATATTTTCGACACTGTCAATTAAACCAGGAACCCGGATATATGCATACATCATTGAGACATAAGAGATGTATTGCATATTTACTATGTATACTTTCTTTTTAAATTCATTGAAAGTACTTTCATCTTTTGTAGTATAGGTTTTGCCATAATATAACTGCATATTGGTAACAAAACCTTCCAATGAAGCGGTAGCATAATCAGCAGTAAGAATAAACTGCTTCATCGCTTCACTTAAATTACCTTCTTTTTCTGCAACAACGCCAAGGTTAAAATGTGCATGAGGATAAGTACTATCGAAAGCTAATACAGTATTGAAATATTTTCGGGCAGAGTCGAGTTGGTTGGATACAAAAAATACATGGCCTATGTTATTGTCGCAAATGGCAGTATAAGCAATATTCTTTTCTTTAGATCTCTTATAATAGAATACAGCACTATCTGGCTCACTCAACCTAGAAAAATATACACCCTTGTCGAAATAGCCGTTTGCTTCTCCATCCTCAGTAGCAATCATTTCATTAATTACTATAAGAGCTTTTTCGTTTTTGCCATTATATGAATAGGTGTTTGCCAGATGTTCCTTAAAAATTAAATTATCCGGATAATCTTTCATTAATTTTTCAAATATGGGTTCTGCCTTGTCATATTGTTTCAGCTTATTATAAATCAAGCCCAATGAATAGTTAGCAGAAATATCATTCGGTCTCAGGTCAAGATATTTTTGAAACGCTTTGTCAGCTTTATCATATTCAAACATGAAACTGTAGCTAATACCTAAGGCTCCTAGAGTATAAGCTGCATTTGGTTCCAGTTCGGTAGATTCTTCAAGATAATTTATCGCCTTAATAATAGTAGGATTCCAGCTAATATTATATTCATTTTCACTTAAAGCCCAGGTAAGCGACATGGCATTCATATATAATTTCCGGGCTTTAAGATTCCGGAACATATAATGTTGTTCACCTAATAAGGAGAGGCAACTATCCAATTCTGCGGCTGCATAATAGCATTCATCTCTGGAGGAATAACTTGTTTCTCCTTTCAATAAAGGTGCTACAATGTTATTGAAACGTTCGTTCAAAGCAGCCGCAAGATTACGCCGCATGGAAGGTGTTAAAGGGTTGTCTTTATTTCTTTTTATAAAAGCCCGATAATCAAATAATGCATTGGTATCTTTTGGCCATATCAGTTTTTTACTTTCAAGATTTTGCTTAAAGGAGAAATAAATTTTTTTATCTGAAGGATCAAGGGAGTCGATATATCTTTCTTCACTTCCTTTAGTATTGGCAACAGCTAGCAACGGATAGTTTTCTGCTTTTTGTTTTTTCAATAGTGCTAATATAGCTGGATTAACCACTACAAAAGGTTTGCTTAAATCACCAGTAACTACTGGAATTTGTTTCTCTTCGCTAAATGTTGCCACTTGATCAGTTATATATCGTTGTAGCTCTGAAAAACTAACCTTGCCATCATTATTTTTATCAGCCAAGCCTTTCATTCCTTCTTCTAATTCTAATGAAAATAAACCACGGCCGCCGCCCCATTCTTTGCTTTCAAGTGAAAGTTGATTGGGTTGGCAGGAAAGTATTTTATATTCTTTTCCCCATGAAGCTGATAGAGCAGCAGCTGTTTGCTGAACACCTTCCACACCACCTTTTAAATTTCCCGAGTGGCAGGCATCAACTATAAAAATCATTTCAGTTCCTTTTTGAGAAAGTGGTGAAAGGTATCTTTTCAAATCAAGTATTTCCAGCACATCATCTTTCATTCCAAAATAATTTCCATTGGGGCAGTTGTATAACAGTAGGAGGCCATTCTCAATTTGTGTAAGGTCTTCCATATCTCCATGTCCTGCAAAAAAGAAATAAACCCTGTCTCCGGGCTTCGCTTTTCTGGCAATAATAGAAATCGCATCTGCCACATTATTACGGTTAGCATTTTCGTTTAGAAAGGTTTCAATATTTGCTTTTGGAACTCTGCCGCCTGCATCACTTAAAAGAAAATCTTCAAATGCCTGTGCATCTTTATGTGCATATTGTAAAGAAGGCACAAGTTTATACTGGCTTATTCCAATAATGATAGCATAGGTATTGCCGGTTACAGTGGTGGAATCTGCACCCAAATCTACGCCTCTGTTGGTTCGTATTTGGGCATGCATTGTTACCTGTGGCATTACAAACAGGCAAAAAAAAGTTATTAGTCGGAATAGCATATTTCTTTTTTCAATGTTCAGTGCTATGAATTTCTCTAAATTACTGTATTCTTTTATGGTATCAATCAGGGATAAAGGGTATTTTTTGAGATGACGCTTTAGGTACTTTAGTTGCGTACATTTTGTAATGTGTTATGGATGTCTATTTGCAAAGTGCTAATGACTATTAAATCTACTTCCAGAAATGAGACATTTGCTATGGATTGGAGGCTATGCCAAATAAATTATACATACAGTTAATAATTATCAGTGGAATAGTTGTATTTTTTAATTCCAGATGCAAAATAGTATGCGATTTTTTCCGCTGATAGTTTTATTGTTGGGTTTATTTCCCGGAGGAGTTTTAGCTCAGCCTGTTTATTCAAAATTAGATTCTTTAACTATTTTTTCATTATTAGATAAATCAGTTGCTTTTTTCGATGCAGGAAAAAATGATTCTGCATTATTATATGCCGAAAGAGCTGAGAACATAGCAAAAACTAAAAATTTTTATTTGGGACAAGCATGGGCTCTTGTGCATATTACAGAAGTGCAAATAGAACAAGACCAGTTAGTAAAAGCTGAACAGACTGCAACTAGGTTAAGTAAGATTGCAATGCTTGCAAATGATACTTTACTTAATTGTATCTCACTGCTACAATTGGGTCAAATTAAAATGTACGAAGATGATCCTGATCAGGCAATTTTATTAATTGATAAAAGTATTACATCGGGTCTTGGCAAGTTCATGAATCAATATCTGGCTTTAGCCTTTAATGATCTTGGTTATTCCTGGGGTTTGAAAGCAGAGTATGAAAGACAGGCACTGTTTACTCATAAGTCACTCGGAGTATATGAAGAGCTTAAAAATGATGCAGGCATTGCCATGACATTGGGTAATCTTTCAACGGTCTATTATCAGTTGGGTCAAAAGGAAAAAGCAATTGAGTATGGCAAACGATCTTTAAAATACAGAGAGAAAGCCAACGATATTGCAAAAATGTCAATCACCTGTTGCAATCTTAGTCAGTATTATCTTGGTATAAGCGAAGCAGAAGCTACAAAGTACAAAGATCTCTGTATAAAATATTCTCTACAATCGGGGGATAATGCTAGGATTATCCATTCTTATATTACTTCTTCTCTTATCGCCAATGCTCAAAAGAATAATAAGGAAGCATTTGGATATGAGTTGAAGATTATTGAGTTGCTGGAAAAATCAAAATCAGATCAGCGAATGCTGGCCCGCAGGTATATAGCCGCCGCATTTTATACAGATATACTTGCCTATGATACCAGTATTACACTGGATTATTATAACAAATCCATCAACCTAGCAAATTCATTAAACGACAAGGCTAATTTAAAGGATGCTTACTTATATCTATCCAACTATCACAATAAAAAGAAGAACTTTAGTGAGGCATACTTTAATTATAAAAAATATATTTTATATAAAGACAGCCTAATCAGCAGCGACAAAGAAGAAAAAATAGCAGAATTGGAAAGCCAGTATGAAGCAAGTCGCAAGGATAACGAAATTGAAAAACTGAATAATGATCAGAAAATAAGATTGCTCGAAATTGAAAAACAAAAAGCAATCATTACAGGAAATGCAGCTATTGCTTTGCAAAAACAGAATGAAATAGACCTCTTATCACAGGCGCAGGAGCTACGGGATATTAAAATAAAGCAACAGCAAGAGCAATTGGAGAAGCAGTTATTATTGGCAACTACCAATTCACAACGGTTAGAACTTACAGAAAAAGAAAATCTGCTAAAGGAAAAACAGTTGAAGAATCAAAAGCTTATACGAAACCTTTTTATTGGAGGATTTGCGTTAGCTTTTTTACTCGCTTTTGCTTATTTTAATCGTTTTCATCTTAAAAAGAAGCTAGAACAGAAAGAAAACCTTCTGGCCATAAGAAATAATATCAGTCAGGATTTGCATGACGATATTGGAGCCTCACTAAGTAATATTAATATACTAAATGAACTTGCAAGGAGAAATATAAACCAGCCTGGAAAGTCGGAAGAATATTTGTCGAAAGCATCTGAAGATATTCAACGTATTAGTGAGTCATTGTCAGATATTGTTTGGAATATCAATCCTCGCTACGATGATTTAAAAAATCTTTTTGTAAGAATGAAGCGATATGCTGCTGATATGTTGGATGGTAAAAACATAAATGGCCAATTTGATTTTCCGGAGCAAGCTGAAAAGCCACTATTGTTGATGACACAAAGACGAGATTTATACCTCATATTCAAAGAAGCGGTAAATAATCTTGCAAAATACTCTCAGGCAAAAAATGCAGTTATCAGTGTAAGGACTGGCGAGCAACATATTTTTCTTGAGGTTAAAGATGATGGAATTGGATTTGATCAGAAAAACACAAGAGCTGGAAACGGATTACAAAATATGCAGCAAAGAGCAAATGCTTCGGGAGGAATAATGTCTGTTCAGTCGACTCCGGGAGAAGGTACAACGATAAACTTAGAAATGAAAGTTACTAAATAGCTGGTCTTCTCTATTACCCGATTGTGTAATAAAATAAATACAACCATTAAGTATTTTTGATATATGCCTTACCAGATATTGATATTTGAAGACAATAGCCGGCTGCGTCAGTCATTAGAGATGTTATTAAATGATGAAGCCAATTTTTATGTAGCAGCATCTTTTCCAGATTGTGACAATGCAGACAAGCAGGTGGAAAAATACAATGCAGATATTGTAGTAATGGATATTGATATGCCTGGAATTGGCGGCATTGCAGGTGTAAAGAAAATTAAGAATACAAATCCTGATGTAAAGGTGATTATGCATACAATGTTTGATGATGATAATAGGATATTCGATTCAATATGTTCCGGTGCTGATGGCTACATGTTAAAGAATACTTCTCCATTACAATTGATAAATGCTTTGCAGGAAGTTATGACTGGAGGTGTGCCGATGAGTCCGTTTGTCGCCCAAAAGGTTTTTCAGCATTTTCGCCAGTCTAAAATTGAAGCAGAGCAATTTGATCTTACAGCAAGAGAAAAAGAAATTCTTGAGTTGCTGGTTAAAGGAAACTCCTATAAAATGATTGCCAATAAATGCGGTATAACTATTGATACTGTAAAAAAGCATCTTCAGAATATTTATCATAAGCTACATGTAAACTGCGGTACTGAGGCTGTTGCAAAGGCCCTTCGCCATAAGATTGTTAATCCTGAATAACATCTATTACCCAAATGTGTAATTGATTTACCATGATTTTTTTTTCAATTTTACAGTGAAAGGCTTCAATGAGGATCATCCTCTGGGCCTAATTGTTTTTCTATTGTTTTTAAAATGCAGTAAGTATGATTTTTTATTCTTTTTACATTAAAAATAAAAAATGAAGAAGCTAATTATTTTACTAGTCATTTTTTTTTGTACTACACAAATAAATGCTCAAATACCACAGGTGCCAAAAGGTACTCCCGGTAAACAATCCTTGCCAAATGTTAATCCGAGGCCATTGGTGCCTGCTGACCTAGTAATAACTAATCTGACATTTGTATCAATTGTTTTTAATGTGGATGCCAAAACCTATGTGGTAAAGGTGATTGCAACTATTCGTAACAACGGAGGCGTTCAATCTAATAAAACCATGCTTCAGGCATATACTAAAACTCCAAGTGGAAGCGGATCTTGGAAAATAATGGGGGGAAAGGTGAATATGCCTGTACTTGATCCCGCTAAAACCTATTCTTCGGTATATTCTTTTAAGGGCAGTGTAGTGGAAATAGGGTCGGTACTTTTCGATTTCAGATTAAGAGTAGATCCTGACGGACTGGTAGTTGAATCAAATGCATCAAACAATTATTCTAGTATACTTGAAATTAATCCTAGGGCACATTAATAGAAAACAGCCTTAACAGGCTAACATGTTTTTAGGGTATTAGAAATGAAAATGATTTTTATATATGTATAAATTAATAATAATTTTCAAATTACAATATATAGCAAATCGAATTTTAGGGGAAAGTATTAGTTTACTACTTATTTTAAAGTGAAATATAATAACTTACCAACGAACAATATGACTAACCTTAACTGTAAAAATATTGGTGGTACTTATTTCAAGAGTATATTGATTTCGTTTCTCCTACTCTTTTTCTGCATCTATTCTTCCGGACAAGGGAAATATGCTGGTTACATGAAAAAAATGATTAGTATATCTTATACTGATTCAAGAAACATACCTGGCCTCGAAGGTTGGGAATTCAGACAAGGAAGTATGGTAACACCGATCGATAATCCAGAAATGATTATAGCAGATGTTTTTCAGAGAGGAAACACTTGGATTTGCTTATTCAGTATCAAAGAAGATACAGCATCAGCGATTCAAACAATAATGGATGTGGTGGAAGTAAAAAATGTTTTGAAAGGCTGGCAACTATATACCACTTCATGTCGACAAAATAAGGTTGAGAATGTAGAAATTGTTGCATTAGTAAAATGGTCGCCATCGCAGGAATTTTTGAAACCAGCTAAACAAGCTTGGCGGTTCAACAGAGATAAAAGAAGATTTGAAATTGCAAGTGTGAAGGGAGTTGATTGTATAAATGAAGGACTTGATTAACCCAATTAAACTTAACTATATGAAAAAAGTATTACTGTCTCTATTAACTGGTATCTGTTTGTTCACCACCGCCAATGCTGATGAGATTCCTTATGGCACTTATATGATTAAGATGGCATACGGCGATAAGATAATTGACGGTGCAGATGGAGATCCATCTCATATAAATAGTTCGGCAACTGGTTGTTTTCAGGATGGTAGCCGTATTGTAATGTGGGATATAGCATCCAGCTATCGCAATCAGAAATGGATAATCGAAAGTGATGGTGCAGGCAGCTATATTATTAAAAATGCAATGAGTGGAAAAGCATTAGATGCCTATTATTCTGAAAGAAATACAAATGGTGGGCATCTTGTAAACTGGCAGGTAAATGCTGGTGTAACCCAGAAGTGGAAAATAGAATTGTTACGATCTGGATTTCATAAAATCCGTCTGGCAGAAAATAACAAAGTCATTTCTGTTGGCAGCTTGTCTCCTGGTAATGGCGAAAATCCAGTTTTGTGGAATTATACTGGAAATACTACCCAGGAATGGGAAATACAACGAGTAATTGAGAGGGCACAGACTCCTTGGTTACAACCTTCAAAAAAGTCAAATACTAAAGGCGATAATGATTTTTTTGGTCATGGTCCCAAGGTGAATCTGAAAGTGAGATTGGAAGTAAGAAAGAAAAATGAAATATGGGCTATTACTGATTTTAATGCATTGGAAGTTGGTGGTGGTTGGCCTAATAACCCTGATGGAACAGAAGCAAACTGCCATAGGGAAAGCAGAGTATATGTTGGTAACCCTGGCGAGGAAATTGAGAAGATTTATACAAGTACTTCCTGCGAAATAAATTATACAGATACAGATCATGAAGAGGATTACGTTTTACCTAAGACAAATCCGACTGAAGCCGCTGAGTCAAGACCTATGACAAGACTTGGTCGTTCTGAAGATTGGCAGATTCGAGGAACTGATTATAATACTTGCGCAAAATTTGCAAGGATTATAGGCGACAGGAATGGTAATGATTTTAATAATACCTCACCGGGAGTTGACGGTGGAACAGGTTATCAAGTTTTTTTTAATGACATACGAGTAAAAGTCAAAAACCAAAATGACAAACTAAAGCCTTTTGTAAAAATTGTGAATGTGCCAGAAGGCTTTTATGGTTGCGGCGAAAGTACATGTAGCAGCAGTAGCGGCTCTGGGTTGTTGCATTTTTATAATAAAGATGTAAGCTGTTCACAAGTATGGACTGCTGTTAACACAGTTACACATGTAATAAATTTTTTACGACAAACAGGTATTGCCAATATGGGAATTGATCCAGTTTCATTAAGCAGTAAGCTTCGTGACTGGCAACCTTCGCTTCAGTACAAACAGATAAACAACGCTGTCGAAGGGATGCGTCAAATTATGCAGAATATTCAAAATAATAAACCAACCATTATTCTTATTTCTTGGGGAGGTAGTGGCGTAAGGGATATATATGCACCACTTTATGACAGTTATGGCATAGGAAGTGCCGCATTGCATTACGTTGTTGTAAAGGGAAGAGACTCATTCAGAAAACTGGTTTATGTAGTTGATAATGGCCAACCAAAAACTTGGACTGAAGAATATATGTCGCAGGTGATTTATTGGAGGCCAGAGAACTTTGTTTTAGAGGGAGCTTTATATGGTTCAAATGTGAAGCCGGGAAGTATGATCTTTTAGATTTGATTAATACATAAAAAAATGCTTTTTAACTAAAATAGACATTGAGTTAATAAGCACTAATATTATTTAACTTGACTGTTAGAACATAATACCTAGGTAATTGAGTAGGAAGCACCTTGGTAGAGGTTTCAATTATCACAATAATAAAATCTACAACTTTATAAATAAAAAGATAACAATGAAAAAATGGAGTTATTTAAAATTTTTATTATTTTTTCTTTTACTAGCCAATGAGAAAATAAAAGCTCAGCCATTTAATCTGGATGAGAGAATCGTTCCGGCAGAATTACAGTTCGAAGATTTTAAAAAGGAAGGAGAAGATAAAGCGAATGGCCGCATCAGCATTAATAAATTGGTGCAGGAAAATGATACGTCCTATTATTTTATTAAAGGGCTGAATATGTATTCACCCACTTACTTCAGCCTTAACTCCGCTGATGCAGGTGCCGATATCACTGTAAATCTATGTAAGGAAAACTGGCATGAGGTACGTCATACCGGCGAGGTAAAAGGAAAGAGTATCTGGAAAACTAATTTTAAAACAGAAGGTGACTTTGGTATAATGGTAGTAGCTAAAAAGAAGCCAGCCAGTTATGTATTATTGGTGTGGACAGGCAATGAAATGAAAGTTGACATGCCATCTGTTTTTAAGAATGGAACTGACGGAACGGGAAGTAATAATAGTAGCGGATGGTTCAAAAAAAATATGACAGTTATTATTGTAGCCGTCGTTGCCTTGCTAATTATAGCCTTCTTATTAATAAAACTTAAAAAGAAAAATCCATGAAAAAAGTCATACTGGTTTTATCCGCAATGTTTTTAAGTTATGCCCTTACTGCGCAGGACGATGACTTATCACTTGGAGGCGATAACGACCCTGCAGAAGCAGTTAATGAAGCATATGAGAATTTGCAGGGCTATATGGATTGGCTGGAAGAAAGGCGAAATGAATGGAATACCGTTCAAAATTTTTCTCCCGGGGAATGTTCTCCCGACTTTAATGCCAGCAGCGGAGCTATGATGAATTCTACTTGCGCAAATAATGCTGCATGTAGTGAATGTTATGAAAAAGCAGTAGGAGAATTAAATTTTATACGTCGTCAATTGGGTAGGTTGAGTTGTATTTATAGCAATACAAAAAACTTCAATGAAAGTGCACTGGCCTTTGGCGATAATATGAGCGGCATTCATGCTGTAACAGGTATTGCCTGGCAAAATGAAAGAGGTGGAATTATTGCAGAGTTTAATCATTTTAAACAAACTTATGACAGCAAGTATACGGATATGATGGGTGCCTTACAACGGGCATTACAAGGTATTGGCACTTGTGAACAACAATATGGTTTACCAGATTGGTACCAGCGGTTTGGGTTTATTTATTTTGAATTTATGAAAGACAAGTACAAAAGAACTGATTAAAATTGCTCCTATGAAAAAATATATATTTACCATACTGGTATTATTATGCATACTGAATATATCATTTGCTCAAACAAAAACCAGAACATATGCCACTGGACATTTTGGTTTAGATATTGGAGGACAACAAGGATATATAAAACCTGTTGAAAAGGGTGATACATTAACGTCTACGTTTAAAATCTTTCCGATTCATTGCTGATAAGGAAAAATTTAATAAAAACCGTTACCACCTGGAAAAAATATTAAAGTTTAAAAGAAACCTGCATAACGAAATAAAATAAGGAAATGAAAATTGAATTACTGCCTGATGAGAATAAAATTGATACTTGGACAATTTTATATGCTCCGCCCGGTGGCGGAAAGTTTAATGGTAAACTTACAGTAACAAATAAGAGATTATTATACGATGCAAAATATGATGTGTCGGCAAAAGGACTATTGTCAGAAGCATTGTTTGCTAAATGGGGCAGCGAAGGTTATCTGGAAATAAGCAAAGCGGATATAACCGATGTACAGGCAGAGAAGAGTTTCCTGGCGAAAAAAGCAATCGTAACATTAAATGACGGATCAAAACATGTTTTTAATTATGGCATGTTGAATATTGATAAAGTAGTAGAAGCAATTAAAGCTAAGTAGACGAGTCTGAAATTAATAGAGATACTCTTTCCTTATACCATATTATGAAAAACTTTCTGCACATCTTCATCCTGTTCTAAGCGATCAATCAGTTTACTTACATCTTCTGCTTGCTCATCCGTAAGAGGTACGGTTACAGTTGGTAACCATTCCAGTTCTGCGCTGATTGGATTCAATTTTTTTTCTTCCAATGCACTTTGCATATTTCCAAAGTCAGTAAAGCCACAACGAATGACTAAAATATCTTCACCATTTTCACCGGTTCCTTCACCTAGTTCCTGTAAACCAAAATCAATAAGCTCCAATTCGAGATCTTCAGCATTCAAACCTTCTGGATTTAATTTAAAAACACCGAGTTTGTTAAATTGAAAAGCAACACTTCCACTGTTTCCCATTGCACCATGTCCTTTTGTGAAATGGGATTTTACATTAGCAACAGTTCTTACATGATTGTCAGTTGCAGTTTCAACCAATATAGCAACACCATGCGGTGCATAACCTTCGTACAAAATTTCATCGTAGTTAATAAGCTCTTTACCTTGGGCTCTTTTAATAGCAGCTTCCACACGGTCTTTCGGCATACCCACACTTCTTGCATTCTGAAAACAACGACGCAATGCTGCATTTGAATTCGGATCAGGTCCGGAGGCCTTTACAGCAATTACAATCTCTTTACCAATACGGGTAAAGTTTTTTGCCATTTTATCCCAGCGGGCAAACATCGACGATTTACGTACTTCAAATATTCTTCCCATTGTATGGTTTATTGGGTATTAGTTAAATAGTTAATTGGGAGTGCAAATTTAAGGCAATAGGAGTAAAAGAAAAACCGTCCCGATTCTATCAGGACGGTTTAATTATAAATCGGTTTATTAACTCAAAGGTTCTGTTCTTCCTAGCTTTCTTGCAAATACAACCAGATGTATAGCTGCGAATGCAAGAGATATATACAATAATGTTCTATCCGTATCAAAACCTACAGTTCTTTGGTGAAGAAAGCCTACTACTACCAATAGGAGTGAAAGTAGCATTCCTGTAATTCTTGCAATCTTCATTCCCTTTCTGTTATCTGTGCCATTTCCTAAATGACTATGCTTTGCACCATACACAAGATAAATATCCATGCCAATCAACATCCAAACAATCAACCTGATCCAGGTGTCCATTGGAAGGAATACCATCATAAATAAGCAAACAGCAATTCCTAATATTGGCACCAATGGCACCAATGGCGTTTTAAATGCTCTTTGTAATTCAGGCATTTTTCTACGCATTACCCAAACTCCGGCACAAACTAATATGAAGGCAAATAAGGTTCCTATACTGGTCATTTCGCCAACAACCCTTGCTGGAATAAACGCAGCAAATGCACTTACAAAAACCATGAACAATAAATTACTCTTTGCAGGTGTTTGTGTTTTAGGATTAACTGAAGAAAAGATTCTTGGTATCAAACCATCTTTACTCATACTGAAGAATACACGGCTTTGTCCCATCAGCATTACTAATATTACGGATGAGTAGCCAAATAAAATGGCAACAACAATTGCACGGTTTAGCCATGGATAATCCGGTGTAATTATACCGGCAGCATTTGCTGTACCCATATGCTCGATAGCCACAGAAACTGGTGCAATACCATCTTTACCAGCAAATGAAGTATAACTTGTAACTCCAGTCATTACATGAGCAAAGAGTATGTATAATATGGTACAAATAAGTAAGGAGCCTAAAATCCCAATCGGCATATCCCGTTTCGGATTTTTGGCTTCCTGTGCCGCCGTACTCACCGCATCAAACCCTATATACGCAAAGAAAACTATGGCTGCCGCTCTGATGATTCCACTGAAACCAAAATCCCCAAAATTGCCGGTATTGTCCGGAATATACGGATTGAAATTATCATTATTAATATATTGCCAGCCTAAGATAATAAAAGTAAGAACCACAGCTAACTTAACAGCTACAATGATTCCATTTACAAAAGCACTTTCTTTAGTTCCTTTGATTAATAACAAGCTCATCAATACGATTATCGAAACAGCTGGAAGATTAATAATCCCTCCATCCCAAGGTCCCGCAGTTAATTCTACTGGTAAGTGTACATTAAAACCTTCTAAAAATTTTACTAAATAACGGCTCCAACTTATACCAACTGTTGCGGCTCCTACGGCATATTCTAAAACTAAATCCCAGCCAATAATCCATGCAATAAATTCTCCCATAGTGGCATAGGAATATGTATAAGCACTACCCGCTACAGGAATCATGGATGCAAATTCTGCATAACATAATCCGGCAAACAAACAACCAAAACCAGCCACTATAAATGAAATGGTAATAGCAGGCCCAGCATGATTAGCAGCAGCCATCCCGGTAATTGAAAATAACCCAGCGCCAATAATAGCACCAATACCTAAGGCAATTAATCCTTTTGCGCCTAATGTTTTCTTTAATGTGTGTTCACCTGTTTCTGCTGCTTCATTCATTAAAGCATCCATCGGTTTTCTTACAAATAAACTCATAAACTATTTTTTATTTTTTTGTTCTGGATTCTTTGATGGCTTTCATATACCTATTCATTTCATATCTCACTTTAGGGAACAGGAATAACAAACCTATCATGTTCGGAAATACCATTGCTAGTATCATTGCATCTGAAAAATCGGTAACAGCCGACAATGATATTGAAGCACCAATTACTACAAATAAAAGAAATAATATTTTGTATGTAAGATCCGCAATTTTTCCTCTGCCAAAAAGGAACTTCCATGCTTGCAAACCATAATAAGACCAGCTAATCATGGTAGAAAAAGCAAACAAGACAATCGCAACTGTAAGCACATAGGAGAAATGCGGTATCACATCGTTGTATGCTAATGTTGTAAGATCAACACCGCTTGCACTTGCACCTGTTGCTTGCATAATTACAGAACCTTTGCCATCGCCACCATAAGGGAACATGACGCCTTCTCTATTAAAAATGATAATTACCAGTGCAGTCATTGTACAAATAACCACAGTATCTATAAATGGCTCTAATAAAGAAACTACACCTTCCGATGCCGGATATTTTGTTTTTACTGCAGAGTGAGCAATAGAGGCAGAGCCTGCACCTGCTTCATTGGAGAAAGCTGCTCTTTTAAAACCAACAATTAATACACCCATTAATCCGCCAAGACCAGCTCTTGGATTGAATGCCTCGTTAAATATCATTCCAAATGCATCATCAATAAAACTAAAGTGAGCAAAAATGATTATTAATGAAGCAATAATATAAATGATGGCCATGAAGGGTACGATCTTTTCTGTAACCTTGGCGATTTTTTTAATACCACCGATAATTACAATACCAGTGATGATTGCAAGAACAATTCCTACAATAAATCCTGCAGAAGAACCTTGCATCCCCGTCATCGCAACTATCTGTTGCGCTGCCTGGTTACTTTGAAAGGCATTTCCACCACCGAACGAACCTCCTACACAAAGAATAGCAAATAAAACAGCAAGAACCTTTCCAAGGCCTGCCATTTTAATTTCTTTAAATCCTTTTGTTAGGTAATACATTGGTCCGCCATATACTACACCATTTGCATCAATATCACGGTACTTAACCCCGAGAGTACATTCCACAAATTTGCTGCTCATACCTAGCAAGCCGCAAACAATCATCCAGAAAGTCGCTCCAGGTCCCCCGATCGCAATAGCAATTGCCACACCTGCAATATTTCCGAGGCCAACAGTACCGGATACTGCCGTGGCTAAAGCTTGAAAGTGGTTTACCTCACCATGTTTGGATTCATCTTTTATGGTGTCTACAATATCACCATCCACTACATTTAAGTTTTTGGAATTATATCTTCTGCATCCACTTCAATGTCATCATGTTTGCCTCTAACAACCTGTATTGCCAATCCAAAACGACGGAAGTTGACAAAGCCAAAATAAATAGTAAAGAATAATGCTCCACATACCAGCAGGATTACTACCAGTGGCACCTGATGACCACCTATATTTACTGCATAAAAAACAATACTACTCCATGCATCAGTTATTGGCTGAAAGCCTTCATTGATACGTTGGTCAAGTCCTTTTGATTTTTCGGGTATGTCTTGTGCAAATGTGATGAAGGGAAGTACGAGGAGCCCAAGAAGAGCAAGTACTTTACGAGCAGTTTTTACCATTGGTTTTGTTTAGTTTGAAGCGTTTAAGTTATCTACTTATTTTAATTTACAGCAATAAACAGTAGTTTATTTTAAAATAAATATATCAGCGGTTGAAATTATTTACATTAATTCCACAAATCAGGATAAACTTATAGCTAGATAAGCTGATTCCATAGCAAAAAGCCATAATTTCCCAACTCTAAGAAATACTTTCTTAATCTGAAACAAAAACTGGCTGTATGAAAAGGATTCCTTTGTATGTAAAGATAATTGGTGGCATGTTGCTCGGAGTGCTTTTTGCAGTGGCGGCTATACAGTTTGATGGCGGTGTAAAATTCACTAAGGACTGGATAAAGCCTTTTGGTAATATGTTTATCAACCTGCTTAAGCTTATTGCCGTTCCGTTGATCCTTGCTTCTCTTGTAAAAGGCGTTTCTGATCTAAAGGATATTTCCAAACTTTCGAAGATGGGATTGAGAGCCATCACATTTTACTTGTTTACTACTGTTTTTGCAGTTTCGCTTGGTTTGGCGGCCGTAAATATTGTTAAGCCAGGTAAGTCAATTACGGAAGAAACAAGAACTGCCATGCTTACTACTTATGGTGATCAGGCAAATGAAAAATCAGCAGAAGCTCACAAACAAAAAGATTCTGGTCCACTGAAGTCTTTAGAAGATATTATTCCTGAAAATATTATTGCTGCCACTTCATCAAACAAAATGATGCTGCAGGTAATTTTCTTTGCCTTGTTTCTTGGCATTGCCATGATAACATTGCCGGAGAAAAAAGTGAAGCCATTTAAAGACTTTTTCGACAGCTTCAATGATATTATTTTAAGAATGATTGATCTGATTATGAAAGGAGCTCCTTTTGGTGTATTTGCTTTGATGGCTGCATTGGTTGCAGAATCGCCTAGCATGGATATATTTAAAGCATTAGGTGCTTATGCCCTCACCGTTATAGCAGGGCTTTTAATATTGATCTTTGTTTTTTATCCAACGTTGATTTATTTATTTACGAAAAGAGACCCACGAAAATTCCTCAAGCAAATATCTCCTGCACAGTTACTAGCTTTTTCTACTAGTTCAAGTGCTGCAACTTTACCAGTAACAATGGATGTGGTAGAAAACAGAGTTGGTGTTGACAATGAAGTAACCAGTTTTGTTTTACCAATTGGTGCTACCGTTAATATGGATGGAACAAGTTTGTACCAGGCAGTTGCGGCAGTTTTCATTGCACAGGCTTTTGGAATGGATTTGTCATTGATGGCACAACTAGGAATTATTGTAACTGCAACATTAGCTTCTATCGGTTCTGCTGCGGTACCAAGTGCCGGTATGGTAATGTTGGTAATTGTGCTAGCACAGGCAGGCATTCCGGAAGCAGGGTTGGCTTTAATATTTGCAATTGACCGACCGCTCGATATGGTTCGTACTGTTGCCAATGTAACCAGCGATTGTACCGTAGCAACCATCATTGCAAAATCAATTAATAAACTGGAAGATCCAAAAGATTAATCAAAACATCGTATAAAAATCAGGTAACTACGGATTTTATTGTATTAAGAAGATGAAACATTAGCTTTGACGACTTTTAAAATTGTATATGAACAAACGTATTGCTGGTCTGCTTGCTCTTGGTTCGTTTACCCTGATTGCCCTACTTCATTTTCTTCATTATAATAACTGGGTCAACTTTGACCCGGTACTATTACAAGTGGCAAGGTGGATTTTTGTTGGAACACTCGTTATTTTTGCATGGTTTAAAAAATCGTTGACTACCTGGATTTTGGTTGCAATGGCCATCGGCGTTGAAATAGGGTTAGATTTTCCTGCCTTTTCGCAAAACCTGCAATTTCTCAGCAAGATATTCTTACGAATGGTGAAGACTATTGTCGCACCATTATTATTTTCCACACTTGTTGTTGGTATTGCCAGCCATGCTAATCTTAAGCAAGTTGGAAGAATGGGATGGAAATCCTTATTGTATTTTGAAGTTGTCACAACCATTGCATTGCTTATCGGGTTGGTGTTTATAAATATTACAAAAGCTGGTGTTGGTATTCAGGTCCCTGAAAGTTTATTGAAAGAATTGCCAGCAGTAGTTCCTAAGGGCTGGCAAGATCATATCATTGATATTTTCCCCGAGAATATTATCAAATCAATATTTGAAGGAAATGTATTACCTATCGTTGTATTCAGTGTCATCTTCGGTATTGCCATGGCAATGCTAAATGATAAAAAGAAAAAGCCATTGCTGGAGTTTTCTGAAAGCCTTGCAGAAACAATGTTCAAATTCACCAACATCGTAATGTACTTTGCTCCTTTTGGTGTTGGTGCAGCCATTGCTGTAACAGTAGGACATTTAGGGATAGATATTTTGAAAAATCTGGGATTGCTTCTTATTACATTATATCTTGCTCTTTTTACATTTCTTTTGCTGGTACTTCTACCAATTGCATTATTTGTAGCAAAAATCCCGGTCAGAAAATTTATTCAGGCCATAAAAGAACCGGTGTCCATCGCATTTGCAACGACGAGTTCAGACTCTGCTTTGCCAAAGGCATTGGAAAATATGGAGAAGTTTGGTGTGCCCCGCAAAATAGTTTCATTTGTTATTCCTACTGGTTACACTTTTAATCTGGATGGAACTACATTATATCTTTCATTGGCATCTATTTTTGTAGCGCAGGCAGCAGGCATGGACTTATCTTTTGGTCATCAAATTATGATTGGTTTATCGTTAATGCTTACTAGTAAAGGAGTAGCAGCGGTGCCAAGAGCATCTCTTGTAATTTTGATTGCAACAGCAAGCACATTTAATTTTCCGATTTGGCCCATTATGGCAATTTATGGTATTGACGAGTTGATGGATATGGCTCGAACATCAGTAAACGTAATTGGTAATACCTTGGCAAGTTGCGTTATTGCAAGATGGGAAGGAGAATTTGATGACGAAAAAGCCCTTGCATTTTCCGAAACAGCTTCAGATGCAATCAGAGATGAGGATTCAACATTTTAATTTTAATTCATGTACACTATTTTATTAGACAGTTTTCATTGGACGAATTTATTACAACCACAGTTTTATATTGAGAATGGTGGCCTTTGGTTATTACTTTTTGTGGTTTTTGCTGAAACAGGTTTGTTTGTTGGCTTTTTTCTTCCCGGCGATTCGTTATTGTTTGTTGCTGGAATTTTTGCACATAAAATTACAAAGGCATCTGGTGAGGTGGTTCCTGGCCTTGCTCATCAGTTTCATAAACTCATCGGCATTGGGCATGTACAAAATGAATGGGTTGACCTGCTTACGTTAGTTGGATTAATATCCTTAGCTGGAATTGCAGGTAATGCTGTTGGCTATTGGACGGGAAAAAAAGTTGGCCCTGCTATGTACACCTGGAAAGATCGTTTCTTCTTCAAGAAAAAATATTTACATCAAGCACATGATTTTTATGAGAAGCATGGTGGTGGTGCTATCATTGTTGCAAGGTTTCTTCCATTTATCAGAACCTTTGCACCAATTGTGGCAGGTATCGTTGCAATGGATAAAAAGAAATTTCACTTCTTCAATATAGTTGGTTGTATAGCATGGGTATTCACCATGATATTTGCCGGCTATTTTCTGCAAAAATGGATATTCAGCGAGTTTGGGTTTGATTTAAAAGAACACCTAGAGATAATTGTGTTAGGAATTGTATTGGTAACAACAGCTCCGGTGATTATAAAATTGATGACTTCAAAAAAGAAAAAAAAGGATAACGACGACACTATCTCAACAGAGTCCACACAATAAACTGTATGAGCAATAAGCAATATGGCATTTTTTCAATTACTGTAATAGTAGCTGCCCTTGGTTACTTTGTAGATATTTATGATTTGTTATTATTTGCCATAATCCGTGTAGAAAGTTTACAATCATTAGGGCTATCCGCAGAACAAATAAAGATTGATGGAGAGTCAATTCTACAATGGCAAATGGTCGGTTTGTTATTAGGAGGTATTATTGCTGGTATTATTGCAGATAAGAAAGGCCGCCTTAGTGTATTATTTGGATCAATCCTTTTTTATTCACTGGCTAATATTGCTAATGGCATGGTAACGAATGTTGAGCAGTATAAAATCATCCGCTTTCTTGCAGGATTAGGATTGGCTGGTGAACTCGGTGTTGGTATTACATTGGTTTCTGAATTAATTAGAAAAGAAAAAAGAGGTATAGCAACATCAATGGTGGCAGGTATAGGATTAACGGGAGCAGTTGTTGCCTTTATTATGAAAAATAATTTTGATTGGCGAACTTGTTATTATATTGGTGGAGGCCTTGGACTATTATTGTTATTATTAAGAGTTTCTGTGTTTGAGTCTGGAATGTTTAAAGAAGTGAAAAAACAAAAAGTGCAGCTTGGCAATTTCTTTATGCTGTTCACTAAAGGCGAAAGATTCAAAAGATATTTGACTAGCATTTTAATTGGCTTGCCCACCTGGTTTGTAATTGGTGTGTTGGTAGCATTTTCTAATGATTTTGGAAAAGCTATGGGCATTCAAGAAAAGATTGATCCCGGAAAGTCTATTATGTATGCTTACGTTGCTATTTCCATTGGCGATATATTAATTGGTTTTATAAGTCAATGGTTGAAGAGCAGAAAAAAAGCTTTGTTTCTTTTTTATTTTATCACTACCATTTTTATGGTACTATTTTTTACTGTGCAATGGAATGGATCAGCCGCAAAAATGTACTGGATTTGTGCAGGCATGGGATTTGGCACTGGTTTCTGGGCAATTTTCGTAACGATGGGAGCAGAGCAGTTTGGAACCAACCTCAGGGCAACAGCCGCTACTACCATTCCAAATATGGTTCGAGGAATGCTGGCTATTTTTATTCTTCCGCTTTTTCAATGGCTACGGGGAATAGAAGGAGTTGGTTATGTAAATGGTGGAATTTATGCCGCTATAATAATTATGGTGATTACTATTGTAGCTGCAATAATGACCAAAGAAACTTTTAATAAAGATTTGAATTTTGTTGAGGAATAATATAGCGTAATGAAATTTTTAATCATACGGTTTTCTTCCATTGGTGATATTGTACTCACTACACCAGTAATTCGTTGCCTGAAACAACAGGTGCCGGATGCAGAGGTACATTTTCTAACAAAAAATAATTTTCATTCTGTTGTTGCTCACAATCCATATCTGGATAAAATTCATGTGCTTGCGCATAGTTGGGAGTTAATGATTGAAGAATTACAAACAGAGCATTATGATTACATTATAGATCTTCATCATAATACAAGAACACTTAGGGTAAAGAAGGCATTGAAAGTAAAATCCTTTTCGTTCTATAAATTAAATATTCAGAAATATTTTCATACAGCGTTTAAAATTAATGTCCTCCCCAAAGTTCATATTGTTGACAGGTATTTGAAAACAGTAGAATCTTTCGGAGTAAAAAATGATGGTGCAGGGCTTGACTATTTTATTAGTCCCGATGAAGAAACAAAACGACATGATATTCCTGCATCACATGCAGCAGGTTATGTTGCCTGTGTAATTGGAGCCGCACTGGGAACCAAAAAATGGCCGGTGCATAAATGGAAAGAGTTTTGTGAACAAATGAACCATCCCATTATTTTATTGGGAGGCCCAGAAGATGCAGCGGCTGGAAATGAAATTGCTTCAACAGATACAGTAAAAATTTATAATGCCTGCGGGAAATTTAAGTTGAATGAGAGTGCTGACCTTGTTCGTAAAGCAAAATTTGTAATAAGCAACGATACAGGTTTAATGCATATTGCTGCTGCTTATAAAAAACAAATCATATCCCTTTGGGGAAATACAGTTCCGGCTTTTGGCATGACACCGTATTATGGCGATGCGCCGGTGGCTGATGTTATTTTGGAAACAAAGAAACTTTGGTGCCGACCCTGTTCCAAAATCGGATATTCGAAATGTCCACTTGGACATTTTAAATGTATGGAGAAAATAGAAGTAGAAGATGTGCTAAAAAAAGCAAGGCAAAGAATTTAATATTCTTTGCCTGCATCTAAAAAAGTGTAGAAGTTTTTATGCAAAGAAAATTGCAAGTAATGCGAAAGCAATAAAGAATCCGCCGATAAGAATTTTTACCTGAACATCTTCTTTTTTAATCATTTGTTTAATTTTGTTCATAACCTGATTTTTTAGTTTTCAAATAGATTTAGTAACCAGGTTTCCATGGAGGATTGTGAATCAGGTAATCAGTAGGGATGGGGATTAATGTGAAGTATTGCAAATGTAATTTTTTATACTTCTAAATGCAAATGTGTTATTGTTATTTTATTTTTCGTATTCGTAGATTTACGATTGGCTATTCATAACTGCTTGGATATTAGCTATAAATTACTTTAAACTGTTTTATTGAACCATCTTCAATATATAATATTTTTTTTACTGATTCTTTCTTTTGGAAGAGTAGATGGACAGAAATATAAAGATCGAATTGATTCTTTCCGGATTCATAATGATATTAAGGTTACTATTGATTTGCCAGCGAACACTAAGCTAAAGAAAGAAACAATCATTACTTTTTACGCTTTACCGAATGGCAATACAACTGTCCAAACAATGGGGAAGAAAATGGAAGTAGGAGATGATTGGCATTATAATATTCAACACATCAAAGCACAAACTGATTTTATTCGTAAGCAATTAAAGGATAAGAACTTTGTCGTAATCTATCTTGAGAATGATTATAAAAGCTGGCCATTGTGGAAACAAAAACATTCCGATTTTGAAGTGTTGATTCCACATATTGTTGATTCGCTATCAGGCAGTATAAAAGGTAATAAGAAAGTCATTTATTTAAATGGACATAGCGGCGGCGGTAGTTTCATCTTCGGTTATTTAGCAGGGGTTGATAAAATTCCTGCGTCAGTAAAAAGAATTAGCTTTTTGGATAGTGATTATGGATATGATAGTAGTTATTATTCAAAATTTAATCGCTGGCTGAATGAAGTAAAGGATGCTTCATTAAATGTATTTGCTTATAATGACAGCATTGCATTGTATAACGGGAAGCCATTTGTATCTGCTACTGGCGGCACATGGTTTCGTAGTCATTTATTTCTAAAACATTTGCAAGACAATTTTAATTTCTCAAAGTCAACAACAGACAGTCTTATCATTTATAAAAATCAGAATAAAGGAATTCAGTTTTATTTTAAAATAAACAATGACAGAGGAATTTATCATACGCAACAAGTAGAATTGAACGGGTTTATTCATTCAGTATTATGCGGAACAAAGTATGATTCAAGAAAATACCAATATTATTCAGACAGAGCCTATTCAAAATTCATTGAATAATTTTTACAAATCATATCGTAATCCAGTAGCAAACGAGTAGGTTGTTCGTGGAGCATTGCCTGCCGGAAAACGATCATGCAAATAATTCCACTTTACTTCAAGGCCGAAATGTGGCGTTGCCTTTACAGCAAATGCGATTTGATTTAAAAGTATGTAATCGCTTAATTTTTTTAATAAGGGTTGAAAATAAGTAGTGCTGATCATTTCAATATTATCTCTCGGTAGCCAAGTAAAAGAAAAATAACTGCTATTCCGAAAATCATTGTGTTTGATAATAGGGTTTGTTCTTTCTTTTTCATTTTCGTACATAAATAAACTGGCAGCATATAATCTGAACTTAGGAGAACTGATAAGTTTAAACCTAGGCCCTGTTCCGAAAAGTGTACGGGAATCAATTTGTGTAACAATATTATTTTGATATTGGCCAAACACTTCCCAGCGAAGCCATTCATTTACTTTTTTATTGTACCGAATGTGAATCAGATCATCAGATACAAATCTATCACCTCCGATTTTTAATAATCCAAGGTTGCCTAGAATCATCCAAATGCCTCGGTCTCTGCTGGTTTTATATTGTAACTGTGCTTCAAGATTTAACTGGAATATTTTTTCGGTGTTTTGTGTTAATGATACTCCTGCGCCGACGCCTCCTTTCCAGCCAACAGTATCAGATTGCATTCTGGAACTCTCAACATTTACAATCTGAGAAGAAGCTTCAGCATAAATAATAAGCAGGATAAGGATGAGGTTAGTTTGTTTCATAAAAGTCAATTCAGGAATAGTTAGTTTGAAATAATACAGGGAATTGTTTTTTAAGTTTTTCTTGTTGCCGTTGCGATATATTCTCAAAAAAATCTTTATGCTTTTGAAGACATAATTCTTTTAAAGCTCTTTGTTGTCCAGTTTTAATTTCAGTCAGTACAACTTCCATCACCATTTCAGGTACATCACCTTCTGGTTTAATTAGCAATATTTTATTGTACATTTTGCCGGTTCCCATATAACTTTTGAAAAGCCTTTCTTGTAAATACCTTGCTAGTTCATCACTTGAAACAGTATCTCGGCTAATTGAAATGATGCCGATTTCATCAACATTTATAAAAAGATTTTTTTCTTCACTAGACGATTTGTCCGGATGAAGACTTGCAGGAGAGGACAGCGAAGTAGTCAAAAGAAAAATAAATAATACTGTCCTAAGCATTAGCATGTAATTTCGGTAAGGTATTGCTAAAGATAATATTCTATTGTAAGATTGCCATCAAAAGCAAACAAATATTTGATTTGGAAATCAGATTTGTATTTCACTAAGCTCCAACCAACGAAACTCTTTTTCATCCAATAGCAGAGTTATTTCTCCAATTCGTAGCGATAGTTTCTGTAATTCATCAAAAGGAGTATTTCCGTTGTTGAGCTTTTCTGTTACAGTTTCTTTTTCTGTGGTAAGCTCTTTTATTTCTTTTTCTAAAAGTTCAAATTCTCTTTTCTCTTTAAACGAAAATTGTTTTTTTTCTTCTTTTTGCTTTGGCTCTAATTCTATTGGTGGCTCTTTCTTTTCAGCTTTACCAGAAACAATTGACCCTTTGCTTTCCGGTGGTAATATGCCATTAACTATAGACTCTCGATACAAGGAATAATTGCCAGGAAAATCTTTAATCATTCCGTCTCCTTCAAAAACAAATAAGTGATCAACGAGTCTGTCCATAAAATAACGGTCATGGGAAACGATTAACAGACAACCGGGAAATTCACTTAAAAAATTTTCCAGTACACCAAGCGTAGGAAGATCAAGATCATTCGTCGGCTCATCCAATATCAAAAAATTGGGATTTCTGAAAAGGATAGAGAGCAGATGTAATCTTCTCTTTTCTCCACCGCTTAGCTTGCTGATATAGGTGTATTGTTTATCAGGTTCAAATAAAAAAAGTTGAAGAAACTGCGCAGCACTCAATGTACCGCCGCTTGCTAACGGAAAATGTTCGGCAATATTTTTTACAAACTCAATAACCCGTACATCAGTTTTCACTTCAAGTCCTGTTTGCGAATAATTTCCGAATATGACGGTATCGCCTATATTAACTTTGCCGCTGTCTGCTTTATCTAATCCCTGTAGTATGTTTATAAAGGTGGATTTACCCGCACCGTTCTTTCCTACAATCCCGATTCTTTCTCCTTTTTTAAAAGTATAATCAAAGCCTTTTAATAAAACTTTTTCGTCATAGCTTTTATATACTTTTTTAAGTTCAACTATTTTCCCGCCAAGCCGGCTCATCTTCATGTCTAGTTGTAATTGCTCATCCACAAGCTGTTCTTTGGCTTTTTTCTCTACTACATAAAAATTATCCTGACGGCTTTTACTTTTTGTCGTTCTTGCTTTGGGTTGCTTTCGCATCCACTCCAGTTCTTTGCGATATAAATTTTTTGCTTTATCAATACTGGATGCTTCGCTTTCTATTCTCGCAGCTTTTTTCTCTAGGTAATTCTGATAATCACCTTTATGCGTATAAAGATTGCTGCCATCCATTTCCCATATTTCATCGCAGACCGCATCTAGAAAATATCTGTCATGGGTTACTAAAAGTAGTGTTACATTTTCCTTATCCAGATAATGTTCCAGCCACTCTACCATTTCCACATCAAGATGGTTGGTAGGTTCATCCATTATTAATAAAACATGCTTATGTTCAAAACCAATATCAATTAGGGTTTTTGCAAGAGCTACTCTTTTTCTTTGTCCACCGCTTAAAGTGCCTACTGGTTGATTTAGGTGATGAATATTCAATTTTCCTAATACCTGTTTTACTTTTGTATCAAAATCCCAGGCACTGAGGTCATCCATTTTTACTATGGCGTCACTAAGTCTGTCTATATTTTCTTCTTCACTGGCAAGTTCAAATTCTTTGATGGCATTGATGACTGGGTGGTTGTGAAAGAAAATATTATCAAGAATTGATTTGCTTTCATCGAACACAGGCTCTTGTTCAAAAAGAACAACATCAACGTCTTTGTTTACCCATACTTTTCCGCTTTCCGCAGTTTCCAAACCGGAGAGAATTTTTAATAAAGTAGATTTTCCGGTACCGTTTCTAGCTACCAGAGCAATCTTGTCGCCTTCTTCAATATGAAAGGTTATATTAGAAAAAAGAGGCTGAATTCCGTAACTTTTAGATAAGTTCTCGACTGACACATAATGCATTTTGCAAATATAGCTTAACGGCCAGCCAAAAAGATAAGCAAACAAATAATTATTGTAATACCAATAATAATCAAAGTTGAATACTTTTCCTGTTGGTGCTTTTTGTTTGATTTTACAGAGAATGATTGAATTTGCTGAGTAGCATCTTCATTTGTTGCTGCAAGCAGGGTTAGTTGCAGTAGCACTGATTTTGAATATCGGTTAGGTAATATACTTATGGTTTGAAGTGTAGTTTGTACAATTTGTGAAATGATATCTGGCTCTTCGAATTGTTTTAATTTGTTGACTGTCTCGTTTGAAAGAAGTTCAAGAATATACTGCTCTAAGCCTTGTTTATCCATTCTAAATGCATCAAGTGTAGAAACATGTCTTTCCAATTCTAATCCATGTTTCAAAATAGCAACTGGTGTTATGGTGTCCTGTTTTTTTCTTTTTCCAATGCTTTGGTTGTACCAGCGTTGTTGTAGATAGTATTCTTTCTTAGATGGATTAGTCAATACCTCATAAGCTTCTTTTATTTCAGTGAATTGTGCAGAGGCATACGGGTCTGCCTGATTTTTATCCGGATGAAATTGCTGTGCAAGACGTCGGAACGATTTTTTAATTTCAGTAGCAGAAGCTGAAGTTTCTATTTCAAGTATAGCGTAGTAATCTTTCAGGTGCATAAGCAAAGAAAAACTACTTCAGGTATTTGGCAAAAAAATCGAGAGTTCGTTTCCAGGCTAGCTCTGCTGCCTCTTTATTGTATCGGGTAGGAGCAGTGTCATTATGAAACGCATGATTAGCTCCTTCATAAATGTAGACTTCGTATGGTATATTGTTTTTCTTTAAGGCTTCTTCATAGGCTGGAATGCCTGCATTTACCCTTTCATCCAATCCGCCATAATGCATTTGAATGGCAGCTTTTATTTTAGATACCTCGTCCGCAGCAGGTTGCCTTCCATAAAAAGGTACGGCTGCTTTCAGCGAAGGAACATTTACTGCAAGACTGTTTGCCATTGCTCCACCCCAGCAAAAACCAACACAACCAAACTTGCCATTACTATCTTTTCTTGTACCTAAGTAATCAAACACTTTAATAAAGTTTTGTAAGCTGTCTTCTGCTTTTAGTTGTTGAAATTTAGTTCTTGCTTCATCTTCGTTTTCCGGAGTGCCTCCAAGTGAAGACAATGCATTTGGTGCGATGGCAAGGTAGCCGGCTTTAGCAGCCCTTCTTGTAACATCTTCTATATGTGCATTCAATCCGCGGTTTTCATGGATTACAACCACTGTTGCATAAGGTTTATTTTCTTTTGGCCTGGCCACATAGGCTTGCATGTCTCCGTTAATTCCGGAATATACAATTCTTTCTGTGAAAAGCTCTTCAGAATTAGTGGTGGCAGCATTTGCATAATTAACCTCCAGCAATGGTAGCAATGTCATTGCTGCTGCAGTTCCACCCGCAAGAATAGCAAGCTTTCTTAAAAATTCACTTCTGCTTAATGGCTTATGTGTGTACTCATCGTACAGGTTTATTATTTGCTGATCCATAGAAGAATTTATTTAAAGTTACTATTATTCATAATTGTAGAAGCAGTAATTTATTCCACCCTTAATTCTTCTTACCTTTAATATCTAAATTAAAAACAATGAAAATGAAATTATTTTTTTCCGCAATATGTTTTGTAGTGTTAGCTTCCTGCAATAACTCAGGTGATGATAAAGACACAAAAAAAGATACAATGGTTATGGACCATAGTAATATGGATCATTCAGCCACAACTGGCGAGGTGCCTCCTATTCCGGCGATCCCCGAAGGAGCTAAAGTTCTATTTGCCAATTTGAAAGATAATGCGACTATTTCTTCTCCGTTTACATTAGAAATGGGTGTTGAAGCAATGCATATAGATTCTGCCGGACTGGTAAGGCCTGCATCAGGTCACCATCATTTAATTATTGATGGACCGGATTCATTAGCAACCGGCACTATTGTTCCGAAAGATTCTGTGAATATACATTTTGGCAATGCTCAAACTGAATATGAGTTGAAACTAACTCCCGGAAAGCATAAGCTTACATTGCAACTAGCTGATGGATTGCACCGTTCTTACGGAGGTAAACTAGCAGCATCCTTGACAGTGAATGTGAAATAAAATATTTTCTTGGATTTACATAATTGAATGGGCTGCTTTTGTAAGTAGCCCATTTTATTTTAACAGTTAGCATAATTTTTTCTTAAAAAACCTTTGTATGGTTGAGCAATGCCACTAATGGCATAATAATCGCATCAAAAGGATGGATTTAGAAAGAACATTAAAACAGTTCCGTATGCCATTATTTTTTACAAAAACATTTAACATGAAACGTATCTTGAAAATTACAGCTATTGCTTGCTTCATGGTGCTTGTTGGTTCCACCGTTAATAATGTGTCTGCACAGTACAACGATGATTACAACAACAATAATTATTATGATGATAATAATTATAATAACGACCGTGATGTTTCTTATCAAACATTCTATGATGAACTCAGTCCTTATGGCCAGTGGATAGATTATCCGGGTCAAGGATATGTATGGGTGCCTGATGCAGATCAGGATTTTCAACCGTACAGCACTAATGGTCATTGGGTTTGGACAGATGATTACGAATGGATGTGGGTTTCCGATTACGATTGGGGATGGGCACCATTTCACTATGGTCGTTGGGATAACGATCCATACTATGGATGGTATTGGGTACCGGGTTATGAATGGTCGCCTGCATGGGTAGCCTGGAGAGATGGTGGCGATTATTATGGTTGGGCACCAATAAGACCGGGCATCAACATCAACGTTAATTTTAATATTGGCAGCTATTCACCTCCTTACAATTTCTGGTGCTTTGCTCCAAGGCGTTATATTGCTTCTCCTTACATCAATCGTTATTATATTGATCGTGGAAGAAACGTTACAATTATAAATCAAACAAACATTATCATCAATAATTATCGGTACGGTGGAAACTATGGTTTTAGATCCGGTCCAAGACGTGTAGAATTTGAAAGATATACTGGAAGAATTAATCCTGTACGTTTCAGACAATCTAATCTTCCGGGCAGATCTAATTTTAGAGGTAATGAAGTGTCTTTCTATCGTCCGAATGTAAGACAGAATAATAGCAATAACAGAACTGTTGCTCCACGTCAGTTTGAACGATATGAAAAAAGAAGGAAACTTTAGAAACGATAGAAATAATAATGCTACAGTTCGTAATAATAACAACGGAAGGCCAAACAGCAATGTGAATAACCGTGGCAACAATCTTCCTGATAGAAGAGCTATTGATAGAACAAACGACGGCCCGAATAATAGGAACAACAGGCAGATAACAAGACAGCCTGAAAGAAATAATCCTTCAACTTCTCCAGCGAATAACAATTCGCCTGACAGACGATTAGACCGCAGGAATGATAGAGGAAATGTGCCTACTGACAGGACTGTTACCCAGCCGAATAATAGAAGGATTGAAAATACAAGGCCAGATCGTCAGCCTTCGCAACCATCACAACAGATGGAAAGAAGAACGCAGCAGCCGAGGACAATGCCATCGACACAACCACAACAACCTCGTTCTACTCCGCAGCAACAGCCTCGCCAGTTTGAACGTAGGGATAATGGAAACAGTCAAGCTCCTCAACGGGTAGAAAGCCGACCTGCACAACAACCTCGTCAAGTGGAAAGCAGGCCAGCACAGCAACCCCGCCAAGTGGAAAGAACCAGTGGTAACAACAGACCAGCAACTGAAAGTAGGAATAATTCAGAAAGAGGATCTAAGAAAAGAAATTTTTAATTAAGCCTTAATCTATAATATAAAAAGACCTCCGATTTATCGGAGGTCTTTTAGTTTGAATTAGTTATTTATTTAAAAATATCTTATCCTACTTTTTTTACATTTACGGCATTCATGCCTTTTTTACCTTCCTGTAGATCGAATTCAACTTTGTCGCCTTCGTTTACTTGGTCGATAAGTCCACTGCTGTGAACAAATGTTTCTTTGCCTGAATCATCATGTTTGATAAATCCAAAGCCTTTTTCAGGGTTGAAAAATTTAACTACCCCTTGATTTTTGTCGCTCATTGTATTGTGTTTATTGATTAAGGCATTAAAAATAACACTAATATTCGGGAATGTCATATAAATGATATTCGATCAATAAAACAACTGATACTGATGGCTTTAGAAACCTATGCTTCCACTTCCATATAACTTTCAACCGGTTCACAAGTGCAAATCAGATTTCTATCACCGTGAGTATTATTCACTCTGGCAACAGATGGCCAGAACTTATTCAGCGTAACATAATACAACGGAAAAGCAGCTGTTTGTCTTGCATAAACATGATTCCAATCATCTGCTGTAACTACAGCCTGTGTATGCGGAGCATGTTTCAGTGGATTGTCTTTTCTATCCGCTTTACCTTCTTCAATCATTTTTATTTCTTCCCGGATAGAAAGTAATGCATCACAAAAACGATCCAGCTCAGGTTTGTCTTCACTTTCTGTTGGTTCGATCATAATCGTTCCTGGAACAGGAAAACTCATGGTTGGTGCATGAAATCCATAATCAATTAAACGCTTCGCAACATCTTCTGCTTCTATTTCTGCTGATTTTTTAAACGGTCTTAAGTCAACAATAAACTCATGTGCACATTGCCCGTTATTGTTGGTATATAAAATATCAAAGGCACCGTCTAATCTTGCCCGCATATAATTTGCATTTAGTATTGCATAATCTGTTGCAGCTTTCACACCTTCATTTCCCAACATTCTTATATATCCATATGAAATTAGAAGTATGGAGGCAGAGCCATAAGGAGCAGCTGAAACTGCACCACTTGCTGTTGACTGTTGTCCGTCGACCATTGACACATGTCCCGGTAAATATTTTTCCAGATGTGCTTTCACACAAATAGGTCCCATGCCGGGGCCACCACCACCATGTGGTATGGCAAATGTTTTATGGAGGTTCAGGTGACAAACATCGGCACCAATTAATCCCGGGGCAGTTAAGCCAACCTGTGCATTCATATTAGCACCATCCATATACACTTGCCCGCCGTGCTGGTGAATGATGGCTGTAATTTCTTTCACCGTTTCTTCATATACACCATAGGTGCTTGGGTAAGTAATCATGATGCCTGCCAGTTCATTACTGTACTGCGTTGCTTTTGCTTTCAGATCTTCTACATCAATGTATCCATTCTCCAACGCCTTAATTACAACCACTTTCATTCCGCACATAACTGCCGATGCAGGATTAGTGCCATGTGCTGAAATTGGAATCAACATTACTTTACGTTGTTTATCACCATTCGCTTCATGAAAAGCTTTGATGGTTAACAAGCCAGCATATTCTCCTTGTGCACCGCTGTTGGGTTGTAAACTACAAGCATCAAAAGCAGTTATCTCACAGAGATATTTTCCTAATTCATCTACAATAAATTTATATCCCAATGCTTGCTCTGTAGGAACAAATGGATGCATCTTACCCCAATGCGCCCAACTAAGCGGCATCATTTCAGAAGCTGCATTCAGTTTCATGGTGCAACTTCCCAAAGAGATCATCGAAGTGTTCAACGAAAGATCTTTATTCTCAAGTTGCTTAATATATCGCATCATCTGGCTTTCGCTTCTATGCGAATTGAAAACATTATGTTGTAAGAATTTTGATTTTCTTGAAAGAGCATTTGGTATATTATGTAATTCTGCTTCTTCATCGATTTTAAATGAAACCGGATCTTTTTCGTTTTCAAAACAATTGATAAGGTCATAAATGTCGCTTATGTCAGTTGTTTCGTCCAATGAAATACCGATAAGGTTATTACTGATATAACGTAGATTGATTCTTTGTTGCTCTGCTTTTGTTCTTATTACACTGCTATCATTAACTTTCACGGTAATGGTGTCGAAAAAGTTTTTTGCCACAAGATCAAATCCTCTTTCTTCAATTGCTTCTGCAACAGTTTGTGTAAGCAAGGCAATTCGCTTCGCAATATTTTTTAAACCTTCAGGTCCGTGATACACGGCGTACATAGCCGCCATGTTTGCCAGCAAAGCCTGCGCCGTGCAAATATTAGAAGTAGCTTTTTCTCTTTTAATGTGTTGCTCTCTTGTTTGCAATGCCATCCGCAATGCTCTATTGCCTTGTGCATCTATACTAATGCCGATAATGCGGCCGGGAATATTTCTTTTAAATTCATCTTTGCATGACATGAATGCTGCATGTGGCCCACCATAACCAAGTGGCACACCAAATCGTTGTGCAGAACCAATGGCAACATCAGCACCCAATTCTCCCGGAGGGGTTAATAATGTTAATGCTAATAAATCCGTAGCCATTGCAACATAAGCTCCTGCTGCATGAACCGTTTCAATAAATGCAGTATAATCTTCCACTGAACCTTTATCATTCGGGTATTGAACAATAGCTCCGAAATAAGAAGCATCAATCGTTGCTGTTTTATAATCGCCTTCTACTATTTCTATTCCTACAGGTATTGCTCTTGTACGCAACACATCTTTTGTTTGTGGAAATATTTCAGCATCCACAAAAAACTTTGCTCTTTCAATATGGTCTTGCTTGTTCAGCGAGTTGAAGAACATGGCCATTGCTTCGGCAGCAGCCGTTGCTTCATCTAATAAAGAAGCATTTGCAATAGGTAAAGCAGTCAAATCACTTACCATCGTTTGAAAATTCAACAGACTTTCTAATCTGCCCTGCGAAATTTCTGCTTGGTATGGAGTGTACTGAGTGTACCATCCTGGATTTTCAAAAACATTTCTCAGTATTACTGATGGAGTGATGGTGTCATAATAACCTTGTCCTATATAATTGGTGAAAACTTTATTCTTTAACGAAACTTCTTTTATATGTTTCAGGTATTCATGCTCACTCATGGCCGCAGGAATATTCAGCGAATCTTTCATGCGGATGGCTGGCGGCACGGTATTATTAATTAATTCATCAAGACTGCCAGCACCAATTTTTTTCAGCATTTCTTTTGTATCTGCTTCATTGGGTCCGATGTGGCGGGGAATAAACTCGTTGGATTGTTGTTCGAATAAATTCATGTGTAATTTGTATTTGAAGTTTCTTTTCCTATAAAGGCGGGGCAAAGTTACGGGCAGTAAAGCAGAAAATAAGTGTTCTGTGGAAGATGGTGGATAAGCGGTGAAATGCCTTATGGCAGTAGCTTTCAGGAAGCATAGAATGTGAATTATCGTTTTTAGATGATGAAAACCAGCGAATAACTAATCTTCCTTTCTTTTCGGAATAACAGCAAAATAAAACGTTTGCTTTGCCTTGTGTAACTTGCAGCATGGCCAAAGACCCCGACTTACTAAATAACTGGGAAAAAAAATCCGGAGAACGGCAAAAGGAATATAAAAAATACCTGAGCCGTGCCAACAAGAACAAAATGCTGAAGCAGCTTCCCCAACTTAACGAAGAAGCATTTGAGAAAATAGATTGCCTGCAATGTGGCAACTGCTGCAAAAATTATTCGCCACGGTTTAAGCCGCCAGATATAAAACGAATTAGCAAATACCTCGGCATGAAGGAAGGCGACTTTAAAGACCAATATCTTTTTACGGATGAAGAAGGCGATCATGTAACCAAAGAAAAACCATGCCCTTTTCTAGGCAGCGATAACTTTTGCAGCATCTACGATATGCGGCCAACCGACTGTGTTCGCTTTCCGTACATGGATGATGATTTTATGCTGAAGCGACAACCACTTGCATTAAAAAATTCTACTTTTTGCCCGATAACTTATTATGTTATAGAGAAATTGATTGATACAGAAAAGGGAAGATGATTTTTTGCCCGACTGTAGTGCTAGTGGCATCTTTGTTGCGTCGCACACTTGTACTGCATGAATTCTATTCAGCATTTTACAGCATCCTGATATTTATCGAGAACGTCACCTTTGGAAGGCATTGTTGGGAAGATGGTTCTTTTTAATCTTTGATTTTTTGGATAGCTCATGTTCTGCGGTCGGTTTTATTTTTGATTGTCAAATTTTGTTATCCAATGCTCAAATTGTTGTTTAATTATTTTGTCAATATTTGTTCGGTCTGCTCCATCCCAATAGTGTTGGTTGTCACTATAAATTAAATCATCTTTTGCCCAGTATAAAAATGCAAAATCTTGATATTCTCTGTCCATATCAAGTTCATAATAAATATCTCTAAACTCTTTTAAAACTTCAATATATTTTGATGTGTTTTCAATATTCTGAATATAATAGGCATACTTTAATTTTCTTATTGAATGAATTAATTCTTTTAAAACTTTGTTCGTCAAGTCTTGAAGCTCAATTGATTATAAGGTTTTGAAATCCTGCAAGTCATAAACTTCAGTATCAAAACCTGCTTCACTTGGACCAATCCACCCATCTTCGTCAAGTCAGCATTACAAGCTTTTCTTTTAGAATTTTTAAGTCTTTAATACTGGTCTTTCATTTTAGTTCTTTCTCCAATTAATAAATTATTTGCTCTGATTTGTTCCTATTTCCCTTTAACGTCCCTACGTAAAACATTGCTGGGAAGAAGGCAGGCTTGTTAGTCGGTAAAACTTCCATCGTGTCCACTTGCCCTTGTTAATTTTTTACCGTCTTTAAAAACAGGTGTAATCCATGTTCTTCTTCCCACGCAACCCACACAATAAAAGTCTCTCGTCCCAATGAACGATTACCTCTGATGGGTAAACAAAATTCCAAACGTCTGCAACGTCAATGATATTTAAGGGACTTGTATAACCGTATTTTAATGTCTCGCTGTAATAATCAAAAACTAATTTTGAGTCTTTAATTTTGTCTTGGTTGTCAAGAATAAGAAAGTTTTGCAACACATTATCAGCCGCAATTAAGTAAGGTTCATGTTTTGCCTCAATAAATCCAATTTTTATCTTCTTATTGTCAAAATAAGAAATAGGATAAGGGTCACTTTCAAAAAAGTCAAGGTCGTATTCTACCGGTCTAATTTGTCCAACAATTCTTGATTCCATTTGATGTGTCTTAAAGCTTGCCTACAGCGAATAAATATACACAACTCCATGTATAAAATTCAGATGATAATCAGTACAAATTTATACAACAACTCTTCCCATTCAATTCATCTCAAGCACCACCTTATGCTCTTTTAACGACATAGTTTCTTTCTTAGCAACGTCTCCCAGGGGTACGTTTCGCCTCCTATAACCTTTTCTCAATTATCATTTGTCAAGGTTAAAAAGTCGAACCCAATTCTACCTTTATGAATACAAGCATTTATTTGCTTACCCTTATAGACTGATCTAAAATATTCAGGACTGGTAATTATTTTTCGGTGGGTACCTTCAACGTCAATTACCAGAATATTTAATTCCGGAGTTTTGTGTCCTTTTTTTATAAAAGTTTTTTCGACTATAGAATAATCCGCACATTTTTCTTTTGCAGCAAACTGTCTGTTTGAATATTCTCCTAATAGCAGCGTAAGACCGATAATACCAGGTGTAATGCACATTATTGTTCTAAAATAATTCATTCCCTTACTTGGACTAAAAAAAATTTTAGATTTCAGTCTATTAGATACAAATAGTCCAATGAGAAGTCCAATTGATCCGCAAGTAAAACCAAATAAATAAGGATGGAAATAATTTCTAAAACTACGTATTGCAATAATCGCAGCTACTATTCCACCTAGCAACAAAACAATTATTGCTGTTATAATAACAGCCTTTTTTAGTGGGCTTACTTTGTTTGAATTTTTGTTTTCTTGTATAATCATTTAATTGTGGTCTTTACTTAGCAGCTTGTTATTTCATTCTTCTGACAAAAGTTGCTCAAAAAAAGCACCGATATTATTTTTTCTATCTACAAAATGTAATTCCAGCATCCAATGTCTCTTGTTACCTTTTTTGTCTAACTGAAGTATATCAGTATGATTGTCGGGGTGTACATCAAGGCATAAGTCATTTGGGTCATCGGGTTGTTCATGTGGAAAGCTGCCGATTATATGTCCGGCTATGGCATTTCCAAATTCATATCCATAGGATTGTGCAAGTTCGGTAGCATACTTAAAAAATTCTGCACCGGTAAGTTTGGGTTGTTTAAAATACCAGGCATTTCCTTCGTGCCATGCAGCTTCGGTATCTTTCTTTATTTTTTGTTTTAAAGGATCGTTACCTAAAACATAAGTTCTTCCAAGGTCTGCCTCCCAACCATCAAAGACGGGATGAAAATCGAAAAATAATATATCGCCGTTTTGGATCATAAGGTCTTGTGGATCTGCGATGTATTGCTGAAGGGTATTAATTCCTGTTCTTACAATTTTTTTACCCCAATGATTTTCTACGCCAAAATCTTCTTTGGCTATTTGCACAATTTCATCGGAAAGCTGGCTCTCCATTTTTCCTGGAGTTATTAATCCTCTGTCTTCAATCGCTTTAAATAATTCTTTTGCTTTTTGCTCTGAAAGGAAAAGATTTTGTGCTGTTTCGTTCATAATGGTTTTAAAAATTTTAAATGTTTCTGTCTTTTGTAAGCTTCGTTTCTTAGCAACGTCCCCTACGGGAGACATTGCTGGGAAGAAGTTATCTAAATTGTCCAAGGTCTAATTGTATATATATACCTTAACAAATCCGTAAACCATATTACTTCGTCTTTAATTCTGTCGCTTGTCTTTTGTTGGAATTTATTTTCTCTTACCCATTGGGCAATGGACGAATTTTGTAAGAGTTCTTTGAAAGCATACTTTGTCTTATTTTTCTCCAATAATATTTCAACGTTCCAATCAGAAGGTCCAAACATAAACGTAACCAATGTCTCGTCTTTCCCTTTGTATTTTATGTAGGTTGCATAACCTTTTTTTGTTAACGAAAAATGCGAAAGTCCGATATCGCTCAAAATATTCTCTACATCTTTTATAGATTTAATAAATGATTCTTGAGACTTAGTTGACATTGTCTTCCTTTTTCTTAAGCAGTTAGATAATTTATCTTGTTAATTGTCCTTATCCATGAAGCCTAACCAATTGATGGCAACTCATAAAAATACGCAACTCCTTGTATGATTCAGTTGAGCCTCAACCTTATTTATGAAAATCACTTCCCACTCAACTCATCCCAAGCCGCAGCCAACGGTCTTTGTATACCATCCAATTTCCAGTCTTCGCCGCCGGGTATTATCGTTGCTTTCAATACTTCTTCTTTTGTTTTGCCAGCTTTTATTTCTCCTTCAACAAATTTCAACACATTGCCGATATAATCTCTGAATGCTTTTATGTCATCTGCTTTTCCTTGCACGGTGTAGCCTGTGCCTGAATGGCCGAATACATATTTTGTTTTACTGTCAAATTGATTCAAACCATTATCTAATACTTCCATCCAGCTTTTCATGTTTGCACCAGCAGTGCGGTCAACAAAAGGATGGCGGCGGTTAAAAACAAGATCACCACAATGCACAATATTGGCATGTTCAAAATGCACAAAACTATCGCCATTGGTATGAGCAGCACCAAAATAATGCATACGTATTTTTTCTGCATCTATATTTCGACCCCATGTATAACGATAGGTAATGTCAGGATATAGTTGTTTGTCTTCCGACTTATTTTGTTTTGCAGAGGCCATTTGATTGGTTAATGAATTCTCATGTGCCACTACATTTTCCACTATTCCTTTGAAAGAAATATTTCCTCCTGTATGATCGCCATGATGATGGGTATTGATGAGCAGTTTAAAAGGATTCTCTGTTTTCTTTTTCAAGGCATCAATCAAATGTTTACTTTGATCTGGAAATTGAGAATCCACAACTACAATTCCGCTTTTAGAAAGTAGGAAAGCAATGGTTCCACCTCTTTCTTCAAAGATGCCAAGATTATCAGTTAGCATGGTTATTTTCCAAGGATCTTCAAAAAAAGAAGAGAGTATATTCTTTTGTGCAAACGTTAATGCACCAACTGTAAAGGCTGTGTTATGAATAAAATTGCGTCGGTTCATGTTAATTAATTTCTTGTAATTTACGAATAGCATTTTCTATATCGTTATACTTTTTGAATATTATTTTGAACCACAATAGGCACAATAGAAACATAGTATTTTCACATAATTTTTTATTCTATGTGTTTTTCCTTATGTATCTATCTTTCTATGTGGTTTGCATCCAATATTTTCGCTAATGAACACAAGAATAATTATACTGTTAATTTTTACCGGACTTCTTTAGATTTGCCCTTTAAACAATTGTAAATGAGTTTTAAAAATTCAAGGTTTTATCGTCTTATCAGGTATTTTTTGGTAAAGATTAGGCTGCCAAGAGATAAAGAGAATATTGCGATTACCACGGAGAATATTAGAAACGGAGCGGTACTTACCGGCGTAAACCTTTGGGTATTGGTGGGTGCTATTTTTATAGCATCACTTGGATTAAATACAAATTCTACAGCGGTTATTATTGGTGCGATGTTGATTTCTCCACTGATGGGTCCTATTATGGGTTTCGGTCTTGGACTTGGAACAAATGATTTTGCATTGGTCAATAAGTCAGTCAGAAATTTTTTGATAATGTTTGTGCTGAGTGCAACGGCGTCGTCACTTTTTTTTCTAATCAGCCCTGTAAAGGAAGCTGGGTCAGAATTGCTCGGTCGTACTTCTCCAACAGTGTATGATGTACTGATTGCTTTTTTTGGAGGGATGGCAGGAATTATTGCTGGTGCAAGTAAACTACGAAGTGGAAATGTAATACCGGGTGTTGCTATCGCCACAGCATTGATGCCGCCATTGTGTACAATGGGTTATGGTATTAGTCACCTTAATTGGCAATACACTGCCGGTGCATTTTATTTATTCATGATTAATTCGGTGTTTATCGCACTGGCTACTTATTTTATAGTAAGCCTGTTGAATTATCCGGATGTGGAGGAAAGTGACCCGAAGAGAAAGAAAAGGTTGAGAGTTATTATTCCATTCATTATTGCGTTGATGATTGCGCCAAGTATATATCTTACTTATCATATCGTAAAAAATATTTTTATGAGCAGAATGCGGAGAGCTTTATGAATAAGGAAATAGTAGATGGTAAGCATATTATTGTTACATCAAAAATGGATTATAACCTTGGCAAGTCTCAACTTAAAGTGGTAGTAGTTGGAGAGCCTTATGACAGCCTTGGCATAGTAGAACTTAAAGAGAAAATGAAGGGCTACGGTTTAGTAAATACAAAACTAACTCTGTACCAAGGAGATGATGGGAGAGTGGCAGCAAGAGATATGTTTGGCGCATTGGATCAGGATATGCAATCAACCCGGTCATCTATAAAAGATATTTATCTGACAATGGATAGCATTCGCCAGAAAGTAAACAAAGTAGCAGTGCTGGACTCATTGCAGGCAACTATTGCAAGAGAGATTAAAAAATCTGATTCTACATTAAACAGGTTTACGTTGCGTCGGGTATTTAGTTTTAATCCATCAAGAAATGCGAATGATACAATCTGGTATGCATTAGCTTCTTACCGAGAACCTTTAACCTTTGCAAAAAAATTCGGCATAGAAGAGTGGCTGAAGAAAAGACTTAAATCTCCGAATGTGAAGTTTGATGAGGAATAATCTCGATGTCTTGCCCCGATATTTGTCGGGGCATCTTTCCCTAAAATTTATAGTGGTTTCTAATACTCAAACTTACGCAGTGTTGGTGCCTTAAACCAGGAAATGATAACAACAATCAACGTCATACTCCCGCCAAAAATTACGGATGGAATAACTCCCATTAGCTTGGCGGCAACGCCGCTTTCAAACTGACCGAGTTCATTACTTGAGTTGATAAACATTGAGCCAACACTACTTACTCTGCCCCGCATATGATCAGGAGTTTTTAACTGCATTACAGTTCCTCTTACTACAACGCTTACACCATCCAGCATACCAGCAACCATCAATGCTGCAAATGAGAGTACAAACCAGCCTGAGAGTGCAAACAAGATGATGCAAATGCCAAATCCGGCGACAGCAATCATCAGCTTTTTCCCTTGGGCTTTCTTCATTGGAAAAATGGTAAGTATAATAATGATAAGAATGGCGCCGATGTCAATTGCTGCATTCAGCCATCCAAAACCTTGTGGGCCTATTTTTAAAATATCTTTTGCAAAAACTGGTACCATCGCCACGGCGCCACCAAAGAATACGGCAAACATATCCAGCGAAAAAGCGGCGAGAATTTCTTTTGTTTTAAAAACAAAACGAAGACCTTCCTTCATGCTTTCCCAGGTTTTCTTTTCTTTAGTTGCTGCATCTGGATATTTTCTTTTTATCCGTGTAAGAAGAAGTATAGCTAAAATCAACAGCGAACAAACAATAATCAACGTTCCGCTAATGCCTAACAGCCAGATTAGTAAACCACCTGTGGCATGCCCGGTTACAGATGCAGAAAGCCATGTGCCTTGTGTCCAGGTAGTAGCATTTTGAAGATATTGTCTCGGCACAGTATAAGCGACTAACGATGAAAATACTGGTCCGGTAAAAGCCCTTATTATACCCGTGAAGAAAATGACAACATATATGCCGATTGTAATGGTATGATTACTAAAGTTATTACTGATAAAAGAAGATGAAAAAAACAACAGAATTGCTGCTATGGTAAAGTAGCAGGAAACACCTGTCAACACCATTTTCTTTTTTTCGGTTTTATCTATTACATGTCCTGCATATAATGCCATGGATAATGCAGGAATAACTTCTGATAAACCCACTAAACCAATTGCAAATGGATCGCCGGTTAATTCATACACCCACCAGGCAACTAGTGTGCTCATCATTCGTAAAGCAGTAATGAAAGTAAACCTGCCGAGCATCAGATTTCTAAATTCTGGAATTCGAATTGCCGCAAAAGGATCGTCGGTTATTTGACTGACAGGTGAGTTGCTGTCCATAATTGTGCGCAAAGGTAAGCACACAGCTAACACGGAATTATGCGAATAACGGAATTGTTTTGGGAGAAGCCCGACGGATTTACGGCAAGGTCAGGTAGTGCTGCCCGTCTTCATATTCTTTTTCCAATGCATCTAATATAACCTGTAGGTGTTTTTCGTTTCCTAGGAAATCGGCATTGCTGGCATCCACAAACAAGGTTTTAATATTATGTTGCTTAATGTACTGTGTATAGGTTTCCTGAATATTAAATAAATATTCATCCGGAATATTTTGTTCGTAGGAGCGGTTCCTTTTTTTAATATTGGCCTGCAACTTTGTTACTGGTGCATGCAAGTAAATAAGAATATCTGGTTTTGTCAATTGCTGGTTGATGATGTCGAATAACCGCTGGTACAAGCGGAACTCATCTTCAGGCAATGTGACTTTGGCAAAAAGAAGGCATTTAGTAAAAAGATAGTCGGAAATGGTCAGCGATTGAAACAGGTCTTTTTGTTGCAAAAATTCTTTTTGCTGTTTGAAACGTTCGGCCATGAAAAATAATTCTACTGGAAATGCATATTGCTCCTGATTTTCATAAAACTTGGTTAGGAAAGGATTGTCGGCAAATTCTTCCAATATCAACCTGGCGTTGTAATGCTTTGAAAGCAGTTGAGCCAAAGTTGTTTTTCCTGCGCCAATATTTCCTTCTATGGTTATGAATTGATAATGCATTATAGTCAATAGTCAATAGTCAATAGTCAATAGTCAATAGTCAATAGTCAATAGTCAATAGTCAATAGTCAATAGTCAATAGTCAATAGTCAATAGTCAATAGTCAATAGTCAATATTGAGTTGTGCAAAATAAGGTAATTGAAAAGGTTGAAAAATAAATACAACTAATTGTGGAAAAAATCAGGAATACTTTTTTACTTCCAACTCGTCTTTGCATACCGCTAATAATTCAGTAATCGTTTTTTGCAAAACCGGTTGAATAATATGCGGAGCAATTTCTGCCAGCGGAAGTAAAGCGAATTTTCGGTTCTGCATTTCAGGATGTGGAAGTTTCAGCAATTTATAATTATGAATTTCGTCGGCGTAAAGAAGAATATCAATATCTATAAGGCGAGGTCCATATTTTTCTTTTCTTACCCTACCCATCAGTTTTTCCACTTTTAAAATGCGGCGCATCAATTGCCGGGCGGTTAGTTCTGTCTCTATTTCCAGAGCCTGGTTCAAAAAAGCGGGTTGCTCGGTATTGCCCCATGCGGCAGTTTCATACAACGATGAGCTATTAGTTATTAATCCGCAATGCTGATTAATATGCTCAATAGCGGCTAACAGGTTTTCCTCCCTTTCGCCCATATTTCCTCCCGTAAGTAGAAATGCTTTGTTCATATAATTTTCAAATATCATTATTTTAACTAATGATAACTGTAATTAAATACATTTGCTCACTATCATGAAGCCAGAACAACAACCTTACAGCCAGACCAAGGCCTTATGGGCTATAACAAGAGCAAGTTTCAAAGCCATCTTTGCAAATCCGAGTGCTATAATTTTCAGTGTTCTTTTCCCAATAATATTTATTCTGATTTTCGGTGCTTTTGGCAATGGTGGCGGAACTATTTATCGGGTAGCACTGGCAGAAAATAGTGACACCACAGGAGCTTTTTATCAAGGCTTGAAAAATTCTCCATCTATTAGAATTGTAAAATATGCAGATACGGTTTTATTGAATAAAGATTTGCAGAAAGGAAAAATAACTGCTGTGCTGGTTATTGAAACAGTAATGGATAGTTTAGGGAAACCTATAACAAGTATACAGGCAAAATCAACCACCGCAAGTGCAAACACTCTTGGTTCTTTTATGCCGATGCTGGATTACCTGCGGTTAAAAATTGAAACGGATAAGCCCGGCGCATTGCAATCTTCTATCCGAATAGAAAAACCGGAAGTAAAGGAAGTGAGAAAATATCGACAGATTGATTTTATATTACCCGGTCAGTTAGGATTTTCTATTTTGTTTTCTACCTTATTTGGAATAGCATTTACATTTTTCGGTTTGCGGGAGCAATTGGTGTTAAAAAGGTTTTATGCTTCGCCTGTTAACCGTATTAATATCTTATTGGGTATTGGCATGAGCCGTTTGTTCTTCCAATTGATGAACGTAATTGTTTTGATCGTTTTTGGACATTACGTCTTGAACTTTACATTGGTTAACGGATTTGCCACGGCTGGTGAAATGATACTTGTTACGATAGTCATGCTTTTTCAGCTGATGGGAGTAGGTCTAATTTTCAGTAGCATTTCCAAATCAGATACCAGTATTCCTTTGTTAATTAATCTATATGGGTTTCCACAGATGATGCTTTCAGGAACTTTCTTTCCTATTGAAGTGTTTCCGAGCTGGCTGCAAGAAATTTGCCGAGTGTTACCACTTACGCAATACAATGATGCAATGCGAAAGTTAGCATTTGAAGGCTTAAGCCTTTTTGATTGCTGGAGAGAAATTGGCATTCTGGGAATATGGATGGTAATAACTTATGTTATTGCGGTCAAGGTTTTGAAATGGGAATAATTTTTATTCAGGAATAAAAAATTTATTGTGCGAATAATCAAACTTGGAATAATCAGTATTATATTTTTTGCGTTACTTATAACAGGCTTTTCTCTTTTTTTTCCTTCCAACATAAGAATATCAAAAGCTATTGATATTAATGCATCAAAAGATACGGTGCTCTTGCAAATAAGCAATGTAGAAAACTGGAAGCATTGGTTTCCCGGAGTAGATTCTGCTGAACTGATAATTGAAAATGGAAAAGTGAAAGGAATCAGCACAATTAATAAACAACAACTGATTATTAATGAAATTACAGATAGCACTGTTCTGGCAGTAACTAAAACCTCTGGTCTCAAGGACGGCGAAAGCGGATGGATTTTTTTCTCCTCATCTGTTCCTAATACAATAACTGTTCAATGGTATATGGATTTTCATCTGCATTGGTATCCTTGGGAAAAATTTTCGAGCCTGCTTTTGGAAAAAAGATACGGCCCAATGATGGAAATTGGCCTTAGCCACCTGAAAAAGTTAATAGAGAAATAGTTTAAAAGGCAGCTACTTGTCAAACCATCTTGGTAACTTTAGATACCAAAAACAGTAGTTATGAAAAATATACTATTTCTCCTTGCATTTTTTATTGTCACAGATAGTTTTGGCCAAGGACGTCAGCGAAAAAGTCCGCATGATACATTAACATATGCCAATGGAGAAGTAATTTATGGCAGACCTCACAAAAGTGACCGTGAAATTTTTGGAGCCTTGGTAAAATTTGGAGAGGTATGGCGGGTTGGTGCCGATGAAGCCACAACTATTTCGTTTAAAACAGATACAAAATTTGGTGGAGAAAGTATTCCCGCCGGCACTTATACGCTGTTTGCATTAACCAATGAAACAGAATGGACGTTAATCCTTAACTCTCAATTAGGGCAATGGGGTTCATTTTCGTACGAAAAAAATAAAGAGAAAGACATTGCCAAGGTAACTGTGCCGGTAGAAAAATTGGATAATGTAATCGAGCAGCTCACTATCCGCTTTGATGCGGAAAATAGTAAACTTGTTATTGAGTGGGATACAACGAGAGTTTCAATTCCACTTACTTTTTAGTTTTTACCTTATCACAATTCTTCTTGCTGTTTTATGCGGGCATAAATTCAATGATTGCACATATTTGCAAGTATGTGCAGCAATTCTATGATTTCGTGGTCTAACATATATAACTTTGTATTTATTTCTAAACAAATCTCTGCATTATTCCTTCAAAAAACTGCTAACAATGAATCAACTTAAATGGTTATTATTAAAGAGGTGTAAACACATTTCTTTAATTCTTTTAATACAGGTTTCTGTATTAGCCGCTTCTGCACAAGTAAAAATAAGTGGCAAAGTAACTGGTGCTAATGGGACGGGAATTCCATCGGTATCAGTACAGATTCGTAGTACTACAACTGGTGGTGTAACGAATGCTACTGGAGATTATGAAATCAACTCTAATCTAAAACCGGGCAAGTATGAGCTTGAGTTTTCAGGCGTTGGTTTTAAGACAATGACACAAAGTTTCACGGTTGGGAGCCAAACAACTTTTACAATTAATAGTCAGTTAACTGAAGATGCCTTGAATATGGATGAAGTAGTTGTAACAGGAACATCTCAAGGTACTACTAAGAGACAATTAGGTAGCTATGTTAGTACTGTAAAAGCTGAAGATCTGGCCAAAGGAGCTACAGGAAATGTATTAGCTGCTCTACAAGGAAAAACTGCAGGGGCACAGATTATTCAGAATTCTGGAGATCCTGCTGGAGGAATATCAGTCCGTTTAAGAGGTATCAGCTCTATTAATAGTTCTTCGGAGCCATTATATATTGTAGATGGTATTATAGTTAATAACTCAACTACTAGAGTAACGAATACATCAGGAAACTACGACGGGCAGAATTTTGTTGGGACAATCGGGCAAAATCGTCTGGCTGATATAAATCCTGCTGATATTGAAAGAGTGGAAGTATTGAATGGTGCTGCTGCTGCTGCTATTTATGGATCAAGAGCCAATGCAGGTGTTGTACAGATATTTACAAAAAGAGGAAGTAGTGGTGCACCGGTTGTAAGCTTTACTACCAACTTTATGTCTAGTAAATTACGCAAAAGCGTAGAAGTGAATCAATCTCCGATAAAATTTGGAGGACCTACAGACGGACCACTTGCTCAAACACAAGATATTCTTACACTGGCATGGACAAATACAACACCAGTTACTCGTTATGATTATAATGATTATATTTTTCATACTGGTTTAGGAACTGATAATAACGTATCAGTAAGTGGAGGTAAAGACAAAACTAAATATTATGTCTCAGGGTCATATTTTTTTAATGAGGGTATAATAAAAAATACTGATTTCAGAAGATTTAGTTTCAGAAGTAATTTAGATCAGATTATAAATGATAAACTTAGTTTCTCGTTGGGTTTAAATTATATCAATAGTGCTTCTAACGAAAAGCCAGATGGGAACTCCTTCTTTTCTCCTATCAACTCTATTAATATCATTGGTAATTTTCATGATTTATGGACAAGAGATGCGAATGGAAATATCCAAGCGATTGGAGAAAGACAAAGAACCAATCCTGTTTCAGTTATAGAAGATATCAAGCAGCGTCAGGAAACAAGTCGGATACTGGCTAATACCAGTTTAAAATGGAAACCATTCCGCAATTTCTCTATTGATTATACACTGGGTATAGATAATTATTCTCAGGATGGTAAAACTTTTATTCCACCTTTTGCTTACGCAGTTAATACAGGGTTCTATGGTGGGGGTACAACATTAGACCCTGCGCAAAACGGATATGCAAGTACTGCTACCAGTAATTATTTTCAAATCAATAATGAGATCAATGGTACTTATAATGCTAAGATCAATGATAACTTGAGTTCAACTACTCAAATTGGGTATTCTTTGCAGTATGAAAAGTCTACTTATAGTTTATTGCAAGGAAGAGGATTAGCTCCATTTGTAGAAACTGCGACAGGAGCCAGTACGGTGTTGCCAGGTGCGGACAGTCGTGGTGAGTTATCTGTTTCAGGAGCTTATTTGCAACAAAACTTTAAATTCAAAAACCATTTGTTTGTAACCGGAGCTGTAAGAGTAGACGGTTCATCAGTTTTTGGTTTGGATGAAAGAAAACAGGTATATGTAAAAGGGAGCGGTAGTTATGTGTTATCAGGAGCCGATTATTGGAATAATTTGGGTGTATCAAAATGGTGGAATCTTTTTAAAGTTAGAATGGCTTATGGTCAATCTGGAAACCTTACTGGCATTGGACCATATGATCGCTTTAATTCTTATTCAAGTATAGGCTTTTTAGGAAGAACTACTTTCTTATCAAGTTCTACATTGGCAAATACTAAAGTGAAGCCAGAGCGTCAGGAAGAATTAGAGTTTGGCACTGATCTTGGATTTTTAAACAATCGTATAGGCTTGTCATTTAACTATTATATTAAAAAAGTAAATGATCTTTTAATTAGTCGTGTTATTGCGCCAACAACTGGTTTCTCCAGCTTGCTTGATAATTTTGGAGCCTTAGAGAATAAAGGATTTGAAATTGTATTGAACCTTGGAGTAGTTAGTAAGAAAGACTTCAGTTGGGATGTAACAGGTATATTCAATCATAACAGAAACAAAGCAACTAAAATTGGTCAGGCACTTACATTGTTAAGCACAAATGGTGGTGCGCCGGTTGCAATTCTTGAAGGGCAGCCAATTGGTGTATTCTACGGTACTTTCTTTGCGACTGATGCCAGCGGAAATCAAGTAAAAAATACAAGTGGTATTCCAGTTACAGAAAGAGGAATACAAAGTAGTCCATTATCATATAGCACACAAAGAGATGGAAGTGGTCAACCTTCTGGTACAGTCTTACGTAAAGTGATTGGAGACCCTAATCCTGATTATACAGCCAGTTTGGTTAATGAACTGAAGTATAAAAAACTGAGTATGCGTTTTCAGTTTGATGCAGTACAGGGTGTAGATGTTTTCAATGCTGACTTTAGAACAAGACAGGGTGTAGGGAATGGTAAAGTAGCAGAGATGGAACAAAGAGGAGAATTACCAAGAGGTTATGTACTTGGTATTTATGGTATTGAGGAATGGCGTATTGATGATGGTTCTTTTGTAAAACTCAGAGAGCTTTCTTTTAGTTATGATTTTGGAAAGGTGAAAAATGTTTTCAGTAACCTTTCTGTTTCATTAAGTGGCAGAAACCTGATCTCATTTGATAACTATAAAGGATATGATCCAGAAGTAAATGCTGGTGGACAAAGTACAGTTTTGAGAGGAATAGATTTTGGAGCAGTTCCTATTCCAAGAACATTCAGTATCGGAGTTCAAGCTAAATTTTAACTAAAAAATCTAAATGCTATGTTACAAAATATAAAATATAACAAATGGGTAGTTATGGCTTTTGCAACACTACTTCTTACATCCTGTAAAAAGGAATATAGTGATCCTAATAGGGCTACCAGTGATAAAGTATTATCAACTGCAAACGGATTAACAGGTGTAAGTGTTGGTTTGCAAAGAGTATATTCACTTGGAAGAGCCAGTTCACTATACAATGTCGTAAGTATGAATGGTTTTATTACCCGGGAGCTATTATTATTAAATCAAGGTAATTTACCAGAGTATCAATTGACACAAGGTGGAACTGTTGTCGATGGAACCAATACCATGTTATCTGGTTTATGGACAAGCAGTAATAAGATCATTTATGATGCAGACCAAGTAATTAATAATGCAGGAAATTTAGCTGATAAAGGAACTGCGAGCGGACTTATTGGATATGCTTCTATTTTTAAAGCATTATCTCTTGGAAACATGTCAATGTTTTGGGAAAAAATTCCTGCTGATATTGGAACCAATGTAACTTTTATTAATAGAAATGACGGTTTTACTAAAGCGATTGATGTAATTAATACAGCACAAGCAGCAATAAGTACTAATGCTATCAGCGCATCATTTGCTTCAACTATACCGGCAGGTATAGATATACCCAATACTCTTCAGGCATTGAAAGCAAGATACTTATTGTATTCTGGTAAATATCCAGAAGCTTTAACAGCCGCAAATCTTGTTGATCTTACCAAAAAGTCAACTTTAAATTTCGAAGCAGCTGCGCCTAATCCTATTTATGATGTAGCAGGGTCTAATTTTAATGTTTATCAACCTATCGATTCTACCATGGGATTATTGGGAAGTTTACAACCAGATCTTGCTGATAAGAGAGTTCCTTTTTACATGGTGTTAAGTGGTTCATCAGCTTCTCGCTTTTTAATGAAAGGATTTGCTGCAAATACTACTTCAGTATACCCTATTTATTATCCCGGTGAAATGACGTTGATAAAAGCAGAAGCATATGCCCGTCAGACTGTTCCTGATTTAGTAAACGCATTAATTGAATTAAATAAAATAGTAACGAAAAAAGCAATTAACGACCCATTGGGAATAGGGGCAGACTTGCCAATGATGGTTGGGCCATTTACACAGGCACAGTTATTAGATCAGATTTATAGACACAGGAGTATTGAAATGTATATGTCAGGTTTAAAACTGGAAGATATGCGGAGATTTGGCAGACCAAGTTCTACAACGTTGGTGGGTTCAGAAAGGACAAGAAACTTACTACCTTATCCATTCAGGGAAAGAGATAATAATCCTAACACTCCTGCTGATCCTGCGTTTTAATTTTATTCCTAAAACTTTTTCAAAAGGCTACTTTCAAAGTAGCCTTTTGTTTTATACTTTTATCTTATGCACACACATATCGAAAAACTTCATTCCATCGCAGCAAAAGATTATCGCCGCATTATTGGTTTAATGAGTGGCACATCGGTTGATGGATTAGATGTGGCTGTTTGTGGCATTCAAGGAAATGGAATGGATACTGTAATTACAGTAGAACATTTTATGACTGTTCCTTATGATAATGATTTTAAAAAAGAAATTAAATCTGTTTTTTCAATCAAAGAAGTAGATCTGGAAAAATTATGTTTGCTTAATCCCTGGGTTGCATTACAACAGGCAAAAATGATTAATGAATGTTTGAAACTGTGGGGAATTAAAAATGAAGATATCGATGTAATTGCAAGTCATGGTCAAACAATTTATCATGCACCAGCATCTTTGCACAAACAAAAAAAGTTTGGTAACGCTACTTTGCAAATTGGCGATGGTGATCATTTGGCAGTAGCAACAGGAATTATAACGATAAGTGATTTCAGACAAAAGCATATTGCCGCAGGCGGCGAAGGTGCTCCGTTAGCTGTATATGGAGACTATTTGATTTTTAGTAAAAAGGATGAGAACAGAATTTTGTTGAATATGGGAGGCATTGCCAACTTTACATTTTTGAGTGGTGATCTGGATGTTTCAAAAGTATTTAGTACAGATACTGGACCGGGTAATACTATTATGGATGCATTGGTCCAAAAACATTTTTCCGGAAAATATTTTGATGAAAGCGCCGAGATAGCTAAATCGGGAATTATTAATGAAAAATTATTGGCAGGTTTAATGGACCATCCTTTTTTTGAACAACCATTTCCTAAAACCACAGGTCCGGAATTATTTAGTCTTGCATATCTCGATGCAGTTCTTGAGAAGTGTAACATAATTGACGTATCTGTTGAAGATACAATGGCAACACTAAATCGGTTTTCTGCTCTTACAATTGTAGAAGCAATAAAAAAAGTTTTTGAAGGAGATAGTAAGTTTGTTTTATATGCAAGCGGTGGCGGCATGCACAATCCTTTATTGATGCAGCATATTAAGAATGAATTGCCCGGCATCGAAATTCAAACTACTGATGCACTACAGATAAACCCAGATGCAAAAGAAGCAGTGTTATTTGCAGTATTGGCCAATGAATGTTTATGTGGCGGCAGAACTGGTTTAGGAAAACCTGGCACAGCCATTCCATCTGTGTCGATGGGTAAAATAAGTTTTCCTGATTAGTCAATTATTTTATTCAGTAATAAATTTCAAGTTGCGTTGAATACCGCTATACTTTGATCGCTTCAAAGGCGATGCTGAAAATATTTTTTTAAAACTTTCTTCTGTTAGTTCAGTCCATTCTTTGGTAGATAAATTCAGTATTTCAGGAATAGGAGTAAATGCCATTTCATTTGTGGGTTTGCTGAACCTATTCCATGGGCATACATCTTGGCATACATCACAACCAAATATCCAGTTGTCAAACTTTCCTTTCATTGTGTCAGGTATCAACATGTCTTTTAACTCAATTGTAAAATAAGAAATACACTTACTTCCGTCAATTACTTTGTCTGGAAGAATAGCATCTGTCGGACATTCATCAATGCACCTTGTGCAAGTGCCACAATAGTCTTTCGCAAATGCATCATCATATTGTAACTCTAGGTCAGTTATTAATGTAGCTATAAAATAAAAAGAACCATTTTCTTTTGTAATTAGATTTCCATTTTTACCAATCCATCCAAGTCCACTACGCTGTGCCCATGCTCTTTCAAGTACGGGTGCAGAATCTACAAAGCCTCTTCCATGTATATCGCCAATCTTACTTTTAATGTTGTCAAGAAACTCATTTAGTTTAGCTCTTATTATCTCATGGTAATCTTTTCCATAAGCATACTTCGAAATTTTTGGTGCATTAGTTTCCTGTTGTTCTGCAGGATAATAATTTTTCATCAGTGTTATCACTGACTTTGCACCGGGAACTAATTTCGAAGGGTCAGTTCGTAAATCAAAGTGTTTTTCCATATAACCCATTGTACCATGCATATCTTTTTGTAGCCAACTTTCTAATCGCCTGGCATCATCATCTAATTTTTGGGCTTTAGCAATGCCACAAAACTCAAATCCAAGCTCGGTAGCGAGGGTTTTAATATGAATTGTATGTTTATCAGTGTTATTCAAGCGGTAATAGTATTAAAAATTGAGTGATTATACTGTCAAAGTGTTGATTATTTTTTGTAAAATTGAAGAACCAAAGCTTATTAATTTACCTCAACTTATTATTATGAAGCGAAGTAAACTATTAATTCTTCTCTGCTCCATTTTTTTTGTAACTAATAGTAGTGCACAAAAAGAACCAAAGTTCAAATTTGGAAGTATTACAGCCGCTGATTTTAGTACTACTACTTACGAGATTGATAGTAGTGCATCTGCTGTTGTTCTGGCCGATATTGGTTCTACAGTTTTTGAAGGTAATAACAAATCTTCCTTTTCATTAGTATTTAAAAACTATAGAAGAGCTCATATACTTAACAAAAATGGGTATGATATAGCCAATGTAGAAATACCATTGTATACAAACGGTGATATGGAAGAAGAATTGCAGAACCTGAAAGCTGTAACTTATAATCTGGAAAATGGAAAAGTTGTAGAAACGAAACTAGAAGTAAAAACAGCTGTCTTTAAAGACAAGATCAATAAGAATCTCGTAATAAAAAAGTTTACTTTTCCTAACATCAAAGCTGGGTCTATAATTGAGTTTGAATATAAAGTTCACTCAGATTACATATTTAATTTGCAACCTTGGGATTTTCAAGGTCAATTTCCGAGGTTGTGGAGTGAGTACAGAGTTGCAATGCCTGCTTTTTATACATATGTAACGCTGGCACAAGGGTATCAATCGTTTTATATAAAAGATCAAAAAAATACCAGAACAGCTTTTCATTTAGCTGAAACCAGAGGTACAGGTGCTTCAGACAAGGCTTCATTTGATGCAAATGTTACTGATTACAGGTGGGTAATGAAAGATGTTCCGCCACTTAAAACTGAAAGCTATACTTCTACCATCCGGAATCACATTGCACGGATTGAATTTCAATTACAATCAATTGGTGAACCTTTTACCTATCAGAATGTAATGAACTCATGGCCGGTTGTTGCCAAGGATTTATTGGAAGATGAAGATTTTGGTGCACAATTAAAAAAGGATAACAGCTGGTTAAAAGACGAAGTAGCGATAGCTCTAAAAGGTGCTACTTCACCAATGGAAAAAGTAAAAAATATTTATGCTTGGGTACGGGATAATTTCACATGCACAAATCACAGCCGTCGGTATTTGGAACAATCGCTCAAAAATGTTTTAAAAAGCAGAAAGGGAAATGAAGCCGAAATTAATTTACTCCTTATTGCATTGCTACGCCGTGCGGATATTCAGGCAGATCCTGTTATGCTTAGCACCCGTTCGAATGGGTTTATACATGCTGTTTATCCTTTGTTGGGACGGTTTAATTATGTTATCTGCCTTACGATGATTGATGGAAAACAAGTTTACTTAGATGCCAGTGAGTCTGATATGGGTTTTGGTAAACTAAATTATGAATGTTTTAATGGGAATGCAAGAGTAATTAATAAGGATGCCACACCTATTACACTATATTCAGAATCAATTAAAGAAATAAAAAATACTACAGTTTTCATCATTAATAACGAGGAAGGAAAGTCAATAGGCAGTATGACAAAGGTTTCCGGATACTACGAGTCGGTTGGTATGCGAAATAAGATAAAGGAAAAAGGAAAAGATGAGTTTTTGAAAGATTTTAAAAAAGGATTTAATACCAATTTTGATATTACAACCAGCAGAGTGGATTCTGTTGCAAACATTGAAGAGCCGATTGGAGTGTATGTTGAGTTTGATGTTAAGTCTGGCGATGAGGATATAATTTATATGAATCCTATGTTAATGGATGGTATTAAAGAAAATCCTTTTAAATCAGCTCAGCGATTTTATCCTGTAGAAATGCCATACGCAATTGATGAAACCTATAACATGCAAATGGAAATACCAAAGGGATATGTTTTGGATGAGTTGCCAAAACAATCAGTGGTAAAATTTAATGAAGAAGGCGATGCTGTTTTTGAATATAGAATTTCAAGCTATGAGTCTAATATTATGTTTCGATCTCGGTTGCTGGTAAAGCGAACAATATTCCTGCCTGAAGAATATGAAAATCTCCGTGAGTTTTTCAACCTAGTGGTAAAGAAGCATAATGAACAGATTGTGTTTAAAAAGAAATCAAACCCATGATGAAAAAACTGATTGGTACTCTTCTCGTTCTTGCAGCCTGTTTTCCAGCAAAAGCCGGTGACGGTGAATATGCGGCATCAAAAATTTCACCTGCATTGTTAAAAAATGCACATGTTGTAAAGCGTATGGAAGAAATTAGATATGAAGTCAGCTCTTATAACAAAACACGGCTGTATAAAAAATATGCAATTACAGTGCTGGACGAAGCTGGTAATGATTTTGCGAATTTGTTTGAACATTATGACAAACTCAGAACCATAAAGTCAATTGAAGGAAGATTGTATGATGGAAATGGTAAAGAATTGAAATCTTTAAAAAATAAAGATGTTGAGGACAGGAGTAATATCAGTGGTATTAGCCTTATGGAAGACAGCCGGATAAAAATTCATGGGTTTTATTATAAAGTATATCCTTATACAGTTGAATATGAAACTGTCATTGAGTTTAACAACACCTATATGTTTTACCCTTGGTTTCCACAGCCTGCAGAACAATATGCTGTTGAAAAAAGTTCAATGTCTGTTGTTTGCCCTTCTTGGTTCACATTTCAATATAAAATGTTTAATTATAATGGAGAGCCCATTGTTAGCGAAGCAAAAGAAGAGAAGACTTATAAATGGCAGTCAGCAAATTTACCCGCAATCTTAAAAGAATATGCTGTTCCTGAATGGCAAGAAATTACAACCTGTGTTTTTTTTAAACCAGATAAGTTTGAGTTTGAAGGTTACAAAGGCTCTATGTCGTCATGGAACGAGTTGGGGCAATTTCAGGTCCAGCTAAATCAAGGCAGAGATAAATTGCCGGATAATATAAAACAGAAAGTTCATCAATTAACGGATGCTATTACAGATGCAAATGAAAAGGTGAGGATACTATATGAATACATGCAACAAAATACCCGGTATATAAGCATACAGTTAGGCATTGGCGGATTACAACCATTTGAAGCGTCTTATGTTGCCAAGAATGCCTATGGTGATTGTAAGGCGTTAAGTAATTACATGTATTCTTTGTTGAAAGAGGCTGGCATTAGAAGTTGCTATACACAAATAAAAGCCGGGCAAGGGGAATATTTTTTTATGCCGGAATTTTCTACAGATCAGTTTGATCATATTATTTTATGTGTGCCAATGGCAAAAGATACGATATGGCTTGAGTGTACAGATCAAACATTACCTGCTGGCTACCTTAGCGGATTTACGAACGACCGCTATGCTTTATTAATTGATGAGTCTGGCGGACATCTGGTGCATACTCCAAAATATAGTTTGAAGGAAAATCTACAATCCAGAAATATTTATGCAATACTGGATGAAGAAGGAGCCTTACAGATCAAATCAACCACACAGTATGGAGGATTACAACAGGATAATATACACGGACTGATTAATAATCTTTCAAAAGAAAAAGTAAAGGAAGTTTTACACGAACAGCTTGATTTTGCTACCTATGATATTAATAGCTTTAATTACAAAGAAGAAAGGGGAATTTTGCCTACTATCAAGGAGACACTTGACATTGCGGTAAGTAACTATGCTACGATTACAGGGAAAAGATTATTCATTGTGCCAAATGTTATGACGAGGAACTACCGCAAACTTCCACCAGATGCTGAAAGAAAATACGATTTGCAACTTGGGTTTGAATATATTGATATTGACACTGTAGAAATTGAATTACCGAAAGGTTACAAAACAGAGTCCATGCCTAAGGATGTGGTGGTGGAAAGTAAATTTGGAAAATATGCTGCCTCTGTAAAACTTAAAGATGACAAGCTATTTTATTTTCGTAGAATAGAACACTACAGCGGCAGATATCCTGCTAAAGACTACGCAGAACTGGTAACGTTTTATGATGCTATTTACAAAGCAGATCGAAACAAATTAGTATTAGTAAAAAATGAAGAGGCGAAGAAAGGATTTTAGTTAATCATTTACACTCATTCGTTATTTGCTCATCCACCAGTTTCTTTAATTCAATATGTACTCCAGCCCTCTCTTCTCCCAAAAAATTCTTTACAAAAACGATATACGCATAACCTCTGCAAAAATCTACCATCGGCCAGGTGCCGAATAATCCCGGACTGGCAAGTGTAGAAGCTACTCTTCCCCCTTCGGGGGAAGTTGGAAGGGGGCTTTCTTCTATCACCCAACTACCAGAAGCATAACGATAACCTTCGGCAGATTTCGGAGCATACTTTATCTGCTCTTTGGTGTTTTGCACTTTCATCATTTCATTCACTGCACTTTCGCTAAGTATCTGCACACCATTGTATTTTCCTTTGTTTAGCAACATCACTAAGAACTTCATATAGTCATCAGCAGTTGATTTTGCACCGCCGGATGGATTCACAGGTCCGCCATTCACTTCTGCAAAAGTTGTCTTTGTCATTCCTAGCGGCGAAAAGAGTTTGGTGCGAATCAGTATCTCAAATTTTTTCCGGCTGATAACTTCCAGCACACGGCCTGCAATATTCAGTCCTATATTGCCGTACCAAAAATCTGTACCGGCATTTGCTCGTATGCTTTGCGAAGCAAATCCATTTACTTCTTCCTCCAGTGATTCCAGTTTTCTTCTTTTCAACAATTTTTTCAGCATACCTTCTTCGTCTTTAATGCCCGTCATATGGCTCAGGCATTGGCGGATTGTGATATAGCCTTTAAAATATTTATCAAACTCCGGAATATATTTCACTACTTTATCATCCAACGAAAGTTTTCCTTCATCTACAAACTGCATTACCAATGCAGCCGTTAACCATTTGCTACAACTGGCTATTGGTGCCTGTGTTTTGCTATTAAAACCGCCCATTTCCTTTTTATAAATAAGCGAATCCTTAGTCCAAATCATCGCCACAAGATTTTCACCCAATATTTTTTGTTTAGCTTCAATTTCGGCATTTACATCGGTCCAGTTGTATTGAGAGTATGCAGGCTGCAACAATAGCAGAAAAAGAGTAACCGGTATGACTTTCATGCAGATTGATTTAACTTTATATGACATTCTTACTGTATTTGTGTGGTTGGAGTATTATTTGAGACTAGAGTTTAAAATTACTATATATGAATTTAGGAAACTTCACCATAAAAGCCGCCGAAGCATTTCAGCAGGCACAACAATTAGCATTTAATTCGCAAAGTCCGAATATCGAGACTGAGCATATATTAAAAGCCTTGCTCGAGCAGCAGGATTCTCCTGTTGATTATTTATTAAAGAAAAACAATGTTACCGTTAATCTGGTTGATACCAAACTGGATGAACTCATTAACAAGTTACCAAAAGCATCCGGCGAACCAGCACAGCAGATAAGCCGTGAGGCAAACAGTGTGGTGTTAAGAGCAGGTGCTGCACTCAAGCAATTCAAAGATGAGTTTGTTACACCAGAGCATTTGTTGATAGCAATTGTACAAGGAAATGATTCCACCGCCAAGTTGTTGAAAGATGCAGGCCTTACCGAAAAAGGATTAGTAGCAGCCATCAACGAATTAAGAAAAGGCGATACAGTAACATCACAAACACAATCGCAGGAATACAATGCATTGAACAAGTATGCAAAGAATTTAAATGAACTGGCGAGACAGGAAAACTCGATCCTGTTATTGGCCGTGATGAAGAAATAAGAAGAACCTTACATATACTTTCCCGCAGAACAAAAAACAACCCGATACTGGTTGGCGAACCCGGTGTTGGTAAAACTGCCATTGCCGAAGGCATTGCACATCGTATAGTAAATGGTGATGTGCCGGAGAATTTAAAAAGCAAAATTATCTATGCGTTAGATATGGGATTGTTGATCGCTGGTGCAAAATATAAAGGCGAGTTTGAAGAAAGATTAAAAGGTGTAGTAAAAGAAGTAGCTGGCAGCGATGGAGAAATTATTTTGTTCATTGATGAGATACATACACTTGTAGGTGCAGGTGGCGGCGAAGGTGCAATGGATGCTGCCAATATTTTAAAGCCGGCATTGGCAAAAGGAGATCTGAGAGCCGTTGGTGCAACAACCTTAAACGAGTACCAGAAATTCTTTGAAAAAGATAAAGCTTTAGAAAGACGTTTTCAAAAAGTGATGATTGATGAACCAAGTGTGGAAGATGCTATTTCCATTCTTCGTGGATTGAAGGAGAGATATGAAACACACCACCATGTACGCATTAAAGATGAAGCCATCATTGCAGCGGTTGAATTAAGCAGTCGTTACATTACCGATCGTTTTTTACCCGACAAGGCGATTGATCTGATTGATGAAAGTGCAGCCAAGCTTCGCCTGGAAATGAATTCAATGCCAGAAGAACTGGATACATTGGAAAGACAGATCCGTCAACTCGAAATTGAAAAGGAAGCTATCAAAAGAGAGAATGATGAAGTAAAGTTGAAAGAACTTAATACAGAAATTGCCAATCTGTCCGTAGCAAGAGATACGTACAAAGCAAAGTGGACACAGGAAAAAGAATTGGTAGAAAAAGTACAGAATGCAAAAGCAGATATTGATCACCTGAAGCAGGAAGCAGAAAAAGCAGAACGGGAAGGCGATTATGGTAAAGTTGCAGAGATACGTTACGGAAAAGTAAAAGAACAAGAAGAATTAATTACAAAGCTTACAAAAGAAATAGAAGAGAGTGGAGAAAAGCGTTTATTAAAAGAAGAAGTAGATGCGGAAGACATTGCAGAAAGTGTAGCAAAGTCAACCGGCATACCTGTTGCAAAAATGTTGCAGAGCGATAAAGAAAAATTATTAAAGCTTGAAGACCATTTGCATGAAAGGGTAGTAGGACAGAATGAAGCCATCACTGCTGTGGCAGATGCAATAAGAAGAAGCCGTGCAGGATTGCAAGATCCTAAAAAGCCAATCGGTTCCTTTATCTTCCTCGGTACTACCGGTGTAGGTAAAACAGAATTGGCAAAAGCTCTGGCAGAATATCTTTTCGATGATGAAAGTATGATGACGAGGATTGACATGAGTGAGTACCAGGAGAAACATTCCGTAAGCCGTCTCGTTGGTGCGCCTCCCGGCTATGTTGGGTATGATGAAGGCGGACAGTTAACAGAATCCGTTCGGAGAAAACCATATAGTGTTGTGCTGCTCGATGAAATAGAAAAAGCACATCCCGATGTGTGGAATATATTATTGCAGGTGCTGGATGATGGACGACTCACCGACAACAAAGGCCGTGTTGTCAATTTCAAAAACACCATCATCATCATGACGAGCAATATCGGCAGTCATTTAATACAAGATGCATTTGAAGATGTAAAAGAAGACAATGTAGACGAAGTAACCGCCAAAGCAAAACTGATGTAATGCAATTGTTGCGGCAAACCATCCGCCCCGAGTTTCTAAACCGTGTAGATGATATCATCATGTTTACACCGTTGCTCAAAAAGAAATAAGAGGCATCGTAAGCATACAGTTACAAAGTTTAAAAAATCTGGTAGCGCAGAGCGGCATTCAATTACAGTTCAGTGATTATGCAGTCGACTTTCTCGCCGAGCAGGGTTTCGATCCGCAACTTGGAGCAAGGCCATTAAAGCGATTGATACAAAAAGAAATCGTCAACCAGTTATCGAAAAGAATATTGGCGGGTGATATAGATAAAACACAGCCTGTTTTAGTTGATGTATTTGATAATACTGTTGTATTCAGAAACGAAACACCGGAGAAGGTGAAATAAAGTGTTTGACATGTCAGCGAAGCTTTTGCGAAGACGGATATTACGGTAGTGTTTAAAAATGAAGTTCCGGAGTTGGAAAGAACGGAAAGAAAAAGTAATAGTAAAAGAAGAAAACCATTGCAGAGCCCCGGCAATCGTCGGGGCTTTTTTTTGTTTCTTGTCATTCCGACGAAGAGCCGGTCCCGAACTTGATTCGGGAAGGAATCTTGTTTTATGTACCCATCACCAGTACTACTATCATCGTTCCTTGCGTCGCACACTTGTACATTTTGTTCTCTATTCAGCATTTTACAAAAAGTCTTCTCTAATCAAATATTGTATTAATCATAGTCATAATATTCCTTTAATAATCAGTATTTATTTATACTGGGTGTTTTGTATATTTATGCGTTGCATGCAATTAATTCATCTTCATGAACTACGAAAAAAAATCATAGCCTATATTGATATCTTAGGCTTTAAAAAATACATTGAGGAGACTACTCAATGCAGCAATCAAAATGACCTTTATCGTATCCTTTTTAAGTTTAAGGATTTAGCAAACACACACCCTCTCGCAAGACCAGATCGACAATCCACACATTTTTCTGATTTACTTGTTATTTCAGTCAAAATTGATAAGCGTTCCATTATTGATTTAATAAATGACCTAAATGAGTTAGTTCATACTTTTATTTCATCAAAGCTTTTGCTCCGCGGAATAATCCTAAAAGGAAATATTTTGCATGACAATGGAATCATCTTCGGGCCAGGACTAATCAACGCTTATCTTTTGGAAAAAGAGAAAGTTAAATTTCCCAGAATCATAGTTGAAAAAAGTATCGTGGAGGAATTCAATTTAGAAACAGAAGCAATGTCAAATCTACTTTCGTATGGTGGCAGCAAAAAACTTCTTAGTATTGACCCTTTCGATAATGAGTACTTTATTAACTACTTTGCTAAATACATTGACCATATCAAACTAATGCAACCAAAAAAAGGGATATTCACCGATACGTTTCTGGAACTAATCTATACGGGGTTAAAAAATGACGATGCCGGAATAAGGTCAAAATATCAATGGATGGCTGATTGGCATAATTCATATTTGAATAGTTATTCATCAGAAATTTTAAAGGATTTGGAGTTTAGAAATAAACAGTACGAGGATTTAAAAACAAAATTCCTCTAACTGCAGCCAACAAGTTATAATTTCTTTTCCCAGCCGACGTCTCGGCAAGCAGTAGTTAATAATAAAAGAATCTTGCGGCCGGACTCGCCGTAATCTACCAACAATACGACTTTCATCAGGACTAAAGTCCTTCGTTAATGAAGTTCCTAACCCCGGTCTTAAGACCGGGGTTAGGAAAAATGATTCGTATGGGCTTTAGCCCTGAGTATATTACTTCTGCTCTTGCAGGTGTTTACTGTAAACCCTCCGGGAGTTTATTATTAGAAAATTTCTGAAAGAGGAAAACTCCCGGAGGGTTGCTACATCAGAAACTTTCTTGTATTAATAGCTGAATAGAATTACTACAGTACAAGAGTGCGACGCAAGGGACGATGCTCAGGGAACTATAGCTGGGCTAATAATTCTTTCTTCTCATTCGAATCTTCATCAATAAACCTTTAGCCTTTGTTGGTCTTCCGCAAAAGCACCACGCCGTTGCTGTGTGTTGAGTGTGGGCAACGAGGTAGGGAAGAACACCAGCAACACAACGGTTAGGAAAATCCCTTAATTCATTTGTTGGTGTCTTTGCCATCAACACAAGGCTTTACGCAACACACAACAAAGGCCGTTTAATGTTTTATAAAAGCTCTAAAGAGTAAATGCTTTATTCCCTCCCGAGTCTTAAACAATAAACCTTCTCAGGCGACGTCTCGGCCAGCAGTAGTTAGTAATAAAAGAATCTTGCGGCCTGACCCGATAGCTATCGGGTCGTCCTCATATAAAAGGCTAAAGTAAACGCATCGAGAATTTGGGGTGAAGGATATTAGTGGTGTATATTTATGTGTTGTGTGAAACTTTAATTCGCAGTCTTTAAAGAATTTAGCTATGAAAAGAAATAAATTTATTGCTGCAATACTGATGTTATCTGCAACTCCAACTTTGGCATTTTCAAAAATTAATAAATTATTTATGAGAAAAGATAAAGGGTTTAAAATTCCAGCAGGAGAAGGCAGGCTTCATGGCCATATTCAATTAAAAGGAGTAAATGCTAATATTCTTGATGTAAAAATTTCAGGAACAGATACAGATGGTGACTTGGCGATATTTGAACAAATTTCTCTCTCTCAAGGCAAAGGAACTCCTTTACACATTCATCATTTTCAAGATGAAATCTTTTATGTAATAGAAGGAAAGTACAAATTTCAAGTTGGTGATGATAAATATGATTTGACAGTTGGTGATAGTATTTTTTTACCACGAAAAGTTGCTCATGCATGGACACAAGTATCTGAGAAAGGGAAAATGATTGTAACCATGCAACCTGCAGGAAAGTTAGAAAACTTTTTTGTTACGATGGCAGCATTAGACCATCAACCGGATCAGGAAGAAATAGCAAAGATTTTTTCAGATAATGAAATGCAAGTAGTTGGACCACCTTTAAAGCTTGACTAACAAAGGCCGTTTACAGTTTTTAGCACACCTGCAAAGGCAAAACAAATACCGTCATAATGAAAGGAAAGTCAGATAGGCAAAACATATTTATAATTTGCTGCACATTTTTGATTGTTCTAACAATCTCTTGCAGTAATCAAATTCAAACAATTAAGGAAGATCAGATAATACAAGCTAAAGATAATACCCAATCGATTGAAAGTAAAATTGATGACATAAGGTTGAAATACACATCAGGAGTTCGTTCAATTTTAGAGGATAGTAAAGGGAATATTTGGTTTGGTAGTTACAACGAAGGAGTGTGTTTGCTGCATAATGGGGAGCTCCAATATTTCACAACAGAAAACGGATTAAGTAACAATCAGGTAAGGAATATTTATGAAGATAAAAATGGCATAATTTGGTTTGAATGTGGGAGAGGACTGAGTACTTATGATGGGAAAAAAATAACTATATACAAAGAACGAAATTACAATTCAAAGAACGAGTGGAAATTAAATGACAGTGACCTTTGGTTTAAAGGTGATGAAACGGAGGGCTACAACAAACTTGAAGGGAATCCAGGTGTGTATCAATATGATGGGCAAAAGCTTTCCTATCGCACATTCCCTGTTACACCAAAATCTGGGAATAATTCTACCTATTCAATTTCAACAGCTTTTGTCAAACCCAAAAATGGAACCGTTTGGTTTGGAACCTACGTTGCGGTAATAGGATATAATGGCTCAGATCTTAAGATAATAGACAACGAATATTTAGGATTTACTGAAAAAACAGGAAGTCTGCATATTAGAAGTATAATGGAAGATAGCAAAGGAAATCTTTGGATTGCTAATAATGGAAAAGGTGTTTTGGTATATGATGGAAAAGAAACTATCAATTTCACAGCACAACAAAAATTGAAAAAGGAGGATACCAAAGGTAATTCTCTAGAAAGAGTTTTCTCCATTGGAGAAGATACTGCAGGGAACATTTGGTTTGGGACTGTAGAGTTCGGTGTATGGAGATATGATGGTAATTCTGTGAAAAATTTTACTGCAGCCGATGGACTTGAGAGTAAACACATTTGGATTATATATAAAAGTAAACAAGGCGAATTATGGTTTGGAGGAGCAAATCCAAGTGGTGTATATCGATTCAATGGCAATTCTTTTGAAAGAAAATATTAAATAAAACAGACACATCATTGGGTTTTTCCAGCCCGAGTCTTCATAACTAAAACTTCTGAGGCGATTCCGAAATAATCGGGACAAGTTGTCTCGGCAAGCAGTAGTTGATAATAAAAGAATCTTGCGGCCGGACTCGCCGTCATTTCCCAACAATACTACTTTTGTCAGAACTAAAGTCCTTGGTCAATGAAGTTACTAACCTCGGTCTTAAGACCGGGGTTAGAAGAAAGCTTTCATATGGGCTTTAGCCCTGAGTATACTAATAGCCATTAAAACTTTCTTGTATTAAAAGCTAAATAGAATTACTACAGTTCAAGTGTGCGACGCAACAGACGATGCTAGTAGTATTAAAGCTGGGCTAATAATCTCTGACCAACTATTTTTAATTTTAAATAATAGCATTGTCCAAAAAATAGCAAATAAATAAAACGGCTTTCAAATTAGAAAAGTTAGTAATAAATACTTCAGGCAGGTTAAAAATTTTAACGATATCAATCAACTTCAGAATAAAAAAATAAAATGATATATTTACAATAACGAAAATTTTAATTATGACAACACCTGCTTTCCCTAACGGATTTGACTCTTGGCAAAAAACACATTTTGAAGTGGTGGAAGTACTCTGCTACATAAGAGAGCTTGATGAAGAAAAGCAGCCGAAAAATTTTTCAGAAATGATAGATAGGACTGCAACTAAGGAAATGTATGAGCTTGCACTTAACCTTACTAACAAATACGAAGAACAATCTCAAGGCCACAAAACAGAAAGAAGTCTATTTGATGAAATAGAAGAGTTTGTGTGGACAGAAGTGAAAGGTTAGTGATTTGCCCTGCGCAGATGCTATGCTGCTTTATGGAATTAGGCCATATAAGTATCTTATACATGGCATGAAAATAATTATTATCCTTCTGGCAATCTTAAGTAGTGCAGGCTGCAAACAACCGAACTCACAAGCATTATCGACTGAAGCAAAGTCTAACACTGATCAGCATTCAACAACTGACTATAAAACTATTCAGGAAATTCCAACACCATCGGGCTATGCAAGGGGCAGTACTAATACAGGGTCTTTTGAATATTGGTTACGAACACTTCCACTTAAAGAAGATAAAACTGTTTACCTGTACAATGGAATGGTAAAACCCAATCAGTCGGCACAATTTGCAGTAATAGATATTGATCGCAGTAAAACAGATCTACAACAGTGTGCTGATGTGGTAATGCGGCTTCGGGCGGAGTATCTCTTCTCTCAACAACTGTATGACTCAATCCGGTTTATGGATTACAACAACAAATGGTATAACTGGAAAGAAGGAAATAACAGGCCTGCCTTCGATATGTATTTGCAAGAAGTATTTGGTTGGTGTGGTTCTGCATCATTGGAGAAACAGTTGCGTCCTGTTAATAATTTTGAAAGTATAAAACCCGGTGATGTTTTAATTAAAGGTGGTTTTCCAGGTCATGCAGTGATTGTGGCGGATATGGCTATTAACAATTCAGGAGAAAAAATATTTATGCTGGTGCAAGGTTATCAGCCTGCACAGGATGTTCATTTGCTTATAAACCCTACGGAAGAATCACTAAGCCCTTGGTACAGTATTCCCAATATAAACGAGATAATAACTCCTGAATGGACATTTACTAAACAACAATTGAGAAGATGGTGAGATGATCTAAACCTGTAATGCAACAGTTTTAGTGGATCAGCTTCGTAGTATTTTTTATGTCTTTTATTGCTGAAAATAAAGTATCCATATCATTCTGATTATTAAACGCATTAATAGAATACCGCAGATAAACTTTATCGCCATGTCGCATTACCGGTATTTGAATTTTATATTTTTCAAAGAAAAGGTCATGCAATTGTTCGGGTTCAGTAGTTTTTATTTCAGCACTAAAAAGTTGCAAACTAAAATCATCATTCACTGGCGAAAGGGGAGAAGCTCCTAAAAGTTTACAAAATGGTTCAATGTTTTCTTGCACCAGTTTACGACATGATGCAGCTACCGTTTTCCAATCATGCTGCTGCATAAAATCAATAGCGGTAGGTATGCTTAAGAAAGCCGACAAATCTCTGGAGCCGTTCATTTGGTGGTAATCTATAAATTGAGAGTCAGAAGGAAACATAGCATCATAACCCCAACTTATTATTAATGGATCAATGGTATGTTGCAAATCCTTTCTTACATACAAGAAAGAGCTACCTTTCGGCGTCATCATCCATTTGTGGCAGGCGCCAGTATAAAAATCTGCATTCAATGTTTGCAAGTCTAATGCGATATGCCCCGGAGCATGAGCACCATCCACAAAAGTGAGTATGCCTTTTTGTTTTGCAATAGCACATATTTCTTCTACTGGAAATCGTAATCCTGTTGTACTGGTAATATGGCTAATGAAAATAAGTTTTGTTTTTTCCGTTAAGCCTTTTAAGAATGCTTCAATAAAATGCTCTTTACTCTCTATCGGCAGTGGAATATGTTGACGAACATATTTGGCGCCAGCTTTATTGCAATAGTAAATCCATGTTTTATCACAAGCTCCATATTCAAGATCGGTTGTTAATACTTCATCACCTTCTTTTAAGTCGAAACTTTTAGCAATAGTATTTACCGCATAGGAAGGATTGGTTACATACACCAGATCATTTTTATGACAGTTTACATAGTTGCCCAATGCTTCTCTTGATTGCTCAAGATATTTTATAGCTTTTGATGTTACAAAATGCACAGGCTCTTGTTCAAGCTCCAACTGATACTGTTGGTATCTTTCAAATACTGGTTTAGGACAGGCACCAAATGAACCAAAGTTGAGAAAAGTAATATCTTCTCTTAGCAGGAATTGTGATTTCAGGTTTTGCATATATCAAAAATAGGTAGTTGTTTTTAGTAGGAGTATGAATATTTTATATTAAGTATTCATAATCGTATTAGCTAAAAGGCAACTTTTATTGTGAGCGGCTTTCACCCATACTTAAATTTTATTTGGTTTGTATCGATATTTTTCGTATTATCTAAGTATTCTGCGGTATCTCCGCCCTATTAACTCACTTAAAATTAATTATATATGATGAATGTTATGAATTATCAGGACTATGATGTGATATTGGATGTTTTTAAAGCGATTGAAAAAGACAAGTTTGATGAAGCTCAGGAATGCCTGGATGGAAAATTCAGTTCTGTTATTTTAAAGAAAACTGTGAAAGCTGAAGAGTATGTTGAAGTCTATCGTAAGATAAAAGAAGGAATGCCTGATGCAAAATTTGAAATTATTGATCTTACTTCTGATGGCGAAACCTTTAAGGCCAAATTGAAAATAAAGGGAACACATACGCATACAATGCCTGCACTTACAAAAGGCTGGAAGAACATGAAGAAAACCGGAAAGAAGATTAATAAAGTTGTAACCTCTGTTGAAATAGTATTACGTAGCGATAAGATTATGGAAATCCGTAACCTGAATCCTGAAAAAGGGGTTGCTGCTGGTTTGCTTGATGGATTAAATCTGCTACCAAAAGGCTATTCAAAGAACTAACGGAAAAGATTTCTATGCTAATAAGAAAGCAACACTGGTGAATCCAGTGTTGCTTTTGTTTTTAGTATAGGTTATTTTATTTCTACAACTGCTACTTCATGCACTACTCTAGTATTTCTGTTAATTTCATAGGTAACAGAATTTTTAGTTTTGTTGCAGAATATTTCAAAGCGGATATTGTTATCACCTAACTCATCAGTGTTTAAAGCGAATTTTTTTGTAAAGATTTCGCCTTTTATATTTTCACGGTATAATGAATTGCCGTACTCATCACTAATGACGATAGTGAAATTATCCTGCTGAGAGCTGCCATTAAAACTTAATTCAAATACAGGTTGATTATTAACCTGACCAGTATATTTTAATGCAACTGGTACCGCTGGTGATTTTTCAAGGGCTGATGCCGGAGCTACAGCACCTAAAGAAAAAACAGTTACGAATGCGATTGCGATTAAACGATTGTTGTTGAAAATCTTTTTCATAATAAAAGGGTTTAAAGTTTTAATAAATAAATAAAAAACATAGGGTCAATAATCGCTGTAAATCAAGTGGCAATCAAAAGGGCAAGTAGTAGTTAGAGATTCCGTTTTTATTTTCCGGAGTAAAACAGAGTGATGCTGTTTTGATGATGTAAAAGTAGGTTGGGGAACTTTATTATTCATGTCAACATTTATCTAGAATAGGGATTCCCAACAAAATGTTTGTGTATTTAAATGGTTATAAATCAATTTATTTGATGAGTAAAAAAAACTGATGTCCAATGATGTTTTTGGTGCAACATGTTTTTAATTAGGCTTTATTATAGGATATGCGTTAAAAAAGTATCTGCCTATCGGTGAGTTATTCTTTTCTCTTCTATTTTTGTCTTTTATAGAATTATTATTTATTATAATCAATTGATAATCATATATTTAATTGAGTGTTAGGAAATTAGGGATAACGGTATTTGGCAAGGTATAAAAATATATTATCTTCAGCCGCTTTCGGTTAATGACGGAGTGTCATAAATGCTACTCCGTCAAAAGAAATGTTTGTAGGCAACATAGATGCTGCCGTTACTTTACTGGAGTTTGGCGAATATGAGAGTGAAGAGTGTGCCAAAGTAAATGAAATTGTAAAGCAATTATTGGAACACTATGATGGAAAAATAAGATTTCAATTCAGGCATTTTCCGCTGACATTAATTCATCAACGTAGCTTAAAAGCAAGTGAGTCTGCAGTGGCTGCAGGGCAGGAAGGTAAGTTTTGGGAAATGCACAATGTGCTTTTTGCTAATCGCAGAAACCTTGGAACTACCAGTTTGAAATTACATAGCAAAGAAGCTGGTGTAAACAATAAAAAATTCCTTGACGAATTAGTTAATGGTGTTTACGGCTGGCAAGTACAGGATGATATAAAAGAAGGACGTAACCGTGGCGTAAAAGAAATTCCTGTATTTTTTGTAAATGATGTGATGGTTACAGGCAAACCTACATTTGCAAACCTTAGTGCTGCGTTAGATGCAGCTTTAAAGAAAAGCAAATCGAAACCTGCTGCTAAGAAAGCTGCACCAAAGAAAAAACAAAAAGCATAATAAGAATTATATTGTATAAAAGAAAAGCCCTGCATGCAGGGCTTTTCTTTTATACTGAATTTGTGAATCAGAATTATATAACTAATAACGCATCTCCGTAGCTAAAGAAACGGTATTTATCCTTTATAGCTTTTTTATAAGCTTCCATTGCTAATTCATAACCTGCAAAAGCACAAGTCATAATCAACAAACTTGTCTTTGGCAAATGAAAATTGGTGATTAAAGAATCTGCAATATTAAATTCATAAGGTGGGTGAATAAACATATTGGTCCAGCCTTCAGAGGGTTTCAAATGTTTTTGTGCAGTAAAAGAAGACTCCATTGCCCGCATGGTTGTTGTGCCAACAGAGCAGATACGGTGTCCGTATTCTTTTGCACGGTTTACAATTTTACAAGCAGGTTCTTCTATATTATAATATTCAGCATCCATTTTATGCTTGCTCAGGTCTTCAACTTCTATTGGACGGAAAGTGCCAAGACCAGTATGAAGTGTTACTTCCGCAAATCGGATTCCTTTTATTTCAAGACGTTTGATTAGTTCACGGCTGAAATGAAGACCAGCAGTTGGTGCTGCTACAGCTCCTTCATGCTTTGCATAAACGGTCTGGTATCTTTCTTTATCTTCTTCGTCTGGTTTACGCTTTATGTATTTTGGAAGAGGCGTTTCTCCCAATTTTTCTAATTGTGCTCTGAATTCTTCTTCCGATCCTTCCCATAAAAAACGAATGGTACGGCCACGGCTCGTTGTGTTGTCAATTACTTCTGCTACCAGATCTTCCTGATCGCCAAAATATAATTTATTACCAACACGGATTTTTCTTGCGGGATCAACGATTACATCCCAAAGACGGTTTGGTTTGTTCAATTCTCTTAAAAGAAATACTTCGATTTTAGCACCTGTTTTTTCTTTACGTCCATACATTCTTGCGGGGAATACTTTTGTGTTATTCACCACAAAACAGTCCTTATCATCAAAATAATCAATAATGTCACGAAAATGCTTGTTCTCGATTTCTCCGGTATGGCGGTTAACAACCATCATACGGGCATCTTCACGACGCTTAGTAGGATTTTGAGCAATAAGGTTTAACGGAAGGTCGAAACGGAATTGTGAAAGCTTCATGTGTATTTGGGTTTATATCATCTTAGTCTTGACACAAACCTGGCAGGGTTGCCGGGATAAGCCGAATCCGGCCTTACGGCGCCGGGTTTGGTCAATGCGACTGCATTTTAAGTTGGCAAAACTAACCTTTTTTAATCCAATTACGGATAATTTTTTAAGATTGTCTGTACAGCTGCCTCAAAGCTAAATAACTGAAAGTCAAAATAAGTTTATGCTTTTAGATGGTTGATTGCATCTTAAATTTGTCGATTGTCATTCATCATCCTGTTTACCAAGTGAGAATTCTTATGAAGCGAATTATTTTTTTGCCCATCCTATTGCTTACTTTTTTTTGTGCTGAAGCCCAACTTTCAATAAAAGAAAAGAAATATCCCAGCCTGCTTTGGGAAATTACTGGAAAAGGTTTGGCTCAACCATCCTATCTGATAGGAACAATGCATGTAAGCAGTAAACTTGCTTTTAATCTTCCGGATTCATTTTACGTCGCATTAAGAAAAGCTCAGGTTGTTGCATTAGAAACCAATCCTGAAACCTGGCAGGCGGATATGAATAAATATGACCTGAGCGGATCAAAAGGTTACAACAGTAGTAATCGATTAAGTGCATATACTGCCATGCCTAACGATTATCTTACTATCAGCACACTTAAGTTTTTTGAGTATTACAATAAGATAGAGCAGTCTTTATATAGCAATCCATCTACCATTAATAGTTTGTTGTATCGGTCGTATGGTAATGAGACTAGCGACTTTGAAGAAGATACTTATCTCGATATGTATATTTTTCAATGCGGTAAAAAATGGGGTAAAAAAGTGGCAGGTGTTGAAGACTATGGAGAAAGTATGCGGTTAATGGCCGAAGCGTATAAAGATGCAGCTAAAGATAAAAACAAGAAAGAACGTAGCTATAGCGATGTGGCAGGAGAATATTCCGCAGACAAACTACAGGAAGCATACCGTGCGGGCAATTTAGATCAGTTAGATTCTATCAACAAGTATAATAGTGTATCGGAAGCTTTCGATGAAAAATTTTTGTATCAACGAAATATTATACAGGCTAATTCAATCGACTCAATTATTAAATCTGGCTCCATTTTATTCGTTGGCGTTGGTGCTGCACACTTGCCGGGAGATCGGGGAGTAATTGAAATTTTAAGAAATAAAGGATACAAACTTCGCCCCGTAAAAATGGGTGAAAGGGCAAGCCGTGAAAAAGATATGGTGGATAAAATAAGAGTTCCAGTTACGTTCAACAAAGAATCGTCGAAAGACGGATTCATCAATGTGGAAATTCCAGGCACTTTCTATAAAATGGCTGATGATGATGCATTAGATCAATGGCAGTACGCAGATATGGCAAACGGTAGCTATTATATGTACACAAGAATTATGACCAATGCCTGGATGTGGAATCATAGCGAAGATGAAGTGTACAAAAAATTGGACAGCTTTTTTTATGAGAATGTACCCGGGAAAATTGTTTCGAAAACTACTCTTGTAAAAAATGGATATAAAGGAATTGATGTAACCAGCAGAACCCGCAGAGGAGATTTGCAACGCTACAATATGTTTATTACTCCATTTGAAATTATCTTTTTCAAAATGAGTGGCAACGGCGATTATGTAAAGCTAGGTGATGAAGCAAAAGATTTTTTGGTAGCATTCAATTGAAAGAATATAAAAATGCTACTGGTTGGAAAAAATATTCGCCGAGCTATGGAGGCTTTGCAGTGGATATGCCGCATGAACCTTTTGTTGGTAATGATGGTAGCTGGATATACGATGCGGAAGATAAAAAATCGGGGAATCATTTCAGGGTAATCAAAACAAGTATTCATAATTACCGCTTCGCTGAAGAAGATACATTTGATCTGAGTCTTATGGACGAAAGCTTTATGGCTTCTGAATTTATTGACACACAACTTAGCCGTAAGCAAACAACATTTAATGGATATCCTGCATTAGATGCTAAATACAGGGATAAGAGAGGCAATATTTTTCTTGCCCGTTTCTTGATTCAAGGGCCGCATTATTACACATTGGTAGCTCATGGCAAAAAAGAGACTCCTGAATTAAATAGCTTTCTGAACTCTTTTGAAATTAAACCATTTGTTTATAAAGAACCAAAACTGCAAAATGATACGGCATTATACTTTTCAGTAACTACACCAGTTTTCCCAGTACAAGATAAAATTAAAATCGATATTCCCGAATATAGTTATTACGGACTTGATGAAGATGATGAGGAATTATCTGAAGATGATTTACTGGAAGGTGGCGCATATCGAAACAAAATTATCAGTAATGATAGTACAGGTGAAAAGATATTGGTAACATTTTACAGGTCGCCTCGGTATTATTATTCCAAGGATAGTTCAATGCTGGAGAATGACAATGATATGGGATTCGGTACTGATAGTACATGGATAGTAAGAGAGAAGAAAAGGAATGAGTTGCCCAATGGTGTAAAAGTTTGGGAAACTGTTGTTTCTGATACAGGAAGCAGCCGGTCTTTTTGGGCTAAAGTCTTTTACAAAGATGGAATTGGTTTTACATTGATGTCGCAATCAGATACACTATCAAAACCGAGCTCATTTATAAAAAATTTTTACGAAAGTTTTACTCCTGTTGATTCATTGAAAGGTGTAAACCCATTTGAAAAGAAAACAACTGTTTTCTTTAAAGATTTTTTCAGCAGTGATTCTGTGGAGCATAAGAGAGCTGTTTCGCATATTGCGGAAATAAATGTTGACTCATCTGATATGCCACAGCTTACAAAAGCAATAGCATCGTTAAATTGGAGTGAGAAAAAATATCTCGATACTAAAAAAGCATTAATAAGTAAACTGGATAAAATTCCAACGAAAGAATCCGCTGCATATCTTAAAAACTTGTATTATGCGCTGGATGATACTATTCAATTGCAATACCCTGTGCTGGAAACCCTGCTACAGCAGAAAACAACTGTTGCCTTTACTACTTTCAGGGATATAATTAATAACGAGCCGCCAGTTTTAGATTTTGCCGGAAATAGCTTTTCAGATTATGGAGCATATGAGTTGCTGAGGATGTATAAGTCCGATTTCAGTTTTGACAATGGTAGTTTTTTAGATGAGCTATCTGATACGTTGCAACTTACCAAAGTAATTCTGCCCGATCTTCTTCCATTATTAAACCTAGAAGATTATAAAAGCAGTATTATGAAAATGCTTGGAAGAATGGTAGATAGTGGATTAGTAAAACCGATAGATTATGAATCGTATTATAGTAAACTGTTGATAGAAGCCAAGCAGGAATTAAGAAAACAATCCATAGCTGAAAAGAAAAGATCAATTGCCAAAGCAGAAGAGAGTAAGTTGGACAACAAGCCTGTTTCTTATCTAGGGACTGATACAGATAAAGACAAAGGCAATGCAGATCTTAGCCTCTATGCTACATTGCTACTGCCTTTTTGGGAAACAAAGCCTGCAGTGCAGCCGTTGCTGGAACAAATGCTTAAATCAAATGATAAGCAGCTAAAATTTAATACGATGCTGCTTTTAATGGATAATAAAAAGCCATATCCAGATACACTTATGAAATATTTTGCGGGCATGGAAGAATACCGCTACGAACTATATGCTACATTAAAGGCGAAGAGACAGCTTGCTAAATTTCCTGCTCAATATAATAATCATCTTGACCTTGGTAAAAGTGAATTGATGGAAAAGGTTACATATAATAAACCTGATTCTGTTATTTATCTTGATAGGTTGCAGGCAACTTATCAAGGCAAAAATGGATTTATTTATTTTTATCAGTACAAACTAAAAAAAGATGATGTGAATTGGAAGCTTGCTACAGTTGGTCTAGTTCCAGAGAATCCACAAGAGTTTGAGTTTGAAGCTGCGGAAGGCCGTAAGCCATTATTATCAGCATCGTTTGCATCATTCAATTCTAATAAATATGACTTTACTTCATTCACTGATACGAAAATTAAAGCAGACGAACCTTTAAATGCTCAGCTCAAATTGGAATTAAAAAAGATGCTTTACTCTCGTAGAAACAGTGCTAAACAGTTTTATGGAAAAGATAATGAAGATGATTACGAGGATTGATTAGCGATAATTCCTTTTGGAATTGATGCAATAAGTCTTTTGGTGTATTCGGATTGAGGATTGAAATAAACACTGTCAGCAGCTCCAGTTTCTTCAATCTTTCCTTTATTCATTACCATAATGCGGTCGCTGATATATCGTACAACAGATAAATCATGCGATATAAAAATGATGGTGAAGCCAAACTCTTTTTTCAGGTCATTCAAAAGGTTTAATACTTGTGCTTGTACACTTACATCCAATGCTGAAACAGACTCGTCGCAAATAATGAATGATGGATTTAATGCCAATGCTCTTGCAATTACTATTCTTTGCCGCTGACCACCACTGAATTCATGCGGATAACGATTGAAGTGTTCTGCTTTTAAATCAACTTTCTCAAGCAGGTCGGCAACTTTATCTCTTCTTTGTTTTTCTGAAGAGTTGATTCCATGCACTTTCAGTGGTTCTGCTATGGCCGAGCCAATTGTTAGTCTCGGGTTGAGCGAAGAGTAAGGGTCTTGGAAAATTATTTGCATTTCTTTTCTCAGTGTTCTTAACTCATCTCTTTTTTTAGCAGTAAGATCAATGCCATTATAAATTATTTTGCCTGATGTAGGTTCAATAAGCCGGAGTAATGTTCTTCCCAATGTAGTTTTTCCACAACCACTTTCACCAACCAATCCCAATGTTTCACCCTTGTACAAATCAAAGCTTACATCATCTACTGCTTTAGTATAGCTAAGTGGTTTCCCGAAAATCGTTTTCTTAGTAGGAAACCAGACAGACAGGTTTTCAACTTTCAAAACATTGTCTATTGAAGCGGCAGCTTTTTTTTCAACTGGAGACTCTTTTTTCTTCTCTGTTGTATTTACTTCCATGAAATCCGACACTACTGGTAATCTTTTTCCTCTTTCATGGTTTACAGGCCTGCAGGCAAGCAATGCTTTTGTATATGCATGTTGTGGGTTGAAAAAAATTTCTTTCACTGAGTTTTGCTCCACAATTTCTCCTTTATACATTACGACAGCCCGGTCTGCTATTTCTGCTACGACACCAAGATCATGAGTAATAAAAATAATGCCCATATTGGATTGCAGTTGCAATTCCTTCAACAACTGTAGTATTGTTTTTTGTACTGTAACATCCAAAGCAGTCGTAGGTTCATCACAAATAAGTAGTGAAGGTTCGCAACACATGGCCATTGCAATCATTACTCTTTGCTTTTGGCCGCCGCTTAGTTGGTGCGGATAGCGGTCGAACATGCTCTCAGGGCTTGGCAATTTTACTTTTTCAAACCATTCTATTGTTTGTCTTTTCGCTTCTCTATTGCTTATTTTTTTATGTTGAACCAATGCTTCCTGTATCTGATTACCACAGGTAAGAACCGGGTTTAAAGAAGTCATTGGTTCTTGAAATATCATGGCGATTTTATTACCACGGATATTTTGCATTTCATGTCTGCTTCTTTTCAGTAAGTCTGTGGAGTTATTTTCTTCTGTAAAAATAATTTCACCAGCAATATATTTTGCCGGAGGCGAAGGAAGCAATTGTAAAATGGAAAGAGCCGTAACAGATTTTCCAGATCCAGATTCACCAACCAAGGCAACAACTTCGCCGTTGTTTACTTCAACATTGATATTTTTTAAGGCATTGGTAATTGATAATCCGGTATGAAAATCAATTGAAAGATTTTTTATTGATAATAACGGCAGCATCAGTTCTCAACCACTTTTATTCTTAATTTCTGAGGAGGAGTAGGATAATATTTATTACAAACTATGCAAGGTTCAGACTTAGTTGTGTCAATAATAAAATTGAATTCGTCGCCTACTTTAATTGAGTCAGGGAACTTACAGGGTTCATTTAATCCAAATACGTTTGTGTATTTTTTTGCTGTATTTTGATCTGTCCAATCGGTGGATATCTTGGAAGTATCTAAAGAACCTTCTAATAGCTTAATAGTATAATTATAGCAGAAACCTTTTATTTCAAGTCTGCCTTTCATGGTTTCACTTGTTGCAATAGTTGAAGTAGCTTCTGTGGCAACAGTTTTCTTTTTATTGCATTCACCATTTGAAAGTAGCAATGTGGCAATGCCTGATAAGATAAAAAACAATTTCATATGCTGATAATTAAAATTTAAGATGCCTCACAGTCATGCCATCATTCATTAATTGCTTCAAAGAATCGATTCCAATTTTGATATGATTTTCTACAAACTGAGCAGTAACGTTCTTGTCACTTTCTTCTGTTTTTACACCATCCGGCGTCATCGGTTGGTCGCTGACTAACAACAATGCTCCTGTTGGTATTTTATTATAAAAGCCAACAGTGAAAACAGTTGCGGTTTCCATATCAATTGCATAAGCTCTTATCTGTTGCAGGTACTCTTTAAATGGTTCATCATGTTCCCACACACGGCGGTTGGTTGTGTACACAGTTCCTGTCCAATAATCAACACCATAATCCCGGATAGTAGTTGACACTGCTTTTTGTAAAGCAAAGGCTGGTAAGGCGGGCACTTCCGGAGGGAAATAGTCATTCGAAGTTCCTTCGCCTCTGATGGCAGCAATTGGTAAAATAAGATCGCCTATTTTGTTACGTCTTTTTAAACCGCCACATTTTCCCAGAAACAAAACAGCTTTTGGTTCAATGGCAGAAAGCAGATCCATAATAGTAGCAGCAGTCGGACTTCCCATTCCAAAGTTGATAATGGTAATATTATCTGCGGTAGCACATTCCATTGGTTTGCCTACGCCGATTACTTCTACATTATTCCATTTCGCAAACATATTCACATAGTTGCTGAAATTTGTAAGCAAAATATATTGCCCAAAATTTTCGAGCTTTTCTCCGGTATATCTCGGAAGCCAGTTTTCTACAATTTCTTCTTTTGTCTTCATGTCTGCAATTTAAACAATTACTTTTGAAGCATGATAATTATCAACTACCCTGAGCCGGATTTCAGAATTAAAAATGAGGAAGGAAAGGAGTCGATTTTTGACATACTTCGGAAAAAATGGGTAGTACTGACGCCGGAAGAATGGGTGAGGCAAAACTTTATTAAATACTTAATCGAGGATAAAAAATACCCATCTTCTTTAATAGCAACTGAAAAGGAGCTCAGGCTTGGTGAGCTTAAAAAAAGATTTGACATTCTTGTGTATGATAAAAATCATAAGCCCTGGCTGATGGTAGAGTGCAAATCAATGGAAGTAAAACTCGATGAAGCCGTATTGCAACAAGTGCTGCGTTATAACATTAGTATTCCGGTTAAATTCTTAGTAATTACAAATGGTAGCAACTGCTATGTCTGGGAAAATAAAAATGGACAGTTGGTAGAGTGCACTGAAATTCCTGCCATGGATTAGTTAAAAATAAGGTATCATTACTGACACCTTATTAAGCAGCGGGCATGATTGCGACTAAATCTTAAATCCGATGGTGGCCAGAATATTTCCACCAGTTTGTTTTAGGTTTGCACCAGCATAAGCTGAGTTCTGTAAACGATAAGCATAGTGCATGTCTTTTCCCATTGTATGGACATAAGTTAGGTCGATAAACATTCCTTTATTTCTATAGCCCAAACCACCACTTAACTGAAAGCGGCTCCCTTTTTCACCATGCCCAAGATTTTTATACGGGTTCCCATAATATGCGGCACCTAATCTTGCCATCACTGTTGTAAACTTTAATTCGCCACCTGCTTTTACATTAAATGTTCCTTTGTAAGCATCATCAATAGCACCATTAAGGGATTTTAAATAGCTTTTTGTGTCATCACTGTTGTCGCCATTTGGATCTGTGGTGTAGGACGATGCTTTATAATTTACATATTCAATATCTGCAGTTAAAAATCCTTTTTGTTTTCTTACATCTTCAATTTCTCTGAGAACATAAGATGCACTGGCCATAATACGATAGGGTGTAATATGGTAATACCTGAATTCGGCATCCTGGTTATTCGTAAAATCAGCTGAGCTTTGGTTCAACAATCCTTTATAGCTTTCGGTATTAGCGGTTACGAATGCATTATACTTGTCCGTTAAAGAGTAAAAAGTAGGAGTGTGGATCGCCAAGCCAAGACGTATATATTCCTGAGGTTTATAAATCACACCCATTTTAAGATTAATACCAATTCCTTTTGTATTTAAATTTTCGGTGATGGATGCATAGTCAAAATTGTTATTGGTATTTGCAGATGCATCTGCTTCTATAAAACTGCTTTCTCTGTTATAGTTTAAAAAAGCAATTCCGATAGTTCCTCCAAAATAAAATTTGTCTTTTTTATTACCTGCAAAAGCCAATGCCAGTTCGGTAATGCCGCCTGAATTAGTAATGGAATTTTCCTGTAACAAATTTCCAACTGCTGCTCTTGATTGAAACTGATAATTTCCAGATGAACCTCCGTTTATTGTATCTATCCAATAAGTATTGAAAGCAAGGCTTGTTCCAAACGGATAGTTCGATGCTACGCTGTTGGCATCTTTATCATTATTGTTGTTTATTTCTTCCAAAAATTTTTGTGAGTAAGAGTTTTGTGTATTCAACCCTCTGTAAAGAATTTTATTGCTGAAACTAGCTGTCCTGTTAATGGCGATGGCCATGGCAACACCAGATTTATTTCTACGACTGTCATTTGTTTCCGTTCCCATTACAAAACCTGAGGTGCCAAAAGAAAAACTATTTCTTTTGTCTTTTTCTGATCTTCCGTAATAAGTAGAAGCATTTGTGAAAAGATTATAACCGGGAGTAAATACGAAGTCACCTGTTTTATAAAAACCAAGACCAGCCGGGTTTACAAATGTGGCGGAAATATCACCTCCAAGTGATGTCATTGCTCCTCCAATGGCTTGTTGTCTTGCTGTTCCACTGGAACTTGTCCAGGAATAACGTAATGCGTCGGCTGGTTCTTGAGCAGAAATATATAGGCTGCAGGCACAGAAAACTGCAAGTGAAAATTTTTTTTTCATTGTAAAGAATTAAAAGGTAACGAATAGCTAGGTTAAGGCCATTTTAGTGAGTGGCAAAAGATCATACAAGAAAAAGTCTAAAATTTTCTTACAGGTGCAGTACTACCACTACTTCCAGATGATGATCCAGAACTACTGTTGGTATTACTGTTACTGGAACTGGTGTTTACTTTTGAACCAGAAGAAGAATTATTGTTTCCAGTAAAAATATTCCTCAAAAAATTTCCAGAATTGCTGTTACTGTTTCTTGATTCCGTATAAGTGTTCGTATTCCTGAACTTGTTGTTGCTTTGTTGATTATTAGATGTATTGGAATTATAAGTATTCAGGTTGAATGTTCTGGGCTTGGTATAAGCAACTGTCTTTATATTACTGCCGGAATAATAATATGGATTATAATAACTGTTCCAATAAGTATGTGGATTCCAGGGTTCGTTATATAATCCATAGCTGCTGTAAACATTGTAGCGATAACGGCGTTCTGAACCATACCAATCATCTAAATCGTTCCAGCGATAACGATTCTGGACTTTCATTCTCAGGTATCTATCTTCATAATAATCGTCGGAATAACGGTCATCGTTTCTTTCTGCCTTAACGTATTCATCTTGAGGGCGGGCAGGGGAATAATAGACATCATCCGGTGTTTGACCAGACTTATAAGCGGTAGTACAACTGCTGAAAACAATTGCAGATAAAGCCAGAAGTAAAATTGCTGATTTCATGGCAAATGGTTTAGATGAATTAATAATGAAGTTACTACTTTTGTGCGACTTTTGGAGGCACATATCGTTTGTATTTAAGCAGCAAAGATTCAGCCATTCAATAAAATATTGCACACAAGCCTGTTAAATTATAACTAAAGGTTTGTTTGGTATTAAACTAATTAAAATATGAGTAAGGAGATTACATCGAGAGCAGCAGATTATTCGCAATGGTATAATGATTTGGTGATTAAAGGTGAGCTGGCCGATCATTCGGCTGTTCGTGGCTGTATGGTAATAAGGCCGTATGGTTTTGCGCTATGGGAAAATATGCGGGATGCATTGGATAAAATGTTTAAAGACACCGGTCATGTAAACGCTTATTTCCCGTTGTTCATTCCAAAAAGTTTTTTAAGTAAAGAAGCTGCTCATGTGGAAGGCTTTGCAAAGGAATGTGCTGTAGTAACACATTATCGTTTGATGAATGATCCAAATGGTGGCGGTGTAATTGTTGACCCAGATGCCAAATTGGAAGAAGAATTAATTATACGCCCAACTTCCGAAACTATTATCTGGAATACGTATAAGGATTGGGTGCAATCTTATAGAGATTTGCCTTTGCTCATCAATCAATGGGCTAATGTGGTGCGTTGGGAAATGCGAACAAGATTATTTCTTCGTACAGCAGAATTTTTATGGCAGGAAGGACATACTGCACATGCTACCCGTGAAGAAGCAATTGAAGAAACAGAAAAATGCTTGGTGTTTACGCCACTTTCGTGGAAGACTTTATGGCATTGCCTGTAATTAAAGGAGTGAAAACGGCCAGCGAACGTTTTGCTGGCGCAGTAGATACTTATTGCATTGAAACATTAATGCAGGATGGAAAAGCATTACAAGCAGGTACATCACATTTTCTTGGGCAGAATTTTGCTAAAGCTTTTGATGTAAAATTTTCTAACAAAGAAAATCAATTGGAATATGTGTGGGCTACAAGCTGGGGAGTAAGTACAAGATTAGTTGGCGCACTGGTTATGGCGCATAGTGATGATCAAGGTTTGATATTGCCGCCGAAAATTGCCCCGTTCCAAGTGGTGATTGTGCCAATTTATAAAGGCGATGAGCAAAAGACATTGATTGATGGAAAGGTAAAAGAAATCAGCAATGAATTAAAAGCAATGGGTATACGAGTAAAGTATGATGATAATGATAATGCTAGACCGGGCTGGAAGTTTGCAGAATATGAAATGAAAGGTGTGCCTGTACGTTTAGCTATTGGTGCAAGAGACTTAGAGAAAAATGTTGTGGAAGTGGCTCGTAGAGATACAAAAGAAAAAAGAGTAGTGCCATTAGATGGTATTGCACAATATGTAGAAAGCTTATTGGCGGAAATACAAACAGGTATGTTCGATAAAGCAAAAGCTTATCAGCAAGAACATATTACTCCGGCTGATAGCTGGGAGGCGTTTGAAAAACTGCTTGATGAAAAAGGTGGTTTTATTGCTGCGCATTGGGATGGAACTGCTGAAACAGAAGAAGCCATTAAAGAAAAGACCAAAGCGACAATACGTTGTATTCCATTGAATAATAAGCAAGAAGAAGGAAAATGTATTTTGACAGGCAAGCCTTCTAAAGAGAGAGTTTTGTTTGCGAGAGCATATTAGCAAAAATTCTTTGTACCAATTGGTGAATAAAGTATTTTTAGTGTAACCAAAACCAAATAAAATGGAACAAAACAATGATCAATCCTTATTTGGATTAAGCGTAGATGCACAGGCAAGAAGTTTTTTATCAGAAACAGCTAAGTGGGGGAAATTTTTAGCCATACTTGGTTTTATACTATGTGTATTTATTGTATTAGCAGGAGTGCTTGTTGCTACAAACTATGAAGAGTTTGACAAAGCAATTAATGCTTACGGAAATAATAATCCTGTAAAAGAAATGGGGCCTGCCGTAGGAATTGTGTATGTTGTTGGTGCAATAATTTATTTTTTCCCTTGTTTGTATCTATTGCGGTTTTCCAATCAAACGAAAACAGCCCTGGCTTCGGATGACCAAACTAAATTAACTTCTGCGTTTAAAAATCTGAAGTCAATGTTTAGGTTTGTTGGGGTATTGACAATTATAGTAATTGCGATTTATATAGTAGCAGCTTTCGTTGTTGCTACAACAGGAGTTTAGATAATAAAGTACTTATAAAGGATTGGATTTTCAGAAATGGGAATCCCTTTTTTATTTGGTAGATAGATAATTATAGTCTTTTAACAGCGTATCCAATAAATCGAAAGGAGGTAGTGTTGATTCAATCTTCAGGTGACTTTTAATTTTGTAACAGGCAGACTCCGCCATGTTATAATCATTTTTCTTTTTTGCAGTTTCGAGTATACTTTTAATAGCATTTATGTCTTTATCGCTTAGCTGCATGATCTGCGGATAAGAAGGTACATAACTATCGGCCACATCAATAAACACAGTGTCTTCAATATTTCCTTTTGTGTTGATACGAATAAGAATTGTTTTGGCTAGAATATCGCCAATTCGTTGTCCTTTTTTAGAGGAGACGACTAAAACTATATCTGTAATCAGAAATGCTAACCCTGCAAGTACCATAAATGTAGATTCAGCATTCTCAATAAAATTTGGATTACTTAAAACGATAAAAAGTAAAATAGCAATCCAGAGGTCAGAAACCCGTAGTAGCCAACGTATCAGGAACTGGCTGATGCCTGGTCTTCCACCAATTTCATTTACCACACGGATGCCCATTAATTTTTTGCCAAGGCTTTGTCCGTTCATGGTAATCTCCATTATTGGATGATAAAGAAGCACAGGTAAAAAAAGCAAAAGGCCAATAGCCTGCATATTATACTGGCTGTCGCTGTCCCAGCCGCCGTTTCTTTCTATAGAACTAAAAATTTCTCCGGCAATACGCAAATAAAAATATTCGATGAGTACGTCAATTATCAATGACAGCAGCCGCCGGTAAAACTCCGGCACTTCAAAATCAACTTCAATATTAAAATTAGTAGGAACTTTTATTGCTGCCATTGCAGAATCTTTACTTTAGCTGACAAATTAATAATTTTATTTAATAGTTATCTTTTAATATTAAATCCTCGATAGGAAATTATCTTTTTATTCCTGTTAAATTTAATTTCAATCTTTTCATATTTGAAATCTTTCCCATCAAGAAATTCCTTGCCAATAATAGTGACGGTCGTAATGCCTGATTGGTCGCTTAGCCGAACCGGTTCTGTCATTTCAAATTTGTTTTTTGGGTGTGCTTTCCAGAAGCTTTTATCGCTTTGCGTAATTTTTTCTTTGGCACATTTCTCATGTACTTCATATATACCTGCACCGTATCGGCAAAGTAGAGTTCAGCAGAATCTGCCTTGTGTTCATTTCTCAACCGAAACAATTCGTTCACAAGTTTTATTTCAACCTTTCCTGTTTGTATTCCGGTTGGAAATCAACAGTTGAAAAGCAGGCCGCCACTAAATAGAGCAGATAAATCATATCAGGAACAATTGTTCAACTTTTTGCACAATGTAATTTACTTTATTTAATCTTCTTTCAGGAATTCTGTTAATATTAAATCAACAAAAGCAGGTAATCTTTTCAGCAGAAAAAATACCTTTCTCCAATGATAGTTTTATCTCCAATAATACATTATTTTACAAGCCAAATACAGTTACTTGAGGGAAGCCCTTTTTATAAAGAAAAATAAAGACCGTTGGTTGAAAAATCAGCACATGCCATCAAATGATCCGGATGAAATGGCGGCTGACTTTACGCAATTGGTAGATGATCTGGCCTATGCTAAAACATTTTATCCATCGGGTAAAGTAACCAACTATATCAATTCCCAGGCTTCAAGAATCTATCTTGATATTTATAAAAACCGAAAAGAAGAATCAAACAGATTAGTTACATTCTGGAAATATGATTTACCATTAACAATACGAAAACATCATAAAGTAGTTCTTTTTTCATTTATTTTTTTCGTCATCTTTTTTATTATCGGCTATTTTGTGTCAGCCCAGAATGACGATATGGCTCGGAGCATTTTTGGTGATACTTATGTGGATCACACACAAGAAAATATTGCCAACGGAAATCCTTTTGGTATTTATGAACATGGGAATCCTTTTCTTAGCTGGCTCAATTTGATGATACATAATATCAGGGTTTCTTTTCTGATGTTTGTTTCTGGAATTTTTGCCGGAATTCCTTGCTTATACCTTGCGATTAAGAATTCAATAATGATTGGGGTGTTTGATCAGTTTTTTGCTGCAAGAGGATTAGGAATTGATTTCTGGCTGGTTGTATTTGTTCATGGCACATTAGAAATTACCGGATTGATTATTGCAACCGCCGCCGGACTTGTATTGGGCAAAAGTTTTTTATTTCCCGGAACTATAAAAAGAATTGATGCTTTTAAACAAGGTGCGAAGGACGGAGTAAAAATTATGATTGGATTAATTCCTGTTTTTGCGCTGGCAGCTTTTTTTGAAGGATTTATTACAAGATTGTATAATGATATTTCAATATTGACAACGGCCATCTTTGCACTTTCCGTATTGTTTGTTATCTGGTACTTCATCATCTATCCGATACGTCTGGGTAGAAAGTTATTATTGAATCAAAATGAGGAGGAAGTATAAGTGGGAATAAAAATCATCAAACCTTTATTGCTGTTACTTGGATTTAAAATAGTTCTGTTCTGTTTTTTTTCTGCATCTTCTTCTTTAATAGCACAGCAGAATGAAGATTCAATTTCTTTAATCGAAGAATTAACTCCGGATGAAGTAGATGAGCCTATTATAGATGAAGAAATAAATACTTCTGATAAATTTATAAGAAAAGATGAGCGATTCAGGAAATGGCAGCCTGCCAGCCAACGAAACATTCCTGAACCAGTGGTTAAAAAGCTGAAAGAAGAAGATGCTTTTTGGTATGTTGATAAAGCATTTAATCAAAAAAAGAAACCCGAAGAAACTAAAAAAACGTATACACCTTTTGGCCAACAGACATGGTTTAAAACTTTAGTTTGGTTAATTATTATTGGCGCATTCGGTGCTTTTCTCGTTACTTATCTTTCAGGAAGTAATATTAATCTCTTCCGAAAGAAAAATGTAATTACTACTGAACATGATTCTGAAGAAATGCCGGAGGATATTTTTGCTATCAATTATCAAAAGGAAAGTGACAAAGCAGCGGCAACGGGAAATTACAGATTAGCGGTGCGACTTATGTTCTTACAGTTGCTGAAAAATATGTCGGAGCGGAACATCATCAACTATAAGCAGGATAAAACAAACTTTGATTATTTATCAGAGCTACATGCTACTTCATGGTATCAGCCATTTTTTAAAGTTACCCGCAATTATGAATACAGCTGGTATGGAAAATTTGAAATTGGTGATGAGGCTTACCAGTTGATACAAAAGGATTTTGATCAGTTTAAAAACCAATTAAGATAAAACTGTTTGAAAAATAAGTTACCATATATTCTTTTGTTTTTAATTGGAGGAGCTTTTGTATTGCTTTTTGCTACAAGCAATAACAAAACCAGCCGTAAAATGGATAACAGGGTTACATTCCGGAAAAATGATAAGCGACCCTATGGTATGTTTGTTGTCTTTAATCATTTGCAATATCTTTTTCCAAAAGCTTCTATTTCAGTAAATAAATACGAACCGGGTTATTGGGATTCTTTATCAACTCATGAAACAAATCAGGCATTGGTAATTCTTGCAGATAGATTCTCTGCAGACGATGCAGAAGTAGAAAAATTAATAGCTTTTGCAGAAAATGGAAATGATGTTTTTATAACTGCCCGGGAACTTTCTTATGATGCAAAAAATATTTTCAACTGTAAAACAATAGGTAATGATGGCTCTATTGATGACGAAGTAACTTATAAGTCTGATAGCCTTTTGTTAGCATTAACGAGTCCGCCATTTGAGCGAAATTTGGAATATGCCTATCCAGGAAAAAGTATGAGTTCTAAATTTTCTTCTATAGATACTTCCATCACCGATATTGTTGGTAATGATGAATTCGGAAGCCCGAATTTTATACATCTGCAGGCAGGAAAGGGACATTTTTATATTCATCTTGCTCCAATTGCATTCAGTAATTATTTTGTACTGCATAAAAATAATATCAGGTATTTTGAAAAAGCATTTTCATTGATTAATCCGTCGGTTAAAAAAATTGTGTGGGATGAATATTATCTTGATGACAATGGTAAGAATAACAGAAAGAATGATGAGAATGGTTGGTTGAAAGAATTGCTTAAATACCCTGCCTTAAAAGCTGCTTTGTTAACAGCCATACTTGCTTTATTGGCTTATGTGCTGCTAGAAATGAGGAGAAAGCAACGGTACATACCCAAAGTTACAAAGCCAAGAAACGATTCGCTGGATTTTGTAAAAACGATTGGACGATTGTATTACGATAAAGGAAATCATCAGAACCTTTGTAAAAAAATGGGTGCTTATTTTCTAGAGCATGTAAGGAATAAATACAAGTTACCAACCGGAACGTTGGATGAAGAATTTATAAGTAACTTAAAATTTAAGTCAGGAGCAGAAGAAAGTGAGATTCGTGGAATCGTTTCGTTTGTCAAATATGTTGAAACAAGTCCGGCTATTACACCGGGTCAGGTAACAGATTTTCATAAACAGTTAGAATCATTTTATAAAAATGCATAAATATGGAAGAGCAAATTTTTGAACAACGTACAGACCTTTCAGCCTTAAACGATGCTGTAAATTCTATTCGCAGTGAAATTAAAAAAATCATTGTAGGTCAGGATGAAATGGTAAAACTTATCATTACTGCATTGCTGGCAGATGGTCATGTATTGATTGAAGGTGTGCCAGGTGTGGCAAAAACGTTGACTGCAAAGTTGGTCGCTAAGAGTGTGAATGTTGGTTTTTCCAGAATACAATTTACTCCGGATCTTATGCCTTCTGATGTATTGGGTACACCAGTGTTTAATCCAAAGGAAGCCAGTTTTGAATTTAAGAAAGGTCCTGTCTTTAGTAATATCGTTTTAGTAGATGAGATAAACAGAGCTCCTGCAAAAACACAATCTGCCTTGCTCGAAATAATGGAAGAAAGACAAGCGACTGTTGATGGCAAAACTTTCCTAATGGCATCGCCATTTATGGTGTTGGCTACGCAAAACCCAGTGGAGCAGGAAGGAACTTATCGTTTGCCCGAAGCGCAGCTAGATCGTTTCTTATTTAAAATTTTAGTGCCTTATCCGAATGAAACGGAAGAGTTGGCAATACTTTCTCAGTTTCATAATATGGGTAATACAACAGCAATGGATATGATTCAACCTGCATTACAGGGCGAACAGGTAGTTGCCTTGCGAAAGCAAATAAAAATGCAGATAATTGAAGAAAAACTATTGCAGTTTATAGCTAAACTTATTCATCAGACAAGAAATCATAAATCAATTTATTTAGGAGCATCACCAAGAGCATCTCTTGCTATTATGAATGCATCTAAGGCAATGGCTGCCATGAGTGGAAGAGATTTTGTAACACCCGAAGATATTTTAGCAGTTGTACCATCTGTCCTTCGTCACCGTATCATTCTTTCTCCCGATAAGGAGATGGAAGGAATAACTGAAGATGATGTGATAAAGCAGATAATTCAAGGAATGGATGTACCGAGGTAGGAGAGATTGAGAACTGAAGTACGAGGTCAGAGATCTGAGGCGTGGAATTGAAGAAGTATCATTATGGTTACATTGCTTTTAGTAAAATCAGAATATGATCAAAACTGTTTTCGATTTGGACGTTTTTAAATTATCTTACGCAATTGCCATGGATATTTTTAAGCTAACAAGAAATTTTCCTAAGGAAGAACGTTATTCATTGACGGATCAGATAGTAAGGTCATCCGTTCTGTTTCGCAAATATTGCTGGTGGTAAGAGAATTTACGAAATGAATTTAAAAGACATTTGATTTATTCAATGGGATCACTGGAAGAGACAAAAGTATGGCTTCATTTCAGCCGTGATTGTTCTTATATAACGCAAGACGAATTTATTTTAATCGAAAAAAAATTAGACGAAGCAGGAGCTAAGATTTATAAGCTTCATGAAAATTGGAGAAAACTTTAAATTATAGTTAGACTTCGGACTTCTTATTTCCGACTTCTGACCTCAGAGATCATCTTTCTAAATACTCGATTGCTGGTGCTGCATCGGTAGTTTTTGTTATGCTATCCTGCCTTATTTCAGATAGGAGGGTTGATTTTTTTTGTTGGATAGCAATTTTTATTGATACTCTATTAGTATTTAGCAAGAGAAAAGGAGTATAAGGCAGAACGGTTAGTTACAGATCGGTTTAGCATTGGTGATGATAATAAAGGTGGTAATCAGCCTCGATAATCATTATGCATTTCCGGTTAAGGCAAGTGTTATTGATGAATTGCCTATTCAATTCCAGGAGAGAGAATGGATAAGAAGAGCAAGAATTGAAAAAGGAGAAATGCATGATCTCGAATATCTTTTAAAACCTATGACAAGAGGTGAATATGTGTTTAACAACATTAATGTTTTTGCACATGGTCCGCTACAATTAGTAAAACGACGTTTCATTTTCGAAGCCACACAGACAGTAAAAGTATATCCTTCATATATTCAGATGCGCCGTTACCAGTTACTGGCTGTTAGTAATCGTTTACAGGAAGCAGGAGTGAAGAAGATTAGAAAGATTGGCCATAGCATGGAGTTTGAACAAATCAAAGAATATGTTCGGGGTGATGATTACAGAACTATTAACTGGAAAGCTACAGCTCGCAAAGATGCGTTGATGGTTAATAATTATACTGATGAGAGGAGTCAGCAGATATATTGTTTGATTAATAAAGGTAGAGTAATGAAAATGCCTTTTAACGGAATGACATTGTTGGATCATGCTATTAATGCTTCCTTGGTATTATCAAATGTAGCGTTGGTGAAACAAGATAAAGCCGGCGTCATCACTTTCGAGAAAAACCTAGATACATTTTTACAGGCGGATAAAAAGCCGATGCAGATGAATCTTATTCTGGAAAGTCTGTATCGGCAAAAAACCGATTATCTGGAGTCGGATTTTGAAAAGCTTTTTTCTGTAATCCGTAACAGAGTTACAAACCGGAGTTTACTCATTTTGTTTACCAACTTTGAATCGCTGGAAAGCCTGCAAAGAGAAATGGGTGCTTTGAAAAAAATTGCCAAGTATCATCTCTTGCTTGTTGTATTTTTTGAAAATACAGAATTGAAATCTTTAATAGAAGGTGATGCGTCCTCGCTGGAAGACATATATATAAAAACTATTGCCGAAAAATTTGCGTTCGAAAAAAGATTAATGGTAAAAGAATTACATAAAAATGGCATTCCTTCAATACTTACAACACCGGAAAACCTGACTGTGAATACAGTAAATAAATATCTCGAATTGAAAACAAGAATGTCTATTAAGTTTTTCAACCGCTTACAAACCCTATTTTTTGCCCGATGGATAAAGCAGCATTTGAGCAGGGACAGGTTTTGTTGATAGACAAGCCACTTCGTGGACTTCGTTTGATGTGATACAAAAGCTCAGAAATATTATACGAATAAGAAAGATTGGCCATGCGGGCACATTAGATCCTTTGGCTACTGGGTTATTAATTATCTGTACCGGAAAATTTACGAAGAAGATAAATGAGTACATGGCGCAGGAGAAAGAATACACTGGCACCATTACCATTGGCTCCACAACGCCAACATATGATTTAGAAAGTGAGCCTGAAAATTTTAAGTCATACGATACTATTTCCGAAGAATTGATAAGGGAAACAACAAAACAGTTTACAGGAGAAATTTCTCAAATTCCTCCTGCACACTCAGCCATTAAAATTGGAGGTAAACGAGTGTATGAGTTAGCAAGACAAGGGAAAGAAGTAAAGATTGAACCAAGGCAGGTTACTATAAAAGAATTTGAAATTGTAAAAATTGAGTTGCCATCAATTTACTTCAAAGTAGTTTGCACTACCGGCACCTATATCCGTAGCCTTGCTTTTGATTTTGGTAATGCATTAGGTTGTGGCGGACACCTCAGCAGTCTTTGCCGTACAAGAATCGGCAGCTTCAAAAATGATGAAGCATTGACAATTGATGGTTTTGAAAAACAATTCAGAGAGGCAAATCCTATAAGCTGAACGGATAATTAATACCTATTTGTAACTGACCGCCAAGCGGCTTCCAATTATAAAACCATTTATTCTGTCCTGCAGCATCTGCTGGTGAAGGGCTTGGATCTTTAGCTTTATAAGCATAATCTACTCTTATTAAAAAGAAATTAAAATCAATGCGGAGACCGGTTCCAACACCAATAGCAATGTCTTTTCCGAGCCTGCTGAACTTAAAAACTTCCTCATCAGCCCAGCTCGTTTTTTAGTAGCCAAACGTTTCCAATATCCGTAAATAAAACACTTTCTACTCTTGTGCCTGCTATGGTTGCAATTTTAAAACGATACTCCGTATTAAATTCTAATTGTACATCACCAAATCTGTCGGGGAACTGATCAAAATCTTTTATAGCTGAGCCAGGCCCCAATCTTCTGAGTTGCCAAGCTCTCATACTACTTGGTCCGCCAGCAAAATATTGCCGGAAGAAAGGAAGAGCATATTTTTTGTTTTCATTCACTGTTGAATTCAGCGCATAGCCAATTCCGCCAAAGAGGCGGAATACCAATGATGAGTTATTGAATTTTATAGCTTGGGTAAATTCAGTATTTATTTTTATAAACTTGTACAATTGTGTATCAAGAAATTTGCTAGGAATTAGCCCTGCAAGAAAAGGTATCTCTACATTAAAGGACAGCACATTTGGTTTTTTCTCTTGTGTATTTTTAATTGTAAGTCCTGCCAATGTTGAAGAAATAACTCCATCTGTAAAGATATTTTTCAAAACAGGATTTGCTGCTATCAGCTTTATTAAACTATCTCTCGGTTTTAAAAAAGAGTATTCAATGTTCGGGATTTTCCAAAATAATTGCAATATTTTATTCTTTTGGGTAATGTTTCCTTGGTATTCATATCCCCATGATCCATTAACTGTCGTAAGGTTGTACAATAAATTTCGTTCCGTATTAGCCGCATTAAATGAAAAGATGGTTCTGATATTGCTTCCATGTTTCGCCGTCAACTTTTTAAAATTCGGAACCAATTTTGGGAAATAAATATTATGGCTGAAACTTGTTTGTCTTGTTTGTACAAAATTCTTACCCAATTCAACACCAAAACGTATGCTGGTATTCGTTTGTATGGCAGATTTTGCAAAATTTTTATTCAACAGGTTTAGGTTAAAGCCCAAACCAACCAATGTTCCGGACACTACGCTGATGTTTTGGCTGGCCTCCAGATTAGCCGTAAAGGAATATTTTTTTGCTGGTGTTAGGCGGATATTGAAATCAGCAGTATCTTCTCCTTGTCTGGCTTTTTGTTCAATGTTTACGAGCCTCCATGCTCCTAAAGAATTGAAACGGTTAATAGTTCTCAGGTATTTTTGTTGGTTGTATAAATCACCTCGCTTTAAATATATATTTTGAGGAAAAATTTTTGGCTTAAAAATGCCATGATGATAAATAACTTTTACTCCATTTACTATCTCTTCTTTTTTGGCAATCCCCGCTGTGTCGTATGTAATATCAGGATAGACATTGATGTTGCCGATATAATATTTTGTGAGCTTGCTGCTATCAGAATCCGATCGTAACCTTATTTCAAGATTTGCGGTTGGGTTTTCTCTTCGTTCTTTAAGTTTTTGCAATATTTCTAATTGCTCAAGCGGATCAAATGTTGGACGTAAAAGTGAAATGTCAAGTGTATCCCAAAGTCCAATCATTTCCTCTCTGCCAAACCGCATAAACCCATTGTTACGATAAATGTCAACGAGCCTATCCAATTCTTGAGAGATAGCTGCTTTGGCAAACGGATCACCTTCTTTTACACGGCTGTCTTTTTGATTTTCTAAAGCGATTGATTGAAGCTCTGGTTGTTTAAAATTGTAAGCAAAAGAATCGATTGTTACTATCTTACCTGGCTTCACCAAAAAATTGACAGTAGTGCGGTATTGATCCTGGTTAACGGTATCAATACTTGTGGTATACGTAATGCTGTCACGGAAATAACCCATTGAAACCAGCAAAGCTTTCATGAATAGAATGGATTTATCAGCATTCGCAGTTTTAAATTCCGGCGGTTTGTTTAATACCTGGGCATTTAATCGTCCTTTGTAAAGGAGTTTATGAGATGTCCTTACTCGAATACTATCGTCTAATTGGCGGGAAAGCCTTGATTCCAGATCATTTTTTTCTGCTGTAGTGTAATTTCCATCCACTGTCACATTATATTTGAAGACAAATGGCTTTTTTACTGGATAATCTTTAGGTATTACTCCACAGGAACTGATTAGCATCACCATCGTAATTACAATTGCCGGAAGAAAAATGCGACTATTAATTGAACTGGTGATTGACATAAATTAAAAAAGATATATGCTTTCTAAAACTAAGCTCAAATATATTCAAAGTTTAAGCCAAAAAAAATTCCGACTGCAGGAAGGCCTGTTTATTGCCGAAGGCCCAAAATTGGTAAACGACCTGCTCGAAATGAAAAACGCTGCTATTCAGGAAGTATTTGCTTTAAAAGAATGGATAGAAGATAACAGGAAAGTTGCAGATAGTATAACAGTAGTTGAAATTACTTCCATAGAATTAGAAAAGATTTCACAATTAGCCACACCCAATCAGGTATTAGCAGTGGCAAAACAATTTGCAATAGATGAAAATAGCGAAGTGAAAAGTAAGATCACATTAGCATTGGATAATATTCAGGATCCGGGAAATATGGGGACGATTATTAGAATCGCAGATTGGTACGGTATTGACCAAATAATATGCAATAATCAAAGTGCTGATATGTATAATCCGAAAGTGATTCAATCTACGATGGGTAGCATTGCAAGAGTAAAAGTCTTTTATACGGAACTTTCAAGCTGGCTGGCAAAACAAAAGAACATTCCAATTTATGGCGCCATGTTGGATGGAGAAGATGTAACAGCTATACCAAAAATAAAAGAAGGAATTATTGTTATTGGCAACGAATCAAAAGGAATTAGTGATGATGTGTTGAAATTGATCAACAAAAAAATAACCATACCGCAAAAAGGGAAAGCAGAATCATTGAATGCTGCTGTTGCAACAGGCATTATTCTGTCGCATTTGTTATAATTATCTGAACTGGATTGCTTTTACAGGCTGAATTTTTCTAACAAGTATTGTTGGTATCAACAATACTAAAAAGCAAACGGCTAATGTGCCTGAACAAATCAAACCAACCTGCCACCAAACAATTTTTACAGCGGCCGTACTCATATAATATGCTTCTTCTTTGAGTGTGATAAATCCGGTGGCATCTTGTAGCCAGAGTAATCCAAGACCAAAAAGCAATCCGAAAAATATTCCTGTTAATGTAATAAATAACGAGTGGCGGAGAAATATTTCTTGAACCGTCCAATTAGATGCTCCGAGTGATTTTAGCACCCCTATCATTCTTACTCTTTCCAAAACTAAAATGATAAGGCAGGTGATAAGATTGATAATGGCGACAATCACCATAAAACCAATCAGAACATTTCTAGTAATATCCTGCATGCTCAGCCAGTCGAAAATATTTGGAGAAATCTGTTTTACACTAACGGTGTTCCATGTTAGCGGGAAATATTGCATGGCATAAATTTCGTTAGCCACATCATCTATTTTGTGATAATCATGTAGAAAAATTTCATAACCACCTATTTCATCATCCTTCCATTCATTCAACCGTTGAATTAATTTTATATCACCAATGGCAAATGTTTTATCATAATCTTCAATGCCTGTTTTAAAAATACCGGTAATCGTTAATTTGTCAGGCCTGATATTAGGTAATCCGCCAGCTTCACTGCTTTTTTTATCGGGTCGAATAAAATAAATCAGCACCCTGTCATTTAGTTTAAGGTTCAATTGCCTGGCAGTAAAATCCGAAATCATTATTTCACGACTATAACTGCTGTCATTAAACCGAATGGCTCTGCCTTCTTTAATAAAACGATTTATATTGCCAAAATCATAAGTGCTATCAAAACCCTTTACGAGCACACCTTCAATTTCATCTTTTGTTTTAAGAATGCCATACTTGGTAGCAAATGGATGAATGCTTTTTACTTCCGGATCTTGTTTAATAACATTCGCTAGCAGATCATTTTTTTCGATGGGAGTTTCTTCGGAGATGATGGCCTTGTCGGGTTGTTTCTCATTAATACGAATATGACCAAGAAAGCTGAAGACTTTCTGGCTAACTGTTTCCTGAAAGCCATTGGCGAGGGAAACAGTAATAATCATTACAGCCACACTGATGGCAGTAGCCACAGTAGATAAACGGATAATGAAACGGGAAAAGGATTTCTGTTGATTAAATGCTATCCTGTTTGCTATAAAACCTGCAACCTTCAAATTAAATTGTTTGTCTTCCCCAAAAATAAGGGGCTTCTCAAGATTTCTCTTTCTTTTTATCGTATTTTAAGCAATATTTGAACGAATTCAGCATTAGAAACAATATGAAAAAATTCTGCACTATCACTTTCCTCTTTATTTTTTTCTTTTCCGCTTCTGGTCAGATTCCGGATCATTTATATAAGCCAAATATCAAAACAGTAAAATTGTACAAGGCTGGTGATATGTATAGCTATCCGGTAATTTCTCTAGGCACTAATGAACAATTGGAATTACATTTCGACGATTTTGATGCAGATGTTAAGTATTACTATTATTCTTTTCAATTGTGCAATGCTGATTGGACTCCCGCCAATATTCAAGTCTTCGATTATATCCGTGGTTTTACAACTAATCGTATTACCAACTATCGTTCATCATCTATTGTGCAAACTAGATACACTCACTACCAAGCTTTTTTACCGGAAAGAAACTCTGCACCAACTAAGGCAGGTAATTATCTGTTGAAAGTTTTTTTGAATGACGATACTTCTAAGTTAGTATTTACTAAAAGAATGCTGATTGTTAGTACAAAAGCTGCTGTATCTGCAAATATTACGCAGCCATTTAATGCAAATTTATTCAGAACACACCAACGAATACAGGCTAATGTAAGTACAGGAACAGGACAACTAAATGCATTTTCGCCGCAAGACTTGAAAGTTGTAATAGTCCAGAATAATGTGTGGGCTACAGCTTCAGTAATTGACAGGCCAACAATATTCCGGGGTAATTATTATGAATACAGTGATGAAGCGAATACTACTTTTCCTGCGGGTAAAGAATGGCGTTGGCTTGATCTCCGAAGTTTGCGGCTTTTGAGTGATAGAATGACATCAATAAAAGATAATGATTCAAATAGCAGAGTGGATGTATATGTAAAGCCAGATGGTGAACGTCGTCAAGTGCAATATATCTATTATAGCGATTTTAATGGAATATATACCGTTGAGAACAGGGATAATTCCAATGCTCTTTGGCAAAGTGATTATGCATGGGTGCACTTTACCTATTCGCCGCCGGGCAACAGAGCTTATGCCGGCAGTAATATTTATGTATTTGGAGAGTTGACTAATTATGTGCAGGACGAAAACTCCCAAATGATTTTTAATGAAGAGAAAGGTGTGTATGAAAAAACATTATACCTGAAACAAGGTTATTATAATTACTCTTATGTTACTGTGCCGGACAAAAAACAACAAGGCTTACAACCTTCTTATGAAAATACGGAGGGTAATTATTGGGGAACAGAAAACGGGTATATGGTATTGGTGTACTTCCGTCAATTTGGAGCAAGAGCAGATGAGTTAGTAGGGTTTACAAGAATCAACTCACCGTTTCAGCGATAAAGCCCCAAGGGGAAGTTTTTATTATTTAATTTTTCTGATTCCCCGTCCGAACGGGTCAGCCGGGCGGGCCTAAAGGGAGGGGTAGGCTTTTCCTATTGTCTATTGCCCATTGCTAATTGCCTATTGTGTCTTCTTCGCATCTTCCAAAAACTTGGCAAGGCCAATATCTGTAAGAGGATGTTTTAATAAACCAAGAATTGAATCCAGCGGACAAGTACAAACATCTGCACCTGCTTCTGCACACTTTACAATATGCAATGCGCTGCGTATAGAAGCGGCAAGAATTTCAGTTTTATATCCTTGTATTGAATAGATATGTGATATCTGTGCAATCAGTTCAACACCATCCCAGTTGCTATCATCAATTCTACCAATAAAAGGAGATAGGTATGTAGCTCCTGCTTTTGCAGCCAATATTGCTTGCCCTGCAGAAAAAACTAATGTACAGTTTGTTCTGATGCCGTTATCAGAAAACCATTTGATAGCTTTGATACCGTCTTTTATCATCGGCACTTTCACCACAATATTTGGATGAATATCAGCTAGCTTTTTTCCTTCTTCTACTATTGCATTGAATTCAGTACTGATAACCTCTGCACTAATGTCGCCATCTACCAACTCACAAATAGTTTTGTAATGGTTCATGATAGCTTCCTGACCTTTAATGCCTTCTTTAGCCATTAGGGATGGGTTGGTAGTTACACCATCAAGAATACCTAATTCATTAGCTTCTTTGATTTGCTCAAGATTAGCCGTGTCAATAAAAAATTTCATGTTGGTTATTTTAAAGCTCCCGGTTAAGGGTAAAAGAAGGAAAAAATGGCAGGCTGATTACATCGCACCGCTCAACCACCTACTCTTGCTGCCTTCCGGCCCTGGGAGGATTCAGCAGGAGCTGGTCGTGTAAGACCTGCCGCCGCAAAGATAAGGGTATAGCTGTGTTTTTTATTGGCTGTTTCAGAGAAAATAAAAGGAAAGAGAATTACTTATTTTTCCCCTTTGTCTTTTTTGTCGGAGTAGTATCTCTCATTATTTCTTCTTTAGTGGGCAAGTCACCATCTGGCTTTGTTTTTATCCAGATTGTTCTTTCTATCCAAACGGCAGGATTTGATTTAAGTACTGCTTTAACCGTAACTTTTGCAACGTTGAAATCCGCAGGAATAATTAATTCGTTGCCGGAAAAAGTAGCGTTGCTACAGGAAAGATTAATGTCTTTAGCCGTCATTGGCTGCCAGCGGCCGTTCGAGAGTTTTGCATCTACATTGATGTAATTATGTTGACCTTTTTTAAGGCTGTCTGTATATAAATGGAAATAAATGCTGTCCACTTTTTGGGCCAGCAATGGGCTTGTAAAGGCTGCAATAAAGATTAGGAGTAGATATTTTTTCATATACAATACAAAAGTCGCAAATTCATGCCAATTCGTTGTGTTGGAATAATCTTTCAGGTTCTTTTAACGTTCAGTCTTTCCCAGACGGTTAATAAAGACTAATAGTAATCCGAACAGAATAAAAGCTGCGAGTACCAACAAAGATGTAATTGCTACTTTACCATAACCTAATTCCTGGGCATTAATGAAATAATATGGATACCAATTTACCAAAGCACCTCTTATTAAGCTATAAACAAGATATATAGCTGGGAAAATAAGCCAGTAGGGTACATGCTTCCATTGTAAAACTTTTTTGGAGTAAATAACAGCCAATAAAAAGATAAAGCAGCGGAATTAGATCATGCAGAAGCCGATCAGCAACCAGTTGTAATCCTTCTGGGTTCCATATTTTTCGCAACGCCACACTATAAACGATACCAACTATTATGATGTAAAGACCAATGGCGGATTGAGTAGTAGGTTTGGAAAAGAAAATGCCCGGCTTACTATTTGGAAAAAGAATTGATGCTGTTAAACTGATAGCAACAAGAAGATTGGAGAGAATGGTAAAGAAGCTAAAAAAATTAATAACTGTTGTAGTTACAGCAATCGCATTTTTAGCATTAGTATTCAGCATTACATATAGCTGAAGGATAAGTGCAAACCATCCGATTGCAGCAATTAAAATTCCGCTACCTTTTTTGATTGCCGGATTAGAGATTCCAATCATATGCAATTAAGATTATGCAGAAAGTTACACTAGTTTTTATTAAGCTTCAGTAAAATCGTTTTTTCTTTTGAAGGCAGATCACATTTTGCTTTACCAGAAGTATTGTCGCTGATGATAAAGATATTTCCATTATTATCCAGGGTAATGCCTTCCAGGTTCATACTGTATTTCTTGCCTTTATATTCATTCGAAATCTCGGAGAATTTATCTACCGGAATATTCTTCAACGTTTCTACTTGTAAATTTCCATTTGCATCAATGTTGATTGATTCAAGAAACTGCTGACGAAACTTTCCTTTGGAATATGATTTAAGACAAATCAATCTGTTGTTTTCTTTATCATAACATATATCAGAATATCTCCATTGCGTATTTTCCAATGGCATTTCAATCTTCGATTCAAATTTCAAACTCAATCCTTCTTTTCCTTCTTCAACATTAAATGTATATATCTCCGATTTTGTTCTTTCCTCATTTCTTTCTCTAAGTAAATAAAATTTTTGATTGGTTTCATTGCCTGCAATTCCTTCCATGCCATCACCATTTTTAGATTTTGGAGGAAGTGGAATAGAAGTTGAAACTGTTCTTACAGCACCGCTCGTCATATCAACTTCATACATGGCAACAGCCTCTTCAGATATAAGATATAATTTGTCTTTATAAGAACTCAATCCTTCCATCTCAAATTCCTGAGAAACCTGCAACTTGATACTGTTTACAATTTTCCCCGTAGCGGGGTCAGCTGCAAAAATGATTGGGCAACGTTCGGATGCAAAATAAAGTTTGCCATCATAAAATTTCATACCGGATATACAAACCTGATTATCCATTTCAGCTGGTAATGGTATATTGTTTATGGAGTACTGCGGAACTTCTATTTGTGGCGGCTGTGCATTTGTAAGGGTAAGGGTTAAAAGTCCAATCAATAAAAAGCTTAATCTATTCTTCATGTATCTGTGTTTAGTGGATTGCTGTAACAAGTGTTTGCGAATTTATAATAAAACAAACATCCTGCCAACAGTAAGAGAGAGATATATGGTGAAGATGGATGCATTGATGCAAACTCTTTGTTTTAAGCAGTTTAGCTCTTACTTTTTGAATATATACTCATTAAATATCAAATGCATCTAATAGATTAAAAAAAATTAAGTTTGCACCCCGATTGTAGAGCCATTACTACAAATTATCTTCCGCATTTTTCTAATAAATGAGCTTTTAATTTAACTGATGAGAAAATATTTAAACCTTTTTGATCTAAAACAAAAAGTAGATTATAAAATAGAGATTCTTTCTGGTCTTACCGTTGCCCTTGCTTTGGTGCCCGAGGCAATTGCATTTGCATTTATTGCAGGCCTTTCTCCGTTAACCGGTTTATATGCTGCTTTTATGATGGGATTGGTAACAGCAATTTTTGGCGGTCGTCCGGGAATGATATCTGGTGCAACAGGAGCAGTAGCAATTGTAATTGTGGTATTGGCAAAAAGCCATGGTGTGGAATATATTTTCGCCACTGTTATCCTTGCAGGAATTATTCAAATGGCTGCAGGTTTTTTGCGATTGGGAAAATTAATACGTTTGGTTCCGCAGCCTGTTATTTATGGTTTTGTAAATGGATTAGCGATTATCATTTTTATGTCGCAGCTAGATCAGTTTAAAAGTACTGATGGAAGTTGGCTAACGGGTACTTCTTTTTATATTTTATTGGCCTTGGTTTTACTAACGATGCTTATCATTTGGGGATTACCCAAACTGACTAAAGCAATACCTGCCTCATTAGTTTCGATATTGGTTGTGTTTGCTATCGTTTTCTTTTTTGGTATTGATACAAAAACAGTAGGCGATCTGGCTTCTATAAAAGGTGAGTTTCCGCCATTTCATATTCCCGCTGTACCTTTTACGTTTGAAACATTACAATTGATTTTTCCATATGCCGCTATTGTTGCTGGTGTTGGTTTAATTGAAAGTTTGCTGACGCTAAACATCGTTGATGAAATAACAGAAACAAGAGGAAGAGGAAATAAAGAAGCGGTGGCTCAAGGCGCTGCCAATATTTTGTCAGGTGTATTCTCTGGAATGGGTGGCTGTGCCATGATAGGGCAGAGTTTAATTAATGTATCTAACGGAGCAAGAGCAAGATTGTCGGGTATAGTAGCGGCAGTTATGTTATTGGTGTTTGTAATGTTTGGTTCTGCATTGATAGAAAAAGTTCCGATGGCTGCATTGACAGGATTAATGATAATGGTAGCGATTGGCACATTTGAGTGGGCCAGTTTCAGAACATTTACTAAAATGCCCAAGTCTGATATTTTTGTAATGGTGATTGTTACACTGATAACGGTTTTCTTACATAATCTTGCCTTAGCAGTTATCATTGGTGTTATTGTATCTGCTTTGGTTTTTGCCTGGGATAATGCGAAACGTATCCGTGCAAGAAAATTCGTAGATGAAAAAGGAGTGAAACATTATGAGATATACGGCCCGTTATTTTTTGGTTCCATTACTGCCTTCAATGAAAAATTTGATGTGCTCAACGACCCTGAAGAAGTGATTATTGATTTTGCAGAAAGCAGGGTAGTGGATATGTCGGCTATTGAAGCATTGGATAAAATAACGGAACGTTACCTGAAAGTGGGTAAGAAGATACACCTGAAACACTTGAGTGCTGACTGTAAAAAAGCTTTTAAAAAATGCAGAAGAAATAATTGATGTAAATGTGTTGGAAGACCCTACGTATAAGATTGTGGTGGATAAGATGTAGGCAATTATATTTATTCGAAAAATCTGTTTTCAATATCCATTCTTTCATGTAGAATTCTGATAATTTCTACAATATTATTCTGGATGCGATAAAATATAAAGTGTGATTTAACTTTTGATGCCCGATAGCCTTTCCTAACATGTCCCATTGGTTTTCCAGTATCAATATTCTTACAAATAAAGCTGATCTCATTAAATATCAAGTCATGATAACGATCTGCCTGACCAACAGACCATTTTTCTACTGTATAAAGCCATATTTCTTCCAGGTCGGCAATTGCTTTTTTACTAATTACATATTGCAGCGGCTTCATAAAAACTTACTATGTAATTTTTTCAAATGTTCTTTCTGATTAAAGTTTTTTTCAAACCCACTTTTCTCACCCTGAAGCAAAGCTTTGTTAAGGGTTTTAATTTTTAACTCTTCTGCTTCCAATAATCTTAATGCAGTTCGGATAACCTCACTTGCAGAATTGTATTTGCCAGAAGAGATTTTGGTGGAAATAAAGTTCTCAAAATGTTCTCCTAATAATATTGAAGTATTTCGGGCCATAAAATTTCTTTGACTAAAAGTACCAATTATTGGTATAATAAGCAAAAATGCCTTGTTTACCCTAAGAACCAATATATGTGAGTGCATTCAGAACATACAAAACAAGTAGCACTCCGATTCGCCCAATCAAAACCAAAAAAAGATGCGGTAGATGTATTTAATTGTGCTTTTCTGGTCCAAAATTTATTACAAGTGCAAACAGGACATTTTAATTGAGTGCCTTTTACATCTACTGTTTGTGGTTCTTTTTTCATTGTGAAAGCTTATTTTTTAATTAAAAGAGTTTTGACATCTGTTATATACATTTTGGCATGTGTTAAAAATGCTTCTGGCTTGCTTAAGGGGTTGCCATTTTCTTGTCTATCAATTAATTCGCCATTTCTAAAATAGTATTTTCCGCTGGAGATTTCAATATTAGTTCTATCATTAATATTTTTTCTTATAGTATTGACTAAAATTAGATTGTCTTTGAAAAAATAATATGTTGTAAAGTCTGAATAAAATAGCGATGCGCCTCGTTCGAGTTTTTGAAGATGATTGGTAGCTTTGTTAATAAAATAAATTTCGGAAAAGCCGCCTTTTGGTTTTCTTTTTCCTTTTGGCCTTATAAATCCATCTACAACAACATCTATAAGCCCTTTTGTAGAATCGATAGAAGAAACGATACTGTCAATTTGATGTTTTGTAAGTAAGTCTGATTGTGCAAAACCAAGTTTTGTGAAAACTACAAAAAACAAAATAAAAGGAAGTTTCATAATTTGTTTTTTGTATAAGCATTTAATCAGATCAACCGATGCTCATAAGCATACTTCACCAAACCAATTACAGAATTGGTATTTGTTTTTCTGAAAATATTTTTTCGGTGAGTTTCAACTGTTCGTTCGGAGATAAATAATGTTTCAGCTATTTGCTTATTGTTCAAGTCTTTTTCTATCAATCGTACAATCTGCTTTTCCCGGTCAGTAAGATGAGCTTCTTCGTTTTGTTTTTTCCGTTGTCCTGCTCTTTGCATTTCATCGAGTACTTCTTCGCTGAAATAAATGCCGCCTCCGGCAATCTTTTCCAAAGCTGTTATTAGTTCCTGCTTGCCAATATTTTTTAAAACATAGCCCGAAATATCTGCATCGTTTATCATTTCATTCACCATGTCGCCTTGTCCGCTCATGGAGAGTGCCAGTATTTTTACATTAGGGTGTTTCTCTTTTACCTGTTTGGCCAATTCATTACCCGGTAGTTTGGGCATCATTACATCTGTAAGCAGTACATCTACAGGATTATCGTTCATCATTTCTACTACTTCACTGGAGTTAGTAGTAGCAAACGCAAATTGAAATTTATCATGGCCTTTTAATAAAGCCGTTAAGCCATCAATTACAATTTGATGGTCGTCAACTAATGCGAGGGTTATTTTATCTTTTTTCATAATACAGCCGGTTTGAAAATACAAATAATTCAGATTTTGTCAGTATTCTTTTTTTTGTCTGACGCAAATAAGGATGCAGGAGTGCAGGCTGTTATCGTTGTAGAAATGTTAAAGGAGTGGGCAATAGGCAATAGGCAACAGGCAATGGGCAATTGACAATGGCTAAGAGAACTGAAAGTCTTTTGAGGTTTTGAAATTACTATGTTTTGTTAGAGTGGTACATGAAGTGCAATAAGTGTTCCCTTGCCGGGTGTAGAGTCGAAATCAACAGTTCCGTTCAGGAATTCAACTCTTGTGGTAATATTTTTAAGACCGATGCCATCAAAATTTTCTTTGTTTGTTGTGTCAAACCCCTTGCCATTATCTTCTATAGTACCGCTGATGCCATCCTTATCTCGAATCAGAGAAATATCCAGTTTGGTAGCTCCGGCATGTTTAATGGCATTGTGAACCGATTCCTGTACAATCCTGTATAGCACAGTTTCCACATTGGAATCAAGTCTTTCCTCCAGCCCTTCGGTATAAACTGACACCTGCAGAGTTTTATTACTTATCTTATTGGTAAACTCCCGGATAGCATTGTCCAGATTGTTTTTTAATAAGGCATTCGGCATCATAATATGCGATACTGTTCTTACTTCTTTGCAACTTTCATCCACCAAATTGATGATCTTTTCAAACGTTTCTTTTTGTTCAGGATTGGTGAGATTGATTTCAGATTCAAAAGCAGATAAATTCATTTTGGCTGCACTCATCATCTGGCCTACACCATCATGCAGGTCTTTGGCAATACGTTCCCGTTCGTTTTCTTCTGCTTTCAATACAGCTTTAACGGCGAGTTGCTGCTGTTTCATTATTTCTGTCTGCAACTGGCTTTCTTTTTTCAATTTCATTCTTCTGTACTGTGAATAAATAAGCAGGCCCAAGAAGAGAATTAAACCTGCAATACCAATAAATAAATAGTTCTGTAATTGTAGCCTACTTTTTTGTTCATTGATCTGTTTTTCTTTTTGTGAGGTTTGGTAACGGGAATTCAAATCCTGAATCTGTTTGGTTTTTTCCAATGTAAATAAACTATCTCTTAGCACAGAACGTTTTGTAAAGAACTGATATGCTTTTTGATAATCACCTTGTTTTTGTGCTACGGAAGAAAGTTCGTTGTAGTTATTTGATTGCAGTTCTGGATATTTTATCCGTTCAGCCATTTTATTGCTGAGTGTCAAGTATTCGATAGCTTTTGTATAATCACCTTTGCCACTCATGGCTACTCCCAGATCGGAATAATTTAAGGCAATGGCAAAACTGTCTTTGAGCAACTGACGGATATTTAATGCCCGTTGTAGATTTTGTATTGCCAGATCATATTTCTTTTGAATTACATATACACCTGCAATGTTACTGAGTGAGTAGGAGACACTTAATGAGTCGCCAACTTTTTCTGCCAGTTTCATGGATGATGTGTAGCGGTTTACTGCTTCAGCGTATTCATCTTTGTATTCGAACACAACGCCAGATTCATTTAATATCATAGCAATGCCTGCGGTGTCTTTTAATTGCTGATAAATGCTACCAGCCTTATTATAGTTTTCCATTGCCTTATCAAGATCCCTTGTTTTACGATAAAGCTTCGCCAGCTCATTATATACAGGCGCCAGCTTCTTCTTTTCTTTGGCTAATTCAAGAATAGTAATAGATTCTATAAAGTTTTTTGCAGCAACATCGTATTTGCCAGTAAAATAATTAGCCACACCAATCTGGCTTTTTATTTGGGCTACACTTATTGAGTCAGTATGTTTTCTGGCAAGCTTTAATGCCTTATCGCCTTCAATAATAGTAGAATCAAAATCTTTGTTTAAATAACTTTCCACTAATTGTAACGAGGCATTGATCTGTTGTTCGTATGGCCTGTTGGTTTGTATTACTTTTCTCAAACTATCTTTGTTAGATTGAGCCTGAGTAAATACACAGCAGCTTAATAGTAATATAAGTTGACAAACTTTTTTCATTCGTAAAATATCAGAGATTCAAAACTTCTTTCATAGTAAAGAATCCTTTTTTATCTTTTATGAACTCTGCTGCCAGCACGGCTCCAGATGCAAAGCCAGTACGGTTATGTGCAGTGTGAATAATTTCAATATTATCAATTACAGAAGAATATTTTATGCTATGTGTTCCCGGAGCAGGATCAATTCGCTGGCTGATGATTTCCAAATCAGTTGGATTGTCACTTAATTCATTCACCCATTTATTTTTTCGTTGAACCTGTTCCAATACTTGTTCGGCTAGAGTAATGGCAGTGCCACTTGGTGCATCTTTCTTTTGTGTATGATGTGTTTCTTCCAAAATCACTTCATAATCATCATGGGTTGACATTAATGAAGCTAGTTTTTTATTTACTTCAAAGAAAATATTTACGCCAATGCTATAATTGCTGGAATAAATAAAGGCACCATTATTATCAGCACAATATTTTTTCATTTCGTCCAGCCTTTCTGTCCAGCCAGTTGAACCACTAACTACAGGCAAACCAAAATCAATACACTTTTTTATATTGTCAAATGCACTATGCGGACTCGTAAATTCAATCGCTGCTTCTGCCGCTGCAAGGTTTTCTTTAGTGAATTCTTCGAGATTGGGCTGATCAATTTTAATAACAATTTCATGACCTTTTTTTAATGCTATCTCTTCAATAGCTTTTCCCATTTTTCCATAACCTATCAATGCAATTTTCATTTCAGTTATTTTATTATTACAAATGTAACCATTAAAGAAAAGGAAGATACCCGTACTGGCACTGATTATTTACCAATTTTCAAAACAATGCTGAGACCATTGGTTTTCGCTAATTCGCTATAGCCGGGTTTGAAATGTAAACTTAGATCAGGACTAACATCAAAACTTTTAAGATGTGCATCAACTGTGGCATCAACAACATTTAATCCCCACAGCACTAAAAAAAAGATAGCAGAATAATCTATGTCTCTGCGAAATTGATTTCTATAAAACTTCAACGACTCTTCGGTTAATGGCTCAAGATTTGGTTTTATGCTGGAGTATAAAGCAGAATCTGTTTTATTTACTCTCATGTTATATTTAACCTTGTACGCAAATCTGGTATCCTTGTATTGGCCCAAGTTATAAAAAAATATACCAGCACTTATTCCCATAGCTCCATAAACAATCGGAAGTTTCCAGTATTTTTTATTGTAGATCTGACCAAGGCCGGGAAATATAGAAGATCGTATGGCAGCTACTTTCGGGCTATGAGCTTTTGTTGCAGAATCATATTTGTTCATCGGAGCCTTAGTAATCTTTGTAGGAATAGTGTCGCCTACTTGCGGAACTACAGTTACTTCTTCTTGTGCAAACAAAGCACTACTTGTCAATATTAAAATGACAAGGAAATAAATTTTCTTTTTAAAACTGATCAAATAGTTTAGCATCATCCAGCCCTGTATGGGTTTGAGTTTATCAATCAAGAGGTGCATCCATTTGCCGGAGAATCTTATTCAATTCTTCTTGCGAATAATAATCAAGAATTATCTGACCACTGCCATTACGGCTGTGCCTGAGTTTTACCCGGGTACTGAAATGCGATGCTAATTTATCTTCTATTCTTTGAAATGCAGGCGGTAATTGACTTTTTGAAGATTTTTTAACAGCTCCACCTTGTTTATAAAGATTACGAACCAATGCTTCAGTTTGGCGAACAGAAAGACCTTTTTCCTTTATTTCTTTATAGATATAAAGCTGTTTGTCAATTGTGTCAACATTGATCAAAGCTCTGGCATGACCCATGCTAATATCGCCATTGCGTACAGCTAATTGAATATCGGGCGGCAATTTTAATAAGCGAATAAAATTAGCTACTGTGCTTCTGTCTTTGCCCATTCTTTCTGCTACTTGCTCTTGTGTAAAATCCAGTTCTTCCATCATACGTTGGTAGCTCAACGAAATTTCCATTGCATTCAGATCTTCTCTTTGCAAATTTTCCAGCAAGGCCAATTCTAATAGTTGAGCATCGTTTGCCTGTCTTACAAATGCAGGAATATCTTTTAATCCGGCAAGTTTGGATGCTCTCCATCTTCTTTCACCCGAAATAAGAATAAATTTTCCGGCTTTAGTTTTTGTAACTGTAACCGGCTGAATAATATCATGTAGCTTAATAGAGTCAGCTAATTCTTGTAAAGCTTTTTCGTCAAAATCTCTACGGGGTTGTTTCGGATTGGGTTGTATATCTGTAATCGCAACACGACTGATGCCTGTTGCAGTTTCTACAACATTCGATTTTAACGAACCTGTTGTTGTTTTCAGGTCTGCATCTATATTTTGTAGCAAGGAACGGATTCCTTTACCAAGTAATTCTTTGTTTTGTTTAGGCGAAGTCATAATACAAGTTGTGAGTTTGGAGTTACGAGTTGCGAGACGTTTGAAGATACTTATAATTCCAAAATTCTCTCGTCATTCTTAATCTTAGTCAAATCGTTTTTCTGCAAAATTTCTTTTGCAAGATTAAGGTAATTCACCGAGCCTTTACTGTTGGCATCGTATAGAATTACAGGTTTGCCAGCACTGGGAGCTTCGGCTAGTCTAGAATTACGGTGAACTATTGTGCTGAATACCATGTCTTCAAAGTGGCGCCGCACTTCGCTTACCACTTGATTGCAAAGTCGCAGACGACCATCATACATGGTCATCAATATACCTTCTATTACTAATTCAGGGTTTAGCCTACTTTGTACTATTTTAATTGTATTTAAAAGTTTTCCTAAGCCTTCCAATGCAAAAAACTCACATTGTACTGGCACGGCAACAGAATCTGCCGCTGTTAATGCATTAACGGTAATAAGACCAAGCGAAGGAGAACAGTCAATAACGATAAAGTCATAATCATTCCGAATAGGATCAAGCAAATTCTTCATCACCATTTCCCTGTTGGGATAATTAATCATTTCAATTTCGGCACCAACTAAATCAATGTGCGAAGGAATAATATCCAGATTGGGAACTTCGGATTTTAATATTACATCTTTTGCCTTGGCCTGATTTACCATGCAATCATAAAGGCTTTGCGTAATATTATGCAGATCGAAACCGAGACCAGTGGTGCTGTTCGCCTGCGGATCACCATCTACCAGTAAGGTTTTATATTCCAATACTGCTAAACTTGCTGCCAGGTTTATTGCTGTCGTTGTTTTGCCAACTCCGCCTTTTTGATTTGCTACACCGATTATTCTTGCCATTTTGCCGAATACTCCTTGATATTAATTAGATGAATGTGGTAAAATTGCCCCTTGAAACCAAGAACACAAAATTTAGTTTTGCCCAAATTCTGCCCGTTACTGGCAAAAATAAGTGTTCATAAAAACAATATACTCAGTTAATTTTGATCTTAAGATATGCGTAATACCCCTTTCTGGTGGATTCTCATCAGCTTTATGGTTCTCTTGGACATTTATTTCTTTCAGGCTTTAAAAGTAGTGACTCATTCCGCCTCTGGAAGAACAAGAACAATCATCTATGCTAGTTATTGGGTACTGTCAATATCAGCTGTAATCTTGTTGATTATTCTGCCTTATCTCCATTTTGAGAAACAGGCAAGATTTACCAGAACTACCATTTTTGCATTGATAGCAGGTTTGTTTTTTGCAAAGCTGATCGCTTCTTTGTTTTTCCTGATTGATGATATTCGGAGAGCGGTGCAATGGATTGCCGGAAAATTATTTGTTTCTAAAACAACGGAAAAAGAATTACAAGCCGGAGAAACGATTTCCCGGTCTGTATTTTTAAGCTGGGCAGGTATGATTGTAGGAGGAGGTTTATTTGGCACATTAATTTATGGATTTGGAAACAAATACCGTTATCAGGTAAAAAGAGTTAAACTCAGTTATGATAATCTTCCATCATCTTTTAAGGGATTGAAAATTGCTCATATTTCTGATATTCATTCCGGCAGCTTTACCAATAAAGAAGCGGTAATTAAAGGTGTTGAAAAGATTATGAAGGAAAAGCCTGATCTGATACTTTTTACCGGAGATTTAGTGAACAACACTTCCGATGAAATGGAAGAATACATGGATGTGTTTGATAAATTAAAAGCTCCCATGGGAGTGTTTTCTACACTGGGCAATCATGATTATGGTGATTATGCTAGTTGGGAAACTCCGGATGAAAAAGCAGCCAACCTAAAGAAACTATTGGACATTCAAAGTGCATTAGGCTGGCGGTTATTAATGAATGAACATGTAGTATTAGAAAGAGGTGAGGAGCAAATAGCATTGCTTGGTATTGAAAACTGGAGTGCAAAAGCAAGGTTTCCAAAATATGGGAAGATGGAAGACGCCTATTCCGGTGCTGAAAAATATCCGTTTAAAATTCTTATGAGCCATGATCCTTCACACTGGAAAGCAGAAGTACTTGAGAAATATCCTGATATAGACCTTACACTTTCTGGTCACACACATGGAATGCAGTTTGGAGTGGAAATTCCTGGCTTTAAATGGAGCCCGGTTCAGTATTTATATAAAGAGTGGGCTGGATTATATGAGAAACAAATCGCTGATAATTCTAGTGAGAAAGGGCAAAAATTGTATGTAAACAGAGGCTTTGGTTTTATTGGCTATCCTGGTCGGGTTGGCATTTTACCAGAAATAACCGTTATCGAACTTTCCTGATTTAATTCCACTTTATTTTCAATAATAATTGACTTTGTTTCGTTTTAGAAACCTAATGTTTCTGTATTAAACTTTTTTTTAACATAAGAGTCTTAAAACGACAATTTCACAAATTCCTTATCCTGGAAATTCGGTACAACTGCCTGATGATTAAGAAATGCTATATAATCTTAGCCTTTACTTTAATTGGTATAGCGGCATCTTCGCAAAGCAATACCAGTGATACCACTATTGTGCCCACTGATAACAGCTTTTTAATTGATACTACTATTGATTACGGAGAATTATTTCAGGATTTTGAAGCATTTATGGATTCAATTTTATCTCCTCACAGCTACTTTTTGGCAACAATATCTTTGGGTAAAAGCTTTTATAATTTCGAAAGCAAAACAAATTCGTCAACCAAAGCTCTTCAAAAACTCACTTATTCTCCAACGGTTGGCTATTATCATAAAAGCGGACTTGGAATCAGTGCCACAGGCTACATAGTAGACGATGGTGTAAATAAAAATTTATATCAGTCTTCTATTTCTCCATCATTTGATTATTTAAAAAATAAAGCAATAGCAGCTGGAATTTCATATACCCGTTTTATTACCAAAGATTCGCTCCCTTTTTATACAACGCCATTACAAAATGAGTTGTACGGGTATTTTACTTATCGTAAATCATGGATTCGGCCTACAGTAGCTGTTAGTTATGGCTGGGGTAGCCGCAGCGATTATTCTGAAAGAGAAGAGCAATTAATAGACATATGGTTACGCAGACGAGGGTATACTTATATTAATACGGAAGAGTCCATTAGCGATTTTTCACTCACAACTTCCATCCGACATGATTTTTATTGGCTGGATGTACTTACCTACAAAGATCATATCCGCTTTACACCGCAGCTTTCATTTACAAGTGGCACTCAAAAATTTGGATTTAATCAAAAATCGAATACGTATGTTACTAAACTACCTAATAACTCAAGTGTTTTGTATAATTCAGATAACGTCTATCTCGATGATAAATTGAAATTTCAGCCGCTGGCATTAACCATGAATTTTCGAGGGGAATATTCAATTGGTAAATTTTTTGTGCAACCTCAATTTGCGTTGGATTATTACTTTCCTGCAACTACCGATAATTTCAGCTCCTATTTCTCAATTAATGTAGGCTGTATGTTTTAATGCAGACTTTTGCTATTACTTATTCACAGGTTAACAAACCTTAACAGTTTCAATACAATAGAAAAGGCAGTTTTTTGTTTTGAGTTTACTGTTCATCGTTAATGGAATTTAACAGCCAGAAAGGGACGCTGGCACTATACTTGAAATTTTTACGGGTCAATTCAAGTTACCCAAAAAACAATTAAACTATTTAACATGAAATCAAAATTCCTTTTTCTTTTTGCTGCTATCCTGCTATCTAATGCTATGATGGCGCAGTTCCACATTGGAGTAAAAGGCGGTGCCAACATCACTAAAGTTGATGGCGAGTCTTTCAAAGATCAGTTCAGGTATGGCTATCATTTAGGTGGCTTTGCCGAAATCCGGATGGGAAACAAATTTGTTTTACAGCCGGAAGTTTTATTTAACCAATATGCTACAAGGCTGGACAGTAGTTACAAGAATGTGTACGAGGATGTGTTTGGTGGCAACAGTAATATCAAGCTGAACTACCTTTCTATTCCGATTGTTATTAATTACAAATTAATTGGAAGTTTTCTTTCGCTACAGGCAGGTCCGCAATTTGGAGTTTTGATAGATCAAAGCAAAACTGTATTGCAAAATGGTGGAGATGCATTTAAGAATGGAGATCTTTCTATGCTTGCCGGTCTTCAATTTAAGATTGCTGCGTTGCGCATTAATGGCCGTTATGCAATTGGATTAAATAATATTAGTGATTTGCCAGATGATCGTAAATGGAAAAACCAGGGTTTCCAGGTATCCGTTGGATTAGCCTTATAATTTTATAAAATCTTTTCCTTATGAAAAGGCCTCCGATTAGTCGGAGGCCTTTTAGTATATATACTTGTTTGCTGATACATAATTTGTCAGTTTCAAACTGTCAGGCATGAAACTTGGCAATACTGATTTCCCTATATACTTTTACCACCGCCATAGGCGAAATGACAGATTGTCTAATACAGAATTGAAAATGAATATGAGTATCGAAAAGTTTTTATTGCGTTCAGAAGATGAGATGGATTTTTTACCAATAATTCCTTTGAATGAAAGTGACCAGGAGGATATAAACAGCATCGTTGTACCAGAAGAAATCGCTTTATTACCACTTAGGAATACAGTTTTGTTTCCAGGTGTGGTATTGCCCATTACCGTTGGGAGAGATAAAAGCATTAATGCAGTAAATGAAGCCTATCGTGGTGATAAACTCGTTGGGGTTATAGCACAAAAGGATAGTAATATTGAAGATCCAGAAGTTACTGACCTTGAGAAAATAGGTACAGTTGCCAAAATTGTAAAGTTGATTAAGATGCCCGATGGCGGCACTACTATTATTATTCAGGGAAAAAGTAGGTTTAGAGTTGAATCAATTGTTGCCGAAGACCCATATTTCAAAGCAAAGATTTCAAAACTCGATGAAGAGGAATCTCCGAAAGATGAAGATTTTAATGCATATGTGGCCAATATTAAAGATCTGGCAGCTGATATTGTTCAGTTGTCGCCAAATATTCCTGCAGAAGCGTCAATAATACTTCGCAATATTGAGAACCCTGCGTTTCTAATTCACTTTGTTTCTAGTAATCTTAATACAGATATAAAAGACAAACAACGTTTGCTGGAATTAAATCAGATTCGCCAGAGAGCTGATTTGTTGATGCAGCTATTGCAAAAAGAATTGCAGTTTGTTGAACTGAAAAATAAAGTAACATCCAAGACCCGAACTGAATTAGATAAGCAGCAACGAGATTATTTTCTGCAACAACAATTGAAAAGTATTAAGGATGAATTAGGCGGAGATTCAAATTCGCAGGAGATAAAAGAGATGCAGAAAAAGGCAGAAGCAAAAAAATGGCCTGCTGCTGCAAAAGAAATGTTTAAGAAAGGCATAGAAAAATTAGAAAGAATGCATCCAAGCACCCCTGATTTTTCTGTTGTGTATAATCACCTCGATTTGATGCTTGACCTTCCTTGGGAAGAATACACCGAAGATCATTATGATTTGAAGAAGGCTAAGAAGACATTGGATATTGATCATTACGGAATGCAGAAGATTAAAGAAAGAATTTTGGAATACCTCGCAGTGTTGAAACTGAAAGGAGATATGAAGAGTCCGATACTTTGTTTTGTTGGCCCTCCTGGTATTGGTAAAACTTCTTTGGGAAGAAGTATTGCCAGTGCAATTGGTAGAAAATATGTTCGCTTAAGTTTGGGTGGTTTGCATGATGAAAGTGAAATAAGAGGCCATCGCAAAACCTATATCGGTGCTATGCCTGGAAGGATTTTGCAATCTATACGAAAGGTAAAATCTTCAAATCCTGTAATTATATTGGATGAGATAGATAAAGTAGGTAGTGATCTTCGTGGCGACCCATCATCTGCATTGCTCGAAGTGTTAGATCCAGAACAGAATCATACGTTTTATGATAACTATCTTGAATCAGAATATGATTTAAGTAAAGTTTTATTTATTGCGACAGCTAATAATTTTCAAAATATACAACCAGCACTTCGTGACAGATTGGAAGTAATTGACCTGAGTGGTTATGCTGTGGAAGAAAAAAAGGAAATAGCAAAACGGCATTTATTTCCCAAGCAAAAAGAATTGCATGGATTAAAAAATACCAATTTCAAAATCAGCGATAAAGTGCTGGAAAAAATAATTCAGGATTATACAAGGGAAAGTGGTGTAAGAGAATTAGATCGCCAACTGGCTTCGGTAATGCGTTACCAGGCAAGACAATTAGTGATGAAAGATAAAATCAAGCCTACTTTAACTGCTATCGATGTTGAAAAAATATTAGGCAAACCCCGTTACAGTAATGATTTGTATAAAATAGCCAATATGCCGGGTGTAGCAGTTGGCCTTGCCTGGACCTATGTTGGTGGTGATATACTTTTTATAGAAACAAGTTTGAGTGATGGAAAAGGTGAGTTGAAGCTTACAGGTAATCTTGGTAATGTGATGAAAGAAAGTGCTTCAACTGCACTTACTTATCTGCAATCAAATGCAAAGAAGTATAAACTTGATTCAACTCTTTTTGAAAAGAAAAATATTCATATACATGTGCCTGAAGGCGCAGTGCCAAAGGATGGCCCAAGTGCCGGTGTTACAATGATGTCTGCAATTGCTTCTGCCCTTACTGGAAAAAGAATTAAACCTTTTCTTGCAATGACAGGAGAGATTACACTTCGGGGTCAGGTGTTACCTGTAGGAGGTATCAAAGAAAAAGTGTTGGCTGCAAGGCGAGCCGGATTAAAAGAGATTATTCTTTGCTGGCAGAATGAAAAAGATGTACTGGAAATAGATCCAGCGTTTATTAAAGGAATTAAGTTTCATTATGTAAAAACGATGAGTCAGGTGCTTGAACTGGCATTGGTTGGGTAAATAAAATATCTTGTTTGATATTATTGTTGAATAAAAACTGTTGAGTCCTTTAATAAGGTTAGTTTTTGATTAAACTGTGTATTTAAAAATATCCTCATCTGATTTACAAGCGAACTGCTGTCGTAATAACTGGAATAGTTTCCATTTGGTAGATAAATGCTACTCAAATTCATAAATTGATATTTCTTATCTGTAGAATCATTGAATTGGCGAAAGCCATGATCACCCATCAAAATAATAACCGGAGGTTGACTGGATTTGTTTTTAATATGATCTATTAAATCTAATAGTTTTTTATTGGCATATTGAAGGTATTCTACAAAATCTTTTCTGTTTGCACCAGAGTAATCTTGTAATTTTTCAATTGAAGTAGGGTTTCCAACCTTATCAAAATAATACGGATTGTGCGGCATTATTAAATGGCTGTATACAAATTTGGGAGGGTCGGATTTCTTTTCGGCAATTTCTTCTGTTAGCTTATACACTTTTTCATTGTTTCTAAGCTGTCCGTACACATAGTTATTAATAACTGATCTTAATTTTAAATCCGTAGCAAGATGATACCACAGATCTCTGTAAATACGGCCTGAAAGAGTTTGCGATGTTATGGTTCTGGTTTTTGCAAGTAGAAAAGTTGGATTCGTAACGGCTGGTTGGTCTGGGAAACTAAAGTCAGAATAGTTATAAAATTGATAGCCAGTTTCTTTTAGAAAAAGTAAAGTCTGATTTTGTTTAATATTTTCATAGCAAATTCCAAGATTTTCTTTACTGTCGTTCAGATTAACCAGATTATTAAGATAGTTAAGATTCAGCATGGAAGTCATCGAATAGGCTGTAGCATTATAATTTGAAAAGCTATTATTTATTATATGAAAACTTCTTTGCTTTAATTCAGTTTCAAAAACAGTGTTATCAAAATTGAATACTTCTTTTAGGGCAGTATTACTGGTATAACCATCTGCTACAATCAGGTATATATCAGGTGTTGAGCAATTTGTGCAATTAGTTAATTCTTTACTTAAGGAAGTTACGGGAGTTTTTGTAGCAGCTATTTTTCTACTGATTATAAATGCTTCAACAACTAATAATATTATTAAAACTGTATTGAGGTAAAGAAATGCTTGTTTGAAATAAGACTTATATCTTTTTATCAAAACGATTATCAGTAATGACAGAACAAATAGCAAAGGAAGAATAAAAATGTATTTGATGATAAAGCTATTGGGGAATATGCTTTTCAATGCATCATGTACAGAGCCAAATAAAAAAAAGATACACATCAATACAAATGCAGTAAGATTCGCCTTTCTAAAATTTCTATAAACAAGCCAACATAATAAAGAAAGGATAAAACTACAGCCAATATAAAATAATGCAAGCCAGGCAGCGTCTTTCGCTGGAACAAGTTTATAGTTCTCGTTTAATCCATGAAGTATAAAAAATACCGATAGCAGGTATAGGAAGAGTGGATATTTTGAAAGCCAAACTTTCATTTCGTCTTATTAATCAATTTAGAATAAAAGCTATAACCTTTGAAACTTCCTTCATAGTCAAACTTTCCTTTTTCAATAGAGAGTTTTTGTGCTTCAACTTTATTGATTTCAATAATAAATAGTAAAAGTACATTCGCGGCTGATTTTAATCCTTGCTCTTCGTACACAACTTTTGTGTTTTTTAGATAAAATGCATCGCTGAAAATGCAAACTCTGTAATTCATATAATAAGATGTTCCTGTTACAACGGTATGCGTAAAGGTTACACTTTTTCTTTTCTCCGCAATTATAGCATCAGCATATTTTTGAAGATTCAATTCCTGTTGCCAACTGTACTCTTCAGTTCTTATTTTGCTTATCCGATTGGCATCAAACAGCATGCCTCTGAATGTTTCAGGAATTAATAATAGCAGAATCAGAATGGGGACGAGTTTCCATTTCCTGCTATCGGCAATTGTAAGCTGGTGAATAATGATAAACAGACACATTTGGAAAAGAACAGTGATTAATCCGTGATATCTGGCATCTTCAATATAGCTCCACATTACTCCAGGATTAATTTCTTCTTTGGCAACAGTCAGAGATAATATGGTTAATAGAGCTGCAATCACAAAGGAAATTAAAATTGAAATGGTATAAAAGCTATTTATTAATGATAGTTTTCGAATTCCTTTTTTCGAATCCATAAGAATATACAAATGATAATTGCAGCTATTGAAAGTATATGTACTACTTGAAATAGGCTGAATAAATTTGCTTCAGCAGTTTTTGAACTACTTAAGACTTTTGTGATACTTTCTGGATTGATGATTGAACCGGGAATAAAAGGATAAGCATGTGATAAATTTTCAGGAAAAAATCCCCGCTCCGGCTGGCTTATATAACCAGCTGTCCCACTGATACTTTTTTGGTATAAGAGTAGTGACGCCAGAGCAATGGCAACTAAAGTAAATGATATATAGCCTGCCTTTTTTAAATGTGGAAGTTTATCTATTAATCCTTTTGCGATAAGGAAAAAAGGAATTACAAAAACAACAGGGTAAAATAAGTATTTAATAAATCCGCATAATATTAAGATGAATGAGATCAGACTTATTCTAAAAATCCATTTCGAATTAGTTTTGAGCAAAAGCATAGTTTGGTGAACGGCAATAACAAAAATGCTGATTGCAATAGCATCTGACGAAGCAATAAAGTAGAAGTTATAAATAAAAAATCCTGAAAACAGGGTATAAACATTTACTAGATGAATAGGTATTTCTAATAGCCTTAATATTTTCCTAGAAAAAATAATTAAAACTGTTGCAGCCAAAATGTCCACAGTTAGCCCGGCAGCAACATAATTATGGTTAAATAGAACATAGAATGGCGAAAGTAGTATCGAATATCCAGGAGGCCAGTTGATCAAAGGTTCATAAACCGGATGTGATAAGTTTTCAGGTAAAACTTCAGCAATACTTACGCCATGTCCGGCGGTAAAGTATTTCATAGCCAGATATTGGTACATCCCATCTACCCGAATATTAAAAAAGAAGATTAATTGCAATACACGACTACCTATAGCAATTAAGACAATAGCGATCGAAACACTTTTGTGTGACAAAAACTGTGTGATACTATTTTTTATATTCTTTGCCATGTGGAAATTGAAACAAGGCCAGTTATTCAGTTAAAAATATGGTAGAATCTTTTAATAATGGAAGTTGTTGTTTGAATTGAGTATTTAATATATTCCTGAATATATTAACCGATGACATGCCATTGTACAAACCTGTATAGTTACTGTCTGGCATAGAAACGGCAGTTAGACTCATAAAATTGTATTTTTTATCTACAGTTTTTTCTAATTGCCTGAAGCCATGATCACTCATCAAAACGATAATAGGAGGATAAGTTGAATTGGCTTTTATCTCATCAATCAGTTCTAGCAGTTTTGTGTTAGTATATTTCAAATATTCAATATATGCCGATTTGTCCATTGTAAATTCATCTGTAAGCATTTCTACTGGAATCAGTTCGCCATTGCTTTTTTTATAATAGGAATGATGAGGCATATCAAGATGTGTATATGCAAAAACTGGTTTACTTTTTTTTGTTTTTAGAAATTGCCTAAATAAACTATCTGTTTTAATGTTATTGTACATATTGTGTCTTAGTATTTTTTCAATCTTTTTCTTTGTGAAAAGATGAAACCCAAGATCTCTTTGTAATCGGTTTAAAAAAGTTCTGAATGTCAAAACTTCTTCTTCATTTGGGAAATAATGATTCGTTACAAGTTTCTCTTTTGATTCGAGATCATAGAACGAAAAATTATGAATGCTGTAATTGTTCTTTTTAAGGAAACCTGTAAGATTGTTTTCCCTGATAAGGTTATAACAGGCAAGCATGTCATTATAATTGATTTTCGTACTTCTTAAATTATTCAAATAATCCATATTAAGTATGGATGCCATTGAATATACAGTTGCGTTATAGTTTGAGTTAGAGCTATCAATAAAGTGAAAATTTCTTTCTTTTAAAGCTATTTCAAAAGAGGGATTGTCGTAATCAAACAAGTCCTTCAATTCGCTTTTTCCTGCATACTCATCTGCGACGATCAAGTATATATCTGGTTTGTTACAACTGTCGCAAACAGGCATTTGTCTATTAAGGCTGGCGGTTTTCAATCGTTTGTTTTCTGTTCTGTTTAGCATTATACTGCTGAGATCAATTAATAGCAGTATCAGGAAAAGCAAGTTCAGGTAAAGTGTAATTTTTTTTAAAGGGGCTTTCGTTTTTTTTAGATAAATAAAAACAACTATGATGATGGCAAACGTAAACGGTAGTATAAAAATATAACGGGAAATAAATGGAATTCCGGAGTTTGTCTTTATTAAGTCAAGCAAAGTCCCCCAGAAAAGATTGATAGATAATAATGAAAAAACAGCCAGACTTGTTTTTATAAAATCCTTAAATATCGGCCAACAGATTAATAGCAGAATAATAGTTGCAAGGATGTATTTCAAGATTAAAAACCCAGCCGTTGATAAGTGAATCTCTGGAAAGTACTGACTAAAACCATGCAGTATAAAAAATATAGGTAACAAGACCAGAAAAAGAGGATATTTTGTAATGGCTGAGTTCATTTTGTGTATTCGCATCAAAACTAAAGCAGGAAGTCTGTTTTTTATCTTTTAATTTTCCCCGAATGTTTTTTATCCGGCAGCCGTAATAGTTTATTTTCGGTTTTCAATCATTATGGAAAAGATCGTTTATATCGGAATGAGTGCTGATCTGGTTCATCCCGGTCATCTTAATATTATAAATACTGGCAAAAAACTTGGCCGTGTCATAATCGGATTGCTTACCGATGAAGCGATTGCCAGTTATAAAAGAGTTCCCTATCTAAGTTATGAGCAACGGAAAATAGTTATTGAGAATATTGCTGGTGTAAGTGAAGTGGTAGCACAAGCAACTTTGGACTATTCTGAAAATTTGAATAAAATAAGGCCAGATTATGTAGTGCATGGTGATGATTGGAAGACAGGAGTGCAACAATCAACTCGGCAGAAAGTTATCGATACATTAAAGCAATGGAACGGAGAACTGGTTGAAGTTGCTTATACTGGAGGAATTAGTTCTTCTGCTATTCAAAAAACGATAAAGGAAGCTGGTACAACGGCCGAGTACAGGTTAAAAAGACTAAAACGTATTTTGGCAGTAAAACCTTCAATGAGAGTGTTGGAGGCGCATAATGGTTTAAGTGGATTGATTGCCGAGAATACTTCCTTTACTGATGAGAAAGGGATTGTACAGGAATTTGATGCTATGTGGATGAGTAGCCTTACAGATTCTGTTGCAAAAGGGAAACCAGATATTGAAGCTGTAGACATTACCGCTCGTTTACAAACTTTGAATGATGTGTTGGAAGTAACTACAAAGCCAATAATTTTTGATGGCGATACAGGAGGTAAGACAGAGCATTTTGTTTTTACAGTAAGAACTTTGGAGCGATTAGGTGTTTCAGCAATCGTTATTGAAGATAAAACCGGGTTGAAAAGAAATTCGCTGATTGAAGAACAGTCATCGCAGGAACAGGAAACCATTCCTGCATTTTGCGAAAAGATAAAAGCAGGTAAGAAAAGTTGTGTTACCAAAGATTTCATGATCATTGCTCGTATCGAAAGTTTAATACTTGGAACGGGTATGGAAGATGCTTTGCAAAGAGCAACAGCTTATATAAATGCAGGTGTTGATGGTATTATGATTCATAGTAAATCAACTGATGGTGCTGAAATACTAGAATTTGCAAAGCAGTATAAAAATTTTGAAAAAAGAGTTCCGTTGGTCGCAGTCCCATCAACATACAATACTATTTTCAGAAAGGAATTAGAAGATGCCGGGTTCAATATTATCATCTATGCAAATCACTTGCTACGAAGTGCTTATCCTGCAATGCTTACCACTGCCACATCAATATTGAAAAATGACAGAACTAAGGAAGCAGAAGAAAATTTAATGACGGTAAAGGATTTACTTAAACTGATACCTGATAATTATGATCCATCCTGAACGATTATATAATTATTTATCACAACAGGGTGTTGATTTTTATACCGGTGTACCTGACTCGTTGCTTAAAGATTTTTTAAAGTATGTGCAAGATCATAGCACTGCTGAAAAGAATATTATTACAGCTAATGAAGGTTTGGCCGTTGCCTTGGCATCAGGCTATCATTTTAAAACAGGTAAGCTGCCGTTAGTCTATTTACAAAATTCTGGTTTGGGAAATATCATCAATCCATTAACATCGCTGGCAGATAAAGAAATGTATGCGGTGCCGATGTTATTACTTATCGGATGGAGAGGCAGACCTGGAACCACGGACGAGCCGCAGCACAAGAAAATGGGAAGAATTACAATTCCATTGTTGGATGTATTGGAAGTGCCTCATCATTTTATGGATGGAGATGAAAGCTTTTCTTTTGAATCGATTGATAAGGCAATTTCTTTGGCTTTAGCAGAGCAAAAACCTGTTGCGTTGATTGTTCCCGATGGAATATTTGAAAAATATGAAGGAGCAATTAAAGAGGATGAATACAAATTGGTAAGAGAAGATGTTATTGGGCGGATAATTGCAAAGTTGAACGGCAATGAAGTTGTTATTTGTACAACAGGAAAATCGGGCCGTGAGTTTTACGAAGCAAATATTGCAGCTAATAATAAAATAAGAAAATATTTGCTAAGTGTTGGTGCTATGGGACATGCCAATCATATTGCGTTGGGAGTAAAAGGTCAGTCGGATAAAAAAGTGATAATGCTGGATGGTGATGGAGCCTTGCTGATGCACATGGGTTCATTGCCTGTTATTGCACATCATGCTGCTACAAACTATATTCATGTAGTAATTAATAATGGAAGTCATGAATCGGTGGGCGGACAGCCAACAGAAGGATTTTTCGCAGACTGTTGTGGCATTGCTAAAGCAAGTGGCTACAAGAAAATAATTCGTATTACCAATGAAACAGAACTGGAAGAATGGCTTAATGATAGTTTGGCATCCTCAGAAACACAATTTGTAGAAATACGAACTAGTCGTCAAAGCAGATCTGATCTTGGAAGGCCAACAGGCAGTCCAGTTGATTGGAAAAATGATTTCATTTCAGCACTTAAAAATGACCAATAATTTTTCATGCAAAAATTATTACAAGGAAAGAATACTATTTATGAAGCTGCTCCTTATTTGATAGAAGCAGGTTATGAAACAGTTTTTTTAATAACTGGCAAGCATTTTCAATTGCATGGTAATCCTGAATTTTTGAAAGGCATACATTACAATCACTTTATTAAGGATGGAGTTAATGTAACCGAAAGCGAAACTAACGAGGCTGTCACAGAATTTTCTAAAGAGAAATTTCAGGCAATACTTGCTATTGGTGGCGGTAGTGTAATTGATTTGGCTAAATCGTTAATCTATCAGTTAGAAAAAGAATCAAAATATATTCCTTTTTTGCGGCTGCGCCTACAACCGCTGGCTCTGGTACTGAAGCTACTCATTTTGCCGTTGTATATATTGATAATAAGAAACTGTCTTTGGTCAGTAAAGTATTGTTGCCACAATTGGTAATACTTGATCCGACGTTGACATATTCTCTTTCTCCTTATCAGACAGCAGTGTCCGGTATGGATGTACTGGCTCAGGCCATTGAATCATATTGGAATAAAAATGCAACAGCAGAATCTAAGGTTTCAGCCATTCATGCTATTTCTCTTTGGAAAGAATCTTTTATTAATACAGTTCTTTCCCCAACAGAAGAGCGCAGGTACAAAATGCAGTATGCTGCTTATCTCGCAGGAAAGGCAATTAACATTACAAGAACAACCGGTCCTCATGCATTGTCTTATTACCTTACAGTGAATCATGGCATTCCGCATGGACATGCCGTTGCTCTATTCCTGCCTGTTTTCTTTTTGTATAATCATTCTCAGGAAGAAGTGTATCATTTACTTCATGTGGAAAATGAAGTTGATGCAGCACATTTTGTTACAGAAAATTTAAAAAGAGTCGGGCTTACTACTAAGCTAAGTGAATTAAAAATTGATAAGAACCAGATTATTGAAGCATTACTTGATGAAGTAAATGAAGAACGGTTTGCCAACAACCCTGTTTCTTTTGACAGAGAAAAATTGAAACAATTAATACTCGAACAACTTTAACGAATGAGTTTTATTTCAGAATATACCGCTGTATTTAAGTTGCTGAAAGAAAAGCAACAGGTTGTTTTTTATGCTGAGAGTCGTCATTATTATCAGTATTTTGAAAAACTGATTGAGGATTTAATTGATAGCGAAATTGAAATATGTTATATCACTTCAGATGCGAAAGATCCATTACTAACAACTGCACCTGAGAAAATGAAAGTGATTCGGGTAAAATGGTTACTCGGTTTTTTGTTTTCAAAACTAAAGGCAGATGTAATGATTATGACGATGCCCGATCTGGGAAACTATTTATTCAAAAGGTCAGCGGAAGTCGGAACCTATATTTATATTTTTCATGCTGCTGTAAGCACACATCAGCAATACAGAAAAGCAGCTTTCTTTAATTATAATGCAATATTCTGCACAGGAGAATATCAGGCAAAAGAAATAAGAAAAGCAGAAGAACTTTCTAAGTTGCGGGCAAAGAATCTGATTTCGTACGGTTATCCTTTGTTAGATAAAATAAAAAAAAGCAGTGATGGAACAGCAAGCAGGGAAGAAGAGAAGCCAACTATTCTCATTGCACCTTCCTGGTTTGATGGCTGTATTTTTGATACTTGCATAGAAGAGTTACTGAAAGAGTTATCAAAGCTGCCGTACAAGGTTGTACTTCGTTCTCATCCAGAATTTGAAAAAAGAAAAAAGAAGGTTTACAAGAGTATTCAGCAATTGATAAAACAATATCCCGGAATGGAGATCGATAGTTTGCCAAATGTTTTTGAGAGACTCCAATCAACTGATATTCTGATAACAGATAGGTCAGGAATAGCTTTCGAATTTGCTTTTGGTATACAAAAGCCAGTTTTATTTATGGATACTTTGTTGAAAATTAATAACCCAGATTACAAAGAATTAGAAATTGAACCAATTGAAAATTTGATAAGAAATGAGATGGGAGTTTCTCTTTCGCCAGAAAATCTGGAACAGATAAAAGATAAACTAACAGCGCTTCAAACAATGTCAGTTGGGTTTAAACAAAAAATGGGAGAGCTCTCTTCAACGATTTTTTATAATAGCGAATCAGCCTATAAGACAGGCCTCGATTACATTATTAGTAATCTTAGGAATGATTAAGAAACTGGTTTATCATTCTCTTCTTTTTCCGTATTCACTTTTGTGCCACTAAAGAATGCTTTAATGCGGTGCCACGACATTTTAATCCAGAAACCGGCACCCAATACTGCTGCTATTATCGCCTGCAATAAATAGCTGCCGCTTCCTGGATCTATGTATAATAAATAACTCATTAAAGGTAACTGAGGTTTGTTTTAGGAGATAAAGTTAGCAATGTTTCATACATCAATTTGATGGTATTTTCAATATCATCTTTATGTAACATCTCAACTGTAGTATGCATATAACGAAGCGGAATTGAAATCAGTACCGAAGGACAACCATCATTTGAGTAAGCAAATGAATCAGTATCAGTGCCTGTACTTCTGCTCAATGCTCTCCATTGAACTGGTATTTTTTTATCCGCAGCTACTTTTTCTACATGTGCAAGTAGTTTGTTATGTATCGCCGGAGCATAAGCCAGCGATGGACCTTTACCGGTACTTATATCTCCTTCAATATGTTTATTAATCATTGGGGTTGTAGTGTCATGTGTTACATCTGTAATGATTGCCATATTAGGTTTTATTCTTCTCGAAATCATTTCTGCACCACGAAGACCAATTTCTTCCTGCACTGCATTCACCACATATAATCCAAAAGGCAATTTCTTTTTATTTTCTTTTAAAAGTCTGGCAACTTCAGCAATCATAAATCCACCTACACGGTTGTCAAATGCTCTTCCAATATAATTGCCATTCGCTAGTTCATCAAATCCATCTTGATACGTTACCACAGCACCGATATGAATACCCAATGCTTCCAGCTCTTTTTTATTTCTGGCTCCACAATCCAACCATAAGTTTTCTGTCTTTGGTTGTTTTTCTTTATCGTCAGCTCCGCCTCTTCTTGTATGAATAGCCGGCCATCCAAAAACAGCTTTTACAGGTCCTTTTTTACCATGAATAAACACTCTTGATGCAGGTGCAGTTTGGTAGTCAGTACCGCCATTTCTTGTTACATACATCAGACCATCAGCAGTAATATAATTTACAAACCAGCTTATCTCATCTGCATGTGCTTCTATTACAACTTTGAACGGATGCTCGGGATTGATAATACCAACAGCAGTTCCATAGGGATCTACATAATGTGTGTCAACATACGGCTTCAAGTATTCAAGCCAAAGCTTCTGGCCCCAGGTTTCAAACCCTACAGGCGAAGCATTGTTGATATAATTTTTTAAAAACTCGAATGAATTAGTTGTGATGATTGACTTCTTAGCTTTTACAGATTTTGCCATATTTCTTGATTAGGTTGCAAAAATAATTAAATGCCGGGGATAAGCATGAGCAAAGATGAAAAAGCCATCATGCCGTCCAGCACAAAATAATAGAGTTTATCAGTGAAATGTTTTTTTGAGTAATTGAAGAGTATTGTAACTATGAAGCCGGGTAATAACAAAACGGCTATTCTCAGACTGGAGAGTCCATAATCAGCAAGCAAAACTGTGGAAGCTGTAAATAAAGCAATCATTAAATAGAATAGCAGACTGATTTTTTTCTCACTTAAAAAGCTGATTAAGCTTCGTATCCCTGAAATGTCATCGTCTTCCCTGTCTCGATAGTCAAAAAGCATACAAATAGCATAGATAAGAAAGAGGCGATGGCCTATAAAGAAATAAAACTCAGTTTTCCATGGCTGTTCAGCAATCTCAATAGGAAGAATAGTGGTAACAAACATCCATACCATTGCTAGAAATAAGGTTTTGCCAACAGCAATTTTTCGTAATGACCTGAATAAAGGATGGGGAATTTTTGGAGCAGTATATAAGAAAGTGATAAGAGCCGAAACTGCCAGCCAATGCCAATAATCTAACAAGTAGAAAAAAAAGATACCTGTACCAATGATGCCGATGATAAATAAAACAAGATGTAAAGTTTTGTTTCGTTCACCCCATTCTATTCTGGGTGATGGAATTGCAGATTCAGTTGTAAGATACCAGTGAAAACTATAGCTGGTAATGGTGGAAAAGAAAACGAAGAAAAGAAAATAATTATTCGAATAATCATTCAACAGCAAATGATTGGTTTGCCAAACCATTACCACTGCACATCCTGCAATAAATAAATTACTGTTAATGAAAAATGTAAATAGCTTTTTACCCACCCGGTAAAGTTACTACCTGATTATGATGATTTGTTGCGATTGAATCGTATCGCTGGTATTTCCTGCATTATCTCTTACTGCAAATTTCAGGATCAACGTATCTCTCTCTTTTTCTACAGGGTTCGAACCGGGTATATTTGGTGGATTCAATGCTGATAAGATGGTTTGATAATCCAGCGTTGCCTGTATTTCAGTTGTGCTGTTGTTTGGAAATACAGGAAATTTATAACGGAGTGTATCCCGCACTGTCGCAACAACTCTTATATTCTTTCTGTCTTTTATAATAATAAGTGAATCTTGCACATCGCCTTCTTTATCAAAAGCTCTTAGATTTACTACGAAAGTGCCGTTAAAAGGAACTGTTGTAGTATTATAAGATTTAATCTCCAATGTTGGTTTGGTCTGAAACTTATCTTTGTTGCAGGCAACAGCCACAATAAGTACAATAGAAAGTATAAACAGGGTTTGTTTCATCGGGAATAGTTGAGTAACAAATTTACTGTTTTTAATAACATAAATGGTCATGCAGAATCAATGGAATCATAAAGTTTTTAACGTAGAAAAGGAAGGATTTGAGGCGTTAGCACTTGAAATATTCCTTTTTCAGTATGAAAATAGCCTTGTTTATAAGGCTTATGTTGATGCGTTGATACCTGATATTACCACCATTGATGCCGTAAATAAAATACCTTTTCTGCCTGTCCGTTTTTTTAAGTCGCAGAACGTTGTAACTACCAATTTTGAACCCGAAAAGGTTTTTGAAAGCAGTGGCACCACAGGTTCGGTCAATAGCAGTCATTTTGTCAAAGACTTGTTACTTTATGAGGAAAGTTTTTTGAGAAGCTTTGAATTGTTTTACGGCTCCATAAAAGATTATTGCATTCTGGGTTTGTTACCTTCTTATCTGGAAAGAGATAATTCATCGCTGGTGTATATGGTGAATGAATTGATAAAGCAAAGTGACAATCCGCAAAGTGGTTTTTATCTTGACGAATATGAAAAGCTGGCGTCTGTAATTATTGAGTTGGAGAAAAAAGAACAAAAAACGTTGTTGATTGGTGTCACCTTTGCCTTGCTTGATTTTGCAGAACAATTTCCAATGTTCATGCAATACACTACTATTTTAGAAACTGGCGGCATGAAAGGCAGAAGAAAAGAAATGATACGGGAAGAATTGCATACTGTTTTGCAAAATGCATTTAAAGTTCCATCAATACATTCAGAATATGGGATGACAGAATTGTTGTCGCAGGCTTATTCAAATGGCGATGGCCTATTTAACACTCCGCCGTGGATGAAAATATTGGTAAGAGATGAAGAAGATCCGTTACTTGTAAAAAAAACCGGTTCTGGCATTATAAATATTATCGACTTGGCAAATATCTATTCCTGCTCTTTTATTGCTACAGATGATGCCGGAAAAATTTTTGACAATAGTAGTTTTGAAGTCTTGGGAAGACTAGATGGAAGCGATTTGAGAGGATGTAGCTTGTTGGCTGTCTGATTTTATAAACAATAGAAAGTATCTTTAATCATAAATAGTTTGTATGAGAAAATTTAATGTATCAGTTTTAATTGTTGTCTTATTCTTGCTTAGTGCTTGTAGTTCCACACAAAAAAGTACAGGTGTTAAGGATGATGGAAAACTCGATTTTACAATTGTTCAGATTAATGATGTGTATGAAATTGCTCCGCTGGATGGTGGTAAATGGGGCGGCATGGCTAGAGTTGCTACTGTTAAAAAGGAATACCTGAAAGAAAACCCTAATACTTTTATGGCGTTGGCAGGTGATTTTTTAAGCCCTTCTGTTTATAACAGCCTGAAATACGAAGGCAATAGAATACGAGGTAAACAAATGGTAGATGCAATGAATGTTGCCGGTGTTGATCTTGTTGTTTTTGGCAACCATGAATTTGATATTGCCGAAACGGATGTGCAAAGCCGTATCAATGAGTCTAACTTTAAATGGATTTCTACTAATACTTTTCATAAAACAGATAAAGGAATTTCTCCTTTTGTAAAACAAACGAAGGAAGGTGATGAGCGTTTCCCAGAATCGTATATAATGGAGTTAAAAGATGCAGATGGTACAACTGCTAAAATCGGTTACATCGGATTAACACTGCCTTTTACTAAAGTTCCATATGTAAGTTATACAGACGTATTTACTTCAGCACAAAAAAAGTATGATGAATTAAAAGACCAATGCGATGCTGTGATTGCTATTACGCATCAGACGATGGAAAATGATATTAAACTAGCTAAGGAAATTCCTGGATTGACGCTTATCATTGGCGGGCATGAACATGAAAGGCATTATGCCAAAATTGGTAATGTATATATAACCAAAGCAGATGCTAATGCAAAATCGGCTTATATTTTAAAACTAAATATTAATAAAAAAAATCAACAGGTGAGTGTTGCAGCAAAGATTATTGACATAAATGAAAGCACTCCATTTGATGCTGCTACTGATATCGTTGTAAAAAAATGGACAGATATTGGTAATGCAAACTATGCATCGCTTGGTTTTGATGCAACAAAAATTTGTATGGCAACTGGCAAACCTTTGGATGGGAGAGAACCTTATACCCGAACAACTAAAACAAACTTTACAGAAATGATTGTTGCTGCTATGGAGAAAGCTTCTCCAACGGCAGATATAGCTATCATGAATTCTGGCGCAATAAGAGTAGATGATATTTTGCAAATGCCCGTTACACAATATGACATTATCCGCAGTCTGCCTTTTGGTGGTTCAATAATGGAAGTTGAAATGAAAGGCAGTTTGCTGATAAAAGTGTTAGAAGCTGGTAAAAATAATGTGGGAAGCGGAGGATTTCTTCAGTATTCTTCATCAATTATGAAGGACAGTGTAACCAACAACTGGACATTTAAGAATGCTCCTTTTGATATAAATAAAGTTTACAAAGTAGCTATTTCAGATTTTTTAATGACAGGCGGCGAAGCCAATCTCGGTTTCTTACAAAAGATAATCCTGATATTGTAAAAGTGTATCCTGTATTTACAGACTTAAAAGATGCAAGATCTGATATAAGAAGGGCACTCGTTAATTATATGGAAGAAATGAAGTAGCGATGCGAAATTTTTCTGTTTTTAACCACAAATAATTTTCAGTATGCAAAAAATTAAATGTTCATATTCTCTGGTAATGTTTTTTTTATTTTGTTTTTATATTCAGACTTTTCCTGCAACTGCTCAGCAGGCAACCAGCAACCTTTATTTACAAACAAGTGAGATGGCAGATGCCATGATACAATATGATGCAGATAGGGCAAGTGTACTGCGTTTTTATTCTACCAGTGGAAATCAGTCTGAATGGTGGATGCGGCAGCAGGGAAATAATTATAACTCACCTGAAAGAAGACAACGCTTATTGCAATTGATTGATGAATATATTACTAAAATACAAAAGCTGCCTTTCGAAAAAATGAATGTGAATGGAAAGGTGGATTATATTCTTTTTAAAAGGAATCTTGAAAGTGAACAATATCAATTAAATGAGGAACAAAAAATTTACGATCAGGTTGCTAAATATTTACTTTTTTCGGATCGAATATATTCCCTGCAAAAACCCCGCAGAAGAGGAATTGCAGTTGATGGCGAAAAAGTGGCAAAAGAATTAAATGATATTAATAAAGAAATAAGCAAAGCGATTGCTGATATTAAAAAGACAGATAGCCTTGAAACAAAACAGGCAAGCCTTGCTTCGGATGCCGCAAAAGGATTGCAAGGAATATTAAAAGACTATTTTAATTTTTATAATGGATATGATCCACTGTTTAGTTGGTGGGTACCAAAAACATATTCTGAAACAGATAGTTTGCTAAACCTGTTTGCTACATCCATAAAGAAGAAAGGAAAAATAAATACTTCGCAGAAAGATGATGGAAGCGGAGTCATCGGCAACCCGATTGGAAGTGTAGAATTGATTCGTCAGTTAAAATATGAATTTATTGCTTACAGCCCGGAAGACCTGGTGGATATTGCAAATAAAGAATTTGCCTGGTGCGATGCAGAGTTATTAAAAGCTTCCCGTGAAATGGGTTTTGGCGATAACTGGAAAGCGGCTCAGGAAAAAGTAAAACAATCTTATGTGCCTCCGGGAAAACAACCGGAAGCCATGTACGATTTGTACAAACAATCGGTTGATTTTTTGAAAAAGAATGACCTGTTAACATTGCCGGCTTTATCAGAAGAAGATTGGAGTATGTATATGATGTCGGCAGAGCGGCAGCTTGTTAGTCCGTTTTTCCTTGGAGGTGAGTCGTTAATTATTTCTTACCCAACCAATACCATGACCTATGAAGAAAAGATGATGAGTATGAGAGGCAATAATCCTGCTTTTTCCAGAGCAACGGTACATCATGAATTATTGGCTGGTCATCACCTGCAAGGCTATATGAATAACCGCCATAAAACCTATCGGAGCTTTGATACGCCATTCTGGGTAGAAGGAAACTCGTTGTATTGGGAATTATTATTATGGGATATGAAGTTTCCCCGTACACCTGAAGAAAAAATTGGGATGCTATTCTGGCGAATGCATCGTTGTGCAAGAATTATTTTTTCATTGAATTATCATTTAGGAAAATGGACACCGCAACAATGCATTGATTTTTTGGTGGATCGGGTAGGGCATGAAAGAGCAAATGCAGAAGGTGAAGTTCGTCGTTCATTTACCGGCGGCTATGGTCCCTTGTACCAGATTGCCTATATGATTGGCGGATTACAATTCATGGAATTAAAAAAAGAAATGGTTGGCACAAAGAAAATGACCTATAAACAATACCACGATGCTATTTTGAATGAAAATAGTTTACCAATTGAAATGTTGCGGGCAATTCTTACTAACCAAACACTGAGCGGAGATTTTAAAGCGGAGTGGAAGTTTTATAAGAAATAAAAAGAGGGAATCGAAAAGGCATCTAGAATCTATTCACAGGCTGATATAGTAATGCAAAAGATTTATTTGTAATCAACTTTGCTTGAATTGCTTTGTGTAAATCCGTTTGCTGTGTGTTCCTCAGGTTATGCTCAAACGAATTCTCGTACTTAAGTTCGTTATACTTTTGCTCTGTACTCTAATATATCGCCTGGTTGGCAGTCAAGAACTTTGCAAATTGATTCAAGTGTGTCAAACCTCACACCTTTTGCTTTACCCGTTTTTAAGATTGACAAATTTACGTTAGTAAGCCCAACTCGTTCAGAAAGTTCATTTAGTGACATCTTTCGCTTTGCCATCATTACATCTAGATTAATAATTATTGCCATGGTTAAACGAATGCTTCATTTTCTGTTTTAATAAATAATGCTTTTGTGACAAATTGTTTTACTGTCCATAGAATTATGGCTAATAGAATATACATTGTCTGTGGTTCTTTAAACGTTATAATATTTGTCAAAAATCTTGCTGATAAATTTATACTGCTTTGAATTGAATTAAACGCATTCAGTTGTACGTCGTTGAAATTACTAAACGACAACTTTAATACTCCCAATGCCGCAAGCCCAATACAGGAAATGATTACCCCATCAAGAACTTTCAAACTTTGAGTGTCAAAGAAACCAGTTCGCTGATATTTATTAAATAGTCGAATTAGTGAATAGCCAACAAAAAGAAAAATGAGGTTGTTACAAATTTGAACAATAAACCAAATCAAAGGTGTTTGCCCAAATGGAACAACATAAGCCTTTTTATCAGACAAGAAAGGTATAAACCAACGAACGTTATACACTAATGCTAAAACTGAAAGAAAGATTGCACCCCACAAAACGGTTTTAATAAATGTTAGCTTTGAAATTTTTGATTTGCTCATTTTGTTGTGATTTGAAGCAAATATATAAATAATTATAATAAAACAAATATAATTTATCGTTTTATTGTAAAATAAATCAAATAACAAAACCCTTGTCGGACTCAATGCTGACAAGGGTTCATATTTTCTTGTGCCCAGGACTGGATTCGAACCAGCACATCCTTGCGAACGCTGCCACCTGAAGGCAGTGCGTCTACCAATTTCGCCACCTGGGCAATTAAACTAATCAGGCAACATTTTCAAAAATTCCTTTCCTATGCCTGATTTTAAATATTTCTCTTTTGCTCTTGCAGAAATTCTATCCGGAAATGTTTCAGAATAAATCAATTTAAATGGTCTGTACGCTTTTGTTGATTTGTTTTCACCATTATTATGTTCAGCTATTCTTCTTTCTAAATTATTTGTCATTCCCACATAAAGATAGTTTCTGGATAAGCTTTTTATCGCATAAACAAATATCATATTTTAAAATTAAAGAGCTTTTGTCTACCAATCCTGCCTGCCGGCAGGCAGGTTCGCCACCTGGGCAATTGAACAGGCGGGCTGTAAAATTATCTGTTTGAAGTTAATTGAGAAAACTTTTTTGAGGCTGAATAAAAAAAGGCAGGCAGATTAGAAAATCGCCTGCTCAATGCATAAAAATTAACGTTAACATGAGGAAAACGTCTATTTCTATTCTAAAATTACAGCTTGTTGTAGCTGTTAGGAAATCCAAATTACTGTAGCATGAATATTATTAATCAAAACCGTTAGAATTCATTTCATCAGCTACGATTGCCATTCATACATACTAAGAATTAGATAAGTATCATTGATTTTTTTTTTAGAATTGACAAAAAAAGGCTGCCCTTAAAAAAGGGCAGCAGGGATCGGGATTCTATATTACACACCAAACTGTTTTTTAATACCCGGGGTTTTGCGAAATGTTAGGATTGGCATCTCTCTCTGACTGGGGTATTGGCCATATTCTTTTATCATCTGCTGTTGTAAGTGTAAGAGGTGTATTGGAAGAATAGTTATTGTTGAGATTCACTCTAACTACATTCTGGTTAAGCCTTGCCAAGTCAAAGTAGCGGTCGCCTTCAAATGCTAGTTCTTTTCTTCTTTCTTTAATGATGTCATTTTTAAGAGTAGCGCCGGTTGAAACATAGCCGCCAAATGAAGGATCTCTCTGCTGTGCCACTTGGTTTAATCTTATCAATGCATTTACATCGTCAGAAGTATTTGCATAAGCTTCAGCAAGTATCAATAGTATATCTGCATAACGAAGAATTTTAAAATCATCTCTTTCATTTGGATCTCCGGCATTACTATATTTCATTACTATTTTAATCGGTTGACTTGATCCGGCTCTTATCCCCGGAACAATCAGGTTTCTCCGTACATCGGTTGCACTATATTGATTGTATAAATCATCTGTGCAGAAAGCATCGCCATAGCCTGACTGGTCATAGAAGTAAGCAAGATTATTAATGCCTACGCCGCTTACAGCATCTGTCGATATTTCAAAAATCGTTTCCAGTTTTGAAGAAACAGGAACAGGATTACTCCAATAACTTGCAAAGTTTCCAGCCGTGCTTAATGTATAACCTCCGTTGTTCACTACATCCAAGGCCGCAGTTTTTGCACCGGCATAATCTCCTTTTGTCAGCAGAACTTTTGCAAGCAAAGCTTTAGCTACATACTTTGTTGCATAGGAAGAGTTCTTAGAGCTATTCGTCATCATTGTAAAAGCATCGTTCAGATCATTTTCAATTTGAGTGTACACTTCTGTTGTAGTGTTTCTTGATGGTTTTAATGAAGGATCATAGCTAAGAACAACCGGTACTCCTTCACCTGTTGGATTTGTAGTAAATGGTTTTGCATAAAGCCGTACAAGATAGAAATACATTAATGCCCTTAATGTTAATGCTTCTCCTTTCATCTGGCTTGAATTAGCTGTGGAAGGAATGCCTGCATTAATTATATTATTCAAACTTAAAATGGCAGTATAAGCATCTGTCCATGTATTGAGAGCATTGGCAAATGTATTAGTGTAGCTATAATTAAGCTCTGCAAGGTATCGGTTACTGTTTATAGCGGCAATGGACACATTGTCTGCCATCAGGTCGCCAACCAATGGAAGAGTTCTTGCTACAAGATCTGCGTCTCGTAAACTTGCATAAGCACCGTTCAATGCGGTCTGCATATCTGATTCGCTGTTTATTGCCAGATCAGATGATATCTGGTCGTAAGGTATCTGATCAAGAAAAGTTTTTTTACAGGAAGAGCAAGTGAATAACACTCCGGCTGTAACTATTATAATTGATTTTATTTTCATAATATAAAATTTAGAGTGATGAATTAGAAACCGATCGTAACGCCAAATGCAATATTCTTTTGTATCAATACCTGAAGATCATTTGTGCCATTAAAGCCCTGCTCCGGATCAAATGTTATGTCCTTGTCAAATGCTTTAGTCCAAAGATTTGTACCTCTCAGGTAAAACGAAACATTACTCATTTTTGCTTTACTTGCAGCAGAAGCAGGTAATTGATATGATAATGTAAGGTCTCTCAGGCGAATGAAATCTCCTTTGTAATACCATCTTGAAGATTCTGCATTTGAATTATTGTTGTTGCCATATATATAAATAGGTACATCAGTTATATCACCCGGATTCTGCCATCTCCGTAATTGCTTCTTTATTTTATTAAGTGTGGGAAATGCACCATCACTCCACATTATAAAGCCCCAGTTATCATAAACCATATGACCATACTGATAATTAAACTGAGCGTTCAGGCTTAAACCTTTGTAAGAAAGAGTAGTACCAAAACTTCCAAAACCTTTTGGCATTGCCTGTCCTATAATATCTCTGAAAGAAGGAAGTACACTTGTTGTCTGATCTTTATTTGCATCAACATACCATAATGGACTGCCATCATCAGGATTAACACCTGCCCATAAACGGGTAAAGAAAGATGACACATTTTCTCCTACTCTTCTTATTTGATTGCCTACTCTTATATCATTACCACCAGGTAATTCTGTTACTTTATTTCTATTTAATGAAATATTGAAATTAACATCCCATGTAAAATTCTTTGTGTGAACAGGAACCCCGTTTAATGCAATTTCCCATCCTTTGTTTTCCATCTTACCAATATTGTCTTTTGCAGAATTAAATCCTGTAGTACGGGAAAGGGGAACATCAAATAACAGATCTTCACTTTTTTTCTTGTACCATTCTATAGTACCGCCTAATCTGTTTTTAAACATGCTGAAATCAATGCCAACATCAAACTGTTTGCTAAGCTCCCATGTAAGCAAAGGATTACCTACTGTATTAGGTCCGCTTCCGGGTAATTGATTATAACTGCTTCCGAATGCATAAGTTCCTCTCCACTCATACGGTGTAACACCTCTATTGTCTCCAGACAAACCGTAGGATGCTCTGAGTTTTAATGCATCAAATATTTCTATATTCTGGAAAAAACTTTCACGGTCAATATTCCAAGCAGCACCGGTTGACCAGAAATTTCCATACCTGTTTTCAGGACCAAACCTTGATGAGCCATCTCTTCTGAAACTTCCAGATAGCGAAACATTTTTATAATTAAATTGAACAATAGAGAATAATGCAGTTTGAGAAAAATCTGCTCTAGCTCCAAAAGCACTGGTAGGTGTGGATGGAGCTGGTAATTGTAACAAAGTTGTGAAAGGCAAACCAGAACCCGTTGCGTCGGTATTAAACTGCTTGGATCGTTGCGACTCATAACCGACTTTAAAATCCATTCCAAGATCTTTACTTTTCAAAAAATCATGGTGGTATTCCAAAAGGTTTGTCCATACCCAATTGGCAATTCTAGTCGTAAGAATATTTATATCACCAGCTCTGGTACGGGCATCTCCAAAAAATGGATTCAGATATTGTTCCTCTTCAATGCCAATATAATCAATACCAAATTTTGTTGACAGTTTCAGGTTTTTTAAAATATTATATTCAGCATTGATGGTGGAAATAGTTTTGATATTGTTGAATAAACCTCTGTCGTATTGTATAATGGCTAATGGATTATAAGCTTGGTTGAAAACGGCTCTGTCAAAATTTACAGTGCCATCATCATTATATGCGTTTTGTGTTGGTAATAAGAAATAGGCTGACAACACTGGGTTACGAAATGCGCCACTCGATGTTGGTGAATTTTGCTGAGTGTAAGAAGCCAGAATATTGACACCAAAGCTAAATTTTTCAGAAGCTTTATGTCGCAGGTTTATATTACCTGAATAGCGTTTAAAATCAGAGCCTATAACAGGAGCTTCTTGTTCAGTATATCCTACAGATGTGTAAAAACTTGTCCGTTGGTCGCCACCAGAAGCAGAAAAATTAAGGTTAGTAAAACCAGCATCTCTGGTTACAAGATCCAGCCAGTCTTCATTATATGGCCTGTTGATACCAATTGCATCCAATATATTATCAGTTTGTGCTTGCGAAGCACCTGCATTTATCAAACCTTCTCTTGTAAGACTGTAGTATTCATCTCTTGAAAGTGGCTTTGATAAACTTCCTTGATAGGCTACTTTGCCAACACCTCTTTCTACATCTGCTTTTATTTTAGTTTTTCCGGCTTTTCCTTTTTTAGTTGTTATTAATATTACACCAGCAGCAGCTCGGGAGCCATAAATTGCTGTTGCGGCAGCATCTTTTAATACTGAGATGCTTTCAATATCATTTGGGTTAATGCCTGCCAATGCGTTACTGGTTGTTGAATTCCGGGAAACGTCTCCTGAGGTTACAGGTATTCCATCTACTACATACAATGGGTCATTGTTTCCAGTAACGGAACTAAGTCCACGGATACGGACAGTTTGTGCAGCTCCGGGTTGCCCATTTGCAGAAACTGACTGAAGACCTGGAACTTTTCCCTGCAACATCTGATCAAAAGATGTAAATGGTTTGTTTTCCAATTCTTCACCAGAAACATTTGTAATGGCGCCGGTAATTTTTCTTTTTACCTGTGTGCCATAGGCAACTACAACCACTTCGTCAAGTTTCTTACTTTCAGGACTTAGGCTGATCACATAAGAACTCTGGTTGCTGATTGCAATTTCTTGGCTGGCTTGACCAATGAATGAAATGACAAGTGTCTTTGCATCCTGATCGGCCCGTATTGAAAAATTGCCATTGGCGTCTGTGCTAACGCCATTTCCGGTTTCTTTAATTGTTACAGATGCATTGGAAACGGGATTGCCGTTTTGGTCTGTAACCTTTCCTGTAATTACCCGTTGGGCAAAAAGAATCATTACAGAAAACATACATGTTGTTAAGAGGAGTAATCTTTTCATAAAATAAATTATTTAGTGAATAATGCCTGTTATGGATAAGACAATTGAAAAGAAATATTGCTTCACAGAAATGGATAAGAGTTACTGAGGCATGAATAGTAGAATCTAAAACATTAATATGCGAAAGTTAAATCCTGAATGGTAATTTGAAATTTTACTAACAGTCGTTATTATCTTTTTTATGAGAAAGATGTAAAATCTTGATAAATGATGCAGCAGTTTTTAAAGTATAAAAATCTTGTAAATAACTAGAGTTTGATATTATTGCTGTCTTGCATTATTGTGACTAATTTTTGCCGCTTGTAATTTGTAATTGCCCTCAAACGGATTTTTAATATTAGTTAACAATACTGTTATGTAGTTTTATTGAACGCTATACTACCACCCCAACCACTACTATAGAACAAAGATTTTTTTTGACTAACCTAACCAATTCTGCGATGGCCAGAGATGTGTATATGCGAATAATTTGTATTCCGCTGCTCGGAGTTTTTCTTCCGTTGGTGTCGGGCATCTTTACCTATCGCCTTTACTCAATTAGTTCTATAGTACTTATTAATTTCTATTTTATAGGTACATCTTATCTTATCTGGACAGGCTGCAACTGGATTCATAGTACTCTTCGCTCTGGGCTTTCACCTTTTCAGTCATTACTAAAAAGAATATTGACGGTTTGTATCGCAACTGCATTATATGGATTTTGTATAGGCTGCCTGTCTGCATTGGGCTGGAACCAGTTATCAAGCGAAATATTTAATTGGAACAGTGTTCTGAGTTTTATCCTTGCCTGCACGGTTACTGTTATTGTGTTTACATTGTTATATGAGATATTATTTCTGGGAAAAGAAAGGGAACAGGATAATCAGAAAGTTGATCAACTTAGTAAAGAAAAATCACAGGCCACCTTGTATGCCTTGCAGAACGAAATGGATCCGCATTTCCTTTTTAATGCGTTGAATACGCTGAATCACCTTATTCTTACCGAGCCTGATACAGCTCATTCATTCAATAATAAATTGGCACAGGTTTACAAATATTTTCTTAGCAACAAGAATACTGAATTGATTTCGCTGGCGAATGAACTGAATTTTATTGAAGATTATTATTATTTGCTTCAGTTGCGCTATGGAAGCAAATTGCAATTGGAAATAAAGTTGAACAACAGCTCCAATGAAAATATAACCATACCTCCATGCTCTTTGCAGATACTACTTGAAAATGCAATAAAGCATAATTCCTTTAGCGATGACGATCCTTTGCTTATTCTTGTCACCGTTGGCGATCGTCATATAAAAGTTGTAAATAAAAAGAAACCAAAACCACATTTGATTGAATCAACACATATTGGATTGAATAATCTCAGATCGAGATACAAACTGCTTTTTAATCGAGATATAATTATTAGCCCTGGGAAAGAAAATTTTACGGTGAACCTGCCGGTAATACGGTAATTAAAATTTTTATTATGATAAACGCAATTATTATTGAAGATGAAAAGCCAGCAATGGAATTACTGGTAAAAGCTTTATCAGAATCAGAAAATAGCATTCATATTGACGCTGTTCTTTCTTCTGTAAAAGAAGGAAAAGAGTATATGGCGAACGACCCGGCGGCAGATATTATTTTTAGTGATGTACAGCTAACCGATGGCTATTCATTTGAGATTTTCAAAAATTCAAATTTGAGAATACCGGTTGTTTTTATAACTGGTTTCAATGAGTTTATGATGAATGCATTTGCAAGCAATGGCATAGATTATTTACTGAAGCCTGTTTGTAAAGAAGATATCCAAAAATCGTTGTACAAATATTTTAAGTTGAAGAATCATTTTTCAGAACATGATGACAGGTTAGCTAATTTGGTTCATCATTTTCAAACTCGGAAAAAGAACCGTATGGTTGTTCGAAGGGGGCTGGAACATATAGCTCTTAAAATGGAAGATATTGTTCTAATATATACTGAAAATAAACTGGTGTATCTGTTAGATAATAACGGGAAAAAATATATTGGCGATAAAAACCTTAGTGAACTGGAGCTTGAACTTGACGACACTGTTTTTTTTCGAACTAACAGGCAATACATTGTGAACATCAATTATATAAAAGGATTTAAACCTTATGAGAAAGTGAAACTGTTGGTTGATGTGAATTTGCCAGACTTAAATCATAAAATAATAATAAGCCAGGAACATGCACCTGAATTCCGTAAGTGGATATATGAAGCCTGAAGATAAGAATACAGCCGGAAAACCCGGCTGTATAAAAGAGTTCTTAGTTAAACGCTTACATTGAAATCTCTCAATGCATCATTCAAGCTTGTCTTTAAATCGGTGCTTGGTTTTCGCTTGCCGATAATCAAAGCACAGCCAACACCAAACTCTCCTGCAGGAAATTTCTTTGTATACGAACCCGGAATTACGACACTTCTTGCAGGCACTCTGCCTTTCATTTCTATTGGAGCGTCGCCACTTACATCTATAATTTTTGTGGATTGTGTTAGCACAACATTAGCACCCAACACTGCTTCTTTTTCTACTACTACTCCTTCTACTACAATGCAGCGGCTGCCAATAAAACAACCATCTTCTATAATTACAGGTGTAGCTTGTAATGGTTCTAATACACCGCCAATACCAACGCCACCACTTAAATGAACTCCTTTTCCTATTTGTGCACAACTACCAACAGTGGCCCATGTATCTATCATTGTTCCTTCGTCAACATAAGCACCAATATTTACATACGATGGCATCAGTACTACATTCTTTCCAAGAAAAGCACCGTATCTCGCAACTGCATGTGGCACGGCTCTTACTCCAAGTTCCTTATAATTTTTTTTCAACAACATTTTATCATAGAATTCAAACGGCGCCAAATCCCATGTTTGCATTTGTTGAATGCCGAAGTACAGCAATATGGCTTGTTTCACCCATTCATTTACAACCCAACCATTTTCTGATGGAGCAGCTGTTCTAAGCCTTCCTTTATCCACTTCTTCAATTACAGCTTTTACTGCATCGATGTTGCGACAGTTTATCCCGACTTCTTAGCGGGACTCCGTTCATCTTTCTGTTCGTTGTTCAGCAAAATAATCTGCACCTTTGCGATATTATGAATATTGGCTTTGATGCAAAAAGGGCATATCACAATACCACAGGGTTAGGCTATTACAGCCGTACGCTGATTGATTTGCTGTCGAAGCAATATCCGGAGCATTTCTATTATTTATTTAATCCTAAACTTTCAGCAAAGTTTGACTTAAGTGGGGAAAACATACACCAGATTTTGCCCAATGGATTAATCAACAAACTGTTTTCATCTGCGTGGCGAAGCAGTTGGGTTACAAGAGACTTACAAAAGCATAAGATTGATTTATATCACGGCCCAAGCCACGAAATTCCAATGGGAATTGAAAAAACAGGAATAAAGTCAGTAGTCACCATTCATGATTTGATACATGAACGTTTCCCAGAGCAGTATAATCCAATTGATGTAAAGATTTACAGCAAAAAATTTCGCTATGCTTGCAAAAATGCAGATACGGTAATTGCTATCAGTGAACAGACAAAAAAGGATATCATTGAATTTTATAAAACACCCGAAGAAAAAATTGAAGTTTGTTTGCAAAGTTGCAACCCGGCTTTTGCTGTGCAGGTTTCGGAGAATGAGAAACAACGGATTGCAACTAAATATGGGTTGCCCGAAAAGTTTTTTCTATCTGTCGGTTCTATTATCGAAAGGAAAAACCTGTTGAATGTATGTAAAGCGATGCTGCTTTTAAAAAAGGAGTTGAATATTCCGTTAGTAGTAATTGGTGAAGGTGGCAAGTACCAACAGAAAATAAAAGAGTTTATATCTGAAAACAGTTTGCAAAACGATATTATTTTTTTATCGGAAAGTGAAAAAGTAAAAGGTGACGCTGAATTTCGCAAGCCTGAAACCTTTGCTGCTATTTATCAATTATCAATTGCGTTGATTTATCCTTCTTTTTTCGAAGGCTTTGGTGCGCCAGTAATGGAGGCATTGTGGAGCAAAGTCCCCGTTATTACTTCAAATGTTTCTTGCTTGCCCGAAGCAGGTGGTGATGCTGCTTATTATGTAGATCCCAACAGCCCTGAAGAAATGGAAGAAGGAATGAAAAGAATTTATAGCGATAAAGAATTGGTGACATCAATGCAGGAAAAAGGTCTCCTTCATGCTTTAAAAACGGCACCAACTATTTATGCAGCTAACATGATGAATATTTATAAAAGTATATGGTGATTTTTGAAAACGATATTGAAGACTGTTTGAAGGTGTTGCAAAGCGGCGGGTTAATTCTTTATCCTACAGATACGGTATGGGGAATTGGATGCGACGCAACGAATGAAGCTGCAGTAGAAAAAATTTATGCAATAAAGCAAAGGCCTGATAACAAAGCAATGATAGTGTTGTTGACTGATGAAAGGGATGTGCTGAAATATGTTGCAGCTCCTGATTTGCAGGTTTTTGATTATTTAGAAAAAGCTACAAAACCAACAACTGTAATTTATGAAGGAGCAATTGGCTTCGCCGAAAATCTTATTGGAGAAGATGGAAGTATTGCTATTCGCATATGCAAAGATGATTTTTGCAAACACCTTTTAAAAAGATTTCGAAAGCCACTTGTTTCTACTTCAGCAAATATCAGCAGCAAGCCAACTGCCAAAATTTACAGGGAAATTAATCAGGAAATAAAAGACCGGGTTGATTATATCGTCAACTACAGGCAGGATGATGAAACCATTGTTCTGCCCTCATCTGTTATCAAATGGAGTAATGGAAAAGTTGAAGTTATTCGTCCTTAATTCTTGTTCCTTGTATTCCTTGTTCCTTATATCTTGTTAGGATTATCTTTGTAACATTTATGGAAATTAATTGCACAGAAAATGAATTGCTTACAATTAAGAAAGTTGCCAATGCTGCTCAGGCATTGGGAATGGAAGCTTATTTGATTGGCGGATTTGTAAGAGATAAATTATTAGGAAGAGAAACTAAAGATGCAGATTTTGTCTGTGTAGGCGATGGTATTGTACTGGCAAAAGAAGTGGCAAAACAATTTAATCCAGTTCCACAAGTTGATGTATTTAAAACTTTTGGAACAGCTCATATAAAAATTCAGAATGATTTTGATATTGAATTTGTAGGAGCAAGAAAAGAGAGTTACAATTTTGATTCTCGTAAGCCAGATGTAGAACCGGGAACAATAGCAGAAGATCAAAATCGGCGGGATTTTACCATCAATGCCTTAGCTATTAGTTTAAATAATGCTAACTACGGAAAACTGATAGATCCATTTAACGGTGTGGAAGATTTGAACAATAAAATTATTCGTACACCATTGGACCCATTAAAAACATTTAGCGACGATCCATTGCGAATGATGAGAGCTATTAGGTTTGCATCGCAACTTGGATTTGTAATTGAATCGACAACATGGCAGGGCATAAAAGATAGTGCTAATAGAATAGAAATTATTTCGCAGGAAAGAATTACAGACGAATTAAATAAAATAATTCTTTCTCCCAAGCCTTCTGTCGGTTTTGAGTTGCTTTATAAATCTGGGTTGCTAAAAATTATTTTTCCTCCAATGGTAGATCTTGCTGGAGCTGAATATATAGATGGTAAAGGTCATAAAGATAATTTCTACCACACATTACAAGTGCTTGATAATTTATCAACAAATACAAATGATTTGTGGTTAAGATGGGCAGCTATTTTACACGACATTGCAAAGCCAACCACTAAAAAATTTGAAGAAGGACATGGATGGACATTTCATGGACATGAAGTAGTGGGCGGACGAATGGTGCCGAAAGTATTTACAAAACTAAAAGCTGCCTCAGAATGAAAAAATGCGTTTCGTTCGTAAGTTGGTTGAGTTGCATTTGCGGCCAATCAGCCTTACAAAAGAAAATATTACTGATTCTGCTGTAAGGCGTTTGTTATTTGATGCGGGAGAAGATTTTGATTCACTCATGATGCTTTGTGATGCAGATATTACTTCAAAGAATAAACAAAAAGTAAAAAGGTTTCTGGAGAATTTTCAAATAGTTCGCCAAAGATGTAAAGAAGTTGAAGAAAAAGATCATATAAGAAACTGGCAGCCGCCAATAACAGGGGAACTAATAATGGAAACTTTTGGTTTATCGCCCAGCAAAGAAGTTGGATTAATAAAAGATGCATTGAAAGACGCAATGCTGGATGGTGAAATCGGTAATACGTATGAAGCAGCTTACGATTTTATGCTGCAAAAAGGAAATGAACTTGGTTTAAAGAAGTGCATTTAATGTTGGCGCAACTATTTTAATAAAAATTTTTATGAACAAAAGTAAATAGTTGATAATAGTAACTTTATCTCCTTTCGGATTGGGGCTAAAAGGAGAAATTTTAAATGCACACTTTTAAAGGTTATTAAATCTTAATTCTTAAATTTGTGGTATGGCAATTTTAAAATTCAGAGTTTATTTTGAGGAAGATGAAAGTGTGTATCGAGATGTTGTGATACGACACAATCAGTCTTTTTTTCTTTTGCATGAAACAATCCTGAAGTCATACGAGTTTGATTCAAAGCATCAGGCTACGTTTTTTCGCAGTAACGATCATTGGCTGAGGGGCAAACAGATTTCATTGGAAGTATATGACGATGTGGAGTATTCAGCTCCGCCATTACTGATGGTTGATACCACGGTAGGTTCTGAAATTAGAGATCCAAATCAGCGATTTATTTATGTGTATGATTTTAATAAAGGTTGGACTTTTCATGTAGAATTGATTAATGTTTCAAAAGAAGAAAATCCAAAAATAACTTACCCTTCCACTTCAAGAGTAGAAGGAATTGCACCAAGCCAATACGGCACTAAAGGTTTATTGGGTGAAAAATTTGCAGACATTGAGGAAAAATATGACCTTACACAAGCTGGAAATGGATTTGGCGAAAAGGATGAAGATGGAGAAGATACAGGAGTGGAAGACGAGGTAAGTGGGGAAGAGGAAGAAGAAGTTTAGTAAATCATTTGATATATAAATTAACCCCGGCCTTTTATCCGGGGTTTTTATTGAGCAGCATGTCATCAAATAAAAAAATAATTATTGTTGCCGGGCCAACGGCTGTAGGTAAAACAGCAGTGGCGATTCAAATAGCCAAACATTTTGATACAGAAATTATTTCGACCGATAGCCACCAATGTTATAAGGAATTAAATATAGATATAGCAAGACCTTCGATTGATGAACTAAATACAATAAAACATCATTTCATTGCCTCTCACTCAATTCAAGATGAAGTAACAGCAGTGGATTTCGAGCAATATGCGTTGCAAAAAGCGGAGTTACTATTTCAAAAGCATGATGTGGCAGTAATGGTTGGAGGTACTGGTCTTTATATTAAAGCATTTTGTGAAGGTTTGGATTCAATTCCGGATATTGATGCAACAGTTCGACAGCAGATAATAACTAACTATGAAGAAAAAGGAATTAGTTGGTTGCAAAATCAATTGCAAGAAAAAGATTCCGCATATTTCGAAGCAGGCGAAATGAAAAACCCACAGCGTATGATGCGGGCATTGGAAGTAATTGAAAGTACTGGTAACTCAATTATATTTTATCGCAAGGGCCAAAAGTTAGAAAGAGATTTTTCTATTATCAAGTTAGGATTAGAATTACCAAAAGAAAAATTAGTGGAACGGATAAACAGGAGAGTAGATATAATGATGGAAGAAGGGCAGTTGGATGAGGTGAAAAGTTTAGCAGCGTTTAAAAACGTTAATGCATTACAGACTGTAGGTTATACTGAGTTATTTGATTACCTCGATAATAAAATGTTACTGGAAGAAGCAATAGGACGAATTAAAATATCAACCCGACAGTATGCTAAACGGCAACTTACCTGGTTTAAAAAGGATACAGCTATAAATTGGTTTCGTCCAGATGAAGCTGATGAAATAATCAATCAGATTAAATAAAAAAAGAACCCCATTCGTAAAACAAATGGGGTTTCTGATTATATAAGCAATTGGTTATGGGAATATTCCTAACTCTGCATAGCTGGTGCCAACTTTATTGATAGCAACAACATAAGCCGCAGTACGCATATCTGGAATGGTTGGATCTTCCAGCCATTTATTCATAATCTCATTGGTAGCCGTAATCATTGTTTCCTCTAATCCACTATAAACAAGATCTACTTCATCTGGTCCATGCATAATGAATTCTCTTTCATTATCTCTTACTTTTTTTCCGCTTAATTCTTCTATTTGACCAAGAATATGTGTGTTAAGATTTTCTGTAAATCTTTTCTCTAATCGACCATAGCGAACATGGCTCAGGTTTTTCAGCCATTCAAAATAAGAAACTGTTACACCTCCTGCATTTAGGTACATATCAGGAACTACCAATATGCCTCTCTTTATAAATTCTTCATCTGCTTCAGGAGTTAATGGTCCGTTAGCAGCTTCGCCAATTATTTTTGCTTTTACTCTTGGCGCATTTTCTTTGTTGATAACATTTTCCAGTGCTGCAGGTATTAAAATGTCACATTCCATTTCTAACGCCTCACCATTTTTTTCGAAATTAGTTGTACCCGGAAAATTTAATATTGAGCCAGTAGCTTTTCGGTGATTAAAAACTGCGTCAATATCAATACCTGCATCGCTCCAGATAGCACCTTCATATTCTGCAAGGCCAACAACTTTAGCACCTGCATCTTGAAAAAATTTAGCTGAATGATAACCTACATTTCCTAAGCCTTGTACTACAACTCTTTTGCCTTCTACACCTGTAGTAAGCCCAAGCTTGTCCATTACTGTTTTTGTATTACAAACTTCTCTAAGTCCAAAGAAAACGCCAAGTCCAGTTGCTTCTCTACGGCCACGAACACCACCTTGCGTAACAGGTTTTCCGGTAACGCAACCAGCAGCATCAATTTCACCCGGATGCATAGCAGTATATGTATCTAATATCCAGGCCATTTCTCTTTCACCGGTTCCATAATCAGGTGCCGGAACATCAGTACCCGGACCAATAAAGTTTTTCTTTATTAATTCAGCAGTATATCTGCGGGTAATTTTTTCTAACTCGTAGGTTGTATAATTTTTTGGATTTATTTTAATGCCACCTTTACCACCACCAAAAGGAACATTAACAATGGCGCATTTATAAGTCATCAATGCCGCCAATGCCATTACTTCATCTTGGTTTACGGCTTCGCTAAAGCGAATACCACCTTTGCAAGGTGTTTTGTGGTGTGGGTGTTGCACACGATAGGCTTCTATTACTTCAATGTTACCATTATCTCTTTTTACAGGAAACCGCATACGGTAAACGGCATTACATGCCTTAATCTGGCAAAGAATACCTTCATCCCATTTAGTGTGTTTGGCAGCTTTATCGAAACTTTTTTCTACGGCTCCAAAAAAACTGTAGTGTTGATCTGACATGAGTTCTTTTTTTTTGTTTAGCAATCGTTATTATAAATGCAAGGTAAGGTTTACAAGGATATATAGCTAACCTGTTATGGGATCAATTTTCTTTTTCTAGCTTACTGATTTTTCTGTCCAGCCTTACTATATATAATATTAGACCGAAAAGAATTGTAAGCATAACTGCTACCACCACATAAATTCTGCCATTGCTGCGCATTGTATCAGCCATTCCTACTTCTTTTTCTTGTGCAAATGTTGCAAGGGTAGAAAGCAACATAAAGACAAGCATTGTGCAGTTCCTAAAAAATCTTATCATGACATCAGCTTTTTTTCTTTTAATAAGGCAATTCTTATTTTCAATGTAGTAATCCAAACACCCAGTAATGTCCAACCGATTACGGCGGGATAAAAAACCATTCTCATATTGCCGCTAATATCATTCTTTACATCTAAAGCAGGATTGCCTTCATTTCCGGGATGCAGACTAGGTAATATTCTTGGTAATATCCAGATGGCAGGGAAAAGCATAGTGTAAGCAAAAATGTTATATACAGCACTTACTCTTGCTCTTTTATCCATATCCTGAATTGAATCTCTCAGAATTAAATAAGCGAAGTAGACTAATAAAGCAATGGCTGCACCAATCAACTTTGGATCTCTTGCAATACTGCTGAATGAACTATAAGCTGGTTTGTTAGGATCTGCCCAAGTGTAGGATGCCCAAATAGCTCCGGTTATATAACCTAAAATGCCGAAGACAATTCCCATGATGGCGAACTGACGGGCATAAATATCATATTTAATATTAAGTGTTCTAAGATATTTGATTGCATTTACTACAGAAATTGTAAACAAAATCATCATGGCAAACCACATACAAACATGGAAATATAAATTGCGGATAGTTTCTTGTAAAGGAGCCAAAGCAGGCACTTTTAATAATAAGCCGGCTGTAAATGTATAAATCAGCAAGAGAACAGCTGTTATCTTCCACCAAGGCTTGTACATATAGTTTTTTGCTTCTGTCATCTTGGGGCTGGTTGAGTTTGCCAGCCGGATAAATATGATAGCAAAAATAAGGGGAAAAGAGAATATACAATTGAAGAATAAAGGATTGAAAGTTGAAATTGAAAATTACTGTTCTTAATTTTCTAAACTTTTAAAGCTTTTTATAAAAACTATTTAAAAAACATTTAATCTTTCCAGAGAAATGGGAACAGAATTACTGCTAACAGAATAACCATTATATCTAAAGCTATTAATAAAAGAACAGTTGTTGGCGATATGGTAAGTAACGGAGCAAATGCAGCATTGGATAATTTCATCAATAAGATGATTTGTGGAATAATTATCGGAAAACCTAATACAGCCATTATTGCAGCATTTTGCTGTGCCTTTGCAGCTATTGCAGCAAGAAAGGTAAAAACAAGACTGAGACTCCAGCCGCCTAATAAAACCAAACCAATAAACTGTCCAGCCTTTTGCATCGGATTGCCTAAAAAGAGAGTAAACAGCAGCAGGCTTAATAAACTCATCGCCAGCATCAGTATTGAATTGAAAAGCAACTTGGCCAATACAAAATTCGCAGGGCTTGTAATGGAATAGAAATAAAGCATACGTCCACGGCTTTCCTGTAAAAAACTTTTTGCCACGGCATTGATACAAACAAATAACTGGATAACCCAGAATAAACCATTCCACACCTTGCTTTCGGGTGTATCCATTGCATTGAATAAAACAAAAATGGTGGCTCCAATATATAAAAGGACACCATAGAAACTGTACTGTTGCCGAATTTCAAGCAACAGTTCTTTTTTAAACAAAGTGAATATGTGGCGGGCAGCTGTAATAAATTCAGGTTTGTGCGAAAATACAGATAACTGCTCTTTGCACCATTCTTTAAAGTTCTAAATTGCACTCAAATTATAGAAATGAAAAAAATACTTTATTCTTTGATGTTGATTGGGTTATTTACCGGAGTTATAACTACGGAATCATGTCAATCATCCAAGAATTCGACAGCAACAAAAATGCTGAAATTTAATTTTGAAAAGGGGAAAGGCTATGATTATGAAATGACGATGAATATGGATCAGAATATAATGGGTCAGAAGATGAAAATGGATATGTCGACCTATTATTCGATGGATGTGTTGGAAGATGACGGAGATGTAAAAACTGTTACTTCAACTTACGATAGGTTTAAAATGAATATGGGTATTGCCGGAATGAATATAGAGGTTGATTCTGACAAACCATTAGCAAGTTTTGGTACAGATGAAGATGGTAATGACCCTATGAAAATGCTTAACGGATTGCTGGGTGCAATTAAAGGCAGACAGTTTACCATGAAGATTAATGCTGAAGGGAAAGTGCTTGAAGTAACTGGTTTTGAAGATATGGCAAAATCAATTGTCGATTCTTTAGGTATAGAAGGAACAAAAGGTCAGCAAATGATTGCACAGTTTAACAAGCAGTTTAATGGGGAAAGTATAAAAGATCAGTTTGAAAGGGTTCTTTATATCTTCCCTAATAAAGTGATAAAAGTTGGCGATAGTTGGGAGAAAAAATCTTCGTCTTTAGGGATTGCAAAAGGAGAATACAATTCGGTCTATACTGTTACAGATATTGAAGGAGATATGGTTACACTGGATGAGAAAAGTACAATTAAGGCTGATGAAGGTGCTAAAATGAATGGGAAGATATTAAGTACACTAATTGTTGATAGTAAAACCGGTCTTGTCGTTTCAGCAGATATGGATATGACGATAACTACTGAAGCCGAAGGTCAATCATTTGATTTAAAAGCTAAAACAAAAATAAAAGGCAAAGCAAGATAATGTCATCAAATAATTAAAATCAATGTCTCCAAATAGGAGGCATTTTTTATTTTGTATCGTAACATTTTCTGCATCTTGGCTCATACACATCCGTTGCGCCAAGCATTACCTGATCGTCATTTGGAATTTTCCGGTAGGAGTAATTAGCCATATTGCCACATTGCATGCAAATGGCATGAAGCTTTGTTACATAATCCGCCTTTGACATTAAAAAAGGCATTTGACCGAAAGGGTTGCCGAGGTAATCCATATCAAGGCCGGCAACAATTACACGAATGCCTCTGAAAGCCAGCTCATCACAAACGTTGGCAATTTCATTATCAAAAAATTGAGCTTCATCAATGCCAATAACGTCTACATCGCTTGCCATTAACAGTATTTTCTGCGAATTGTCAATCGGCGTTGAATGAATGGCAGTAGCATCATGCGAAACAATTTTTACTTCATCATATCTTACATCAATGGCTGGCTTGAAAATTTCGACTTTCAGATTGGCAATTTTTACTCTTTTTAGCCTACGGATTAACTCTTCTGTCTTACCGCTGAACATGGATCCGCAGATAACTTCTATACTTCCTCTGCGTTCGCCACTAGTATTAGGTTCAATAAACATTGTTAAGATTTGTTATGAGTGTTGGGTATTTGATTTTATTGGCAAACAGTTTGTAACTTTAAAGCATTACAAATTGCAGGCTGTAAATATAAATCAATGGAACGAATTGAATCTCTCATCAATAAATTAAAAGAACAGTTTGATCAAAAAGCTGATCCGGCTTTAATGTTGGGTACATCTCAGCTATTACAGTTTGAACTAACCAAATTGAAAACCAATGATCATTATAGTCTTGGTACTCCAAAAGTTGCGGTAGTGCTGCCTTCGTCCCATTTAGCGCCAATATCAAATGGAGAACATGAAAAATATGCGCCAAAGCCGACAGAAAAAAATTCAGCAATAAAAGAAGTAAAAGAAACTTTACTTGTTGATAACGGCTCCGTCTCTGTAATTCAAAAAAACGGTCAATTGGATATGACATTTGATCCGATGAAAGAGATACCTACACTTTCGCATCAGCCAAAGGAAATAAATGATTCAGGACTTAACGAACTTTCGATGAATGACAGATTAAAACAGGTAAAACCTGAAATTGTAGAGAGATTAAAAGAAACTCCAGTAAAGGATTTACGCAAAGCAGTAGGAATTAATGACCGCTTCCATTTTATCAATGAACTTTTCCGGGGCGATGAAAATATGTATGAACGTTGTATTAAGACAATCAACAGTTTTAGCATTTATGCCGAAGCCGAGTATTGGATTACCAGAGAATTAAAAGTAAAGTTGGGTTGGAACAATGACAATACAACCGTTCAGCATTTTGATCAGTTGGTTAAGAGACGGTTCTCCTGAATGTAATGAGTAATTTTTTCGGTCGCACCTTTATTTGATTGTACAAATTTTCTTGAGTTCTCACACCTGTAATTATATTCTTCCTGATTGATAAATAATGCGCTGATTAATTCTGTTAGCATTTCGCCATTTCTTTTCTCATCAGTAAAAGGTAATCCGCCACCTGCTTTTACTAATTCTACAGCCTCAGCATATTTATGATAATAAGGTCCAAATAGAACAGGCTTGCCATATACAGCGGCTTCCAAAACATTGTGCACACCACTTGATTTTAAACCACCACCAACATATGTAATAGTTGCGTATTTATAGATACTGGAAAGCATTCCAATATTGTTAATAATAAGAACATTCTTATCGGCTGTTAGTTCATTTGTTTCATGTAAATCAGAAAAGAAAGTACAATCTGGAAAAATTACTTTAATAGATGAGAGATGTTTCTCATCTATTTCATGTGGTGCAATAATCAGCTTTATTGATGGGTTATTGATTGCTAAAAATGCCTTTTGTAATGCCAATTCATCTTCTGGCCAAGTACTTCCAGCGATAACACATTTTTTATCGCCAACAAATTTTTCAATTTCAGCAATATTTATTGAAGAGGCAGCAATTTCAATCACACGGTCATATCTTGTATCTCCAGCCACCGAGCAATGAAGATTCAGATCAAGTTCGTCTATCATTCGTTTTGATGCTGGAGTTTGCACAAAAATGTGATCAAACATCGAAAGCATCTTTCTGTATAAATTGCCGTACCATTTAAAAAAGATCATGTCTTTTGTAAACAATGCAGAAATGAGTAGTAGTGGGATTTTACGCTGATTTATTGTTTTCAGGTAGTAAAACCAATATTCATATTTTACAAATAGTACTAGCTTGGGTTGAACAATATCTAAAAATCGACTTGCATTTTTTGTGCCATCCATTGGTAAATAAAAAACCCATTCTGCACCAGCATAGTTTTTTTGCACTTCATATCCTGAAGGAGAGAAAAAAGTCAGTAGGATTTTATGCTCTTTGTATTGTGATCTTAGATTTTCAATTACCGGACGACCTTGTTCAAATTCGCCAAGTGATGCACAATGAACCCAGATAATTTTTGCATCAGCAGGAATTACTTTTTCTAATCTGCTAAAAATTTCTTTTCTGCCGTACACCCATTTTTTGGCCTTTGAATTAAACATTGCTTTGATGCGGGCAGCAACACCGAATACCCAAAGAAAAATATTGTAAAGGAATAATGACAGATGACTGGTTTTTAATATTCAGCAAATGTAAAAGCATTCGGGTAAACTACCCTTATTTTACTATTTTTGCGCCACTTAAAATAAGTTCAATTTATGCGGCCTATTCAAATGGTAGATACGAAAACACAGTATCAGAAAATTAAAAAGGAGGTAGATAGTGCAGTCATTGAAGTGATGGAAAGTTCTGCCTTCATTAATGGTAAAGCAGTTAAGGACTTTACGGCAAATCTAAATACATATATAGGCGCAGAGCATACAATCCCTTGTGCTAATGGCACGGATGCTATTCAAATTGCATTAATGGCTTTAGGATTAAAACCGGGTGATGAAGTGATTACTCCATCCTTTACTTATATCGCCACAACAGAAGTCATTGCTTTGTTGAATTTAACTCCTGTATTTGTAGAAGTAAATCCTGATACTTTTTGTATTGATCCCGCAGCTATCGAAAAAGCGATTACGCCAAAAACAAAAGCCATCGTTCCGGTACATCTTTATGGGCATGCCGCAGATATGGAGCCGATAATGGAAATTGCAAAAAAGCATAACCTTTATGTAATTGAAGATAATGCACAGGCAATTGGATGTGAATACACATTTTCCGACGGAACAAAAAAGAAAACAGGTACAATTGGACATATCGGTACCACATCGTTTTATCCTTCAAAAAATCTAGGTGGCTTTGGCGATGGCGGCGCCATTTTTACAAATGATGAAGAATTAGCAACAAAGTTATTAATGATAGCCAATCATGGTCAGAGTAAACAATATTATCATGATGTAGTGGGTTGCAATAGTCGATTGGATTCTATACAAGCTGCAGTACTCGATATTAAATTGAAGCAGCTGGATGAATATAATGCGGCCAGAAGAACCGCCGCTGATTATTACGATAAAGCATTTGCTAATAATCCCAAAATCAAAACACCTTTCAGAGCTTCGAATTCACATCATGTTTTTCATCAATATACTTTACAATTAGAAGGAGTAGATCGTAATGGGCTAAAAGAATTTTTAGCATCGCATAGCATTCCGGCAATGATTTATTATCCGGTGCCGGGACATAAGCAAAAAATGTTTGCGCAATTCAATACAGCAGCACAGGATATGCCTATAACCGATATGCTGACTGAAAAAGTTATCTCATTGCCAATTCACACAGAACTGGATGAAGAGCAATTGCAATTTATTACCTCAAAGGTTTTAGAGTTCGTTAATAATTAATTAAGTTGAATATATGTATCAGAAACTAGTTGATAGAAAAGAAAAGTTAGCTGTTATTGGATTAGGTTATGTGGGGTTACCAATTGCTTTAGAATTCGCAAAGAATATTTCAGTTATTGGATTTGATATAAATCCTAAGAGAGTGGAAATGATGAAGCAGGGTATTGATCCAAGTAACGAATTGGTAAAAGAGGACTTTAATGGCTGCGATATCGTTTTTACCGATTCATTGGATGTATTAAAGGAAGCAAAGTTTTATATAGTGGCAGTTCCCACACCAGTTGATGAACACAATGTGCCTGATCTTACTCCCGTACAAAAAGCATCAGAAACAATTGGTAAAGTAATTAAGCAAGGAGATTATGTTGTTTTCGAATCAACGGTTTATCCAGGCTGCACAGAAGAGGACTGTTTGCCGGTAATTGAAAAATTATCCGGGTTAAAAGATAAAGTTGATTTTAAATCTGGCTATTCGCCGGAAAGAATTAACCCAGGTGATAAAGAGCATACATTATCTTCTATTATTAAAGTTGTTTCTGGATGTGATGCAGAATCACTTGAACAAATTGCAAAAGTGTATGAATTGGTAGTAAAGGCTGGTGTGCACAGAGCCTCTTCTATCAAAGTGGCAGAAGCAGCAAAAATTATTGAGAATACACAAAGAGATTTGAACATCGCATTAATGAATGAATTGTCTATCATTTTTAATATGATGAATATAAATACATTTGAAGTGCTGGAAGCAGCAGGAACAAAGTGGAATTTTTTAAAATTCCAACCTGGTTTGGTTGGCGGACATTGCATTGGCGTAGATCCTTATTATCTTACCTATAAAGCAAGTGAATTAGGATATGATGCTGAGGTAATTTTGGCTGGCCGTAATATCAATGATAATATGGCGAAATATGTTGCCAAGACAGTTGTGCAACATATTATAAAGAATTCAGGAGATGTAAAATCCGCAAAGGTGTTGGTGAAGGGAGCAACTTTTAAAGAGAATGTAAGCGATATTCGTAATTCTAAAGTAGCTGATGTTGTAAAAGCTTTGAAGTCGTATTATGTAAATGTTGATGTAGAAGATCCGCATGCAGATTCTGATGAGCTGCAACATGAATATGGTTTTGGATTAACAAAAATAATTGACACAGATTATGATGTAGTAATTGTAACTGTGCCACATGCAGAATATCAAAAACTGGATGACACCTATTATGCAAGCATTACCAAAGACCATGGAATGATTGCCGACCTGAAAGGAATGTATCGTAATAAAATTAATAACAGAACTTACTGGAGCTTATAATATGCCATTTGTAAAAACAGAATTTCCTGGACTGATGGTCTTTGAGCCAAATGTATTCGAAGATAGCCGCGGCTATTTTTTTGAAGCGTATAATGAAAAGCAATTTCAGCAGGAAGCAATTGATATTCGTTGGGTGCAGGATAACCAATCATCTTCATCGTATGGGGTAATAAGAGGACTGCATTACCAACTGCCGCCACATGATCAAACGAAGCTGGTAAGAGTATTAAGAGGAAAAATTCTGGATGTAGTAGTAGATATTAGAACTGGCTCTCCAACTTTTGGAAAGAGTTTCTCAAAAGTACTTTCTGCAAAAAACAGGCGTCAATTATTTATTCCAAAAGGATTTGCGCATGGGTTTTCTGTTTTAAGTGAAAAAGCAGAAGTATTGTACAAATGCGATGGTTTTTATAATAAGGAAAGTGAAGGAGGAATAATTTATAATGACCCAGCATTAGAAATTGATTGGCGTATTCCTGCTGAAGCAGCAATAGTCTCTGAAAAAGATAAAATTTTGCCAACCTTGACAGATTGCAGAAATAGTTTCGTATTTTAAGGAATGGGTTATGTTCCTTCAATATTGGTTACTGGTGCTAACGGACAGTTGGGTAGTGAATTAAAAAAACTTTCCTCAGCCTATTCTCAATACACATTTACATTTCTTACTAGAGATGAATTTCCATTAAATGACACTGTAAGAATAAAGGATTACTTAAAGTCAAATCAGTTTGACTTTCTGATAAATTGTGCTGCCTATACAGCTGTTGATAAAGCCGAATCTGAGAAAGAATTAGCTTGGCAAATCAATGCAACCGCAGTTGGGGTTCTGGCTGCAGCCTGCCGGGATAACATTATAAAATTCCTTCACATCTCTACTGACTATGTTTTTGATGGTACTGCAAAAGAGCCTTACAAGGCGGATGATCTCACAAATCCTCAAACTGTTTATGGCGCTTCTAAACTAGAAGGAGAGAGGCTGGCAATGAATGAAAATTCTGATGCAATTATTATTCGTACATCCTGGGTGTATTCATCCTATGGAAATAATTTTGTGAAGACAATGCTGCGTTTGTTTCAGGAAAAGGAACAAATAAGTGTTGTTAATGATCAAATAGGTTCTCCGACTTATGCTGCCGATTTGGCTGAAGTTATTATGAAAATGATTTCTTCGGGTCAATGGTATGAAGGTATTTACCATTTTAGTAACGAAGGTGTGATTAGCTGGTTCGATTTTGCCGGTGCCATAAAAAATCTTTCCGGAAGTAGTTGCAAAATAAATCCGATTCCAACTTCTGCATATCCTACACCAGCAAAACGGCCAGCATGGTCAGTACTTGAAAAAAGTAAGATTCAGCAACATTATGGAATTCAGTTTCGTAATTGGGAAGAAAGCCTACGACTTTGTATTGAAAAAATAAAGAAGGCTCAATAATAGTATTCTTTTGCACTGAATCTGGATATAGTGCGGCACTCTCTCGGTTTTTTTCTTCTTTTATTTTTCATAATAACTGCTGGACTTTTAACTGGTATATTTGAATTTGCCAAAGGAATTTTCATTGTAGAGAATTCGGAGTTTATTATTTTTAATAATGTTTAATATGAAATTATATTTATTTATATGATTCTAATGGAACAAACATGGAGATGGTTTGGACCCAATGATCCGGTATCATTGGCTGATGTAAAACAAACTGGTGCAACAGGTATAGTTTCCGCATTGCATCATATTCCGCATGGCGAAATATGGCAGGCTGATGAAATAGAGAAGCGAAAAATGGAAATTGAAAAAGCTAGATTAACCTGGTCGGTGGTTGAAAGCATTACTGTACATGAAGACATAAAAACAAGAAGTGGCAACTATAAAAAATATATAGAGCAGTATAAAACTTCCATCAGAAATGTAGCAAGTTGTGGGATACCTATAATCACTTACAACTTTATGCCTGTAAACGATTGGACAAGAACTTCGCTAGATTACGAAATACTTACTGGAGCTAAAGCACTGTATTTTAACTGGGTTGATCTAGCAGTGTTTGACATTTTTATCCTAAAAAGAAAAGGAGCAACAGCTTCGTATAACGACAACATTCAACAACAAGCAGAACAACGTTTTAAATCTTACTCTCCAGAACAGTTGGATTCTTTATCGGGTGTAGTGATGTTTGGTATTCCTGGCGAAAAGCGAATAACCACAGCAGATATGTTGAAGAAACTGGAAGCATACACTGATATTGATAGAAATGATTTGCAGGAAAACCTATCTCATTTTTTATCTGAGATAGCTCCCGTAGCCCAAGAATGTGGTGTTAAACTTGCTATTCACCCGGATGATCCACCATTTCCAATTCTGGGCTTACCAAGAATTGTAAGTTCAATGGAAGATTTCAATTACATATTGAATAGAGTAAATAATCCGGCGAATGGAGTTTGTTTTTGTACAGGTTCTTTGGGAGCTTCTTCAAAAAATGATTTAGCTGCCATGGCAAAAGAAATTGGAGAGCGGATTCATTTTATCCATTTACGGAACATAAAAAAAGATGAAGAGGGCAATTTCTTTGAAGCCGAACATCTCGGGGGCGACAACGATATGTATGCCATCATGAAAGAATTATTATTGATACAACAAAAAAAAGGCACACCCATTCCGTTCCGTCCAGATCATGGACATCAGATGCTGGACGATCTGAATAAAATAACCAATCCCGGTTATTCTGCTATTGGCAGGCTAAGAGGACTTGCAGAATTAAGAGGACTGGAAATGGGGATTTTAAGATCTTTGTAAAATTAAACTTACTCTTTTGGCAAATTCTTGAGTAATAGTCATTAAAAAAGGTAATCTGTATAAGATTACCTTTTTTTGTTGACCCAACTAACCAAAGTTCGACCTTTCTGATTGAAAGTATAAGGGCAATTGAAAACTATTAGTGATTGTGTTGATAACAAAACAATACTATATGTCTTTCGAAATAAAAACGTATTTGAAGAAGCAGAATTAAGAGGTTAAATTAGAGATATTACTATACTTAATTGTTGACCCTCTTATCAGCATTTCTGTCGATAACATCTTTGTTTCAAAATCTATAACTGGTCTCTTGCTTTCTATAACTTGTAGCAAAAGCTTCATGGCTACTTCTCCCATTTCGAATGCAGGTTGTCTTATAACAGATAGTGGCGGTTGAATTAACTCCGCCAAATCGGTATTAGAAAAGCCCATTAAACCAATATCAGCTGGAACAGAAATTCCTTTTGCTTTAAAAATCCGTAAACAGTTTGTCGTTAATTTGTCAGCTGCCGCAAATACAGCATCTGGTTTATTCTCAAGTTCAAGTAATTCATTCATTACATCTTGGACTTCAGAAAAAATCATTCCTCCATGCTGGCAATATTTTATCAATTCATCATTTACCTCGAAGCCATTATCTATCAAAGCTGCTTTATACCCTGCTAATCTTTCTCTGGAAATAGATAAAGAGGAAGGAGTTGTAATGGCCGCAATTCTTTTATAACCACATTCTATCAAATGAAGGGTGGCATTATAAGCTCCATTATAATTATCTGCAATTACTTTATGTGTTTCTATTTCGTCAACAATTCTGTCAACAAAAACAATCGGCATCTTTTTTTGATGTAATTCTTTCAAGTAACTAAAATCTTTTGATTCTGTAGAAACAGAAATAATCAATCCGTCAATGGAACGGGAAGTAAGGTATTGGAGGTTTAGAATTTCTCTCTCAAATGACTCCCGGCTTTGGGCAATAATTACATTGTATCCATTATCGTATGCAATAGATTCTATTCCATTAATTACTTGCGAAAAATAACTGTTGGCAATCTCGCAGACAATTACCCCAATTGACCGACTCCTTCTTTCTTTTAAGCTCAGTGCTATGGGGTTAGGTTGGTAATTATTCTTTTCTGCATATTCAAGCACAATTCTTTTAGTCTCAGGACTAATTTCATGACTGTCTCTCAATGCTCTTGATACCGTAGATGTCGACAATCCTAGGGCTTTGGCAATATCTTTAATTGTTATGGCTTCAAACTTCATTTCAAGCAATCTTTTCCGGTTATTAAACAAAAATCCTGACAGCCTTTAAAGTTAACTTTTTTTAGTTGTTCAAGAAATGGTTCTTCAAACTATTAATTGCTCTATAGAGACAAAAAAATCTATCAGATTGCTTCACTGCCTTCAAAAAAAATCAGGCAACTCTTTCAGAATTTGCATTTTGATTTTAAATTCAAATCTTGTCTTCGAAAGGCAACGTTACCGGGAACGATTGCGTAAAAAAACTTCTCTAAATAGCTCTGTTACAATGAAGTATTGTGTAGAATTGTTGAGGCTTAGTTGGAGATGGAGGTACTAAAATGCCCGATTCAAAGACAAGTCGAATAACGAAAATTGCTTGCGGAATGAAAAAGTCTAATCTACTGTCAGAAGGTTCTCTCTGTTTTGCACATTGCAAAAGAACAGTCAATTACCCCGATTCCTCTCTTGCTATTTTCAAGAAAAAATTTAACCTCCTATCAATTCAATTAGTTCAGTTTTCCGGTTACCGGGAAAGAAAAAAACATTAATAAAGATTTTTATCAAAATTACAACTATGACAAAAATGCTTAAACTAACGGGAGTCTGCATTCTGATTCTTTCTTTTCTCTTTCCGGCAGAACTATTTGCACAGGAAGCAAATTAGCGGAACAGTAACATCATCCGAAAACAGCCAACCGGCCAGTGGAATTACTGTGACAGAAAAAGGCAAGAGAAATTCAACAACAACCGATGCTCAGGGAAATTATAAAATAACTGTAGCAGACGATGCTACTTTAGTTTTTTCCAGTGCTTCTTTTGTCAGCTATGAAATTTCTGTTGCGGGCAAGACAACTGTAAGTGTTGAATTGAAAGCTAATGTAGCCGCACTTGAAGATGTGGTTGTTATCGGATACCAGACAGTTCGCAGAAAAGATCTTTTAGCATCAGTTTCTTCAGTTGGGGCAAAGGAATTAAAGGATATTCCGATTAATTCAGCCGCAGAAGCATTAAATGGAAGACTCGCAGGAGTAACTGCTACTTCAGCTGAAGGTTCGCCGGATGCGGATATAAGAATCCGTGTAAGAGGTGGCATGTCAATTACTGGTGACAATTCACCACTTTATATAATTGATGGCGTACAAATGGAAAATGCACTTTCCTTTCTTTCTCCTCAAGACATTCAATCAATTGATGTTTTAAAAGATGCTTCTGCAACTGCCATTTATGGTGCAAGGGGTGCTAACGGGGTTATTGTTATTACCACAAAGAGTGGGAGAAAAGGAAAAGCTAAAGTGACTTACAACGGATTTGTAGGAGTGAAAACACTATCCAAAAAGTTAGACTTACTAGACCCCTATGATTTTGTATTTTATCAATCTGAACGTTCAAGAGGAAGTAATACTGACAGCACCAATTTTACAAACAACTTTGGCCATACATGGGACACACTTAACGTTTACAAAAACATTGATGAAATAGATTGGCAAGAAGAGGCATTTGGCAGAACCGGTATTAACACTACACATAATATCGGAGTATCTGGAGGCAGTAAATTATTTACTTATAATTTTGGCTACACCTATAATAATGAAAAAGCAATTGTGCTGAATTCTAATTATAAAAGACATTTATTAAACTTCAAGGGAGAATATAAGATTACCAATTCTTTGAAATTAGGCGGCTCCGTAAGATATACAACGCAAGATGTAGTAGGTGCAGGTGTTTCTGACGACAAAGGATCTGCCTACAACCGTTTAAGAAATGCGGTAAAGTATAGACCATTCTTATCCAATGATCAGAATATTGATGATGCCGATCCAATTGCCGATCCTAGCGTAGGCAATGGCTTAAACCTTACAAACCCTATTCAATTAGCTAATTCAGAATACAGGAGAAAAACCACTAATACGCTTAATCTTACTGCTTATATTTCATATAATATTATCAAGAACCTGTCATTTAAATCAACTTTTGGATATATTAAAAATGATAGAAAAGACAGACAGTTTTATGATACAATTGCTCCTTATGCAATTATTCAGGGAGGTGCAAAACCAATTGCCCGTTTGGACACATCTGAAGCAACAACCTTTACTAATTCTAACGTACTTACATACTCAGTAAAAAATTATAAAGGGAAGCATAATTTCGATTTTTTGATGGGAGAAGAAACGTATGACTTAAGAGGAAAAAGCCATGCAAATCTTTATAGAGATTATCAACCAGGTATTACATATACCGATGCCTTTAAGCAAGCAAGTCAGGCAACTCAATTTACAGGATACCCTAAGTTTGGCGAAACCAGATATACCAATATTTCTTTCTTTGGTAGGATTAATTACTCCTTCATGGATAAGTACCTTTTTTCTGCTAATGTTCGAGAAGACGGTGCATCAAAATTTGGCCCTGGAAACAAATGGGGTACTTTCCCAGCAGCATCTTTTGCATGGAGAGTATCAAAAGAAAAGTTCATGAAGAATGCCAGCTTTATAAATGATCTTAAGTTCAGAGTTGGATTTGGTTCTATTGGAAACAATAGAATTGATGACTACCTGTATCTTACTACATTCAGTAATAATGGTACTTATTTTTATAGCATAAATAATGAAGATATTATAGCCTATTATTCTACTTCATTGGTTAATAAGGAGCTTAAATGGGAATCAACTGTAAATAGAAACTATGGAATGGATCTTACCATGTTTAACAGAAGAGTTGACCTTACGGTTGATGTGTATGATAACACGTCAAAAGACCTTTTAATTAAAGTACCTGTAGCTTCAACGTTTGGATATTCTACACAATTCCAAAACATTGGTAAAACCTCCAATAAAGGTGTAGAAATACAATTGAATACTGCTATTATGCGGAAGGCAGAAGGATTTAATTGGAATGCAAATTTTAATATAGCCTTTAATAAAAATAAAATCCTTGCTTTAGGAAAGAATCAAGACTTCTTTTTTGCAGATCCTAGCTGGGGGGTTTCCGGTCAGCCTAATGATTATATCCAAAAAATCGGATCACCAGTTGGATCTATGTGGGGTCTGGTAACAGATGGCTTCTATACAGTTAACGATTTTGATTATAATACAGCTACAGGGATATATACATTAAAAGCTGGCGTTGTAACAGATGCAGCTATTATCGGAACTGTTCAACCTGGTTCAATTAAGTTTAAAGATTTAGATGGTAATGGTTCTGTAGATATTACAAACGACAGCAAAATCATTGGTAACCCAACACCAAAATTCACGGGAGGCTTTTTACAGCAATTCAGTTACAAGCGTTGGGATGCAAGCATATTCCTGAATTTCTCTTATGGCAATGATATTTATAACGCCAATAAAATAGAATTTACTAATGGATATTCTAACAACTCAAATATGCTGGACGTAATGAGTAATAGATGGCGGATTGTTACACCAACAGGAGAAACTGCTCAGTGGATTAATGGTGGAAATGTATATGGCATCGCTCCGGATCAATTATCTGCCTTAAATGCTGGTGCCACAATCTGGCAGCCTATAAAAAGTTCAGGTGCATTCTATCCACATTCATGGGCAATTGAAGATGGCTCTTTCTTAAGAATTAATAATGTAAGCATAGGATACAGCTTACCTGCAAAGAGTATTGCCAAACTAAAAATGTCGCAGTTAAGATTTTATGCAACAGCTAATAATCTGGCAATATTTACAAAGTATACAGGTTACGATCCGGAGGTAAGTGTTAGAAATAGTCCTTTAACACCAGGACTTGACTATTCTGCCTACCCAAGAAGCCGCAGCTTTGTATTTGGTGTAAATGCATCATTCTAAATTAAATTTAAAAAGAAGTTATATGAAAAATAAATTTTTAAGCCCGATAAGCACTTTTCTTTTGCTATCAATTCTTTTTGTAATTGGTGGTTGCAAGAAATATCTTGATCAACAACCAATTACTGAACTTGGCCCTGAAGCAGTTTTTAGTGATGTACCTAATACCTATAAAGCATTAGCTGGTGTTTATAGCCGCTTAATTGGCGACCAAGGTTATGGAATACGTTTAAGTTTATATTATCCTTTAGACAATGATGAAATGCAGGGACCTACTGGTGCTGGTGATAATGACCGCAGAGATATTGCCCGTTATACTGCAACACCAGGAAATGCACAGTTAGAAAAACCCTTTAATCAACTTTTTCAAGGTATTGAATATGCAAATATTTGTATTGACAATATTCCAAAAATGAATTTGTATTCAAATGGCTCTGATAACGAAAAAAAGCAGCTTCAAAGAATGCACGGAGAAGCTTTAACGTTAAGGGCACAGTTTTATTTTGAAGCCATACGTAACTGGGGCGATTTACCTGCCCATTTTGAACCAGCTTATATCTTGGCTGTTGGCAATCCTTTTCCTTCACAGGTTGATAGAGATACATTATACAACAGACTTCTTGCTGATTTGAAAACTGCCTCTGATCTTGTGCCATGGCGAAATGAATTAGCAGCTATTGGTGATCCTTCGGATGAAAGAATCACAAAAGGAACAGTTAAAGCTCTAAGAGCAAGGATCGCATTAGCAAGAGGAGGTTACTCATTAAGAGCCGATGGCCAAATGAAAAGACCTGCGGATTATCTTAGTTATTATCAAATTGCAAAAGATGAATGTAATGATATTATTACCTCTGGCCAGCATACTCTAAATCCTAGTTTTAAAGGTCTATGGAAGACTCAGGTTTGTGGACATGTTCTTAACGATCCAAATGGAGAACTAATGTTTCAGGCAAGTGCAACTGGATTAACTGGTGCAGAAGATTCAAAATTGGGATATTATAACGGACCAAGAGTAAATGCTAAAGGAAATAGCAGTGTCAACCCTTTACCTTCCTATTTTTATTTGTTCGACTCAACGGACTTAAGAAGAGATGTAACAATTACACCTTACTTTGTAGCTGCAGATGGAATAACAAAAATAACTCCAGGCAGTCAGGCATTAGTTTCAATAACTGACGGTAAATACAGAAGAGATTGGATAACAAACCCGGTTATTGACCCCAATAGTGCCGTTCAATATTTGAGTCTCAAATGGCAAATCATCCGTTTCTCTGATGTGTTATTAATGTTAGCAGAAGCAGAAAATGAGATCAATAGTCCAAATGCTGCTGCCTACAATGCAATTAATATGGTAAGAAGAAGAGGATTTGGAAAACCTATCTCTACACCGGATGTCACTGTAGATATTCCTTCTGGCCTTTCAAAAACAGAATTTTTCAAATACCTGGTTAGAGAAAGAGCTTTGGAGTTAGGAGGTGAAGGCATTCGTAAATATGATTTGATAAGGTGGAATTTATTGGGAACAGCAATAACCGAAACAAGAAACAACTTAAACCGTATGGCTATTGCGACTGCAATGACCCAAACAACTTATATGGCCGCTTATCCTTCATATTCTCTAGTAAGCACACTACCTGTTGCTATGTATTTAAAAACAGGGAATACTGCTGATGATTTTAATATTTGGGCAAACTCATATTACAAACCTGCTCCGGCAAGCACTCCAGCAGGAACTACTAAACTTACATGGATTGCATTACCAACAGTTGCTGCTCCACGAAATTCAGTAGGAACAACAGCTGCAGACCGTTTTGCTACAGGGTTTGTGACGGGCAAAGGTGAGTTACTTCCTTTTCCCAACGCAGCAAGAACAGCTAACACCAACTTAATACAAAATCCGAACTATTAAGATTTTTCTCATAGTAGTTTTTAATAATAAGGCTGCATAATTGCAGCCTTATTAAATTACACTCGTCAGTAATAGTAGTTTTATGAAAAAAAATTTTCTATTTTTAAATACAACAATATTGTTTGTGTTTGTTTCCTGTGCACAGCAAAATAAAATTGCTGTTACAAAAACAAATGAAACAGCAATTGCGTTTCCCGGAGCTGAAGGTTTTGGAAAGTATACTACAGGTGGACGAGGAGGAAAAGTGTTCATTGTTTCAAACCTGAATGATGATGGTGAAGGAAGTTTTAGAAGGGCTGCTGAGTCAAAAGGAAAAAGAATAATAGTTTTCGCTATTTCAGGAACCATACATCTTGAAACAAAACTTACTATCAAAGGCGATTGCACCATTGCAGGCCAAACCGCTCCCGGTGATGGTATTTGTCTTGCTGATCATTCTGTTGGATTTAACGGCGATAATATTATCGTTCGCTATATGCGTTTCAGAATGGGAGATAAAAATCAGAAAGGTGGTATGCTAGATGGTAATGGTGGCGATGATGCATTCGGCGGTAGCAAAAGAAAAAATATCATCATTGATCATTGCAGTATGAGCTGGAGTACAGATGAAGTATTTTCTATTTATGGGGGCGACAGCACCACTCTTCAATGGAATCTTATTTCAGAGCCACTTAATTATTCCTATCATTTTGAAACAGGCGATAAAGATTATGAGCATCACGGTTTCGGTGGTATCTGGGGTGGCACTCACCTTTCAGCACACCATAACCTCTTTGCCCATTGTGTAAGCCGCAATCCAAGATTTAATGGAACAAGGCTTGGAGCAACTCAGGAATTTGTAGATTTCAGGAATAATGTAATTTATAATTGGGGAGGCAACAGCAGCTATGGTGGTGAGGCAGGTACTTATAATATAATTAACAACTATTATAAATACGGCCCCTCAACAAATAAAAGTGTAAAATTCAGGATTGTAAACCCAACTAAAACTGATGTGCTCGATTTTGGAAAATTTTATGTTGACGGAAACTATGTTGATGAAGCACCAGATGTTACCAAGAAAAATTATCTCGGTGTTGATATGGGAAAAGGGAGTACTGAAGATGATAAAAAAAGGTCAGTGGTGAATGAAGCCTTTACAACTGAAGAATGTGTAACTCAAACTGCCAAAGAAGCATATATGAAAATATTAGATAAAGTAGGTGCAAGTTTTAGAAGAGATATATTGGATGTAAGAATCATTAAAGATGTTTGGAACAGAACAGGGAAATTCATTGATGTGCAGGGAGACTTTCCTCATGGTACAGATTATGAATTAACCGTTACTGCATGGCCTTCCTTACAATCATTACCTGCTCCAGCCGATACTGATAAAGATGGAATGCCGGATGAGTGGGAAAAGAAACATGGATTGAATCCAAATGACCCGGCTGATGCTTCACAAAATAAATTAGATAAACATTATACCAATATTGAAGTGTACATAAACAGTATCGTAAAATGAAAAGACTCCATTTAGTACCAGTTCTATTGGCCATTGTAGCTTTTTCTTTTCCCGCAAAAAAGCAAATAAAAATATTCTTGGCTGGTGATTCTACCTGTGCCATCAAAGAAACAAAAGCGTATCCTGAAACAGGTTGGGGAATGCCCTTTTTCAACTTCTGGGATTCTACTGTAACTGTTGTAAACCGTGCAAAAAATGGGCGCAGTACCAAAACATTTATCCGCGAAGGCTTATGGAAATCAATAGTGGATGAAGCAAAAGAGGGTGACTATGTGATCATCCAGTTTGGTCATAATGATGAATCTAAAGACAAAGCAGAAAGATATGCCACGCCGGATACTTTCAAAATGAACCTGACAAGATTTATTAATGAGGCAAGAAATAAGAAAGCAACGCCAATATTATTCACTCCTGTTTCCAGAAGAAAATTTGACAAAGAAGGAAATGCCATCGAAACACATACAGCCTATTCTGCATTAACAAAAGAAGTTGCCAAAGAACAAAATGTTTTGTTTTTTGATTTGGATGAAAAAAGCAGGGCCTTATACCAGCAGTTTGGAGAAGATAATTCAAAACTATTATTTCTGCAATTACAACAGGGAGAACATCCCAATTACCCTGACGGTAAAATTGATAATACACACTTCAATGAACTCGGTGCAAGGCTCATTGCGCAATTAGTATTAAGTGAGTTGAGAAAACTAGTTCCTGACTTAGCCGAAAGAGTTGTACAACTAAAAACAAAATAAGCATGAAGTGTTTTGTAATTATCTGGATGATTTTTTTCTATTGCAATAATAGCTTTTCTCAACAAAAACTTATTGTGGCAAAAGACGGAACAGGCAATTACAAAACAGTACAAGCTGCCTTAGATGCTGTACCAGCTGGAAACGACAAACCATTTATCATTCATATTAGGAAAGGAATTTACAAAGAGTCTATTATAGTAGATGCAAGAAAAAATTTTGTACACTTAATCGGGGAAAATAAAAACAACACTATTCTCACTTTCGATAATCATGCAGGAACTATATTACCCAATGGTGATACACTAAACACCTGGACTTGTGCTTCTACCTTTGTTTATGGAAATGATTTTCATGCCGAAAATCTAACATTTGAAAACACTGCAGGGTTTACAGCAGGCCAGGCTGTTGGTTTAAGAATTGAAGGTAACAGAGCTTCTCTTTTTAATTGTCGCATTGTTGGCGACCAGGATATTTTGTTCTTGAGCGGAAGTGGTGTAAAACATTTTTTTAAAGATTGTTACATAGAAGGAACTACTGATTTTATTTTTGGTGCGGCAACGGCTGTTTTCAAAAGCTGTCGTATTCATAGTAAAAAGAATTCTCATGTTACTGCAGCATCAACAAACAGCATTATACCTTATGGTTTTGTATTCTTTGACTGTAAATTAACTGCTGATAGCAATATCAGTAAAGTTTCTTTGGGAAGACCATGGTCACCAACAGCCAGTGTAACGTATATCAATTGCTGGATGGACAAACATATTATGGCCGAAGGATGGAACAACTGGAAAAACCCAGCTAATGAAACCACTGCCCGTTATGCTGAATACAATAGTATCGGACCAGGAGCTAATCCAGCGTCAAGAGTAAAATGGACAAAGCAATTAACAAATGAAGAATCGAAAAAATATACATTGAAAAATATTTTAGGCGAATGGAATCCTGAGAAAATTGATTAATTAAAAAGTGAATGAAAAAAATTACTACGACATTCATATTTCTTTTTACCGTTTCTCTTCTATCAGCACAAACCATTTCAAAAGTTTGGGTAGCAGATAACGGTAATGGCACTTATAAAAATCCTGTCATCAACGCAGATTACAGCGACCCTGATGCAATAAGAGTTGGAGATGACTACTATATGATATCCTCTTCTTTCAATCATGTGCCGGGGTTGCCCATTCTACATTCTAAAGACCTAGTGAACTGGAAACTGATTGGTCATGCACTGAAACGTTTAGTACCGGAAGAGCATTTTTCCAAAGTGCAACATGGTGCTGGTGTGTGGGCACCGAGTATTCGTTATCATAATAATGAATTTTATATTTATTATCCCGATCCTGATTTTGGAATCTATTTAATTAAGACAAAAAATATTCTTGGCCCATGGACTGAACCGTTATTGGTGGAAGCAGGCAAAGGATTGATTGATCCCTGCCCTCTTTGGGATGATAACAATAAAGTTTATCTCGTTCATGCTTATGCAGGAAGCCGTGCCGGAATCAAATCAATTATTGTAGTAAAAGAATTAAATGCAGCAGGAACAAAAGCTATTACTGATGCTGTAATGGTGTATGACGGTCATGAAAACGATCCAACGATTGAAGGCCCTAAATTTTATAAGCGAAACGGTTACTATTACATATTTGCTCCAGCTGGTGGTGTAAGTACAGGTTGGCAAACCATATTAAGAAGCAAAAATGTGTATGGACCTTACGAAAGAAAAGTTGTGATGGATCAGGAACTACTTCAATAAACGGCCCACACCAAGGAGCTTGGGTAAATACAAAAACTGGTGAGGATTGGTTTTTACATTTTCAGGATAAAGATGCGTATGGCAGAGTGGTTCATTTACAACCCATGAAATGGATAAAAGATTGGCCAGTGATTGGAGAAGATAAAGATGGTAATGCCCGTCCGAACGGTTCATCCGGGCGGGGAAAAGGCGAACCGGTCATCATTCATAAAAAACCAAATGTTGGGAAAGTATATCCAATAACTACTCCCGAAGAATCAGATGAATTCAATTCTCCAAAACTTGGATTGCAATGGCAATGGCAGGCTAATCCAAAGGAAGGATGGGTTTTTCCAACAGCTTCAGGTTCGCTTCGACTATTTTCTGTCTATCAGCCCGATTCAATAAATAATATCTGGAATCTTCCGAACATACTTGGTCAAAAATTACCGGCTGAAGAATTTATAGCAACGGTTAAGCTGACATTCAACCCAAAATTTAAGAATGAACAATTTGGATTGATAATGTTCGGTAGCGATTATGCTTATATTTCTATAGAAAAAGGAGATGATGGTATTTATATTCTCTGCAAAGAAAATATTGGTGCTGACAAAGGAAACAAAGAAGTAGATAATGCAATATTCCCAGCAAAAGGAAACGAATCTTATTTACAGATAAGAATGGAGAAAAACGGTAAGTATCGTTTTGCCTTCAGTGATAACAATGAAAAATATACCATCATAGGAAAAGAATTTACAGCAAAACCCGGTCGTTGGGTTGGCGCAAAGCTTGGTATGTTTTGTCTGAGGAATAATATTACAAACGACGCTGGCTTTGCTGATGTTGATTGGTTTAGAATTGAACCATTAAAATAGGGAAACTTCCACTCCCCGGAGGGGCGAATTGAGGAAAATGTTTTGCTTTCGAAAAATGGGGTGGGTTGCCCAATAGAATTACCGAATTCTCGATAAACATCGGGATGCTGCAAAATGCCGAGTAGAATTCATGCAGCAGAAGTGTGCGACGCAACGAAGACGATAGTAGTACAGACGATGATAACATAAAAATACACACATGAAAAAAACAATTTTATTTCTATTATTTTTTTCTTTCGCAGTAGTAACTAATGCACAAAGTAAAAAGGAAACCGCAGTTGCCAATGCAGTAGAAAAATTACGCATTGCTATGGTTGATGGTGTAAAGGATAAACTGGAAGCTGTCGTTTCCGATAAATTAAGCTATGGTCACTCCGGTGGGCATGTGGAAGGCAAAGCAGAATTTGTAGAAAAAATAGTAAGTGGTAAATCTGATTTCGTTTCGATTTATTTAACGGAACAAACCATCAGTATCAACGGAAAAACTGCCGTTGTGCGGCATATTCTAACTGCCAAAACAAATGACAGTGGCAAACCCGGTGATGTGCATTTAAGGATTTTACTGATCTTTCAAAAAGAAGGCGGAAGCTGGAAATTACTGGCCCGGCAGGCTGTAAAAATGGCCTAATCTGCAGCAAAAAAATGCAAGCGGAAATTGGTACCGTTCCCGGTAACGATTGCGTAAAAAAACTCATGCAATTCGTTGATTAACAGCAAATATCTGGTTAGACTTGTATAACGAAACGCCTAAAAAGCACACACTTGCCGATGAAAAAAATCTTAATAGTATTACCCTGCCTTTTTTTGGCTATCGCTACTTTTTCGCAGTGGGATAATTTGCCCGTTATTATCGAGCCGAAATTCAAACAAGACACTTTATCTATAGCTACGTTTGGTGCAATTGCAGATGGCAATACATTAAATACAAAAGCAATCAATGCAACAATTGATGCCTTATCGAAAAAAGGTGGCGGTGTTGTTGTAGTTCCAAATGGTTTGTGGCTAACAGGTCCATTAGTTTTAAAAAACAATATCAATCTTTACCTGGCAACTGGTGCCACTTTATTATTTACAAAAGATTTTGATCAATACCCATTGGTGAAAGCCAACTGGGAAGGTTTGCCACAGATGCGTAACCAATCTCCCATTTCTGCAACAGATGCAACCAATATTGCTATTACAGGTAAAGGAATAATAGATGGAAACGGTGATGCCTGGCGAATGGTAAAAAAAGATAAACTGAATGAAACACAATGGAAAAAATTAGTTGCCAGCGGCGGTGTGCTGAGTACTGATAAGAAAACATGGTATCCCTCTGAGCAATCAGTAAAAGGTTCAAAGCTTTCTAATCCCGGTGCTATTTCTCCGGAAAAAGATGATGCGTTCTATGCAAGCATAAAAAATTTTTTACGGCCCAATCTTTTGCTACTGACTAACTGTAAAAACATTTTACTCGAAGGAGTTACTTTTCAAAACTCTGCTGCATGGTGTTTGCATCCACTCATGAGCGAAAACATCACGGTAAGAAATATCACAGTAAAAAATCCATGGTATGCACAAAATGGAGATGGCATTGATGTAGAGAGTTGTAAAAATGTACTGATAGAGAATTCAATCTTCGATGTTGGTGATGATGGACTCTGCATAAAAAGCGGCCGGGATGCGGATGGAAGAAAAAGAGGAATGCCAACGGAGAATGTTATCATCCGAGGTTGCACTGTTTATGCATCGCATGGCGGTTTTGTTATTGGCAGTGAAATGAGTGGCGGTGCCAGAAATATTTATGTAAGCAATTGCACATTTATTGGAACAGATATTGGACTTCGTTTTAAAACAACAAGAGGTCGTGGTGGTGTGGTGGAGGATATTTTCATTAAGGATATTTATATGAAGGATATTCCGGGAGAAGCGATACTGTTTGATATGTATTATGCAGCGAAGGACCCAATTCCTTTAGCCGGAGAGAAAAGAGAATTACCCAAAGTTGAATTTTTGCCAGTGGATGAAACCACACCGGTATTCAAAAATTTCTATATCAGCAATGTATATGTAAATGGTGCAGAGAAAGCCATCTTCGTTCGGGGTATTCCTGAAATGCATGTAAAAGATATTGTACTGGAGAATATGGTTTTCCAATCGCATAAAGGAATTGATGTGCAGGAAGCCAGTAATATTGTTTTTAGAAATATCACTATCATCAGCGATGAAACAAACCCGGTTATTGATATTGTACAGAGCGATAAATTATTGTTTGACAATATCAGTTACAAAAAAGATGCAGAATTATTATTCCGTGTGAACGGAGAAAGAAGTAATTCAATTAGTATAAAGAACACCAATCTTTCAAAAGCCATAGAAAAAATAAAATATGAACTGGGTGCTTCGGAAAACAGCACTTCATTCCATAGCATCAACCCCTCTGATTATAAATGGAGTGAAAAACTTTCTGAAACTGCGATGCGTCTCTGGCCAGATTCATTTACACTGGAAGGTGACAAAGTTGCCAAGTGGAGATACGATCAGGGAGTGATATTAAAAGGAATGGAATCTGTCTGGAATGCAACAGGTGATGGGAAATGGTTTAATTATATCCAGCAGAGTATGGATTTTTATGTTCAGAACGACGGCACTATAAAAGGTTATCGTCCGGATGAATATAATATTGACCATCTGAACAACGGTAAAAATTTATTATTTCTGTATCAGGTTACAGGAAAAGAAAAATATAAAAAAGCCGCTGACCTTTTAAGAAATCAATTACGTACACATCCAAGAACAAGTGAAGGTGGTTTTGGCATAAAAAAATATATACTTCACAAATGTGGCTCGATGGCTTATATATGGGTCAGCCATTTTATGCAGAGTATGCAAAACTCTTTCATGATGATGCAGCATTTGATGATATAGCAAAGCAATTTATCCTGATGGAGAAACATGCCATGGATATAAAAACAGGATTACTGTATCATGGCTGGGATGAAAGTAAAGAACAGCAATGGGCCAATAAAACAACAGGGCAATCACCCAATTTCTGGGCAAGAAGTTTAGGCTGGTTTGGAATGGCATTGGTTGATGTATTGGACCACTTTCCTGCTAATCATCCAAAGAGGGCAGAGTTAATTACTATTCTCCATCGCTTTGCCAATGCGGTAAAAAAAGTACAGGATCAAGAAACAGGATTGTGGTATGATGTACCCAACATGGTTGGCAAAGAAAAAAATTATCCAGAGGCCTCTGCATCCTGTATGCTGGCTTACACATTAGCAAAAGCTGCAAGAAAAGGTTACATACCAGGAGGATATTTTAGTGCGGCAATAAAAGCTTATCGTGGCATACTAAAAGAATTCATTCAAATAGAACCTAACGGCCAAGTAAACCTTAAAGGTACTGTTGCTGTTTCAGGACTTGGTGGCAAACCTTACCGTGATGGTAGTTATGAATATTATATGAGTGAGCCGGTAATCACAAATGATTCAAAAGGGATGGGAGCTTTCATTCTTTGTGCTGCCGAAATGGAATTGAACGAAACACAATCTGTTGGCAAAGGCAAAACTGTTTTACTGGATTATTATTTTAATAACGAATGGAAGAAAGATGCAACCGGCACTGCCGTTCGTTGGCATTATACATGGGAAGATAAAAGTAATAGTGGCTATGCCATGCTGGGTGATATTTTTAATAGGTATGGTGTACAAACAAAATCACTGGAAAGTTTACCAACCTCTGCTACTTTAAAAAATGCCTCTATCTATATTATGATTGATCCGGATACGGAAAAAGAAACAGAGAAACCAAAGTACGTCGGACCGAAAGAAGCAATAGCAATCAGCAATTGGGTGAAAAATGGTGGTGTATTAGTGATGTTGAGTAATGATGCAGGTAATGCTGAATTCAAAAACTTCAATCAACTGGCCGCTAAGTTTGGTATTCAGTTTAATGAAGACAACAAAAATCTTGTGGAAGGAAATCATTTTGAACAAGGCGCAGTTGTTACAACAGACAATCATCCGATTTTCGGATTATCGAAAAAATTATACATCAAAGAATTCAGTTCACTAAACGTCAATAGCCTTGCTGAAGTGGTAGTCAAGAAAGGAGATATTAACGTAATGGCTGTAGCAAAGTATGGCAAAGGAACTGTTTTCGCTTTAGGCGATCCATGGATTTATAATGAATATTTAGATGGAAGAAAATTACCTGCTGAATTTACAAATTACGCTGCGACAGAAGAATGGGTGAAATGGCTGATCAAGCAAGCAAAGTAAAAAAGAAGGCCAGAATACAAAAAAAAACCCAAAAAAGAATATGGAGTTATTGTTTTGCAGGCTTTATGCTTTCGCAAGGATGTATTGCGGCACAACAAGTACAATCCATATCCAATAAAATTATTGTAGCAGCTGATGGCAGTGGTGATTATAAAACAGTACAGGGAGCTATCAACAGTTTATCGGATTCATCTGCAACAGCAAGAACAATTTTTATTAAGAAAGGAACTTATCGGGAAAAGATCTTCATCGAAAAGCATAATATCATTTTTGAAGGAGAGGGTAAAGAAAAAACTACCATCACTCAGGATATTGCAAGAGATGAATGGAGATGTGATCATCCTGATGATTGGGGTGTGGCTACGATGAATGTCAATGGAAATGATATTTCACTATTAAATCTCACCATTGCTAATGATTATGGTTTTAATGTAAAAGAAAGTAAGGTTGTTGATTGCAAAGCTGATACTGTTACCGGTAAAAAAACAATTACCAATGGCGGTCACCAAATGGCATTAAGAACCATGAAAACCACAAGACTTAAAGCAGTTAACTGCCATTTCAGAGCTTATGCAGGAGACACAGTGAGTCCCTGGAATACAATTGACGGTATGTTTTATTTTAAAGATTGCAGCATGGAAGGTGGTGTTGATTTCTATTGTCCCCGTGGCTGGGCTTGGGCAGAGAATTGTACTTTCTATGCAAACACAGGACCTGCCAGTATCTGGCATGATGGTTCCAATAACAAAGATTTTAAAACTGTATTGGTGAATTGCAAATTCAAAGGCTATGATGGCTTTATGCTTGGCCGCTATCATCGGGAAGCACAATTCTATTTAGTGAACTGTGAGTTTGCAAAGAATATGAAAGACGCTCCTATTTATAGGGTGCCAACGAGTAATACGATTAATTGGGGTGAAAGGATTTATTATTATAACTGTCACCGTATGGGTGGAAATGATTTTAGCTGGCACAGCGATAATCTTCCCGAAGGTGTAAACGAAAAAGATATAACCGTTAACTGGGTTTTTGGCAATCGCTGGAATCCTGCAATAAATTAAATATGCAATTATCAAAAAATGTCTTAGGACAAATTGCTGCGCAACCCGGATTAGAAATACCGGCTGAGAAATTACTGGAGCTACCAGAGAAAGTGTTGCAGTTCGGAACCGGTGTGTTGCTGAGAGGCTTACCCGATTATTTTATTGATAAAGCCAATAAGCAGGGCATTTTCAACGGAAGAGTAGTGATTGTTAAATCAACCGATAGCGACAGTACTGCCTTTGACAAACAAGATGGTTTATATACTGTTTGTGTTCGTGGTGTGGGAAATGGAAAGACCATTGAAGAAAATATTATCAACGCCTCTGTTAGTCGGGTCTTAAGTGCCAATACAGAATGGAAAAGAATTCTGGAATGTGCTCATAATCTGGAAATGAAAATTATTCTTTCCAATACAACGGAAGTAGGTATTCAGTTAACTGATGATAATGTTAACGACGAACCACCAAGTTCTTTTCCGGGAAAACTGTTAGCCTTTCTTTTGGAAAGATTCAAAGCTTTTAACGGTAGTGCAGAAAGTGGAATGGTGATTGTCCCAACTGAACTCATAACAGACAACGGTTCAAAATTAGAAAGCATAGTATTGGAATTGGCACACAGCAATGATTTGGATTTTAAATTTATTGAGTGGCTGGAAACTCATAATACATTCTGTAATTCTTTAGTAGACAGAATTGTTCCGGGCAAACCGAATGCAGTTGAATTGAAAAGAACAGAAGAAGCCTTGGGCTATACCGATGAATTGCTGACTAACAGCGAAGTGTTCCGTCTATGGGCCATTGAAGGCAATGAAAAAACAAAAGAAGTGTTATCATTTTATAAAGCAGATGATGCTGTGGTGATAACTCCCGACATTACTTTATTTAAAGAATTAAAGTTGCGTTTACTGAATGGTACACATAGTTTCAATTGTGGATTAGCTTTCTTATCAGGTTTCAATATTACAAGAGAAGCCGTAACGGATAAAACATTCTCTGTTTTTGCAAAAAATCTTATGCATCAGGAAATTGCCAATGCAATTCCTTTTGAAATAGATAAAAAAGTAAAGGCGGATTTTGCCAATAATGTATTCGAACGTTTCTGCAATCCCTTTATAGATCATCAATGGATTAGCATTACAGTACAGTACACTTCCAAAATGAAGATGAGAAATGTACCGCTGATAGCAAGACATTATGAGTTGAACGAAAACCCACCGATGCACATGGCAACTGGTTTTGCAGGTTTCCTGTTGTTTATGAAAGCCATTAAGAAGGATGGCAATAAATATTTCGGTGAGCTTAACGGAACACCGTATGAAATTAAAGATGAGTCCGCTGAATATTTTTACAATGCCTGGAAAGATAAAGCTGCTGCGGATCTGGCAAAAGAAGTAATGCAGGATGAAGAACTTTGGGGGACAGACTTAACTGCTTTCCCGGGGTTTTTAAATGCAGTGCAGGAACAATTGCAGGACATGATAGCTAACGGCGTTTTAAATACAATTGCACAACTGGAAACAAACAAAGTAACGGCATAAACGAAATGAAGCATAAAGTTTTAAAAGTACATCCAAAAGATAATGTAATTGTTGCATTGTCCAATCTTTCAAAAGGAGAAATCATTTCCTTTGAAGGAAATGAATTTGTATTGCAAGATGATATTCCGGCCAAGCATAAATTCTTTACAGAAGATTTAGCAGCAGGAGGTGAAGTGACTATGTATGGTGTATTGGTTGGTAAAGCACAGATGCCTATAACAAAAGGCAGCCGGATGACAACGGAAAATATAAAACATGCAGCTGAAAAATATGCCTACCGCAAAACTGATTTTGAATGGCAGGCTCCTGATGTTTCTAAATTCAAAGACAAAACTTTCAATGGCTATCACAGAAACGATGGCAGAGTAGGAACAGCGAACTATTGGCTATTTATACCAACTGTATTTTGTGAAAACAGAAACCTTGATGTAATCCGGGAAGCGATGCACAATGAACTGGGTTATGCTGTTACCGATAAATACAAACAATACACTCACCAGTTAGTGAGTGCTTATAAAAAAGGCGAAGGTCTTGAAACGATTGACCTATCCCCTTCTGCGAATACACAAAATCGTCCTTTCAAAAATGTAGATGGAATAAAGTTCCTTAATCATCAGGGTGGCTGCGGTGGTATCAGACAAGATGCAGCTGTATTAAGTAAATTATTAGCTGCTTATGCCGACCATCCGAATGTAGGTGGTGTAACCGTATTAAGTCTCGGTTGTCAGAATTTACAAGTGCAGGATTTTAAAGATGATCTGAAAAGCAGAATCTGAGCTTTGATAAACAACTATTCATTTTTGAGCAGAAGCAATCACAAAGTGAAGAGCAATTAATTGCTGATTCAATTCGTAAAACATTTGAAGGACTGATTGAAATAAATAAACTTGAAAGACAACCTGCTTCACTTGATAAATTATGCATCGGCGTAAAATGTGGCGGTAGCGATGGCTTCAGTGGAATTTCGGCAAACCCATCTGTTGGATATTGTTCTGATCTGGTTGTTGCTTTAGGTGGTAAAGTTTTACTGGCTGAATTTCCTGAGTTATGTGGTGTGGAACAAGAGTTAATTGACAGAACCATTGAAGAGTCCGCTGCAAAAAAGTTTATCAAACTGATGGGCAGATATGATGAAATGGTAACCAATGCAGGTTCCAGTTTCTCAATGAATCCTTCTCCCGGAAATATAAAAGATGGATTGATTACAGATGCGATAAAAAGTGCCGGCGCTGCAAAGAAAGGTGGCACATCTCCGATAGTGGATGTATTGGATTATACGGAAACAGCAACCAAAGCCGGATTGAATTTAGTTTGCACTCCGGGTAATGATGTGGAAGCAACAACAGGTAAAGCAGCAAGTGGTGCTACATTAATTTTATTTACAACGGGATTGGGAACACCTACTGGGAATCCTGTTTGCCCGACAATTAAGGTTTCAACAAACAGCAACCTGACCAAAAGAATGAATGACATCATTGATATTGATTGCGGACCGGTGATTGAAGGTGATAAAACAATTGAACAAATGGGTGAAGCCATTCTTGAATATTGCATTAAAGCAGCAAGCGGAGAAGTAATTCCAAAGGCAGTGCAATTAAACCAGGATGATTTTATTCCGTGGAAGAGAGGTGTGAGTTTATAGAAGGTGTCACGCAAAGGCGCCAAGGAGCAAAGAATACATTCCGACTTGTAAACTTTGCGTCTTATTTACTTTGCGACTTTGCGGGAAAAAGCTGAATAGAATTACCGAACGATAAAAAGTGCGACGCAACGAAAGATGATAGTAGCACAACAACTCGGCCAATAAATATTAAAAAAGAAATTGTATGAAAAAATTTCTCGACGAAAATTTCCTGCTGACTAATGCAACAGCACAACGATTGTATCATGAGTATGCCAAAGACATGCCCATCATTGATTATCATAACCACCTGCCGCCTAATGAAATTGCAGCCAATAAAAATTTTGAAAACATAACCAAAGTTTGGTTGAATGGAGATCACTATAAATGGAGGGCTATGCGTATCAATGGTGTGGAAGAAGCCTACATTACTGGCGATAAAACAGACTGGGAAAAATTTCAGGCTTGGGCTGCCACTGTTCCTTATACATTAAGAAATCCATTATACCATTGGACGCATCTTGAATTGCAACGTTATTTTGGTATCACTAAAATTTTGAATGCAGATTCTGCCAAAAGTATTTATGATGAGTGTAATGCAAAGCTGCAGTCAAAGGAATATAGTGTTCGTGGATTACTGGAAAAAATGAATGTAAAAGTTGTTTGCACCACTGATGACCCATTGGACTCATTAGAATATCATCAGCAAATAAAAAAAGATAATTGGTCAGTAAAAGTATTACCGGCATTTCGTCCGGATAAGGCGATGAATGTAGATGATAGCACTGGCTTTAATAATTACCTGACTGGTTTGGAAAAAGCAGCCGATGTTTCCATTAGCACTTACAATGACTATTTATCGGCATTGAAGAAACGGCATGCCTATTTTGTAGAGAATAATTGTAACATCAGCGACCACGGCCTGGAAGAAATATATGCAGAGGATTATACCACTACAGAGATAGCCGGCATCTTCGCCAATATCCGTTCAGGAGGTGAACTCACTTTGTTGGAGAACAGAAAATTCAAATCAGCTATGCTGGTCAATTTTGCTGAGTGGGATTGGGAAAAAGGTTTTGTACAACAATATCATTTAGGTGCATTAAGAAATAATAACAGCCGCATGCTGGGTAAACTTGGACCCGATACTGGTTGGGATAGTATTGGTGATTTTTCACAGGCAAGAACATTATCTAAGTTTTTAAACCGTTTGGATAAAAATGATACGTTGGCGAAAACAATTATTTATAATTTAAATCCTGCCGACAATGAATTGTTTGCTACCATGATTGGCAACTTCAATGATGGTACTGCGGCAGGAAAAGTGCAGTGGGGTTCTTCCTGGTGGTTCCTCGATCAGAAGGATGGCATGACTAAACAAATAAATGCACTCAGTAATATGGGATTGCTTAGTCGTTTTATTGGTATGTTGACGGATAGTCGATCATTCTTGTCGTTCCCTCGTCATGAATATTTTAGAAGAATATTATGTAATCTTTTTGGTGAAGAAATAGAAAATGGAGAATTGCCAAACGATATTGAGTGGACAGGAAAAGTGATACAAGATATTTGTTTCAATAATGCTCAACATTATTTTAACTGGCAATTGAATACGGATGTTGTTGCTGCGAGAATTCAAGTAAAATAAATATTATTATCCCCACAAACCTGCTCCTTCTAAAAGCTTCTGCGGACCAAGACCGGCAAGTATGTTTCTGCAGATTTATGGGCATTTAAAACTTAGCAAATGATCAAAGAAAAAATCGGGAAATACAGGTGGACGATATGCACCCTGTTATTTTTTGCTACCACTGTAAACTATCTGGACAGGCAGGTGCTTAGTTTATTAAAGCCATCGTTGGAAGAAAAGTTTGGCTGGAGTAATAGTGATTATGCCGACATCGCTGCCGTATTTCAGTTTACGTATGCAATTGCTATGTTATTTGCAGGGCGTATCATAGATAAGCTCGGCACCAAGAAAGGGTTTGCCTGGGCAATTATCATCTGGTCTATTGGTGCAATTGTACATGCTTTAGCCATACCAATCGGTACAGGGATTACTACAGCATTAGGCTGGGTGGGTATTGTTGCATTACCAGTCTCAGTTATGGGATTTATGTTTGGCCGAGCAATCTTGGCTATTGGAGAGTCGGGCAACTTCCCTGGTGCCATCAAAGCCACAGCAGAATATTTTCCTAAAAAAGAAAGATCATTTGCCACTGGTATTTTTAATTCGGGAGCCAACGTGGGGCTATCCTTGCACCATTAACTGTTCCCTGGATAGCTTCAAACTGGGGTTGGGAAGCTGCCTTTATAATTATTGGAGCTATTGGTTTTATGTGGCTGTTCTTCTGGTTGTTCTTTTATGAAAAGCCCGAAAAACAAAAAAGGTTATCCAAATCTGAACTTGATTATATCAACAGCGATGATATAGAAGATAATATAATAGAATCCAAAGAAAAAGTTTCGTGGGGGAAATTATTGCAATACAAGCAAACTTGGGCTTTTGCTTTTGGTAAGTTTATGACTGATGGTGTGTGGTGGTTTTTTCTTTTCTGGCTACCCGCTTATTTAAAGGACCAATATGGAATTGTGGGTACTGATATTATGCTACCGCTGGCTGTATTGTACAGCCTTACAATGTTTGGCAGTATTGGTGGTGGTTGGTTCCCTATTTATTTTATTAAAAGAGGATACAAACCCTATGATGGCAGGATGAGAGCCATGTTGATGATAGCCTTTATACCATTGGTAGTATTAGCTGCACAATGGCTTGGTGAGATCAGCTTCTGGATGCCTGTAATACTGATTGGCATCGGTGCTTCGGCACACCAGGCTTGGAGTGCTAACTTGTTTACAACAGTGTCTGATATGTTTCCTAAAAAAGCAACGGCTTCTGTAGTGGGTATTGGTGGAATGGCAGGTGGAATCGGTGGTGTAATTGTTACAAAAGTAGGGGGCGCCTTGTTTGACCATTATAAAGCACTAGGCCATATAGAAACAGGTTATACAATCATGTTTATATTCTGTGCTGTAGCTTACCTGATAGCTTGGGGTGTAATGAAGTCATTAGTTCCCAATTATAAGCCAATAACTGACTTATAAAAAAAGCTGGTATTTAAAATATTTTTTTATCATCAGCTTCCCTGAGTTGATATTACCTAAATTCTAATTCTTTTATATCAACAAAATAAGGTTTGATTGCTCAAAGTCTTTGTGCTTGGATGGATTTGAGTCTGGTATTTTTATGAACTAATTACCAAAATCTTCTTGATAATGTCATTTGCTAGTCCAGACACAGGATTGGAACATACTGGGTTTAGATGTTTAATAAGCAAGTAGTTGTTTAATATCCTGTTAAGGCTTATTAGTATAAATGACTGATCTTGATTTGTAGTTTATTTGTTCGAATGCATAAGTCGTTTATTGTTTCGCTAGAAAAAAATTGTACAGTTTGACAAAGAAAAAGTTTGGCTGAAGGAGAAAGAATTACCCGTTGGCCATCAATATAGAAATGAATTAGAGAAATCAGTGTTGATTGTTAATGATGCAGAATATTGTTGCTTACCAACGAGTAGTAATAATTATATTGATCCTATTAGAATAAACGGTTATCATCAATTATTTGAAGTCGGATAAAATTTCTCATTTGCAGTTAGTTTTGATTTAAAAGGGGTGCGAAAGCACTCCTTTTTTAATGCCTAATAAAAAGATGAATTATAAATAACCTACATTTATTGTCCGGTAAAAATCAAAGAGTAAGGAAAGAATGGGTTATCTGTCTGATAGTATGTTATTAATTTCGGAAGAAGAACAATCTGCTTTCCGGGAATTGTATGACCGCTATTGGGAGCAGCTTTATAAAAAGCACTAACCCGTCTTGGCAATGATGCCGATGCTCAGGATGCTGTACAAGAGGTTTTTATAAGTTGCTGGCGAAACAGAAAAACAATTGAGGTAGAAGAAAGTCTGGCACCGTACTTATACACTGCCTTGAAATATTGGATTATAAAAAAAGTGTACCGGCAATCTCAAAAAGGTATTATAGTTCCTCTTTCTACAGAATCACTGGAACAAACTGAATTAACCACGGAAGAATTTCTACAATATAAAGAACTGCAACACCTTATTGCTGACGAAGTAAGCAAGCTGCCTGAAAAAATGCAACGGATTTACCGGCTTAGCAGAATAGAGCAATTACCCATAGCATTAATAGCGGAACAGCTTAAGGTTTCTGAACAAACAGTAAAAAACACCATCACATCAGCCTTAAAAAGGCTAAGAGAGAAACTGTCCCGCTATTCTTCCTTCCTCCCTTTTTTACTTTAATGTAAAGAAAATATTATTTTTCTTCAAGTTGACTAGTACCTACGCCTTCATTTGGGTATGTAGTATGTAACCTTCTCCCCTAAATTCAATTTAATTAACGATTTGTAAGTTTTATGAGTAATCAAAAAGCACTGGCATTATTGCAAAAGTATCTTGATGGAAAAGCTTCTTTTGAGGAAAAAGCACTGATAGATAAATGGTATTCCTTGCCAGAAAATATTGAGGATGACATTACTGTCGGCGATCAGAATACACTTAGAGAAAAATTATATCAACAGATTGTTGACGAATTAAATAAAAAGGAAGCTATTATAGTGCCTTTTTATAAGAGAAGTTTTTTTCGGGTTGCTGCTTCCGTTGCAATTCTTCTGTTAGTATCAATTGGCGCATTTCTTCTTTATAATAATAAGAACAAGCACACTCAAGTTGCGAAGGTTGAAAAAGCCAATCCTGTAAACAGCGATGTAGCCCTGGTGGTAACAAAGCGATACTAACCTTAGCAGATGGCTCTACTATTATATTAGATAATGCTGCTAATGGAAGCCTTACTGAGCAAGGAAATACAGAAGTGATAAAACTGGATGACGGACAACTGGCTTATAATACTGAAGGAGTGGCAGGCGAAGTTGTGTACAACACTATATCAACGCCTCGTGGCGGACAATATCAGTTAACATTAGCAGATGGTTCTAAAGTGTGGTTGAATGCAGCATCAACCTTACGTTTTCCTGCAACTTTTTCAGGTACCGAAAGAAAAGTGGAACTAACCGGCGAAGGATATTTTGAAGTAGCGAAAAATGCGGCTATGCCGTTTAAAGTGGGTCTTGAAAATGGAGTGGAAGTAGAGGTATTGGGAACTCACTTTAATGTAATGAGCTATAGCGATGATGAGCAAATAAAAACGACATTAGTAGAGGGTAAGGTGAAGGTGTTAAATGGCGACAACAATGTAATACTAAGCCCAAATCAACAAGCACAATTCACAAAAGGCAATAAGTCTTTGTTGGTTGATAAGGATGCAGATGTAAATAAAGCGATTGCCTGGAAGAATGGCTTATTTGATTTTGATAACGATAATATTGTTGATATTCTTCGTCAGTTGTCTCGCTGGTATGATGTACAGATTCAGTATGTAGGAAATATGAGTTGCCCAATATTATAGTGGTTCAATCCGCAGGCAGGTAAATATTTCACAAGTATTGTTTATGCTTGAACAGGCTGGAGGTGTGGAATTTAAAATCAAGGGGAAAACGGTAGAAGTAAGAACTAAATAATAGTAGAATAATGAACTAAATTTTTTGAAACTGTCTGAAAATAAAACCGCTCCGGATGGAACCCGAAGCGGCATAAAAGTCAGGCTTTAAATAAAACAAATAGACACTGCTTATTGTAAAACCTAAACTTCACAAAACTATGCAATTTTTACAGAACCAATCCTTGCGGCAAACTGCTGCAGGGTTAAAACTCTTAAGAGTTATGAAATTGACTGCAGTAATCTTACTAACCGCCTGTTTACAGGTAGCTGCGACCGGCAATGCGCAAAAGGTTAGTCTTGATATGCAGAATGTATCACTTGAAAAAGTGTTCAAAGAAATCAAGAAACAAACCGGTTTTTATTTTCTGTACAATAATGGGGAATTAAGAAAGGTAGGGAAAGTGAGTGTGCATGTAAATAATGCGACGATTGATGAGGCCATTAGTCAAAGCCTTTTTTCCACTGGATTTACTTTCCGTATTGTAGACAAAACAATTGTTCTAAATCCAAAGGAGCCGGAGGTTTTATTGAATGATGAAATTCCGGTGCCACCCCCTGCCATTGATATTAGAGGAAGAGTAGTAAATGAAAAAGGCGAGCCAGTTGAAGGGGTAACTGTAACGGTTAAAGGAACAAGAATTGCAACAGCAACGAATGCAAACGGAGAGTTTGTTTTAAGTGGCGTTAATAAATCTGCCAAATTAGTTTTTAGCGGAGTTAACGTTGAAACAACGGAAATTTCTGTTGATAATAGAACTGATTTAAACGTATCTCTTAAAACGAAGATATCTGAGATGTCTGAAGTTGCAGTGGTGGTTAATACCGGTTTTCAAACAATTTCTAAAGAAAGGGCTACTGGAGCTTTTTCTGTTATTGAAAAGGATCAATTAGAAAAGCCAACTACTAATATAGCGCAGCGTCTTATAGGAACCACTGCGGGAGTGCAGGGTAAATTGGACGTAGATGGTAATCCTATATTTGCAATAAGAGGACAAAGCAGTTTATATGCTCAACAACAGCCACTAATAGTGGTAGACGGATTTCCGGTACAGGGAGATTTTACCTCTATTAATCCCAATGATGTAGAAACGGTAACTATTTTAAAAGATGCTGCTGCTGCTTCTATCTGGGGTGCCCGTTCGGCTAATGGTGTAATTGTTATCACCACCAAGTCAGCAAAAAAGGCACCTTAAAAGTGGAATTGAATGCATTTACCAGAATAGGTAAGAAATTTGATTTGGACTATGTTCGTCCACTAGCTCCATCAGACCAAACAGTTGAGTATGAAAAGCTGGCTTATGCCAATTGGAGAACGTTACAAAATCCGATTGCAGTCACAGATAACGGTTTTGCCTTCTCTCAAGCCGGCATTGCGCTGAACGAATTTAATTTTGGCTACATTACAGCAGCAGAAAGAGACGCAACATTAGAAAGATTAAAAACACTGGATAACCGTGGGCAGATCTCAGATTATTTATTAGCCAATCCTGTTAGCACACAATACAACCTTACGCTTAGTGGTTCTACAGGAAGAATGAGCAATATTGTTTCGCTCATGTACGAGGATAACCAATCCAACTTTAAAGAAACTACCAATAAGCGTTACATGGTAAACTTCAGAACAAATGCTGAAGTATTTAATTGGATGAATTTTAATTTTTCCGGAATGCTTTATGCCAATCAGGCCCGGAATAATGGAGTAGGTCTTAGTGATATCCAAGGAATGTCTCCTTATGATATGCTGGTTAATACTGATGGGTCGTACACTGATATTAACAGATATTATACTCCCATTATAAACAGACTAGTACCTACGAGTAAGTTTCCGTATGCAAACTGGAATTATAATCCAATAAATGAAATTGCAAACAGAGATTTGAGAACAGATCAATTAAACACAAGATTACAGGCGGGGTTTAATTTTAAAATTATAAAAGGCTTGACCTTTGATACAAAAGGACAGTTTGAGTTATTTAACACTTTTAATAAAGGAATTTATAACGATAATACCTTTTATGTTCGTCAGATTGTAAATCAGGCGACTTCGTGGAATCAATCAACAAATGTGATGACTCCTAATCTTCCAAAGGGAAGTATTTTAAACCAAAGCAGATCTAAAGCACAGTCTTATAACTGGAGAAACCAGGTTAATTACAATAATGTGTTTGCTCAAAAGCATGAAGTAACAGCGTTGGCAGGTGCTGAAATAAACAACGTTGTAACAGAGTTTTTCGGAAACCCAACTACCTATGGGTATAATGATCAAACATTGACTACAGGAATATTTCCAAATGGGCCAGGTGGAACATTCTTTCAAATAAAAAACTGGATGGGCAGTAATCAAACATTTTCCTACGTTAATACTTATTCGTACGGAACGGAGCGATATTTTTCCGCCTATGCGAATGCGGCCTATACTTATAGCAAAAAATATACATTGTCGGGCAGCTATCGTACAGATGCCTCTAACCTTATTACTGATGATCCCAAGTACAGGTATGCACCCTTCTGGTCTGTTGGTTTAGGATGGCAGATTTATAAAGAAAATTTTATGTCTACCATTAAATGGATAGACCGCATGAATGTAAGAGCTACGTTTGGTTACAATGGTAATGTGGACAGATCAACTTCTTTCCGTCCATTAATTGCTACAGCTGGAAGCCAAAATATATATACTGGTGATTATACAGCAACTGTTTCCAGTTTTGGAAACCCTACACTAAGGTGGGAAAAAACCCGTACCTGGAATATAGGTCTTGATTATTCTTTATTCCGTGGAAAATTGTACGGTAAAATAGATGTGTACAATAAATATGGTAAAGACCTGATTGCACAATTATCGATCCCGGCTATCAATGGTACTACCAGCCAGCGTTTAAACAATGCTGAAATGAGTAATAGAGGAATAGAGCTTGAGTTGGGAACGCATATGAAAATTACCAGAGCATTAACCTGGAGAGGAAATCTTAATTTCTCGTATAATAAAAACACCATTGAAAAACTATTTATTGCAACATATGCTGCTTCCACTTTATACTCCGGCGGTACTGGTGCTTATGTAGTAGGAGAAGATGCAAATTCATTATGGCGTTTTGTTTATGCCGGTGTTATAAATAACCAACCAAGTGTGTATGGGGCTGATGGTACAACCTATACTTTTGCGGCATTTACACCTGGCGATGGCAGAGATTACATGAAGAATACTGGTACACTAGTAGCTCCTTATACATTGGGCTTTAGCAGTGCATTCCAGTATAAAGATTTTAATTTATCATTCATGCTTACAGGAAAATTCGGACATGTGTTTCAACGTTTAGGGTTTAATTATCCTCCTACCTGGGCGAGCCGGGTATTGCCTAATGTAAAACTTTCGGAAGTGATGAATGGTAAAGCAACCGATATTGTTCCATTACCCTATAATCCGAATGAAGGCCGTTATTATTTCTGGGACAGGTTCCATCGATACCTGAGTTATTTAGTTGAAAATGCTTCGCATGTAAGAATGCAGGAGATAAATCTTAATTATACTCTCCCAAAATCGCTGCTCTCCAGATTTAACATGAGCAGACTTCAGTTGTATGCGCAGGGTAATGATCTGTTTACGATTTATGCAAATAAAGCGAAAGAAGATCCGGAGTATCCATTGGGTACAATGAACCCAAGGCCTAAAATTACATTCGGTATTAAATGTGAATTCTAAAAACTATTACAATGAAAAAATCATATCAATATATCATTCGTTCAATAAGTTTTGGCATATTTATTTTGGCAGGATTAACCTCTTGTAAAAAGTACTTGGATGAGCCGCCATCTAAAACCACTTCGTTGGTAGTAACTACTACCGATCAGTTATCTGCATTGCTTAATAACTATACCCAGTTTTATGCTGAAGGGAATAGGACTGCTATTTATAGCACCGATGATTATGAGCTTCCTAAATCATTATACGATGCAAGGCCGGCTACTTTTTCTGCTATGGCTACTATACAATTTATGCTTTGGGATATTCCTTACTTGCCAGATGATACCCGTGAAGGATTCTGGAGCGGAGAATATAAAAAATATTCTATGCCAATATGGCCCTGGATTATGTAGATAAAGTAACTGGTCCAGATGCAGATAAAGCAGCGATAAAGGCGGATGCACATTTGATCCGTGCCTATAGTTATTGGGAATTGGCCAACACCTATTGTTTGCCTTATACAGATGCTAATAAGAATGAAGCTGGGTTACCTATAAAACTTTCGACAAGTTTTGAAGAGCCATTCGTTCGCCAACCACTTTCGAAAGTGTATGAGTTGATAGAATCAGATATTACTGAAGCATTAAAAACAACAGTACCATTGCAACAAGGCGCACAAGTAAGACACTGGAGAGCTTCTAAAGCTGGTGTAAATGGATTTGCTGCCCGTTATTATCTAAACAGAAATAATTATGCTAAAGCGATTACACATGCTAACGCTGCATTAGCAGAATACAGCACATTGGTTGATTATAATTCCGAAATGCGTTATGGAAGAGACGGAGTATTAACTATTGATGCGGGAACTCCCCAGCAACAATCTGTAACGATTAAATTTCCTTATACGCATGATAACCAAAGCGACTTTACAGATATGCTGGGATGGAAGGAGTTTTTATATTTCAGAATGCTTAATCATGAATCATGGTGGTATATACCCAGCCAGAATTTATTAAACCTGTATGATCAGACAAATGACTTGCGTTATCGCTATCATATAGTGGAAGGCTATTCTTACGACAGAGGGTTGGCAAAACCATCTTATAATTACCCTGGTTATATCTTCTTTTTTAAAGACAGAATACCTTCGGGTCCAACAGTGGCAGAAATGTATTTGATAAAAGCAGAAGCACTTGCACGTACTAACGATGTTGACGGAGCAATGACTGCCGTGAACACACTAAGGGCAAAAAGAATGCTTCCGGGTGCATGGGTTAATATTTCTGCCATTAATAAAGATGATGCTATTAAAAAAGTTGCTGAAGAAAGAAGAAGAGAGATGCCTTTTGTGCAACGTTGGTATGATCTGCGTCGTTATAATAATAATGAAGATCCGAACGACGATGTGAATCTCAGCAAAACATTTTATCCTTATACGAACTCGGCCGTTTTATCAACACAGCCAGTTCAATCATATACATTACCAAAAGGATCAAGAAGATGGGCTGCGCCACTGCCAAGAACTGAAATCATTTCCAGTGATGGAGTTATAGAACAAAACACTTACTAACCGATAGTAACAAATTTATTCAGCTATTAAAAAATTATCATGAAAAGAATAAAAATCTTCTCATACAGTTTGCTGTTTGTTATATTCACAGCTTTTAACTTACAAGCAATTGCTCAACCCAGCACTGAAAAAGCAGCTGTTGATCCGGAAGAACTCAGTAACCTTCGAAAGGAAATAGAAAAGAATCCTGCTGATCTTGATCTGCATGAGAAATATTTAAAGGCATCAGGATTTACAAAATGGGGAGTGGCAAGAAGATCCTGAATTTATAAAACTATATGAAGACTGGATGGTAAAATTTTCCAACTACTGCGGCAATGCCGTATGCATTGGGTCATGCTTTTGCAGGCAAGGAGAGCCCCTAAGGCAAAGCCCTATTTATTGAAGGCCGTAGCCATTGATCCAAAATTCCATAAAGCTTATTTTGATCTATGGATTGATGGAGAAAGATGGGGTGACTTTAAAGTATCCCGGGATTATTTGAAAAAAGCAAAAGAAGCAGCGCCAGATAATGCAGATTATGCTTTTTACTATGCCAGTGGGTTTGATGATACTGATTTTGAACTATACAGAAAACTTAGTCTTCAGGTAGCAAAGGATTTTCCTACATCAGAAAGAGGCGCACAAGCTTTATATTGGTTAGCACATAAAGAGAAAAATGTAGCGACAAAAATTCTTTATTATGAACAACTAAAAAGCAGTTTTCCTGTAGATAAGTTTAATTGGTCAATGTCTGGCATGTCTACTTATTTTGAAGTTTTGCTGGAAAAATCTGCGAAGGAAGCAGTTGGACTGGCAGCTTATGTAGCTGGCTCGCCGTTACAGGAAAGAGGATTAAAGACCTGGAATGACAATACACAGCTTGCAAAAAATGTTGCAGAAGTTCAGTCATTACTTAAGAATGGTAAAGCAGTAGACGCCATAGCGATTGCTGATAAAATACAAGTGCCAAGATACGGCTCAAGCATACCCTTCATTATTTTATTAAAAGCACAGGTTTTGGATGAGGCAGGAAAGACAAAAGAGGCGTATGAAAAATTGCTTACTTTTTTTGCAAAAGAGCCTACAGAAAAAATAAATAATCAATTGCTTATTTATGGAAACAAAATAAATAAAGCTTCCGCAGCAGTGAATAAAGATGTATTGTATGTACGAGATACGACTGCAAGACAAGCCCCGGTATTTAATCTTGAAACTTATTTAACAAAGGGAAAATCTTCTTTGAATGACTATAAGGGTAAAGTTGTTCTGCTGACGTATTGGTTTCCCGGTTGTGGACCTTTGCCGTGGCGAGTTTCCACATTTTGAGAATGTGGTTAAAAATTTTAAAGGAAAGGATTTTGTGTATTTAGGTATTAACATATTGGGTGATCAGGACGACTACGTAGTGCCGTTTATGAAATCAAGTGGTTATAGTTTTATTCCATTAAAAGATAATAAGGATTGGCAGAAAGGACCGCTTGATAACCGTGGTGCTGCTCCGGTTAATTTTTTAATAGATCAGGATGGCAGAATAATATTTTCAAATTTCAGAACGGATGGAAGTAATGAAGCTACACTTGAAATGATGATACAGTCCCTGCTTGTAAAAAAATAATCAAATTGTTTAAATAAAATCTATGAAAAAGTTTTCTTTCATTCTATTTCTATTTTTTGGTTTACTATCCCAAGTTCTTTTCCTAGGGAAAAGAAAGGATTTTACAATTAATGGTACAATAAAAGGGCTGGGTAACGATAGTGTAATTGTTTACAAAAAATTTAATGGAAAGGATAATGTTAGAAGTCATAGTTGTTATGGCGAATAATGACCGTTTTAAGTAAAGGGTAAGATAAATTCAACAAAAAGCACCTCGATAAATTTAGGTGGGCTCAAAAGCCAGAAAAGTTTTCCTTTTTACCTGGAGCCGGGTATTATTAAAGTGAGCGGACAGATGGACGAACTCAGCAATGTGGAAATTACTGGCACAATAACAAATGATGAGAATACTGTTGTCAGAAATTTTACGGACCCTATTTACAAACGAGCAGTTGAGATGAGAGAACCACTTAAAAACTTATCGGAGGAATCTGTTGAATATAAAAGAATTTCAAAATCAATGGAAGAAAAACGGGATTCTGTTGACGCATATAAAATAGAATTCGTAAAAAAACACCCAAATTCATTTTTAAGCGCATCTATTTTATATGTAAGGCAAAACAGACTGCCAATTGAAGAATTAGAAGCATTGTATAATACACTTCCAAAACAAGTTCAGGAAAGTGATATGGGTATTACCGTAGGCAAAACGATTGCTGCTAGAAAATTTGTTGCTGTGGGTAACTATGCACCAGATTTTACCTCAAAAGATACAAGCGGAAATCCAGTAAAGTTATCCGACTTCAAGGGAAAATATGTATTGCTGGAATTTTGGGCACAGTGGTGTGTGCCTTGCAGAGCAGAGCATCCAAACCTGGAAGGGTTGTATGAAAAGTATAAGGATAAAGGCTTTACTATTTTCCAATACTCTACTGATGTATTAAGCAGCCGATAAAACGGAAAGCCGCCAATAAAAGGATAAATTAACCTGGGCTCAAGCTTCTGAATTGAATGGGGAAGAAAAAATTTCGAAAATGTATGGAGTGCAACCCATTCCCGATGGTTTTTTAATTGGACCTGATGGTAAAATACTTGCCAGAGGATTGCGGGGCAAAGATCTTGAAGACAAATTGATAGAAGTGTTAGCACAAAAATAATAAGGAATTAAAAATTTGATTATGAAATATAGAGTAGCAACAATTTTATTTACTTTTCATATCGCTGCTATCTTTTTCACAGCAGCAAAATTTTACTCTTTCAGGTAAAATAAAAGGATTGGGCAATGATAGTGTTTATATTACTTTAAACAGCACTGACAAAAACGGAAACAGATTGAAACCTGAAATAATGGTGGTAAAAGCAAAGGATGACCACTTTATTTTAAAAGGAAAAACTGTTTCTACAAAAAATGCATGGGGCGCAATAGGCGGTCCAAATACTCGCAAGAATTTTTCCTTTTATCTGGAAACAGGAGATATTAAAATAAATGGACAGATTGATGCATTGGACAATCTTTCTGTTTCAGGTACAAAAACAAATGACGAAAATTCAAAAGTAAGAGGGTTTACAAATGCTGTTTACCAACGAATTCGTCCGCTTAGAGAATCCTTGAAGGATATATCAAAAGAAAGTGCAGCATATGAGGAAATGGTCAATAGTGTTGATACAAAAGTATGATTCGATACAAACTTATGAATTGGATTTTATCATTTCGCACCTCAACTCATTTGTAAGTGCTACTTTATTATATGTAAAGCAAGACAAACTTCCGCTTGATGAATTGGAGGCTTTATATGGTAAGTTTCCTGCAGAAATACAAGAAAGTAGTTTTGGTGTTATCGTTGGTGAGAAAATAAAGGCAAGAAATTATGTAGCCATAGGAAATCCTGCGCCTGACTTTGAATCGAAAGACACCAGTGGCAACCCGGTAAGGCTTTCTGATTTCAGAGGAAAATATGTACTGCTTGAATTTTGGGCAAACTGGTGTGTGCCTTGCAGGGCAGAGCATCCTCACCTGAAAGAGGTTTATAAGAAATACAATGATAAGGGCTTTACAATATTGCAGTATTCTGTAGATGAAGAAAGTGCTGCGGATAAATGGAAGGCTGCCATTGTAAAGGATGAACTGGTATGGACACAGACTTCCGACCTTGCTGGTTTAGCAAGTATGGTGGCAAAAACATATGGAGTTCAACCAATACCAGATAATTTTTTAATTGACCCTAACGGCAAAATTATTGGCAGAAGATTACAGGGTAAAGAATTAGAAAAAATGCTGGATGACTTGATAGATAAATAAGATATATAAAAGTTATGAAAAAAGGAATTATCAAAATTATAGTTGTTATTGTATTGCTTTTTGTTTCTCAATTTTCCTTTGCGCAGCAAAACAGTTTTACTGTTTCTGGCAAAATAAAAGGGCTTGATTCTAAGTATATGCATATTGTATTTAAAGACGAAACCGGAACCAGAAGAGATTCAATCGCTGTAATCAACGAATCATTCTCTTATACTACGAGTATAAAGGAAATGACGATGATTTCTATCAGTCCAGTCCTGGTGTAGAAGCCGTGATGAAAAGAACCGGCAGAGGATATTTTCCAGCTAAGTCTTCTTTACTTCAGTTTGTGGCAACACCAGGAGCTGATATAAAATTTTCTGGAAAGATTACTGATTTTGTAGACGCTTATCCAAAAGGTGATGAGGCTAACAAAAGCCTTGCGAAACTAAATAAATCAGTTTTCCTTTAATGAATAAGATTGATAATCTGAGCCTGAGAAATTGCCATTAAGGTATTTACTGATTCGATTGCCATTAAAAGAGGTGGAGAAAGACGGGAAAAGTGCTGGATGAAAAGAAGTGATAACGAAAAAGGAATTTATTCAAGACAACCCTTCTTCTGCTACATCAGCTTGGTTGTTAGCTGACATGATGTTACGATCTCAGGTTTCGAATGAAAAAGCTACTGCTCTATTCAGTAAAATAAATAAGGAAAAATTAGTTGGAACTTCTTTTTATATAGAAGCGGCAAAGAGAGTAGACGGTATTTCTGCAACTGCTGTTGGTAAACAAGTGCCAGCTATCATTTCAGGCAATACTTATGATGGGAAGAATTTTGATCTTGCCTCATTAAAAGGAAAATATGTGGTAATTGATTTCTGGGGAACCTGGTGTGGACCTTGTATTGCAGGAATGCCAAAAATGAAAGAGTATCTAGACAAATACAAAAGCAAAATGGAAATACTGGGTGTTGCTTCTGAATCAGATGACGGCACAAGGTGGAAAAAATTTATCACAGATAAACCTGAATATAACTGTCATCATGTTTTAAGCAGAAGAAGAAGGATGAAGATTATATTTTAAAATTCAGTGTGGCAGGGTTTTCATACAAAAATAATTGTTGATCCGGAAGGGAAAATTGTAGGAAGGTTTGTAGGTGAAGATGATGAAATTTATAAAAAACTGGACGAGATATTGAAATAATTTTTTTGACCCTAAATTATCACATTCAGATTGAATAGGGGATAATAGCTTTACTAATAACGACATGAATAAATTTATTGCCACCATATTATTATTAATGCTGAGTGTTTCTTTCCATACTGTCGCACAAGAAAGTGGTAAATCATTTTTATAAAGGTCAGATAAAGAGACAAATGCGAGGGTACATATTCTTACCTATCCTGGCATTGATGGAAAATCAGTTAAAGATAGTTCTGCAATAAATAACGGAAAATTTGAGTTTAAAGGAAACCTTACTGGACCGGTTATGGCAAAGCCTGTATGGAAACATTCAATCGAAGTATTTGGCGATCCGGATTATACAAATTTTTCCTCGAGCCAAAAGTATTACAATCAATGTAGAAAGAAAAGAAATTTAAGACTGCAAAATTCACTGGCTCAAAATTGCAGGAAGAATATCAATCCTTAACTCGATTAAAAAATAAGGTAGAAGAAAAGTATAAGAAGCAACTGGATTCATTACGGATTGAAAAAGATAATGAAAAAAATGCCGCAATAAAAAAACGATTAGCTCCTTATTTTGCAGAGATGGATATGCAAGACTATGTTTTTTTCGATAAGCATCCGAAATCGTATGTAACAGCTTATATGCTTCGCTTTCATGTTGGCGATCTTACTCTTGATTCCTTAGATTTATTTTATAGTAGACTTGGTGCTGCCCTCCAGCAATCATTTTATGGTAAATATATTGATGAGGAGATTGCCAGACTCCGAGGAGGCTCACCGGGAAGCAAGGCAAAGAATTTTGAAGCAATTGATATTATTGGCAATAAGCTGAGCCTTGCTGATTTTAAAGGAAAATATGTCCTGATAGATTTTTGGGCCAGTTGGTGCAGCCCATGCCGTAAGGGTAATCCGCATTTGAAAGAGCTTTATGCAACCTACAAGGATAAAGGAATGGAGATTATTGGCATTTCGGATGATGACCGTAATCATGATGCCTGGAAAAAGGCGGTAGAAAAAGACGGGCTTCCGTGGAAGCATGTGCTCAGGGGACTTGATATTCAAAAAAAATTGAGTAATGAGCCCAACGATCGGGATATAAGTGAAAAGTTTGGCATTCATACATTACCAACTAAAATATTGATTGACCCATTTGGTATGATTATAGGCCGATATGGCGAGGAAGAGGAAGCATTAGACATTAAGCTGAAAGAAATTTTCATAAAATAAAGTGACTCATTGGGTGAATTATTTGTTAACTAAAAAATTTGAATATGAAAAAATTGATTTTTTGTTTGGGAATATTGTTGACAAGTGCAGTTATGAGTGCAGAGGCACAATTACCTGTAACTTGGTCGTTTTCTGCAAAGAAGCTAGATGCGAAAACATATGAAGTTTATCTAACGGCAACTTTAAATGGAGATTGGCATACTTATTCTCAATCTACTCCTGATGGTGGACCTGTTCCTACGGCGATCAGTTTTTCAAAGAACCCACTTTTAGATTTTGATGGAAAAACCAAGGAGGTGGGCAAAATGGAAGAACATTTTGAACCGCTCTTTGGTGTTAATGTAAAGCAATTTTCTTCCAAAGTAACATTTGTACAGAAAGTAAAATTAAAGGCTGCAGTAAAAACTACGCTTAATGGTAGTGTAACATTTATGGTTTGTAATGACGAGGAGTGTATGCCGCCTACAAAAGAAACACTTTCAATTTCTTTCCAATAATAAGAGTTTGTTTAGGTGAGCTTTTTTAGAATTATTGAAACGATTGATATGAAAAAATATTTCTTTATAAAAACAGACGGTAAGTATGTGAGACTTTGCTTCAGTGAAATTTTGTATGCAGAAGGTTCAAGAAACTATACTAAGATATTTAGTGAGACCAAACAATATCTGGTGCTGATAACAATGAAGCGGTTAGAACAGTCTTTACCAACCAGTTTATTTACCTGAATACATAAATCATTCGTTGTGTCGCTGGAAAAAATTGTGCAGTTTGATAAAGAAAGAGTTTGGCTACAGGATAAGGAATTACCTGTTGGTCATCAATACAGAAACGGATTAGAGAAATCGGTATTGATTGTGTGATGGGGGAATATTGTTGCTTACCAACGAATGGTATTGATTATGTTGATCTATTAAAATAAACGGCTATCATAAGTTGTTTGAAGCTGGATAAACTTTTTCTTATATATGCAGTTAGTTTTAGTTTGAAAGGGGTGCGAAAGCACTCCTTTTTTAATAGCTGTTCGATTTTTTCAGTTGGAATAAGTATTGCATCTTTATCTTCCCGAATTAATCAGCATTAATCTTTATTATTATAAGCAAACAAGGATTAATTTATTCCAATTGAAATGAATATTATTTGAAACGGATTAATACGGATTGATTTGCTTGTTTAAAGACGTAAAAAAATAATGTCTTCTTAAGACAGTATATTATTTTTAATTTTGATTTTTCTTCTTTTTAGAATGATTATTAATTAACACAGCTACAACTGCAACAACTGATAGTCCTCCAATTAAAATCATCCAATGTGGAATAATTGTCTTACCACTCTTTGTTAAGGGTTTGTCAGAAACGGTGCTTAGCCCTTCGGCATGCAAATAGTTTGTTCCTTTAATGGTAGAACGGGACAATACCGGCGATACTTTTGGAATTGTTGACAATGGAAGAGGTGCTGGTGTTTGCACATTAAATAGGTGCTCTATTGTGCAAGAGGTCATAGCTGGATTTACCATATTATCAGATTCTATTTCGTTTATGGATAGTAAATGTTTTATGTGCAGGGTCTTTGATCTCAATTCCATAAGCATGGGACCAGCGTATGAGCTGGCGGGTTTTGCTGTTCAGCTTTGTATCAGAGGAAACGTCGAAATTGAAACCTTCATGTATAATAAATATCTCAGCAATTTGATCGTCCTTGTAGGTTGGGCTAGCCATTAACTTCATCAATATCTTCTCGTTCCGCTTTAACTCCTTTTCCAGGCGGTAAACCGTTAGATTTTTTTCCCGCCGTTTATCGTTATTGTGGTTGATACGGCACTGCGAAATACAAAAGAGTTGGTTACGCCGTTGAGGGGTAAATGACATTTTGCAGTCAGAGTTTACGCAGTCTTTTTTGGGATATTGGCGGGGCATAGATATTGGTTTAATATAATAATTAGTGTAAAAATATAAATAAATTTTCATAAGTTAGATTATTTATCTAATTTTATGTAATTATGACAAACGATACAAATGAGGGGTTGATTGATATTGTAACTTTTCACCAATTTATGTTTGATAATGTGGTGCCGATAGAAGATATTGATGATTTTAATGATGAACCAATCACTAAGATGCTCCCTTACTGGAGAAAAAACGACTTGTTACCCTTCATACCAAAAGGGCTTCATTTTAATATCAGTTTTGCTGAACTGATCTGGATCAGGATACTTGACACCTTGCGTAAATTTAGTTATCCGGTAGAAAAAACCCGAAAGGTCTGTGATTATTTTTAAGGATGCTTACGAGGGTGATTGCCTGAAAAAAATCTTAAAAATCATCAAAAAACCTTAACCTAAAAAAGAAAACTGGAACAATATCGCCTTATGAGGAACACACATTGGATTATATCGAAACCAGTCTTAAGGATGAAGTTCTTTTATATCTCTTGAAATATGATATTAATTACCTTACAAACCTGACTATTAATTGTATCAGGGAGAAGGAAGAGATAGGGCTATTCATATTTTCTGATGGCAGGGTAGGTGAGATAAGTGGTGACAAGGAATTAAATAACCACCGGGGTGACGATTTGGACTTAAAAGAGCCGCATATTTACCTATCACTTACTTATTTTTTGCGTGAGTTTATTAATAGCGAAGAGCTTTCAGAAATATTTATACCACAGATTCTTAATGAGAAGGAAAGGAAGGTGCTAAAAGAAATGAAAAATAAGAACGTAAAGGAAATTTCTATAGTAATGAATAATGGTAGTGTACAAAAGATAAAGAGTACCAAAGATGGTATGATAACTGGTGCAAAAGCTGATGAAATCAGAAAAATACTTGGATTAAAGAATTACCAGCAAATAACAATTGATACAAGGGATGAAACGACAATCGCTTTTAAGAAGACATATAAAAATTTATAAGGCTCCGGTGTTCCCGGCCCAATGGTGAAACCCAGGCATACTCTGTTTAAGACAGCTATGTCAAAAGTGGGTGAACAATGAATCCAAAAGAAAAACCAAAAGATGATCAAAATGTAAATGAACTAAATAGTAAAGAAGAAACAGAAGACATCAGCATTAACGAACAAATCGATCAATTTGCAGATGTCATAATTGATCTATTTTTAAGCAAAGAAAATGAAGAAGAATAAATCAGCCGATCTTGAATTGTTGCTCTCTGGTAGCATTGCCAGAAAATATCCACAAGTTGTAAAAAGAAGTGAAAAGTTTTGTGTGATCTATACCCGTGTTTCTTCAAAGGAACAGGCTGAGAATAACTCAAGCCTTGAAATTCAGCTCAGGCTCTGCAAAGAATTTGCAAAGAGAGAAGGACTGGTAGTAAAAGAGTATTTCGGTGGTACTTATGATAGTGCTAAAACAGATGGCCGTAAGGAATTTGTAAGTATGCTAAACTATGTAAAGAAGGATAAAGACATAACTTATATAATTGTTTGGAATTTTGAAAGATTTTCCCGCACCGGCCCTGCTGCTGCGCAGCTTAGCAGTGAATTAGGGCAAATGGGTATTATATTAAGATCAGTATCTCAAAATATTGACAACACAACTCCCAGCGGACAGATGCAGGAAAACATTTTTCACATCTTTAGTCATTATGATAACCAGCAACGATCAACTCGAACCAAAGTAAATACCCGTGAGATATTCCTACAAGGGTATTGGACTTATTCAGCACCGACGGGATACAAAAATCTAAAACCCAAGCATAAGGCAAGCGAACACCAGTATATTATTACAGAAGAGGGAAAGCTTCAAAAAAGGCTTTTCAGTGGAAAGCAGAAGGTGCTTAGCAATAAAGAGATTGCTGATAAATTAGCAGCAAGAGGTGTACGGGCTTACAGAAAGAATTTTCGCTGGATTATTTCTAATCCTTTTTATGCAGGTTATATAACTGGTAAATTATTAGATTACAAACTAATAAAAGGACATCACCCAGCACTGATTGATTTAGAAACTTATCTAAAAGCTAACAAGTTATTAAAAGAATCGCCGGTGGCCGATATTGCCCGTTCCCAAAAGGTAGAAGAACTACCATTAAAGATTTTTGCTAAAGATTCCATTACAAACTCGCCTTTTACTGGTTATATCAAAAAAGGAAACTGGTATTATAAGGCACGACATAAAGGTGCAGGAGTAAATATCAGTGCCAAAAATTGAATGCACAATTTGAATTGATGCTTACCAGTTTTGGAATACAATAAAGAATATAGAAGCATACTTAAAAGAGCATGATACGAAAATTTAAAGAGCGACTTGAGTCTACAATCCAAGGTGAAAAGCAATTAAAAAAACAACGTACAGAATTGCAAAATCAATTAGAGGAGTTGGAAGAACGATATGTAATGAAAGGGTTAGAGAAAGTTTTATATGAAAAGTATGCATCAAAACTCAATACGGAAATTTCAAAAATTGATGATGAATTGACGAATAAGTCATTTCGCAGTTCGAACCTTGAAATTGCCGTAGAAAAATGTTTAACGATTGCTGAAAAGCTAAGCCAGTTTTGGGTTTTAGGCAACTATGTGATTAAACAGAAGCTTCAGTACCTGCTGTTTCCCGAAGGTATTCTGTATGATAAGGAAAATGATACAGTTCGAACTCCAAAAACAAGTTTAATATTGGCCGGAATTTCTCAACAGGCAAGGGTTTCAGCAGAAATGAAAAAAGGCAATTCTGAGAAGAATTGCCTCGAATCGCATCTTGTTGGCCTATAAGGATTCGAACCATAAATGACTGAATCAAAATCAGTAGTGTTGCCATTACACCATAGGCCAATCCTGTACCAAAATTGCTTTTGGGAGTGCAAAAATAGGGTTTGCCAGCTTTTGAACCAAATGGTTTTTAAACGAATTATACAGTTTGCCCAGCACTTTTTAGCTCCATATCCTCCCTTTGCTTCAACTCCTTTATCTTATCCAATGCCCTTGCCACTACATCACACATAATTGTATATAAAGCTCCTTCTTTAGGATTCTCATAAATATGATCCAACGCAAGGTCTTCGTTTGGTATGATGGTGGTCGGAATATTAGAGTTCACACTATCAATTCCTTCTTTTAGTAATCCAATTATTTCATCAGCCGTTCTTCCCCGCAGGTTTTTATCGCAACGAATTATAATTTCATCAAAATGTCTTGCTGAAATTTCTCCCAGTTCTTTGATGTCTTCATCTCTTCTGTCGCCGGTGCCGCTGATAACTCCGATTTTTGATGGATAGTCAAGCTTCTCCACAAAATCACATAACAATTGAAGACCATGCGGATTATGTGCAAAATCTGCCAGTATGGTGAAACGTTTGAAGTTGAAAAAATTCAAACGTCCCGGTGTTAGGCTTTCACTTGGTATAAATGTTTGCAAACCTGTTCTGATATCTTCAATGGTAATATCTCTAAACAAATAAGTAGAAAGAACAGCAGGCAGGCAGTTATTAATATTATGTATTGCCTTTCCTTCATAGGTCAGTGGAATATCCCTTGCCAGTAATACTCTTATTTTCCAGGTTCCCTTCATAATGGTTACATAGCCGTTTTCATACACACAGGCCAAACCATTTGCTTTTGCATGTTCTTTAATTCTTGGATTATTCTCATCCATGCTGAATAAGGCAATATTACATTTCAAATCATTTTTCATTTTATACACCAGGTCATCATCAGCATTCAGCACTGCATATCCATGTGGGAAAACTGTTTCTGGCACTACCTGTTTTACTTTTGCCATTGCCTCAATGGTATGTATGCCGCCTAGACCCATATGATCTGCTGCAACATTTGTTACCACCGCCACTTCGCAATTCTGAAAAGCTAAACCTGCTTTTAATATGCCGCCTCTTGCACATTCCAATACTGCAAAATCAACAGTTGGGTCTTTTAAAACAAAAGAAGATGAAACCGGTCCGGTACAATCACCTTTCATCATCAGTTGGTTTTGAATATAAACTCCATCTGAGGTAGTATAGCCAACTTTTTTGTTTGCACTCTTTGCAATATGTGCTGTTAATCTTGTTGTAGTTGTTTTTCCATTGGTGCCAGTAATAGCAATGATTGGAATTCTTCCTACACTTCCTTTTGGAAACAGCATATCAACAACCGGCTCCGCCACATTTCTTGGCAAACCTTCAGATGGGTCAATATGCATACGGAAACCCGGAGCTGCATTTACTTCTAATATAGCACCGCCATTTTCTGCAACAGGTTTTCTCAGGTCAGCAACCATAATATCAATACCACAAATATCAAGACCGATAATTTTTGCAATCCGTTCAAACATAAAAATATTCGCCGGATGCACTTCATCTGTAACATCAGTAGATGTTCCGCCAGTAGAAAGATTTGCTGTTGGTTTCAGCATTACTCTTTCACCTTTTGCAGGCACGGTTTCTAATGTGTAATTAGCGTCGTCGAGCATTTTCTGTGTAAACTGGTCAATGGTAATTTGAGTCAATACTTTTTCATGACCGAATCCACGGCGAGGGTCTTTATTCGTTTCGTCAATCAGCCATTGAATATTATGTTGACCATCACCAACAACAGAGGCCGGAGTCCTTAATGCTGCGCAGATAAATTTATTATTGATAACAAGGCAACGAAAATCAAAACCTGTTATAAATTTTTCTATGATAACACTGCGGCCGTATTCTTTCGCAGCAGCAAATGCTTGCAATGCCTGTTCACGGTTAATAATATTAGTAGTGTTTCCTTTTCCATGATTACCATCTATCGGTTTTATCACCAATGGGTAACCAAATTTTTCAATGGCTGCATCCATACCTTCTTCTGTACGTATTACCGTTCCTCTTGGCACAGGTATTTCAGCAGCTTCTAATAATAATTTTGTTTCTTCCTTATCGCAGGCAATATCAACAGCAATGTTTGAAGTGGTAGATGCAATCGTTGCTCTTATTCTTTTTTGATTTACTCCATATCCTAATTGTACAAGGCTATGTTTATTCAATCGTATATAAGGTATTCCTCTTTTAGCTGCTTCTTCCACAATACAGCCGGTAGAAGGCCCAAGCCTTGTATCTTCTCTTATTTCCCGCATCTCTTGAATGTCTGCTTCTAAATCGTAATCTGTTCCGGCTATCAATGCTTCTGCAATTCGCACCGCAGATTTTGCAGCAAACACACCAGCATCTTCTTCCATATAACTGAACACTACATAGTACACACCTTCTTGCTCTCCTTCGGGAGTTCTTGTTCTACCGAAACCTGTATCCATTCCTGCCAGTGTTTGTATTTCCAATGCAATATGTTCAATCACATGGCCCATCCAGGTGCCTTCATCCACCCGCATAAAAAATCCGCCACGAACGGCTTCGCTGCAACGATGCTCAATCATTGTTGGAAACATTTTTTCAAGCCGCTCCCTGAAACCGGGAATCAGGTTCGTTGGTTTTTGTTCCAAGTCTTCTAAGTCCAGTTTCATCTGAATCAGTTTGGTACGGCGAACACTCCAGTAATTCGGGCCTTTTAGCACTTTAATCTCTAATACTTTCATATAAGTTGGTGTTAAGCCTGCCTGTCGGTAAGCAGGGTTGGAAGTTAGTTTTTTTATTTTTTGTAGCCAACATTTGTAATTCTGCTCATCGTCCCTTGCGTCGCACACTTCAGCTGTGGGAATTTATCGCAACTCATCCCAAACCTCTCCCACACAGCTTTTTGTGCAAATTTAAAATGACTTCAAGACTTCTGAATCAAAAAATTTTAACTTAGTCGAACTTTCCTCCTGGAGGGCGAATTGAAGGAATACTTATACTTTATTGAAATCGGGGTGGGTATAAATTTCCTACATTTATAAAAATGAACCACCATGCCAGCTTCTAACCGCCGCAAATTCTTACAACGGGCAGGAATCTTCTCCGCTACAGCATTTCTTTCAACATTAGGGCAACCAGCATGGAGCCGAAATCTGGAAACTGTGTTAAAAGAAGCCGAAGGCATTTCGCCAGAAGATTTGGCAACAGAAGAAGATTTCTGGTATTATATCCAGCAATCCTTTACTGTATCGCCATCATTAATAAACCTGAACAACGGCGGCGTTTCTCCGGCACCAAAAACGGTGCAGGATGCGATGAAAAGATATTACGACCTAAGCAACGAAGCCCCGAGTTATTATATGTGGCGCATTCTGGACCAAGGCAGAGAACCATTAAGAAAAAATTTGGCGAATGTTGCTGGATGTTCGCCAGAAGAAATTGCTATCAACCGCAATTCATCCGAAGGATTAGAAACAATCATTTTCGGTTTACAGTTAAAAGCTGGTGATGAAGTGGTGGCCGCATTGCAGGATTATCCAAATATGATTAATGCCTACAAGCAACGGGAAATGCGAGATGGAATAAAAATGAAATGGATAAACCTTGAGTTGCCAAGTGAAGATGAAGATTATTTAGTTCGCCAATATGTAAATGCTTTTACAGCTAAAACAAAAGTGGTTCACATCACACATATCATTAACTGGAACGGACAAATCCTCCCGGTTAAAAAAATTGCAAACGAAGCACATAAACGAGGGATAGAAGTAATTGTGGATGGTGCACACAGCTTTGCTCATTTTAATTTTAAAATACCTGATCTGGATTGCGATTATTTTGCCAGCAGTTTGCACAAATGGTTGTATGCTCCAATCGGTACAGGTGTGTTGTATGTAAAAAAAGAAAAGATAAAAACTATCTATCCATTATTTGCCACCAACGAAAATCCACTGAAGGATGATATCCGCAAATTTGAAAATCTTGGCACAAGGCCTTTTTATATTGAACAAGCAATCGGCAAAGCCATCGAATTTCATGAAATGATTGGCATAGAAAGAAAAGAAAAGCGATTACATTACCTGAAAAACTACTGGATGGAAAAAGTAAAAGATATTCCCGGTGTAAAGCTGAATACATCGCTGAATCCTAAATGGGGCTGTGCAATTGGTAATGTAGGTATTGAAGGAAAGAAACCGAACGAACTGGATTCGTTTCTCTTCACCAATTATAAAATACATACCGTTGCCATTACCTGGGAAAATATTGTTGGTGTAAGAATTACACCAAATGTTTATACCACTACAAAAAATCTGGATGTGCTAGTGGAAGGGATAAAGGCGTATGTGAAAAGTTAAGCCTGAAGGGCTGAAATTTTTATAGGAAACAACAAAAGCATAAAGGGTTTTTAATCCCGAAGGGATGACAGATATATTTCACCCCTTTGGAGTTTAATTATTTTCATAAATCGTAAACTATAATAATTATATCCGTTCGGGATTATGATGAAAGGAGTTTAAATTACACTCAAAGCAAGGGCTTCTATGTCCACAGCACTCACTAACCGCAAAATAAATCTACTTCAGGCTACTTCTATCAACATGATAGACATGGTGGGCATTGGTCCGTTTGTGGTAATGCCATTTGTGGTGGCAAGATTTGACAACGGACTTTTTATCTGGGCTTGGGTTTTCGGTGCATTCACTGCTTTGGTGGATGCTATGACATGGAGTGAACTTGGTGCCAAATATCCGCTGGCGGGCGGTACGTATAATTTTCATCGTATTGCATTTGGAGAGAAAGGCGGCAAGCTGATGAGTTTTTTATTTGTATGGCAGACTTCTATTCAAGCTCCGCTGGTAGTGGCTTCTGCTGCTATTGGTTTTGCACAGTATCTTACTTATTTAGTGCCGTTGGAATTCTGGCAACAGAAAATAGTTTCCGGCGGATTAGTAATTCTTGTTTTCTTTGCTTTATAGAAAGATTGAAACCATTGGGAAAATCTCTGTGGTGATGGGAAGTATTGTTGTGCTCACCATCATTTGATTATCAGCAGCGGATTGATGGCGCAGCAACAGCCGGTAAAAAATTTTACCAACCGGAACGGAATCTTTTTACACTGGCATTCTGGGCCGCTATTGGTAATGCATCGGTGAAAACGGTATATGCTTATCTGGGTTATTATAATGTTTGTCACCTAGGTGGAGAAATAAAGAACCCTGAAAAAAATATTCCACGAAGTATTTTCATTTCCATCTTTGGCATTACTACACTTTATTTATTAATGAATATAAGTGTGATGAGTGTGATTCCCTGGCAAGCTGTAAATGCAAATGACCGATATCTTGTAAGTTCTTTTATGGAAATTATTTACGGTCACCAGGCGGGAGTAATAATTACAGTGCTGATTCTTTGCATAGCTTTTTCTTCATTGTTTGCGGTAGTGCTTGGTTATTCAAGAGTGCCGTATGCAGCAGCTATTGATGGAAACTTTTTCAAACAGTTTGGAAAATTACATCCCACCAAAAACTTTCCGCATATTTCGTTGATTTTTTATGCGGACTTGGTTTTATTTTCAGTTTGTTTATGCGGCTGGGCGATGTTATCAGTTCCATCCTCGCCATGCGGATTGTGGTACAATTTATTGCACAGGGAGTAGGTGTTGGCTTGTTGCGAAAAGATTTGGAACAAAGGATTTGCCTTTTAAGATATGGCTGTTTCCCATTCCGGTTATAATTTCTATTGGTATCTGGATATTCCTGTTTATTTCTACGGAATGGTTTGCTTTATGGGGTAGTTTGATAGCGGTTGTTGGTGCTGCTGTTTATTTTCTTTTTGTGAATATTAGAAGAGAGCACAAATAAATGAATTGCCTTATAAGATGAACGCTGGACTGGGAGGTATGTAAAATGCAACGAAACTTGCAGGAGACATTGCTGGGAAACAGATTTAAGTTGTCTTGTATATATACCAACCCTCTCCAATTTCTTTTAACATTATTACTCTGGATTCATTTCAGGCAAATTTCTTTTCTTTTGTATTGATTTAATAATTCCCCAACTAAAAACTTAAGCAATTTCCGCCAACTTCAGTCCCCCTGAAAGTCAGATGCAATAAATAATTTACGATAGTCACTTTTAATTTTCAAAGAATTTAATTTTCCGCCAGTCAGTCTTAGTTTCGAATTCTAGTAAGGCAATATTTTTAATTCTTTCGAATTCTGCTTGGTTTGTCAAAAAGTGTTTTTAGTTTTCATCCAACTAGAGTAAGATTTTTGCCTAATTCAAAATCATAGTGTCATACCAACAACTGCAATTTTGTCTGTTTGTCCAAGCAGCTCAAATTTAGTTGTTGAGCCTTTTTGTATATCTTGTCCATTAGGCCGTCCTTCGTATTCGTCTGTTATATAGTTTCCAATGTTAGGAAATGAATCGTTACCAAATATTTTTTTTGCTAAATCTAATGGTTCAAAACTCTGTCCATAACTTGTCGTAATAGATAGAATTAAAATTGTAAATATTGTTTTAATTCGAGTTGCCATAAAATTGATGATACCACCTAAATTTAGGATGTACCAAGCAAAATTAAAGTAACATTTACAAAGGATAGAGAAAAATTGTTCCAGCGGAACACTTTCTGGTAAAAAATATAAACAGTGATTAGCGTTCAGATGAACGCATTGGCTTGTTTGAAATTGGGTTGCACAAATCGTTCCTATGGAACGTTACGTCTGTTTTCGTTTATAATGTTACTAATAAAATGTCCCTACGGGACAGGGAGTGAGTTATAAAATGCTGAATAGAATTACAGTACAAGTGTGCGACGCAAGGGACGATGCTCAGGGAACTGCTGCTGGGAACCATATTTTCCACATATCCACAACTGCACTTGTTCCTAATAACCTGTAAGTTATTTTTCTATTACATTTGTTCTTTATCAAACCCTCTTGAATGAGTAGTCCTAAGGGAAAACTAATTGCAATCGGCGGAGCCGAACATAAAGGAACGACATTGGAAGTGGACGGCTTCCAAAGCAATAATCTTAATTTTTTTGAGCTAGGTATTCTTCGCCGTGTGGTGGAAGAAGCCGGTGGCGTAAATGCAAGAATTGAAGTGATTACTACTGCTTCGATGATTCCGTATGAAGTGGGAGAGAATTACCTCGATGCTTTTGGAAAGATTGGATGTACTAATATTGGACTTTTGCATATCCGCACAAGACAGGATGCGATGAATAATGAATTTATAGATCGTATTCGTCATTGCGATGCTGTAATGTTTAGCGGCGGAAATCAATTGCGGCTGAGTGCAACAGATGGCGGCACGGAGTTTCTTTCTATTCTTAAGAAAAGATATAAGGAAGAAAATTTTGTAATTGCAGGAACATCTGCCGGTGCAATGGCGATGAGCAATACCATGATTTACGAAGGCAATGCGGCAAGGGCACATTTGAAAGGCGAAGTAAAAATTACAACTGGTCTTGGATTTTTGAATAATGTTATCATTGATTCGCATTTTGAGAAAAGAGGAAGGTTTGGAAGATTAGCACAGGCCGTTGCCGCAAATCCTGGTTGTATAGGAATTGGCTTGGGAGAAGATACAGGAATGCTCATCACTGAAGGAAATAAAATGGAAGGTATCGGTAGTGGTTTGGTAGTTATTGTTGACGGGCATGAAATCCTTCATTCTAATATTGCAGATATTCCTGATGGCAATCCAATCAGCCTTGAAAATCTGAAAGTGCATTTTTGTGAGAAAGGAAATGGTTATCTGATAAATGAAAGGAAATTTTTACCTGAAGCAAGAGAAGGTTCGGTAATTCCTAAGCAGGTGGATGTGGAGTGATATGTTAATTAGTTAATTAGTTAATTTGTCAATTGGGTTTTTACACCGGCAACCTTCCGCAATTAATCAGCATCTGCTAAAAGTTCTACTTTTTAAAATTAATTTACGATTATGAAGAAGCTCCTGTTCATTACTACAATCTTATTTCTTTCTTGTGCTTTTGCTCCGCAAAAGAAAACCAAAGTCATTTTCTTTGGTGATTCTATAACTGAGTTGGCTGTTAAAGAAAAACCATACAGAGGATATATTCTTGAATTGGAAGATAAATGTAAGGCTGAAAATAAAAGCGACCAATACGATTTCATCGGTTCTGGCATTAGTGCTAATAAAGTGTACGATCTGTATTTAAGACTAGAAGATGATGTGCTGAGCAAAAATCCAGATGTTGTTTTTATATGGGTTGGTGTAAATGATGTGTGGCATAAAACTTTACTGGGTACAGGAACAGATGCGGATAAATTTGAAAAATTCTACCTGGCAATTTTGAAGAAATTAAAAGACAGAAATATTAAAGCTGTTCTTGTTACTCCGGCAGTAGTAGGAGAGAAGACCGATATGAGTAACCCTTGATGGTGATCTGAACAAGTATTGCAACATCATCCGTGATATTGCAAAGAAGAATGATTTGCCACTTGTTGATCTGCGAAAAGAGTTTGGCAACTACTACAAAACAAACAACCCCAACAACGAAGAAAAAAATATTCTTACCTACGACAAAGTTCACCTGAATACAAAAGGTAATCAGTTTGTTGCTGATTTGATGTGGAAGGCAGTGAAAGGACTTAAATAATCGCTAATAAGTTTCAAGATCAATTAGTTCATATCCGCTGTCATCATATTTGTCATGATAGTTTGTGAGCCATTCACAAAAATCATAGCCATAGATATAATTCTCTGCAACGGATGATTTTTCCCATAGTCCAGACCATTTTCTGGTGCTGCCACTCATGTAAGTATCTACATCAATTAACCTCCAGCCTTTATCGTTTAGCTCTCTTCTTTTATCTCTAAATGCTGTGGTTTCATAATTTCTATACATGGCTACATCATCTCCTGCAATCCAAACACCAGCCCATAGATTGTTGCCATATGTTTCAATGTCTATAAGTTTCAATCCTTTTTTGCCATACTCCTCCCACTTGTCATGCATTTGCTGCTGGCTTAAGTTTCTGTGTAGTGCATGGCCGCCGCCCATTTCAAGAAAGAGTCCGGCCCATTTTCTTGTGCTGCCATCCATGTAAGTTTCTATATCAATAAGTCGATAACCTGCATCGGACATTTCTTTCCACTTGGCATTAAAGCCATCCTGATCATAATTTCTGTACATCCCAGATTTTTTGTTTGTCTTCTTAAAGATTCCGTCCCATTTTCTTGAACTTCCTTTTGTATATGTATTAATGTCGGCGCAATAGTAACCCTTATCCAACAACCATTTCCACTCTGCATTAAACTCATCTGTAGAATAACCTCTTCTTACAATTGTTTCATCAGCTTTATTCGTTTTTCTCCACACCAATCGTATTATCTCCGCATTTTAAATTTGTGCCACAGTAGTTAACAGCTAGATCATCAATGCCCCAGTCTTTACCAAATACAGCCTGTATTTTTTTAGCCAGCCTTCCTTCGCTTACATAATCGTCTGCATTAATCATTACCACCACTCCAAACTTTGATCCCGGAAAAAATCCCATGTACGATCGTAGGTCATCATGTGCTCCATTGTGCCAGGCATAAAATTCGCTGTTCAAAGAGCTGCGCATCATTCCGAAAGCATAATTATTATTGTTAGGAACAGACTGCCAAAGAGCTGCGGTGTTATCTAAGAAAGTACCATTAATCAGTCCTTGCATAAATTTTGCAAGATCATTAATGTTTGATCCCCATCCACCGCCTGGAAGTTTCCACTCCACACTTCCTTCAGTTTTAGTTGCAATATTTGCGTTGCAATCTTTATTAAAGCCACCTGGATCAGATGGGTATGCAGTAAAACTCGTCATACCTGCTTTGTCGGCAATATTATCTTTTACATACTTTTCGTAAGGGATGTTAGTGGCTTCTTCTACGGTTGCACCTAACAGGTTAAATCCAAATGTGGTGTATTTATATTGTGAGCCGGGATTAAAATCTAAAGCTGCTGCTGAAAACACATCAACACATTCTTTAGCATTAAAATTGTTCTTGGATTTATAGTTGCTTTCTTTAACATTGGTGTATTGATTTACACCGCTGCGGTTATTAAGCATATGCGCTACTGTAATATCCTTTTTGTTGCCAGTATTTGGCCAATAGGAAACATGCTTGGTTACTTTATCTGTTAAGGCAAGTTTATTTGTTTCAATGGCTTTAAAAGCAGCAACCGCTGTTACAGGTTTTGAAATAGAAGCCCAACGGAATATTGTATTTACAGTTATTGGTTTTGTTCTCAGCCTGTCATGATGTCCGTAGGCTTTCACATGTACTATTTTCCCATTTTCTACAACACCCACAGCACAACCATAAATTTCCTGTTTGGCCATTTGCTCTTCTACAACCTTATCTACAGAAGTTAAAAAAGGAGGTGTTGTTTCAGATTTATTCTTTACAGAGAAAGAAATAAGTACAAGCACTGGAATAACTAGGAAAATTAAGATAATGATTGGGCGAAAACGGGAATAAATTGCTGACTTTTTCATACTGCTATTTTAGAGTGATTTGAAAATAAAGCTTTGAGAGTAAACTCCGCTATAATCAGAAGACCGGTATTTTCGAATAGATTTTTCTAAGATAACCGAAAATTATAGTAAGGGTTACCATTGTGGATAAATACAGGTTCACTTAATCAATTTCTTTAGCAAACTGGAAACTTCTTCTGGATTATTCATAACCATTAGGTGTGTTCCTTTATTAATAGTATAATCAGCTTTAACCAGACGGTAAGGAAGTAGAGTGTCTGAAGTTCCGTGAATATGTATTATGTTATTAGGTACAATTTTGTTTTCCCAGTGAAGGATTGAATAAATTGCCCATTTATTAAAATTTGTATCAGTGTCGTTTAGAATTTGATGAAATATTTCTTTTTGCTTTTTTCCTGTAGGTCCAAAAAACATTTTACGGAAAACACCAGCTTTTTTTAATAGAGTTGAAGGTATCACTTTATAGAGTGGGATGTATTTGCCTATTAAGAGCATTTTTGGGAACTCATTTTTAGTTTTGTTGCTGGAGATAATAATAATTTTTGCTGTAGCATCTAATTTTGCAATTTCTGTCGCAAGCATTCCTCCGAACGACATACCAACGATTGTAGGTGAAGCTTCTTTAATTTGTTCCTTCAATCGTAAAGCATATTGCTGAAGAGATTCTTTATGCAATGGTTTTATCCATTCAATAAATACAGGTTCGCAAAATGATAGATCAAGAAATGAGAAAGCTCTTTTATCTGCTCCAAGTCCGCTGATGAAATAAACTTTCTTCACATGAATAAAATCAGATGATTTTTACCAGATAATAATTCTTTTTCCCTTTTTGCACTAGTAAGTATTGATTGTGTAGCAACAGTGCTGTTTCAATTTTCGAATCAATTCCTTCCACTTTTTCTGTTGATACTTACACCACCACCCTGAACAGTTTTTCTTGCTTCGCCTTTACTTGGGAAAATAGCTGTTTCTGCTAGAAATGAAACAACGTCAATTCCAGCTTCAATTTTTTCTTTTGGGTAATTAATTTTGATAACACCTTCCATGCTTTCTAAATCTTCAACAGAAAGGCTTTCGGCAGATGCTGATTGATTGGCAAATAATTTTTCAGTAGTGGTAATAGCTTCTAATAATGCAGCTTCACCATGTACAAACTTTGTAACTTCCTCAGCTAATCTTTTTTGCAATATTCTTTTGCCTGCATCCTCTTTATGTTCAGTAAGAATTGAATTTATTTCTGATTGATTTAAGAAGGTAAAAATTTTAATCCATTTTTCTCCATCAGCATCACTTGCATTCAGCCAGAATTGATAGAACTGATAAGGTGTAGTTCTGATTGGGTCAAGCCACACATTTCCAGTTTCTGTTTTGCCAAACTTGCCTCCATCTGCTTTTGTAATTAATGGGCAAGTAAAAGCAAATGCCTCAGCGCCGGATTTTCTTCTGATAAGTTCTGTTCCAGTTACAATATTTCCCCACTGATCACTACCGCCCATTTGTAGTTTGCAATTTTTATTTTTATTTAACCAGTAATAATCATAGCCCTGTACCAATTGATAAGTGAACTCTGTAAAACTCATTCCCGTTTCACCTTCGAGTCTTTTCTTCACACTGTCTTTACTCATCATGTAATTCACAGTGATATGTTTTCCTACATCACGGATAAAATCGAGAAAGGTAAAGTCTTTGAACCAGTCATAGTTATTCACCATCTCTGCCGCATTCTTCAATTTGGGATTAAAGTCAAGGTATTGCATCAACTGTTTCTTTACGCCTTCCTGGTTTTTTTGCAAAACTTCTTCACTCAAAAGGTTTCGTTCTTCGCTTTTTCCACTTGGATCGCCAACCATACCAGTAGCTCCGCCAACCAATGCATAAGGCTTATGACCAGCTTTTTGAAGATGAACTAATAGTAAAATAGGAACCAGGCTGCCGATATGCAGGCTGTCTGCCGTTGGGTCAAACCCAATATAAGCAGAAGTCATTTCTTTATTCAACTGTTCTTCAGTGCCGGGCATTATATCCTGAATAAGGCCTCTCCATCGTAATTCCTCTATTAAATTCATGTCTAAGTCAGTGATTTGCAACAAAAGTAAGGCAGATTAACCATGAAGTACATCTGGGGCAATATTTTTCTAAGCAGTTCGTTTTCAGTCATTACCCTTTTTGTCTTGTATTGTTATGATTTTACAGTTCTAAAGTCTAATTTTACAGGCAGCCCGTACGTATGAAAGCATACCTTAATCAAACGCTTATCGAAAATTGTCCGAATGAAACCATCCACACTCTTATTGTCCATCTTGACAATTGTGCTATCTGTTACGGCTAATGCACAATTCAGAAAGTATTCCAACGAATTTTTAAACATTGGTGCAGGCGCCAGAGGTTTAGCCATGGGTAGTGCACAAGTTGCATCTGTTAATGATGGAACTGCTGGCTATTGGAACCCTGCAGGTCTTGTTGGAGTAAAAGATCATCCACAAATTAATCTGATGCATGCTGAGTATTTTGCCGGTATTGGCAAATATGATTATGTAGGCGTAGCATTACCAACTTCAAATAATAAAAGAACAATTGGCATTACAGCACTTCGGTTTGCTGTTGATGATATAATGAATACGTTGTTTCTTGTAGAGCCAGACGGCCTTTAATTATAATAATATTCAGGCTTTTTCATCTGCCGACTATGCATTTATATTTTCATTTGCACAGAAATTAAAAGAGAGTGAAAAGAAGAATGTTCATTTCGGGCTAAATGCAAAAGTGATTCACCGAAGTGTAGGCAAATTTGCAAAAGCATGGGGTTTTGGTTTAGATGCCGGGATACAAATATTTCAGAATAAATGGAAATTTGGTATTGCAGCAAGAGATATTACCAGCACCTTCAATGCATGGTCATTCACTTTCACCGAAAGAGAGAAAGAAGTTTTATATCTAACAAATAATGAAATTCCTGTGAAGTCTACCGAGTTAACAGCTCCTCGTCTTGTATTAGGTATTTCAAGAGATTTCAAATTAGGGAAAAAAGCAAGCTTATTAGCAGAAGCAAACTTGGACGTAACATTTGACGGTCAAAGAAATACATTAATCAGTGGAAATCCTGTTAGTGCTGATCCTAAAATGGGATTAGAGCTAAATATTAATAATGTGTTCTTCTTAAGAGGAGGAATAAATAATTTTCAAAAGGCATTAGCTGATGGTGATACGCTGAATCAAAAAAAGGTATGGATATATCAACCAAGTGCTGGTGCTGGGTTTAAAATTCAAAATGTAACGATTGATTATGCATTTACAAATCTTGCCAATCAGTCGAACCCTCTATTTACCCATGTTTTTTCTTTGCGATTAAATCTGGTAAATAGTAAAAAAGAAAAAGGCGAATAATCCGTATTTGTTTAAACTTTTATTCAATGAAAAAATTTTTACTTCTATCATTACTTTTTGTAGGTTTTAAAGGACTTGCTCAGAATTATAATAATGAATGGATAGACTATAATAAAACTTATTATAAGTTCAAAGTAGGTGCTACTGGTTTGTATCGTATCAATCAACCTTTATTATCATCAGTGGGTCTCGGTAGCGTTCCGGCTGAGCAATTTCAGCTGTGGAGAAACGGCAAGCAGATTCCGTTATACACAACTCTTCAAACAGGAGTGTTTACCTCAGGAGACTTTATTGAGTTTTGGGGAGAAATGAATGATGGTAAGCCGGACTATGAACTTTATAGAGAGGCAGATTACCAGTTGAACGATAAGTGGAGCATGGAAACAGATACAGCCGCATTTTTTCTAACTATAAATCCAGCTGGAAATAATTTTAGGTTAACACCAACTACAAATAATTTACCATCTGCATTAACGCCGGAACCTTATTTCATCCATACAGAAGGAAAATATTATAAAGATGCATGGAATCTGGGGTTTGCAAATGTTGTGGGCGAATATGTGTATTCTTCCGCTTATGATAAAGGAGAAGGGTTTACATCTGGTAATATCGGTACGAATGTGAATCTTGCTTATACTTTTTCGGGATTGAATCCTTACTCCGGACCCGGTTCACCTGATCCAATATTAAAGATTAATGCTGCTGGAAATGCGCTAAATCCAAGGCAATTTGAAGTTACAATTAACTCTATTCTGAAATCAACGCAAACATTAGATTTCTTTGATTACATAAAGGCAACAATCAATTTAACACAATCTGATTTAGCCAGTGGAACAGCGATTCTTGGAGTGAAAAATATATGTGTAACCTCACCTGACAGAATGGTAGTTGCAAAATCAGAAATTACCTATGCCCGTCAATTTAATTTTGGCGGGGCAAATAATTTTTTGTTTGAGCTCCCTTCTAATCCTGCCGGAAATTATCTTGAAATAGCAGGGTTTAATCATAGTTCTGTCAACCCTGTTTTATATGATCTTACTAATGGAAAAAGATACGTCGCAGATATAAGTAATCCCTCTTTAGTAAAAGTTTTACTGGAGCCTTCTGCTGTTGCAAGAAAGTTATTACTTGTAACTCAAGTTGTTTCATACCCAATTGCTGTAGCTGCATTACAAACAAGAAGTTTTGTGAATTATGGGCTTGCTGCAAATCAAGGAAACTATTTAATTATTTCACATTCAGCAATAATGAATGGCACTGGTAGTACCACACCAGTTGAAGATTATAGAGCTTACCGTAGTTCGGCAGTAGGTGGAAGTCATAATGCAAAAATTTATATGATTGACCAGCTTACAGATCAATTTGCATTTGGAATAAAACAACATCCTTTTTCGGTACGAAACTTCCTTCGTTGGGCAAGAGCAACGTATACAAATACAATAAAGAATGTGTTTTTAGTTGGGCGAGGTATGAATTATATACATAACAGGTATTATGAAGCAGATCCAAACCTTTCGAAAATGTCTTTTGTTCCCACTTTCGGTTATCCTGCTTCAGACAATTTATTGGCTGCAGATCCGGGGCTTGATGAAATACCAAGAATTCCAATCGGAAGATTGTCTGTAATTAATGGCGATGAAGTTGCTGTTTATCTTGAAAAGGTAAAGCAATACGAACAGCAACAAGCATTTTCATCTCCTTTAATCAGTGACAAGGCATGGACAAAAAACACAATGCATGTAATTGGAGCAAATGATGGAGCATTGGGCGACATTTTATCTGCATCAATGAATAGATTCAGGGATATTATCAGGGATACTGCATATGGTGCAAATGTATCAACATTTAGTAAGCTAACGACAGCACCTGTGGAGCAGGCTAATGCACAAAGAATTTATGGACTCTTTGAAGAAGGACTTGGTATGTTAACTTATTTCGGTCACTCTTCTGCATCTACATTGGAATTTAATCTAGATAATCCTGACGCTTATAACAATCAAGGTAAATATCCTTTGTTTATTTTATTGGGTTGTAATGCAGGAAATTTCTTTAATTATTCATTGGCAAGATTATCTTCAAAGGAAACAATTTCGGAGAAGTATGTATTAGCGAATCATAGAGGCGGTATTGCTACTATAGCTAGCACATCTTTGGGAATAGTGCATTACTTGGATATTTATAATAGCAGCTTAATGGAAGCAATGTCAACCACCAGCTATGGCAAAACTTTTGGCGAAACGATGATTGATGCCATAACGAGAACATATAATCTAACGACACAGAATGATTTTTATGCCCGATTCCATTGTGAGCAATCTACATTGCATGGCGACCCTGCTTTAAAAATGGATGTGCTGAAAGATAAACCTGATTACGCAATTGAAGATCAATTGGTGAAAATCAACCCTTCATTCATTTCAGTGGCTGAAACTTTCTTTAAGGTGGATGCTAAGTTTCTGAACCTTTCAAAGTCAGTTAATAAAAATATTGTTATTGAAGTTAAACGTACGTATCCAAATCTTGTAACAGAAGTAATAAGACGAGATACAATACCCGGCATTCGTTATGCTGATTCAATAAGTTTTCAAGTGCCAATTGTAGCAACAAGAGACAAAGGTTTGAATAAAATATCTATTTGTATTGATGCAGATAATGAGGTTGATGAATTGTACGAATCAAATAATTGTGTTACCAAAGATGTTTTCATTTTTGAAGATGAACTAAGGCCTGTATATCCATACAATTATGAAATTATAAACAGACAGGGGATTAAGTTTCAGGCGTCTACTGCTGATGCTTTTGCAACTGTTAAACAGTACAAACTTGAAATTGATACCACAAAACTTTTCAATTCCCCATTAAAGGCTGAGAGAACAGTATCGTCAAAAGGTGGCGTTATCGAATTTGATCCCGGAGTTACTTTTACTGATAGTACTGTTTATTACTGGAGAACTGCATTAGTTCCTGCAAGCGGATCACCGAATTGGAATTATGCGTCATTTACCTATTTAGCAAATCATGCAGATGGATTTGGTCAATCACATTATTATCAGCATCTGGAGTCTACAACTAATCAAATGCGATTACAAACGGATAATAAATGGGCATTTGATTCGGCGTATCAGAATATTTTTGCAAGAAATGCGATTTATCCCGAAGGCGGAACTCAACAGGCTGAATTTACAGTTGCAGTTAATGGTAGTCAGTATATAGGTGGCGGTTGCAATTTTAATGCTATAATATTCAATGTATTTAACCCCAACTCGATGATTCCAATGCCTAATGTTTTTGATCTGGGTACAGGGAATGGGTTATATGGATCTTTACCACAGACTTGCGAAAGAAAGCAATATAACTTTGAGTTTTCTTATCTCGATGCTACTCGTAGGGGTAAAATAATGGACTTCCTAAATAATATTGTACCCGACGGTTATATTGTAGTTGCTAGAGCTAATTTACCTTCATCGACACCAATACCACCAGCATTTGCAGATGCTTGGAGAAGCGATACTACAATTTATGGTTCAGGTAATTCGCTTTATCATATTTTCAAAAATCAGGGATTTGAAACTATAGATAGTTTTAATAGGCCAAGAACATGGATTTTCATCTATAAGAAAAATGGAGCGGGGAGCTTAACGCCTGGATATGTAATGGCTGAAAGTATTTATGACAAACTTTCTCTTACTTCAAATATTAAGACTTCTGATACTTTAGGATATATAGAATCACCACTTTATGGTATGTCCAAACAATGGCATACTATTAAGATTAATGGTTCAGCATTACCTGATTTGCCAGGCGCAGATTCTGCAAGATTAAATCTGATAGGGGTAAATCTGGCAGGTCAAGAAACAACATTGATGACCAACCTGGATCCTGATTTGGGTTCATTTGATATTTCAAGTGTTAGTGCTGTTGATTATCCATTTTTAAAATTGAAATTGTATGTAAAGGATAAAATTAATTTTACTCCGTATCAGTTGAAATACTGGAGAATAGTTTTTGACCCTGTACCGGAAGGCGCCATTGCTCCAAATATCTTCTTACAACAAAAGGATTCAGTAGATGTTGGTGAGCCAATAGATTTTAAAGTGGCGTTTAAAAATGTTAGTCACATACCGTTTGATAGTGTTAAGGTAAAACTGGTTGTTACTGATAAAAATAATGTTGCAAACATTATTCCTGTTTCGAAGAAAAGACCAATAACTATATTTGGTACAGCAACAGATACAATTCATTTATCTGCGTTAATAAAAACGACTAATTTCCCTGGGAAAAATACTGTTTACATTGAAGCAAATCCTGATGATGACCAACCTGAACAGTATCACTTTAATAATTTTGCATTTAGAAATGTGTATGTAAAACCAGATAGTCTGAATCCTTTACTCGATGTTACTTTTGACGGAGTTCATATTCTGAACAGAGATATCGTTTCTTCTAAGCCAGACATAATTGTCAAATTAAAAGATGAAGCTAAATGGATGATACTCGATGATACTTCATTGCTTACTTTACAAGTGAGGTTTCCGAATGGTAGTTTGAGAAGATATTATTTCAGCAATGATACGCTGCAGTTTACTCCGGCAGGTCAGGCTCCAAATCCAGATAACACGGCAACCCTTAATTTCAAACCATATTTTGCTGAGGATGGAGACTATGAGCTTATTGTTACAGGCAAGGATAGAAGTAATAATAAAGCAGGCGATATAGAGTATAGAGTAATTTTCTCGGTAATTAATAAGCCGATGATATCAAATATGCTTAATTATCCAAATCCATTCACAACATCAACTGCTTTTGTATTTACTATTACGGGTAATGAAGTGCCACAGAATATCAAGATTGAGATAATGACCATTACTGGAAAAATCGTAAGAGAGATTACAAAAGATGAGTTGGGTTCATTGCATATTGGTCGAAATATTACCGATTTCAAGTGGGATGGGACAGATCAGTATGGTCAGAAACTGGCGAATGGTATTTATTTATACAGAGTGGTAACAAACTTAAATGGTAAAGCACTTGATAAATACAAGGCTGATGGAGATAAAACGGATCAATATTTTAATAAAGGTTATGGTAAAATGTATTTGATGCGATAATCTTAATTCTTCTAAAATTTGTAAGAAAAGGACTGCATTTGCAGTCCTTTTCTTTATTCGTAACAACTCACAGATATGAATTGTTATTTTTGCAAACTCAGGAATAATAATAAGCATGGCAAAAATCAGTATAAATATTGCAACGGGAAGTTTACAACAGCAGGAAATGATTGTAGGAATTGATCTAGGCACTACTAATAGTTTAGTTGCTGTGATTCATCCTGATAGTAAAAAGCCTTCTGTATTAAAGGAATTCGACGGTGTAGCATTAGTTCCATCTGTTATTCATTTTGGAGATGGGGGCACAGTATCTGTTGGTGATACAGCGAAAACTAAATTAATTGAAGAGCCAGAGAATACAATCTTTTCGGTTAAAAGGCTGATGGGTAAGTCTCACAATGATGTAAAAGACTATACTGGTTTTTACACTTACAAAGTAATCGACGATAATACAGACAGTTTGGTAAAAGTGCAGCTAGGAGACAAGTTCTATTCGCCAATTGAATTATCTTCTTACATTTTAAAAGAATTAAAAAGAGAGCCGAACATATTTTAAAAACTCCGGTTAAAAAAGCTGTGATAACAGTACCTGCTTATTTTAATGATGCACAACGACAAGCTACAAGGGATGCAGGAAAACTTGCAGGGCTTGATGTTCTGAGGATAGTGAATGAGCCAACCGCCGCAAGCCTTGCTTATGGTATTGGGTTAAATAAAGATGAAACTAAAACGATAGCTGTTTATGATCTTGGCGGCGGCACATTCGATGTTTCGATTTTGCGTATAGCTGGCGGTATTTTCGAAGTGCTTTCTACAAATGGTGATACTTATTTAGGTGGTGATGATTTTGATAGAGCTATCGTAAACTACTGGACTGAGAAGCGGGGAATAGCAAACGAAGTTCTTCAGTCTGATAAAAAATTGTTACAAGAATTACGATTGTTAGCTGAGAAAGCTAAAATAAATTTAAGTACTAACGAATTATTTAAAGGGAGAGTTGCTTCATATGAAGTAGAATTATCCAAAATGGATTTTGAAAAACTTATTCTACCATTTATTGAGAAAACGATTAATTGTTGTAACAATGCCTTAAAAGATGCAGAACTATCTATTAAGGATATTGATGAAGTAATAATGGTTGGAGGCTCTACAAGAGTTCCGTCTGTTAAAAAATTGGTAGCCGATTATTTTGGTAAACCAGTTCATGATTCATTAAACCCTGACGAAGTAGTTGCATTAGGTGCAGCTGTACAGGCCGACATACTCGCAGGCAATAATAAAGATTTGTTGTTGTTAGATATTACTCCGCTTTCATTGGGAATAGAAACGATGGGTGGTTTGATGGATATGCTTATCCCTAGAAATTCTAAAATTCCTTCCAAGGCTTCAAGACAATATACTACGCAGAAAGATGCACAAAGCGGAATACGGATTTCAGTATATCAAGGAGAGAGAGATTTAGTAAAGGATAATCGAAAACTTGCTGAATTAAACCTTACTGGTATTCCAGGAATGCCGGCGGGAATGCCTAAAGTAGAAGTTAGTTTTCTAGTAAATGCTGACGGAATTTTATTGGTAAAAGCAAAGGAATTAAGAAGCGGTGTTGAGCAATCAATAGAAGTAAAACCTCAATATGGTTTGACAGATGAGGAAGTTGAAAAAATGCTTTTTGATTCTGTTACAAATGCAAAAGATGATATACAAATAAGGGCTTTGGTAGAAGCACAAACCGAAGCGACGCAGATAGTAGATACTACGCAGAAATTTATGCAAAAGAATAGTGAGTTACTTAGTAAAGAAGAAAAGGATAAAACTGAAAAAGCTATTGCTGAATTACAGACTATGATGGAAAAAGGGACAAAAGATCAGATTCACGCAGCCATTGAGAATCTTAATGAAATCTCAAGGCCTTATGCAGAAAGAATGATGGATCAGGCAATTGTTACAGCACTGAAAGGAAAATCTATTTAAATAATTTTCTCCTTCCTGTTCTCGGATAAATGGCAAAAGGAATTGCAGCTAACAAAAGAAAGAGATTTATCCAAGCAAGCCTTTTTATTGGATTGGCATTGAAACGAAACTCAACTTCATGCTGTCCCTTTTCTATCGGCAGTGAAATAAAAGTTTTGAAACCTGTATAATGTGGTACTAATTTACCATCTATTTTTACTTCCCAATATTTGTAATTATTCTGGAGTAATGTCAGCCATTGAAAATCATTATTTATAACCTTGCATTTAATCAATCCTGGTCCCGATTGTTGAACTTGTATATTACTGGAGCCAAAGTTGGTTCTTGTGTTAACGGTTGTATCATCACTAAGAAAAATATAAGATTGGTTTTTGATAAAACCATACAAATTTTTATCATCAATAAAAGCATCATTAGTTCTTAATTGTACAGGATATTGATCAGGCATCGTACTGCCTATTTTTTTACTATAAGATGCAATCAATAGAAACTGCGATTCATCCGGAGGAGTTATATAGTCAGCATTATTTATTGAAACCAATGGTTGAGGTTGAATGCCTTTTGGAAATTTATCAATAATTGCTTGTACCTCTTTTTTTGACATCATTCCCAGGCCTGTAAACGGGAGTGTAAGCCATGTAATAACTATAAAATTCAGACAAAGAATAAATCCTACAAACGATTTCTTGTTAAGAAATTTTCTAAAGAACCAAATTGTTGCTATTTGTATTATTGACTGAACCAGTAATAAGTCCCAAATACTTGTATTGTCAATAAGTGACTTTATTATGTCTTTTAAAGAAGAATAATTTGAATTATTTGCAAACACAATAGACGACTTTGTTATAAATAGAAGTACTATTGATAATACTGAGGTTGCGAATGTGAATAAAAGCAAATGGAAAGATGCTGTTGATGACCAACTTATTTTCTTTTTTAATAATAAATGAATCCCTGCACTTCCATAGAGTAGAAATAAAAGGACAACGAAATAGGTGAACTCACCATTTAGCCGTACAAAACCAAGAAAGGGCAAAAATTTCCAGGCAAAAATTTTGAAGTAGCTGCCAGCTGATAATAAAATGAAAAACAATAGTGGTAAACCAAATGTTAGAATTGTTTTTTTTGATGAAATCTTAGCTATATATACCAAACCTAAAAGATGTGCAATGCCGATATATACATTCCGCATGGCAATATCAGTTTGAAAGAAATTTGTTTTATGTACTGGTAGTGGAAGGAAAATCGATAAATAGGATTGTAGTGAAGTTGGAGTCATTAAAGTTTCATTCAATGAAACTTTTGACCCTCTGGAGATATAGTTTAAAACTTCTATATTACTATAAATCACAACAATTGAAAGAATACTGCTGATAAGTATAAAGCTGAAGTTAATAAGCCAGAAATTTCGATGATATAGCTCTTTCAATATTTCTTTTCTATTAAAATAAATTACAAATAATGCAAAGGCAAAGAAATAAGCTGCTCCGATAATCAAGCCCGGATGTGTGGATGCAACAAAAAGAAAAACACTTATTCCGCCCAAAAGGAAATTTCTAATTACTGGGTTTTTGTTTATCCGAATAAAATAGAGAAGAACAAACGGAAAATATCCTGTTCCAGTAATCCAACATAAATATTGAAGATGTCCGGTAAGGTAGCCGCAACACATATATAGTAAGGCCAGTCATAATAGCAACATCTTTGCTAAAAAATTCCTTGGCTACTTTATAAATTCCCCATCCACCAATTAAAATATAGAATAGCTCTTCAAATGTGATGGTATATATGTTATAACCAAATGTTGAGCCGATAAACCATTGTACTGGATTCCAAAAGCCATTATTCATATCCCCATATTGTGGCGAGCCATAAAGTAAATACGGATTCCAGAAAGGTTCAAATCGAGAGTAAAGCCCTTCACTAAATACGAATCTCGTTGGAAGATTTTGAGAGATCAGGTCATTTTTTAAATGAAAATAGGGTAGTAGTACTGGCAGATATGCAACAACTAAAAAAAGCAAGAATAAGAAAAATGGGTATTGATATAGAAATGATAATATTTTTTTCATAATATCAATAAATATATTTTCTTACAAAAAGGCTGTCCGGTTGACCTGTCATTTTAAATCCATCTTTTATCGATGTTCCTCTTGGATGTAGATAAATATTTTCTTGATAAATACATGGAACTTCTGTATCATAGCAATCTCTCATCCAGCCATTGTTTATAATTTCCGGTAGATACACATCAATGCCATCTAAATTAATCTTTTTTACTGGAGGTTTGTCAACTGCAATTGGATAAAGCAGGTGGACTGGACTGTTTCTAATTGGACTTGATTTTTTGTAAATGTAAAAACATGAAATGGCAATCGAAACTATGATAACAGGTTGATGCAGTCTTGTGGAAATATATCGTCCTAGAAATAAGCAAGCAGGGAAAAAGGCTAAGATTAATAAAACACCGTAGCCAAATCTTGGAGACGGGCAGAAAAGAACCATCCAGCCGCCATTAAAAGTAAAAGCAAAAAAAAGTATCCTTAACTTTTTAGTGTCATGTAAAAAAGATGGTTTAAATAAAATAACTGATATTGATGTGAGTGCACCAAGTACAATAATTTTTTGTTGAATAAGAATTCCGCTAAACCATATGCTAGTCCAGTTTTTGTGCATCAGTTCTGGTATTTGCGTATAATCAATTGAGGCATTATAAAATCTATTCGTAACATGAATGTATTGACGAAGATAATCTGTCATTGCAATAGGTACTTGCCATTCAGGAGAAGGAAGGCTTAAAGAAGCAGGGAAAAAGGGATAACCTGTTATTATGTAATTTTTTATTATGAATGGTATTGTAATTATTAAACCGGCAATGAAAGAATATATCCAGTATTTTACTTTTTTGAAACTGAATAAATAATATAGCAATAATAGAATGGCAAAAGCACCAGATAGTTTAAGTGGAATAAGTGAAATACATGTAATAGCAAATAGAAAAGAAAATTTTTTTGTTATGGGAGGGAGTAATATTTCTTCTATCAAAAATAGTACGATTACAATTGTTAAAGCAGTTACAATAAAGTCGTAGTTTGTGGAGTTGGCAGCATCCCGGAATAATTCCCATTCAAAAAGGCAGAAAACTATCAGCAGTAGATATAGGTGACTTAATATTTTACTGGAAACAGAAGCACTGGTATTTTTTTGGTGAAATTTCCAGTTGCCAACAAGCCATACAAAGAACCAGATAACTGTTGTGGTATTAAGCCAGGTATAATTATTATTACTAAAAAAAGGAATTTTGAAAATACTGATTAGGTTAAACCAGTTTGAACCAAGTCCATACCTGGGAAATAAATTCGCAATGCCAGGAATTGTCCCATATTCATTAAACCATTTTATTATTTGTACATGATAAATATTGGTATCTGCATTTACTGGTTTTAATGTTCCAATTATAATGAACATCAGGATGCAAATAAAAACAAAGGCAGATTCTATAATAGTAAACTTCCATTTAAAAGAATATTGCTTTAAGATTTGAAGAGTCCTTTTTCTTTTCGGGATAAGCAAAAGAAGTAATCCTAACGTTAAACCTAAAAAATAAGTAAATTTTAAAGGAATAAATAAACATGCAACCGATGTAATAAATGAAAGAGTAATAAGTCCTGAGAAGTAAAGGAAACAATACAGCCCGGCAGTCGAACGCATCCAGAAATTTGAGCCGCTTTCAGAATTAGTTTTTTTGAAAATTAGTAAGGTCGGCAAGCCCCACACCATACATAGTGCTGAGATGATAATAATATGAAAAATAAGTTGAATCATTATTCAGATTTAGCACCTAGTTTTTTAGCAACTACGATTATTGACAGACCTGCGCTCTTAAAAACAATTTTATCGAGAACTTTTCCCAAAGGAACCAGTTTGTTGAAAAGTTTCATTTCTGCGGAAGAGGGCACTTTAATTCTAAATATTTTTCCATACCACCATGCAAATATTCCTAAGAAATTAAAATAGAAAGACTTTCTAATAGTGAAATTTCCTGCAATTATTTTTCTTTTCAATGATCTTGAAGTATAAGGACGATAATGATTTAATTCTTTATCCATGGCTTGAATAGAAAAACGGTAAGCCGGAACAAGAATAATGAAAGATCCATTGTCTTTAAGCATAAATCTGCAATTTTAATCGCATATTCATCATTTTCAAGATGCTCAAGTACATTAAGCATTATAATAGTGTCGAAACTTTCTTTTAAATTCTCATATTCAGTTTGGAAATCTTTTTTTTTGCAAATCAATTGAAATAAAATCTTTTGCATTACTGCTATTTAAAAAATCTTTTTTTAAATGGTTAAGATAAAATTCGTCAACATCAGATAATGTAATTGAGTAATTGTTCTGAATAAAATATTTCGAGATATTACCAATACCACTTCCAACTTCAAGAATGGAGCCATACGCAAATGGTTTTATGGATTGATACATCCAGTTATTAAACTTGTCTGCATCAGCAATCACATTTAAAACTTGATTTCCGGTATTGTCTGTTGGGGTCAAAGTTATTTTCTTGAAAAGATATTATATTTTATGATGCCGTACAAGGCTCTGAAGCCATCCTTCCATCCTGTTTTTTTGCCTTCATGTGTGTTTGAATGAATTGCTCAATAACAGTTTTAGAATTATCCGTAGAATAATCGGTTTACAATAATTATTTCTTTCTCAAGTCCACAATCTACATCAACCACTTTCTGTAAAATGTCTCCAATCGCTTTTTTTTCGTTGTAGCAAGGGATTAATATTGATAGAGTATTGATGAGCATATTCAAAATAAGAGAATTTATTTCATAGTTAGACAAAACCTTTACTGAAACTTTTCTTTTAACCGTAAAAACTTCATTTCAAAAAAATAATAACTGATAAGACTGAATACGATTGAAATGGCAGTAGTGATAAATGCAATAAGAATTTGGTTGTATACTTTGGGTAGGTGTAATGAATCATTGAAAAAAATAAATAGCGGTTTCCTTAAAAAATAATGAACTGGCCAATGAAACATATAAAGGCCATATGATATTCGACCGAGAAACCGCAGCATATTGCCACTAAAAATTTTCTTTAGCCAGTTGGCATTGCCATATGCAAGTTCGTAAACAAGGATGCCGAACATTGCAGCAAATGTGGTATAGCCAATAAAAGCCAGATAAGGAAGGTTGCCGGAAGTATTAGCAAAATAGAAAATAAAATTTAATGCTGCCAAACCTGTTACGATCGAAGCGGTGTGACGTAATATGAATTCTTTTTTTTGAATTGAAAGTATCGCTATGATACTTCCGATACAGATACCGTCGAATCTGGTAAAAGTGTAGAAATTAGTATAATTAAAACCTTCATAGTGGGCATTCCAGATATAGCTTCTGAAACCAAATAAAACGAGAAGAAACCCAATCAAGAAGATGAGAAGGTATCTCGGTTTTTTAAGTAAAATAATAATGATGGGCCAGAATATATAATACTGTTCTTCTACTGCAAGGGACCAGAAATGATTTAAACAATGAGACGTTTCAGGAAAATTATTAGTAAATAGCCAATTCTGCCCATAAAAAATAAACCAGAATTTATCTTCCTGGTATTCGCTTACTTCATTATTAAAAATGCCAAGAGCCGGTAATAAAAACAAAAAGGCAAACAAAAATAAATAGTACAACGGGAAAATGCGAAGTGCTCTTCTAATATAGAATTTTTTAAAATAAGCTGAAGGCTTATCAATATTTACTGACCTGAAAAGGATGCTGGTAATTAAAAATCCGGATAGAACAAAAAACAAGTCAACACCAAGCCAACCAAAAAGTGAGTCGCCATAAGGAAAATTATGATAAATTATTACCGCAATGATGGCAATACCTCTAAGCCCTTCAAGAGCAGGAAAAAATTTTGTTGGCTGAACTGAAGCTTGCATTGAATGGGTTAATCAGTCGCTAATATACAATAACTTTTGCGAGGAAATTTCATTTCTGTCGGCAAATTAATAATAAAATCTATCGGAAAAATGAGGCATCTCATTTAGTAAAATAAAGAGATGCCAGGATAGTATTATTATAATAATACTTGTCTTCTTTAGATTACTTAGCTTCTGACGATTTAAAAGAATAGCACTATAAGTTATAAAAAGAGGGCATAGTGAATACGTTAATCTGTCAGTATAATATCCCAGAAAGAAGAAAAATAAGAAAAGTAAAATTGTTGTGAGGATGAAAGTTTCTCGATGAGGGAATTTGTCATTGGCATTATTATTTTTTTGTGATATGAAATATGATATAATTAGAAAAGCAATCGGAAAAATAACAATCCCAGTAGTTTTGATGTAAACAGAGAAATTGGCAGATAATTCATAGAAAAGATTTCTATTCGGGTCATTTATTGCATCTGCTACCCAAATGAATTCTCTGAAAAATGCAGTTTCATGACTATAAAAATCAACTCCTACAATTTTTAAAGTTAATATCCAGCATAGTAATGGTAAAATAAATACTAGTGAATTCAATACAACGGGTTGCAAGACTTTGGATAGTTTTTTCTTTTCAATAATTTTTATTTTATAGAAAATTGAAAAGGCTAGAATAGGTAATAAGAGCAAAAAGCTCCCATAAAAAAGTAGCAGAGTGCCAAATAAGAAACTAATAGCGAGTTGTTTTTAATGACATCAACTGCAATATATTTTATAAACAACCAGATGCAAAGTAAAGGGAGCAGCGTATTGAACATCTGTTGATGCGGCATCCAGAAGAATGTTTTAGTAATATGATTGGAAATAAGAAGCAGCATCAGGCTGTATTTAAACCAATTGCCATTTTTCCAGCTACCGGTAAAACGATTAATTATTTTTTCAAAAAATAAAAGCGAAAAAACAAGAATCAAAAGGTTTAAGAAAATTAGTCCGGCATAATGAGATAGGTATAATGAAACTTGTTCTTCAGGAATTTGATTGTCAAACCAAGAACCAGCCCACTTATTTATAGAACTATGAAAAGGTGAACTTATAAAGTAAATGGCATAACCAATTAATGATCCGGACAAAAGATACAATGGCCTCGATTGACGGGAATATTTATCATTGAATAAATAGCCAGGTGCTACGGATCCACCCATATACTCAATAGCATCGCAGTTCATGCTAAAGCCCATATACTTGTTTAGCTGAATGTAGTTAACCGGGCATAAACTATCCGGTCCTTTGTTGGATGTTGGTTTTGGTGCAAATAGGAAAGAAATTGAGGTAACTAATACAATGATAAAGTATGTAAAGATTTTCTTCATGTGATATGTCTGTCGGCTACTTCAACTTCATTTGGCGTAATAAATACTTACCCAACATATCAAATTCAAGATTTACAGTATCGCCAGCTTTAAGAAATTGAATATTTGTGTGTTCGTATGTATAAGGAACTATTGCTACTGAAAAAGCTTTCTTTTTTATATTGAAAACTGTCAGACTTATTCCATTTAAACAAATAGATCCTTTTTCAACCACCAGCTCTGCAAACTTTTTGGGAAACTCGAATGTCAGAACCCAACTCCCCTTTTTTTCTATTACTCCTTTGCAAATGCCTACACAATCCACATGTCCTTGTACAATATGACCATCAAGTCGGCCACCAATTTGAAGACATCTTTCCAGATTTACAATTGTGCCTCCCTTCCAACCAGATAAATTAGTCTTTTGTAAAGTTTCGTCAATGGCAGTAACACGGTGGCTGGTTTCATTTAATGTCTCTACGGTAAGGCAAACCCCGCTGTGGCTCAGGCTTTGGTCCACTTTTAATTGGGAAGAAATGCCGGATTCTATCCAAAACGTCTTGTTCAGGCCTTCTGAAACGACTCGTTTAATAATCCCTTTTGACTCAATAATTCCTGTAAACATAGGAGCAAAGTAAATGAATTCTTTTTCGAGTTTCTTTTTTCCAATTTTACTCCTATCTTTGCAATCCTAAAAAAAGTACCAAAGGAGGTATACAAATTATGCTAATAATTGATTCAAAAGACTGCGAAAACATTGATAAGGCGTTAAAGAAGTACAAGAAAAAATTCGAAAAATCGAAAGTTTTATTGCAACTAAGAGATCGTCAGAGTTTTACTAAACCATCCGTAAGACGTCGTGGTGAAGTATTAAAAGCAATCTACAAGCAGAATATAGCTAGCGGTAAGATAGAAATCTAATCTTAACTAGTAGTAACATAATTCGAAGATAGCTGTGAAGTTTAATAACTTTGTAGCTGTCTTTTTTTATGGGTAGATGTCGCAAAAACTCTACCATTTTTAATGTTTATATGCCAGCATCGTTAATCCAATCATACGATTCCTTCATAGAATATCTTCAATTCGAAAAAAGGTATTCTTCTAATACAATCATATCTTATAAAACTGATCTTTCAGATTTTTTCGATTTTTTAAACGCCAATTTTGGTGACGTCGAACTGAACAGCATAAGTCACAATTTTATTCGTAATTGGTTAGCATCTCTCAAGAGTAAAGGGCTTGGCGCTAAATCAATAAATCGGAAAATTTCCTGCCTTAAATCATTTTTCAAATACCAACTTAAAATAGAAGCAATTGAGATTTCTCCAATGAGTAAATTAATTAGTCCGAAAGTTGGGAAGAGATTGCCTGTGTTTGTAAAAGAATCAGAGACTAAAAATTTAATTGAGTTACTGAATAGTACGAATGAGGACTGGAAGACATTAAATGCGAAAATGCTGATTTTAATTTTTTATGCAACCGGAATGCGGCTAAGTGAACTTATAGGGTTAAAAGAGAATCAGGTCGATTTTAGCAGGTCACAGATAAAAGTATTGGGCAAAGGAAGCAAGGAAAGAGTAATACCTGTAGGGAAAAGCATTCTTGAAATGATAAAAGAATATCAGCAGTTAAAGAAAAAAGAATTTGAAAAATTAGATGATGTTTTACTGGTTACAGAAAAAGGGAAAAAGATATATCCTAAATATGCTTATTTACTGGTAAACAAATATTTGTCAGAAGCCAGCACTTTAGAAAAAAAGAGCCCTCACATACTTCGGCACACATTTGCCACACATTTAATGAATAATGGGGCAGATCTTAATGCAGTAAAAGAACTGCTTGGTCATAGTAGCCTTGCCTCTACTCAGGTTTATACACATAACACCATTGAGAAATTAAAAAACGTCCACAAAAAGGCGCATCCCAAATCATAATATTTACTCGCAACACAATAAAAATCTTGATTGGTTTATTTTGGGAAAAGGCTTGTTTTTCCTTAACTTGAACATGAATAAGAATAAGGCCTATTGAAAACCTGAAGAGTTCTTTAAATTATTGTTTCACTGATTAAAACCATGACGATTATGAACGTAAACATTCAAACTGTTCATTTTAATGCAGACAGTAAGTTAATTGGATTTGTAAACCGAAAGCTTGAAAAGCTAAACAACTTCAATGACCGCATTATCCGTGTAAATGTTTTTTTAAAACTTGATAATGTAGTTCATGCATTGAAAGATAAGATCGCAGAGATTAGAGTACATGTTCCAGGACACAATTTTTTTTGAAATCAACTTCTAAATCGTTTGAAGAGTCGTTTGATGATGCTCTTGATTCAATGATAATTCAAATAAAAAAGAATAAAGAAAAAAAAGTAGCATAATGAGTTTAAGGCCTTGCGAAAGCAAGGCCTTTTTTTTGATTCGTTTTTTTGATCTGTTCAATGATGATTTTGCATTAAGAAATCCTTCTTCTCAATTAGTTTTCCAGAGTTTTATTCACAAGTCTCTGAAAACAAGCAAAAAAAAACTTTACAAAATTTTTCCAATTATTAAATTCCCTTACCTTTGCCTTCCCAAAAATGGGGGTAGTTCTTTATTGAGTAAAAATAAGCCGAAATAGCTCAGTTGGTAGAGCAACTGATTTGTAATCAGTAGGTCGCTGGTTCGACTCCAGTTTTCGGCTCAGGTATTTCGGAACTCTATTTCGAAAAAGTAAGTTGTAGGAATAGAGTTCTTGCAACAAGGGCAGATGGCCGAGTGGCTAAAGGCGACAGACTGTAAATCTGTTCTCTCACGAGTACGTTGGTTCGAATCCAGCTCTGCCCACAATATCCACCGTAGTTTTAACGAAGGTGGGAGTTCTTTGTATTTTGAAATTTTTACCAGCGGAAGTAGCTCATTTGGTAGAGCGGTAGCCTTCCAAGCTTCAGGTGGCCGGTTCGAGCCCGGTCTTCCGCTCAAAAGAGTCACTCTAGTCAAATGAGTCAAATAATTAAGGGTTTGCCCATTTGACTAGTTTGACACACTGACTTCAATGACTCAAAAAGCCGTTGTAGCTCAGTGGTAGAGCACTTCCTTGGTAGGGAAGAGGTCGTGAGTTCGATTCTCACTAACGGCTCAAAAGTATATTCGATTTAAGTTTCATTTAATTGAAACGGACTATTAGAATAAAAACAACAATTTTTAGTAAAACACAATTTAAAACAGATAACAATGTCAAAAGAGACCTTTAAAAGGGAGAAACCCCACGTTAACATTGGTACTATTGGTCACATTGACCACGGTAAAACAACATTAACTGCTGCTATTACTTCTATTCTTTCAACAAAAGGAATGGGTAACGTTGCAAAAAAGTATGATGAAATTGATGGTGCTCCTGAAGAAAAAGAAAGAGGTATCACAATTAATACTGCACACGTAGAATATCAGACAGTAAATCGCCATTATGCCCACGTTGACTGTCCCGGTCATGCTGACTATGTAAAAAATATGATTACAGGTGCTGCACAGATGGATGGTGCTATACTTGTAGTTGCTGCTACTGATGGTCCTATGCCACAAACGAAAGAGCATATCCTGCTTGCTCGTCAGGTTGGTGTACCTACTATCGTAGTATTCATGAATAAAGTTGACTTGGTTGACGATCCTGAACTTTTAGAATTAGTAGAAATGGAGATCCGTGAGCTTCTTACTTTCTATGGTTTTGATGGTGATAATACACCAATCATTAAAGGTTCTGCAATTAAAGCATTAGAAGGTGACGCTGACGCAGTTGCACAAGTTGAAGAATTAATGGCTGCAGTGGATTCATATATTCCTCTTCCTCCACGTCCGGTTGATCTTCCTTTCCTTATGTCAGTTGAAGATGTATTCTCAATTACAGGTCGTGGTACAGTTGCCACTGGTCGTATTGAGAGAGGCCGTATCAAAGTAGGTGAGGCTGTTGAAATTGTTGGTTTAGTAGAAACTCCACTTACATCAACTTGTACTGGTGTTGAGATGTTCCGTAAGTTATTGGATGAAGGAGAAGCTGGAGATAATGCAGGTTTATTACTTCGTGGTATTGAGAAAACTCAAATCCGTCGTGGTATGGTAATTTGTAAGCCAGGTTCTATCACTCCACATACTGAGTTCAAAGGAGAAGTTTACGTATTGAGCAAAGAAGAAGGTGGACGTCATACTCCATTCTTCCAGAAGTACCGCCCTCAGTTCTATTTCCGTACTACGGATGTAACTGGTGAGGTAGAATTAGCAGCTGGGACTGAAATGGTTATGCCTGGTGATAATACATCTCTTACTGTAAAACTTATCCAACCAATTGCGATGGAGAAAGGTTTGAAGTTTGCGATTCGTGAAGGTGGTCGTACAGTAGGTGCGGGTCAGGTTACTGAAATTTTAAAATAAGAAGAAGGCTCAGGGCTTTTAGCATTTCGCTTTCTGCCTGCGGGCATAGCTAATGATAAATTAGCTATCTTTGAAACATAATGCTAAAAGCTATTGGTTAACTGCCAATAGCTTTTAGCTTTCATACGGGCATGGTGCAACGGTAGCATACGGGTCTCCAAAACCTTTGATCTGGGTTCGAATCCTAGTGCCCGTGCAGAGTAATTTTTTTGGAAATATCAAATTGTTAACATGATTAAGATCGCTAATTATTTTAAAGACTCTTACAAAGAGCTTACAGAAAAAGTGACCTGGCCTACATGGCCTCAGTTACAGCAGTCTACAATGATTGTAATTGCAGCAACTATTGTTATTACATTAATTGTATTGGCAATAGATTCTGTTTTTGGTAATGTGTTGAAGTTCATTTACGACAAACTTTTCTAAGCAATGGAAGTAACTACAAATACAGAGAATATAGCAAACAACGGGCATGCTGAAGATGAACATCACCAAGACACCAAGTGGTTTGTTCTTCGTGTTGTTAGCGGTAAGGAGAAAAAGGTTAAAGAATATCTTGATAAAGAAGTGAGCCGTGGTGGTTGGGAGCAGGTTAAACAGATTTTTCTTCCGGTAGAAAAAGTGTACAAAGTTGCCAACGGGAAAAAGGTAATGCGGGAAAGAAATTATTATCCTGGCTATGTGATGATTGAGATTACAGAAGGTAAGCTGAGTGATGATTTAAGAGATGTGGTAAAGAATGTACCAAATGTTATTCACTTCCTTGGTAAAGAAAACCCGATTGCCCTTCGTAAAGCAGAAGTAAACAAGATGTTGGGTAAGATGGATGAAATGGCAGAAGCTGGTGGAGTAAGTATGAGTGAGCCGTTTATCGTTGGCGAAACAATTAAGATTATCGAAGGACCATTCAATGATTTTAATGGTGTGATTGAAGAGGTTAATGATGAAAAGAAGAAATTAAAAGTGACTGTAAAGATATTTGGTCGGTCTACACCAGTGGAACTGAACTATATGCAGGTTGAGAAAATCAGTTGATTTCTATTCGAAATATTTAAAAGCCATCCAATAGGGTGGTTTTTTTGTAAACACTATTTGAGTTATCGCATAAGTGCCTATGAGTATTTTGATTTAAGACAGGCGAAAATAAAACTGTATAAAACCTTTGCCAGACTGAAGTTTACCCTTACCTTCGCCGCCCCAATTAGTTCTTTCATTACCCTCCTAAGCCTCAGCGAAGGAGGGGATAGTACGGTCTCCTCTGATAAAACTATGGAGACCAAGGAATTTGGGAGACTTATTAATCCATGAGATGAAAAGTCGTTAACACCAAAAAAGATAAAAAATGGCAAAAGAAATCAGTGGCTATGTAAAGCTACAGTGTAAGGGTGGCCAGGCCAATCCTGCACCTCCAATCGGTCCTGCATTAGGTTCCAAAGGTATTAATATCATGGACTTTTGTAAGCAGTTCAACGCAAGAACGCAGGACAAACAAGGTAAAGTAATCCCCGTATTAATTACAGTTTATGCTGACAAGAGTTTTGACTTTGTGTTAAAAACTCCTCCTGCCGCTATTCAGTTGATGGAAGCAGCAAAAATTCAAAAGGGTTCCAAGGAAAGTAACCGTGCAAAAGTTGGTAAAGTAAATTGGGATCAGGTAAAAGCTATCGCTGAAGATAAAATGCCTGACTTAAATTGCTTTACTATAGAAAGTGCTATGAAAATGGTAGCCGGTACTGCCCGCAGTCTGGGCCTTAATGTAGACGGTAAAGCCCCTTGGGAAAACTAATTATAAGAACCCTTAAAAGAATTAAAATGGCATTTATTAGTAAAAAAAGAAAAGTTGTGGATACAAAAGTTGAAGCAAATAAATCATACTCCTTAAAGGAGGCCTCTGCATTGGTAAAAAGTATTACCACTTGCAAATTTGATGCATCAGTTGATCTTCACATCCGTTTAGGTGTAGATCCTAAAAAAGCTGACCAGGCAATCCGTGGTACGGTTTCATTACCACACGGTACTGGTAAAACAAAAAAAGTATTAGTGCTTTGCACACCCGACAAAGAAGCAGAAGCAAAAGAAGCTGGTGCTGATTATGTTGGTCTTGATGAATTTGTAACAAAAATCGAAGGCGGTTGGGTAGATATTGATGTAATTATCGCTACTCCATCTGTAATGCCTAAGATTGGTAGATTAGGTAAAGTGCTAGGTCCAAGAAACCTGATGCCAAATCCAAAAACAGGTACTGTTACAAATGATGTTGCAAATGCAATCAATGATGTAAAAGGTGGTAAAATTGCTTTTAAGGTTGATAAAGTAGGTATTGTACATGCTTCTATCGGTCGTATCAGCTTTACTCCAGAAAAGATTGCTGAGAACAGCCAGGAACTGATTAATGCAATATTGAAAGCAAAACCATCATCTTCTAAAGGAGCTTATGTTAGAGGAATAAGCATGGCCAGCTCAATGAGTCCTGGAATTGCAATCGATACTAAAGCATTTGTACATTAATTACTAAACTGATTCGCCGCAAGGCGAAAGACAAATAAAAAGTCATGACAAAAGATCAAAAAAACGAAGTGATAGAAGTGCTGAAAGGCAAGTTCTCACAATACAACAACTTCTATGTTACCGATACAGAATCATTATCAGTAGCACAGGTTGGTAAATTACGCCGTGCTTGTTTCAGCAAAGAAGTTGAAATGAAAGTGGCAAAAAACACATTGATCAAAAAAGCATTGGAATCATTAGATGGTGAAAAATATGCAGGTCTTTACGACTCATTGCATAAAGTAACTGCACTAATGTTTTCTGAGAATCCAAAAGATCCTGCTATGATCATCAGTTCTTTCCGCAAAGAAAGTAATGGTGAAAAACCAGTCTTGAAAGCAGCTTTTATCAATGGTGATATTTACACTGGTGATAACAGCCTAAAAGCTCTTACCCAAATCAAAACTAAGAATGAGCTTATCGGTGAGGTTATCGGCTTGTTACAATCTCCTGCAAAGAGAGTGTTGGCAGCATTATTAAATCATGTTGAAAACGGGCCAACAGCTAAAGCTGAAACAGAAGCCGCAGTTGCAACTGAAGCACCAGCTGCACCAGTTGCAGAAGAAGCGAAGCCAACACCTGTAGCTGAAGTACCTGTTGCAGAAGCACCAACAGCGGAAGCAGCACCAGAAGAAACAACGCCTCCTGCAACTGAGGAAGCATCTTCTGATGAGCCAAAAGCAGAATAATAGAATCTTAAATAAAAGAAACTCCCAGGCCTGAGGGACAATAAAGGCAATTTTTTTTAAAACTGCCGTCGGAGCATTATTAAAGCTGTGAAGACGGTAAAAATTCAAACAAAATGGCAGACGTAAAAGCATTAGCAGAAGGCCTTGTAGCCTTAACAGTAAAAGAAGTTCAGGAATTAGCTGATTTCTTGAAAACAGAATATGGTATCGAACCAGCAGCAGCTGCAGTTGTAATGGCAGCAGGTGGTGGAGATGGTGCAGCAGCAGCTGAAGAGAAAACTGCTTTCAATGTAATTTTGAAAGCAGCAGGTGGTTCTAAACTAACTGTAGTTAAAATCGTAAAAGATTTAACTGGTTTAGGATTGAAAGAAGCGAAAGACCTTGTTGATGGTGCTCCAAAACCAATTAAAGAAGGTGTTTCTAAAGTAGAAGCTGATGAGATTGCAGCTAAATTGACTGAAGCAGGTGCTGAAGTTGAGATTTCTTAATTTCTTTTCTCCGCCGAATTTTAATGTAGGCGGATACTGAATAATTTACTAAGCCCTCCACTTCTGGAGGGCTTAGTAAATTATTAGAAATATCTAGGAATTACGCATTGTTTTAATATTGTTCTATTGCAATCATTTCTTCAAATACTTCTCAAAAAACTCCTCACATCCCAGCACTTCAATTTCTGAAAAATAGAAATCATTTTTATCCTCTGTAATAATGCATTGGCATTTAGCGGCTGTAGCTGCATAGTATTCAAGGCCGTCTTCAAAATCATGAATAGAAGGATTGTTAACTGTCTTTAAAACAGTTTCGGGAGTATTACCGGCAATTTTAAGATTAGTGGCTAATACTTTTATTTTATTGAGAGCCAATTTATTTTTATGTTTTTTTTCTGCAAAGTAAAAAGCAATGGCAAGGCAAAGGGGAGAAGTAAATACTTCAAATTTTTTATTATCCGCCAGGCTAAGTATTCTGGATGAATAAGTAAACAGCGGATACTCCTTGTTGAGCACCGAAACTAGAATATTGGCATCAAGAAAGATTTTCATTTTTTAGAAGAGAAGAATTCGTCTTTTGAAGATTTGCGGGACTTCTTTTTTGTTTGATAGACTGCTTCGCCTTCTGCAACAACAGATACCCAATCTGAAATTGGCAGGTCATCAAGATTGGAATAATTACCGGATACAGTTTTTTGCAGCATAAACTCTACAAGACGGGAAAGGCTGATATTATTTTTTGCAGCATACCGCTTGGCTTTTTGTATTACCGATTCATCAAAACTTAATGTGATTTTTGCATCCATTTTTAATTCCTTTCCACAAATTTACAACTTCATACGACATTAAATAATATTTTATACGTATAAATATTCATTGATCTGTTAAAATCTATTATAACGATAAATAAGGCGATACTTTATTATAAATTTCATCAGTTATTACCATTATCTTTTTTAGATCCTCAACAGTGGCAAAATTGCCATGCTGATTTCGGAAAGCAACAATGGGGTTTGCCAAAGTATACCTGATATAAGGATGTGCTTTTAATTCATCAAGTGTAGCAGTGTTTATATTTATTTTTCTTAACGATGTAGTTTCCAACTTTAGGTATTGCTTTATTTTCTGAAAAGTAGAATCGGGTAAGGCAAAGGTTTCACCAACTTGATCGATAGAATAAAAACCACCAAGTTTGTCTCTAAAACTGATAATTCTTGCTGATAACTTACTTCCAATACCGGGCAATGCAATTAAAGCCGTTGTATCAGCAGTATTTACATCAATAATGGTATATCTTGAAGCGTAGGTTTTGGGAGCGACATTGTTATTCGATTTGTTTTCTGAGTTTCCGTTGGTATAAGGTTGTGTGCTTGTGGTTTCAATTTTGATATAAGGCTCAATTCTTTCAAATTCATTTGGAAACAAACCATAAATACGGCTCAGGTCTTCTGGTTTCCTGAATTTGCCGCCTCTGCTTATATAGTTTAAAATAGTGCCGATAGTTTTATCTCTCAACCCTAATTTTTTCCATCCGGCGGCAGAAAGATTATTTGGGTCGAAATAGAATAGTTCGCCTTTTGATTTAGGGTAGTATTTGTTAGAATTGCGATCATACTGATAGTTGGAGCTATTATTCTCATTATTACTGGTAAAATTGGAAGAATTCTCATCTTCTCTCTGTTCAATTTTTTTAATAGCAGCTATCCAAGCGGTATCATTTACAACTTGTTTCGAGCTGGTACTCTTTGATAGGGCATCCGGAAGAAAAAATACACCTACAGTAATACAAAGAATGGCGAGAATTGCAATTCTATTACCACGGGTAAAAGTAAAATACTCGGCTACAATCTTTTTCCAATTCATTTCCCGAATTTTCAGCAAAGTACAGTATCCAATCAGTCCTAGAAATAACCACTTTGTGGTATTTTGGCGAGGTTATTGTGAGCAAATTTTTCTTGTTTAAGAATTATAAATCCCTACCTTTGCAATCCTTTATTTTGGCCAAATATATTTTGACATCCCAAATCATGTGTAAGTAATTGACTTTCATAGGTTATCGTTTCTAGCAAAGATGAAACCCTGTGAGTGATTTGTATGTCCTCAACGTTGTAAAACCGGTTTTCGCATATGTCTTCAACAAAAGTGAACTCAAGAGTGGATTTTGGAAAGATTAAGCACCTTGCTGAAACACCCGATCTTCTCGAAGTACAGATTCAATCGTTTAAAGAATTCTTCCAGTTAGAAACCACACCTGATAAAAGGAATGTGGAAGGATTATTCCGTGTGTTTAAGGATAATTTTCCTATAACTGACACTCGGAATATTTTCGTCTTGGAGTTTTTAGATTACTTTATTGATCCGCCCCGTTACTCTATCGAAGAGTGTATGGAAAGAGGATTGACCTACGCTGTTCCGTTAAAAGCTAAACTTCGTTTGAGCTGTAACGATGAAGAGCATGTGGATTTCAGACAATTGTACAGGACGTTTTCCTTGGAAACATTCCTTACATGACTCCTAGAGGTACATTCGTAGTTAACGGAGCAGAGAGAGTTGTAGTTTCTCAATTACATCGTTCACCTGGTGTATTCTTCGGTCAGTCTGTTCACCCGAACGGAACAAAAATTTACTCTGCAAGGGTTATTCCTTTCAAAGGAGCCTGGATGGAGTTTGCAACAGACATCAACAATGTGATGTTTGCTTATATCGACCGTAAGAAAAAATTCCCTGTTACTACTTTATTACGTTCAATCGGCTACGAAACAGACAAGGATATCCTTGAGTTGTTCGGTATGGCTGATGAAGTAAAGACTGATAAAAAGACACTCGGTAAATACATTGGCAAAAGATTAGCCGCAAGGGTTTTAAGAACTTGGGTTGAAGATTTTGTGGATGAAGATACCGGCGAAGTAGTTTCTATCGAAAGAAACGAAATCGTAATGGAAAGAGATACCGTGTTGGATGAAGAAGCTATAGAAACCATTTCTGAAATGGAAGTTGAAAGTGTATTCATTCAAAGGGAAGATGTGGGTGGTGATTATGCTATCATTTACAACACACTTAATAAAGATACTTCTAACAGTGAGCTAGAAGCAGTTCAGTTTATCTATCGTCAGCTTCGTGGAGCTGATGCACCGGATAATGAAACGGCTCGTGGCATCATTGATAAATTATTCTTCAGTGACAAGCGTTATGATCTTGGTGAAGTAGGTCGTTATAAAATCAACCGTAAATTAAATGTTGATTTGCCTCTTCAGAAGAAGACGTTAACAAAAGAAGATATTATTTTGATCATCAAATATCTTGTTCGCCTTACCAATGGTAAAGCAGAGGTTGATGATATTGATCACTTGAGCAATCGTCGTGTACGTACAGTGGGTGAGCAGTTATATGCTCAGTTCGGTGTTGGTTTGGCTCGTATGGCCAGAACAATCCGTGAAAGAATGAACGTAAGAGACAACGAGGTGTTTACACCAGTTGACTTGATCAACGCAAGAACCTTGAGTTCTGTTATTAATTCATTCTTTGGAACGTCTCAGTTATCGCAGTTTCTTGATCAGACAAATCCATTGTCAGAAATAACACACAAACGTCGTATCTCAGCACTTGGGCCAGGAGGTTTGAGTCGTGAAAGAGCAGGTTTCGAGGTTCGTGACGTTCACTATTCTCACTATGGTCGTTTATGTACGATTGAGACACCGGAAGGTCCAAACATTGGTTTGATATCTACACTTTGTGTACATGCCAAGATTAATGATATGGGCTTTATTGAGACTCCATATCGTAAAGTGAATGAAGGAAAAGTGAACATGAAGGAATTGAAATTCCTGAGTGCTGAAGAAGAAGATCTTGCAAAAATTGCACAGGCCAATACTGCTTTGGATGAAAAAGGAAATTTTGTTGAAGATAAAATTGCTAGTAGAGAAACAGGAGACTTCCCGATTCTTGAAAAGAATGAAGTAGAATTTATGGACGTTGCTCCAAACCAGATTGTTGGTTTGAGTGCTTCGTTGATTCCTTTCCTTGAGCATGATGATGCTAACCGTGCCCTGATGGGTTCAAACATGCAACGTCAGGCTGTACCACTTATCCGTGCCGATGTGCCAATTGTTGGTACTGGTTTGGAAGGTAAAGCAGCAAGAGATGCAAGGATTCAAATTCATGCAGATGGTAATGGTGTGGTTGAGTTTGTTGATGCAAATGAAATTCATGTTCGTTACGACCGTGAGAAGGAAGAAAAATTAGTGAGCTTTGAAGATGATCTTAGAATATATAAACTAACTAAGTTTATTAAGACGAATCAGGAAACATGTATTAACCTGAATCCTGCTGTTAAGAAAGGTCAGAAAGTTAAGAATGGAGATTTCCTTACTGAAGGTTATGCTACACAGAATGGTGAACTAGCTCTTGGTAAAAACTTGAAAGTGGCGTTCATGCCATGGAAAGGTTACAACTTCGAGGATGCAATCGTTATCAGCGAAAGAGTAGTTAAAGAAGATATGTTTACTTCAGTTCACATTTCTGAATATGAATTAGAAGTAAGAGATACTAAACTGGGTGAAGAAGAATTGACTCCGGATATTCCAAACGTTTCTGAAGAAGCAACAAAGGATCTCGATGAAAACGGAATCATTAGAGTTGGTGCTATCGTAAAAGAAGGCGATATATTAATTGGTAAGATTACTCCAAAAGGGGAATCAGATCCTACGCCAGAAGAGAAATTACTTCGTGCCATCTTCGGCGATAAAGCCGGCGATGCTAAAGATGCTTCATTGAAAGCTCCAAATGGAGTAGAAGGTGTTGTTATCGGTAAGAAACTTTTCCAGAGAGCTAAGAAAGATAAGAACGGTAAAGTGAGAGAGAAGGCGATGATTGAGAAGCTGGAAAAAATGCATGAGAAGAATGAGAATGATCTGATGGATGTGTTGATTGAGAAATTATCTACGTTACTTGCTAATCATACTTCTACTGGTGTTTCAAACAACTTCGGCGAAGTACAAATTGGTAAAGGTGCCAAGTTTACAGAGAAGAATCTTCGTGGACTTGATTTTGCAAATATCAATCCATTAGGTTGGACGGCTGATGCAAAAGTGGATGACCAGATCAATACCTTGTTACACAACTACAGTATCAAGTTCAACGAAGAATTAGGTCGCTATAAGAGAGAGAAATTCAACATCAGCATTGGTGATGAATTACCTGCAGGTGTATTGAAATTAGCTAAAGTATATCTTGCTGTTAAGCGTAAGCTGAAAGTGGGAGATAAGATGGCAGGTCGTCACGGAAATAAAGGTATCGTTGCGAAAATTGTTCGTCATGAAGACATGCCTTTCCTTGAAGATGGAACTCCTGTAGATATCGTATTGAATCCATTGGGTGTACCAAGTCGTATGAACCTTGGGCAGATATATGAAACAATTTTAGGTTGGACTGGTGAAAAATTAGGTTTGAAATTCGCTACACCAATATTTGACGGAGCTTCAGTTGAAGAAATCGCTAAGTATTGTGAGGAAGCTAATATCCCAATGCATGGTCATACTTATTTGTATGATGGTGAAACAGGAGAACGTTTCCACCAGAAAGCGACTGTAGGTATCATCTATGTTATCAAATTACACCATATGGTGGATGATAAGATGCATGCCCGTTCAATCGGACCATACAGTTTGATTACGCAACAACCGTTGGGTGGTAAAGCACAGTTCGGAGGTCAGCGTTTTGGTGAGATGGAGGTTTGGGCATTGGAAGCTTATGGAGCATCTAATATCCTTCAGGAATTATTGACGATTAAGTCGGACGATATCATCGGCCGTGCAAAAACTTATGAAGCAATTGTGAAGGGAGAAAATGTACCAAGACCTGGTGTACCTGAATCATTCAACGTATTGGTTCATGAGTTGAGAGGCTTAGGACTTGATCTGAAGTTTGATTAAAAAAAACTTCGCACCTTAAATGGTGATTTGACTGGAACAAAATTTTATACAAGAAATTAGAAACAAGAATATGTCAATGAGAAAAGAAAATCGTCCCAAAGCGGCTTTTTCAAAGATCACAATTGGTCTTGCATCACCAGATAATATCTTAGAAAGATCTTACGGCGAAATCTTGAAGCCTGAAACGATCAACTATCGTACGTATAAACCAGAAAGAGATGGTTTATTCTGCGAAAGAATTTTCGGTCCGGTAAAGGATTACGAATGTGCTTGTGGAAAATATAAGCGTATCCGTTACAAAGGAATTGTTTGTGATCGTTGTGGTGTTGAAGTAACTGAAAAGAAAGTACGTAGAGAAAGAATGGGTCATATCAAATTGGTAGTACCTGTTGTGCATATCTGGTATTTCAAATCATTACCAAACAAGATTGGTTATTTGCTTGGTGTAAGTTCTAAGAAATTAGAAACCATTGTTTACTACGAACGTTTTGTGGTAATACAATCAGGTATCCGTGCTGACAAAGGACAAAATCCTGGTGATCTGTTGACAGAAGAAGAATATTTAGATATACTTGATACATTACCAAAAGATAATCAGTACTTGCCTGATGATGATCCTAATAAGTTCATCGCTAAGATGGGTGCAGAAGCTGTGCATGATATGTTACAGCGCATCGATTTGGATCAGTTGTCATTTGACTTACGTAATGCTGCTGCTAACGAAACATCTCAACAAAGAAAGGCTGATGCCTTGAAGCGTTTGAGTGTGGTAGAAGCTTTCCGTGATGCAAATACAAGAATTAACAATCGTCCTGAATGGATGGTTATGCAATACATTCCAGTTATTCCACCAGAACTGCGTCCGTTAGTTCCATTGGATGGTGGCCGTTTTGCATCATCTGATTTGAATGATCTTTATCGTCGTGTTATTATCCGTAATAACCGTTTGAAAAGATTATTAGAAATTAAAGCTCCTGAAGTAATCCTTCGTAATGAAAAAAGGATGTTGCAGGAAGCTGTTGACTCATTGTTTGACAATAGCCGTAAATCCAATGCTGTAAAAGCAGAAGGTGGAAGAGCGTTGAAATCATTGAGCGATGTATTAAAAGGTAAGCAAGGTCGTTTCCGTCAGAACTTATTAGGTAAGAGGGTTGACTATTCTGGTCGTTCTGTTATCGTTGTAGGTCCTGAATTGAAATTACATGAGTGTGGTTTACCAAAAGATATGGCTGCGGAATTATTCAAGCCATTTATCATCCGTAAATTAATTGAAAGAGGTATTGTAAAAACAGTGAAGTCTGCAAGGAAACTGGTAGACAAGAAGGAAGCTGTGGTTTGGGATATCTTAGAAAATATTTTGAAAGGGCATCCGATCATGTTGAACCGTGCCCCAACGCTTCACCGTTTATCAATCCAGGCATTCCAGCCAAAGTTGATTGAAGGAAAAGCAATACAACTTCACCCATTGGTAACTACTGCCTTCAACGCTGACTTTGACGGTGACCAGATGGCGGTGCATGTACCCTTGAGTCATGCTGCTGTATTGGAAGCACAATTATTGATGCTTGCATCACATAACATTTTGAATCCACAGAATGGTACGCCAATCACACTTCCTTCTCAGGACATGGTATTGGGTCTGTATTACATTACCAAAGGAAGAAGAACAGATAGTGATCTAATAGTTCGTGGAGAAGGCAAGGCGTTTTATTCTAATGAAGAAGTGATCATTGCATATAACGAAGGTGTTATAGATATGCATGCATGGATAAAAGTGAAAGTAAATATTCGTAATGCTGATGGTTTGTTAGAACATAAAATGATTGAAACAACTGTTGGTCGTGTTATTTTCAATCAGCATGTACCTGCAGAAGTTGGATTTGTAAATGCTTTATTAACCAAGAAGAATCTTCGTGAGATCATTGGAGATATTATCAATATCACTAACGTTCCGAAAACAGCGAAATTCCTTGATGATATTAAAACTTTAGGATTCCGTACTGCCTTCCAAGGTGGACTTTCCTTTAGTATTAATGACCTTATCATCCCTGATGTTAAAGAAGAATTGCTGGATAATGCAAAAGGTGAAGTAGATGAGGTTTGGGATAGTTACAACATGGGACTTATCACTAATAATGAACGTTATAATCAGATAGTTGATATCTGGAGCCGTGTAGATACTAGAATTACAGAAACATTGATCCGTGAATTGAGTGCAGATAAGCAAGGATTTAATTCTTTGTACATGATGCTTGATTCTGGTGCAAGAGGTTCTAAGCAGCAGATTAAACAGTTGGCTGGTATCAGAGGATTGATGGCAAAGCCAAGAAAATCTGGTTCTACAGGTTCTGAGATCATTGAGAATCCTATTCTTTCCAACTTTAAAGGTGGATTGAATGTATTGGATTACTTTATCTCTACCCACGGTGCTAGAAAAGGTCTTGCAGATACGGCCCTTAAAACAGCCGATGCAGGTTATCTTACTCGTCGTTTAGTTGACGTTTCTCAAGATATGGTTATCATGGAAGAAGACTGTGGTACGCTGAGAGGTATTGCAACATCTGCATTAAAAGATAATGAAGATATCATCGAACCATTGAATGACAGGATTTCTGGTCGCACTTCATTGCATGATGTGTTTGATCCGGTTAGCGATGCTTTATTGGTTGAAGGTGGTGACCAGATTACACAGGATATTTCAAAGAAAATTGAAGAGGCAGGAATTGAGACTGTAGAAATTCGTTCTGTACTTACTTGCGAAAGCAAGAGAGGTGTTTGTGTAAAATGCTATGGTAAAAACCTTGCATCTGGAAACATTGCACAGAAAGGTGATGCTGTTGGTATCATTGCAGCACAGTCAATCGGAGAACCTGGTACACAGTTAACACTTCGTACATTCCACGTAGGTGGTGTAGCTGGATCTGCAGCAGTTGATTCATCATTATATGCTAAGTTTGACGGTACAGTTCAATTTGATGGTTTACGTACAGTAAACGTTGAAAACGCAGAAGGAAATAAAGTACAAGTTGTCGTAGGAAGAACTGGTGAGATTAGAAACATTGATGTTGAAACAGATCGTTTATTGAATACTGCACACATTCCTTACGGTTCTACCTTGTTTGTAAAAGACGGACAGAAAGTAAAGAAAGGCGATACGGTTTGTACTTGGGATCCATATAACAACGTCATCATGGCGGAGATTAATGGTACGTTGAATTTTGATAATGTAATTGAAGGCGTTACTTATCGTGAAGAAGCAGATGAGCAAACAGGTCACCGTGAAAAAGTGGTAATTGAAACAAGAGATAAAACTAAGATCCCATCTATCGTTGTAGAAGGAAAAGATAAAAAAATCTATAACCTTCCAACAGGTAGCCATATCATTAAAGAAGAAGGATCCGAAGTGAAAGCCGGACAAGTGTTGGTGAAGATTCCGAGAGTTCTTGGAAAGCTTCGTGATATCACTGGAGGTCTTCCTCGTGTAACTGAATTATTCGAGGCAAGAAATCCAAGCAATCCTGCTGTGGTTTCTGAAATTGATGGTGTTGTTGTGATGGGAGCTATTAAAAGAGGTAACCGTGAAATCATCATTGAAGCAAAAGATGGTGTACAGAAAAAATATCTGGTTCCATTGACAAGACAGATTCTTGCACAAGATGGTGACTTTGTAAAAGCTGGTGTACCATTAAGTGACGGTCAGATTGCTCCTTTTGACATTCTTTCTATTAAAGGTCCGTTTGCAGTACAAGAGTATGTTGTAAACGAGATTCAGGAAGTATATCGCTTACAAGGTGTGAAGATCAATGACAAACATATTGAATGTATCGTTCGTCAGATGATGCGTAAAGTAAACATCGTTGATCCGGGAGATACAAGATTCCTTGAGGATGACTTAACTGATAAGTTTGACTTTATCGAGGAGAATGATTACATATACGATAAGAAAATTGTAACTGAGATTGGTGATAGTACTAAGCTTCGTGCAGGGCAGATTGTTTCTCTTCGTGAAGTAAGAGAAGAGAATTCTATACTGCGTCGGAATGACAAAACACCTGTTGAGTTTCGTGATGCCAAGCCAGCTACATCTTCACCAACTTTGTTGGGTATTACAAAAGCATCATTAGGTGTGCCTAGCTGGATTTCTGCAGCATCATTCCAGGAGACAACCAAAGTATTGTCTTCAGCAGCCATCAACGGTAAAACAGATGATATGCTTGGATTGAAGGAGAATGTAATTACAGGCCATCCAATACCAGCAGGATCTGGACTTAGAGATTTTGAAAATATGATTGTTGGTAGCAAGGAAGAATATGAATTGCTGCAAACAAGTCGTGAGGCAATGGCTTTTGATGAAGAAGAATAATTTCAATTAGCTAATTAAAACAAATACAGGAGTAAGATTTTCTTACTCCTTTTTTACGAAAGGTCAAAGCTGTTAAGGGTATCATAAAGTAAATTGATTTCTTATATTTGCCCGCCACATGATACGTAGTTTTGTAATTAAAGAAACCTGAATGAAAAATGGAATGATGATATGGAATGTGTTGCTGAGCCTAGTGGCCGGTTATCTTCTTATTGTTAGTTTTGGATCTAACAATACTAAATCAACAAAGAAGAATAATACTGATGCAACAGATTCTTCAGGAAGCAAACATTTTAAAATTGCATATTTTGAAATGGATTCTGTTGCCGCCAATTTTGAGTTGGTAAAAGAGGTAAAAACGGAGCTTAGTAAAAGGAACAGGACGTAGCCTCCGAATTGGAAAGATTGGGCAAGAATATCCAGGATAAATATATTTATTATCAAAATCAGGCGCAGGCCGGCACATTATCAGAAGCTGACTCTGAAAAAGCCAGCCAAGAGTTGAAAAAAATGGATGACCAAATGAAGGCAAGGCAAAAGCAGCTTGATCAGGATTATTTTGATTTAAGAACCCGAAAGGAAACAGATATTAAAACAAAAATTGAAGAATTTTGTAAAGAATTCAATAAGGACTATGATTACAATTACATAGTTTCTTATGAGCAGGGACTATTTTTTTACAAGGATACAGCGTATAATATTACCAAAGAGTTGATTAGAGGCTTAAATGAAAAATATAAATCTTTTAAAAAGGATTAAAAGATAAAATTGGAATGCAATATGAACGTCTTTTTTGAATTTAAAAGACGTTTTTTTTCGTCCCGACATACAGATAATTATTCCTTAATTTGAGGTATGATAGATTTTAAAAAACTATTTGATTCTTTCTCTTCAATAAAAGTTGGAGTAATTGGCGATATAATGCTCGACAATTATATGTGGGGAAAGGTTGATCGTATTTCACCAGAAGCTCCTGTTCCAATTGTAGCACTAAATCATAAAGAATACAGAATAGGCGGAGCTGGCAATGTTGCATTAAACTGCCGGTCACTAGGCGCAACTGTAGCAATCCTTTCAGTTTGTGGTAATGATGAAGAAAGTGAACGTTTAATAAATTTATTGGAGGATGAAAAAATAGACACTTCTTTTTTGCTTAAAAGCTCGGATAGAATTACTACAAGTAAAACAAGAATCATTAGTCGTAATCAGCAAATGATGCGATTAGATGCAGAATTGACAGATGATCTTAACAGTAAAGATGAGAATGCGTTGCTTGAAAAAATTCAATCCTTTATTGAGTCTGAAAAACCTGATGTTATCATTTTCGAAGATTATAATAAGGGAGTACTTACAGAAAAGTTGATTCAGGATGTAATAGCATTTTGTCAAAAGGCAGGTGTAATTACAGCTGTTGATCCTAAGCGAAAAAATTTCTTTTCTTATAAGAATGCAGATATTTTTAAACCTAACCTGAAGGAAGTAAAGGAAGGATTGAATATGCTGTTTGAAGATGTGAATGAACCTTTGCTGAAAAATATTCATAATGAATTAGCTGGCACACTTCGCCATAAAATTTCTTTCATCACATTATCCGAAAAGGGAGTTTATTTTCAGATGGAAAATAAATCTGCAATTATTCCTTCACATATCCGCAATGTTTCTGATGTGTCAGGTGCAGGTGATACTGTTATTGCAGTTGCCTCCATAGTGTATGCTGCAACAGAAGATGTACAGATGATGGCTGAAATAGCGAATATTGCAGGTGGGTTGGTTTGTGAAGAAGTAGGTACAGTTGCCATTAGCAAAGAGAAGCTATTGAAAGAGTGTGAGCTCTTGTTGAGTTAATATGTATACAACTTATGTCAGTCTATACATTAGTAATTCATGGTGGTGCCGGTACAATTCTAAAAAAAAATTTGACGGATGAACTGGAAGCCGCTTACCGGAAAGGATTAGAAGATGCCTTGAATGCGGGGTATGCATTATTGGAAAAAGGTAAAACGGCTGTTGAAGCAGTTCTTGCAGCTACTATTTCCTTAGAAGATAATGTTCTGTTCAATGCAGGCAAAGGCTCTGTGTTTGGGAAAGATGGAAGCCAGGAAATGGATGCTTCTATTATGGATGGAAAAAATTTAATGGCAGGTGCTGTTTCTGCTGTTAGAAATGTTCGCAATCCGGTGGAACTGGCTTATGCAATTATGAATAAAAGTCAGCATGTAATGCTTAACGGAAATGGCGCATTGCAATTTGCAAAAGAACAAGGTTTGCAAATTGAAGAAGACGAATACTTCTATTCAGCATTTAGGCATAATCAGTGGAAACAAATGCAAGGGAGTGATGAGTCTGCGTTAGATCACAACATAGTTATAAAGGATAAGAAGTTTGGAACAGTAGGCGCTGCAGCCATGGATATATATGGGAATGTTGCTGCTGCTACCAGTACTGGTGGAATGACAAACAAGCAATACGGAAGAGTAGGCGATAGTCCGATTATTGGCGCAGGTACTTATGCTAATAATAATACCTGTGCCATTAGTTGTACTGGACATGGCGAACCTTTTATCCGTGCCGTAACAGCATACGACGTAAGCTGCCTGATGGAATACAAAGGACTTTCTTTAGAAGAAGCAATGAATGTAGTGGTACATGATAAATTAATGAAGATTGATGGCGAAGGAGGGATGATTGGTGTGGATGCGAAAGGAAACACAGCGTTGGTATTTAATAGTGAAGGAATGTACCGAGGTGTTAGAAGAAGTGATGGGCAAAATGAAGTTTCAATTTATAAGTAATAAGAATGAAGAAATATGCAATCATAGTTGCTGGAGGAAAAGGAATACGAATGGGAAATAATCTTCCCAAGCAATTCATCTTGCTAAATAATAAACCTATTCTTTATTACACTTTAAAAGCTTTTCTTGATTCATATGCTGATTTGCAAGTAGTATTAGTTTTGCCGCTTGATTATACGGATATGGGCCAGGAAATTATTGATGCATATTTTGATAAAAGCCGGATACGGATTGCCGCTGGTGGTGATTCCCGTTTTCAATCCGTAAAAAATGGGTTGGCATTAGTAGAAGATGAAGCAATTGTTTTTGTGCATGATGGTGTACGCTGTCTAGTCTCCAAAGAATTAATCCATTGCTGTTATGAGCAGGCAGTTGAAACAGGTACAGCCATTCCAGCCATTACATCAAGTGACAGCATCCGTATCATAACAGAAGAAGGCAATGAAGCATTTGACAGAACGAATGTAAAGCTGATTCAAACTCCACAAACATTTCATAGTAAGATCATCTTGCCAGCCTTTCAGATTGATTATAAAGATAAGTTTACAGATGAAGCAACAGTGGCAGAAGCGTATGGTATCAACGTTTCGCTGGTAGAAGGCGAGGAGAGTAATATTAAAATTACAAGACCTATTGATCTGCTGATTGCTGAAAGAATACTGGAAGAAAGAAGTACAAGCTGAATTATTTCTTCAGCCATTTAAGATAAAAAGGAAGACGGTTGATTTTCAATGCAGGAAATATTTCATGTTCAGCACCAAAGCTGCTATAGAAATAAGCTAATGTAGGAATATCGGAACCTTCAAAATCAAGCAGCATATTTTTACCAGCATTGTCTTTTATAAATGCATCTATTAATGCATGAGAAGCACCTGATGACTTTCCATCTGGATGATTGCCGACTAAGATATAAAAAGCTCTATTGTGTGAAAAAAAAAACACAAGAGGCCAATAGTTTATTATTTACTGAAACTATTCCATAAGTGGCGGTCATCTTTCGTTTATGCAAATCAGTATAGAGTCTTCTGAACCGGTCTATGTTTTCTTTTGATTCATGACCATGCGACTTCATTTGTAATACAGCCAGCTCAATTATTTCTTCAACATCTATATCTTTCTGGACTTTACATCCTTGTTGGTAGGCCTTTTTAATATTTCGTTGAATATTCTCTTTAAAGTTCTGATACAAGTATTCATAGCTAAAGTTCAAGTCTAATACATAATTACTTCGGTGGATGGAATTACCTGTAGGTATACCGCTAAGATTGCCTTTGTTTAAAGCAATATCTATATACCGGAAAGAAAAAGGAATTGATTCGATAAAATCTTCAACAATCTTTTCAGAAATCTTTTTGCCAAACACTCCCAATTGTGCTGTAAGAAAAGGTTGGTATAAATAAGTGATGCCGTATTTTTTATTCCAAGGTAAAGGCATTACAGCTTCATAGTCGTTTAAGATTAACGCATCCCAGTTTTTTGACATCGTATCCAAATAAAATGAATATCCATAGATAAGGCCATTATCTGCTGTTTCAATACAATTATCCCATTTTGATTTATCAATCTGCGAATGCCTAAGATAAGTTATGTTGGAAATACTGCTCATCAGAAACTCAATTGGCGGTCAATTTTTCTGAAACTGAAATTAGAAATATCTATGGAGAAAGAAATCTTTTTCCAGAATCTTTCCTTTTTGAGTGATGTTGACTGGATATAATCTTTATAGACTTTGCTATATAAAAGCGGTATATAAATATTAATTGTTTCTTTCAATAAGGGGATATGCAATCCGACATCATACAAAAAACGGTCGGCATCGGAGCCTTGTTTCCATGCTTCTGCATAAGTGCCAATATCAACAAAAAATTTAAGTGGAATTTTAAATGGCAACAGCTCCAGTGGGTTAATGGCAGGCGGAATTGTTGTACTAAGATTGGCTGCAATTAACCAGTCATCAGTTTTAGCAACCTTGTCGGCCAGTAAATCTGTCCTTACTTTAAATGCTCCATCCCGAACCATTATTTGCTGACTGATAAAACCATTGAACTCATTACGACCGATAAAATAATCACTGTAGGTATAATCTTCATAACCATTTGCTCCGGTCATATTTAAATGATACCTGTCTGTTTCAAATTGTTTGTTGATCGTTTTTGAACTGGTATAAAAGAATTTGCCTGCAAACAATCTCACATCAAGACCACCTTTTTTAGCATAATTAAAAAAATACTTCCCTGTAAATCCAGCTCTCACAAAATCTTTTCCTTGTTCAATTTTTAATTCACCGCTATAAGGATAAAGAACTCTGTTATTTTCTACAACAAATCTTAACTGATTTAATGTTCTGCTATCTGTAATGGTTCTGTTTTTAAAAGAAATAGTAGTGTCTAAGCCAACAATAACCGTGTCACGATAAAACTGTAAAGCATCTTCCTTAAACAAGTATGATTTGAACTGAATAAAGCGATGTCGTTGACTTCTAGGATCTTTTTCCTTTAATGTTAACCGAATTCCAGGTACAATTTTCGAAAAGCCAAGATTGGTTTTGTCATTATCACTATTAGTAAACTGATCTATCGTAAATGTGGAACCACTTATACCAACATCTATTTTTTGGAATAAAGAATTTGGATAAAAACTATAGTTAACCAATCCTAAACCTGTCAGTTTTTTTGTCCCTGTTGAATACATTGGGGCAATCAGAAACTGAAACGGTGAAGGTGGAAGTTTCATGTTTGTAACAAATGCACCAATCATTAATTTATCATAATAGTTTGCACCAATAACCGGTCCAACAAGTATCAGATTCTTTGAAGGGTTTTTAGCATATTCATTCAGTGTTTTAAAACTAAAGATTGATGTAGTTGTTGTTCCTGTTCGGTCCTGATTTGGTAATGTTCCGGTTTTTGAGAGATAAGAGAAAACAGAATCAAGATTTTTACCAGAGCTTTCTTCCATGGTTCTTTTGAAATCTTCTGGCTGCGGATGTTTGAACTGCCATTTGTTATAATACTCTTGCATGGCTTTATTAAATGTTTCAGTACCTAATTCCGTTTCAAGGTATCGCATCCACTCAGCAGCTTTGTAATAGGCCACCAATCCATAATTTGCTTCGCTGAACTTTTCTGAAGAAGTTTCTATTGGTTGATCAGTTTTTGTTGCCGCCTTTGTTTCAAAAGCAAGTCTTGCTATATCTGCTTGTTTGCCGTATTTAATTTCTTTGTATTTGTCATCATAAAAACTATTCATGCCTTCATCCATCCACGGATGTTTTCTTTCGTTACTTCCAAGAATTCCATAAAACCAATTGTGGCCAATTTCATGGGCAATGGTATTGTCAAGTGATTTCTTATTGTCACTTGGCGAAATGACTGTTATCGTTGGATATTCCATTCCTCCGCCGAAGCTTTCGGGGCCTTGCACTACTTGAACAATGCTGTATGGATATTCGCCAACTGAATTTGAATAATGCCTGATGGCATCTTTAGCATTTTGAACAGTATTGCTCCAGTCTTCTTTGTGTGATGGCGTATAGAAAGTAAATGCATCAATAATTTTTCCTGAAGCTAATTTGCAGGTGTCGTAATTAACAATAAACCGTTTATCGGCAAACCATGCAAAATCATGCACATTGTTTTGTTTGTAGCGAAGTGTTTTACTTTCTTTTACTGATTCTGGAAAAAGCTGAACCTTTGTTTTTACCTGACCATATTTCGATTTCTCTTTTTCTTTTACAGGTTCCCATGAAAAAGAGCTTCTCGTTTTTAGCCAGTTTTTTTCTTCTGCGTTTTGCAATTCGCCGGTTGCAGCAACAACATAGTTTTTTGGCAGGGTTATGCTTACGTCAAAACTTCCGAATTCGCTGTAAAATTCTCCTTGATCTAAATAAGTCATCGGATGCCATCCGTTTTTATCATATACTGCTGGCTTTGGATACCATTGTGTAGCCTGATAGCTTTCACCATCATGTCCGCCTCTGGAAAAATTGTAAGGAAGCTTTGCATGAAAAGGGGTAGTGATAATTATTTTTTGTCCGGGTGGTAAAGGAGAAGGCAAAATAATTTTTACAATATCTATATGCTGCGGATGGTCTTCTATTGTTGCTGTACTATTATCAACTTTAAAATCAAGTCGGTTTATGTAGCCTCTATCTTCTGTATTGGAAAAATAAAATTTAGTACTTCCGTTTTCCAATGTTTGATCGGTAAAAGCAGTCTTGTCATTTTTATACGCATTGGGCCAAAGATGAAACCAGATGAAGTGCAAGGTGTCGGGGGAATTGTTGATGTATTCTATTTTTTCAAAACCATCTAATGTATGGTCTTTATCGTTTAAAGAAACATCAATGGTGTAATTGACCTGCTGTTGCCAGTATTGAGTGTAAGCAGCAATAAATGAACTTTGAACAAGCAACAGACAAAAAAGGAATTTTCTCAAAAGATTGGAGTTTACTCAAAAATACAATCTTAAATCTAAATATGATTACTTGCCCTTCCCTTTAAAGATGATTCGTAATGTATGTAACATTATTTTAAAGTCGAGGGCCAGTGAAATATTTTCAATATATAAGAGATCATATTTACTTCTCTCTACCATTTGTTCTACATTTTCAGCATAGCCAAATTGTACCATACCCCAACTGGTCAATCCGGGTTTTACTTTCAGCAGGTATTTATAATATGGCGAGACAGTAATTATCTGATCAATATAAAATTGTCTTTCCGGTCTTGGTCCAACCAAACTCATATCTCCAAGTAGTATATTTAAGAGTTGCGGTAGCTCATCAATTCGCCATTTACGCATTATTTTTCCCCACTTAGTAATCCGTTCATCATTGTCGGAAGATAGTGCAGGTCCATCTTTTTCGGCATTATCAAACATTGACCTGAATTTATACATACGAAAAGGCTGCCCTTTGTATCCTATCCTTTCCTGCGAATAAAAAACCGGGCCTTTTGAGGAAAACTTTACCCGAAGTGCAGCAAAAATTAATAAAGGTGATAAAATGATTAAGCTGAATATAGAAACGGTAACATCAATAAGACGTTTACTATTCTGTTGCCACTCTGGCATCAGACCAGTCTGCATGTCAATTAAACCAGCACCCATTACATTACTCGTCTTTACAGAACCAGAAATTATATCCAATGTGTTTGGCTGAATTTTAATTTCAACATCAATTTCGCTCAGCCGGTTGATGATGTCCTCCATTTGCTCATACTCTGATCTTTCCATTGCTAATACTACCAACCGGATATTATTTTCTGCTATGATATTTTCTAATTCATCAGCAGTTCCAAGTTTTGGAATCAGTTTATGAATGCTGTTTTTGCCGTTGCTGTCTGGAGTTAGAAATCCGGAATAGCGGTAACCGCCATCATGTAAGTTTTTTTCGGTCTCTTTAAAAATTCGCATAGCCGTCTCCTGGCTTCCCACCATTAATGTGTTGAAATAAACCTTTCCGCTTAGCAGTTGACTTTTTACTTTATTAAGGAGAATTAATCTACCCAAAAAAGTAAAAATGAAATGAACAGTAAATAAGCTGAAAAATGCGAGGTAGTAATATGAGTAGTTTGTTTTTACATCATCAAGTAAGAAAAGAAAGAATAGGACGATTGTTCCTATAAGACTGCACATGAATGTGATAGTGAATTCAAACAGCCTTGATTTTTTATAAAGCTTTCGATAGGAACCCACTAGTGTATACAAAGCAAGCCAACCTAACGGAATGAAAATTATTCCAAGCCAGAATTTATTATTGACAATAATTTCTCCCTGATCAGTAATCGTTTCTTTTAAAACCCATTTGCGTATAAAGAAAAAACAAGCCCATGCTAATGATGCTGTTACAAAATCAATCACTGCATACCAGGCAACGGATATTTGTTTTCCGCTCTTCATGAATGACTAATCACATTATTGCCGATCTTCTCCAAAATCTGATGTGCTACATCCATTGCCATCAAGCCGTCCATTTCTGATACAACAGTCTTTGTATTATTTAATATTGCATCTCTGAACTCTTCAAGCTCTTTTTTAATAGCATTTACTTCAGGCACTATTGGGTTTGCCATTGCAATTGTTTTAGTGCCAGTAGGTGTTTGAATATCAAAAGCAAATACATTAGAATCTTTTGCTTCTTTTAACTTTATGATTTCTGTTTTCTTATTTAGAAAATCTATGCCTATATATGAATCTTTTTGAAACAACCTGATCTTCCGCATCTTTTTCATGGAGATCCTGCTGCTAGTAAGATTGGCAACACAGCCATTATGAAATTCTATGCGAACATTGGCAATATCTGGAGTATCTGTCATTACTCCAACACCACTTGCAGAAATTGTTTTCACATCGCTTTTAATAATACTTAATATGATATCAATATCATGTATCATCAGGTCGAGAATCACACTTACTTCGGTGCCTCTTGGGTTAAACTGTGCCAAGCGATGCACTTCGATGAACATCGGATTTAGCGGCATATCTTTTATCGCAAGAAATGCAGGATTGAAACGTTCAACATGTCCTACCTGAAATTTTATATCGGATTCTTTTGTAAGTTTTACCAATTGCCTTGCTTCTTCCATGGTGTTTGCCAATGGCTTTTCTACAAAAACATGCTTGCCTTTTTTAATTGCTTTTTCACACCATTCAAAATGAAAATTGGTCGGAGCTACAATATCAATAGCATCGCAGGCATCCATTAAAGTATCAGCATCTAAAAATCGAGGGAGTTGATATTTTTCAGAAACTTCTTTTGCAGTATCATCGTTTGGTTCGTAAAAGCCAATTAACTCAATGTCTGTAATCTCTTTCCAGTTGTTGAGATGAAACTTTCCCAAATGCCCAACTCCGAAAACTCCAATCTTTAGCATAATAAAATATTAGGCGCAAAGATAAAGATTGGCTACCGGAGAAGCTATTCAGTTATGAACAAAGGTGGATTAGTTAAGAATGGCCGATTTGTCTATGTAAGATGGATGATAAATGAAAAGACAACTCCCATTTTTAATGGTGTTAATAATTGGTTTGCTTACGGCAACCGGAACAGCAGGACAACCCTGACTGCGGCCAATATATCCCTGCATATTTACAAATGCATCGGATACATACTCTGCACCATGAATAACAATGCCTCTCTCAAATGCATTGTCATTAATACCTCTTTCCAATCCTTCCAGTTTTAGAGAGTAGCCATTTTTACCCTGATAAGTTTCACCGGTTATATAAAAACCTGGACTACTTTTGTAAGTGGAATTTTGATTTGAAAAAGAACTTGCAGTTTCTCTGCCGGTATTTCTTCCATGCGCCACCAATGTATTGAACAATACTTTATAGTTTTTCATATCAATGATGAAAAGCTTTTCTTTCCACTATTCAAACTAAAATCAGCAATAGAGATAATGGAGTCGTTTACTAATTTTCCTTCGGCAACCAATTTTTGAAAACCTTCTTTTGCATAGTCAAATGCCTGTTGGCTCAGTCCTTTTAGATTCAAAGCCAAACTGTCGTACACGGACTTTAAAGCAGGAATCATTGACGGAGTTTCTACAACAGTATTTGTTACCGAATCACTGGGAGGCGGATTGAAGAACATATTACCTGTTGCTGATTTTGCAAATGCAAAAGGCAGATGTAACAGAGTGATAACAAGGGTTGACACGAAAAGATAAAAACTACGAAACTTCTTAACCATTACTCTAAAAATTTAACCATGCCTGCATCGGGCAGTCACAAATCATTAAAAAATACTTGCAGTGGGTTGGGAATTGTCTTTTCTCAGAAGGGTTAGAATCAGGCAAAAATCATTCCGAAAAATAAAATTGCCCGTGAACTCATTCAACGGGCAGTTTTGGATTTTATTTTGCAGCACTGAAAGGAATTGATGTCAATCAAACCTTTCTTAACTTAAGCGGACCGGACGGGACTCGAACCCGCGACCTCCGCCGTGACAGGGCGGCATTCTAACCAACTGAACTACCGATCCAACTCCTTTGAATGATTCGATATCGAGCCATTTTTCAGGACGGCAAAGATAGCCCGGCAATCTTTTTCAACCAAATGTTTTTATATTATTTATCCACTGACAATCAACCTTTCCGGAGAAAATTCGCCATTATCATTTAATCCTTAATTTAGCCGCACATTTTATAGCTTATGCCCACCGACGCAAACAGACAGTTTCTGGATTTTGAAAGGCCAATTAAAGACCTGATAGATGAGATTGCCAGCATGAAAAACCGGCAAGAAAAAACCAAGTTGGATCTTAGCGATACTATTCAGAAACTGGAGCAAGGAATACTTACAAAACGTAAAGAAATTACTGAGAATCTCAGCAGTTGGCAACGAGTTCAATTAAGTCGTCATCCAGATAGGCCTTACACCACAAGGTATATTCTTAAAATGACAGAAAATTTTGTTGAACTTTTTGGTGATAGAAATGTAAAAGATGATAAAGCCATGATTGGTGGTTTCGCCACCCTTGAAGGAGAAACAGTAATGATCATCGGACAACAAAAAGGGATCAATACTAAAATGCGACAGCACCGAAATTTTGGTATGGCCAATCCCGAAGGTTATAGAAAAGCATTACGATTAATGAAGCTGGCGGAAAAATTTAATAAACCTGTTATAACGTTAATAGATACACCCGGCGCATTTCCCGGATTGGAAGCAGAAGAAAGAGGACAAGGCGAAGCTATTGCCAGAAACATTTACGAAATGATCAGGCTGAAAGTACCTGTCATTTGTGTAATTATTGGTGAAGGTGCAAGTGGTGGAGCTATGGGTATTGGAGTGGGAGACAGAGTGTATATGATGGAAAACACCTGGTACACTGTAATATCTCCTGAAAGTTGTTCATCTATATTATGGCGTACTTGGGACAAAAAAGAAATTGCTGCCGAGCAATTAAAACTTACTGCAGATAAAATGCTTGGCTTTGGATTGATTGATGGCATTATTCCGGAACCTGTTGGCGGTGCACATTGGGATTATGATGAATCGGCAAATATTTTAAAAGAGCATCTTGTCAAGGTGCTGAAAGAACTTAAACAGGTGCCTGCCGAACAAAGAGTAAGCGACAGAATAGAAAAGTTTGGTAAGATGGGTTTCTGGGAAGAAGTGTAGAGCCCCTGTCCCCTAAAGGGGAACTTAGGTAATGAAGTTCTTTTATTTTCTTAAGTATTCATTAAAGGAATTGGGTATTATTTTTTACCCGGCTTTAGTTTTTCATGGCATCTTCGTTGCGTCGCACTCTTCATCGTTCGGATCATTATTCAACAATATTCAATCTTAAATATTAAATACTCAATGTCACTTCGGAAAAAATTTACTGGTACAGGCATAGCCATTGTAACGCCGTTTCATGCAGACGGTAAAATTGACTGGAAGAGTTTTGCTAACCTTATTGAGTACTGGATTAAAGGAAAAGTGGAATACCTTGTTGCATTAGGCACAACTGGTGAAAGTGCAACTATTCATGGTGCAGAAAAACAAGAAGTGTTTTCTTTTGTGCAAAAAACAGTTGCCGGAAGAGTTGCATTAGTTGCCGGCATTGGCGGTGGCGATACAAATGAAGTATTAGGTTGGTTCAAGAGTTTTGATTTAACCGGATATGATGCAATTCTTTCAGTAAGCCCAGCTTACAATAAACCAAATCAAGAAGGAATTTTTCAACATTACAAAGCATTGGATGTAGCAACACCTTTGCCAATTATCATGTACAATGTTCCTGGCCGCACGGGGCAAAATGTTTCTGGAGAAACAACAGTTAGAATAGCTACCGAGTGTAAAAACATTTTTGCTACCAAAGAAGCTTGTGGCAATTTTGATCAGGTCAATTATATTATCAAAAACAAACCCGCAGATTTTATGGTCATCAGTGGAGATGACCCGATTACGTTGCCAATGATTGCCTGTGGTGCAGAAGGTTTGATTTCTGTTGTGGCCAATGCTTATCCGGAAGATTACTCCAATATGGTGCGTCTTTGTCTTGCCGGAAAGTTTGATGAAGCAAAACCTATTCATTACAAATACACCGATATTATTGCATCCATGTTTGCCGAAGGCAGCCCAAGTGGCGTTAAAGCATACTTAGTCGAAATGGGACTTTGTAAAAACACATTTCGGTTGCCTGTTTGGTCGGTGAGTGAAGGACATTATGAGAAGATTAAAGGATTGATGAAATGAGTATTGATTCCATTTATTAGTTGGTAGATTAAACTTCAAAACAAACCCCTTCCAAAGCCAACTCAGTATTTGGAAAAACCTCTCTTGCTTCAGCTTCAAATTCTTCCAATGTATCATACTTACTGCTAAAGTGCCCGATCAGTAATTTTTTTACACCGCCTTTTAATGCTAATGCAGCAGCTTGCTTTGTAGTAGAATGAAAACGTTCAATGGCTCTTTCCCGAAGATTATCAAGATAAGTAGTTTCATGATAAATCATGTCTGCGTCTTGAATATGCGGAAGCAATGATTCATCATATTTTGTATCGGCACAAAACACATATTTTTTTCCGGAATCCGCAATTTCTGTTACCGATTCATTTTTAATTAAGGACCCATCATTTGTTGTATAATCTTCTCCATTTTTCAAACGGTCATAAAAATTAGATGGGATTTCAAATTCCTTGGCTTTTTCAAGGTTTAACTTTCTCGGTTGCTTTTTTTGTTCAAATGAAAAACCATAACACTCAATTCGATGATTGGTGCGAAAACATTTCACTCTCAACTTCTCATTATCAACTAATGTGGCTGCTTCAGTAATGTGATGAATATGTAAATCGTAGCAAAGCTTGGTGTCCGCCACTTTTAATTGTAATTCTATTATTTCCTTTAAAGGTGATGGTCCAAATACATGTAATTCTTGTTGATGACTTAAAAGGCCAAATGAATTTAACAATCCAATTAATCCGAAATAATGATCGCCATGCAAATGCGAAATAAAAATATGGGAGATCTTACTACGGCGTATTTTGTAATTGATTAATTGTATCTGTGTTCCTTCCCCACAATCTACCAAGTAATTATTGCCGTCAAGTGTTACTACCTGGCTAGTAGGATGACGGTTAAATGCTGGAACAGCAGAATTATTTCCAAGTATGGTAACAGCAAACATGAAACGGTTGTGGTTTTTGGTGTGTTACAGTTTTTACACAGACAGAAATATAAGCAATTTTGCTGCTTTATTGCTGCATTACTTTTCATCTTCATTGAAAAATTCTCTTTCAATTTCTTCCATCTGCAAAATATCCCAGGCTTCGCTTTCGGTAGGTGTTACATTCATAATTTCCAGCAATTCATTTTTGTCCAAAAACTCTTCAACAGATTTTTGTAATTCGCATATTACAAAAGATGCATTGTTCTCATAGTACTTTTGTTGAATATGTACCAGCTTTTCAGCCGCTGCTATATCAATAGAATTAGTGTCTTTTAATATCAGAACAAGGTTTTTAACGTCATTTTGCAGGTAAGGTAGCAAGCATTGCTCCATTTTGTCTGTCATAGTAGCAGAAAGCGATGGTTCGGCAACCGTGATGACATGAAATTTCTCTTTGGTATCGCATTTGACATTCATAGTTCCTAAATTAAGTATATTAAATCCTGATTGGCCGGAAAGCTGCTAAATTGGCTAGCCATTAGCAACTAAAATTATCAACATTCCGTTTATAAGTACGGTAAAACAGGAACCAAATTTATTCGTTAATATTGTATCACAACTAATTATCTAAAATGGATAATAATTTTTCAGCACAGGTAAAAGAAATAATCTCCTTTAGTAGAGAAGAAGCATTAAGGCTTGGTAACGACTTTATCGGCACCGAACATTTGTTGCTTGGACTTATCCGAGAAGGTGATAATACAGCTGTTCGCATCCTCAAAAGCTTTAATATCGATTTGTACGAACTGCGAAAGGAAATCGAATTGGCTGTAAAGGATAAAACAGGCAAGAATATTGCAAATATTAATAGTCTGCCGCTTACCAAGCAGGCAGAAAAAGTTATTAGAGTTACTGTTCTTGAAGCGAAGGCATTAAAAAGTGCAACAGTAGAAACCGAGCACCTGATGCTTTCTATTTTAAAGAACAAAGAAAACATTGCTACACAAATCTTAAATCAATTTGACGTGGATTACGATTTATTCAGACAAGAACTGGGCATCGTAAAATCAAACGATCCCCGTGCAGAATTTCAGGATGAGAATGAAGATGATTTTGATGAAGAAAAAAAATATTCTCAATCCAAAGGCAGTAAACAAAGTGGTAATGCCAAAAGTAAAACTCCGGTACTGGATAATTTTGGCCGTGACATAACGAAGATGGCTGAGTTGGGTGCATTAGATCCGATTGTTGGCCGTGAGTCAGAGATTGAAAGAGTGTCTCAAATTCTTTCCCGTAGAAAAAAGAACAACCCAATTCTTATTGGTGAACCAGGTGTTGGTAAAACAGCAATTGTTGAAGGCCTAGCACTTCGTATTGTACAAAGAAAAGTTTCAAGGGTATTATTTGATAAGAGAGTAGTGTCGCTTGACTTGGCTGCATTGGTAGCTGGTACAAAATACCGTGGCCAGTTTGAAGAAAGGATGAAAGCCATCATGAATGAATTGGAAAAGAACAGAGATGTAATTTTGTTCATTGATGAAATGCATACCATTGTTGGTGCTGGTGGTGCCAGTGGTTCTTTGGATGCCAGCAATATCTTTAAGCCTGCATTGGCAAGAGGAGAACTACAATGTATCGGTGCATCTACGTTGGATGAATACAGAATGTATATTGAAAAAGATGGTGCATTAGACCGTCGTTTTCAAAAGGTAATGGTAGATCCGCCTAGTGTAGATGATACCATTAAGATATTGAATAATATCAAATCAAAATATGAAGACTTTCATAATGTGAATTATGATGATGAAGCAATTGATGCTTGTGTAAAATTGAGTGATCGTTATGTAACAGATAGGTTACTTCCAGATAAGGCGATTGATGTAATGGATGAAGTGGGAGCAAGAGTGCATTTGAAAAACATTAATGTTCCGCAGAATATTGTTGACCTAGAAGGAAAAATTGAAGACGTAAAGAACGAAAAGAATAAAGTGGTGAAGAGCCAGAAGTTTGAAGAAGCTGCTTCACTTCGGGATACTGAAAAAAGATTACAGGAAGATCTCGAAAAAGCAAAAAATGTTTGGGAAGAAGAAAGCAAACACAAACGTTTCCCGATTGGCGAAGAAGATATAGCAGAAGTAGTGAGTATGATGACTGGAATACCTGTAAGAAGAATGGTGGAGGCGGAAACAGACAAACTGAAGAAGATGTCGGATGATATGAAGGGAATGGTTGTGGGGCAGGATGAAGCTATTGCCAAAGTGGTAAAAGCTATTCAACGTAACAGAGTAGGATTGAAGGATCCCAAGAAACCAATTGGGAGCTTTATTTTCCTCGGTCCAACTGGTGTTGGTAAAACTGAGTTGGCAAGAGCTTTATCAAGACAGATGTTTGATTCGGAAGAATCATTGATTAGAATTGATATGAGTGAATACATGGAAAAATTCACCGTAAGCCGTTTAATTGGGGCACCTCCGGGCTATGTTGGATATGAAGAAGGAGGTCAACTTACAGAAAGAGTTCGACGTAAACCATATAGTGTTATTCTTTTGGATGAAATTGAAAAAGCTCATCCGGATATTTATAATATTCTATTACAAGTGTTGGACGATGGTCAATTGACTGATGGTTTAGGAAGAAAAGTTAATTTCAAGAATACGCTGATTATTATGACATCTAATATTGGTGTTCGTCAGCTAAAAGATTTTGGTGCAGGTGTTGGTTTTGCAACAGCAGCAAAAGTAGAACATCAGGAAGAAGAAAATAAAGCAGTTATAGAAAAGGCGCTAAAGAAAACTTTCTCGCCAGAATTTTTAAACAGGATTGATGATGTGGTCATCTTCAATAGTCTTTCTAAAGAAAATATCTTCAACATTATTGATATTCTGATGAAAGGTGTAATGAAGCGTTTGGAAAATCTTGGATTCAGTCTCGAGTTAACGGAAAGTGCAAAAGAATTTCTCGCAGATAAAGGTTATGATTCTCAGTTTGGTGCAAGACCATTACATAGAGCAATTCAGAAATACCTGGAAGATCCGTTAGCAGAAGAAATTCTAAACAGGAGTGTAAAAGCCGGTGATGTTTTAATTGCCGATACGGACGAATAGAAAACTAAGCTTTCATTCACATTCAAAGAAAAATCAGGCGAAAAGTCAAAAGCTTAAAATAGTTTGAATAAAGTTACTGAGGAGTGCTGTTTACGGTACTCCTTTTTTTATTTTTGCTCAATACATTATGGCAAAGAAGATAATAATCACAATTGATGGCTGGTCTAGCTGCGGCAAAAGTACTTTGGCAAAACAAATTGCAAAAGAACTCGGCTATGTGTATGTAGATAGCGGCGCTATGTATAGGGCTATCACTTTATTTTTTCTGCGAAATAATATTGACCTGACAAGTAAAAAAGAAATTAAAGAAGCATTACAAAATATCAGCCTCGAATTTATTTTTAATGCTATCAGCGGAAACAGTGAAATATACCTGAACAGTGAAAATGTGGAATATCTTATCCGTGATATGTTTATTGCTGAAAAAGTAAGTGATGTGGCGGCCATTAAAGAAGTAAGGGAATTTGCCGTTGCGCAACAGCAAAAAATGGGAGCAAAAAAAGGAATTGTAATGGATGGTAGAGATATTGGTACTGTGGTTTTTCCTAAAGCCGAATTGAAACTATTTATGACTGCAGATGCCGCTATAAGAGTACAACGGCGGTTTAAAGAATTATATGAGAAAAACCCGAATGTAACGATTGAAGAAGTGAAAGACAACCTTGAATTGAGGGATTATATTGATTCAAACAGGGAGATTAGCCCACTTCGCAGGGCTGAAGATGCGGTAGAGCTTGATAACTCCAATCTGTCAGAAACTCAACAATTTCAGAGGGCACTTGATATGGTAAAAGAAAAAATTTCTTAAATATTAGTAATTAAACACAAATACTACTCAGGAAGATAATAAAGGAGAACCCAAAATAAAACCCACAACATCAATGTATGTTGCGGGTTTCTTGTTATCTAGAAAGTAAGTTATTTAGACTTTATCACTTTTAATAAATCTACTTCGAATATTAACACAGATCCACCGGGTATAGGTCCGTAATCATGAGCTCCATAGCCAAGTGCATAAGGAACATAAAATTTATACTTAGCACCTTCACTCATTAGCTGCAAACCTTCTGTCCAGCCACGGATAACACCACCTAAATTAAAAGTAATGGGTTCGCCTCGTTTGTAAGAGTTATCAAATTCAGTTCCATCAAGTAACGTTCCCATGTAGTTACAGGTAACACTGTCTTGAGCTGTTGGCTTAATACCTGTGCCTGCTGTTATGATTTCATATTGCAATCCGCTAGCTGTGGTAATAATGCCGGACTTTGTTTTATTCTGCTCAAGAAAAGCCGTTCCAGAATCCATTCTTGGTTTTGACTTTTCAGTTTGTATCAATGTCATGTAATTATTCATGCAGCTATTAGCAGCAGCGTCATCCATCAGAACATCTCCGCCAGACATAATATCATTAATTGCTTTAGATACAAGCTCCGTGTTCAGCGTTTTAATGCCTTGTTGTTTATAAAAGTTTGCAACACTTACGCCTACGGCATAGCTTGCCGAATCGTTTATGTTGTTCAACATAACAGTTTTTACAACAGGTGTGGTATCTACCACCACCACGGCAACTGGTTCTTCAACAACTGGAGTCTGCACCTGCTTTTGAGGACTGCAATAAGCACCTGTAAGTGCTAAAAAACTAAGAAAAAATAATGTTTTGTTCATGTGTTTGTTTTTATTTTCGTTTCATAGAATGATAATCGGGTGCGAAAATACAGGATGAATCGCAAAGAAGAAGGTTCAATTGTTTAATTTCGGATTCAAATAGCAGTATTTATGGAAGATTTAGTTATGCCAATACAAATAAGATGGTCCGATCTTGATCCAAATTTTCACCTACGGCATTCTGTTTATTATGATTGGGGAGCTGTGTGTAGAGTTGAATATCTAAACAAAGCAGGTCTTACTTTACAGCGTATGCAGCAGTTACAGATAGGTCTAATCTTGTTCCGAGAAGAATGTGTTTTCAGGAGGGAGGTAAGAATGGGTGATGTTGTTACCATTGATGCGAAAATATTGAAGGCTAGAAGAGATTTTTCCCGGTTTACAATTCTGCATGAAATAAAGAAAGACACTGAAACAGTAGCTTCCATCATTACTGTTGATATTGCCTGGATGAGTGCTGTTACCCGTAAGCTTGCGGCATTACCAGAAGAAGATACTAAGCTGTTAATGCAAGGACCGTTTGCAGAAAATTTTCAATGGGAAGATTGAACGGCAGAAGATTCCAGCATAATTACTTTTTCCGGAAAACGGATAGCATAATCTCTTACCAGATTCCTTGTAAAACTATTTTCTTTATACTCCGTTAGTTGTTCTTTCAATGTTTCTATGTCGGTGATTTGTATATCGGCTTGCAGATAACCCATACCATATAAATGTCCCTTCAATACCAAAATGCAGGATTGATCATCACCATTCAATCCTTTATCTTTTATAATAAAAGAAGGTTCTTGTTGTAATGATGCAACTGCTTCGGCGATGCGTTGATTGTATTCATCTGGAGATTCTGATTGCTCACAAGCACCATAGCAATAGTTTTCTTTCTTTCCAATACAGGATTCATTATCAGTTTGCAAATAGCAAAGCTTTGGGCAGAGATTATATTCTTTAATAAGCTTTCTTACAATTGCATGGCCATCTGCCAGATAATGAAAACTATAAACTGGGCTTAACCGTTTCCTATTTTTATCAATTGCAAGGCGTTGATAACCGTTCTGATCTTCGTATAAAAAAAGACCATACACATCTTCCCATCTTTTTTGCGATGTGTTGAAGATCGGCCAACGCTTTTTTATTTCTATAGATTCAAGAATGCAGGCCATTAACTCAGTACCACAGCTTTGGTAGCTGATAGCATGCACATGCTGCATAAAATTCTGTTTCTGCCTGCTTTGAGAGTTATTACTGAAGTGACTATTAACTCTGTATTTTATATTATTGGCTTTACCCACATATACTACTTTACCTTTTTCGTTGTGAAAATAATATACTCCCGGTGTGTAAGGTAGTTGTGTAAAATGTTCCTTTGGTACATTGGGTGGAAGAATTGCATCTTTTGAATTGCGTTGTAATGCTTTTGCGATATGTTGTTCTTTATCGTTCTGCAACAACAACTCGAATACTTTTACCGTAGCAGCAGTATCACCACCAGCACGGTGGCGGTTGCTGATTTGTATACCAAGAGAATCGCAAAGTTTGCCGAGACTATAGGAAACAAAGCCGGGAAATATTTTGCGGCTTAATCTTACAGTGCAAAGTTTTTTACTGTTAAGTTCGTAGCCGCATGCTTTTAAATGTGCATTTACAAAAGAGTAATCGAAACTTACATTGTGTGCTACGAATATGTTGTTTTGTAAAATGCTGTATATTTTTCTGCTACATCTTCAAAGTGTGGTGCATCGGAAACCATTGAATCTGTGATTCCGGTCATGGCTTGTATAAAATAGGGGATTGGCTGCTGTGGATTAATAAGTGTTTCGAATTGTTCTACCACTTTTTCTCCATCGTACACATGTATAGATATTTCGGTAATGCCGTTAGCGGAGGCATAGCTTCCTGTGGTTTCTATATCTACAATGGCATACATAAGGGACTGCTAATTTCGGATTTTTTGGGGAGAGATTACCCAAACCTGTCTGATCGATTAACTCAGGCGGGGATTTACACCAATTGCTGGGATTAGCACAGATAGAAGCGGAGAGTGTTAGTTCTTGATTTTTGGTAAGAGGGATAAAGAAGTACCATTTAACTTATAAAGCAAGCCGAGTCCGCTTTGCCAGACTCGACTTAGGTAGGAGTTAGAGAGGTTGAGTTACTTTGTCTGCATACCACTTTCTCTTCAACCATAAAGCTAGATTAACCAATAAAATTAATGCTGGCACTTCAACTAGCGGACCGATAACACCCACAAAAGCTTGTCCGCTATTGATGCCAAAGATGCCGATTGCTACTGCAATGGCTAATTCAAAATTATTACCTGTTGCAGTAAATGCAATGGCTGTGTTTTTAGAATAATCAGCACCCATGTTTTTGCCGATAAAGAAGCTAACTAAAAACATGATGATAAAATAAATAACTAATGGAAGTGCAATCTTTAAAACATCAAAAGGTATTTGAACAATTAATTCTCCTTTTAAACTAAACATTAGAACAATTGTAAAAAGTAATGCTATTAATGTTATGGGTGATATAGCTGGAATATATTTTGTGTTAAACCAATCCAATCCTTTCCATTTTATAAGAAGAAAACGGCTAATAATACCTGCCAAAAATGGAATGCCTAAATAGATTAATACACTTTCTGCAATTTGCCCGATAGTTATGTTTACTTCTATGCTTTTAACGCCAAAGTAAGGGGGTAAAATAGTAATAAATAACCATGCATACACACTATAAAAGAGTATTTGAAAAATACTATTAAGTGCCACCAAGCCTGCGGCATATTCTCTGTTTCCTTCGGCTAATTCGTTCCAAACAATAACCATTGCAATACAACGGGCAATGCCGATTAGAATTAATCCCATCATGTATTCAGGCTGATTTGGGAAAAAGATAATTGCCAAAAAGAACATTAATGTTGGACCGATAATCCAATTAAGCAGCAATGAAACGCTTAGTATTTTGGTATTCTTAAATACTTCTCTCATTTTTTCGTAGCGAACCTTTGCTAATGGTGGGTACATCATTAGTATTAAACCAATGGCTATTGGAATATTTGTTGTGCCGCTGGAGAATGAATTGATGAGCGTTGAGGAATTTGGAAAAAAGTATCCAATGCCAACACCTGCAAGCATCGCAATAAAAATCCACAAGGTTAAAAAGCGGTCAAGAAAGCTTAGTTTCTTTCTTTGTACAGGATTACAATTTGTAACACTCATTATTTCTATTAGTTAATGTTAGGTGTAATTAGATTCCTTTTCGTAAACTTTCTGCATAATCATTTGGTAGCGGACTTTCTTCAACAGCTTTGGCTGCTGTTTCAATATCATAATCGAAACGGATAAATTCTACGTTGATACTGTCTTTATTTAATACAGAACTATTATCGTTTATTGTAAGCATTACATAACTACCTTGCGGATTGCCATCTTTAGGTTTTCCAACTGAGCCGATGTTTATAGCATGGCGAAAATGATTTTGTCCTTCTTTACCGGAATTTAAAATGCGGTGATAAGGTTTGTGTGTATGACCGAAACACATAATGTCTGCATCGGCATTCTCCATAATGCGAAGCATGCTTTTTTCTTCTCTGTCTTCAAAAAGATATTCGTTTATTTTCCTTGGGCTACCATGGACTAAAAGCAAATTCAATTTGTCTTCGTTCAATTGGAATTCTACTTTAATATGTGCCGGAAGTGTACGCAGATATTTTCTTTCTTCATCTTTCATTATTGAATTGGTAAACGAAATAGAGATGTTGCCATTTTGTTTTTCAGGATCAGTTTTGTAAGCACAACCACATTCGTTGCTCATTCGGCCAATGCCAAAATCATAATTGCCTGCAATGGTTGGTATCTTACGTTTTTAATTTCATTTACAACTTCGTTGGGCCAGATATTGTAGCCAACTAAATCGCCTAAACAATAAATAGTATCAGGATTTCTCTTGTCTACGTCTTTAAAAAATGCTTCCAATGCAGGCAGGTTTGCATGGATGTCGCTGAATAATGCAATGGTCATTTTTATAGATAGGTTTTGTGATTAACAGCAATTCGATTTTTTGTTTTCTGCTTTAGTTGAAATGTTAGTGAAATAGGCTTGTAGCTTTTGAAATGCTTTCTCATCAATACAATAGCAAATAGAGTTGCCTTCAATTTCGCCTTTGATAAGCCCTGCATTTTTTAATTCTTTCAGATGCTGGGAAACCGTAGGCTGTGCCAACGGCAATTCGTTTACAATATCGCCGCAAATGCAAGTATCCACTTTTAGCAAATATTCAATAATAGCAATTCTTGCTGGATGTCCTAAAGCCTTGGCCAAAGTAGCTATGGCGTTTTGTTTATCGGTGAAATGTTCTGTCTTGGTTGCGCCCATGCTTGTAGTTTAATATTGCAATATTACGATAAAGATTTGAAATTCAGAAAATATCCAGTCAAATAGTCTTAGAGGAAAGGAGGACGGATGATTGACGTTTTGTAGGGGCGCAGTACACTTCTATTTGAATTAGTTTGTCGTGTAGATTGGTAAGGGTTGGTTTTAATGTGTTTGCCTGTCCGAAGAAAACACTGGCCAGAGTCCGGTGCTTTTAGAACAGCTGCTTGGATGGAACTTTTGATAAAAGGTTCACTCAAAGGTTAGTTGTAGCTAAATATCATATCGCTTTACATATTCGACTATTCATTTACGGAATGAATATCGAAAACTTTATTTTAATAAGGCTAAAGAGGTGACTAGAATAACTTAACAAGGAAAATTTTCACCTGATTTATCCTAACATATTATATTGTTTAGGCATATCATTCATAATAAAAGAGATTGTCCGGCATCGTTAGTATTGCTATCTTTGAGCCTTTCAGAATCATTAAGTTTTTTTTTATCAAATCTTCATTAAGACTATGTGTTTTCTCTTTTTTCTTTCCAGTACAGTATAACAGCTTTAATATCTTTTGAATCTAATATTTGATATACCATAAAACTTCTAAAAAATGAGAAAATTAAAATTCGTATTTATATTATCATTTATTTCAATTTTGGCATTTGCTCAAACTGGAAATAGTTTTAAGAATACTGCAATTACAATAAACGAAAATGCGGGAAAGATTGACACCACAGGAACAGAGTTTGGTGTGTACTCCAACTTTACATTTATACCTGGAAATAAACTTTTGTTTTATGATGATTTCGCTACTGGTGCTTTAGGTGATTTTCCGGTTAACTGGGAAACTGGTGGCAGTGGGGAAGTAGTACAACCTGTTGGAACCACTGAAAAATGGTTGTCTTTACAACGTCGGTCTGGTTATCTCCCCGTTATGGATAAAGAATTACCTGAAAATTATACCATTGAATTTGATATGTTGACTAACGGATATGGTAAGGGAAAGCCAATCAGTAAAGTGTTCTTTGCCTTTCTTCCAAAGAAGGCTTATTCTATGGGAAGGGCTGGTAGTGTTGCAGATCTTCAAATTTTATTAACTTCTTACTTAAGTGTAGCCAATGTTGAAAATTTTGGCAGTGAAGCTTCCATAAAAATAGCGAACCGGATTGACCGTCATCTTCCCGATGCAATTAACACAAAAGTTCATTTTTCAATAGCTGTAAATAAAAAACGATTACGTATCTGGCTGAATGAGGAAAAATATGTCGATGCTCCTACAATTTTACAAGGCAAACTAGGTCGCTATTTTATTATTGAGGCGCTGGATGTAAATCCGGAAAAAGGACAATTTGCAGCCATTACCAATTTTCGGATTGCTGAAGCGACAGAAGATGACCGTACATCATTATTACAAAATGGTAAATTTTCCACTACAGGAATTTATTTTAATACCAATTCTTCAGTCATCAAAAGAGAATCATATGCAGTGTTAGCAAATATTGCAGCGTTGCTGAAAAATGATCCTGCATTAAAATTAAATATAATCGGACATACCGATTCAGATGGTGATAACGACTTTAACCTTGATTTATCTAAGAGACGGGCCATGTCTGTCAAAAATAGCTTGACTGCTGATTTTGGAATTGATGATAACCAATTGTCTTTTGAAGGGAAAGGTGAAACAGAACCGGCAGAAGATAACAGCACACCAAAAGGAAAAGCGAATAACCGAAGAGTTGAATTTATAAAAATGTAATTTTATTAAAAAGGCGGTTTCAATGAAACCGCCTTTTTAATAATAAAGCGAAATTATAATGTCTTCAGTACATCGTTCATTGCTCTTACTGCATCTGCACTTTTGTTGAAGGCTGCTTGTTCAGTATCATTAAGTTTGAAGTCGAGAATTTTTTCCCAACCATCTTTGCCAATGGTAACGGGTACGCCAAGACAAATATCTTTTTGTCCGTACTCACCATCTAATGCTACGCAACAAGTAAATAGTTTTTTCTCATCTCTTACAATAGCTTCTACCAACGCTGCGCCGGCAGCACCGGGTGCATACCATGCTGATGTGCCGATGAGTGCTGTTAATGTAGCACCGCCAACCATTGTTGCTTTTACAATAGCATCTTGCTTTTCGGCAGAAATGAAATCAGTAACGGGTGCACTGTTCCAGGTGGCATGGCGAATTAATGGAATCATGGTAGTATCACCATGTCCGCCAATTACTACTGCATTCAAATCAGAAGGAGAACACTCTAAGTGCTGACTCAATTGATATTTGAAACGGCTGCTATCTAATGTGCCGCCCATTCCGATAATTCTGTTTTTTGGAAGACCTGTTGCTTGTAAGGCAAGATAGGTCATGGTGTCCATCGGGTTGCTGATAACGATGATGATGGCATCTGGCGAATGTTTTAAAATATTTTCGCTTACTGTTTTTACAATGCCTGCATTAGTACCGATGAGTTCTTCTCTCGTCATGCCCGGTTTACGGGGAATACCTGAAGTGATAACCACTACACTGCTACCAGCAGTTTTTGCATAATCGTTTGTAGAGCCGGTAATCTTTGTATCAAAGCCAAGTAATGTTGCAGTCTGCATCATATCCTGTGCTTTACCTTCGGCAAGACCTTCTTTAATGTCTAATAAAACAAGTTCGGATGCCAGTTCTTTACGGGCAATATTATCAGCACAGGTTGCTCCAACAGCACCGGCACCTACAACAGTAATTTTCATGAAAAGAAATTTATGTAAGGGAATAAGTTTGTCTGGCGCAAAGGTAACGGAAACAGATATTTTTTGGGATTGGTGAAGTTGTTTATTTTTCAAACACTTTCAATACTTTTTCTATTGGCAGTGAGCCGCTGAATTCGGAGATAAGTTTGTGCTTCTTATCGTAGAAGGCAAGAAAGGGTAGATTGTTAAACTGGTAGTAAGCAGGTAGGAAATAGCTTACATCTTTTCCTACGGTGATGTTGTCATATTTTGAAAGCTGATACTTTTCGATGAATGCTTTTATTTCTGTAATGGTAACCATTGATGACATTACAATCTGTATGCCTTTGAATTTGTCGATGTTCTTAATTATCTCTTCAGTTTCATGCTGGCAATGTTCACAGTCTGGGTTAAAAACTATCATCATTGCTGGTTTGTTTTTCTTCAGATCAGCTTTTGTAAAAAAGGTAACACTGTCTGGCAATAGAAATTTTGCTTGTGGAAATAAACCAAATCTTGCAGAAGGAGAGAGTGTGGAATCGCCTTGAGCAAAAGAAAAAATAGTAATTGCAATAAAACTGAATAAAAAGATAAGTCGCTTCATATCATCAAAGAAAGTATAATAAATTGATTTTAACCTTTTGCTGACGCATCTAATTATGAACAGGTTGTTTTTGCTGCTTAAATTGAACATTCTTTCCTATTGCTATAACTCTTCTGAACCCTATCTTTGCCGCCTCAAATTTTTATACTAATGGCAAATACATCAGACATCAGCAGAGGGTTAATTATTAGTCTTGACGGCAGTCTTTACACTGTTGTTGAGTTTGGCGAAAATAAAACAGCAAGAGCCGCTGCAAAAGTGTGGGCAAAGTTGAAAGGTGTTGACAATAACAGATCCATCGAGAAAACATGGAACTCAGGTGATACAATTCACCCTGTAAGAGTAGAAAGAAGAACCTACCAGTTTTTGTATAAAGATGATACCGGGTACAGTTTTATGGATACAGAAACCTTTGAGCAGATTGCATTACAAGAAACAACAATAGATGCTCCTCAATATTTAAAAGAAGGACAGGAAGTAGGTATTCTTATCAATACCGAAAATGATACTGTATTGGGTGCTGAACTGCCAGACAAAATAGTTTTACAGGTTACTTACACTGAACCTGGAATGAAAGGTGATACAGCAACCCGTACTTTAAAGCCAGCAACTTTGGAAACTGGTGCAAGTATTGGTGTTCCTTTATTTGTAAATGAAGGAGAATTAATTCGCATTAATACTAAATCCGGCGAATACGTAGAAAGAGTAAAATCGTAAAGATATATTTGAGCGAAAATGGCCTGATTTCATAGATTTCTGGCCATTTTTGTTTGAATTTGACTCTATTTTGCCTTATTTCGGTAAAAAATCATCTATTTTCTGAATTCTATTTCCCTAACTTAGCTTTGCTTTTCAAAAGCAAACTGACTTTTAAAACCAAAACAGTCTATTAAATTGAAAAACATGGATTTTAAGCAAATACAAGAGTTGATTAAAATGGTCAACAAATCAAATATTGGCGAAGTAACAATTGAGCAAAAAGATTTTAAAGTAACAGTTAAGCAAAAAGAGGAAAACATAACACAGGTAATGTCTGCACCTATGCAGGCGGCACCTTTACAAATGGTAGCTCCCGCAGCTAATGTCGGACAACAGGCAGCAGCAACACTAGCACCAAAAGCTGCCGAAGCACCTGCTGCCAATACAATAACAATTAAAAGCCCGATGATAGGGACGTTCTATCGCAAATCATCTCCCGACAAACCAAATTTGGTAGATGTAGGAACAGACATTGCACCAGGAAATGTTGTTTGTATAATCGAAGCAATGAAACTCTTCAACGAAATTGAAAGTGAAATAAAAGGAAAGATTGTAAAAGTGCTGGTAGAAGATTCATCACCTGTTGAGTATGATCAGCCATTATTTTTAGTGGAGCCTGCATAGTATGCAAATGTGTATTGCTGAATAATACAATCTGACTATTCGCATTTACATTATTTCATTCATCACTTTAATTGATTTATGTTTAAAAAAGTTCTGATAGCAAACCGTGGCGAAATTGCATTAAGAGTAATTCGTACCTGTCGTGAAATGGGTATTAAAACGGTGGCAGTTTATTCCACAGCAGATAGAGATAGTTTACATGTAAAATTTGCTGACGAAGCTGTTTGCATTGGTAAACCACAAAGCTCCGATTCATATTTGAACATAGCACATATAATGGCAGCAGCAGAAATTACAAACGCTGATGCCATACATCCTGGTTATGGATTTCTTGCAGAGAATTCAAAGTTTGCAAAAATTTGTAACGATCATGGAATTAAGTTTATCGGTCCAACGCCGGACATGATTAATTCTATGGGTGATAAAATAACGGCTAAAGAAACCATGATAAAAGCCGGTGTACCCGTTGTTCCCGGTGGAGAAGGTTTGTTGCAAAGCGTTGATGAAGCAAAAGGACTTGCTAAGAATATGGGTTATCCTGTTATCTTAAAAGCAACTGCTGGCGGTGGTGGTAAAGGGATGAGAATTGTGTGGGAAGATAGTGAAATGGAGAAAGCATACGACACTGCGAAACAAGAAGCGGCTGCATCATTTAAGAATGATGGCATTTATATGGAAAAATTTGTAGAAGAGCCAAGACATATAGAAATTCAAATAGCAGGCGATCAATTTGGAACTGTTTGTCATTTAAGTGAAAGAGATTGCTCCATACAACGCCGTCATCAAAAATTGGTAGAAGAATCTCCTTCGCCATTTATGACAGATGAGCTTCGTTATAATATGGGAGAGGCAGCAAAGAAAGCGGCACAAGCTATTAATTACGAAAGTGTAGGAACTGTAGAATTTTTGGTAGATAAGAATCGTAATTTCTATTTCATGGAAATGAATACCAGAATTCAGGTGGAGCATTGTGTAACGGAAGAGGTAATCAATTTTGATTTAATAAAAGAGCAATTAAAAATAGCAATGGGGGAAAGAATTTCCGGTGCTGACTATATACCAGGAAATCATGCTATCGAATGTCGTATTAATGCAGAAGATCCATATAATGACTTTCGTCCTTCTCCAGGAAAAATAACTTCATTAAATCAACCAGGCGGCCATGGTGTTCGGGTAGATAGCCATGTATATGCAGGCTATGTAATTCCTCCATATTATGATTCAATGATAGCTAAACTTATTACAGTTGCACAAACAAGGCAGGAAGCCATACAAACAATGTACCGGGCATTAAGCGAATATGTCATTGAAGGAGTGAAGACTACTATTCCTTTTCATTTACAATTGATGCAGGACGAACGTTTCCGCAGTGGTGACTTCAATACAAAATTCATTGAAGGGTTTAGTCTTAAATAGATTTCAATCTGTTTCTTTGGGTTAGATTTTCATACATTTATTTTGACAGAATCATTTTTGAAGATGTTTCGAATATTTTTTATATTCGGTTTATAAAACGAATGCTATGCTAAAAATTGGAAATCTTAAGTCAGGCGATATCATAATAGTTAATGACGAAGGGGTAATGAGAGAAGGTACAGTTGTAACAACCAGTTCTGAAGAGAATCAGGCACTCGTAAATAATGGCATTCAGGAATTTTGGTATAGTCCTGAAAATATGACTGCAGTTCCACTCGACGAAAATCAGTTGGTAAAACTTGGGTTTACAAAAGAGGATGTCGATGGTGCAGTTAAATATAAGAAGGACTCATTTCGATTGGTCACACCGATAAAAGGAGATTTCTCAAATGTAGAGATGTGGTGGAGGGAAGATAAAAGGCATTTTGCGTTTCCTCTAAATGTACATGAACTACAGAATTTGTATCTCGATATGACAAAAGTGCATCTTGAGATGCCTTAATCATCAATTTTCGGGCCTATTTTGGGGAAAGCAGCCCTCGTTTTCCACATAACCGCTAAAAATAATCAGGGTTATTTCTTTTTTCACCCTGATACTCCTACCTTTGCGTTCCCAAAAATTATGGCGAAACAACCACTTATTAAACAGGATGGAACAATAGTAGAAGCTTTATCAAATGCTATGTTTAAAGTAAAACTTGAAAACGGGCATGAAATATTAGCTACCATTTCTGGAAAAATGAGGATGCATTACATCCGTATTTTGCCAGGTGATAAAGTAGGAGTTGAATTGTCGCCTTATGATTTAACAAGGGGAAGAATAAATTTTAGGTACAAGTAATTATAATATTATGAAAGTAAGAGCATCTATTAAAAAGCGCAGTGTTGATTGCAAAATAGTTCGTCGCAAAGGCATACTGTATGTTATTAACAAAAAAAATCCTCGTTTTAAACAAAGACAAGGGTAATCAATAGGCAACAGACAATTTGCAAATTGTTTATTGCATAAATTTGAAATAAGTAAACTAATAAATTAAAACAGAAATATGGCTCGTATTGCCGGTGTTGACTTACCAAAAAATAAAAGAGGCGAAATAGGACTTACCTATATCTACGGAATAGGTCCTTCTACTGCTAAGTACATTCTTGACAAACATAGTATTGACAGGAATAAAAAAGTACAGGAGTGGAATGACGATGAGTTAACTGATATCCGTAATACTATTACTGAAGAATTAAAAGTAGAAGGTCAATTACGTTCAGAAGTACAAACAAGTATTAAGCGTTTGCTTGATATTGCTTGTTACCGTGGATTGCGTCATCGTAAAGGTTTACCTGTTCGTGGACAACGCACCAAGACAAACAGCCGTACAAGAAAAGGTAAGAGAAAGACAGTTGCAGGTAAGAAAAAAGCAGCTAAGAAATAAAAATTAATTAGCTGATTGGATTAAGTGCTGATTAGCTAATTTTTTATACGAAGTATTTCGAATTAATTCCAGATCTGCGCTTCGCAGGGAGGATAGATTCAAATCCGGTTCGCCGGGGATAAACAAATTTTTAAAGATTACCTAAGAAGAAAGATTATGGCAAAAGCACAACAACAAGGTGGCAGCGCAAAAGCAGCAGCAAAGAAAAGAGTAGTAAAAGTAGATTCATACGGTGATGCTCACATTTCTGCTACATTCAACAACATTATTATCAGTCTTACTAACAAAACCGGACAAACAATTGCCTGGAGTAGTGCTGGTAAAATGGGTTTTAGAGGTTCTAAAAAGAATACTCCTTATGCAGCGCAGATGGCAGCAGCTGATGCAGCTAAAACAGCATTGGATGCTGGTTTAAAAAGAGTTGATGTATTTGTAAAAGGACCAGGTTCTGGCCGTGAAGGTGCTATCCGTTCTCTTTCACAAAGTGGAATTGAAATAGTGATGATTAAAGACGTAACTCCATTGCCACACAATGGTTGCCGTCCTCCAAAGAAAAGAAGAGTATAATTTTTAGATTATATAGTTATAATTGTTCTGAAAGGATCAGAACAGTTCATTTTAAAAAAGGGTGCCTGATTGATTTTTTAACGCTTTTACTGATCAGAGCACCGTTACAAAAAAGCGTAAATGAATAAAAACTATGGCAAGGTACACTGGTCCAAAGACCAAGATTTCCCGTCGTTTCGGTGAACCAATTTTAGGTAACGGCAAATGGCTGGATAAAAACAGCAATCCTCCCGGGATGCATGGCGATAAGAAGAAGCGTAAAACTTTAGGTGAATACGCTTTACAACTTCGTGAAAAACAAAAAGCAAAATACACTTACGGTATTTTAGAAAAGCAGTTCCGCAAAACATTTGAAGAAGCTTCCCGTCGTGGAGGTGTAACAGGTGAAAACCTAATCAAACTTTGTGAAGCTCGTCTTGACAATACAGTTTTCCGTATGGGTATTGCTCCAAGCCGCCCTGCTGCCCGTCAGTTGGTAAGTCATAAGCATATCGAAGTAAATGGTGACGTTTTGAACGTTCCTTCTTACCAGATGAAAGCAGGTGATGTAATTACTATTAAAGAAGGTAGCAAAGGAAGAACTTCTATCACTAGTATGGTGAGAGCAAAGAATCCTAAGTTCAGCTGGTTGGATTGGAACGAGACTGAAATGAAAGGTACTTTCATCACTTACCCTGAAAGGGAAAGTGTTCCTGAAAATATTAAGGAGCAGTTAATCGTCGAGTTGTACAGTAAGTAATAGTGAATAATCAATGATGAATAATTCAGCATTGATGAAATCACAAATCTAAAATCGTAAATCTAAAATAACAATATGGCAATATTAAATTTCCAGAAACCCGATAAAATTATTTTGCAGAAAGCAAATGATTTCGAAGCACAGTTTGAGTTTCGTCCGTTGGAACCTGGTTACGGTGTTACAATCGGTAATGCACTTCGTCGTGTGTTACTTAATTCACTGGAAGGTCATGCTATCATAGGTGTAAAGATTGAAGGTGTGGAGCATGAGTTTGCAACAATGAAAGGAATCAGCGAAGATGTTGTTGAAATATTCTTGAACCTTAAGCAAATCCGCTTTAAGAAGATTGTTGATCATGATGTGGCAAATGAGAAAATCATTTTGTCTATCAAGAACAGAACTGAATTCACTGCTGGTATGTTGGGTGAAAGCACACATTCATTCCAGATAATGAATCCGGATTTGTTGATCTGTACGTTGGATTCTTCTGCAAGAATGGATATCGAATTAACTATCGGTAAAGGCCGTGGTTATGTTCCTGCTGAAGATAATAAAGTGAAAGATGCTCCTCTTGGATATATTCCGATTGATGCAATCTTTACTCCGATAAAGAATGTAAAGTACACTATTGAGAATACAAGGGTTGAACAAAGAACTGACTTTGAAAAACTGATCATGGAAGTTTCTACAGATGGTACTATCCATCCGGAAGAAGCAGTGAAGCAGGCTTCAAGAATTCTGATTCAGCATTTGATGATCATCACTGATGAGAACATCACTTTTGATAATAAGGAAGAGAAGAAAGAAGACATGGTGGACGAACAAACTTTACAATTGCGTAAAGTATTGAAAACTCCATTAGAAGATCTTGATCTTTCTGTTAGAGCCTTCAACTGTTTGAAAGCTGCAAAAATTAATTCATTGAGTGAGCTTGTTCAATATGAGCAAGAAGATCTAATGAAGTTCCGCAACTTCGGACAGAAGTCATTGTCAGAGATTGAGCAGGTACTTACTGAAAGAGGATTAAGTTTTGGAATGGACTTGCCTAAGTTAGGTATTGATCCAAGCGAATTCTAATTATACGGCATTCCGCAATTTTGTGGGATGCTATTTTTTTAATAATGTAGGTTGTAATTCCTGACACGGTACAACCGAATAAATTTAATCGTCATGCGTCACGGAGACAAAGTAAAAAACTTAGGCAGAAAAAAAGCCCACAGAGATGCTTTATTGAGTAACCTGGCTTGTCAGCTTATTCAATATAAAAGAATTGTAACTACAACTGCAAAGGCGAAAGCTTTAAGAGTATATGTAGAGCCTTTGATCACTAAAGGAAAAGAAAATACTACACACCAACGTCGTGTGGTATTCAGCTACCTACAGGATAAAGAAGCCATCAAGGAATTGTTTGGTAATGTAGCAGAGAAAGTAGGCGGTCGTCCTGGTGGATATACCCGTATCATCAAGTTAGGTGCAAGAGTTGGTGACAACGCTGAAACTGCAATGATTGAGTTGGTTGATTTCAATGAAATTTACGGCAAGGGTAAAGGTGAAGAGCAAACAGGAGCGAAGAAAACCCGTCGTGCAGGTTCTAAGAAAAAAGCTGAAGCAGCAGTTGAAGCTCCTGAAGCAACAGAAGCAGAAGCAGCTCCAGCAACTGAAGAGCCAAAAGCAGAATAATTATTTTTTAGATTATTATACAATGCCCTTCGGTTTTCCGAAGGGCATTTTTTTTGCCTTCAAATCCGGGTAAGGAATTCTTGATAAAATAAAGTATTTTCACAAGGCTACGATTGCCTGCAAAAACCGAATTACTAATTAGGAAAAACTATACAATGGATCATTCTTCCAACAGAGCTTTGCAGCATTTTAAAAATGATATCGGCATTCGGTTTCAGCTGTACAATAGTTTATTTACATCATTGCCTTTTCACCGGATAGAAAAAACGGGGATATTACTAGCTTTGTTTTTATCCAACTGTGAAGATGGATATCTAAAAGGACAAAGCCCCGTCACTATCATAGACGAGTTTTTCAGCAAGCATACGACCTACACAACAGATAAGGAAAAGCTGGATTTACTTTTTCGCTTTGTTCAATATGCTGAAAGGCAAGTGGTATTGTTTGATGCATTAGAAGATGCAGCTTTTAGACAAGTACATGATATGAACGGTCCAGGAACACTCAAGCATCTTGAATCGGAAGTAGTGAAGATGGAAAAAGAAGAAGAACTTACAGAAAAACTAAAAGATTTTTGTGTGCGATTGGTGTTGACTGCACATCCGACACAATTTTATCCTGGCTCTGTGCTTGGTATCATCAACGATCTTTCAAAAGGTTTGATGGAAAATAATACCAGCCAGATAAATATGTACCTGCAACAGCTAGGTAAGACGGCTTTTTTTAAAAAGCAAAAGCCAACTCCCTATGATGAGGCCATCAGTTTAGTTTGGTTTTTAGAAAATGTGTTTTATCAGGCAACGGGTAAGATCATTAATTTCTTAAAGAGCCAGTTTCCTGAATCGTTACCAGCTACCAACCCAGTTGTAAAATTAGGTTTCTGGCCTGGTGGCGACAGAGACGGTAATCCTTTTGTAAATATTGAAACAACATTACAGGTAGCAGAAGCATTGCGGGGCAGCATCATCAAATGTTATTATCAGGATGTGCGACGATTGAAACGTCGCCTGACTTTTGATGGAGTAGAAACTGTTTTGGCTGAGTTGGAGAAAAAATTATACAACAATATTTTTATTCCGGGGCAACGGACAGATTTGACAAGAAAAGAAATTCTGGAAACAATGTATCAGATAAAAGATACAATGATCCATAAGCACAACAGCTTGTTTCTTCATATGGTTGATAGTTTTATAAATAAAGTTTTAGTGTTCGGTCTTCATTTTGCTTCATTGGATATAAGACAGGATAGCAGCAAACATGAAAGTACATTGCAAAGTATTAATGCAGTTAGTAGTCATTTGGGAGAAGATTATTCCAACATATCAGCTAAGGAAAAGATTAAGCGATTATGCAATGTAAAACCATTGGAAAGCTCTGTAATGCTTGAAGATGATATTGAACAAGATACTATTGATGTGGTAGGAGTAATAAGGACTATTCAATCGTACAATGGTGAGGAAGGTTGTAATCGTTATATAATTAGTCATTGTAACAGTGCATTAAATGTAATGGAAGTATATGGCCTTTTTCTTTTGGGAGGATGGAAACCGGAAAAGTTAACGGTGGACATTGTACCATTGTTTGAAACGATCGGTGATCTGAAAAATGCTGCCGAAGTAATGAAGGAGCTATATGATAATGAAGTGTATCGTAATCATATAAGACAAAGAGGCGATCAACAAACGATAATGGTTGGTTTTTCTGACGGCACAAAAGATGGCGGCTACCTGATGGCGAACTGGAGTATTTATAAAGCAAAAGAAGAACTGACTGCTCTTTCTAGAGAATATGGGATTGATGTAGTGTTTTTTGATGGCAGAGGCGGTCCGCCAGCAAGAGGTGGTGGAAAGACACATAAGTTTTATGCTTCCATGGGAAAGAATATTTCTAACAAGGAAATTCAACTGACTATACAAGGACAAACTGTGAGTTCCAATTTTGGAATGGTGGATGCGGCGCAATATAATATTGAGCAACTGGTAAATGCTGGTGTGTTCAATGAAATATTTTCCGATAAGAATAAAACACTTGATGCAAACCAGGAAGCTTTAATTAGTGGATTGGCTGATGAAAGTTTTAATGCTTATACCAAATTAAAAGAACATCCTTATTTTCTTGAATACCTTGGACATGCCAGTCCGTTGAAATTTTATGCAGAAACAAATATCGGTTCTCGGCCGGCTAAAAGAGGTAGTGGAAAACTGACATTAAATGATTTGCGGGCCATTCCATTTGTTGGAGCATGGAGCCAGTTAAAACAAAATGTAACAGGTTACTATGGTGTTGGCACTGCATTAAGCAAAGCAAAAGAGCAAGGAAAGTTTAATGAATTGAAGAAGTTTTATAAGGAGTCTTTATTCTTCCGAACACTGATAGATAACTGTGAAATGTCCATGAACAAATGTTTTTTCCCATTGACGGCTTTTTTATCAGATCACCCTGTGTATGGTGAAATATGGAATGATATTTATGCTGAATATGAGCTGACAAAAAAAATTCTTTTTCAACTGACAGGTAAGAATGAGCTGATGGCAGATTATCCTGTTGAACAACTATCTATTCAGATGAGAGAAAGAATTGTATTGCCATTGGTTACTATTCAGCAGTATGCTATAACAAGAGTGAGGGAAATGGAAGAAAAAAATATTAAGAATCCTGAAAGAGATGTGTTTGGGAAACTGGTAATGCGTTGTTCATTTGGGATTATTAATGCGGGAAGAAATTCGGCGTAGTTTGTAGCTATAAAAAGAATCAATGAATTATTTTTGCATTTCAAACTTAAGTGATGAATAAAGTAAAAGTCGGTCTTGTGCAAATGAGTTGCACTAATAATAAAGTAGAAAATCTTGCTAAAGCAATAGAAGGAGTAAAGAAAACTGCTGCTGACGGCGCACAAATTGTTTGCTTACAGGAACTGTTTACTTCTTTATATTTCTGCGATGTGGAAGACTATGAGAATTTCAAATTAGCGGAGCCTATTCCCGGCCCTTCAACAGAATCGTTACAAACTGTTGCGAAAGAAACAGGTGTTGTAATTATTGCATCATTATTTGAAAAAAGAGCTCAAGGTCTTTATCATAATACAACGGCCGTTATTGATGCTGATGGAAGTTACCTTGGCAAGTACAGAAAGATGCATATTCCTGATGATCCGGCTTATTATGAAAAATTTTATTTCACTCCCGGTGACTTGGGCTATAAAGTTTTCAAAACAAAATTTGCTACAATTGGTGTGTTGATCTGCTGGGATCAGTGGTATCCGGAAGCATCAAGGATAACAGCATTGATGGGAGCAGAAATATTATTTTATCCAACAGCTATCGGTTGGGCAACCGCACAAGACGAAGAAACCAATACAGAGCAGTACGGAGCATGGCAAACTATTCAAAGAAGTCATGCAGTGGCAAACGGCGTACATGTAGTAAGTGTAAACAGGGTAGGGCTGGAACAAGACGGTGCAATGAAATTCTGGGGTGGTTCATTTGTTTCCAATCCATTTGGAACAATTCTTTACAAAGCATCGCATGAAGAGGAAGAAATAAAAGTATTAGAAATTGATTTAGCTAAAACAGATCAATACAGAACGCATTGGCCTTTTATGAGGGATAGAAGGATTGATTCTTACCAACCAATTACTAAACGATTTATAGACGAAGACTAACCTGACAGACAAACAAACTCCTAAAGAACTCGGCTATTATTTCCCTGCTGAGTTTGCTCCACATCTCGCAACATGGTTAAGCTGGCCGCACAAGGAAGCATCATGGCCGGGAAAGATCAACACTATATTTCCTTCTTATTCTAAATTCATTAAGGAATTAACAAAAGGTGAATTGGTAAGAATAAATGTTGCCGATGAAGCAATGAAAGCATCTGCAATTTCACATTTACAAAAAGAAGATGTTGATTTATCAAAAGTTGAATTCTTTTTTCATCCTACAAACGATGCATGGTGCAGAGATCATGGTCCGGCATTTTTAATCAATCCTTCAGCAGAACAGAAAAAAGTAATTGTTGACTGGGGTTATAATGCCTGGGGAAATAAATATCCGCCGTTTGATTTGGATGATGTTGTTCCAACGTTGATTGCTAATCATTTAAATATTCCGGTTTTTAATCCCGGTATTGTAATGGAAGGTGGTTCTGTAGAATTTAATGGTGCAGGAACAGTAATGACTTCTACTGCCTGTTTGCTAAATCCAAACCGTAATCCGCATTTGAATCAGCAACAGATTGAAGAATACCTCTGTAATTATTATGGAATGGAGCAGGTACTTTGGGTGGATGAAGGAATTGTTGGAGATGATACTGATGGACATATTGATGATACGGTTCGTTTTGTTAATGAGGATACTGTGCTAACAGTAATTGAAGAAGATAAAAACGATGATAATTATGAACTACTTCAACATAATTTAAAGCAGTTGAAAGCAATGCGTTTATTGAATGGTAAACAGCTTAACATTATCGAATTGCCAATGCCTGAGCAATTAGTTTATGACGACCAACGATTGCCTTGTTCTTATGCTAATTTTTATATAGCCAACAAATCTGTAATAGTTCCTGTTTTTCAAACTGACAGAGATGAAAAAGCGTTGCAAATTATTCAGGATTGTTTTCCGGATAGAACAGTAGTTGGCATTGATTCCTTAGATATTATTTGGGGATTAGGAAGTTTTCATTGTCTTAGTCAGCAGGAGCCATTGATATAACAAAAAAAGCCTTCCGTAGAAACGGAAGGCGATTAACGATTGTCTGCCAATAAATAGTTCTTATCCTTTTAGAAAGAGTACACTGCAGCTATTAGGAAATTGGCAGATGATTTACTAAATGCGCCATTCTTATCTGTAAACAAAATAGCTTTCTTTGTATTATCCAATCTGAATTCAGGAATGAAAATAAACCCACCGGTTTTAAAATTGGCTGATAGGGTAGTAGAGAAAATATTCCCACCTTCTGCAGCTCCGCTATACACTTTAAATTGATTCTTATCACTGAATAATTCTCCACGAAGTGTAAGGCCGAACCAGTCTTGTGGATCATAATTCAGATACAAAGCTGATCCCCACCATGATTTACTTTCAATATTTTTTACACCATCCCAAACTTGAGTAGAATTAACGGTGCCATTATAGCCGACGCTGAACTTATCAGAAACTTTAGCCGTTACCACCGCATCAAACTGATTTGATTTTGAAGAATCAGGAAATTGTCCACCAGCATAATTCAGATAGATACTAATGTCGTCTGTAGCAGCTAAAGAATATTGCGCCAATAAGAATTTCTTATTGACCTGATCAGCAGGTGGAATTCTGTAATCTGTTGCGTTAGCAACACCAATCATAAAAGTACTTTTCCCTTTTGATACTTCTGCTTTTAATCCGGTGTGAGAAAATGGTCCGTTGGTAAACATATAACTCATGCTGTAATTTCTGTTGAGTTGCGGATCTAATAATTCATAACCGACATGTGTGGTCCAGGTTCCTAATGTAAATTTCAGCCAATCAGTTGGTGAATAGCTTACATAAAGCTGTTTGATAACTTGTGTTATACCATCATCTGCATAAGAAAAATCTTTAGCTCTCGGACCAAAGCCTAAATCGGCAACAGCACTCACTTTATTTCCCTTATGTTCAAATTTAATGCTGGCCATGCCTAATGAAAAGGCATTTTGTGTCTGAGTAAAGCTGGTGAAGCTATTAGCTGTTGATTTAGCAAAGTCATATTTGTAATATGCATCAACAGAACCTGAAATAATAAGTGCTGGTGCCTTTGTTTGATCTTCGACGGTTTTAGCAGCAGTGTCAGCTAAGTTTATTGTGATTGATGAAGTTTGAGCTATTAAAGAATTGAATGACAGCAAGCCTATGGCCGCCACAAATATTTTTTGTAACATTGTATTGCATTTTTTATGTGAGAAAAGGGCACCGCTGGTATAAGCTTTTACGAGAAGATTATACCGTTAAAGCAGTGCCTTTTTCGATTTTGTTTACTTAAATTTCTACTGATTTTTCTTCTATTAATCCATTGTTATGAACTAACAATGTTCCCTGCAAATATTTTTCATCATGTTGTGATGCATCAAGCCCTGCTTCTTCATCTGCTTCACTAACTCTCATTGGAACAATAAAGTTGATAAACTTGAATATTCCATAAGACATTGCAAAACTATACGCAGCAACAATTGCCATTGCTTTTAATTGTATAAAGAAGAAGCCTGGATTACCATAGAACAGACCATTAGGTCCGCCATCAATTCCATGAACTGCTGTATTAGCAAAAACACCAGTGAGTAACATGCCCACCATTCCGCCTATACCATGACAAGGGAAAACATCCAATGTATCGTCCAGTGAAGAACGTTGTTTGATGCTTACTGCAATATTTGAAACAATAGCACCTACTAAGCCAATGATAATACTTTGTGGTATACCAACAAATCCTGCTCCCGGAGTTATAGCAACAAGACCAACTACAGCGCCGATACAAAAACCAAGAACTGATGGTTTTTTTCCTTTGATCACATCAAAGAACATCCAGGCTAATCCTGCAGCAGAAGCTGCGGTTGTTGTTGTGCCAAATGCATTTACTGCCAATGGTGTTGCACCTACAGCAGAACCAGCATTAAAACCAAACCAACCGAACCAAAGTAGACCTGTGCCAATTAAAACGTAGGGTACGTTTGCTGGCGGTATCTCTTTGTTTTCTTTGTGAGATTTTCTTCGTTTCAAAACCATCGCACCTGCTAGTGCTGCACAACCTGCAGTAATATGAACAACAGTTCCTCCTGCAAAATCCCACACCCCCATTTTAGCAAGGAAACCATCAGGATGCCAGCTCCAATGTGCAACTGGTGCATACACTAATAATGCAAAGAGTACAATAAACAAAACGTAGGAAGTAAAACGAATACGTTCTGCTACTGCGCCAACCACAAGACCAGGAGTGATAATTGCAAACATCAACTGGAATAATGAAAACAATGATAGGGGAATAGTGTTAGCAGCCGGCCACGGGGCACCCGATTTTACACCATCATAAAAGGCATAAGTGGAAGGATTTCCAATTAGTCCGTTTACTGAATCCCCGAAAGCAAGACTAAATCCGCATACTACCCATAATACACCAACGATTCCTGCAGCTACCACACTTTTTATCATTGTGGAGATAACATTTTTCCGGTTGACCATACCGCCGTAGAAAAAGGCAAGACCTGGTGTCATCAAAAAAACAAGTGCTGTGGAAATTAAAACCCAGGCAATGTCCGATGAACTGTACTGCGGGTCGTTAGCTCCCGGTACAAAATCGGCAGTGGGTTTTACAAACATGGCTAATAGAGCAATCGCAACCAAAAAGACAAATGGCAAGATCTGTTTTGCTTTTCTTTTACTCATAGACTAAATTTTGATTAAATATTAAATAAAATAGAAATGTGAAAAATATTTGACGAATTTAGTTTAATATGCTATTAACACTTGTTAGTTTTTAATATATGTTAATAAAATATAGATAAATATTAAAATAATTGGATAATTATAAATAAAATGACATTATGAATAAACATAATGTCATTTTATTTGATTGATTTTAGTGATAATTTTACGAAACTTGGAATTGAACTGCTTGATCTCTTGATTCCAGTACACTGAAATTGTTGGTGAGGAATTCATCAACATTGCGGGCACACTCCCGGCCTTCACTTATAGCCCATACTACGAGGCTCTGTCCGCGGCGCATATCACCGGCTGTAAATATTTTGGAGATATTTGTTTTGTAATCTTTTTCTGTTGCTTTCACAATGCCTTTTTCATCAAGGCTTACACCCAGGTTCTTAATTAGCCCTTCTTGCTGCGGATGTAAAAAACCCATGGCCAGCAACGCCAGTTCACAGGGAATTTCTTTTTCACTTCCAGCTACTTCTACAAACTGTGCTGCTCTGCCATCAACTATTTTCCATTCGAGTTCAACAGTTTTAACTGCTTTTAAATTTCCGTTTTCATCGCCAATAAATTCTTTAGTAGCAACAGCCCATTGTCTGCTGGCACCTTCTTCATGCGATGAAGTTGTTTTGAGTAGCATAGGATAAGAAGGCCATGGCATAAAATCATTTCTTTCTGCTGGTGGCTTTGGTAATAATTCAAATTGTGTAACAGATGCTGCTCCATGCCGGTTGGATGTTCCCACACAATCACTTCCTGTATCGCCACCACCAATCACAACAACATTTTTTCCGGTGGCTTTTATTTCTTCTGGTAATATATTGCTTTCAATTGCAGCATTTGAAAGAAAATATTTTCTGGCAACCCGTTTATTATTTTGTTTTAGAAAATCCATGGCGTAATAGATTCCTTTTAAGGCTCTGCCGGGAACAGGTAAATCTCTTGGTACTGTGCTACCACCTGCTAATACAATTGCATGGTATTCTCTCAGTATATCATTGATGCTGACATTCACTCCAACATTTGCAAGACATTTAAAAACAATACCTTCTTCTTCCATCAATTTTATTCTTCTGTCAATCACCCATTTTTCTAATTTAAAATCAGGAATTCCATATCGTAACAAACCACCGGGTGCATCATCTCTTTCAAATACAGTAACAGTATGTCCGGCATAATTTAATTGTGCCGCTGCAGCTAATCCTGCCGGACCTGAACCAATCACCGCCACTTTTTTTCCAGACCGAAGATTAGGATTATGTGGTTTTACAAAACCTTTTTCAAAAGCAATTTCGATTATATGTTTTTCAATTTCTTCAATGGCAATAGCAGGTTGATTAATGCCAAGTACGCAAGCCGTTTCGCAAGGAGCAGGGCAGATGCGGCCAGTAAACTCAGGAAAGTTGTTTGTAGAATTTAAAATTTCATAGGCTTCTTTCCAATCCTGTTTGTACACAGCATCATTAAATTCCGGAATCACATTTCCTAACGGACAGCCATGATGACAAAATGGAACGCCGCAATCCATACAACGGCCAGCTTGCTGATTCAATTTTTCATCACTATAGCGATGCGCAAATTCATTGTAATGCTGCAGCCTTTCCTCCACTGATTGTTTAGCAGGAAGTTCCCTTGTAAATTCTTTAAAGCCTGTCGGTTTGCCCATCGAAATGTTCTTATTTTTTATTTGCCAACTTTAGTTTTTCATGGCATCGTTCCTTGCGTCGCATTCTTCATCGTTCTGTTCGCTATTCAGCTTTGTTTAAACACAAGCTTGTTTTTTTTTTTTTTTTTGCAAATCTTTTGTTACTTCACTTTCGCAAGCAATACTTTTTTGTAATCTCTTGGAAATACTTTTACAAAATGCTGCAACTGATTATCTAAATCTTCAATAATGAATTTGCCAACAGTGCTGCCGGTATATTCCATATGTTTTTGTACAAGATTATATAACTCTTGTTTGTCCGTATCATCACATTTATCAAGATCAACCATTTCTATGTTACAGTTATCTGCAAATTTTCCTTTTACATCATACACATAAGCAATGCCACCACTCATACCAGCAGCAAAATTTCTTCCTGTATCACCGAGTATCACCACTCGTCCGCCTGTCATGTATTCACAGCCATGGTCGCCAACAGATTCTACTACAACATTAGCTCCGGAATTACGAACGGCAAACCTTTCACCTGCTTTGCCTCTGATAAATGCTTCGCCGGAAGTGGCTCCATAAAAAGCGACGTTTCCGATGATGCTATTTTCTTCAGGAATGTATGTTGCATTTTTTGGAGGATAGATAATCAGTTTTGCACCGCTTAATCCTTTTCCAAAATAATCGTTTGCATCGCCTTCTAATTCCAGTGTAATGCCTTTTGTATTAAAGGCGCCAAAACTTTGTCCCGCAGTACCATTGAAATTGAAATGGATTATATTATCAGGCAATCCTTCGCTTTTATATTTCTTTGTTATTTCATTAGATAAAATAGTTCCGATGGTTCGGTCTGTATTTTTGACATCGAAAGAAGCGTTGATACTTTGTTTGTTTTCAATAGCAGGTTTTGCGGCTTCTAATAATTTCCAATCAAGACTTTCATTCAATCCATGGTCTTGCTCTTCGCTGCAATATAAAGTCTGATACATAGACTCAGGCTCTCTGTACAGAACAGCAGAGAGATCAATGTTTTTATATTTCCAATGTTCAATGTTTTCTCTCATTTCAAGATTACCAACTTGTCCTACCATTTCATTCACCGTTTTAAAACCAAGCTCTGCCATTATCTCTCTTAACTCTTCGGTAATCATTTTGAAAAAATTCACTACATGATCAGGATCGCCTTTAAAACGGTTACGTAGTTCCGGGTCTTGTGTGGCTACACCAACAGGGCAAGTGTTCATATGGCATTTGCGCATCATGATACAACCTTCCACAACTAATGCAGCGGTAGCAATGCCCCATTCTTCTGCACCGAGTAAAGTTGCAATAGCAATATCTTTTCCAGTCTTTAACTGCCCATCAGCTTGCACAACAACTCTGCTTCTTAATTTATTTTTTACCAATGTCTGCTGTGTTTCTGCCAATCCTAATTCCCATGGAAGGCCGGCATGTTTAATAGAACTCACCGGTGATGCACCAGTTCCTCCATCATGTCCTGATATCAAAACCACATCCGCCTTTGCTTTTGTAACACCGGCTGCAATGGTGCCAACTCCGGCTTTGCTTACCAGTTTCACACTTATTCTTGCTTTACGATTGGCGTTTTTCAAATCATAAATCAACTGTGCTAAATCTTCAATAGAATAAATATCATGATGTGGTGGAGGAGAAATTAATCCAACTCCCGGTGTAGCATGACGAACTCTTCCTATCCAATCATCCACTTTATGTCCGGGAAGTTGTCCGCCTTCACCGGGTTTTGCACCCTGCGCCATTTTTATTTGTAACTCATCCGCTTCTGTTAAATACAGACTGGTAACACCGAATCTTGCGGATGCAACTTGTTTGATAGAACTTCTCATGGAGTCACCAGTCTCCATCAATTCATATCTCTTTTCATCTTCACCACCTTCGCCAGTATTGCTTTTTCCACCAAGGCGGTTCATTGCAATTGCTAAAGTGGTATGTGCTTCCCAGGAGATGGAACCAAAACTCATTGCACCTGTAGCAAAGCGTTTAAAAATACTTTCTGCAGATTCTACTTCATCAATACTAATAGATCCACGGTTTTTTCTGAACTGGAAAAGGCTACGCAGTGTACAAGCTTTTTCTCCCTGGTCATTTACCAGCTTCGAATATTTTTTGAAAGTTTCGTAATCATTCATCTTTGTTGCATGCTGCAGCAGATGAATTGTTTGAGGATTGAATAAATGAAACTCACCTTTTCTTTTCCATTGATAAACACCACCAACAGGCAACCTATCTGCCGGTATATCTTTTTTACTGAATGCAAAGAAATGTTTGGCCAATGTTTCCGTTGCAATTTCATCCAACCCCATTCCTTCAATTCTTGATGTAGCACCGGTAAAATATTTGCTGACCACATCTTTATTCAATCCTAATATTTCAAAAATTTGTGCTCCTTGATATGATTGCAACGTTGAAATTCCCATTTTGGAAAAAACTTTGAGCAATCCATCATTTACTGCTTTTATATAATTCTTTTTTAATTCATCCTGTGTTAATTCAGTTTGCAGCTTACCTGTTTCTTTCATGTTGCGAATGGAAGAAAGTGCTAAGTATGGATTGATAGCAGTGGCACCAAACCCAATCAGGCAGGCAAAATGATGCACTTCATACACATCACCAGCTTCTACAATAATACCTACTTGCCCTCTCATTCCTTTACGGATAAGATGATGGTGAATAGCAGCAGCCGATAACAACGATGGGATAGGAGCATGGTTTGAATCAATAGCTCTGTCCTGCAAAATCAAAACTTTGAAACCATCTTCCACAGCATCAACCGCATAATCACAAATTTGGTCAACTGCTTTTTTTAATCTTCCTGGTTTGCCGTCAGCTTTGAGATAACATTGGATTGTTTTGGATTGAAACAAACCTGTATCAATACTTCTTATTTTTCCAATGCATAATTAGTAAGCACCGGATGTTTTAATGCTACGCTATGACATGTTAACGGGTCTTCGACTAATAAATTTCCTGTGTTACCTGCAAAAGTTGCCAATGACATTACTAACCGCTCACGGATTGGGTCAATCGGCGGATTGGTTACCTGTGCAAATAATTGTTTAAAATATCTGCTAAGATGTTGCGGCTGGTCACTTAGTATGGCTAGTGGTACGTCAGTGCCCATTGAACCAAGAGGTTCTTTGCCATCCAATGCCATTGGTGAAATAATCGTATCAAGGTCCTCTGTTGAATAACCAAAAGCTTTTTGATACTTAAAAATTTGTTCCTGTTCCAAATGCGTAAACATTACTCTTGGCTCAGGCAATTCTTCTAATCGTATTTTATATTTATTCAGCCATTCGCCATAAGGCTTTTGAGAACAGATTTCTTTTTTCAATTCATCATCGCTGATAATTTTTCCTTTCTCCATATCCACCACAAACATCTTTCCCGGTTGTAATCTTCCTTTTTCAATTATGGTAGAGGGATCAATGGGAAGTACACCTGTTTCCGATGCCATGATAACACGGTCATCATTCGTAACACAATATCTTGATGGACGAAGTCCGTTTCTGTCTAATGTAGCGCCGATAATTTTTCCATCGGTAAAAGAAATAGATGCTGGTCCGTCCCATGGTTCCATCATGGAAGAATGAAATTCATAAAATGCTTTTTTCTCTTTGTCCATTTCTTCATGTCCGTCCCATGCTTCCGGAATAAGCATCATCATTACATGTGGCAATGACCGGCCGGTTAGTGAAAGCAACTCAATTACATTATCCAGACAAGCTGAATCACTTTGCCCTGCCATCACTACTGGCAACAGCATTTCTAATTCTTCCTGGGAAAAGTAAGGAGACGTAAATCCTTTTTCACTTGCTTTCAACCAGTTCAGGTTTCCTTGTAATGTATTTATTTCTCCGTTGTGTGCAATGAAGCGGAATGGCTGCGCCAATTTCCAGGAAGGAAAAGTATTGGTGGCAAATCTTGAATGCACCAAGCCAAATGCACTAACAACTCTTTTATTACTTAGGTCAGTAAAATATTCTCTAACCTGCATACTCGTTAACTGTCCTTTGTAAACAATTGTTTTGTAGGATAGCGAGGCAATGTAAAAACCAATTTCATCTTTTCTTACTGTACTATTTATAAGGTGCGATGAATAATTACGTAGGATAAATAATTTTCTTTCAAAATCATCGGGATTAGAAATATGGTCAGGGCAGGCAATAAATACCTGTTCCATTTCCGGCTCCACACTTAATGCAGTTGGGCCGATACCATCGGTATTAACAGGAACTTTTCTATACGCTAAAATTTCAAGCCCTAATTTTTCTGCAGTACGATTAAATATTTCACGGCATTCTTCCCGCAGTCGAATTTCTTTTGGAAAGAAAATCATACCCGCTGCATATTTGCCAAAAGAGGGAAGATGAACTCCCAATTTTAAACATTCATCAAAGAAAAATTCATGCGGTGTTTGAATCATGATACCGGCTCCGTCACCCGTATTTATTTCGCAACCGCAGGCACCGCGGTGTTCCATATTTTCTAATACTGTTAATGCATCAGAAATATGCTGGTGTGATTTATGTCCTTTTATATTGGCGACAAAACCAATACCACAGGCATCATGTTCGAAAGATGGATCATATAAACCCTGGTTACCCGTCATGTTTATAAAGTTTTATTCAAAAAAATCAACTAAGCTTAATGGCAGGCAATCGTCTGAAAATACTAAATAGTCTTCGGTGGGTAAAAGGATTTTAGTTGTAATTATCCACAAAATCAGTGGACTAATCCACTCAAATTAAATATCCAAACAACTGATCGTTCTTATTAATTTCATTGAATCCGATATGGGATGCTTTCAATTTTGCTAATAGCAAATCATAATCTTCTCTGCTTTGCAGTTCAATACCAACTAATGCAGGTCCGTTCTCTTTGTTAGTCTTCTGCATATATTCAAACCGTGTAATATCATCTGTTGGTCCGAGTACATTATTTACAAATTCTTTTAATGCACCGGGGCGTTGTGCAAAGCTGATAAGGAAATAATGTTTCAATCCTTCGTATTGCAGGCTTCTTTCTTTAATCTCCTGCATGCGGTCAATATCATTGTTACTTCCGCTTACAATGCAAACAATATTTTTCCCTTTTATTGCTGAAGCAAAATCATCTAACACAGCTATTGACATAGCTCCGGCTGGTTCTGCAACAATAGCATCTTCATTATAAAGTTTCAGAATGGTTGAACAAATTTTTCCTTCCGGAACTAACCGCATATCATCTAACACATCTTTACAAATAGAAAAAGTAATATCTCCGATTCTCTTTACAGCAGCCCCATCCACAAAACGTTCAATTGAATCCAATGTAACAGGATGGCCTGCTTTTAATGCTTCAAACATAGAAGGGGCACCTTCTGGTTCTACACCTATTATTTTTGTTTTAGGCGAATACGTTTTAAAGTATGAACCTACACCAGCACTTAAGCCGCCACCACCAACGGGAACAAACAAGTAATCAATACCTCCTCCAAATGAGGAAGGGAAATCTTCCAATATTTCTACTCCAACTGTTCCTTGCCCTTCAATTATGCGGTAATCATCAAAGGGAGGAATGAAAATCATTTTATTTTCTTCGGTGTATTGCTTTGCTGCAACAGCACAATCATCAAATGTGTCGCCTGTTAATTTTATTTCAATAAAATCTTCACCAAACATTTTTGTTTGCGTCACTTTTTGTTTAGGAGTAATGATGGGCATAAACACCACACCTTTTACATTTAGTTTTTTACAACTGTAAGCAAAACCCTGTGCATGATTACCGGCACTGGCACAAACCACTCCTTTATTCAATTCTTCAGCAGGCAGCGAACTCATCATGTTATAAGCTCCCCGCAATTTATACGAACGAACCACCTGCAAGTCTTCCCTCTTCAAAAAAACATTACATTCATATTTTTTTGAAAGCGATTGATTAAATGTAAGGGGTGTCCGGGTTACTATTTTCCTCAATCGCTCCGCTGCATCAAGAAATGATAAATTATATGTTGTGCCAGTCGCAGTATTCATGTTTTTATTTTTAACCTACACTCTCAGGCTTCTCCACTAATTTCTTTAAAAGGCCTGCTACATTTTCAGTGCTGCCACCTTCTTCCTGTTTTGGTTTTTGATTTTCCGGACGCAAGCTTCTTACAGTCTTTCCAGATTGCCATAATTCACTGTCACGGAGTTCAGCTAATTCTACTTCTAATTTTTCACGGTAATCTTCTTTGCTGTTGCTATCAATTGAACGCTGAGATTCTTTTCCAGTTGCAACACTTTCATAGAGTTCAGTAAAAACGGGCTTGGTAGCATCACGGAATTTTTTCCACCAATCCAAAGCACCACGTTGTGCAGTGGTAGAACAGTTGGCATACATCCAGTCCATTCCATTTTCTGCAACCAATGGCATTAATGATTGTGTTAACTCTTCTACTGTTTCGTTAAACGCTTCAGAAGGAGAGTGGCCTTTCGAACGCAACACTTCATATTGTGCTGCAAATATTCCTTGTATGGCTCCCATCAGTGTGCCTCTTTCACCAGTTAAATCACTGTATACTTCTTTTTTGAAATCTGTTTCAAATAAATAACCACTTCCAACTGCGATACCTAATGCAGCAACTCTTTCAAATGCTTTACCAGTTGCATCCTGGAAGATTGCATAAGAACTATTCAGTCCACGACCTTGTAAAAACATTCTTCTTAATGAAGTACCGCTTCCTTTTGGTGCAACTAAAAACACATCCACATCTTTTGGAGGAACGATACCTGTTTGTTCATTAAACGTTATACCAAAGCCATGAGAGAAATATAAAGCCTTGCCCGGTGTTAAATGTTTTTGTACTGTAGGCCATAAAGCAATCTGTGCTGCATCACTCAGCAAGTAACAGATGATAGTTCCTTTTTGTAAAGCTTCTTCTATTTCGAATAATGTTTCGCCGGGAACAAATCCGTCTTTAATTGCCTTGTCCCAAGTTTTAGAATTTTTACGTTGACCAACAATTACGTTGATGCCATTATCTTTTTGGTTCAATGCCTGGCCGGGGCCTTGCACACCATAGCCGATTACAGCTACTGTTTCGTTCTTCAGCACTTCCTGTGCTTTACTCAATGGGAATTCTTCCCTGGTTACTACGTTTTCTTCAACGCCACCGAAATTTAATTTTGCCATTATAGTTGATTTTTAAATTGTGAATTAATTTATTGTTTTTATTTTGTTACCAGCTTTTGTTTTTCATGGCATCGTCTGTTGTGTCACTCACTTCATCGTTCTGTTCGCTACTCAACAACCCACCCCTGTTTCCTTAAGTAATTTATTCCCCTCAATTCGCCCCTCCAGGGAGGGGAAGTTGCTGAAAGAAAAATCTCTTTTTCTCTTTTTCTCTTTTAAACTCTTAGCTTACATCGTAAACACTTCTTCATTCTTATCCAAAAATTCATTCTCTATCACATCTTCACCGGGTTCTTTGTATTCAAATTCTTTTAGTCTTTCATGGAAACGACTGCTGCCTTTAATAATAGCTACTCTTGCACTACGGACAAATTCAATCAGACCATATGGTTCCAAAGCTTTAACTAATCCATCTGTTTCTTCTCTTTGTCCTGTAGTTTCAAATACCGTATAATCTTTACGAATAACAACTGCTCTTGCTCCATATTTTCTAAGTAATCTTTCTACTTTTACTTTTTCAGCAATAGCATCAGTACTTACTTTATACAAAGCCAGTTCCTGCCATATTATTTCTTCATCAGTATTATAATATGCTTTCAATACTTCAACCTGCTTTTCTATCTGGCGGCACAATTTCTTTACCACATCTTCTGTTTCGTTGATGACAATCGTAAAACGATGTACACTATCTACTTCAGTGGGAGAAGTATTCAAACTATCCACATTAATTTTTCTTCTCGAAAAAATAATGGCGATGCGATTCAGTAAACCAATTTGGTTTTCTGTATAAACGGTGATAGTAAATTCCTGTTTGTCCATTTTTTTATATTTATCTTATTTAACCGCCGACAGGGTCTTTGACCGCTGTCGGGGTTAGCTAAATTTCTTCTTTACATAATACAACTTCTGACACACCCTTACCTTGAGGCACCATCGGGAACACATTGTTTTCTTTTCCTACCATTACTTCTAATAAGTAAGAGCCTTTGTGATTCAGCATTTCGCTTAATGAGCTTTTTAATTCTTCTCTTTTGCGAACCGATTTTCCTTCTATGCGATAAGCTTTTGCCAATTGTACAAAATCAGGACTGGTAATATCAGTAAATGAATATCTTCTTTGATGAAACAATTCCTGCCATTGACGGACCATGCCGAGAAACTCATTATTAAGAATTAAAATTTTTACATCAATATCAAATTGCATGATGGTGCCTAATTCCTGTAACGTCATTTGAAACCACCATCACCAATCACCGCAACAACTGTACGCTTTATATCGCCAAACTTTGCGCCGATGGCTGCTGGTAATGCAAATCCCATAGTACCTAAGCCACCACTGGTAACATTACTTTTTGTCTGGTTAAATTTTGCATAGCGGCAGGCTACCATCTGATGCTGACCTACATCAGTTACAATTATTGCATCGCCTTTTGTTAATTCATTTACCAACTCAATTACTTCACCCATTGTTAAAATATCAGAAGAAGGATTCAGCTCTTGTTTAATTACTTTTTCTTGTTCTTTAGTAATGCAATCTGCAAATTTTTGTATCCACTGCGGATATACTTTATGTTCCACCAACTTGGTAAGCATGGGTAACGTTTCTTTACAATCTCCCCATACAGGTACAGTTGTCTTTACATTCTTATCAATCTCTGATGGGTCAATATCCAAATGAATTACTTTGGCCTGCTTTGCATATTTATCCAATCGTCCGGTAACACGGTCATCGAAACGCATACCAACAGCAATTAATACATCACATTCATTGGTTAACAAGTTTGGTCCGTAGTTGCCATGCATACCCAGCATACCTACACCCAAAGGATGGTCAGTTGGTATAGCACTCATTCCCATAATTGTCCAAGCAGCAGGAATACCTGCTTTTTCTATGAATGCTTTAAACTCTTTTTCTGCTTTACCCAATATAACACCCTGCCCAAATATTACAAATGGTCTTTCCGCTTCGTTAATCAATTTCGCTGCTTCTTCTACATATGCTGAGCGAACAATAGGAGCAGGGCGGTAACTTCTTATATGATTACATTTTTCATATCCATCGTAATCGAATAATTGTAATTGTGCATTCTTTGTAATGTCAATCAACACAGGTCCTGGTCTTCCGCTTCTGGCAATGTAAAATGCTTTGGCAAGTACGGCAGGAATTTCTGTTGCATCTGTTACCTGGTAATTCCATTTGGTAACTGGTGTAGTTATGTTTATCACATCTGTTTCCTGAAATGCATCCGTACCTAACAAATGTGCAAACACCTGACCAGTTACACATACAACAGGTGTGGAGTCAATCATTGCATCAGCTAAACCAGTAACAAGATTTGTTGCACCTGGTCCACTTGTTGCAAATACCACACCCACATCGCCACTTGTCCTTGCATAACCTTGTGCTGCATGTATAGCGCCTTGTTCATGGCGAACCAAAATATGATTAAGCTTTTCATTATAATCATACAGCGCATCATATATAGGCATAATGGCACCACCTGGATAACCAAAGATGGTACTGACACCTTCTGCAATGAAAGCTTCGAGTACTGCAATGCTACCGCTAACAGAAGTAGTCTTTTCTGGTGTTTGTTTTTTTTCTTTCAATTCTAATGTTTCCATATTCAATAAGTTTATACTTCATCTGTTACACAACCTTGATCTGCCGACTTTACATGTTGTGCATATTTGAATAAAATTCCTTTAGTTGCTTTTAATGCAGGTTGCTTCCAATTCTTTTTTCTTTCTGCAATTTCTTTTTCTGAAACTTTTAATGTCAGCTTATTATTAACCGCATCAATTTCGATAATGTCATCATCCTTTACCAAAGCAATCAATCCACCGTCAAATGCTTCGGGAGTTATATGGCCAACCACAAAACCATGTGTACCTCCGCTGAATCTTCCATCTGTAATCAATGCGACAGATTTACCTAATCCCGCACCGATGATAGCACCTGTAGGTTTTAACATCTCTGGCATACCCGGTGCACCTCTTGGCCCGATGTAGCGAATTACGACAACATCGCCTGCATGCACTTTGCCGGAGGAGATGCCAGCTATCAAATCTTTTTCTCCATCAAATACTCTTGCTGTTCCTTCAAATTTTTCTCCTTCCTTTCCTGAAATTTTTGCTACACTTCCTTTCTCTGCAAGGTTGCCATACAATATTTGTAAATGCCCTGTTACTTTCAATGGCTGTTCCAGCGGCATTATAATTTTTTGTTTTTCAAAATCAAGTGATGGAGCATCTGCTAAATTTTCTGCCACTGTTTTTCCGGTTACGGTCAGGCAATCGCCATGTAACAATCCTTTACTTAATAAATACTTCATTACTGCAGGAACGCCGCCATGCTCATGCAAGTCTTGCATTAAATATTTTCCGCTTGGTTTAAAATCTGCTAGCAGCGGCACTTTGTTACTGATTGTTTGAAAATCATCCTGCGACAATTCAACATCTACACTTTTTGCCATTGCAATCAAATGCAACACGGCATTAGTACTTCCTCCCAAAACCATCACTACTGTAATTGCATTTTCAAATGCTTTACGAGTCATGATGTCAGAAGGCTTTATATCTTTCTTTAATAAAATCTTTATTGCTTTTCCTGCTGCTTCACATTCTTTTTGTTTTTCATTGCTCAATGCAGGATTAGAAGATGAATTTGGTAAACTCATACCCAACGCCTCAATTGCACTTGCCATAGTATTAGCAGTGTACATGCCGCCACAGGCGCCTGCACCGGGACAAGAATGTTGTACAATACCTTTGAAATCTGCTTCACTTAAATTTCCTGCAATTTTTTGTCCCAATGCTTCGAATGCAGAAACTATATTTAAATCTTCTCCTTTATAATGACCGGGAGCAATGGTTCCACCATATAACATAATAGAAGGCCGGTTCAATCTGCCCATTGCCATAATTGACCCAGGCATGTTTTTATCACAACCGGGAATAGTTATTAAGGCATCGTAATATTGTGCACCTGCATTTGTTTCAATACTGTCCGCAATTAAATCACGGCTTACCAAACTATACCGCATGCCGTCTGTACCCATGCTGATTCCATCACTAACACCAATGGTATAAAAACGTAAACCCAATAAACCTTCTGTTGCATTAATACTTTCTTTAACGGTAGTTGCCAAATCATTCAGGTGCATATTACAAGGGTTGCCATCCCAACCCATACTTACTATGCCTACCTGTGCTTTGTTAAAATCTTCTTCTTTAAAGCCGATAGCATAATACATTGCCTGTGCTGCGGGCTGTGTACTATCCTGTGTTAAAGTCTTCGAATATTTATTAAGTTCTGCCATTTTATTTTTTGTTTGTCATCGCCTGTACTACTATCGTCTTCGTTGCGTCGCACTCTTCAGCTGCATATCATTACTCAGCATTATGCAACCACTTCTTCTACTTGCAATGCTTTTCCTATTACTTTGTTTTTATAAGCATCTTGTATTGTTTTACTAACTGAATCATTCCAGTTTCTTGGAAAGACAGTGTCATCCAATTTTTCCCAGCCAATTACTTCAGCTGCAGTACCACAGAAAAATGCAGTGTCAGCATTTTTTAATTCTTCCGGTGTAATTGCTTTTTCTTCTACTTCAATTTCTAATTCCTCACATATTTCTAAAACAGTTGCTCTTGTTATGCCCGGAAGAATATTCCCTAATGAAGGAGTAAATAATTTTCCGTCTTTTTCATAAAATACATTGGCGCCAGGTCCTTCTGCCACAAATCCATTTATGTCAGTTAATAAGGCTTCATCAAACCCTTTTGCTTTTGCTTCTTGGCTGGCAAGTATTGAGTTTACATAATGTCCACTAACTTTTGCTGTAATCTTAAACCCTTTTGGATTTGGACGCTGAAAAGAAGAACTCATTACATTCAATAACTTTTCACCAAGAAATGGCTGCATTTCCCATGCTTCAATAGCAATAAGTGATTCTTTATTTTCTACAAAACTCATATTGGCCGGTGCATAAACAATAGGCCGGATATAGGCATCTTGCAAATTATTTTTTGCTAATACTTCGTACGTTGCAGCAATCAATTCATCTACACTCCATACATACGGCATATTGACTGCTTCAGCGGAATGTTGTAACCTTTCAAAGTGTTCAACTTCTTTAAAGATTTTGGTTTCACCAGTTGCCATTTTATAGGAACGGATGCCTTCAAATACCGCATAGCCATAATGTAAAGATTGGCTATACAGATCAGTTTTTGCTTCAGCAGCTTTTACAAACTGCCCGTTGAAATAGATAATTGTGTTTTCGTTATAATACATGGTTTTTATTTGTTGTTTCAGGTATAAAAAAACCGCCTCTTGGAGGCGGGTTGAGTATATTTTGTTTTTAATTTATAGTCATGCACCACCTCCGATTGAAGAAGATATAATAATCACCACCACAATAATAATTGAGGCTAAAGAAGTGATAATATTATATGTGCTATTCTTCAACATGATGTAGTGTCTATTGTAAATATACACCCGCCATTTTAAAAAAAGAACTAAACAAGCAAAAATTATTTTCAATTCTGACGAACCATCGTTAGTAATTCGTCTGTTCTATTTATATAATAGTTGATTTTCTCAACTCGATATTTTCTTTTTTCCCTGCTCCCGGAACATTTCCACTTATATAATCACAGATCAATTCGCCAAGAGTTGATGTGAAATAAAAATTTACATTATCAATGTCTTTTGTTACAAATCCATTTGACAATGTCCATTCAACTGCTTGCCTTACTAAAGCGGCTTCATCTTTCATTTTTAAATGATCAAGTAACATAGCCGCAGAAAGAATAGAACCCATCGGGTTGGCAATATCTTTTCCTGCCGCCTGCGGATATGAACCATGTATTGGTTCGAATAAAGCAGCGCCTTTGCCAATAGATGCAGAAGGTAATAAACCTAATGAACCGCTTATTACACTGGCTTCATCACTGATGATATCTCCAAACATATTTTCAGTAAGTATTACATCAAATTGTTTTGGATTTACAATGATTTGCATCGCTGCATTGTCAACAAATAAATAATCAACCGTTACGTCAGGATATTGAGCACACATTGCTTGTACTACTTTTCTCCATAGCCTTGATGTTTCCAGCACATTTGCTTTATCCACTAACGTTAAGTGTTTTTTTCTTTGCTGTGCTGCCTGAAATGCTAAATGAGAAATTCGTTCAATCTCTTCAACTGTATAGGTGCATTCATCTAGTGCTTGAGTACCATCTTCTGATAATTCCTTTTTACCAAAATAAATACCGCCAGTTAATTCACGGTAGATGACAAAATCTACATCCTTAATATTCTTTGTCTTTAACGGCGACAAGTGATGTAATGATGAATAAGTTGTTACCGGACGGATATTCGCATAAAGCTGTAAAGACTTGCGAAGTTTCAGTAAACCTTGTTCAGGTCTCACTTTTGCATTCGGGTCATTATCATATTTTGGATGACCGATTGCTCCAAACAATATAGCATCACTTTCCAAGCAAGATTCAATAGTCTCATTTGGTAATGGGTCGCCTGTTTTATCTATTGCAACAGCACCCATTAAACAATAAGTGTATTCAAATTCATGCTTATAAAATTTTGCAATCGCATTTAAAATATGAATGGATTGTTTTGTGACTTCGGGGCCGATGCCGTCGCCTTCAATAACTGTTATTTTCTTTTTCATCGTAGGTTATGTTGTCAGGGTTTCGAATTGTTGTATATCTTCTTTTATACTTAATAAATAATCAATATCATCATAGCCATTCAACAGGCATGTTTTTTTGTAAGGATTGATTTCAAAATGTTCCTGTTCTCCGGTTGAGTTAATAGTGATGCTTTGATTTTCCAGGTCAACAGTTAATTCAGTATTATTATCCTGTAAAAAAATGCGTTGTAAAAAAGCATCGCTTACTTGTACCGGAAGCACACCGTTGTTCAAGGCGTTATTCTTAAAAATATCTGCAAAGAAACTCGATACTACAACTCTGAATCCTGCATCGAGTATTGCCCAAGCTGCATGTTCTCTGGAAGAGCCGCAGCCAAAGTTTTTTCCGGCTACTAATATCTCACCATTAAACTGTGACATATTCAATGGGAAGTGAGCAATGGTTTTGGATTCATCGTCATTCTCATATCGCCAATCCCGGAAAAAATTTTTTCCAAAACCATCTTTTGTTGTTCCTTTTAAAAAACGGGTAGGAATGATCTGGTCGGTGTCTATGTTCTCAATGTTAATTGGAACGAAGCGGCTTTTTATAGTTGTTAATGCTTTCATGTTAGTTTAATAATTCTCTTACATCAGTTACTACTCCCGTTATTGCTGCTGCTGCTGCTGTTAATGGACTTGCCAATAATGTTCTTGCTCCGGCGCCTTGTCTTCCTTCAAAATTTCTATTGCTGGTACTGATACAATATTTACCAGCTGGAATTTTGTCTTCATTCATTCCTAAGCATGCAGAGCAACCTGGTTGGCGCAATATAAATCCGGCTTCTTCAAATACTTTATCAATGCCTTCAGCAATAGCTTGTGCTTCTACCTGCTTACTTCCAGGAACAATCCATACTTCTACATCCGCTGCTTTCTTTTTACCTTTTACAAAAGAAGCCACCATTCGTAAATCTTCTATTCTTGAATTGGTGCAACTACCGATAAATACATAATCTATCTTTTGCCCTTTGATTGCTTTGCCTTGCTCCAGACCCATGTATGCTAATGATTTTGACAATCCTGATCTATCATTATCATTAATCGTTTCTGTTGTTGGAATATTATTTGAAATGCCAATTCCCATTCCTGGATTGGTGCCGTAAGTAATCATCGGCTCTATTTCTGCGGCATTAATAAATATTTCGTTATCAAATTTTGCATCACCATCAGAGAATAAAGCAGACCATTCTGTTTTTTTCTTTTCCCAATCATTACCTTTCGGAGCAAACTCTCTTCCTTTTATATACTCAAATGTCGTTTCATCAGGTGCAATCAATCCACAACGTCCACCCATTTCAATACTCATATTGCATATGGTCATTCTGGCTTCCATAGAAAGCGAACGGATTGCAGAACCTGCAAATTCAACAGCATATCCTGTTGCGCCACTTGCCGTAATTTTTGAAAGTATATATAATACAATATCTTTTGAAACGACACCTTTATTTAATTCACCATCTACATTAATTCGCATCAGTTTTGGTTTGCTTTGCAATAAACATTGCGTAGCCATCACCATTTCTACTTCACTTGTTCCGATACCAAAAGCGATGGCACCAAATGCTCCATGAGTAGAAGTATGACTATCTCCACAAACAATTGTCATTCCCGGCTGAGTGAATCCTAATTCTGGCCCAATAACATGAACGATTCCCTGGTATTGATGACCAAGACCATATAATTCAATATCATGCTCAGCACAATTCTTTATTAAAGCTTCAACTTGTAAGCGACTTAATTCTTCTTTAATAGGTAAATGTTGATTTAGCGTTGGTACATTATGATCTGCGGTTGCTACAACTTGCTTAGGTCGTAAAACTTTAATCCCTCTGTTATTCAATCCCGTAAAAGCCTGTGGACTGGTTACTTCATGAATAAAATGCTTGTCAATATATAATACAGACGGGCCGTTGTCAATTGTTTTGACAATATGTTTTTCCCAGATTTTTTCAAATAATGTTTTGCCCATTGTAATTATGCTGTTGCTGTTTTCGATTGATATTGTTTTCCAATTGAAGTAAGATCATTATCCTGCACTTCTTTTTTACTGTCCGCTACTTTTAAAAATTCATCATACAATACATCCACATCCTGCTTGTCAAATTGAAATCCGAGATTTTGAAAACGATATGCCAATGCGCTTCTTCCGCTTCTGGCAGTCAAAACTATTTTTGAACTATCAGCTCCAACAGATTCTGGTTTGATTGTTTCATATGTGTCAGCGTTTTTCAAGAAGCCATCCTGATGAATACCGGATGAATGTGAAAACGCATTACTACCAACAATTGCTTTGTTAGGTTGTACTGGCATCCTCATTGTATCAGATACCAGCCTGCTGATTGGATTTAATTGTTCTGTTTTAATATCTGTATATAACCCAAGGTGTTTATGTTGTTTAATAACCATCACTACTTCTTCCAAAGAAGTATTACCAGCTCTTTCACCCAAACCATTGATGGTGCATTCTATTTGTCTTGCACCAGCAATAACACCAGCAATAGAATTGGCAGTTGCTAAACCTAAATCATTATGACAATGGCAGGAAATAATCGCCTTATCTATATTAGGAACATTATTAACGAGGTAAGCAATCTTTTCTCCATATTGATGTGGCAAGCAATAACCTGTTGTATCCGGAATATTTACAACTGTAGCACCAGCTTTGATAACGGCTTCAATTACTCTTGCTAAATATTCATTATCTGTTCTGCCAGCATCTTCTGCATAGAACTCAACGTCGTCCACAAAGTTTCTTGCCCATTTTACACACTGGATTGCTCTTTCTAAAATTTCATCTTGTGTGGAATTGAATTTTGCTTTTATATGCAGATCAGAAGTGCCAATACCAGTATGTATTCTTGGACGGGCAGCATGTTTAACCGCTGCCGCTGCTACTTCAATATCTTTTTGAACAGCACGGCTCAAGCCACAAACAGTTGCGTTCTTAATTGTTTTTGCAATCTGACTAACAGAATCAAAATCGCCTGGAGAGGAGATGGGAAAACCTGCTTCAATAATATCTACGCCTAAGTGTTCCAGTTGCAAAGCCAGTTCTAACTTTTCATCAGCATTCAATTTACAACCGGGCACCTGTTCGCCATCCCGTAGTGTGGTGTCAAAAATCTGAACTTTACCTTCTGCCATAATAAATTGATAAATAAGTGAGTTAAGATTGCAAGCTGCTTATTTTTGTACGGCTGTCCGACCGGATAAACTATCCTGCGCAACTAAATTAGAATGGATAAAATGCAAGTAGAAATCATAATGGAACCGGTTTTACAGCTTTTAAAGGGTAGCGATTTCGCTGAAACCCTTTACTGGTAAGGATTTTAAATTTTTAAATTACAATGCCCAACCGCTCAACAGATGCCTTGTTTCAATTGGTTAAATCGCTGGAAAAGAGTGAAAAACGCAATTTTAAGCTATATGCTAAGCGAAACTCATCTTCTGAAGACCTGAAGGTGGTTCAGCTTTTTGATGCGTTGGATAAAATGGCCGACTACAATGAAAAAGAATTACTGAAGAAAACAAAGAGTGTAAAGAAGCAACAACTATCAAACATAAAGGCCAATTTATACAAACAAATTCTTTCCAGCCTACGATTAATAAAGGAAGAAGATAATATTGATATTCATCTACATGAGATGATGGATCATGCCCGTATCTTATACAATAAAGGATTGTATCTGCAAAGTTTGAAAATGCTGGAACGGTTAAAAGAAACAGCCAAAGCACATCAGCAGCTTACTTTTTTACAACAGGTTTTATTCTTCGAAAAAAAGATAGAATCGTTATACATTACCAGAAGCATTCAGAACAAAGCCGATTTGCTAACTACGGAATCCGACACCGTAACAAATCAGCTTACGTTAGTTAACCATCTTTCCAATCTTTCGTTGCAACTATATAGCTGGTATATTAAGAACGGCCATGCCCGAAACAGCAAAGACATTGCAGAGTTGCGAAGTTTTTTTGAGACGAACCTTCCTGCAAATGCTGCAAAGGCAACTGGCTTTTATGAGAAACTGTATTTGTACCAGAGTTATGTATGGTATGCATTTATTCGCCAGGATTTTTTACAGTATTACCGTTATTCGCAAAAATGGGTAGATGTATTTACAACGTACCTGAATTATTAAAAACAGAAACCGCCAGTTATATAAAAGGTGTACACAATTTGATGACGGCACAGTTCAGCTTACTAAGTCAGGATAAACTGGCGAAGAGTATTAAGCAGTTTGAAAATTTCACAAAGCAAAAGTTTTTGCAAGACAATGAGAACAACAGGATTCTTGCTTACCAGTATTTATATACAGCAAGAATCAATTTATATTTTCTTCAAGGCAATTTTACAAAAGGTCTTCGCCTTGTTCCGTTTCTTGGAAGAAATGTTGAAAGAGTATGGATTGTATTTAGACACACACCGTGTATTAGTATTCTATTATAAAATAGCCTGTCTGTATTTTGGTAGTGGCGATAATGAAAAGGCGATTGATTATCTCAACCGTATTATCAACCAGAAAGGCGATCTGCGAACAGACTTACAATGTTATTCCCGACTATTACACCTGATTGCTCATTATGAACTGGCAATTTCGATTTGTTGGAGTATTTAATAAAGTCTGTATATCGCTACATGGCAAAAATGGAAAACCTGAGTAAGGTAGAGGAGGAGATGTTTGCATTCCTCCGCCGTTCCTTCCATGTTGGAGCCAAAGCATTGAAACCAGAGTTTGAAAAATTAGTAACAAAGCTTAAAAAGTACGAGGGCAATCCATTAGAAAGCCGTGCCTTTGTTTATCTCGATGTTATTTCCTGGCTTGAAAGTAAAATAAGCGGAGTGAATGTACAGGATGTTATAAAAGAAAAATTCTCCTTCGGTAATAAAAGAAAATAAAAATTATTAGCCCGGCTTCAGTATTTCATGGCATCGGCTCTTGCGTCGCACTCTTGTGCTGCATGAATTCTATTCGGCAATTTGCAGCATCTCGATACTTATCGGGAACTCGGTAATTCTACTGGGCATTCCAATAATCACACTCCTTGTTCCGTAGAAATGTTTTGTACAACAACTAACAAAGCAATAAAAAAGATCAGATTTTGGTTGATTAGTGGTCAACCTATATCAGGACAAGACATTACCGCTGCTGAAGATAACCAGGTCATGCCCGTATTTTGGCAAACCCAATGTTAGCGGTTAGTTGTTATTCTTTTTTAGTCAGTTTATATCTCAAATGTGTAGTAAAATCTGATGGAATTACTTCTACAATTTGAATATCATATTTGTCTTTGTCAATGCCGTCAAACAGTCGAATGCCACCTCCTAAAAAAACCGGTGCAATGTGAATGAAAAATTCGTCTACAAGTCCAGCGTTTAGAAATTGTTGAATTGTGTTCGCCCCACCTTGTATTCTTATGTCTTTCAGTTCTGCTGATTGTTTTGCTTTCTCCAAAGCACTTTCAATTCCGTCATTTATGAAGTAAAAAGTTGTCGTTCCTTCCTGAACCCAAGGCTCGCGCTTTTCGTGTGTTAATACATAAACATCAGCTTTATATAGGTCATTTGGCCAACTAGCTTCGCCTTCCTCAAACATCCGTTTTCCCATAATGAATGCACCTGTTCGTTCAATTGTCTCTCTAATAAATTTTCCATCAGCACCATCTTCTTTGCCTCCTTCAAAACCTAGGTATTCCCAAAAAGCTTTTTGATTAAACATCCACGAATGAATTTGTCCTGAAACACCGCCCATAGGATTTTTAGGACCTCTGTTATCTCCTGCAAAAAAACCGTCAAGAGATATTCCACTGTCAAAGATTATTCTACTCATATTTTTTTTAACTATTATTCGTCTAAGTTAATTTTTATCGGTTGGTTTGATTGTAAGACTGTCGCCCTACAATGACCGCTAACGATTGTATTTACGCAACTCCTTGTATAAAATTTAGCTGATACTCAATAGAAATTTATGCAAGAAAGAAAATTACACTCCCAACAAAAACTGACTTTGAATAAACTCTGCTACGCTTTTCAGGCTTTTGGTGTCTTCGTACACTTTTAATTGTCTGTCTGCACCAGTTCCATTTTCCAACATCTTTACTACATTCATTACCCGGTGGCGGCTGCCGAGGTGATCGAGTACCGGATCAAGAAAATCCAGCAACTCATATATCAATGCTCTTGTGTTTACTTCTTCTTCTTTTCCAAAATCAATTAAGTAACCATCTACACCATAGCGGCTGGCCCGCCATTTATTTTCATTCAGCAATGCTCTTGGTATTGAATAAAATTCAGGTTCTTGGAACGAAGCATATAGATTCTTGCACAGATTGCCTGGAACAATGCAGCAATGGTAATAGTTTCATCCACCGTCATCGGAATATCGCAAATGCGGAATTCCACTGTATTAAAAAATGGATGTACTCTTAAATCCCACCATATTTTTTTTGCATTATCAATACAATTTGTTTTGATAAGAAGTTTTACATAATTATCGTAGGCTTCTATACTTTCAAATGTGCCGGGTATGCCGGTGCGGGGAAATTTGTCGAATACTTTTGTGCGGTATGATTTATAACCTGTTTTTCTTCCTTCCCAAAAAGGAGAATTGGTGCTGAGTGCAAATACATGCGGTAAAAAATAACGGGTACTGTTGGCAATATGATTTGCCATTTCTCTGTTTTCCATTCCTACATGCACATGTAATCCAAAAATTAAATTGCTTCGGGCAGCTTCTTGTAATTCATTTACAATTTCACTGTACCGTGCATGATCTGTTATCAACTGGCTTTCCCAATGGCTGAATGGGTGAGTGCCGGATGCTCCCATGGTAAAACCAAGATCATGAGCGATGCCCCCGATTGTCTTTCGTAAGGTAGATACATCAGTAAAAGCTTCATCAATGTCAGCACAAATATCTGTACCAACTTCTACCACCGCCTGGTGCATCTCCGCTTTTACTTTGTCTTTTATTATTTTTTGCCCTTCCTGTACAATTTTTTGCTCATGACTCTTTAGTTCAAAAGTCTCTTTATCTAGCACCATGTACTCTTCTTCTACGCCGAGGGTAAAGCTTTTATAGTTCAGGTTCATAATTACTAATTACTAATTACTAATTATGAATTAGTAATTATTGTTTTGATTAGATAAGACTTTGTTTGTTGCTGCTTCTTTTTATGTATTCGCCCCAAGTAAGGTTGTCTTGACCTTCTTTGTTTTCTAAAGCTTTTTCAATGGCATAGTTAGCAGCAGTTTCCTACCCATTCAAAATTTTCGTCACCTACACTTGTTCTTTCTGCATCCGGTGCAGGATTGCAGAAATCGATAGCATAAGGAACACCATCTCTTACGGCTAATTCCACTGTATTAAAATCATAACCCAGATATTCATTGATGCGAAGAACAATATCAGTCATTTGTTTCAATCTTTCTGGCGAAGGTTTAAAGTCTGCTACATAGCGAAGATGATGCGGATTTCTTGGTTCGTACGACATGATGCGTACATGTTTGCCGCCAATACAATAACAACGATAATATTCAGTGAAGACGATTTCTTCCTGCAACAGCATTACCAACTGTTCTGTTTCTGTATGTTTATTAAAAAAGTCTTCTGCATCTTCTAATTTATAAACACTTTTCCATCCGCCACCTGCATAAGGTTTCATATAAGCCGGAAAGCCAACGTATTTAAAAATAGCATCCCAATCCAATGGATAAGTAAGATTGCTGAACGAATCTGCAGTGGTATCAGGCGGTAATTCCTTTGATGGCAGAATGGCTGTTTTAGGAACGGGTACATCAATCTTCGTCATCAGGCAATTATTGAAATATTTATCATCAGCACTCCACCAGAATGGATTATTGATAACGGCTGTGCCAGTAACGGCGGCATTCTTTAACCAGGTACGATAAAAAGGAATGTCCTGTGATATACGATCTATAATTACATCGTAACCACAATGTTCGCCTTGCATTGCTTTACTGATTTGCACAGGCTCGGCTATTACACCGGGAACATTTTTACTATTTACTCTTGCTACGAATGCTTCAGGAAAAGACCTCTCTTTACCATGCAGAATGCCAATTTTTTTCATATTCTTTGTTTAAGTGAATGATTTGAAATAGCCGTATTGGAAATTGTACAATTAAGCGGCTATACTCAAATTTATTTTTAAGCTATCAATAAAACAAATTAAAAGGGTTGTTTTATTAGCTTGTTGAAGAATCGGCAATAAAAGCAGAATTTATTACGAAATCCTTACTTTTGGAGTCATGCAATTTGCAAATGTATCCGGTGTACTCTGCGAAAAAACGACACTCAAGTCTGTTTATTTAGCAAGAACTGTAAAAGTTGATTTTTATTTGCCAAGAAAGCTGGATGACACTTCAGCCCTTAATCTTTTATTAATAAATGATGGCCAAGATTTAGTCAAGATGGATTTTGAGTCCATTCTTGATAAGTTATATAGTGCGGAAGCTCTTATAGAGCCGTTGCTTTGTGTAGGCATACATTGTAGTGCAGACAGAAGAATGGAGTATGGCATTGCTGATGAACCAGATTATCTTGGTCGAGGAGCGAAGGCTTCTTTGTACACCTCATTTATTTTTGAAGAGCTGATTCCTTTTGTAAGAGAGAAATTTGCAATCGCCTCATTTAAAGAAAAAGCATTTGCCGGCTTTTCGCTTGGTGGCTTAACGGCGTTGGATATTGTTTGGAAACATCCTGCTGAGTTTTCAAAAGTGGGAGTGTTTTCTGGTTCATTATGGTGGCGAAGTATTGACCAGATTGATGAGAAATACGATGATGATAAGCACCGCATCATGCACCAGGAAATAAGAAACGGGCAGTATGCTCCATGGCTTAAATTCTTTTTTCAGTGCGGTAATATGGATGAAGTAAAGGATAGAAATAATAACGGAATTATAGATTCTATCGACGATACATTAGACCTCATAAAAGAACTTGAAGCCAAGGGTTATAATAAGGAAACTGATATTCATTATCTGGAAATGAAAGATGGCTTACATGATGTGCCTACATGGGCAAGGGCTTTTCCTGATTTTTTGAGATGGGGTTTTGAAAAGCAAAGATGATGCTGCCTGATACATTGCGAGTTTATATCAATCATAAAGAATATATTTTCAAAGAATACATCTAGCTGATGTGCTGGCAAGTGGTTGGTAAATGAAATTTGTCTCCCAAGTAAGGAAATTAAAAAACCTCTTAATCATAAAAGATTAAGAGGTTTTTTAATTAAGAAAGTATATTAATTAAATAAATAACGAATACCAATCTGCATACTCCAAGTTGTGCCGAATGTTCTCACATCCTGATACATTTCAGTAGGTAATACTACCTGACCATCAATAGAAGCTGTATTCATTTTGAAAGTTGGGTTAATTCCTTTAGTAACTACGGAAAGTGGTGTGCTTGCATTGTTAATAAGGGTTTTTTGAATACCCCAATTTGAATTGAGCATATTGCCGAAGTTTACAATATCAAGACTAAGCTGCAAAGTGTGTTTTTGTTTACCAAATTGGGCAAAAATATCCTGAAGAAACTTAACGTCGAATCTATGTAACCAAGGCATTAACACTCCATTCCTTTCCGCAAGACTACCTCTGTGTTTATCAAGATATTTACTATTTTTCAAAAGTTCATTAAATGCAGTCCGTTGCTGATCAACAGTGAAACCTCCTGATGCTACAAAATTTACTTCAGAGGCATCTTTTGGTATATATAACAAATCACCAGAAATAGCATCACCATTTACATCACCATTGTATGTAAATGAATATCTGTAACGATTTGCCCCATTGTAATAAACAGAAATTGTTGAAGCTAAATGCTTAAGATATTCTTTACGATAAGAAAAGACTCCCACTATTCTGTGTGGTAGTGCATCTGCTGAAGAAGCAAGGAAGATATCGTTAGGGTTGCTTCTGTTAGGAGTAGCTCCCCAAGCAGAACTCGCATTAGAGCCTGAGTTATCAGTACTTGTGTTAGCAAATGTATAACTGTAAGCCAGAGAGCCAAAGAATCCGTTTCTTGGGGTCATATTAATCCCGGCTGTTAAATTAAATGAGTGTCCCATTGTAGTATTACTCAAAACACTACCTGAATTACCTCCTAGCAGGGAATTGAAAGTATAAGAAGCCGAGTTGGGATAATAATCTCTGCCATCATACATTTTTTGTGATGCGGCAAGTCTATTAGCGCCAAATTGATAAACCGCTTGTAAATCTTTAGTGTACATCGCATCAGCTGTAAAAGTAAATGGAGACTTGCCTATTTTTTTATCAAAGCCAATATTAGTTCTGAAAATCTGCGGCATTTTAAAATTAGGATCAACTAAAGCAAGAGTCCCGGGAACACCGTTTCCTGGTGATTTGATAAACACATTAGCAGCACTTGCTGGTGTATTATTGAACCAGTAAAGTTTATCAGGGTTAAAGCGAATGTCATTAATCCATGCTGCTGATGCAGCATAACTGCCAGGCTCAATTGTGTTTTGAAGAGTTCCAATGTTAGAAGGTTGATTAGTCATCCAAACAAATGGTACCCTGCCAGCAAAGATGCCAGTACCACCACGAATGATTAATGACTTATTTCCTTCCAAATCCCAACGGAAACCAATTCTTGGAGAAAGCATAACCCTGGTTTTAGGCCATTCGCCTGAAGGATAATTAGTAACACCACCACTAGTATTCAACAAATCCAAATTGTCAACAACGGTATTTGCTATTAAATTTTTTGCAAACGTTGGGATTTCTGCACGAAGTCCTAATGTCAGATTAAAACGGTCATTTACAGAAATATTATCTTGCAAATAAACAGCGGGTAAATTATATTTTACGATTGCAAAAGGATCAGCTCCTTCATAAGGATATGTCAGTGCAAACTGAATCGGAGCTACTTCGCCAGGAGTACCAGTAGTTAAAAAGTCAGCTACAGATTTATAGCGATAGTATGATGTACCATTTCTCATGTAGTTATTGGCAAATTTTTGTGACTCAAAGCTTGCCCCTAAAAGCAAGCTATGCCTACCTGCTGTATAAGTAAGATTATTGACGATGGTGTAGTTGTCATTTATTACTGCGTTATTATAAGTAAATAATTCATAACCAGCTGAGATGTAATTTTGCCAAACGCTACTTGTACCCAAGCCATCTCCTATATCAATAAAAGGGAATTCAGCACTTGGTGAAGATCTTCCTGTTTGAATTTTACTATAAGTTGCTAAAAACTGATTTGATAATCTATTATTAAACCTGCTGTTTAATTCTAAAGTATAAGAACTAACATTATTTGAGGTAAAGTACATGGAATTCTCAAAAGACATTGCATTCTGAGAAACTCTAGAATAAGTATTACTTGCTCTTGGGTTTGCTCCAGAAGTACCATTAGTTAAGGAAGGAACGTCATTGGTGGTTCTGTTATAGCGAACGGCTAGTTTATGTTTATTGCTGATATTCCAGTCAATCCTCCCTAAAAGCGAACTTACTTTTGATTCTCCATTTGCATATCCTTCATAGGCTCCGGGATCGTAACCCCATTGGTTCTTTAAATGGTTACTAACTGCATCTAAATCACTTCTTTTTACCCTTGTAATATTATTATTGGGATCTGCAATTCCGTTATCTGAAGCTTTCCATAAGTTGACAGCACCAGCACTTGGGCCTGTAGAACTTATCTTTTCAGCACTTACAAAAAAGAAAAGTTTGTTTTTGATAATCGGACCACCTAACCTAGCACCATAAGTTTTCACTGAACTTTGCTGTATCCCTGATAATTTATCACCATTTACTTTTTCCCCTTGTAAGTCTTGATTTTTGATGAAATTATAAACTGAACCTTGAAGTTTGTTTGTACCGCTACGAGTTATTGCATTAATGCCTGCTCCTGTAAATCCTCCCTGACGTACATCATACGGAGCAATGTTTACCTGAATTTCTTCAATTGCATCAATCGATAAACCACCGCCGCCTGGCAATGGATCGTCACTTAGTCCAAAACCGTTATTAAAATTTGCACCATCTACCTGAACATTATTATAACGTCCATCCCGGCCTCCAAAAGAATTTCCATTCGCTTGGGGAGTTAAACGAGTAAAATCAGTAATGCTCCTGCTAATTGTAGGCAAAGAATTAATTTCCTTGGTAGAAATATTTGTTGAGGCACCTGTTTTAAAACGATTGAGTTTCGATGTACTAGCAGTACCTGTTATAACAACTTCTGATAATTCTGTTCCAGTAGGACTTAATTTTTCATTAATAACATAAGATTCTCCCAGAGTAAGGGAAATGTCTTGTAATGTTCGAGTAGGAAAGCCTACGAAAGAAATTTCAATCGTATAAGGGCCGCCAGGTCGCATTCCCTGAATGTTAAATGTCCCTGAATTAGTGGCAGTTGTTGTATAAACTGAACCAGACGGGGTGTGGGTGGCTTTTATACTAGCTCCCTGAAGTCCGGTTCCGTCAGCACCTTTTACTGTACCGATAATCCCACTTGTGGTTACCTGTGCATCCATAGAAAAGCATATAACTAATCCAATGGTTACTAATAATAAGAATTTTTAAGCATTTTTTTTAGTTTTAACTCGGGCAAAGAAAAGGATTATTTACTAATAAATAATATGTAAATATTAACAAATTATGATTTTGAACTTTCCAATAGAATGACAGTTTTAAAGGGGATTTTGCTGCTTTTAAGCCTTTAACTATTTTGGGCAATTTCTTTGTTTTACTTTTGCAGAAAATTGTTATAATGTTAGATTCTATCGAAAGTAATTGAGGATATTAAAATAGGAAAACTGGTAGTAGTAGTGGATGATGAAGACCGTGAAAATGAAGGAGATTTTGTAACCGCCGCCCAAAATGTTACTCCCGAGGTAGTCAATTTTATGAGCAAACATGGGCGGGGCCTTATTTGCGCCGCTTTGCCTGAAGAAAGATGTGATGAGTTGGGGCTTGATTTAATGGTAAATAATAATACAGCATTACATGAAACTGCCTTTACGGTTTCTGTTGATTTATTGGGATTTGGCTGTACAACAGGCATCTCTGCTCAGGACAGGGCAAAAACTTTGCAGGCTTTGATTAACCCTTCTACCACACCGGCAGATCTTGGTAGACCCGGGCATATATTCCCTTTGAGGGCTAAAAAAGGCGGAGTGCTTCGCCGGGCCGGACATACTGAAGCGGTAGTTGACCTTGCCCGTTTGGCAGGGTTTGAGCCAGGAGGTGTGTTGGTAGAAATTATGAACGATGATGGTTCAATGGCTCGTTTACCCGAATTGCTTGAAATAGCTCGGAAGTTTGACTTCAAAATAATTTCAATTAAAGACCTAATTGAATACAGGATAAAAAGTGATTCGCTTATCGAAGAAATCGTAAGAGTGGATATGCCAACACAGTTTGGCGATTTTCAATTGGTGGCATTTAAAGAAAAGAATTCTACAAACGAACACCTTGCATTAATAAAAGGAACATGGGGAAAAGATGAACCAGTATTAACAAGAGTACACTCTTCTTGTTTTACAGGAGATATTCTTGGTTCTCTTCGTTGCGATTGCGGAGAACAGCTTCATGCAGCAATGAAAATGGTGCAATTTGAAGGCAAGGGTGCAATATTATATATGAATCAGGAAGGTAGAGGAATTGGTTTATTAAATAAATTAAAAGCCTACCGCTTACAAGAACAAGGGATGGACACTGTAGATGCGAACCTTCATCTCGGATTTCAAATGGATGAAAGGGATTATGGATTAGGAGCACAAATGCTTCGTCATTTAAACATTAATAAATTAAGATTGATGACGAATAATCCGAAGAAGAGAGTTGGACTGATTGGATATGGTTTAGAAATAGTAGAAAATATTCCAATTGAAATTTTTCCTAATCCACATAATGAAAAATACCTGCAAACGAAGAGAGATAAGTTGGGGCATGAGATTTTAGATAAAGGCTAATTGCTTTTTTATTAGAGAAAGATGCTCTGAAAATATTGTTGTCACTCCGGCCTTGAGCCGGAGTCTTTATAGTAAAATGTTGTTTTTTGTTAAGAGAAAGATGCCCCGACAAATATCGGGGCAATACTAATATATAATTTAGAGAAGGATACCGGATCAAGTCCGGTAAGACATGAAGGAATATAAGTTTGATAAGATTAATTGCCGGGGTCTTGATTTTCTTTTTTTGGAACATCAGCTTCAGGCTCAGGTTCTACAGGCGGATTCTTTTTCTTCTTTTTAAAAATGTCGCTAAGCTTATCAAAATCTTTTCTGTAGGAGAGACTGCCACCAAACCTCTTGGTAGATTTTCCGGAGCCGCCAGCTACAGTTGCTGTTAGGTAATCTGCATTTTCTCTGTAAAAGAAAGATGCTCTTAAACTTCCTGATTGGTTTATTAACCATTCCAATGTTACATCTGGCAATAACTGTAAGCTTTGCGCCACATCTGTTTGCTGCCAAGCTGCATCAAAACCAACTCCAGTTGAAATAATGAAGCGGTTGTTAAAGAAAGAACGACCAATTGAAAAGTTTACATTGCTACCAAGATTCAATGCGGTCTTATTATTCGGGTCAATAATATTCCTATTATAAATAGAAGTGTTTAAACTGATATTGTATTTATCATTTTTCAAGAGATTACCTAAAATCTTATTGATTTGATCATTAATTACATTCAAAAATATTCCTGAAATCGTATTAACAACAGAGTTGCCACCTGTTTCGTTATCAGCTAATTCACTTGGAGCAAAGCTATTGAATACGATAAGGTATGTAACCTGCCGGTTTAGCTCATTTACATTTTTTTCCAGTTGTTGTATAACCAATGCGAGTTCGGGGTCAGTAGCCGCAGCACTTGTGCTTGGAAAATCCAGCGAGAATTTAATCTGAGGTTTAAACAATTTGTCCGTCAAAGATGCTACTACATAAACATCGCCTCTGGAGGTTGAAGCAGCGGTATTTACTTTTAATAAATTGGCAAGCGGAGCATAGCTTACTCTTTCCGCAGTGTAGATGGCATCAAATTGTATATTGGCATCATACGGATCACCATTCCATTCTATATAATTGTTACCACCTTTTCTGAGTTCGAAAGGTTTTTTGAAAAAGGATTGGAATGTAAATAAATAACTTCCTTCATCAATATCAAATCGACCCCGTAATGATAATGGCTCGGAGGAACCGGAGCGAATATTTAATGTGCCAGTTCCTTTTCCTTTTATTTCATCTCCTGTAAGTTCATCGAGTATAACTTTCACTGTCACCATAGGGTTAGCAGTTATGTCCACATCATATATAATATTTGTGGCATTACTTGTATATTGAACCTCTTCCATTTCCTTACCGTATTTTCTTTCCACAAGAAAATCGGCAATGCCTGATTCACGGCTTGAGGTAGGCGGAAGTGTAATATTACTGCTGTCTTTATCTGATGCCACAGCATTAATCGTCATAGACATATCGGATTGCGGACCTATTAATTGTAATAACCCTGTTCCTTTTACAGAACCATAAAACTGCTGGTTGTCTTTAAATGTTGTGTTTAATAATAATATTGGTTTATTATTTTCGGGGCCAACCGTTTTAGGTTTTTGTGTAGAAATACTAAGATCATAGAACATGTCTTTAAATGATTCATGATCGATGCCACCTGTTATATAGATTGGATTATTCGTAACAGTATCGGTAAGTACAATTCCGTCAAGGTCTATTTTCTTTGAAGTAAGTTCTATTTCAGTATCCTTTATTTTATAGAAGCATTGTGTAAAATTTACTCTTAACCCTGCATCTTTCAATTTTCCTTTTCCGGTTACGGTAAGTTCTTTAAAGTCGCCTGATAAATTTATGTCTCCCGTTAGATACCCCTGCATATCAGAAAAGAGATTGCCAAGAAAACGTTCTAGAATTTTTATTTCATATTGCTTTGCCTTTATTGCAATCAGATTATTTTTTGCTTTTTCTGCATCACCAATATATATGTTTGCATCGAAGCCAAGATAGTTTTCCTGATTAAGTGTACTGCCGTTTATCTTAAGTAGTTTGGTTTTATTTTGATAAGACAAAGTTGTTTTTAATTCCCCCAATGAGTCGTTATCCAACCGCAGTAATTTTGTTTCAATATTATCTGAATACGCATTGATGTCGCCTGTAGGATCTTCTACAAGTATGTCGCCGGATACTAAGCCTTCAAGCCTGTTCTTTGGCAAGAAGAATGGTCCGAAGTCGCCAAGATTAATTTTGGTCAGATTTATTTTTACATCATTCCAATTTCCTTTCGCTGATTTTTCTGTTCGCAAAGAAATTTTTTGATCGCCTTCACTTAATAATAATAAACCACTGGCAGGAGTATTTTTTCTAAAAACTAATTCGCCGGATTCATCAATTGCCCATGTTTTACTATTGATGGTAAATGTGGAGGGGTCAAATTCTATTTTTACTCCATCATTATAGGTAAGAACCAATGCATTCAAATTAGCGGTGTCTACCGTTCTGTTCGCACCGGATTTTATTTTTACAATGGATGAATCATTTCTTGCATCAACAGAAAAAGAAACCATTGGAATGTTTAGGCTGTCATTAAGTTGTATGTTATACGCCTTTCCGGTAACGGCAAGTGATGATAGATTGCCATTTGCCTGAAGAGTGACATTATCGAAATTATATTTTTTGAATTTTACCTGCGGTACATTGGCCAACACATTTATCTCATTTTTAGCAAGATTGAAATTTCCCTCTAATGTGCTGTTGTTAAAACCTGTTATTGCTGGAGATAGTATCTGCAAATAATCATCAACATAATATGTCTTTATATCGAAAGTGATATCCTGATTTTTTGGAAGCTTTTTTGGAGCAGCTACATAGGCAGGATAATATTTATTTAGCAAATATGTAAATGCATTGGGTAAGTCTGTAAGGCTGAAATCTCCGGTGAAACTTCCTTCAAATTCATTGGAAAGAATATCAAGTTTTCTTCCTCCATCAATATCTCTGGAAGTAATTACTAAAGAATCAAAAGGTATTTTAAGTCCACCTTTTGAAATTTCAGCTTCCGTAATTCTTGCTTCACCAATGAAGTTATCAATGCTGTTACTGGTAAAATTAAAATTCAGTTTTCCGATAAAGCTCAGGCTGTCTTTTGTAAGGTTGAGATTTTTGAAATCAGCTTTTTTTATATCAGCAATCAAATTAAATCGTGGGGCAGGGCCATTAAAATCTATTATTCCGTTAAGAACAAGATCAGCATTTTTGTCTTGTAATGATGCTATTCCTTCGAAGAGCTTTTTTTCCAGTTTGCCTTTTACAGTAATGTTTTCATAACGATAACCACTGTAGTCTGCAAAATGAATAGTTCCATCTACTAAAGTGTTTACACTTTTTTCATTAAAACCTTTTCCTTTTACTGTTCCTGTCATGGAAATGGCACCAAGATTTTTATCACCAAGCAATTCTCCCAAACGGAAATTATCAGTAGCAATCTTACCAGAATAAACAGGATCTTGACCCGCTAGAAGTTTCATGTTCAAATCCGTAGAAAGTGTTCCAAGATTTGTTTGTATGGTTCCAAAGGTTACAAAGTCACGAATGAAGCCAGTGAAGCTTCCTTTAAAATCAACATACTGTAGTTTGCGTAAATCAGGATTAGTTACTTTTCTTAATGCAGGCACAATGGCAACAGCATCGCCATACGTTGTTCTGAAATCATTCGATTTAAAATCAATGAAAGTCTGGTTAATGTCGGGCAGGCCTGTCATTGATATATTTCCATTAAGCAAAGTATTGTTTCCCGCCTGGATCATCATTTCACGGCCGCTAATATCATCTACTGTCCCTTTTACTTTTCCTTCCAGTTTTATTTCCTTCTTCCATGTTCTCAACGTCGGAGCAAAGAAAGCAATATCATCACTGTCAACATAGGAGTCTTCAAAAATGGCAGACATTTTTATTTTATGAATAAAATCTCCCATGTCGCTTAAATCGTCATAGGTCATAGAAAAATAGTTCCGGATAGTGCTTCTGTTGAGAGAAAGATCCATGTTGTTGAAAAACATTCCCTGCGGTGTCATTTTTACATCTGCCGAAAGGTTTTTTAATTCAAGTCCGCTTCTTTCTTTTGCTGTTAATTTTAGATTAGAAAAAATGGTATCGCCAATAAAATTGGAGCTTTTAAAATCACCATTAATTTCTGTAAATAAAATATGTTTACCGTCGAAATAGTCAAACGCTGCTCTCTCAGTTTCTTTATCAGTTTTGAAAGTGCCGTTTATAATTTTAAGATTTCCTATTTTGAAAACGGTGTTTCCAGCATTCCAGGAGGCAGCTTTTTTTATTTCATTTCCTAAATCTTCAACTGTTTCAATTTCGCTTGGCTTCAGTTTCCCATAGCTGTTAATGGCAACAATCGGGTCACGGAGTATTAAAGAGTTTATTTCATATTGATTGCCAGAAAAACTGAGGTTGTTTGCATTCAAATCGAGTTTGCCCAGCTTAATAGTCATGTCTTCTCCAAGCCAAATATCTTTTTTTATAAAAGTAACGTTGTTGAATTCCAGTTGTTTCAGGTTAAGTTGAATGCCAGCTTTCTTTTTTGAAGCACCGGTAGATGGTGACGAAAAATAATCGAAAAGGAATTGCTGACTCCAGACAGAATCTTTTCGTTGAAACTTAATTATAGCATTATCAAGTCCTACATATTTAAGCTCTGCTTGTTTTTTAAAAATAAACCAATCGGTGATGCGTACTTTCATATCGTTGGCATATAAAAGAGTATCGCCTTGCTGGTCTTCGATTAACACACCTTCCAAGTGCATCTTGTTTAGTAAAGAAAAATCAACATGTTGAATGCTGATTTTTGTATTCAAATCCTTAGAAAGTTTTTTGGTAATCTGTCGGGCAATCCAGTTTTGTCCAAAGGGTGTTTGTATGAAAATATAGACCGCTGCGATAAGAAAAAGCAGGGACAGAAAAAACCATTTCAGTATTTTTTTAAATCTCCTCAGGTTCAATTATTTAAGCTGTAAAAATAGGTAATCGTAGCTGTAGGGCAAATTCAATACCAATAATAAGTGTTAATAACAGCGGTACAGATATGTGTGGTCGAAAACCTTTTTTTGATGTATCATAAAACGAAAACCATTTTGCCGAGGTTGCGAAATGGTTTTTGTTAACAAAAGATTATACAGTAACCGTTATTCGACATTTCTTGTATCGATAATGATTTTTTTGCGATTAAAATATTTCCCAAAAGAAATGCCAAATGCGGTGTGCTTTACTGTAGGGCCGCCGTCAGTATTAATCATGTTTGCAAGCCCAAGTGAATATTGTCCATGGATGGTGAAGCCGCTGCTGGTTTCATACCCCAATATTGTCAGGAAGTTGAAAAGGTAACGGCCATAGTCTGCAAATCCGAATTTTATTTTTCTGTCCACTGCTACATTATTGGAGCGGTTAAATTTCTCGTTTCCAATAATTGAAGCTCCAGCGAAGGACCAGCCTTTAGAAAAAAGTGGCCTGGCTTTGTTCCAAAATCATATTGCAAAAGAGCAGCCAGTTCGAAGTTGTGGAAGGTTGTATTGTTGTCAACAGCAAAACTATCTGGCGGCAAAGAAACCCTATTAAATGCGGCTTTGTAGCCTTTCATGCTATAAAAAACTGCCGGGGCAAAATAGAGATTTCCTTCAAAAGGTACTTTCATCATTCCACCTGCTTGAAAGCCAATTTTGTAATCAGTCTTTTGTTTTACGTCTTTAATTTTATACGAGGCTGAAGTAGCTTGCGGGCCGCCAAAGAGGCCAAATTGAATCTGGCTGCTGGCAGAATTAGTAATAAATAACGCAATTACGATTGAAATAAAAATTTTCATGTACAGGTTTTAATGCTTCAAAATGAGAATGTTAGGCAAAAATAATTTATAGTTTTTCTAGAAGGATGAAACCAAAATCCGCAACGGATTGGGTTGGATAGTGGCGCAAAATAGAGATAATATTCCGTGAATTCAAATGAAGAGCAAAGTAATAATTGTTGGGGTAAAAAATTAGCTGACCTTCTTTGCAGGGTCTTTTATTTCTGCTGAATTATTATAAGTCTGCGAATTTCCTTTTGGTATGGAGAGGCTTTTCCAATTGTTGCTTTTTATAATCTTGGCGATGTAGATAATTTGCCCCACATGATAAGGATAATGGGCAAGCTGGCGGTTAATAGCATCAACAACTGTGAGAGGTTCCTTGCGAATATGTACCGTTTTCTTAAGGTCTTTTTTCTTTAGCGATTCCATTGTGTCAAAAAAACATTGCCACCCTTTTTCCCACACTTCCATTATTTGTTCTTTGGAATATTCATGTACCTCAAATTCATCATCCCTTTGCCGCCATTCTTTTTCGCCGTCTTCTTGAAGAAAATTGGTCCAGCGGCTGAGCATATTGCCGGCCATATGCTGAATGATGATTGCGATGCTGTTGGATTCATCATTAGGCTGATAATGAAAATCCCAATCATTTAATTGCTCAAATGTTTTATCGCCAAGTTCTTTGTAGTACTTGAACCTGCGGATTGAACTGTTTAAGAAATCTTTACTTAGCGAACTCATAATCTTTTGATTTAATCAATAGCCTTCAGCTGCATCTTCGCCTCTGTTATCTGCTACAGCTTCAAACTTTCCATTCGGTAATACTTTTATTATCTCTGTTCGCCCAATGCTTCCTCTTTCATAAATAGTGTATCCCATTTTTTGCAAAGCATCTCGCACTGCTTGTGGAAATCCTTTTTCTACATCTAATCTGTCCGGCAACCATTGATGATGGAATTTTGGTTTATACACAGCGTCTTCCGTACTCATATTAAATTCAAGAATATTCACCAATGTTTCAAAAACCTGTGTGGGAATAGTAGTGCCGCCTGGTGTACCAACAACAATAAAAGGTTTGTCATCTTTTAAAACTAATGTCGGCGTCATCGAACTCAACATTCTTTTTCCTGCTTTAATAGCATTAGCATCGCCACCAACAGCACCAAACATATTAGGCACTCCTGGTTTAATACTGAAATCATCCATTTCATTATTTAAAAAAAATCCTGCACCGCCAATTACCGTTTTGCTTCCAAAACCGCCATTCAATGTAGTAGTAACAGAAATTGCATTTCCCTCTTTATCTATCACACTCAGATGTGTTGTTTCTTCGCTTTCTGCGTCAATGTCTATGCGGGGCTTGATTTCGGTACTCGGTGTTGCTTTATCACTTTTATAACTCTTCATTCTTTCTTGCAAATACTTATCACTCGAAAGCATTTCTACCGGAACATTGTAATGATCGGCATCGCCCATATATTCTGCACGGTCTGCATAAGCTCTTCTTTGTACTTCAGTCATTAATTGAACAGCTTGCACAGAATGAAAACCCATTTTTTCAATTCCTCTGCCTTCAATCATTTTCATCATCTGAGCCATCAATAATCCGCCACTGCTTGGCATACCCATTCCAACTATTTTATATCCTTTATAATTAAATACCTGTGGAGTTCTTGGTTTTGCTTTGTAGTTTTTTAAATCTTCCAATGATATTATTCCATTACCTCTTTTCATTTCGGCCACTATCAAATTGGCTGTTTCTCCTTCGTAGAATCCGGCTGCGCCATTTTTCTGAATTCTTTTTAATGTATTGGCAAGATCAGTTTGAATTAATGTATCACCTTCTTTCCAGGGAGTTTGTTTTACAAAAGCAGGCATTACTGAATTATACTTCTTTAAACTTTCCTGTATGCTATTAAAAGTCCGGGCTTCGCCAGAAGTAATAGCAAATCCTTTTTCAGCAAGGTCAATAGCTGGCTGAATTAATGTTGAAAAAGGAAGTTTTCCATATTTATGCGAAGTAAATAAGCCAGACACTGTGCCCGGAACACCACCAGCAAGATGGCCATTTTGGCTTAGATCAGTTCTTGCTTTTCCTGTTTCATCAATATACATATCTCTGGTGGCTGAGCCGGGAGCTTTTTCCCGGTAATCAATAGAAATTAATTCGCCATTACTTAACCGGCCAACCAAAAAACCGCCACCACCAATATTGCCTGCAGCGGGATAAACAACGGCCAATGCTAATTGTGTTGCAATAGCCGCATCTACAGCATTGCCTCCCATTTTTAAAATGGCAACTCCTACTTTACTTGCAAGCGGATGTGCAGAAACGACTGCACCATTTTCTGCAATCACTTTCTTAGAACTAGTATAGCTAAACGGATTTATTTCTGCAGCAACTGAATTTTTCTTTTGGACATTGCAGGATAGTAATAAAGGTGAAATGCAGATTAATGCAACAATTAATTTTTTCATCTGTAATTTTTAGAGAATTAAAACTACATAAATATGCTCATTTTCGACGCAGCAATAAAAATGGGAAATCGGTTGTCCTTTGTTAACTTTCAACTTTAAAACTATACTATGCGTTTAAAAACTTTTATTTTTCTTGTTACGATTTTAATTACCACGGCTGTTTCTGCGCAGCTAAAATCACCTGAAGAATTTTTGGGATATAAGATCGGAAGTCAGTTTACACCACATTGGAAGATTGTAAATTATTTTAATCATGTGGCTGCCAATGCATCAAGCATGATGAAACTGCAGCAGTATGGTGTAACCAATGAAGGCCGTCCACTCTTGTTAGCCTTTATCTCATCTGGGGATAATATCAATAACCTTGAACAGATACGTATGAATAATCTGCGGTTGGCAAATATTGCTAAAGATAAAGCCGCACCAAAAGAAGAAAATATACCGGACATTGTCTGGCTAAGTTATAATGTGCATGGAAATGAAACTTCAAGCTCCGAAGCAGCATTGATGACGATTTGGGCTTTGGTAGATCCTTCGAATACAAAAACAAAAAACTGGCTGCAAAATACTGTGGTAATAATGGATCCATGCGTTAACCCGGATGGCAGAGACCGTTATGTGAATTGGTTTAATTCTGTTGTAGGGAAAAATGCCAATCCTCAGTTGATTGCAAGAGAACATAATGAACCATGGCCAGGCGGTAGAACAAATCATTATAATTTTGATTTGAACAGAGATTGGGCATGGCAAACACAGATTGAAAGCCGCCAACGTATTAAAGTATATAATGAATGGATGCCACAAGTGCATGTGGATTTTCATGAGCAGTTTATAAATAACCCATATTATTTTGCTCCAGCTGCTCAGCCTTTTCATGAAGTGATTACTCCCTGGCAAAGAGATTTTCAGACAATGATTGGGAAAAATCATGCAAAATATTTTGATGCCAATAGTTGGCTTTATTTCACCAAAGAAGTGTTTGATCTTTTTTATCCTTCTTACGGAGATACATGGCCTACGTATAATGGTGCAATCGGCATGACTTATGAGCAGGCTGGACATAGTATGGGCGGCAGTACTGCTATTAAAGCAGATGGTGATACGTTGACATTGTTTGACAGAGCCAATCATCATTTCACTACATCGTTAAGTACGATTGAAGTTTCATCAGTCAATAATGGCAAACTGGTAAAAGAATTCCGAAAATATTTTAATGAAGCCGTGTCATCCGGAGTTGGAGAATATAAATCGTATGTAATCAGAAATAATAAAAAAGATAAAGAACGGATTGAATCTTTTCTTGATTTGCTAAGTAAGAATGGTATTCAATATGGACTCGGCACCGGCTCTGGCAAAGGATACAGTTTTAATTCTGGTAAAGAAGAATCTTTTTCTTTTAATAATGATATTGTGATAAGTGCTTTGCAGCCGAGATCGGCAATGGTAAAAGTATTGTTTGAACCCAAAAGCAAATTGGTCGATTCTGTTACCTATGATATAACGGCTTGGGCATTACCATACGCCTACGGCTTAGAAGGTTTTGCCAGCCGTGAAAAAATAAATGGAAGCGGCACTATTAATAAAGTAACTGCAGAAAATGCAGAAACTTCATACGGCTATGTAATACCATGGGATGGAGTACAAACAGCAAAAACAGTAGGACAATTATTACAAAAAGGAATTTTACTTCGTTATGCAGAAAGTCCTTTTGAAGTAAATGGTAATAAATTTGAGAGTGGTGCGGTTATTATTTTGAAAACAGGAAATAATTCGTTTGGCAACAACTTAATGCCTTTGATTAAAAAAATTGCTAATGCAAATAATACACAATTGTTTCCTGTTCAAACCGGATTTGTTGATAAAGGAGCTGATTTTGGAAGTCCAAAAGTGCATGCATTTAAAGCACCCAGAGTTTATTTGCTGACAGGCGAAGGTGTTAATTCAAATGCGGCAGGAGAGATATGGCATTTCTTTGAGCAGCAAATTGATTTTCCAATCACACTGGTAAACCTAGATGTTATTGGCAGAATCAAATGGAACGAAGTGGATGTATTAATTATGCCAGATGGTAATTACCGTTTTCTAAGTGATAAAGCAAAAGCTGAGCCGCTAAAAAATTGGGTTAGTAAGGGAGGAAGACTAATTGCGTTGGAAAATGCTGTTAGTGTATTGGCCAAAGCAGAATTTGGTATTAAAATGAAAAAGGGCGAAGAGGAAGATAAAAAAGATGATAAGAATGAAAAAGTATCTTATGAAATATTGAAAAAATTTGAGGACAGAGAAAGAGATTATATTCCAAACGTTACACCGGGTTCCATTTACAAAGTGGAGATGGACAATACACATCCGTTGGCATATGGTTATCCTAATTATTATTATACATTAAAAATGGATGATAATGTTTATGAATTCATCAAAGATGGCTGGAATGTAGGTGTTATAAAAAAAGATAACCAGATAGCTGGATTTGTTGGTTCTAAACTAAAAGAAAAATTACATGATGGACTCATATTTGGGGTGCAACAAATGGGAGGTGGTTCAGTTACCTATTTAACAGATAATATTATGTTCCGTAATTTTTGGGAGAATGGGAAGTTGATGTTGTGTAATGCGGTGTTTTTTGTAGGTCAATAGTTCGTTTTAATAATATTATGTAAAAGCCTGTTGTTAAAACAGGCTTTTTTATTTAAATGGTTAAGGCTGCTTTTTCAACAAACAGTATATTCGCTGAATAATCTTTTTATAATGAAGAAATTTGTCCTGCTCGTTTTAATATCCATAATTTCTTTTAGTGGAAGTATTTATTCGCAAACTCCTCCAAGTTGGACTTCTGCTGATATGTACCTTGCTATCCGCAAATTAAATGTGCTGGGTTCGGTGCTATACCTTGCGGCACATCCGGACGATGAAAATACAAGACTGATCGCTTATCTCTCCAAGGACAGAATGTTACGTACTGGTTATCTATCTATGACAAGAGGTGATGGCGGTCAAAATTTAATAGGAGATGAGCAAGGTATTGAGTTGGGATTAATAAGAACACAGGAATTATTATCTGCCAGAAGAACAGATGGCGGCGAACAATTTTTTACAAGAGCATATGATTTTGGTTATTCAAAAACACCAGAAGAAACTTTTAATAAATGGAACAAAGAAAAAATATTGAGTGATGTGGTGTGGGTGATAAGAAAGTTTCAACCAGATGTGATTGTTACAAGGTTTCCTACAACAGGCGAAGGTGGTCATGGTCATCATACGGCTTCAGCCATTTTAGCCAATGAAGCTTTTGAAGCAGCAGCAAATCCAAACCGTTTTCCAGAACAATTGAAATATGTAAAACCGTGGCAAGTGAAAAGGATAATGTGGAATACATTCAATTTTGGAGGCAACAATACAACGAGAGACGATCAGTTAAAAATTGATGTGGGTGGATATAATCCATTACTGGGAAAAAGTTATGGCGAAATAGCTGCGGAGAGCAGAAGTAATCATAAAAGTCAGGGTTTTGGTTCAGCTGCAACAAGGGGTGAGCAATTGGAATATTTCAGTACAACTAAAGGCGATAGACCGTCAAAAGATATATTAGATGGTGTAAATCTATCATGGAGTAAAGTTGATGGAGGAACCTCTATTGAAAAAATGATTAATGATATTGCTGCTGCTTTTGATTTGTTGCATCCTGACAAATCTGTTGAAAGCCTGGTAAAACTGCACAAGTCAATGTTTGCTCTAGCTCCCGGAAGTTGGAGAGATAAGAAATTAAAAGAAGTAGAAGAATTGATTGCCCAATGCAGTGGTTTGTTTTTGGATGCAACAACATCGCAACAATTTGCTGTACAGACAGATTCAATAAAAATTAATTTCTCATTTAATAACCGCTTAGGTACAGATGCTACACTTCAAAAAGTTGCGGTTGATGATTTTGATTCTACATTTTCTAAAAAATTGGAACCAAATCGTAACCTGAATTTCTCTAAAACACTTTCTGTTACTACCGATAAGCCGATTACACAGCCGTATTGGTTAGCAAATAAAATGGAAGATGGATATTTTAATGTTACTGACCAATTGTTGATTGGGCAACCAGATGTAAGCCCGTCTTTTGTAGCTAATGTTGGAGTAAATGTATATGGTGAGTTGTTTAACTTTTCTGTGCCTGTTAAATATAAATTCACAGATCCTGTAAGAGGAGAGTTGTACGAGCCGTTGGTAGTTTTGCCGCCAGTTGAATTTAATTTTGTTAACGATAATAATTTTTCAATAAATGATAGTGCAGCAAGATCACAAGTGTATTTCAAATCAAATTTGAAAGATTCGTCTGTGTATAATGTTTTATTTAAATACCCAAATGGCTGGTTTGCTGAGCGAAGTAGTTTTAGTTATGGGACATGGGCAAATAATAACAACTATGCATCTGCATATTTTCGTCCCAAAGAGAAAGGGTTAAGCCGTAAAGAAACTATTTCGCTTACTGTACGTAAGAGTAATAAAGAAATTTTTGCTGGAAAGAAAAATGTTATTTCCTATAATCATATTCCATACATTACCTACTTTAAAGAAGCGTCAAGCAACCTGATTCAGATTGATGTTAAAACCTATAATAAAAGAATTGGTTATATAGTTGGGGCTGGAGATAAAGTGCCTGAAGCATTGGAGCAAATGGGTTACGAAGTTACTTTGTTGACAGAAAAAGAAATGGCGAGAAATGGGTTGGATAAATTCGATGCAATTATTACAGGTGTAAGAGCTTATAATACGAATGACTGGATGAGTAAATATTATAATAAGTTGATGAAATATGTTGAAGATGGCGGTAATGTAATTGTACAGTATAATACCAGCAACCGTGTTGGTCCGGTAAGCCAGAAGATTGGTCCATATGATTTCGATATTTCCAGAACCAGAGTTACTGATGAGAATGCAGCCGTTACTTTTTTAAAACCGCAGCATCAGGTAATGAATTTTCCCAATAAAATAACAGAAGAAGACTTTAAAGGATGGATACAGGAAAGAAGTATTTATCATGCATCCAATTGGGATAAAGATAAGTTTGAAACAATCTTTGCAATGAATGATGCAGGAGAAAAACTGGATGAAGGAAGCTTAATTATTGCAAAGCATGGCAAAGGTTATTTTAGTTATACAGGCATCGTTTTCTTCCGGGAATTGCCTGCTGGTGTGCCAGGAGCTTATAGATTGTTAGCAAACCTGATTGCATTGAATAAGAAAAAAGGATTTTAATGCCACAAGATAAAAAGCCAGATGTAAAAAGAGGAGAAATGGCATTTATTTTTGCCATTATATTAGGATTAGTAATTGGTGTATTAATAAAGAAAGTAAGAATTGGATTACTGATTGGTCTGGTGTTGGGAATAGCGATTGTTTTTACAGGATGGCTGCGAACAACCCGTAAATAAATTATGCAGGAAACTGAAAACGATAAAGCACCATTTTTTAGAAGCTGGAAAGGCTGGTATTTTTCCTTGATTCTTTTCCTGGTTTTGTTAATCGTATTATTTTATTTGTTCACTAAACGATTTGCATGAGCCAGATTGATTGGATAGTATTAATTGGAACATTGCTCTGCATTATTTCCTACGGATTATATAAAAGTCGTACTACCCGCAATCTCGATGGTTATTTTTTATCCAACCGAAGTCTTCCTTGGGGATTGGTGTTATTAAGCATCATGGGTACACAAGCCAGTGCCATTACTTTTCTTTCAGCACCGGGACAAGCTTACACAGATGGAATGCGGTTCGTTCAATATTATTTTGGTCTTCCATTGGCGATGATTGTCATCTGTATTTTTTTCGTTCCAATATTCAGTCGCTTAAAAGTTTATACAGCTTACGAATATTTAGAGAATCGGTTTGATAGTAAAACAAGAACTCTTACATCGTTTCTTTTCTTATTGCAAAGAGGTCTGTCAACTGGTATCAGTGTATTTGCTCCTTCGATAATTCTTTCTTCATTGTTTGGCTGGAATATTTATTACACGAATATATTAATGGGTGGCTTGCTTATTATTTATACAATGAGTGGTGGAGCCAAAGCAGTGGCATACACACAGCAGCTACAACTCATTATCATTTTTACAGGTATGTTTCTGGCGGCTTATATGGTGGTGAATATGTTGCCGGACAATGTGAGCTTTACAGATGCCTTAGAAGTAAGTGGTAAAATGGGTAAGCTGAATGTAATTACAACGGGATTTGAAAACGGAAAATTTAACTGGAGTGATCAATATAATTTGTTTAGCGGTTTAATTGGTGGATTCTTTTTGGCACTTTCTTATTTTGGAACAGATCAGTCGCAGGTTGGCCGTTATCTTACTGCTAAGTCATTAAAGCAATCCCGCATGGGATTATTGATGAATGGCTTTGTAAAAATACCAATGCAGTTTGGTATTTTATTGATTGGAGTTTTGGTCTTTTCTTTTTATCAATTCAATAAAGCGCCGATATTTTTTAATGATGTGCAGTTGAAAAAGCTGGAATCTTCTGTGTATAAAGACTCGTTGGCAATTGCAACTACACAGTATGAAGCCATTACTGCCTTAAAACAAAAAGCGGTAGTTGATTATTCTGCTGCTTCTGACATAAATGATAAAGATGCAAAAGCTACTTCAATGGATAGATTGGAAGGGCTACAAAAACAATCTGACAGTTTAAGAAGTTCAGTAAAAGGTTGGTTAAGTTCAAAAGAAGTAGGAGGTGATAACAACGATACGAATTATATCTTCCTTCGTTTTGTAGTGGACAATCTCCCGGTTGGTCTTGTAGGTTTGTTGATAGCTATTATTTTTCTCGCATCATGGGGAAGTATTGCGGCTGCTATTAATTCACTGGCATCTTGTACAATGATTGACTTTCATAGAAGGTTCACAAAGAAAAAAGATACTGAGGAGCAGGAATATAAGCTTTCAAAGAAATATACATTGGCATGGGGAATCTTTTGCATTATCGTTGCGATGTTTACTTATAATGTCGGCAACAGTTTAATTGAAGCGGTAAATGTATTGGGCTCTCTTTTCTATGGTGTAATACTTGGTGTATTTCTTGTTGCGTTTATATTTAAAAATATTAAAAGCGGTCATGTTGTTTTCTGGGGTGCTGTGCTAGCAGAGGTTTTGGTGCTGACTGTTTTTATATTAACCAAAGTGGGAGTTTTCAAAATGGGATTCCTTTGGTTAAATCCGATTGGAGCACTTGGCGTAATCCTATTTAGTTTAATTCTCAATAAAATTATTCCTAAAAAAATAGTCCTGAACTAACAGGACTATTTTTTTAATAAAGACTATAAAGTCCCCTTTAGGGGATTTTGGGGCTATTACTTCAATTCTTTCAATAATTTCTCATTCAATTTCACATAGTCATCATTTTTAGCAGCAGCAGCTAATTCTTTTGATTTTTCTGCAGCCATTTTTGCTTCAGCTTTTTTACCAAGTTTTGCAAGGCAATTAGCTCTTTGGTGTTGAATCCAGTATGCCGTTGGCTGAGCTTCTACAGCTTTATCAAACCAGCCAAGAGCAGTGTTCAAATCTTTGCCATTATCCATATAATACATAGCTGCATTAAAATAAGGACGATTGTCTTTATTCATTAACTGATCAATCTGTGCCATTACTTTTGTTTCTACATCAACAGATATAGGAAGTTTAACCGCAGTGTTTTCCCATTTCATTTCAAGATCACATTTGTTAGGAGTAACGTTTGCAAATTCAATAGTAAACGTTTCCATTTTGTCGCTCATTTTTTCTGTGGAAGCAATTACTCTTACTACATCCATATCTTCTTTATAAGCAGCAGGACTTGTTACATCTAATTGCTTGGTGATAATAATTGTCCACTCTTTCCTTTCAGGAATAGTCAATAAGCCATATTTACCAGCTTTAACTTTTGTTCCGCCGATCATTACATCTTCGCCGAAAGTAAGTGTTGTTGCTTGGTTAGCACCAGTACGCCATACTTTTCCGTAAGGAACAAGTTCTCCATAAATTGTTCTTCCTTTCATACCCGGACGGGAATATGAAAGTTCAACACTAGACAGCGCAAAATCTTGCTTAATAGTTTGTGTCGGACTCGGAGCCGGAGTTTTTAACTGTGCTTCAGCCATAAATAATCCGCAGGCAGCAATGGCTGTAATAAATAGTTTTTTCATGTGTGTGTTATTTTAAATGTTTAATAATTGTTTTGTACTGTACAAAATAATTATTGTCCGAATAAATTTTCGAAGTGCAAAGGTAGGAGAATCGGGTGCAAATGCTGTTAGGCTAATTACAGATTGAAGAATAACGTTATGAAATGCCCATAAGCAGAGGTAGGGCTGTTGTTTTTAGGGCTAACTGGACAAATTTCTAAAACTTAACCAGGTAAATCACTAGCTTAGAAAGGAATAGTAACAGTAGTACGGCCATTTTTTGCTTTACGTATCCATTTTGGTCCGTCTTTAATAAGGCGTATGGCTTCTTTATCGCATTTGCTGCAAAGCGACTTTATTATTTTAAAATTTACTGGCTCACCATTTTTATTTACTTCAAATGATACTTGTACTTCACCTGTCATTACAGGTTTGGATTTATATTCATCAGGAAGCTGAATATTATTTACAAGATAATTGTCATAATAACCCCAGCCATCCGATGGTTCTGGTTCTTCCAGTTGCATGGTGTTGTTATTTGATCTTGCTTGTAGGTTTGGCTTTTGTTTGCTCACTACTACTTCAGACAAACTACTTCTGTCATCTTGTAAAACAACTTTGTTCGTTGGTGCTAAATTTCTTAATTGCACATTATTGTTTTCAAACCCGATTGATCTTACTTGCACATCTAAAATTGAATCAGGATAGGTTAGATTGAAATATCCTCTTACATCTGTATACGTTCCGGTATTTTCTTCCAGATTAGTAACATTGGCAAAGGGTACACCTACATTATTCTGATCAGTTACTCGGCCACGAAAAATATTTGTAGTCTGATTGCGATAATTCTGATCTTCTGCTTTTTTGTTTGCTGCTACAGACCTTTTTTGGCTTTCAAGATTTTCTAGTCTTTCGGCTGTTTTATCTTTTGTAGCAATTGCATCAGCTTCTTGGTTTGCTGTAACAATACTTCCTGGTTTTGCTTCTTCTTTGCCCAATATTTTTTTCTCAGTCACATTTCCTATAGCCCTTTGCGTCTCATTATTTTTTACTACTGGAGGCACTGCCGCAGGCGAAGAGTTTATTGCTTTCTCATCATCCATCGAAATAGCGACTTCTTTTTTTACAGTTGCGCCACTACCAGATGCACTGGAAGTTTGGTCTGTAGCTACTGATTGATCGGCAGCTTCATTAGTCGTTACCTTCTCAGCCGCAGCAACTGTTGTATTGCTTGCATTCGAATCAGCAGTATCAGTTAATTTATTCTCAGTTGCTTTTACAGGCTCATTCTGCGCAATGGATTCTGCCTTCTTATTAAATCCAAATTGATAAACTGCAAATGCAGCGCCAGCTACAAAAACAAGCATGGCTGCCACTTTCAGCAAACGGAAATTATTTTTTCTTTCAGAAGTTTGTAAAGGGATTACTTTGGCAGTTTCTGCCTGCCTGCCGTCAGGCATGGTTTTTTTGGCAAGCCTTTCTTTAAGTTCAGCAATATCGGTAGCAACATTCACACCAGCAATAGCATAACCTTCCAGTGCATCAGCAAGAAAAGGATCATCCATCGCCGCTTTTTCCAGTTCATGCATTTCTTTAGCAGAAAGCACACCCTTGTGATATTTTTCAATATCATCGGCAGTAAAATTCTTTATGTTATTATCTATTGCCATTTATTAAAGTCATGCTTGTATTTAATTTGCCAATTGTTTATTGCCCATTGCTAATTGCCTATAGCTCATTTTCAACTCCCAACTTCTCATTTTCCATACACAGTTTCAAATTCCTTCGTCCGTTCTGTATAAAACTTCTCACCTGGTTCCATTCCTGCCCGGTTATTTCCACTATTTCATTATAGCATTTACCTTCCAGATAAAATAGTTTTACCGCTTCCCGTTGCTCATTTGTCAAAGTGCCAAGGCAGTATTCCAACTTCATGAAATTCTCCTCTTTTTCCAGCACACCATTCAGATGCACATTGTCTTCCGATTGCACAAGTTCATACTTAAACTCTACTGTTTTCATGTTTTTGGGAGTCCGTAATTGCATCAGGCAGTGGTTTTTCGCCACTTGGTGCAGCCAGGGTTTAAAATTCTCCACTTCATGCTTTCTCAATTTTGGTACCAGTTCCTCAAATATCTGCATCACACTGTCTTTTGCAGTTTCCGCATCCTTATAATATTTAAGGCATACACCATACACCAGTTCCATGTATCGCTGATACAATTCTCCAAGTACGGCCATATCACCAGATTCCTTGTATAGAGCAACCAGCTCCTTGTCGGATAGTGAGTTATGAGATATGTTCTTTAAAAATGACAACGGTCTAAAATTACATAATATTTTTTTATGTAGCCAGCTTAAGTGCATATGGCATCAACAGTTGCGACGCTCCGTTCATCGTTCCGATCATTGGTCATCAAAGACCTCTCCCCATTACCATTCCTTATAAAGGAAAAGTTATTATACCCTCTCCTCAAGGAGTGGGAGTCGGCATTTTTGAATATCGGAGAATAAATTGGGAGAGGTTTATGCAATCCGCTTAATACCCGCATCAGGGTATGTAAATACTTATATTATGAAACGAATACTTCTTTTAGCAATGCCCGTTATTTTAATAATGCTGGCATTCCGTCCCGTAAAATCTCACTCAGTTTCCGGAACAGTAACGGATGAAAAAGGAAATCCTCTTTCATCTGTTTCTGTTAAATATAAAGGAAGCTCAAATGGAACTTTTACTGATGCTTCCGGTAAATACAATATTACCATTGCCTCAAGTAACGGCACCCTTATCTTTTCTGCATTGGGTTACATTACTGTAGAACAAAAAGTTGGTGGCAAATCTGAGATCAATGTTGTTCTAAAGGCTACAAATACAGTGATGCAGGAAGTTGTTGTAACGGGAATGGCAACTAAAAGGGAAATGAAGTCGCTTGGTGCGCCTAATCAATTATATGGCAGCCGTGGCATACCCGGATCATCAACTATTTACGCTGAAAGAGACAATACTTCATACTACCACAATAAAGACGAAGAATACATAGATTTCAACAGAGAAGGCTACGACAAAATAACCGAGAACCAGTTTATGAAAGTAAACGACAATCCATTATCTACTTTCTCTATCGATGTAGATGCAGCATCATACAGCAATGTTCGCCGTTTTTTAAACCAGGGGCAATTGCCACCTGCTGGTGCAGTAAGAATTGAGGAAATGGTGAATTACTTTAAGTATGAATATCCGCAGCCAACAAATAATGATCCTTTTTCAATCAACACAGAAATTGCGGAAGCTCCCTGGAATAAAGATCACAAACTAGTTTTAATTGGTTTACAAGGAAAGAAAATTCCGACAGAAAATCTTCCGGCTTCCAATCTTGTATTTCTTATTGATGTATCTGGTTCAATGCAGAGTGCTAATAAATTACCACTCGTAAAAGCATCTATGAAAATGTTGGTAGATCAGTTAAGGGAACAGGATAAGATTTCGATGGTTGTTTATGCTGGTGCCGCAGGTATTGTATTGACGCCAACAAGTGGTGCAGAAAAAACAAAAATTAAAGATGCGATTGATAAATTAGAAGCAGGCGGTTCTACCGCTGGTGGTGCGGGAATAAAACTGGCTTACAAAACTGCACAGGAAAATTTTGTAAAGAATGGCAACAACCGTGTTATCCTTTGCTCAGATGGTGATTTTAATGTAGGCGAAAGCAGTGATGATGCAATGGAGCGGTTAATTGAAAATGAAAGAAAGAGTGGTGTGTTCTTAACGATACTTGGTTATGGAATGGGTAATTATCAGGATGCTAAAATGCAGAAGCTGGCTGATAAAGGAAACGGTAATCATGCCTATATAGATGGTATCAGCGAAGCAAAAAAAGTATTAGTGAACGAATTTGGCGGAACACTTTTTACTATTGCTAAGGATGTAAAACTGCAGATTGAATTTAATCCTGCAAAAGTACAAGGCTATCGTTTGATTGGTTATGAAAACAGGATGCTTGCCAAAGAAGATTTTAATGATGATAAAAAAGATGCTGGTGAACTGGGTAGCGGTCATACCGTAACTGCCATCTACGAAGTCATTCCTGTAGGTGTAAAAAGTAGTTTCCTAAAAGATGTGGATGCATTGAAATACCAGAAAGATGTTGCTCCTTTAAGTAAGTCAAATCATACCGATGAAATCTTGACAGTGAAGTTTCGGTACAAAGCACCGGATGGTGATGTAAGTAAACTAATAGAACATCCTGTTGCCGATAAACAAATGGCAATTGCAAAAACTTCTGACAATTTCCGTTTTGCAGCAGCAGTAGCACAGTTTGGTATGTTGCTCCGTGATTCAGAATTCAAATCGGATGCTTCTTATAGTAGTGTAGTAGAAATGGCCCGCAAAGCAAGAGGTAATGATGATGAAGGTTATCGTTCAGAATTTATAAGATTAGTTGAAAGTGCTCAGTTGCTTGCAAAATCAAAGCCAGAGCCAAAGAAAAATATTGACACGGATGAAGAAGAAGAAACACTTCCAATAAGTAAAAACAAATAATACTGAAATATTTGGCGCAGCATAAAACTAATTATGCTGCGCCTTTTCTCTTTTCTAAAACACTCACTACGGCTGGCAATTCTTTTTTAATCTTTAAAAATAAATGCCATGAAATGAGCCTCGCAAAAATTCTGTTTTGTACAGTAATTAATGTTCAGGCGAATTCCATGTGTCAATTTTATAACAATAAAAAATAAACACATGAAATTAAAATTATCAAGAACAAATGCATTGTTGTCTGTCTCTGCTTTTGCAGTAGCAGCAGTCTTTGCCAGCTTTTCCATTGGTAACAATGCGGATGGAAAAAGAGAAGTAAAATGTTGTAGCAATCCCGATCTCAATCATGTATGTATTATGAAAACGATTCTGGGACTTGATACAACCGAGCAATCAAAACATATCAGCAGTTTCAAAACTCCTGAAACGGTTGAAACGTCATTGCAGAGAGGTTTACTCTGGATTGACAAAGCACAGGCTCCCGATGGAGGTTGGGGAGCAGGTTCTCATTCTAGCCAGGGTAATTTAGATCCTCATGCTGTAACAAGTGATCCTGCTACTACGTCATTAGTAACGATGTCGCTGTTGCGTACAGACAATACGTTGGAGAAAGGAGAGTACAAGGGGAATCTTAAAAAGGGAACTGAGTTTTTATTGAAAGCAATTGAAGATTGTCCGGAGAACCAACCTTACATCACTTTATTAACGAACACTCAACCACAGGTAAAACTGGGGAGAAACATTGATGTAATTCTTACTGCTCAGTTTTTTACAAACATGCTCCGTTATGAGATAGCTGATGTGCAAATGAAAAAGAGAATTGAAAAAGCATTAGATAAATGTGTTGCAAGAATTCAAAAAACTCAATCTGCTGATGGTAGCTGGAAAGATGGTGGTTGGGCACCGGTATTACAATCAGCTCTTGCAAATAATGCATTGGAAAGTGCGGATGATGTAGGAAGAAGAGTGGATACAACAGTTTTGAATCGCAGCCGTAATTATCAAAATGGAAATTTTGATTTAAAAACAAATGCTGCGGTTACAGACAAAGCAGCTGGTGTTATGTTGTACGGATTGTCCAGCACTGCAAGAGCAAGTGCTAAAGAATCTCAAAGAGCACAGGAAGTTATTGTAAGAGGTTATGGTACTGGAAAAGTAAAAGATAAAAAAATTACAGAACAAAATCTCAGAGATGCAGGTATTGATGCGGTGGAAGCAAAACAATTAATGACAGCTTACTCTATCAATCAGGCGGCAGGAAACCAAGCTGTGCGGGAAGATGTAATGGCTGGTTTTGGAAATAATGGCGGCGAAGAATTTATGAGTTTTCTAATGACGGGAGAAAGTATGCTGATGCAAGGCGGCGATAACTGGAAGAAATGGTATGATATGATGTCTGGTAAACTGGTGAACATTCAAAACAATGATGGTAGCTGGAACGGTCATCACTGCATTACCAGTCCTGTTTTTTGCACCGCCACCTGTCTATTAATACTTTCTATCCATAACGATATGCAATTTTCAATAAAGCAGCATCCAAAGACAAAATAACTAATCATTTAACAGCCGGTTAGTGATAACGGGGTTCCGTTTTTACGGAACCCCTCATTTAATCGCTGATTATTTTGATTTAATGATTTTTAAAACCAAGCTTATGCGTTTAATATCTACATTCTGCTTATTATTGTTTTCTTCGGTTTGCTTTTCTCAGATATATGATTTGATTAGAAAAGCAGACATTGACAAGGAATATTTTGCCTCGAAATCAACTAAGCTTGAGCTATGTAATATGAAAGGTGTTTTTATAAAACCTTTTGACCTATATGCATTTCAGCAGAAAGTTCAGAAAATAGATACCACTCAGACGAAGATTAGTTTAAGATGTGGTATTTCATCAAAGAGAGTTGAACCATTATGGATTGTTGATGGATTCCCTATTTTAAGTATTGATAACATTAATACAAATGATATTGAGAGTGTATCTGTATTAAAAGAGGCTGAAGCCTCAGCAATTTTTGGTTGTAGAGCCGCTGTGGGAGTAATTATTATTACAACTAAAAGCGGTAAGGTTAGAAAATTTACAATTCAAGATTTTTTAGATGGAAATCCTGTTTCAAATGCGACTGTTTGCTTTGTTTCTACAGATAAGAAAGACACAGTAATTACTATAGCAAATGACAGCGGTGTAGTAATGACTGATAAATTAAAGTCATCAAAACTTTACGAAATATCAGTTTCCGCTATTGGGTATACATCATTGCATCAAAGCCTTAAAAATAGTTACGGCGAAAAAGATCAAAGAATATTACTGGAAATGGATGTGAAATTTTGCGATGAAGTTGTTATACACCCAGGAAATATCATACGATGTAGTCGAATATATAAAAGAATAAGCTGTGGAGCTAATGGAGTTAAAACCATAACAATAATTAATGATAGCCTAAACAAGAAGAGTGATAATGGATTAAAAAAGATAAAAACATATCCAAATCCTGTACAAAAAGGCAGCCTGATTACTGTGGAAACTACAACCGATTTCGGAGGGATAATTGAACTTAAACTAATCAGTTTGGATGGGAAAATATTGCTATCGCAGCCCCAGAATACAATAAAAGGTTTAAATCGTTTTACACTCAGAACCGATAATCGTTGGCCAGCAGGAATTTATTTTTTGCAATTGTATGCAAATGGCAAACTGATGGCATCTGATAAAGTAGTAATACAATAAAACCTTTTTATGAGTAAAAAAATAGCACTCTCCATCGCCGAACCTTGTCATGAAAATTGGGATAATATGAGTCCCGATGCAAAAGGTAAGTTTTGTGGTTCTTGTCAGAAACAGGTTGTTGACTTTAGTAATATGAGTGATACTCAGGTTGCCCAGTTTTTTAAAAAACCATCAACTGGTTCTGTTTGTGGTCGTTTTATGACAGATCAACTCAATAGAGAAATTGAAATTCCAAAAAAGCGGATTCCATGGGCAAAACATTTTTTTACTATCATGCTGCCTGCTTTCTTGATTTCAAAAGCATCCGCTCAAAATAGTAAAATGGGTAAGATAATGTCTGTAGAGAAAGATACTACCCGTACACCAATGACCAGTGAATTTAGAACCTTGGGAATGGTGGCACCAAAAAATATTGAACCATTTATGGGAGATACCACCGTTTGTACAACTGAAGTAATTACAAAAACTCTCAAAGGGAAAATAGTGGATGAAGCTGGTAACGCTGTTCCATATGCCAGCATACAGATTGGTAAAACATTAAATACTTATGTAGCAGATGAAAATGGAGAGTTTGCAATTAATGAAAAATTACTTGGCAAAAACAAATCATTGCTTGTTTCATCTGTTGGATTTGAATTAAAAGAGATAGCGATTGATAAATCTGTCAATTTTTTGAAAATTGAAATGAAAGCTATCATGTTGGATGAAATAGTGGTGACTACTGCTACAATGATAAGAGGTGAAGTAAGTGTTATTATGGGTGCGGTAGCAAAAGGAGTATGCATTACAAACGAAGTTGATGAAATTATAACCCGAGATATTGAAGTCCCCCAATCACAAAGCAAGTTCTTCATTTATCCAAATCCTGTTTTGTCTGGTGGCAATGCTTCGCTTGGAATTGCATTGATGGAAGAAGGATATTATGCAGTTAATTTTCTAAGTCTTTCTGGCCAGTTGATGCAACAAAAAGAAATCTGGATTGATGGGAAAGTGAGGGTGTTGAATATTGATGTTCCTAAAGTTTCTGCTGGTAGTTATTTCTTAGTACTTACCAATAAAAAGACAAGTAAAAAGATGACTGAGAAGATAATTATTCAATAGAATGTTATTTAAAAGCCGGATGAAAATTCTCTAACGTCTTTCTAAGAAATTCTCTGTCAAGATGAGTATAGATTTCAGTGGTTATAATGCTTGCATGCCCGAGCATTTCCTGAACGGCTCGTAAATCTGCTCCGCCTTCTACCAGATGTGTGGCAAATGAATGACGGAATGTATGTGGCGATACAGTTTTCTTTATCTCAGCTTTCCCTGCAAGGTCTTTAATAATATAAAAGATCATCACTCTCGATAATTTGCCTCCTCTGTAATTTAGAAAAAGGATGTCTTCATTTCCTTTTGTTGGAGCAACATGAACCCGGATAGTATTCTTATAAAAATTAATATACTTGATCGCACTGCTTCCGATGGGAACCAATCTTTCTTTATCACCTTTGCCCAGCACTCTTATAAATCCTACATCTAAATAAAGCTGAGAAATTTTAAGGTTTACCAATTCCGACACCCGAAGACCACAACTGTACATAGTTTCCAGAATCGCTTTATTGCGACCGCCTTCTGGTTTGCTAAGGTCAATACAGGAAATCATTTTTTCTATTTCATCAAAACTCAACACATCTGGCAACAACCTTTTTTGTTTGGGAGCTTCCAGCAGGGCAGTAGGATCAGTTTTGGAAATATCTTCCAGTAAACAATACTTATAGAATGCTCGGATACCTGAAATAATTCTTGCCTGCGAGGAGGCTGTCATTCCCAGTTCAGCAATCCATTTAATAAACTGTTGAAGGTCTTTTAATTTAATATCAGCCGGATTTTTTAATGCTGCTGATTCTTGCAAATAATTCGTCAGCAATTCCATATCCCGCAGATAGGCTTGCACAGAATTATCAGATAGAGATTTTTCTAATTGCAGGTAAGCTTTAAATCCTTTTTTATAAGGTTCCCACATTATGGGTAATTAGTTAATTGGTTTATTAGTTAATTTGGAAGGAGTGAATTAATATGCTTTCTTCTGTATTAACTAATTTTTTCCTCACTCCAAGGTTATATTCTTTTCGATTACTTTCCACTCTTCGCCAATTTTTACTTTAGCCCATGATCTTGTATTGGTGATGTTAACTGAGTCAATAGAAGCATGCATGTTATCGTAATCTATATCCAACGCTTCACCAAACGTCATAGAACCTTTTTTGCCTGTACTCATATCTTCGATAAAAAGATTGCCACGATCGGTATACACTATTAAATTATCTGATATGGAAAATTTAGGATCAAGATTATTGATGCCACTGCCTTTGGGGCTTACACTCTGACTTCTATCGTAAGGTAACTTGATCTGAAACCCTCTGCCAGTTTCGCAATCATTAAACATTACCCATGCTACATCTGCATTAGTGAAATAACAACGAATAAAATCTTTATTAATACTCGGGGTTCTTCCGATCAGGCCTTCAAAACTTGTTTTACGTAATTCGCCTAACCCTTTGTAAGTCCAGATAATGCTATCAGCCTTACAATTGTTACTAACAATAAATACAGCCGGCTCCAGCTTATGGTCGCCTTTAAAATTAATACTATCTGTTAAGCAGGCAGTATCGCAGAACGTTGCTGGCCCATCAGCAGATTTTGAGCCGCAAGCTACAAACGTAATGGCGGTAATAAATGATAATGCTACAGTAATAAAAGCCTTCATAATAATTGGTTTGTTGTTGCGCAAAAATAACCATTGAAAATTTGAGAGACTAATATTATTTTACTGCTCAGTGAATTGTTTCAAATAGTATCTTCGGCACATGAGTACAATGCAGCCAGTTAATCTTCGTTCGTTCAGACAAAAAGCTAAGGATAGAAAAAATAGTATGCGTCGTTTTTTGACCAAGTTGGGAAGAGAAGCACCCCGTGGGTTGGATAAAAAAATAGCAGTGTTAGAAAAAGAAGTATGGCAGGAAATCGATTGTCTTACCTGTGCCAATTGCTGCAAAACGATGACGCCGACATTTACCAATACAGATATGAAAAGAATTTCAGCTCATTTAAATATGAGTGTCGAAGCTTTTCAAAAAAAATGGCTACGCAAAGAAAAAGGCGGCGACCGTGACTGGCTGAATAAAACAGAACCTTGTCAATTCTTAAATCTGAAAGATAATAAATGCAGCATCTACGAAGTTCGTCCTGTTGATTGCTCCGGCTTTCCGCATCTGTCAAAAAAATTCAGCGAATACGATCATATTCATAAGCAGAATGTGGAATTATGCCCAGCTACGTTCAGGTTGGTGGAGAAAATGATGGTGTTGGAGAGAGGGCAGTAGTAAGTGGGGAGTAGGCAGTAGGTTCCTTTAAGAATAGTAAAACATTTTATGTTAGAACTATCACATAAGAATTTGGAGGTTTACAAAACTGCTTTAATGCTAGTAAAAGAAATTTATGCAGTTACTAAAACTTACCCCAAAGAAGAGCAATATGTATTGGTTAGCCAATTATGGAGGGCTGTTATATCAGTTTGCAGTAACATAGCTGAAGGTGCTGCAAGAAAAACTAAACCAGACAGGAGAAGATTTTATGAGATTGCCAGAAGTTCGCTTGTGGAAGTTGATACTCAGATTGAAGCGTCTTTAATTCTAAACTATACAACAAAAGCAGAAATTAAGAATATTGAAAACTATCTTGTTTCGATATTTAAGATGCTTAGTAAAATGATTGCAAATTTGGAGAGCTGACCCACTGCCTACTTCCCATTTGCTACTAACTATAAAAAAATATCCTCAATCAAAAAATACTCCACCTCATTACCATTCAACGTAATCGACAGTACATCATATTGTATCCAATCACTTCCCGGATTTAAAAACAAATACTCATCAGCCGCTTTCTGTAAGTTTTTAAATTTCTTTTTTGTAACGCTGTCCTCAGGAAATCCGAATGGAGAAGCCTTTCTTGCCTTTACTTCTACAAAATGTAAAAACTTTCCCTTCCTTGCTACAATATCAATTTCATAATGTGAATGCCGCCAATTGGTATGCAAAATGGTATAGCCATGCTCACTTAGCCATTTTACGGCTAATTCTTCCCCTTCTTTTCCCAGTTCATTATGCGATGCCATGTAGTATCTTTTATAGCCAAATTACAAAATCAACAGTTAATATTTCTATGGCAGGGATTTATAAATTAACAGGTGTAGTAAAACATTATGATTGGGGTGGCAATACGTTTATTCCTGCATTATTGAAGAAAATAAATGAAAAGAAAATCCCTCATGCTGAATATTGGATGGGTACCCATCCTTTAGGTCAGGCTGTTGTCGATACGGGAGGAAGTATGCCAACAGAATTAAATGCAATTGCCAACAGCCTTCCTTATTTATTTAAAGTGCTGGATGTAAAAGATATGTTGTCCATCCAGGTACATCCTTCCAAAGAAGCTGCGCAAATAGAATTTGCAAGAGAAGAAGCAGAAGGTATTCCGCTCGATGCGCCAAACCGATCTTATAAAGATGACAACCATAAACCGGAACTGATGGTGGCATTAAGCGACTTTTGGTTATTGCATGGATTTAAGCCAACAGAAGAATTAATGGACATATTGACTAATGTTACTGAGCTGAATGAATTACTTCCGGTGTTTAATGAATCGGGTTATACTGGCTTATACAAATATGTAATGGAAATGCCGCAGCATCAAGTGAATCGCATACTGCACTCATTATTGAATAACCTTGCTGATATTTATCAAGATGAATCAGCTGATAGGTCATTAGAAGATTATTGGGCATCCAAAGCTGCTGCAACATTTAAGAAAGATGAAAATATCGACAGGGGCATATTCTCCATTTATTTATTCAACATTGTTCAGTTGAAAAAAGGTGAAGCCATTTTTCAGGCAGCAGGTGTGCCACATGCTTATCTGGAAGGGCAGAATGTAGAGATCATGGCGAATTCGGATAATGTGCTCCGCGGCGGACTAACCAGCAAACATATTGATGTGGCAGAACTAATGAAGCATGTAAAATGCGAAGCCACCATTCCACAAATAATTATGGGAGATGTAAATGAAGAAGGAGAGAGAACCTATAATACACCGGTACCCGATTTTACCCTCAGTGTTTTTGAAATGGAAAAAGGTGATGTTTCTTCTTTTAATCCTACTACAACGGAAATAGTTTTACTAACAGAAGGTGTTGTAGAAGTGGATGATGATGAGACAACTATTAAATTACAAGCAGGTACTCCATCAGCAGTTGTATTTCCCGGTGCGACTGTCTATTTGGCTGCCGCAGCTAAATCCGTTGTATTCAGGGCTTCAGCAGCTATCCACAATCGTTGATAAAAGGAAAGGCTAATTGCCTCAATTAAGTTATTTTTGTGGCTTAACACAGATTCAAATTATTATCATGAAGATCAACAAGAAATTAATCGTATTCACAATCATATTGGTAGCACTGGCAACGGCTTGCAAATTCTTTTTCGGGCCTGAGTTGGCCTGGTCTGGATTTTCACCGGTTATTGCTATCGCATTATTCGCTGGTTTTATCATGAAGCAAAAGGATATGTCTTTCCTGTTACCGTTAGCAGCTTTATTTATCAGCGATGCCGTGATACAATTATTATATACACAAGATTTATTTCCTTACGCCGGTTTCTATGGCGGTCAGTGGAAAAATTATTTAGTATTGCTTGCAGCAGTTTTAATCGGCTGGGGCTTGAAAGGAAAAAAATTGTCTGGCATTTTTGGTGGCGCCATTATCGCACCAACAGTTTTCTTTGTTGTATCTAACACAATGGTGTTTTTTGCTGCTACTGAAATAGTGTATGCAAAAAGTTTTGCTGGTTGGTTAACTTGTCTTGAAGCTGGTTTACCTTTCTATAGAAATTCATTGATCGCTACGATGGTTTTCTTGCCGGTGATTATGTTTGCGTATAATTATATGACAAGAAAAAAAGTAGAGCTTACAATAGCATAATACTTGCCACTAAAAATATTTTAACCCATCTGCCTTCGGCGATGGGTTTTTTATTTAGCCACGAAAGCACACGAACTAACACGAAATGAATACAAGATATCTTTAGGAATTTAAATTAGTGTAAACTACTTTTTGTGTGCTTTTGTGTGACCTGCCAGTCGGCAGGTAGGTTTCTTGTATTTATTTTTTTCGTGTTTTTTAGTGTGATTTCGTGGCTAACCTTTTTTGCCGAAGACAAAGCATTCATATCTAAGAAGCTGTCCCTTCGTACCCCTCATCATGCATCAACGTATGGTGGCTACCATCCGCCGCTTCAGTAGCTAATTCATCGCAGCGATTATTAAATCCATTTGTAGAATGCCCCTTCACCCATTTAAATTTAATGACATGACGTTTCGCCAGTTCAAAATATTCTCTCCACAAGTCAGGGTTTTTTTTATTGCCTTTAAAGTTGGTCTTTATCCAGTTGTTCAGCCAGCCTTCTTCTACTGCTTTTACTACATATTGGCTATCGGAATAAATAGTAATGTGCATGCCCGTTTTCTTTAATGCTTTTAGTCCGGCGATAACGGCCATCAACTCCATACGGTTGTTGGTGGTATGGTGATAGCCTTGTGATAATTCTTTGCGGTGATTGCCACTCATGAGTATAGTGCCATAGCCACCCGGTCCGGGATTGCCTCTGGATGAGCCGTCGGTGTATATAGTGATGTCAGTACTCATGAATTAATTTGTGATTTAGGGCAGATTTTCTTCATGTTCTTTGTGGTAGCCTTTGTGTTCTTTGTGTTCCAAAAAGTACCACGAAGGGCACAAAGAAAATACAACACGAAGTACACTAAGCTAAAAGGATTTTAATTGCATATTAAACTTGAAAGACGCCAGTTCTCAATTCCTTTATCTCCGGATTATTATTCGCCGCCTTTATCCCTTCGCTGATAACTTTTCTTGTATCAATAGGATCAATAATCGCATCTACCCAAAGCCTTGCCGCTGCATAGTACGGCGAGGTCTGAGTATCATAACGGCTTTTAATTTTATTCAGCAATGCATCTTCAGCTTCTTGTGTAATTTCTTTGCCTTGTTTTTTTAGCGATGCCACTTCTATTTGTAATAAAACTTTCGCAGCCGCATCTCCACCCATTACGGCTATTTTAGCCGTAGGCCATGCATAAATAAAACGGGGATCGTAAGCCTTGCCACACATGGCATAGTTGCCGGCACCATAACTGTTACCAACTACAATGGTAATTTTTGGCACCACAGAATTAGCAACGGCATTCACCATCTTGGCGCCGTCTTTAATAATGCCGCTGTGTTCGCTGCGGCTGCCAACCATAAAACCGGTAACATCTTGTAAGAAAACCAACGGTATTTTTTTCTGGTTGCAGTTGAGTATAAACCGGGCAGCTTTATCAGCACTGTCGTTATAAATAACACCGCCGAGCTGCATTTCCTTCTTCTTTGTTTTTACAATGGTACGTTGATTCGCCACAATACCCACCGCCCAGCCATCAATACGGCCATAACCGCAGATGATTGTTTTACCATAATCTTCTTTGAATTGTTCAAACTCACTGTTGTCTACGATTCTCTCAATCACTTCCACCATATCATATTGGCCGCCATCATGCGGAAAGAGACCGTACAGCTCTTCCGGATTTTTTGTTGGAGCAGCGGATGCTATCCTGTCAAAACCAGCTTTGGGTTTGTCGCCCAGCATGGAAAACATTTTTTTAATATGATCCATACATTCCTGCTCGGTCTTGAATTTATAATCGGCAATACCGCTTATTTCGGTATGAGTATCTGCACCGCCGAGGGTTTCATTATCTACGTCTTCGCCAATGGCGGCTTTTACCAGGTAAGGACCTGCTAAATAAATAGAACCATTACCTTCCACCATCAGTGTTTCATCACTCATAATAGGTAGGTAGGCGCCGCCCGCCACACAAGGGCCCATTACGGCGGCTATCTGGGTAATACCCATGCCACTCATTACCGCATTGTTGCGAAAGATGCGGCCAAAATGTTCTTTGTCGGGAAATATTTCATCTTGCATGGGCAGAAAAACACCGGCACTGTCTACCAGATAAATAACCGGCAGATGGTTTTCCATCGCTATCTCCTGCAGCCGCAGGTTCTTCTTACCTGTTATGGGGAACCAGGCACCGGCTTTCACCGTTTGGTCGTTGGCAACAATCATACATTGCCGGCCGCTTACATAACCCACACCGGCCACTGTACCACCGGCGGGGCAACCACCTTGTTCGGCATAAAGTTCATAACCGGCAAAAGCACCGATCTCTATAAAAGGAGAGCTTGCCTGTTCGTTAGGCAGGTCTTTATCTATTAAATAATCAATCCTTTCTCTTGGGGTAAGTTTATTTTGCTTGTGTTGTTTTTCAATGGCTTTTTTACCACCGCCTTCATATATTTTCTCCAGCCGCTGCCGCATCTCACTCAGGCTTAGTTTTAGTATGTCTTCGTTTTTATTGAATGCTAAATCCATATTTATTTCGTTAGAGGGCAAAGATAGTGGTGAATGCCGAGTGTACAGTAAGAGCTAAAATCCTCTTTGTTCCGGCATGCCTACGGCTGGTAAAGCAGAGAAATTTAATATCTTTAATACATAACAAGTGAGTATGAAAAAAGAATTGATTGCAGAACTGTTTGAAAAATTTGAACAGGCATGTTATGATTATAAAGGTATTGAGTGCTGGAGTGCAAGAGAGCTACAGCCTATTCTGGGTTATCTCAGATGGGAGAATTTTACCAATGCAATTGAAAAGGCGAAAAAGGCTTGTGAAAATGCCGGAGAAGAATTAACCCATCATTTTCGTGGCTTCACGAAAATGATAAACTTAGCAAAAGGAGCTCAACGGGAAATAGAAGATATTGCCTTGACAAGGTATGCCTGTTATCTTATTGCCCAAAATGGAGATGCATCCAAACAGGCCATTGCTTTTGCACAAACATATTTTGCTGTGCAAACCCGCAGACAGGAAATTATAGAACAACGGTTGCTGGATATTGCAAGGGTAGCAGCCAGAGAAAAATTATCGAAATCGGAAAAGAAATTATCCGGTATTATTTACGAACGGGGTGTGGATGATAAAGGCTTTGCCATCATTCGGTCAAAAGGCGATCAGGCATTGTTTGGTGGCTTTAGCACCACCGATATGAAACGAAAATTAGGAATGCCTGCCAGCCGCCCGTTAGCCGATTTTTTACCAACACTTACTATAAAGGCAAAAGATTTTGCAACAGAGCTAACAAGCCATAACGTAGTGGAGAAAAATCTGAAAGGCAGTACCGCCATTGGCAAAGAACATGTTGATAATAATCTGGCCGTACGAAAAATGCTGAATGAAAGGGGTGTGCAACCGGAGCAATTGCCTGCTGCGGAAGATGTAAAAAAAGTACAACGTAAATTGGAAAATGAGGCAAAGAAAATAACTCCCAAAAAACCGGGCGGCGCAAAAAAATCAAAGAAAGGAAAGTAGAAAAGCGATAAGGTGAGTTGTGAATGGATTTGGGACTCTCATCGTTCGGTTCTTTACTCAACTGTAGTTCCGGCTGTTCGCTGCAAGTCCTCGCTACGCTGCGGGCTTTCCGCTGCCATCCGGCAGCCTTTGAGCTTTATATTTTCAATCAACAAGAACTATTTTATATTGAGAGCAGGCTTGGAGACTTGTTAACGACGAGATTGCTTTGGCCATTTGATGTTTTTTGTGATTGTGGCAGTTTGGTATTGGCCTCGCAATGACGAACCTCGTTTGTTGTATCGTCATTGCGAGACCGTTGGTGCTGTTTGTATGGGAATGGGATGTTGAAGGGACGAAGCAATCTTTACTATTTCAGTTCTTCTTTTAGATAAATAATTCATCAGGATATATTTCTTTGAAATCTTTTTTCATTAAAAATTCCAATTGACTAAATATATCAACGAGTAACTGTGCAGAATCTTTATCGGCTGCATCGAGCTTTCCTTTACGAATTTTCCACCGCACACCTCTTTTTGAATTTTTAAATCTTATAGCCGGGTAATCATTTTCTAATAGCAAACTATCTTTTGAGCCATCTACCAGTATTCGAAATATCTGGCGGCTCTTGTATTCAAGGATGGCTTTTTGCTTAAAGGTTTTGCCCTTGTAACTTAAATGTAATATCCATTCCATTATACTGCTATATCTAGTGGTGGTAAATCTTCATATTCAAATGGCTCTAATGGATCTGCAGCAGTTTTAAAATCTTTTTTGATTGTATAGGCGGTCATGTATTCGGATGGTAATTGATAGGAAGCTATTTGTTTTATTTCTGGTTCTTCTAACTCTTCCATAATCCACTTCCAGGCCAAATCTTCTGTAAGGATTGTTGGTTGTCTTTTCTTTTTACTGTGTACTGTTTCCATTAACTCATTTCCCGGACCTGTAATGATGGCGAAGCTGGTAAGAATTTTTCCTGTATCGGGATTGGTGTAGCTATTGTAAATGCCTGCCATGTAAAAGTAATCTGCATCTACTACTTCAATAGCATAAGGATAAGCAATTTCTTTTTTTGCACCTTCGGGTTTGTAGTGCCGCCACTCGTAGAAATGTGATGCTAATACCAGACACCTTCTGTTTAATGCAGCATCTCTAAACATTTTACTGGTTAACAATGTTTCTGACCGGGCATTGAGCCAGGGGATGCCCTGCTTTCTTGCTGTTTCTAACTGTTTTACATTATCTATCCATGAAGGAATGAACTCCCCAATGTGCAGATATAATTTCAAAATCATCGGGAGCAGATTTGCGGAGTATGGGAGCATTGCCATAGGCAAATCCATTTTTTAAAATCTCTAACTCGTTTAAAGCTGCTATTGTTCCTAATTCTTTTTCTATCCGCTTTAAACGGATATAATCCATCCTGCTTACTTTGTGACCATAAAAATTACACATGGCTACAAGTTAATAAATTTTGAGCAGGATGTTTTTATCGCTGTAAGCGATAGAATAGGACTGCGAAACTGGAAGTTTCGCAGAGATGGAATGGTGAAGGGACGAAGCAATCTGAATGAAAACGGAGAAAATCTTACTATAATTAATGCTGTTGGTCTCTTTGCTATGCTGCATTGCCAGCACACAAGACACAACAGCGGCGTGGTTCTTTTTGATGAACACCTGCAGGGGCAGAATTAAAAGGATGCAATATTTATAATATTGCATCCTTAAAATAATTAAGCCAACATAATTAACTTCCAAGTAACTGCCTTGCCACTGTAAGGAGGCATGCGATTACCGTTAGCAATTGGGGCTGTTGTGCTTGGGGAGCCAACTACTTCCCAAACACCGCTTTCCGGACAAACCTCTCCGGTCTTAGCAGTTCTACCTATAGCCATAATGCATTAAGATTTATATGTCTTCAACAATGAGAGTGAAGACAATTTCTCTCTTAAACTCTTACCAGTAGGAGTTCAGTCTACTATTCTTTATAGAATGAACTAACTGATTTTCATTATGGCTATCGAAATATAACATGGGGTGAAATTAGTCATGCACAATGCAATGTATTTGCACTTTGTTTGCGATTATTTAATTGTAAATTTAAAAACCAAATTTTCATGATGCCAAAAAATAAAGACTTTGCGCTTCGCATTGAGATCATAGACGAATGTTTAAGGAATCAATATAGAAAGTGGACTCTTCAAAAATTAATTGATGCTATAAATGATAAACTTAAAGACAGGTATGGGAAATCAATTGGCAAAAGGACAATTCAAGATGATATCAAATATTTGAAGTTTGATAAAATGGCACCGATAGAAAAGAGAAAAGAAGGTCAAAACATTTTTTTTATTATAGCGACTCAAATTACTCAGTTAAAAATTTGCCAATCAACAATGAAGAAATTTCATATTTGAATGATGCAATTAACATTTTAAGACAAGTAAGTGATTTTAAAATTATACAAGATGTTGATGATATAATATATAAATTGAAGAGTAGAGTTGATACAAACATTGAAAAGGGGGAGTCAATAATTCAGTTTGAAAAACATACGGTTTCACAGGGACTTAATTTTTCGGATGATATTTTCGCAGCAATCAGGGGCAAATCGCCAATACGTATTAGCTATAAGCCATTTAAATCTGAGGAATTAGTAAACTGCATATTTCACCCTTATCTTTTAAAAGAGTATCGAAATAGGTGGTTTGCAATAGGTAGAAAGGAATGCGAAAATATATCACAAATTTTGCATTAGATAGGATTAAAGAAATTAAAAACTCAAATGAGAAATTTGTCTTGAATGACTTGTTTGATCCAAAAACATACTTTGACAATCTTATTGGGGTTTCTAAGCCAATTGGCGAAGCTCCGCAATATATCGAGGTAAAAGTTTCGGCTAAACAAGTTCCTTACATATTAACTAAACCAGTTCATTTTAGCCAGGAGGTAATAAAAACTTATAGGAATAAGGATGTTATAATTCGTCTTTTTCTTATTTGTAATTATGAACTTCGGTCTGTATTACTGAGTTATATTCCTGATATCGAAATAATAAAACCTGTCTCATTGAGAAAAGAAATGATAAGTCATTTGAATGAGGCAATTAATAAATATTGAAATCAGGGTGCAAGTACATTGCATTTAAGAAGTATAGTTTCGTAATCTAAAATTAGCAATATGTATTTATTAATTTTCTGCGGTATCTTGATTTTCAGTATTTTACAATTGATTCCATTTTTTTTATACTTTAGGAGGAGTAAACTCAATATGTATGAAATTATTGGGATAACTGTTTCTAAGTATTTATTAAAATTAATTTAGGCATATGAAGGATCATTGGCGACATGTAAAAAAAAGTATAGGGAATAACATAAAAGGTGTTTTTGAAAAAAATGCTGACCCTTCTTATGAGAATTTTGACAATGGAATTGAGTTGTTCAAAAATATTATATTTCATAAGACAGGGAATAAAAACCTAGATGGTTTAGCAGAACCCATATTAGAAGCAATTTTTGAAATTTATGGGTCAAAGCCTGGAGGGATTAATCAATGTAAAAGCATATTGAATAGTTTAGAACCCTTTCTTAAAAAAATAATTTTTATTATATCAGGAAGAGATTTAACTAGAGATAAGACTAAAAACCTAATTTTTTGTTTGAAAGAGTTGGGGTTATTAGTTGATAATCCTACTCTTGATGCAGGCCATTTACGATATTACATTGGGATGCCAAACTTTTTAGAACATGTATGCAGATCTGTTGTAGAAAGAAATACAGTTCATAATGCCCCTCAACCTACTGTTAGAGAGATTTATGATACTGTTGAAAGTGCATTAGTAGTTTATATGTATGCAACATTAGAGCATTTCGAAGATATAAAAGTTAGAGTTGGGAATATTGTGACGGCTGATATGCATTTAGAAAATTATAAAAATTATGCTCTTTCGATTCTTTCGTATAACCTGAGTCTTAAAATGTTAGAAGCCGATTTTGGTGTTAAAGTTCAGGCTTTAGATGAATTTCAAATAAAACTAAAGGCAAGGGCTAAGAAAAGAAAGGAGGAAAGAGATGAATATTTAAAAGATAGTTCTAATTATAACATCATACCAATTAAATTCTTGCCTGAAATTGAAGGAGTCATTAGCAATCAAAAATATATTTTACTTCATGGAATTGCAACTTCAGGTAAAACGACAATTTTAAAAAAACTCGGAAGAGATTTTTTAGATAGATATAACAGTCCTTATTTATTTTATATACAGTTAGGAGAAATTTTTAAAGTTAATAATGGTAGTTCCATAATCCAAGAGATAAGGTCAGTTTTTAGAGGTAAAACATCTTTGGATTTTCAAGTTGAAAATGTTAAAGATAGAATATTAATTATTCTAGATGGACTTGATGAAGTTCCCATTAAAGAGTCAAGGGATAAAATTATTAAGGAGCTTGTTGAACTAAAGAAATATAATAATATACAAATAGTTTTAAGCTCGAGAACAAATGACTATATAACCAATAATAGTGTTATTGATGATTATTTTGAAAAATTTGAATTAATGCCAGTGACGGCTAGTGATATTGTTTCAATTGGTGAAAAAATATTGGGACATGGTACTCAGTTTAATAGCTTTGTGAAAATGGTTCGTAAAGGTAGTCTGCTTAAAGCTTTTCCTAAAACACCATTAACTTCTATACTACTAGCAATTCTCTTTAAAGAAAAAAATATTGACATAAAGGAGTTGCCTAAAAATATCACTGAGTTGTATAAAAAGTTTATCGATCTTTTTTTAAATAGATGGGATCAATCAAAAGGTATTTCTGAGCAGTTCGAGATTCAAAAAAAGAATTTGTACTTCAAACCATTGCAGATCATATGCATAAAAATAAGATGATTTCAATTTCTGCATCAGATTTGGAGGATTTTATAACTGACCTGTCAACTAGAAAAAATCTTGGAGGGCCCCAAGATTCTGCAGAACATCTGAGGAATTTGTGTGATAGGACATCTATATTAATAAAGGATGAATTTAATGGAGAATATAAGTTTTTTCATTTGACCATTCAGGAATACTTAGCGGCACAAAAATTTGACCATAAAGACGATGATATTTTAGTTAGAAATTTTTATGATGAATGGTGGTTAAACCCTAACATATTTTATGCAGGTAATAAAACAGACTATCCAGATGTTTTAAAAAGAATTGCAAAATTGGAGTTTTTCCCTGCTGATGGAGAAAAAAAATTTAATCACTTTGCTCATGCATCTCAAGTTTTACTAGCAGCTCATAATATTGATAATGATGTTAGAAGAGATGTCCTATTGAGCATGATAAAAATGTTTGACGAATTTTCCAAGGAGTTTATCAATATTTTAGTTAATTCCGAAGATGATCCAGAGCTACAAAATAGACAGCTTGCAAAATTAAGGGATCAAACTTTGTTAGATATTATATTGAACCTCCGTGATATGTTTATGGAGTTTTTTGCAATGGAAGACTTTAAGAGTGACCTTGAGCGAATTTGGACTAAACTTTTAATGGACAATTCCAAGTTAAATATGTGTGATATAACATTATATAGCTTATCATATTGCTTAGCAATTCAAACGAAAGATGCAAAATATTTGGAAGAGTTTGTATTGACTGACAATATTGAAATTAATAGTCGTTGGTTTAAAATCGTTGATGTTGATATTTCTATTAAGAAATTAATAAATACCCAGAAAAAAATTAAATTTAAAATCAGAAATATTGCTACTAAGAATAATGAGTACATTCAAAATCAATTCAAAGAAAGAATTAAGAGGCATTATTTAAGTTTGACAGGAATGGATAAGGGCTAGTATTAAATCGAACTAGTCTCTAAAAATATTTTCATTATGCCATTCCAGAAACTTAGTTTCTGGCTTATCTAATCCTCTATTTGGCAAGTTAAATATATCGTTTCCATGAAAGCGATAATACTCTTTTCCATTTTCAAACTCTTCTTTAATTCTTTTACTTACTTCAACTTTTAAATCTTTTGTTACGGTTAAATATCCAGTATCAAATAGTTTGTGTAAGTCTGATCGAAGCAGCAAAGAATTTGAAATAAAATGTGGACCGGATTCTGCATATGGTTTAATATGTGCTGCTTCTAATACTGGCAAAGTCTTTTCTCCGGATATTGCACATTTTCTATTGTATGCATCCGTAACTAAAACCCTGAATGCACTTTGCCCTAATCTGACTTTAGTTAATACAGGTTTACCATACATGGCTTGTGAATCTTCTAATATAAGTTGGCTTTTTGCTTCATCAGAAACATGGTATAAATATTTATGAAGTAAAAGTTCAACCTTATGCCAAAGCTGTTGGCCAATTTGTGTATCTGTTGAATAAGATTTTCCTTGTACAGTGTTAGAGCTCCAATCTTCAGGAATTGGAATCCAGTCTTCTTTCTTAAAAAAAATTGGATTGGTTAATACAATGCATCCAATAGTTGGATTTTGTTCACTCTTGTCTTTACGTAATGGTAAAATCATCCTTTGTAACTCTTGCAAAGAATTACATCCATTTCCTTTATCAAAAACATCCCATGCCATTGATAATGGCAAAAATGTAAAACTTGAAAAGAATCCAATCCCTGCAATTGCATTTTCTGGAGCTTTTAGTTTGAAAAGAAATGGGCAACCGGGAGTAAGTACGTTGAAAGAAGTATTGCCGCCAGGTTTCCAGAAGTTAATATCTTCTCTATTTTGCTGAGATAGGAATTTATACCAATTATTATCTGTTACACCCAAATAAAATTTCATACGAGTTATAAATATAAAGAAATAAGCAAAAGAAGTTTGAGTGTTACAAGTCTTGCTGAGTAGAATTACAGAAAGTACAAGAGTGCGACGCAACGAAAGATGCTCAAGGAACTGAAGCTGGGCTCCAAAAAAAAATCAACTCCCCGCAATTTGTTTTACAGCGGCAACGAGTTTTTTACAATCGTCTATTGAATTAAAAATGGAAGGGGTTACCCGTACACAGCCTTGCGGGCCAAGGGTACGGCCTACGGTCATTATGTTGTGTTGGGTGTATAAGAGATCGGCCGTTTGCGTGGCGGTGCTACCTATAATACGAAAGGCGGCTATGGCGCCGGATAATTGGGGAGCGGCAGGTGTTACTACTTCCACCCCCGGCTGCTGCAGGAGTGCCTGTACCCAATGGTTTTTTAAATAGTGCAATCGGGCGGCAATTTTATTTATGCCCAGCATTTGGTGAAAGGCAAGACTATCGGGTATGGTCATTACCACAGCAAAGGGTGTGGTGCCAAAATGTGCCAGCTTGCGGATATCAGCATCGGCGGCGGCTACATCGCCAAACAAGGCTTTGGTGGTGGCTATGTTTTCTTTTTTTATATAGAGTACTCCGGCACCTACGGGGTTGCCGATCCACTTGTGCAGATTGAGCCCTACATAGGCGGCACCAAGATCGGGCAGGCTGAAAGGGATATGCCCGAGTGCATGGGCAGAGTCGCAAATGATATCTATACCCCGCTGCCGGGCCATGGCGGCAATTTTTGCTACGGGTACTATTAGCCCATTGATATTGGAGACATGGGTGAGGAGTATGACTTTTGTTTTGGGAGTGAGCTGTTGTTTGTACACTTCTACTATCTCTTCTTCGGTGGTGGGCAGCAGCGGCATGTCGAATGCTTTTACAGTTAGCTGTCCTCTTTTTTCGAGCATTTGAAAAGTTTCTATCATGCTGAAATAGTCGAGCTGGTTGAGCAGCACTTCATCACCAGCCTTAAAGGGATAACCTTGTATGGCGATATTCAATGCCTCGGTGGCATTGCGGGTGATGATGATTTCTTCGTCGGCCACTTTTAAAAACTGCGCCAGTTGTTTTTTTACGTTGGCGGCAATGGCGGGATATTCTTTTCTGGCAAACCGGGCTCCTTGCTTATTGGCGATTGCTATATTTTTTGAAAGGCCTGCAATACGGGTTTGGGCTGCATGCCGTAATAGCCGTTTTCGAGATTGGTGTAATTGGTTGGTGTGTCGTAATATTTTTTGGCAATGCGTTTCCAGAATTTTTCATCGTCGGGTGCGCCGGTGGCGGTGAAGTCGGCGGGGTCTATGGTTGTTTTATTTTCTTTTTCTTTTGCGGATGCTATTGATGGTAGGCTGGCGAGGATGAGGCCGCTACTAATTTGTTTGAGAAATTTTTTTTTCGGGAGTGGGGCATGATTACTATTTAAGATTTTAGACCTGCCTGCCCGGCAGGCAGGTTTCAGATTTTAGATTGGGTTGGTGTAATTTAAGAATTATTGAGTAGAAGGGATTTGGGAAATAGAGAGCAGGTTCGTGGAGACACGAACCAGGGCGGAAAGCAGAATAAATCTGTGATTCTCCTTTTCTCAAGAAGAATAAGTGCTTTAAATCTTTGACTAAATAAAGAAATCTGTGAAAATCTGTTTTATCCGTGTCATCCGTGTTCTATTTTTTCCAGACCGTAAGACCCTGATTGGCGGGTACAGAAAACCCACTATTCTGTGTCTTTTGTGCAAAGCAACAATACCCAATAGACGGTAGTCAAAATAGTGGGTTTATAGAGTATATTTATTTCTCTTAAAGTAACCGTCATGGCTAAATACTATTCATTTTTATCGACCATAGGGTTCTTCATTCTTATCGGGTCTTTTCAAACCTCCTTTGCACAGGAAGTAAACCGTGATATGAAATACTTTCAGTTTACAACAGATGGTTATCCTTCGAAGCGACCGGATTATATGAAATGGAGTGGTAAAAAAATGCCAACTGGCGAAGCATCGTTTACCGATTACCTTCAGCAAAGATGGGTTGGCAACTTTATTAAAGGCAGATTGCAGGGGTCTTTTACTGTATTTGATAAGGACAGTATGCTTATCCTGCAAGGCACTGCCAACATGGATACAGTTACAGAAGCTATTCAATACAAGGTAGAAGTTAATTGGTCGAAAAAAATTGACAGTTCATATTATAATAAAGGAAGGTTAGTTTCAGTGCCAGTATTCAGCGGCACATGGAAAAACGGGAAATGGTATGCGGGACGATGGTTTACAAATATTACCAATGATCAAAATAATCCGCCACGTCGTCAAAATTATATTGATGCTGCATTTGGGGAAGATGGATATCCTGTTGGTATCGTTGAAGAATACACAGAAATTTATTTGCAACCTGGTAAATATTATTTGCATTTTGTTGGGAGCTATAAGGATGGGAGCCACGATGGGTTTTGCCAATATTTTTACGATAAGGGTATAATATCTAAATCAGGGGTAAAAAGAAATAAGGGCAATTACAAGGGGAACTGGCGTAAATATACTTTTCCTGATGACAAAACAGATATTTTGTATACTGAAGCACACTGGCAAAATTTTATTTATAATACCAGTAATGAACCAACGAATGGCTGGGTACATTTTCAGTATAAGGACGGCCATTGTGAAAAGGTATTATACGGACAAGATGGAAAACCCATAGCCGGCAGCAAATTTGTACTGCCGGTAATCTATAAAGGCATCAGGCCCGACTCCTCAAATTTTCAGGCGATGATGTGGAAGGGTCTTTTATATTCAGGATCGGTAGAAGATGGTAAGCCTAATGGCTGGGGTAAATGGGGTGATGAACGACAATTCAGAGAAGGGTTTTTATGGATGGAAAATTAGTTGGTGTTTCTGATCGTATAGAGTATACTGTGTATGAAGATCGTATTGATTATTTTGCTGTTTACCTGGATGGAAATCCTTCAACTGATATTGCTGCATTTATTCCGAGGGCGGAAGAAATTAAGAAAGCACAAGAAAAATATGCAAATAGTCCAAAGCAAGATCCGGTTAATCTTCTTACAAAAGGAGATGTAATTAAAATTAAAGGGGTAAGATATGTAGTGATGGATAATCCCCGGGATGAAAAACAAGTATTGACAAATTTTCGTGGCTGGGTCACACTGTCTGATAATTCAATATTAAATGCAGGCACCCCTTTCGAAAAACTAAATGAAAAAGTTACTGTTTTTGATTATGAAACATGTACTATTTGTTCAGGCACAGGTAGAGAAGTAAGCTATACGCAAACGAAATTATTGGTTACAGCTGCAACTTATAGAACTTACGAAAGAGTAAGAGGAAATCGGGTTGAAGAAGTTACTGTTCAGGCACAGCCAGCTGTTTATGATGTTAAAACAATAGCTCATTCCAAAACCTGTTGGGTATGTAAGGGAGAGGGTAAGTTAAAGAAATGAGAAGTAAGAATTATTTCCCAACAGCGGCTCTCACCGAGCCTGAAGCTTAGCTGAGGACCTTGTGCCTTCGTAAGACGCATCGTCCCTGTCGGCGACGTTGCAAAGAAGAAGTTTTAGAAGATAATAATCCTATTATTTAAACGGTTCCATTACCTGTAACATTTTAGCTTCCCCAAGCGTCGGGTTTGTAGTACTAACCCGAAAGAAAAAAATTACACTTTGTTTTCACCGCCTGTCACATACCCTGATAGCCGCTTGTTAATATTGTATAGCTAAAAAACTTAACCATGAAGAATATCCTCGCTTTTATTTTCTTCTGCACTTTCGCTGCAACTGTTTATGCACAGGATGGCCATGGTGCAATGCAAGCAAGTTCGACAATTGATATAAAAAAATTGTCCGCTGCTGACTGGCAGTCTGACTTGAGGGTTTTGCAACAAACTGTTCATAAGGACTATGCCTTTTTGTTTAAAAAAGTAACTGCTGAAGTATTTGATGCAGCTATTGAAAAATTAAATACGGCGATGCCTTCTATGCAAGATCATGAGCGGATGGCGGGACTCGCCAAAATAGTATCGCTGTTTAAGTATGGGCATACCAGTATTGGTTGGAGACAGAGTCCTGTTAAGTTCCGTATTGCTCCGGTAAATTTTTACTGGTTCAGTGATGGATTATATGCAGAAGGGGCGGATAAAAAATATTCATCTATAATAGGAGCTAAGCTAGTGAAGGTAGAAGGAATGCCTGTAATGAAAGTACTTGAAGCAGTGAAGCCATTAGTATCTGCCGAGAATGACGAATTCTTTAAAGCATACGGATTGGATTTTATAGCAATGCCTGAAGCACTACATGCACAGAAAATTACTACCAAATTAAAAACAACCGTAACCTACACTTTTGAAAAAATGGAAAGACTTTTGATGAGACTCTAACAGCCATTGAAGGATTTCATTTACCAAGAGACTATGGCTTTGTAAAACCGGGTACAGACTGGTTAAGTGTAAGAGAACAGAATAATACTCCGTATTATTTAAAGAATCTTGATAAGAATTATTATTACGAATACTTGCCAGAAAGTAAAACAGTGTATGTGCGGCAGAGCCAGGTGCAAGATGACCCGCAGGAAACCATCGCTGATTTTTATAAGAAAGTATTTGAGTTTATTAATAAGAATGATGTGGAAAAGATGGTGCTGGATGTGCGGTTGAATGGAGGAGGTAATAATTACAAAAATAAACCAGTGGTAACAGGTATTATAGAAAGTAAAAAGATAAACCAACCCGGAAATCTGTTTGTCATAATTGGCCGCCGTACTTTTTCTGCCTGTCAGAACCTGGTGAATGAACTGAGCAATTATACAAATGCTCTATTTGTAGGTGAACCAACGGCAGAGAATATTAATTTTTATGGTGACACACGACAGTTAGACTTACCTAAAACCGGAATTCCTGTGTTTCTATCTTTTGCCTGGTGGCAGGATAAGCCGCAATGGGAAAATGCTGATTGGCTGGCACCACATCTGGCGGTTGATATGAGTTTTGATGATTACCGCACCAACAAAGATCCTATACTGGAAGCCTGTCTTAGTTTTTCAGATAAAGATGTAGTGCTGGACCCGATGGCTCGATTAAAAGATATTTTTATGGCTGGCAAATATGATGAAGTGGAACTAGAAGCAAAAAAGATGGTTGCTGATTCAAAATACCGATACATGGATTTTGAAACCAAGTTCAATGATGCAGGTTATACAATGCTAAATGAGAAACAAATAGATGAGGCGCTATTTGTTTTAGGGCTTAATACCAAATTGTTTCCAAAATCAGCTAATGCATGGGATAGTTTTGCCGAAGCAAACTGGAAAGCAAACAAAATTGATATGGCAATAGAATGTTATAATAAGGCTATTGAGTTGGATCCACATGGAGTTACCGGAGAAAATTCAAGAGGGATGTTGAAGCGAATACAAGCTGAGAAAGGAAAGTAGGTTTTTTTTTCTGTTGATTATTTATCCATAATGTTCGTCTTTCACCGGATCGAAACATAGGTATGGATGTTGCGCCTTTTTAATACGCAACGTTCCTGTCGGAGACGTTGCCGAGAAGAAATTCATAAAAAATATACGCAGTTATTATTTTTCTATTCCTGTATTTTATTAAATTCAAACTGGTTTACTTTGAATGCAGGAACATTATCCGGCATCTGAAAGCCAATCAGGTCTTCGGTGCCGGTTATTGTGCGGCCATTGGCAGATAGTTTTCCTATGGAGAGATAGATGCCGCCACCTTCATGTTTTCGTCCCCAGGCGATTTGCCCTGGCGCTGTTACAACAAGAAAATCGGAACGGCTGTTGAACTCATCCATAAATCGGGCATCCATCACATATTTATTATTTATTTTTTTTATTTCCCAGGTGATATCCATATTAACGCCACCGGGCACAATCAATGTTCCTTTCCATTTTCCCATAAATGGTTTTAAATCTTCTGCTGAAGCTCCGGGATTACTAAGGTAATAGTCCACCCTTTTATCAGGTTCTTTTGTAATGGCATTTGCTTTGGCGAGCAGGTTTGCTGAGGTCTGTGTAGTACCATAGTTTTTTTCATAGTATTCGAGTAAATCAAGCGATACTTGTTTTTTTGATACGCTTATATTTTCTCTGGCACTTGCTAATAAAATTTTATCAGGAATAGTGTACCGGCAATGGTATTTATCTGACAAATTTTTGTAGTAAGCCTGCAGCATTGAAAGCGGCATATCTTTTTGTTCAGGTATATGTTCCCGGAAAAGAAATTTTAGCCCATCATAAATACCTTTATACGGCATGGTTTCATGTGTTTCTTCTTCAATTCTTTTTTGCCTGTAACTGCCGCATCCCTGCGCCATTGTGAATGATGTGCCCCAACCATACATTGTTTCGGCAGAGAAATAATTAAGTGTGCAGGCTGTAGTCATTTTTTGTTGGTACTCTTTTAACAAAGAGGGATTGACTGTTACCGGAGCATCCAATGACAAAATGAAAGGAAAAAGTGCAGGCTTTTTTAATCCTGCATAGATAACAAATAAACCACCTTGTGAATGACCAATGAGTACATTCAATCCGTTAACGGGATAATGATCATTTATGTAAGGAACCAATTCGTCGGCAACAAATTGCAAAAACTGTGCTGCGCCATTTGTGGAAGCTATTTGCTGCGGAACCGGCATGTCACGGTCACGGTTATTATTTTTAATACTTACTACAATAACTTCCGGAATTTGTGGCAATGAGCTGCCTTTGTTCATAAAACTAGAGGCATTTACTGTAGGCCAGAGTAAAGATTCACCATCAAACACATAGAGAACAGGGTAGGTTTGCTTTATTGAATTCACTTGTGGAGGTGTATATACTTGTATTGATCTTTCTTCGTTAAGTGCTTCAGAATGCAGGCTAAACGATTTAGTGATTTCGTCTTGTGCAACAGCTATTGCTGAAATCAAGATCGCTAAAAGAATCAGGAGTGATTTACCTTTCATAGCAGCTGATTTAAGTATAAAATTTTATGGTTATCCAATGGCAGGAAATAAAACTAAGCTCTTCATTGAAGTTTTTTTTGTTAAAATATACTGGTGGTTTTTTTAGCTCATTTGCTGGTAATTGTAGTTAATGACCGAAAGGATATGCCAAGATTATTTCGTAGCCGAACATGAAGTTTAGCTGAGGACGTTACGTCTTTGTAATACGCAAAGTCCCAGTCTGAGAGTTTGCTGAAAAAGACAGGAGCCAAAGTGCTGTTGAAACATTAATTGACATGATTCTTGTTTGTTTTGTATGAAACATTCGTCAGTTTATTTGGGGTTTTTTATGGTAATTTTCAAAAAATACATCAGCATATGGTGTGGCAATATGGTTTAGTTTTTATAGCAGCTTTATTAGTGGATATTACACCATTACCGCTTCCTCCTGCATTTGCCGTAATGATATTGCTGCAAATAATATTCAATCTATCCATCTGGCCGGTAATTATTATTGGTGTGCTGGGGTCGATGCTGGGGCGATATATTCTGATTTTATATATCCCATCTCTGGCCGACCGGATTTTTAAGAAAGATAAGAATGATGATATTCGTTATCTGGGCGAGAAGCTAAAAACCCGGGGCTTAAAAGCACAGCTGTTTATTTTGTTTTATACATTGATGCCTTTGCCTTCTACTCCTTTATTTCTTGCAGGTGGTATTGCCAGGATGAAGGCCTATTTTATTTTACCGGCTTTTACTGTTGGAAAATTTATAAGTGACAGCGTCGCCGTATTTATGGGTAAATATGCGGCTGAAAATTCAGAAAGTATTTTAAAGGGGATGCTTACATGGAAATCGGTTTTCGCTTTATTGCTGGGACTTTTGTTACTTGCCGCACTGGTATTTATTGATTGGAGATCCTTTCTAAAAGAAAAAAAGATTCGCATACGGTTTAATATCTGGCGATAATAAAGTGTTTTCACCAATGTCAGTGAATAAATTGCCTTTAATAAATAATGAGTTTAAGAAAAGCGGCAGTTGAAAACCACTTTCTGTTCTGGCATTTATCTTTCCTGACAAGCAGACGCCATTACGGCATCAAACATCAAATACAACGTTATACTATATCAAAAAGGGATTGCCAGCAGGGGTACATTGATATAATACGACACTTTTTTTGTCTTACTTCCAGTAAATATTTTTTCAATAATATTTTTCTTATGCGTTAACATGACTACCATATCAATCTCGTTATTCTCGACCCAGTTGGTAAGGCTCTCCTTGAAATGACGACTTGCCAGATGTACAGCATGAATTTCAATATCCTTGTATTGTGCTTTTAGCAGATCTCTGTAGGTCGAAATCTTTACTTCATGTGCTGCAAAATCTTCTACAAAGTCATCATCAGTATCAGTAAAAATCGTTACCTGTATACTGGCATTAAACAATCGGGCCAGTTCTATTACTGGCTGTATCTCTTTGTCTTTTTCTTTAAACTCGTTGATGGCTAACAAAATCTTTTGTGGAATCTTCCAGTCACTTAATAATGGTATAGCCAGCAGCGGAACAGTGGTTTTACCTATGATACTGGCTGTTATGGATCCAAATAATTTTTCAGATATGGCACTATTACCCAATGTTCCCATAATTATCATGTCAACATTATTTTCACCGGTTGCAACCCGGATGGAATTTTCCGTTGGACCGAAGTACACCATGGTGTTTATTTTAACTCCTTCACTATCAGTAATTGTTTTTCCAATCAGTTCCAACTGGGCTTCAGCATTTTTGATATCCTGTTCGTAGTTATCTGATTTTACAGAATGGATAAGCAACAATTCTCCGTTCATTTTTTTAGCAATTTGCACTGCATAGTTCAGGGCTTTTTCTGCATTGGGAGAAAAATCTGTCGGCACTAAAATTTTTTTCATAATCACGTAGTTTAAGTTGTTAAATAACTATTTAATTCTTGCATTAAGTTTGACTAATATCATAGCTCAACCTGATTTTGATTTTTTTCGCTTACTTACACCTCTGTGAAGATTGATGCTCCCGATAAAATTGATAAAAGTCTGACAAAACAATATAGGTGGTTCGGGCTTCCAATTAGAATCAAGAATAATGGTGATATTCATCACTATTCATAGGGTTCTTATTTTTTAAATTTGTAGGTTTAAAAGGATAAAGCATCTTTTATGATCAAAAAAATAGTTTCAATCTTGGTAATTACTTCTTTTTTGTTTTCGTGTAATGAAAGTAAAGAGAAAACGAATCCAATTCAGGAAGATATTACCGAATCGGTTTATGCATCAGGTATTATTAAAAGTACTGATCAATACGAAGTTTTTTCGCCTGTTAATGGTTTATTACTTCAGCAATTGGTGAAAGAAGGCGATAAAGTAAATGCTGGCGAACCGGTACTGATTGTTTCTAATGAAACAGCTCAATTGCAAATTGATAATGCTACATTGATTGCAACGAATAATGATCCGGATCGTAACCGTGACAAATTAAATGAATTAAAGTCAGGTATTAGCCAGGCAAGAAGTAAAATGAAAAATGATTCCCTGCTCTTGCAAAAACAAAAAAATCTTTGGGCACAGGAGATTGGTACCCGCAACGAACTGGATCAACGAGAACTGGCATATAGAACAAGTGCAGATGCATATGATGCGGCTGTATCCAGATATAAGGATTTGCAAAAACAAATTGATTTTTCTTCAGCACAGGCAAATAATAATCTAAAAATCAGTAAAACACAAGCTGCTGATTTTACAATAAAAAGTAAAATAGCCGGTAAGGTTTACAGCGTTTTAAAAAAACCAGGTGAGATGGTAAGCACACAATCACCTGTTGCTGTAATCGGTCAGGCGGATAATTTTATTATTGAATTGCAGGTGGATGAATATGATTTGGCCAGGATTAAGACAGGGCAGAAGGTTGTTATTACAATGGATAGTTATAAAAATAAAAGTTTTGAGGCTGTCGTCACCAGAGTTATTCCTTATATGAATGAACGGACAAGGGCCTTTACAATCGAAGCTGTTTTTACTACTGCACCTGAATTAATATATCCTAATATAACGGTGGAGGGAAATATTGTCATCCAAACAAAAGAAAAGGCAATTACGATTCCAAGAGCTTATCTTATTAGTGACTCTCTTGTGCTAATGGAAGATGATAAGAAACAAAAAGTAGAAACAGGACTTAAAGATTTTCAAAAGGTGGAAATTCTCAGTGGGCTGAAAGTAACAGACATCATTGTTAAACCCCGTCAATGAATTATAAATTAATTTTCAGTATTGCCCGGTCATTATTAATGGCACGGTGGAAACAGACGCTAATTGCAGCAATTGGTGTAACATTCAGCATTACTATGTTTATTGCGTTGCTGGGGTTTATGACAGGGCTAAACGGTTTGCTGGATGGATTGATTTTAAACAGAACACCGCATATCCGCCTGTACAATGAAATAAAGCCAACGCATTTGCAGCCGGTTATGTTAGACTCTGCTTATCATACTAGTTATCATTTTATACATTCTATTAAATCAGTAACAAGTAGACAGGATATTTATAATAGTGAAGCAGTAATTGATGCCATTAAAAAAGATAAACGGGTGGATGGTGTAACTCCTAAAATAATAGCTCCCATTTTTTATAATGATGGTGCAGTTGATATTACCGGAGCTGTTAATGGAATTGATGCGGAAGAAGAAAGCAGGCTCTTTCATTTTCAGGATTATGTAGTAAGTGGGAATATAAATGACCTTACAATTATTCCCAATAGTATCATTTTAGGAAAACCACTGGCTGAAAAATTACTGATAGCTATTGGTGACAATGTACAAATCGTTACCATTAAAGGTGATCAGTTTTCGTTGAAAGTGGTTGGGTTTTATCAATCTGGTTTACAGGATTATGATAAGACTCAGGGTTTTGCTTCGCTGGCTACAACTCAGAAGTTACTAGGTAAGCCCAATAATTATTTTACTGATCTGCAGGTAAAGCTATTTGAATTAGATGCAGCACCTGCAGTGGCTAAAGAATACGCTGCAAAATTTGGAACGCAAGCCGAAGATATTCAAACAGCAAATGCACAATTTGAAACAGGTAGTTTTATCAGGACATTAATTTCTTATGCTGTCGGTATCACCTTACTAATTGTAGCTGGGTTTGGTATCTATAATATTTTAAACATGATGATCTATGAAAAGATGGATAGCATTGCTATTTTAAAAGCAACTGGCTTTGCGGGCCGGGATGTGAAAACGATTTTTCTTTTTATCTCACTAAGTATTGGTATAGCAGGCGGTTTATTGGGTTTGTTGTTTGGGTTTATTTTGTCATTCATTATTGATCAGATTCCTTTTGTTACTACATCTTTACCTACCGTTACAACCTATCCTGTAAACTATAACCCTGTTTATTATATGATTGCTGCCGGGTTTTCGTTGGCGACTACTTTCTTTGCCGGATTTTTTCCAGCTAAAAAAGCCAGTAAAGTAGATCCGGTTGTTATTATTAGAGGGAAATAAATGATTATGAAGACTATTTTGGAAGCACAACATATTAATAAATATTTCAGCAACCCCAATAAAGTAAAGGTGTTGAACGATATTAATTTTACTATCAATGAAGGAGAGTTTGTTACTGTAATCGGCAAATCCGGTTGCGGAAAATCTACCTTATTATATATTCTTTCCACGATGGATACCGATCATGAGGGAAGTCTGGTGATAGATGGAGAAAAAATGGATGCAAAAAAGGATTGGGAGCTGGCCCGGATAAGAAATGAAAAGATTGGCTTCATTTTTCAGTTCCATTATTTACTCAATGAGTTTTCCGTTTTACGGAATGTAATGTTGCCGGGCTTAAAACTGGGAAAGTTTACCGAAAAGGAAATAGAAAAACAGGCACTGGAAAAACTGGCGATGCTTGACATTGAACATCTGGCGCATAAAAGGGCTAACCGTATTTCTGGCGGCGAAAAACAAAGAGTAGCCATTGCTAGGGCATTGATCAATAATCCGGCTATTATTATGGGAGACGAACCTACTGGCAACCTTGATAAGAAGAACAGGGAAATTGTGTTTGATATTTTTAGCAGTTTGGCGAAAGAATATAATCAAACCTTGCTCATTGTTACACATGATGAAAGTATGGCTGCTATTTCAAACAGGATAATTGAAATGGAAGATGGCAGAATTATTAATTAAATTTGATAATATATTTATCATACCTGAATAAGAAACAACTTTCATGAATATAAAAAATAAGGTTTCAGCCGTTTTAGTTTTTATTGTGGTTTTGGCTTCCTGCAAACAGGAAGAAAAAAAAGAAAACATTCAGCCGATTATTTATGAATCATTCAGAGATTCAGTGATGCATAGTAACAAAGATGAAAAACCTGAAACAGAAAATATTTTTTGATACGCCGGGCTATGCTCCCGGAATTGATTCGTTGGAAACGCTGTTGTTGAATATTGAAGCGATATTAGAAAGGGACTCTGTGTTGATGATGATACAACTGGATACGATGAAAAAAAGCCTGACCAATGTACCTGGTTTTACAGATGGAGAAAAAGCTATCATTAAAGAAAATATTCAACTGGTAGATTCATTTCTTAAAGCCAGAGCGGATACAACAATGAAAATAACCTGTAAGGAAAAGGATTGTCTGTTGTATGCAGAAATTGATAAGTCGAAACAGTTGATGTATGTCTATCTTTTGGGAGAGTTGAAAGATACTTTTAAAGTGTCAACAGGTTTAGCTAAGAAATATGAAACACCAGCGATGAGCCTTCGTCCAAATGGACCCATACTAACAAAATATACTTCGAAGAAATTTCCCGGAGGCAATTACCAGGGTTTAGGTAATATGCCATATGCCGTTTTTCTGCGAGGCGGATATGCAATACACGGTACCACTACCGGTAATTTTGCAAAACTAGGTACTAAAGCATCACATGGATGTATTCGCCTGCACCCGGATAATGCAAAAGTGTTTAATGCTTTGGTAAAGACGGTCGGTCTTAATAATACATGGGTAAGCATCAAAGATTCTGTTACATCAAATGTAATTGCCCAACAATAGTTAGATGTAAAAGCAACTTTGGTTGGGCTTTTAAGTAGTAAAGTGAGTAAGAAAACTGTTCTCAAAAATCACACTAATCTAACTGCCTTCACTATTTCTTTTCTATTTTCTGCTATGTTTAAATGCTATTCAGTACTTTTAAAAGGATTAATAGTATGATATGCGGATTTTTATTTTACTTTTTTCGTTTTCAATTTTTTTTAATACTGTTCAGGGACAATCTGTTTTTGAAATAGAGTGTAATCTTCCGGGTAAAACAAAGCAGACAGGCAAAGCACTTATTGTGCGAGGTAAATATGGCGATGGTTTTATTCGCTTAAGCTGGAAAGATTCTGCAACGAACCAATCAATCATTACTGATTTTGATATTTTGTGGATGTATCAGCAACCTTTAAGCATTATAGATAGCAGTTCTTCGGAGCATAAAAATGATACACTAGTTTTTACCAGGGCTATCGCTAATAAAAATATTAAAGGAAAAACTCCTTTTCCGGCTAATGATTTTATTCTTTGGTTTCAGGGGAATGAATATTCTCCTCAACCATACCTTGGTAAGATTCCTGATTTCGGAACTCCAGATTATTATATAAAATATGATCGTCCTGCGGACCGCTGGGGTGAAATGCCTTTTATTATTTCTGACAGTGTAGCAATTCAAAGTTTCCGTTTATTACAACCCAAAGATTTAAACAAAGAACTGTTAGCTAACTATTTTTTACCGGGTGAACTTTCCTATCCGTTTCCAATGACGCAAGAACAACTGGTTACTATCAGGGATAAAAATGATGCCACTTTATATTGCATCACGGTTACTGATGATGTTGATGAAAAAATAAGTAAGACAACAATAATGGACAGGGATAATATTCAACAATTTTTTGGATATGGTGCCAATGTACTAAATATGAAGGTGCGATATGTTGCTATTCAGGGAAAGGATTTTAACTTCAAAAAAGTTAATTCAGTTGTCCATAATTTAAAGGTAGGTTCTAATGATATCATCTTATTCTCCTACTCAGGACATGGCTTCAGCTATTCCAAAGATCCTGCATTTCAATACCCGCAACTTGCTTTATGGCATGGAAATAAGAATGCCGCATTTTTTCGATCGAACAGCATTAATCTGGAAACTATTTTTAATACGCTGCGAGCAAAAGGAGCCCGGCTAACAATTGTATTGGGTGATTGTTGTAATACAGATGCGGGCATTACCCGTAAATTGGAAGAACCCGAACCTCCACCGCCAGCAAGTATAGGAATGGAAGTGTTGATACGTAGAAATTATATGCGGTTATTAATGGAAGCTGAAGGAGCTTATATAGCTTGTGCAGCAAAAAAGGGAGAACCGGCTGCAGGCGATACACTAAGTGGTGGTTTTTTTACTTCTAACTTCACACGGATTTTATATAATAGAGTAAGAGGAGAAGCTAATATAGATCCACAAAAAGCATGGTCGCAGATATTAAGTAGTACTAGAACAACTGCTTTAAGTGATGCAGCCCGGCTTTATTGCCGTGAATTTAATGGGCCTTGTCGGCAGAATTTGGTATTTAAAAAGCTGGCTGTTAAAAAGACAAAAAGCCCAGTAAAAAGAAAATAAACCATTACTGTTCAGTACATAAAAAGGGAAGCTTGGATATGTTGGGCAGATATTGTATTCTTGCAACCTAAAATCAACTATTATGATAAGTAAAATGCGCAACAATTTTTTGAAAACAGTAATGGGACTTTTCATCCTTTCTTTTGTATTCGTAGCTTGTAACAATGAAGGTGAGAAGAAAGAAGATACTACTCCAGCAGATACAACTGTGACTGTAACTCCTGAAACAACACCTGCACCAGCAATTGATACAACTATGAAAGTTGATACTGCAGATACTCGTCCGGTAAAGCCAACTGAGTAATTTTGTTTAAATGAAATTTTAAAACCGTCTTAGTAATAAGACGGTTTTTTTATGCGTCTTCATTTTCATCTTCGTCTTTTTTTTCTTCTTTATGCTTTGCTATACGGCGGTGTAATAATTTGTGTATCATCCAATGTTCCAGCTTATGATGAATCGGAATAATAAAAGCGGCTAATACTACTAAAATAATTATCTCATAAAGTGGAGTATGATGTGTAAGGTTTGCAACAGTTGGATGAATTAACAACGTAAGGTATTCGAAGAAAAATAACAAGGAGATGATTCCAAGCAGTCTTATAAATTTGATACTGAGGATTACTCTGCTTAATAACAATGTTAACATAAAGAGCAGCGGTATAAAAACGGCGATTAACAATAATTGCAACTGAGAGCTTCTATCCTTTTTTTCTTTTATACGAAGAGCAGCTAATTCCAATTGTCTAATTTGCTCATTACTTGAAATAATTTGTGATTTACGAATATTGTTCTTGCTGTTTATAGAATCGTTTAACACCCGAGCATAATCGACATACAGAAAAGCACTATCGAATTTTTTTAATTTTTTATAATGATCGGAAAGAAAAATGGCAGCTTCCATTTCTTTTGTTGGAAATCCCGTTTTGGCAAAACCCATCGAAAGATTAGCGTAGTATCTTGCAGAATCTCTTTTATCCATTAATCGGTAAAGCTTTGCCATGCCCAATGTCGTTTCACAAAGCATTTCATTATCATTGGCAGCTTTTAAATAATGTATGGCTTCAAGATACGCATTGCCTGCTTCGGTATACTTACCTAATTTGCGATAGCTATGCCCAATACCTGTTAGCGAAGTTCCGATAAGATCACCATCTTCGTTCTTCCTTGCAATCTTTAATGATCTGTCGAAATAAGTATAGGCATCTGCTGATTGATTTAAACGATCGTAAGTGTCGCCTGTATTCAACGCAATATTATAGCTTATGCTTTCCAGCTTATACAAATCAATAATTGAATCTGCCCTTTTATAATAGGTAAGTGCCTTTTGATATTCTTCTTGCAAAGCATAAACGATCCCAATATTTATCAATACACTGGCGAGGTTCAATTTTTCTTTATCTTTTTCAACCAGTTTTAGTTTTTCAATATTTAATTCTAATGCTTTTGGATAATTTCCAATTCGCATAAAAATATTGGCCATGATTCCGGTAGCCCTTGCTTGCCCTTCAACATTTTTAATTTCTTTGGATAGAGAAATTGATTCAAAAGCTAATACAAAAGCAGTATCAGGATTATAAACACTTGCAGCACTTGCCATTCTCCATAATAATTCCACCCTTGTAGTATCATTGTCTGCACTACTCAATAAATTATCAAGGCTGTCTAGTTTTGTTTTTTGTGAAAATAGAAATGGAGATAATAAAAGAAAAAAGGAGAGTATAATGCTTTTTTTAAGTGTACTATTTTCAACGTTCGTCATGTAATATTTTTTGAAATAAAAGCAGTTTGTAATTTATATCAATTATCTTTTACTTCAAACTCGAATAAACAAGTGCTTCAAATTTATCCTTTGCATCTGAATGGCTATTGGGATTGTGCTGCGTTAAAAAAAGACAAACAAGACCTGCTTTTGGATCGGCCCAGTAAGTGGTTCCATAATATCCGCCCCAAGCAAATGCTCCTTCATAACGAGGGCCTTTGGCAGCAGTAGCGGCTGAAGTAACACTAAATCCCAAGCCAAAATAATTATTACCAAAAAGTCCTTCTTTGATTTGGTTGGCGGTCATCATCTCTACCGATCTTTTAGAAAGTATTTGATGTCCGTTGTATGCACCGCCATTCAGTAGCATCTGCATAAAAACAGCATAGTCAAATGCAGTGGATGTAAGACCTGCGCCACCGGAAAAATAGTTTGTGTTCATCAGCGGATAGTCGGGATCTATATTCCGAAAGGTATGATCCCATGGAATGACATGCTGTAACGAATCTTCTGTATATACAGTGGTAAGGCGGTTTGCTTTTGTTGCAGGCACATTAAAATAAGTATCCTTCATTCCTAAAGGATCAAAAATATGTTTGCGTAAAAAATTCTCAAGGTTCATTCCGCTTATCACTTCTATTAAACAACCGAGCAAATCACTGTTCAATCCATATTGCCATTTTTCGCCGGGTTGAAAACTCAAAGGCAACTTGCCTAATGCTTTCATACGTTCCAACAAGTTGTCTTTAAAATAACCAAGCCCTGAAGGAATATGATTTTTGCTATAGATTGCTTGCAATTTGGTACTGCCGATGTCTGTATAGTCCAACCCCGACGTATGGGTAAGCAGATCCCGAAAAGTAATTTCTCTTTTTGCCGGAACGGTAGTGTAAGTTGTATCTGCATCGTTGAAAGTATCAAGCACCGTCTGGTTTTTATATTCCGGAATAAAGTGGGAGATAGGTTCATCCAATAATAATTTTCCTTGTTCGTATAAAATCATAATGCCTACACTGGTAATGGCTTTTGATTGCGACATGATGCGGAAGAGATTATCTTTCTGCATTGGCTTTTTTGTAGCCATATCTGCATACCCGTAACCTTTGTATTGGACTATCTGATTATCTTTTATAACTATTGATACTGCTCCTGTCAGCCAATTCTTATTGATGTATTCATTCACTACATCATCAATCATTGCCAGCTTTTTATAATCTACTGATTCGTTTACCCCGGCTAGTTGAATAACCTGTGCTGTTAGTAACGCAGGTAGCAACAACGTAAAAAGGATAACAGGTAAAATGCGCAAGCTGATTATTTTTTTCATGGCAGTGATTGTATTAGTTATTTGAAAGGTAGTACAAAATGAAATGATGGCTAAGATCCTGCAACAGCATATTCTTTGACAAGTCCCCAATTATCTTCACACATTCTTTTTTATCTATTTCCCAGCAACGTTACTAACCGAGTCTGAAGCGTAGTCGAGGACTTTACGACTACGTAATACTCTTTGTCTCCATGGCAAAAAATCTGAAATCCGCAATCGCCAATCTAAAATCCTCCTACGAGTTCCCAATCATCTCTACACACTCTTCTTCCACCAAAGTTTTAGAAGCTTTATATCGGATGATCTTTGTACCAACTTGCAGTATTAAAAAACTGGTAATCGCACAGCAAGCCATAACTGCTGCCATCGGTAACGATGTGCCATTGCTGAAATAACTAACCAGCACAGAAGTAAATGCACCCGTTGCCATTTGCACTCCACCCATCAGTGCCGAAGCACTACCTGCATTTTTTGTAAACGGTGCCATCGATAGTGCACTCGAATTAGGAAAAATAAAACCTTGACAACTTAGGTACAGCATCAATAAACCAACAGTTCCAAACAAACTAATGTCGCCAAGCAGCGACCATGTAAAGAAACCAATACCTGCTAAACATTGGATAAACAATGCAACAGGAATTATTTGCTCACTGTTATACTTCTTTAATAAAAGACTATTGATCTGCGAGGCAGTAATGAGGCCGCCAGCTATCAGTGCAAAGATGAGTCCGTATTGTTTTTCCGTTACTTTAAAAAGTTCCAAAAAAACGGTGGGTGAACCTGCAATGTATGCATACAAACCCGCTGCCGCCGCTGCACCTGCAAAAGCATAAGTATAAAACTGCGGCTCCTTTAATACTGCCCGATAGTTCTTAAGTATAGCTCTTGGTTTTAATGAATAGCTTGGATCAGGCTTTTGTGTTTCCGGCAAAAAATAATGCACCGCCAGTAGAATGATAACTGCCATTATAGTAAGTATAACAAACACCGATTGCCAGCCAAATGCTGACGTAACAAAACCACCCAGCGTAGGCGCTATGATGGGCGATACAGCAATCACCAACATCAGTTTGGAAAGCACTTTCGCATTATCTTTTACAGAAAATATATCTCTAATCATTGCTCTCGATGCCACCATACCAGCGCAACTGCCCAATGCTTGCAAAAATCGCATACCTATCAGCATGTCGGCACTTTGTGCAAACACACAAGCGGCTGAAGTAACTAGATAAATACATAGTCCTACATACAAGGGTTTCTTTCTGCCAAACCTATCTAGTAATGGACCATAGTTAAACTGACCGAATGAGATACCAATAAAAAAGCTAGAAAGCGACAGCGACACATGAGCCACCGTAGTATCCATATGCTCCGCTATATTAACAAAAGCAGGCAGATACATATCTATCGAGAAAGGGCCAATGGCCGTAATCATTCCCAGTACAAGTATCAGTTTAAATCTTTTGTTGTTGGCCATTGCGAAGTTGCAAAAATAAGGTGTAATCTGCAGAGGAGAAATTTAAGGAATTTATTAGCCGAGCTGTAGTACTACCCTGCCTGCCGGCAGGTAGGTATCATTGTCTGTTGCGTCGCATTTATTCACCGAAGCTTTAGCGAAGCTGTACTCTTCATCGTTCGGTAATTCTATTCAACAATTAAATTGTGGAATATATAGTCGAGCTATTATAACAAACTGCTTAGTGCCTTTTCGAATTCTTCTAATGCAAAAGGTTTTTCGAAAAATACTTCAGCCCCATTTGCCAAAGCAACATCTCTGGCAGAACCAAGTCCAGAAATCATGATGATCTTGATAGCAGGATATTTTTTCTTAAGGTAGCTTATAAAGTCTACCCCCAACCCATCTGGAAGTTGGTTGTCTAATAAGATTACAGCCGGTTCTTGTTCCTGAAGATATTCTTCGGCAGACAAAAGACAGTTAACATAATCCAGTTGGATATTTTTTCCAGAAAGAATCATATCCAATACCAGGCCCATTTCGCCATCATCTTCTACAACAAGTACTTTTTTTGCAGGCTTACTGTTCAGTGTTTTTGTGTTTGTCATAATTATTGGGATATGTGTGTTAACCTATAGCAAATTGCCTGCCTGATTTTTTTACCCTTATCAGGTGGATTTTTTATAATCAATTGTAGAATAAAAGGCACAAATTGGTAGCTATTCATTATTTTTTACTTTTGTTAGAATTAAAGTGATGAAAGCAATCTATTGTACTAAATATGGAATACCTGATGATTTGCAGTTACTAGAAATAGATATGCCTGTTCCTGTAAAAAATGAGTTGCTGATAAAAGTGCATGCCACTACCATTAATGATTATGATTGGAGCTTGATAAGGGGCAAGCCGTATATCTATCGCCTGCTGTTTGGTTTACGAAAACCAAAGAACCCAGTGCCGGGAATGGAACTGGCTGGTGTTGTGGAAGCTGTAGGAAGCAACGTAACATTATTTAATGTGGGCGATGAAGTGTATGGCGATATTTCCGATTATGGATTTGGAAGCTTTGCAGAATATTGCTGCATCAACGAAAAAGCAGTGGTGCTAAAACCGTCAGCTATGTCTTTTACAGATGCTGCATCTATACCACATGCATCTATGCTGGCCTATCAGGCTATTGTAGAAAAAGGAAATATTAAGGACGGACAAACAATGCTTATTAATGGTGCTGGTGGTGGAGTGGGTAGTTTCGGTTTGCAAATAGCCAGACAGTTTAATGTAACGATAACAGGAGTAGATGCCGGAGATAAATTTGCAATGATGAAGGCTGCGGGATTTGATGAATGCATTGATTATGCCAAAGAGGATTTTACAAAAAACGGGCAGCAATACGATTTGGTGATAGACGCAAAAACGAATCGTTCGCCATTTGCTTATCTGCGATCGCTAAATAAAAATGGTAAGTACGTAACAGTAGGAGGCAAGCTTGGTCGATTACTACAATTACTATTTTTAAAATTCTGGATTAGAATATTTACCAATAAGAAATTGATAATTGTTGCGTTGAAACCAAATAGAGATCTTGCTTATATTCATAAACTATATGCTGCGGGTAAAATAAAGCCTGCAATAGAAGGACCTTATGCTCTTAGCGAAATACCAAAAGCTATTCAGCGTTTTGGAGAAGGAAAGCATAAAGGTAAAGTGGTGATTACTATATAAGCTGAAATTATTTATAACAGTGAATAGAAAAGATACATCGGGATACATTATATCTTTCTTCATGGCATAAATTCAATACAGCTCAAGTATGCTGTATTCCATATTATTGAATTTGAAAGTATCGCCTTTCTTTTTGCCTTGCATTTCGGAATAGATCGGTGCTTTTGTTGAAATTCCAACAAAGCTGACTCCTTCAATTTCTATTTTATCAATTGGAATGGAAATAAAAAAATTCAGGTGATTGGTCATTACCACGGCGCCTGATTCCACTTTTGTATTCACCACAGCAGGATTAATGGATTGAAGGTTTGTCATTTCCATATGGGAAAAGCGAAGTTCTTGCTCATAGTTTCTTAGTAAATCCACATTACCAGCAGTACGCTCCTCAGTTTGACTGGCCGACTCGTTATGTGAATTGACATCTGCTTTTAAAGAACTAACACGGGACTCAAAGTTTTGAACTTCTTCTTCTTGTTTTTTGATGCAGAAAGCATGTATTTGTTTTTTATCTATCATTTTTATCGATTTAATTTATGCTTATTGAAGATAACCCTTTTCTGCTACTACTGTTGTTCGCATTCCACCTTGCCAGGTGTTCCCCCAAAAATAACAGATCGTATACACCTAACTACTTTTCAACCAACCACTGATGCTCATTCTGCTACGGTTACACAGCACTACTTCATGTTCCATTTCATTGCTTTTAAAAAATACCGCTGTTTTTGATTGGGGTTCTATTTTTTGTACTTCTCCATCATAATACAAGTGTAGCTGACCGCCGTCGGCTTCCTGCCAGTCATCATTGAGGTAATTAATAAAAGAAAATTTTCTTTTATTATCTGATTGGAACTGGTCGATATGCTTTTTATAATAACTACCTGCTTCGTAAACGGCATAATGAAATTCGTAATTGTGGATGCCGGTGTAGCAACTGCTGTTGAGATGTGCAATAAAACTTTCTGCGAGTTCTAAAAACTCTTGTTCAAAGGCATTGTTATTTGTTTTATCAAGCCAGTATATTTTGTCGCCCCTCATTTTTTGATTGCTGTCCTTTACTGCTGCATTGCCAATACCTGCCTGTGTCATTTTGTTCGTACTATCTAATTGACTAATGTTTTGCTGCAGGCCTTTCACCAGTTTGTCGGAAAGAAAATTTTTTGTCAATTCCAGCCTTGTTGCTGAGATAGCTATCAATCAACGTATCAAACTGTGTTGTTTCCATAAGTCGGGTAAGATAGCTTATTTATAGTCAGCCCCTACATCTGCCCCGTTCGAGTCATCTCATCAATCTTGTAAATAGCAAAGAGCATAAAAACAAATAGGATGATGCAGAATATAAGAATTCCGATATAGCCCTTTTTTGAGCCGTCTACCATATAGGTAGCAGGTTTATCTGGCAAATAAGCCACAGTTATTCTATCACCCAGTTTATTTCTCATGTAATCTACTGTGGCTTTACCATAGTAGGATTGCCCGGTGGCTCTGTCTTTATATTCAAGAGAAAGAAAGTCGACCCGCCCATGGCGCAAACGAAATGTTTTCACTTTTGTAACAACAGCATCTGTATGGATGCCATTCTTTTTAACCATTGCAGCCCGGCGCATTCTCCAAATCGTAAGCACTACGGGAAAGGCGGCAAGAAGAATAATGAAGATGTAGATGAAAATCATAACAAGGTTTTTACTAAGATAAAAAAATCTTTCTATACATGGGCCTCAACTATTATATTAACTGCTGGCCAACTTGTTATTTTTGTTTGACTATTTTAAAATTCAAAAATAATATCTTTATCCGGTGAAAAATTTATTACAGAACCCTGTTTATAATGCATTACTTACCGGCGATAGGCACTTTAACGTTGGTAGTGATAAAGTAAAGTATTTTAATGAAGAGGTGTCGCCTTTTGTTGGATTTGACGAAAATAATGTAAATGGTTTTGCAGAACTGCATGCGGCACTTCCCGTTGGTCGCAGAATTTTATATGCAACAACAGATACTATTACACCGCCAAAAGGCTGGCAAGTGCAACATGAAATAAAAGGATTGCAATTTGTATATGAAAGGGGAAATGATATTGAAGAGGATTTTCGCAATGTGATTCCATTAAATGAAACGCATATTGATCAGATGATTTCTCTGACCGCCGTTACCAAACCAGGGCCATTTGGAAAAGAACAATTGATTTTGGATATTACTATGGAATTTTTGAGGATGAAAAGCTGGTAGCTATGACAGGTCAACGGCTGCATGTTGAAAATTTTACAGAGGTAAGTGCAGTATGCACATTGCCGGATTATACTGGTAAGGGTTATGCCTATCGTTTATTGCTGCATCAGGTACGACTCATATTACAACAAGGACAACAACCTTTCTTGCATGTAAGAGATAATAATGAAAGAGCTATTACACTTTATAAACGGATTGGCTTTATCGTTTCGAGACCCATGAATTTCTATTTTCTGAAGAAGGAATAAATGCGAATCGGTTGAAGAACTTAAATTTTAAATAAAATAATACATGGAACATAATGCTGTATCTATTCGTCCGTTCATAGGGGCAAAAGATTTTGATCTATCACGAAGATTCTACCATGACCTTGGGTTTACAGAAATAGTATTGTTTGATAATATGTCGTTGTTTACAACGGATGCAATTGGATTTTACTTGCAGGATGCTTATGTAAAGGATTGGGTGGATAACACAATGGTATTTGTAGAAGTAGCAGATGTAGACGAATACTGGGACAAATTGGAAGCACTTAACCTTTCTGCCAAATATGAAGGTGTACGATTAATTCCTATAAGTAATCATGATTGGGGCCGTGAATGTTTTCTCCATGATCCTTCGGGCATTCTCTGGCACTTTGGAGCATTTGCAAAAAAGTAATCTTTATTTATACTATTATCGGAGTAGCGTTACAGTGCCTTTTCTGAAGTATGTTTTATTGTCTACGCCAACACCTTCGGCTGTCCATACAAATGTTTGCGATGATTGTTGGATACCATTTATGCTACCATTCCATCCAGGGTTCTCATTTTTTGACTCGTACAAAAGCTGTCCCCAACGGTTAAAGACTTTGAAATACCTGAGTTCTTTAATTCCTCTTAAAGCAGGTCGTAAAAAATCATTTAAGCCATCATTATTAGGAGTGAATGCAGTTGGCACATGAATTTCTATAAACGGAACGATTTGTACATTCTGCTTGTCGATGGTGATGCAGCCAGTATTGGTTGTTAATTCGATAGTATAGGATTGATTGGTAGTACTGGTAAATACCGGCGAATAGCTATTGGCATTATCTAAATAAAGAGGTGGATCCCAAGCCGCAGTGCTACCAATGGTTCTCGCATTCAATTGCAATGGTAAGCCAGTAACTGCGTATGCCAAAGGGTAGGTGATGGCGGCGGCGGCATTATCTATAATTACTTTTTTTGGTGAAGATGTCAGCTGACAACCATCGTTGTTTATCAGTAGTGCATAATAATCGCCGGGTTTTAAAACTTTATAAGTCGGTTGGTTTGCTCCCGGAATAGCAATATTATTTTTGAACCACTGAATGCTTGCTTCAGGCGGTACTGATAATACACAACTATCTCCAAAGCCCTCGCAGAAGATTAGCTTACCATTTAATTGCAGTGTACTGTCGATTCCAGATTGTTTAACAAGAATATCATCCGTTTTTAGACAACCTCCGCCAATACTTCTTACTTCAAGGGTATAGTTTGTATTGGAGGCAGGGCTTGCGAAAGGATTAGAAATTTCCGGATTACTTAATCCGGCTGTGGGAGTCCATTTATACACTAACCCGGGTTTTGGCTTCACACCTATTTGCACCGGATTGTTGTTACAAGAAACAGTATCATTTCCTGCATTAGCAACTGTAGTAAGTGTATCAATCAAAACAGCATATAACGTATCCAAACATCCATAACCAAGATAAGGTGTCATTTCCACAGCAATACGGGTGCCTGTAGGCGGTGGTGGTTCAAACCGGATAGTTTGTTGATTGCCGAGTACTTGTGTAAATGAATTATTGAACCACTTGTAGCTTTCATAGCCGAATGGTGCATTTACAACAACGGCAGTATCATCCGGACAATAAGTGGCTCCAACGAATTCACTATTACATTCTGAGTTTACATCTATATAGGCATATCCAAAATGTCGCCTGAAAGTGCAATCGGCTGTTTTAAAAAAGAGGCGGATTTTTTTACCGGCGAGTCCATCTAAATTAACAGAGACGGCTGTCCAGTCTTTGCACCAGATAGGAGCAGTGCTTATTGTAATAGGAGACTCAAAGAAACCGGGTAGACCAGATCCCAATGGTATAAAAGCAAAAGAAGAGCAGCCGATAACATCATTGTCTGTAATATTGAGTACTTCAATCTCCATTCTGGGTTGCTGATAAATCTCATGATTTGGGTCTTCAAATACAACTGCATAATTATAGATCAGCGTATACTCATTTTGATTTGCTGGTATTGTGAATTCATACGAAAGGCCTTCTGCTTCTGTTTCCGCTAGGTCATTTCCTAGCCTAATAGAATATCCGCTACCATTGGGGCAATTGATAGGAAAGCCTCCATAGGGATCAAGTTCGCCAGGATATGTGAGAGGTAAGATAGTATGCCTGCCTGAAGTAGGCCCCACCTCTGTTAACGAAATTACATTACGGTTATTGACGACAGAGGCTCCTCCTATATAACATCGCCAGCCAGTAAATGTGCCTGATTCGAAATCTATGTTAGATGGACAACTTTGAGCATTCGAATAATTCGAACTGAAGACTACAGTTAATGCTAGTAATATACAGGGGAAATAAGCCCTTATTTTAAGATATAGCAGTTCGATCGTTTTCACTTTCCCCAATTGTTTAGATTACTGAAATTAGTGAATCATTTGTATATTGAAAGTATTGTTTAAGAGGAGATTACATTTTGAATAAATGGTTAATAATAGTCTCACTCTTGTAAAAGCAATAAGGCAATCTTTTAAAGATTGCCTTATTGCTTAAATTAACATAGATAAATTATCAGGAATAGTTTTCTTTCAATTTAACTGTAAATCCATGATACCAGTCCACTGCTTCCTGGTAATTTCCTTTCTTGATCATTGCTACGGAGGGCATAATCATATGCTGGTATAAATAATCGTAAATGTCTGATCTATTTTCACATGCTGCAATAGCTGTAACAACTGAAGGCCCAAGCACATCATATTCCTTTAATAATTCTTTTCCTTGTTGTGTGTTACGCATATAATTTTCCCTTAGAGATCGAAGCGTATTTAATTCATCACATTGGTCTGCCATTTTTCTTTCGGTTACGCAGGCAGTAGTGATAAAGCAATACATGTCATCATCATCGCTTTCAGTTGGCGAAACATAATTCATTTTTACAAACTTTTCACCTTTGGCATTCAGCAACTCTACACTTACGCCACGGGTAATTTTTATAGTAGGATTTTTAGGGAGAGCATCAGGCCATTCTACATCGCCGGTTATTTTTTTTGCACCTGTTGTTTTTAATATCCAGATATTACTGTCATCCTTGTCTTTTTGTTGCAGTAGTAATATCAAATTTGTATTCAAATGCAGGTAATGATTTTGATTTTTCTGTGTTACCATAATAATTACATGATAGGGTTATTATTTTATCAACTGCTGATGCGTTATTGAAATTTGAGATAACATCATGATACAGCGAAAGCTTGAATGAATTTAGAATGGTACTTTTCCCGGGATATTGATAATCCATCTTTACATAATAATGTGCAAGTACGTTTTGCTCTTTCTTCTTTTTTGCTAGTGGCAGACCGGCAAGGGCGACAGACATTGCGGCTGATTTTGCTAGAAAATTTCTTCTGTTCATGACATTTATATTTTAGTGAAAGTATTAATCTATTTTTTTATTAGAATACCCGGCTCACGGTATTTTAGGTATATAGTATAAAATATATTTCAGATGAAAAGTGGAAATATTTAGTTGTATACAAAAAAAAACGTTCTGCCCAAAGGACAGAACGTTGACTTTTTTATTTATCTATTTCTTAATAGAATAATTTCATTACAACACGACGGTTTTGTTGTTTACCCGCTGCTGTTTTATTGTCAGCAATTGGCATGCTTTCGCCAAAACCTTCACTTATTAATCTGCTTTCATCAATGCCTTTACTTACCAGGTAAGCTTTAACTGATGCTGCACGGCCATCGCTAAGTTTCATATTGAATTCATCGCTACCGTCACTATCTGTATGACCATCAATTTTAAGTTGAGCACTTGTATTCTCATTTAAAATTGTGATAACATCATTAAGTGCAACTAGTGATGCAGGACGAAGCTTAGTGCTGTTTGTATTAAAGAATACTTTCTGTGCAGCATAATCTACCCTTTTAATTACTTCTTCAGTAATTTCAGGACAGCCTTGTTGTGAAGCTACGCCTGGTACATCAGGGCATTTATCTTTATCATCAGGAATACCATCTTTATCTCTGTCTGGTACTGGGCAGCCTTGATATTCTGGAACACCTGGAACAGTTGGACATTTATCATTTTCATCATTGATGCCGTCTTTATCGGTATCAGGAATTGGACAACCCTGATATTTTGCAATACCTGGAACTGTAGGGCATTTATCTTCATCATTAATACCATCTTTATCAGTATCAGGAATTGGACAACCCTGATATTTTGCAATACCTGGAACTGTAGGGCATTTGTCAAGACTGTCTATAATACCATCTCCATCTGTATCTTTTGGTGGCGGTGGTGGAGGCGGAGGAATCACTTTCTTTTTTGTAAAGTCAAACAACTTCACTTTTATACCACCATAAATGTTTTGATTTTTTAATTCATATGGCCTTGAGGCACTAGCAATATAGTTTACTGTGCTTAACCCATAAACAAAGCGACCAAAAACGGATAATCTTGATTTTGGAAAAATCTCGATACCAGCAGTGGCACCAATACTGTGTCCTAATACATTATTTTTTGTAAATGCACCATTATTGTCCTTAACTGCATTTCTAAAATCTACTTGTATACCAACCGGGAATGCGATGTATTTCCCAGCATGAAATTTCAAGAGTAAAGGAACACTGAAATAGTTGATCTTACCGTCAAAATCGCTAAACGAAGAGCCGCTTGCAGGTTTCATTCTGTTTGTAACGAAATTGAACTGAGGTTCGAATGACAACCTTTCGCTTATTGGAACATTAATCCAAAAACCGAAAAGTCCATCTGCATCAAACTTGTAATCAAGACTTGAGGAGCCTGTAGGTTTCACATTAAATCTAGCCATGTTTACCGCTCCGGTAAAACCGGCAGTAACATGTGGCTTGGTCATCATCTCATCTTTCTGCGCATTTGTAGCTGTTATAAGCAACAAAGCAGAAAATACTAAAAGAGCTTTTTTCATGTTGTTTTGTTTTGGTGTGATAATGTCGGAAGGTAATTTTTTTTTCAATATTTTATTCTAACACAGTTGGTTTATAGTGTTTTCGGCAAATTTACGGGAGAATGTGTTGGTATTTAATTATGTACGATACAATTTTATTCAGATTTGTAAGATTATTGAAGGCAATTTTCCCTGTTTTCATCTTTAATTCTGTCTTTTTTCGGTGAAATGGAATAATCTGCAGACAAAAACAAAATATAGCAGTCTATAGCTATCGGTTAGTCAGCCTTTGCCAGAAGGAATTCAATAAGCAGGTAAAACCGCCAGCCATTTAATAATTATATTTATTTTCTTCCTTCGGATGCATCTTCGCATTTTTCTACTTCTTTACCTACTTCGTCCATAAATAATTTATCGTCTTTATACTTCTCTTCCATCTTTTTTTCAAAGTCTTTACGGGCAGCTTTGGCCGTTTCTTTCGCTGGACCTTCTTCGGCTTTAAATACCTTCCCATTAAGGTCGCACCATTTTTGTGCAATGGAGGAGGCTGTCTCTTTGCTGCTGCAGGCTGCAAAGAAGATGCAGATTGCTGTAACGATTGCTAATGCAAAATTTTTTCTCATACGTTTGATTGTTTAATGACTGTTTGGAATAGTAGGGTTTAATAATAGTTGTTTGAATATTTGTTGATATGTATATTCGGTACGATTATATCTCGAAAGATAGCATATAGTTTGTCTT